>NZ_QZMN01000004.1 GCF_003702705.1 Ornithinimicrobium cerasi | reverse complement strand
GTGGCACAACAAAACAATACATTGGCATCAATATCTGACACGCTGTTGAGTTCTCAAGGATCGGACGCACACCTCAGAAGCGGGAGCTCGTGGCTCTGCATTCTGCGGGGCAACCTCGTCTAGATTAACCTTCGCGACTTTCCGGAGTCAAATCCGCGGCCCGCTGAAGAAGCGTTCCTGTCCGAAGGTGATCCGCGCCCGGGACCGGCCACCTCTCGGTGTCCGTGCCTCCCTGTCGGAGCGGCGAGGTGAAACACTAGGTCACGGTGCCGCCGAAACACAAATCTGCTGGTCAGGAGGCCTTGCGCGCGGCCGCGAGGTGCTTGCGCCCGCGCCGGACGAGGGCGACCTCGTCGTGCAGGAAGTCCCCGGCCCCCAGCACGTGCTCCACGTCGGTGACCTTGACGTTGTTGACGCTCACGCCTCCCTCGCCGATCAGGCGCCGGGCAGCGCCCCGGCTGTCCGCCAGACCGGTCGCGACCAGGGCGTCGACCACCGTGCTCCCCGGGTCCACCGTCCCGCCGGCCAGCTCGGCCGTGGCGTCACGCAGCGTGCCGGCGTCGAGGGCGGCCGGGTCGCCCTTGCCGAAGAGGACCCTGCTGGCGTGCTCGACCTGCTCGGTGGCCGTCGGCCCGTGCACGAGCGTCGTCACGTCGGCGGCGAGCACCCGCTGGGCCGCGCGGAGGTGGGGAGTCTCCGCGGTAGCCCTCTCCAGCGCCTCGATCTCCTCCGCCGTCCGGTCCGTGAAGACCCTGAGCAGGCGGCCCACCTGGGAGTCGGCGATGTTGATCCAGTACTGGTAGAAGGCGTAGGGGCTGGTCATGTCCGAGGACAGCCAGACCGCGTTGCCCTCCGACTTGCCGAACTTGTTGCCGTGCTCGTCCGTCAGCAGGGGGGTGGTGATGACGTGCGCCGACCGCCCCTCGACCCGGTGGATGAGGTCGACCCCGGCGGTCAGGTTGCCCCACTGGTCCTGCCCACCGGTCTGGACGGTGCACCCCAGGGTGCGGAACAGGTGCAGGAAGTCCATCGCCTGGAGGATCTGGTAGCTGAACTCGGTGTAGGAGATGCCGATCTCGCTGTTGAGCCGGGCCGCCACCGACTCCTTGCGGATCATCTGGTTCACCCGGAAGTGCTGCCCGACGTCGCGCAGGAAGTCCAACGCGGACAACGGGGCCGTCCAGTCCAGGTTGTCGACGAGGATGGCCGCGTTGTCACCGGCGAAGTCGAGGAACGGCGTGACGAGGCTCTTGATCCTCGCGACGTTCGCGGCCGTCTGGTCCTTGGTCTTCAGCACCCGCTCCGCGGTCGGCTTCGGGTCACCGATCTGGCCGGTGGACCCTCCGACGAGCACGATCACACGGTGACCCGCACGCTGCATGCGGCGCAGCACCACGAGCTGCACGAGGTTGCCGAAGTGCAGGCTCGGGGCCGTCGGGTCGAACCCGCAGTAGACGGTCACGGGGCCCGACGCGAAGTGGTCGCGCAGGGCCGCGTCGTCGGTGGTCTGCGCGAGCAGTCCTCGCCACTCCAGCTCGTCGAGGATGGTCGGTCCGGTGCTCACGTCCAGGGATCTCTTCCTGTGCTCGGGGTATGGCGACTGGCCGGCTCTAGCCTACGGCTCGCCCGGTCTCGTCCACGCCGTCGTGGCGCGGCGCCGCGCCACCGCCGCGCGGTAGGGGGAGACGGTCGGCTCCCCCGGCAGCCAGAAGCGCCAGGGATAGGTCGTGCCGTCGCCGCCGGGACCCGAGACCCCCACCCGGGGCCCGGTCGCCACACCCGTCGCGGGTTTCCGGGGCACATCCACCCGGACAGGACCGTCGGTGCGGAGCAGGTCGACGCCGTCCAGCGCCCCGGTCAGCCCGAGGCTGGCGGTCAGGCGGGCCGGGCCCCGGGCCAGGTCCCGCACGGGCAGGGGGCGGGCCCGGCCGGCGTCCCTCCGCTCCCGGGCCCGGTCCTCCCCGTGCACCACCTCCCCCGCCCTCATCAGCACCGCTCCGGCCTCGCCCTCCGGGCCGCAGACCAGGTTGGCGCACCAGTGCATGCCGTAGGAGAAGTAGACGTAGAGGTGGCCCGCCGGTCCGAACATCACCGCCGTGCGGGGCGTCGGCCCGCGGAAGGCGTGCGACCCGGGGTCGCGCGTGCCGGCATACGCCTCCACCTCCGTCAGCCGCACGGTGACACCCCCGACGCTGATCAGCGCCCCCAGCAGCTCCGGGGCGACCTCGAGGACGGGTCGGGAGAAGAACGCCCGGTCCGCGGCGCGCACCGCGACCTCAGTCACGCACGGTCGGCATCTCCGTGACCCAGTGCCGGAGCCGGGCGACCTGCTTGATCAGGTGGGCCCGCTGCTCGTGCACCCGCACGGGCGCGGTGCCGCCGTGGGCCGAGCGGGAGGCGAGGGAGCCGTGCACGGTGAGGACGCCCCGGACCGACGGCGAGAGGTGGTCGCTGATCGCGGCGAGGTCCGAATCCGAGAGGTCCTCCAGGCCGATCCCCCGCTCCTCGCACACCCGGACGCACTCCCCCGCGACCTCGTGCGCGACGCGGAAGGCCACCCCCTGACGGACCAGCCACTCGGCGACGTCGGTGGCCAGCGAGAAGCCCTGGGGGGCGAGCTCCTCCATCCGCTCCGGCACGAAGGTCAGGGTCGCCACCATCCCGGACACGGCGGGGAGCAGCACCTCCAGCGTGTCGACCGCGTCGAAGACCGGCTCCTTGTCCTCCTGGAGGTCGCGGTTGTAGGCCAGCGGAAGTCCCTTGAGGCTCGCGAGCAGGCCGGCGAGGTCACCGATGAGGCGACCGGCCTTGCCCCTGGCCAGCTCGGCGACGTCCGGGTTCTTCTTCTGCGGCATGATGCTGGAGCCCGTCGAGAAGGCGTCGTCGAGGCGCACGAACCCGAACTCGGCGGTCGACCACAGGATGACCTCCTCGGCGATCCGGGACAGGTGCACGCCCGACATCGCCATGACGAAGCTGAACTCGGCGGCGAAGTCGCGGGACGCCGTCCCGTCGATGGAGTTCTCGACGGCGCGCGGCATACCCAGGTCGTGGGCGACCGCCTCCGGGTCCAGGCCGAGGGAGGACCCGGCCAGGGCGCCCGAGCCGTACGGGGAGACGGCGGCGCGCACGTCCCAGTCGACGAGGCGCTCGACGTCACGGAGCAGCGCCCACGCGTGCGCCTGCAGGTGGTGGGCCAGCAGCACCGGCTGGGCGTGCTGCAGGTGGGTGCGCCCCGGCATGGCCACCTCGGGGTGCCGGGCGGCCTGGTCGACGAGGGCCTGCACCACGTCGAGGACCTTGGCGCCCAGCAGCCGGGCCTGGTCGCGGAGGTACATCCGGAACTGGGCCGCGACCTGGTCGTTGCGCGACCGGCCGGCCCGCAGCCGGCCCCCCACCTCCGGCCCCACCCGCTCCATCAGTCCTCGCTCGAGCGCGGTGTGGACGTCCTCGTCGTCCGGTGCGGGCCCGAAGGCACCCGAGCCCACGTCCGCGCCCAGGGCACGCAACCCGGTCAGCATCGCGTCGAGGTGCTCGTCGGAGAGCAGGCCCGCCTTGTGCAGCACCCGCGCGTGCGCCCGGGACCCCGCGAGGTCGTAGGGAGCCAGACGCCAGTCGAAGTGGGTGCTCTTGCTCAGCGCCGCCAGGGCGTCGCTGGGACCGCCGGTGAAGCGGCCTCCCCAGAGGCTCACAGTCATGGGGTCATCCTCGCACCCCCCGTGACGGGTCAGCTCAGGTCCCGCTCCGCGTCGGAGTCGTCGGCGAGCGCGAGCAGCCGGTGCGCGGTGGCGGGCCCGCCGCCGGGCTCCGTGGTGATGACCAGGATCGTGTCGTCGCCGGCGATGGTGCCCAGGATGTCCGGAGGGTCGCTGCGGTCGATCGCGGCCGCGAGGAACTGGGCCGCCCCCGGCGGGGTGCGCAGGACGACCTGGTTGCCGACGGCCCGCGCGCTCACGAGCAGCTCCTGGACGAGCCGGTGCAGGCGCGCGGACACCTCCACGCTGTCCTGCGCGGGTCGAGGGGTGGTGTCACCTCCCTCGGCGGGCACGGCATACACGAGCTGGCGCCCGCGCCGGACCTTGACCGCACCGAGGTCGACCAGGTCCCGCGAGAGCGTCGCCTGGGTGACGGTGATGCCGTCCTCGCCGAGCAGGTCGAGCAGCTGGCCCTGCGAACCGACGGCGTGCCGCTCCAGCAGGTCGGCGATGCGCTGGTGCCGTGCGGCACGCGTCATCGGGATGCTGGTCACCCGCGTGACTATACAAGAGGATGCATGACTATGCGTGAACGCGGCCCCCTCGTGGGGGACGTCGTGCGTGTCAGCCGTGGTGCGTGCCGCCGTCCTCCTCGGCGGGGACCGGCACGACCTCCTCCGGGGTCAGGGCGACCCGCACCGCGCGCCCGTCCGGGTCGTCGTACTCCACCCAGCCGTCGGACACCCCCGGCACGTCGTCGAACCAGACCTGGCCCGAGACCGACCCGCCCCGTGGCAGCAGCCCGTCGCCGAGGGTCGACCCGTCCGGGGTCCGGGCCTCCCCCGCTGCGGTGACGAGGCGGAAGTCGCCCTCGGAGTACTCCAGGCCGCCCCGGGCTGTCGCGGTCAGCTCCACCCAGACCTGCAGCTGGTCCAGACCCTCCGTCCCGGCCATCCGCGCCGCGGTGGGGGGTCCCTGGGTGGTGGGGACGAAGGTAGTCCCCACGCGGGTGACCACCACGGAGCCCCCGGACGTGCCGACCGGGCTGCCGATCCCCACGACGACAGGGCGTGCGCGCACCCCGGCGACGAAGACCGCGGCCACCACCAGACCGACGAGGGACAGGGCCACGACCGCCACCATGAGCACACTCCCGGTGCGCGGCCGGCGTGTCCCCGGGAGGACGTCCCCCCGGGCGGCAGGCGCGGTGGCCGGTCTGCTCACGGCGCGAGCCTACTTCTTCCTGGGTGGGGCCAGGGCGGCCGACAGCGGCGCCAGGTCCGCCTGTGCGGTGCCGTGGACCCGGAGCAGACCCCAGGCACCACCGTCGAACATGTGGAAGAAGTTGCGGTCGTTGTACAGGAAGTCTCCCGGCACGGCGTCCTGGGCGCACCGTGCCGCACCCTGGGTGTTCTGCAGGGGTGTCACCGACCCGGCGCAGATGCCGGCGTTGAACGTCCGCCCCGTGTTGAGCCCGCCCTGGCTGGTCACGACGGTGCTGGTCGGGTCGTTCTGCTCGTACCTCCAGCTGTGCCCGCTCATCCCGAAGGTGTGCACCCGGGGCAGGTCCTGGCTGTTGAGGATGCGCACGATCGTCGGGTCGTCCGGATAGGCGCGCAGCAGAGGGGTGGCCGGGTCGCCGTGGACCGTGGAGCTCAGCACGTCGGCGAGGGCGCCGCCGGCCGCGAGACGTCGGGCGAAGGGTTCGCTGCGGTAGTTGATCCCCACCTCGCCCATGTCCTGCAGGTCGCCCTGCCCCCCGGGCACGTCGATCTGGTCGACGATCGGGCGCCCCTGGGCGTCGAAGAGGTTGAGACCGTCCTGGATGTCGAGGACGAACTCACGGTACGCCCGCACGGTCCCGCTCGGGTCGGTGTAGCGGATCACCGCCTGCTCCCCCGCGCCGAGCGGGAGCGGCCCCAGCTTCTGCGGCTCGAGGAACGTCGCACCCTTGGGCTCCACGATCACGGCTCCCCAGGCACCGTGGTGCCGGGTGGTCCGCAGGTTGCCCCAGTCACCGAGGTTGGCCACCCCGATGTTCTTGCTGTCGACCAGGTACTTGTAGGTGTACCGCTGCCCGGGGGCCGCGGTGGAGTCGAAGTTGTACCCGACCGCGGACCCGTCACCCGCCGTCACGTAGTAGCGCACCAGGCCCGACGGGTGGATCGAGGCGCGGTTGCCGGCGGGCCACGCGGGGGTGACCGTGCGGGGCCGACCGTCGACGAGGTTGGTGACGTGAGAGGTGCCGAGGGAACCGATGCGCTCGACGGGGTTGACCGGGTCGCCCTCGCCCAGGCTGATCCCCGCCTGCGGGAGCCTGTTCGTGAGCACCAGGTTCAAACACTCGCCCTCCACCGCGCGGATGAACAACGGCTTGAGCTTGCTCCCCGCCTTCGGCCGGCCGGCGGAGTCGAGCTCCTGGTCGAGGACGTAGGCGACACCGTTCGGGTCGTGGTCCCCGTAGGCGTTGTAGTCGATCCGGGTCCTGACCAGGCTGATGTTGTAGGTGCGCTGGGTCGCGGTCGTCGGGCACGGCTTGGGGTTGTCCGTCGGCGGTGTGAGCGCCGCACCCGGCTTGACCGCGGGCCACTGCGAGCCGGCCTTGGCCAGGGGCAGGGCGGTGCGGGTGGGCAGCGGTTGCAGGTCGGTGGTGCGGGCGGACTGCACCCGGAAGATGCCCCACATCCCCAGCCAGAGGTCGTTCAGCGGTTGGGACGAGTAGAGGTAGTCACCGGCGGCCCCGGCTCCGGTCGGCAGGATCATCGTGCTCCCGGACTCCGTCGAGGTGGCCTCCCGGGCCTTCTCCACGGCGTCGTTCCTGGTGCCCCGCCGCACGACCTGCGTCCCGCTGATCTCGAAGTTGAAGAACTCGGCGATCATCACGAACTGGCTGTCGTAGAGGTTGGAGTCGGGGTCGTCGGGCTCGTGCAGCCACCGGTGCCCGGACAGGGTGAAGTTGTGGCCCTCCTCGTGGGCACCACCCATGAACCGGAAGATCACCGGGTCACCGGGATAGGCGCGGAAGACCGGCGTCGAGGGGTCGCCGTGCACGGCGGAGCTGAACACGTGGGCGGGCTCGGCCTGGGCGCCGCTGGTCCCCGAGTTGATCCGGGTGGGGAAGGGCTCGTTGCGGTAGTTGATGGCCATCCCGCCCTGGTCCCGGCCGTAGTCGTCGGGGGCGCCGGGCGGGTTGATCGGGACGCCTGCCGCGTCGAGGAGCGGCACGAAGTCGGAGTAGTTCACGGTGAACTCACGGAAGCTGGCCGACCAGGTGCCGGGTTTGGACCCGGGCACCTTGATGTCGGCGACCGACCCGACCCCGTAGCAGGCCGGCTGCTCGCCGGAGGAGGGCAGCCCCAGCCCGTCGCAGTAGGCGGGGGCCACGGGTGCCCCGGTCGTCGGGCTGTGCCACACCGAGGTCGCGGGCTCCACGTTCATCGCCGCCCACAGCCCGTGCTGCTGGTGGGTGTTGGGGTTCTGGTGGTCGTGGAAGTAGATCGTGCGCAGCGGGACGTCGACGAACCACCGGTAGGAGTACGTCTGGCCCACCATCGGGGCCTGCACGTAGTTCCACCCCACGGACGTACCGTCCGTGGCGAGCTCGTCGAAGCGGACGAGGTGCACGTGGGTGCTCAGCTCGCTCATCAGGCTGGCGGCGTGGAACGCGTTGCCGCCCGTGAGCCCGTGCTCACCGCCGCCCCCGAGCTGCCCGTCGTGCACGTCCGCGGGGACCCCCCTGTCGTTGTCCAGGTGCGTGGCGTTGGTCGACTGCATGATCACGCACTCACCGAGGTTGGCGCGCATGTTGTAGGGCTCGGTCTCCACCTCACCCGCCTCGATGCGCTCGCGGATCTGCGCGGCGACGTCGACGGCGGACAGCGCGTCCCCGGCGTCGGAGGGTGGGGCCTCCACGTAGAGCTTGCCTCCCGGGTCGTGCCAGCCCGCGTCGTTGTAGACGATCCTGGCGTCGACGGCCGCCGGGTAGTACCGGCGCACCGGGACCCCCGTGGGGCAGGGGTCGATGAAGAACGACCCGGGCACGGCCTCGCGAGCACCGCCCTCGCCCGTGGTGACCATGTTGGCGCGCTCCAGGTTGGTCGTCGTCCCTGACGCGTAACCACGGACCGTGTCCCCGGGGCGGCGCCAGTTGAGCGCGGGGTCGCCGAACTCGTCCGCCACGACCGACCCCGGGGGTCGGAAGGCGCGCTGGCCGTACTCGCCCTTGACGAACAGCGGGAAGCCGGGGTGGGCGACGTCCGGCATCGGTGTCATGGGCACCGGTTCCCCGGTCGTCGGGTGGGTCGCGGTGAGGTCGAGGTCCGGCAGGAGGACGAGCGGCTCGACGGGGGTGCCGTCCGGGTAGGTGCGCGGCACGCCCTCCGGCCAGAGGCCGGGGTCCGCCGGACGCTGCCGGTCGAAGACGCGCAGCATGCCCCAGAACCCCTGGGCGAAGTGCGGGTAGAGGTGGCAGTGGAAGATCTGGTCGCCGTTGCTCGCCGTGGTGATCGCCCGGGCGGCCATGTCCGGACGGCCCAGGGTGAGCCACTCCGCCGCCGAGCGCGCACCCAGGTCCGGCCTGGCCGGGTCGGAGGTGATCGCCTCACCGGCGCCGCCCTCGTAGACGAGGTCCGCCACCTGACCGGGTCCGATGGACTGGACGTCCAGGCGGGTCGAGTCGGGGTCCTCCGACTCCTGCCGCCAGCGGTTGGTGTGCTGGTGGAACGGGTGCGTCTCCTTGACGCCCGGGTGGATCAGCCGCACCCGGACAGGGTCACCGCGGTAGGCGTGCGGGATGAGGGCGTCGCTGAGGACCTCGATGCGGCCCTTGGTCGCGCCCTCCACGGTGTCGGAGACGACGGCACCTGCGGCCTCACCGGTGGACCCGCCCTCACCGCCCGCGGTCGTCGTCGCGTCGTCCCCCGGCGTCGGGAGGGGCAGCAACCCGGTCCCGTCGACGGTCAGCTCGACGTCGCGCCCGGCGAAGTGCTGGGCGAAGGCGATGGAGAAGCGACCGGGCTCCAGGGCGGTGACGGTGACGTCACCCGGGGCGAGGTCGGCCAAGGGCAGGACCTTGAGGCCCGTCAGGGCGGCCTGGATCTGCTCCGCACCGGCGTCGAAGGGCAGCGGTTCGGTGGTGGTGCGAGCGCCGGCGAACTGGGGGGCGGCCTCGTCGAGGGTGGTCAGGTCCTCGCCGAGCGGACGCATCATGGTCGGGTCCTCGAGGGTCAGGGTGAAGGTCCCGCCGCCCGCGCTCAGCTCAAGGATGTCCGTCTCGTCCACGGCCGTCGTCATCTTGCCGGGGTCACCGAAGGGCCACGACTGCAGGTGCGACTCCTCGCCGTGGCAGCTGGAGGTGCCGCGGTCCCTGGCCAGCCGCTCGAGGTTCTCGGTCGAGGTCTGGTCCGTGGTCCAGCCGTCGCAGAACCGGTCCTCCGGCAGGATCACCGTGCCGTTGGGCAGCGTCACCGTCTTGCCGTCCCGGTGGTCGATGACGGCCCGGAGGCGGTTGCGCAGCGGCTCCGCACGGTAGTTGAAGCCGAAGGACGGGTCCTCGATGCCCGTGTGGGGGAAGACCGGCGTCCGGCCCTGCCGGTCCACCACGCCCTCTGGCTGGTCCAGGAACAGGAGGGCGAGGTCGCGGAAGTCGTCGCCGGCAGCGGGCCCTCGTGCGTCGGCGAAGACGGGGGCGCCGATCCCCCGGCCGTCGGGGGTGAGCAGGTCCTGCCCGGTCCGCTCGTCGTGCCACGTGTAGCCGGCGGGCAGCACCACGAACGCGCCGTAGAGCCCGCGGCTCGTCGTGTCCTTCGAGGGGCCCGGCCCGAAGCTGGTGCCCGACCCGTAGTCGTTGATGGTGAACTGACCGGCCCGCCCGGCGAACCAGGTGTAGGTGCGCCGCTGCCCGGGCGCCACCGTCGAGTCGTCGTTGCGGCCGATGCGGGCACCGTCGCTGGCCCCCGGCCCGGTGACCTCCTTGGCGAGGCCGTCCACGTGCATCCCCACGCGCAGGTCGGAGATCGAGTTGGAGAAGGTGACCCTCACGCAGTCCCCCACCCGTGCACGCAGGACGAGCGGTGTGGCGCGTCCGGGCTCGGCCCGGACGTCGTCGGCACCGACCAGGGCGTCCTCGTTGGACAGCGCGTACATCAGCCCGTCGGGCACGTGGTCGCCCCACCCGTTCAGCGGCAGGTCGAGCTGGAGGGCCTCGACGTCGTAGGAGATGGTCCGGGTCGCCGCCCCGCAGACCCCCGTCCCCGCGGGGGCGGCCGGGAGCGCAGTGACCACCGGCGCGGCGGACACGGGCGCGGCGGTGGCCGCGAGCAGGACCGCCAGCCCGGAGGCGGCGACCGCGGCGGGCCGGGGCATCGCCCCCCTGACCCGTCCCGGCCCCCGCTGCCCCGGGCGGGCCGACGGACGACTCGCGGCGGAGGTTGGCCGACCCTGCCGTCCGCGCGGGCGGGTGGCTGCCGTGTGGAGGACCGAGATGACCAGGCTCAGCCCGAGCACCATGAGAGCGTCCTGCGTCGCGACGACCAGGGTCACGGTCCCGGGCACCGCCCCGCCCACGACGGTGGCGTAGGCAGCGTGGGCGGAGGCGACGACGGCGGTACCGAGGAGGGCGCAGAGCGCCGGCTCCCGGGCGCTGCGCGCAGCAGGAGCCCGCCGGACCAGGCTCAGGGCCACGATCAGCGGGGGGAGGCTGAGCGCACCAACCAGGAACACCCCGACCAGCAGAACCCCCACCCGCTCACCCTCCGGGCGCAGCCCGGCGTGGGCGAGGGCGAGCCAGAGCGCTCCCCCGAACCCCAGCAGCGACGCGAGCGTGAGCATCCGGCGCGATGTCGGGTCGTGGTCCATCTCGGCTCCATCCCTCACGGACGTGGGGCCGGTGACCGCAGCCCCTCGTGACAGGTTGCCTGGGGCACCTTGCGCGATCCTTGCGTCGTGCCCTCAGGCGGGCCAGAGCTCCCGCAGCAGCACCACCCCGGCTGCGGCCTGCTCGGCCTGGAAGCGCCGCAAGGTCGGCAGACCTGGCGCGGGGGGACGGCCGGACGCGTGGGTCAGGAACCCGGTCAGACCAGCGAGCAGGCCGAGGATGTCCTCGTCGGTCGCACCCAGCGACCGGACGACGGGCAGGTGCGGGCGGACGTCGAGCCCGCCTGACCAGCGGACGTCGAGGAGCAGGGAGACGGCGTCGAACCAGGGAGCACCCTGGCTGGCCCACGGCCAGTCGACGGGGCGCACCCGGCCGTCCGGCTGGACCAGCAGGTTGTCGGCACGCATGTCGCTGTGCACGACCGCACGGCCGGCGAGCCGGGGCAGCGTGCGCAGGGCAAGGTCGTGCAGGGTCCTCAGGCGGTCGACCACCCAGGGGTCGAGCCCCGACATCCCGTCGTCGCGCACCCGTCCCCAGCACCCCATCTCCGCGACGAGCTCCTCCTCCAGCGCGGGCCACGAGGGCGGTGCGGGGACCTTTCCCAGGTCGGCCAGGGTCTCGAGGGTGCGCCGCAGCTCCTCGGCCGTCCACGGGAGGTGCGGGTGCCGACCGTCGACGTCCTCCACGACGAGGGCGACCCAGCACCCGTCGTCGTAGCTGTCGAGGAGGCGGGGGACGACGGCCAGGTCCGCGAGCGTCCGCAGCACGCCGACCTCGCGGCGGTGGAGGGACGGCGTGTCCGGGTTCTGCGCCGGGCTCACCGCCTTGACGAAGGCCCGCCGCCCGTGCACCGTGACGACGCGGTCCGCCGTGCCCGGCGAGAAGCCTCCCGGCTGGGACGCGGCGTGCACGACCGGGCCGCCGAGGACCCGCGCGACCCACGCGTGGAGCGCCGCGGGCAGCTCCTCCCAGGTGAGACGTGAGCCGTGCACCCCCGCCTCACCCGGCGAGCGGGTCGTCCGGCCCCCAGGGGCGCAGGCGCAGCATGCGGTCACCGTCGCCGAGACCCGCCTGGGATCGGCGTCGCAGCTCGTCGAGGTCGTCGGCCCCTGCACGCACCATCCGTCCGGAGAAGCCGTCCAGCTCACCCTCCGCCATCGCGACCAGCAGTGCCGCGACGTCCTCGGGCGCGGTCCACTCCGTGCGCCCGGAGTGCATGTCCATCGAGTGGGTCATGTCCGTCTCGACCACGCCCGGCGCGAGGTCGAAGGCGCGCACACCGTGCTCGGCGCCGGCCAGTGCGGTGCCCCCGGTGAGGCGGGCCAGCGCGGACTTGGAGGCGCAGTAGGCGGTGAGGTCGTGCCGCTCCCGGGTCCCGGCTCCGGAGTTGAGGTTGACGACACGCCCACCGCCGGCGGCGATCATGTGCGGCACCACGGCGCGGGTGAGCAGGAAGGGGCCACGGACGTTGGTGACGAGCACCTGCCACCACTCGTCCACGTCCGCCTCCCACAGCGGGCGCTCGGGCTCGATGAGCCCGGCGTTGTTGACGAGCAGGTCGATGCGCCCGTGCCGTGACACCACCTCGGCCACGGCATGATCGACCGCCTCCGCGTCGGTGACGTCGCACGGCATACCCTCCGTGCCGTCGGGGACCTCGCCGGAGCGGGAGAGACCCACGACCTGCCACCCCGCTCCCACGAGGGCGCGGACGAGGTGCGCGCCGATGCCGCGCGAGGCGCCCGTGACGAGGGCCACGCGTCGCCGGTCGGTCGTCGCGCTCACCGCTGCACCGCCCCGTGGGCCCGCGCCGCCCGGGTCACCGCCGCGGACCGCGCGGCGTTGACCTCCTGCGTGGTCAGGGTGCGGTCCGGCGCCCGGAAGTGCATCCGGAACGCGAGGGACTGCTGGTCGGCGCCCAGCTGGTCACCGACGTAGACGTCGAAGAGCTCCACGCTCTCGAGGAGCTCGCCGGCGCCGGCCCGCAACGACTCCTCGACGTCGCCGAAACGCACGTCGCGGGTGACCACGAGGGCCACGTCCGAGGTGGCCATGGGGTGCGTGGACAGCGGCGCGACCTGGGTGCGGTGGTCGCTGGCGGAGATCAGCACGTCGAGGTCGAGCTCGGCGGCGCCGGTGCGGGCGGGTAGTCCGAGGCGCTGCACCACCTGGGGGTGCAGCTCACCTGCCCACCCGACAAGCGTCCCGTCCGCCAGCGTCAGCTCCACGCAGCGACCGGGGTGGAACGGGGCGCGGTCGGAGGGCCGCCGGTCGACGCGGACGCCGAGCGTGTCGGCGATCGCGTGGGCCCAGGCCACGACGTCCGTCACGTCGACCGGCCGCCCGCTCCCCCACCAGCCGGACCGCTCGGCCTGCCCGGCGGCGACGATCGCGACGTGCCAGGGCTGGTGCGGCACCGCCGCCCTGATGGCGTCGAGCGTCTCGTCCTCAGGACGGGCGCCCACCCCCGGCACGGGCGCACGCAGCCCCGTCAAGGGTCGGGTGACGGTGTCGACCTCGAAGATGGCCACGTCGCGCATCCCACGGGAGATGTTGCGGCGCAGCGACTCCGGCAGGGTCTGCAGGAGCTCGGTGCGCATGAGGGGGGCTTCGTCGGAGAGCGGGTTCGCCAGCCGCAGCGCGTCGCGCCGCACGTCGTCGGCGGGAAGACCCAGCTCGTCGAATCGGTCCGGCCCGACGAAGGGGTAGGTCAGCACCTCGTGCAGGCCCAGGCCCGCGAGCGCCCCCGCGACCGCGCGGCGCGAGCGCTGGGCGTGCGTGAGACCACGACCGCCGACGACGCGCGGCACCTCCGAGGGGATCTTGTCGTAGCCGTCGACCCGCGCGACCTCCTCGACGAGCGTCGGCGCGTCGGTGAGGTCGGGACGCCAGCTGGGCGGCGTGACGGAGACCCACCCCTCGCCGGCCTCCTCGAGGGTGCAGCCGATCATCGTCAGCACCTCACGGATCCGACCGGGGTCGTAGTCGACGCCCACGTAGCGGGCGGGCATCGTCAGCTCGAGCTCGACGGCCCGCCTGGCCGCCCGCTGGTCCACGTCGGTGACCGCCGGGTCCGGGGTGCCGCCACCCAGCTCGACGAGCAGGTCGACCGCGAGCTGCGCGGCGGCGTCCGTGACGGCCGGGTCGACGCCGCGTTCGAAACGTTTCGCCGCCTCGCTCGTGAGCCGGTGGCGCCGCGAGGTCCGGGCGACCGACCGCGCGTCGAAGTGCGCCGACTCCACCAGCACGTCGGTGGTGACCCCCGGGGTGACCTCGCCGTCCTCGCCTCCCATGACGCCCGCCAGCGCCAGCACGCGGGTTCCGGAGTCGGTGATGACCAGGTCCTCGGGGTCCAGGGCGCGGTCGACGTCGTCGAGGGTCCGCAGCCGTTCGCCCGGCCGGGCGCGGCGCACGACGACCGGCCCCTGCAGGGTGGCGAGGTCGAAGGCGTGGAGCGGCTGGCCGAGCGCGAGCATGACGTAGTTGGTCACGTCGACGGCCAGGCTGATCGGACGCATGCCGGCCTCGAGGAGCCGGCGCTGCATCCAGTCCGGGGTCTCCCGGGTCAGGTCGATCCCGCGCACCACCCGGGCGACGTACCGGTCGCAGCCCGGCACCCCGTCGAGCAGCGCGATCCCCGGGTCGGCCAGCTCCACGGCATACCCTCCCCCCGTGGGAGGGTCGACCGGCAGGAGGGCGGGGTCGGAGTATGCCGCACCCGTCGAGTGCGAGTACTCGCGGGCGATGCCGCGGAGGCTGAAGCAGTAGCCGCGGTCGGGGGTGACGTTGACCTCGACGACCTCACGGTCCAGGCCCAGGACGGGGATGAGATCCTCACCCGGCTCCAGCTGCGCCGCGTGGTCCTCGCCGAGGAGGCGGGGCAGCACGATGATCCCGTCGTGGTCCTCCCCCAGCCCCAGCTCGCGGGCCGAGCAGATCATGCCGGAGGAGACGTGGCCGTAGGTCTTCCGGGCCGAGATGCGGAAATCACCCGGCAGCACGCCGCCGGGCAGGATGACGGCGACGAGGTCACCGACGTCGAAGTTGTCGGCACCGCAGACGATGCCCTGCGGCTCGCCGGTGCCGTTGGCCGCCCCGACGTCCACCTGGCACCAGTTGATCGTCCTCCCGTTCTTCTGGGGCTCGGGGTGCTTCTCCAGGACCCTGCCCACGACGAGGGGTCCGGTGACGTCACCGCCGTGCAGGCCCTCCTCCTCGAGCCCGACGGCGACGAGGTCGGCGGCGATCTGCGCGCCGGTCACCCCGTCCGGCAGCTCGACGTAGTCGCCCAGCCAGTCGACCGGAACCCGCATCAGATCTCCATCCCGAACTGCGCGTTGAAGCGCACGTCACCCTCGATCATCTCCCGCATGTCGGTGATGCCGTGGCGGAACATGGCTGTCCGCTCCACGCCCATCCCGAACGCGAAGCCCTGGTAGCGGTCCGGGTCGACCCCGCAGGCCCGCAGGACGTTGTGGTTGACCATCCCGCAGCCACCCCACTCGATCCAGCCGGTGCCGCCGCAGGTGCGGCACGCCGCGTCCTCACCGCGGCAGACGAAGCAGCGGAAGTCCATCTCGGCGCTGGGCTCGGTGAAGGGGAAGAACGCGGGACGCAGACGGCTGACGATGCCGGGTCCGAACATCGCCTCGGCGAGCCGGTCGAGGGTTCCCTTGAGGTGGGCCATCGTGAGGCCCTCGTCGACCGCCAGTCCCTCGAGCTGGTGGAAGACGGGGGTGTGGGTGGCGTCCAGCTCGTCGGTGCGGAAGGTCTTGCCGGGCACGGCGACGTAGAGCGGCACCCCGCGCTCCAGCAGCGACCGGGCCTGGACGGGCGAGGTGTGGGTGCGCAGCACCAGGCCGGCGTCCGCCGGCTCGACGAAGAAGGTGTCCTGCATCTGGCGTGCCGGGTGGTCCTTGTCGAAGTTGAGCGCGTCGAAGTTGAACCACTCCGCCTCCACGCCCGGGCCCTCGGCGATCTCCCAGCCCATGCCCACCATGGCGTCGGCCATCCGCTCGGCGGTCACGGTCAGGACGTGCCTGCGACCGAGCGGGCGGCGCGCCGGGACGGCCGTGAGGTCCATCGCCTCGTCCACGAGGATGCGCTCGTCGCGCTCCGCCTCCAGCTCGGTCTGGCGCAGGGCGAGGGCCTGGTTGACCCGGCCGCGGGCCTGGCCGACGCGCTTGCCCGCCTCGGCCTTGGCGGTGGGGGGCAGCGCGCCGATCTCGCGGTTGGCCAGGGCCAGCGGCGACCGCTCCCCCGCGTGGGCCAGCCGCGCCGCCTTGAGCTCGTCGAGGTCGGACGCTGCCGCGATGGCGGCGAGCGCCTCGGTGACAGCCGTGTCGACCACCGCCGGGGCGAGCGCGGCGACCTCGACGGGGTCGTAGTTGGTGTTGGGTCCTGACACCTGCGCAAGTCTAGGCACGGGCGAGCCCGCGTCCGACCAGCGCCCGCCGCGCCCTGTCCTCACACCAGTGCACCGGTCGTTGCCGCCCCACCCGGCGATCGCGTGCAGGACCGGTGCACTCGTGCGGTCGCGGCCGCGCGGTCGTCACGGATGACCCGGGAAGTACCGTCTCCAGTCGTCCCTGGCCGGGCCGATCGTCATCCCCCGCGCGCGCAGGATCCGGCGCAGCCGTTCCACGGTCTCACCGGGAGTCCGGTAGATGTCCTTGCTCGTGAGGACGACGATGCGCCACGTCTCGTCCTCGAACTCCTCGCGACGACCGATGTCGGACTCCCACTGCTCCTCCCGGGCGACGTGCTGGCGACCGTCGTACTCGACGGCGGTGCGCGTCTTCCGGTCGCCGGCGTCGAGCCGGCGACGCAGCCGGCCCCGCTCGTCGTAGAACCGGATGTCCGTCTCCAGCTCCGGCAGCCCCGAGAGCACACGGAGCAGGCGTGCTCGCGTCTCCATCGCCGAGTCGACACCCTCCCGGACGAGAGCTGCGGCGGTCCTGGCGCGCCGTGCTCCCCGCCCCGTCGCCCGTCCGCACCCCTCCAGGAGCTCGGCCGGAGTGATCCGGCGCTTCCTCACCAGGCTGTCCCCCAGGATCACCAGATCGAGGAGGTCCAGGGCCGTCGCGCAGTCCAGGAACGTGTCGAGAGGGGTGGTCACAGCCTGCCCGCGGAAGCTCGTCGGGGTCCGCGAGGAGGAGTGGACGGCCAGGTCCTCGCGCGGTGAGCGTGGCCGCCCCCGCGGCACGCTGACGTGCGCCCGGGCAGAGTGGGGCACGATCCCGCCCCAGAGCCGGGCGGCTGTGTGGTGCGAGGCGAACGCCCCGTCGCTCGCCGCCAGCAGAGCGGCCCGGGTCTCCTCGTAGGGGCCCACGGGCGCCTCGGCCCTGATGTAGATGCCGCGCAGGAGCTTGCGGTAGGCCCGCGACTGCAGCTCACGGCGGGTGATGCCCAGGGCGCCGGCCTGCCGGTGCGTGAACGGCATCAGCCCTGGACCTCGGTCCGGTGGTCTCGCCGCACCGGTCGGCTGCACAGCCATGGCACTCAGCGTGCCCTCGTCGACGGTGACCCCCGCCACGTTGTCCACAGGTCAGGCGCTGGAGCGTGCACCAGTGCACCGGTTGTCGCCACTCGTCGGCCGCAATATGGCAACAAGCGCTGCACTCGACGCTCCGCGGCGCTCAGGGGATGTCACATACACCCTCCCCCGAGCACTGCCCCCGGCGAGGCTAGGCCCGCGCCGACGCCGACGCGTGCAGGCAGACGGTCGCGGCCATCGCGAGGTTGAGCGACTCCGCGCGCTGGATCGGGATGGCGACGACGTCGTCGCAGAGGGCGCGCACGGACTCCTCGAGCCCCCACGCCTCGTTGCCCATGACCCACGCGTGCGGGCGACCGAGGTCGGCGTGCGGCAGCATCGTCCGCCCTGAACCGTCGGCCGCGAGGAGCCGGACCCCGCGCGACCGGCAGGCCGCCAGCAGCTCCTCGACCGGCACGCCCACGGTCACCGGCAGGTGGAAGAGCGACCCCACCGTGGACCGCACCACCTTCGGGTTGTACACGTCCACGGACGCGTCGCTCACCAGCACCGCCGACGCCCCGAAGGCGTCGGCCCCGCGCAGCACCGTGCCGGCGTTGCCGGGGTCACGCACCTGGGCCAGCACCACCGCGAAGCCGTCCGTCCCCACCGCGTCCAGCGCCTCCCCCAGCGGGACGTCCACCCGGCGTGCCACGGCCAGCACCCCCTGGGGGTGCTCGGCGTCGGCCATCGCGGCCAGGACCTGCTCGGTGCACCGCCGCGGCTCCAGGCCCGCGTCGCGCGCGGCCCGCCCGATGTCGGTATGCCGCGCGGCGGCGGCGTCGGTGACGTAGAGGGCGTCGGCGGCGGGCGCGGCATACCGGAGCAGCTCGCGGACCGCCTGGGGTCCCTCCACCAGGAAGCGGCCCTGCCTGTCGCGGGCAGCGCGACGCCCCAGCGCGGCGACCTGCCGGACACCGTCGCTGCGCGGGTTGCTCAGCAGGGACGTGTCGACGGCGGTCATGCGCTGGGGCGTCGGGAGGAGGTGTCCGACCTCAGGCCGCGGGGGTCTCGCCCTCGGCGGGGACGTTGGCCCGGGCCATCTCGACCAGCGCGGCGAAGGCCGCCTCGTCGTGGACGGCCAGCTCGGCCAGCATGCGGCGGTCGACCTCGATGCCGGCGATCTTCAGGCCCTGGATGAACCGGTTGTAGGTCATCCCGTTGGCGCGGGCGCCGGCGTTGATGCGCTGGATCCACAGCCGACGGAAGTCACCCTTGCGGGCCTTGCGGTCGTTGTAGCTGTAGACGAGCGAGTGGGTGACCTGCTCCTTCGCCTTGCGGTAGAGCCGGCTGCGCTGCCCGCGGTAACCGCTGGCGCGCTCCAGGACGACCCGGCGCTTCTTGTGGGCGTTGACCGCCCGCTTCACGCGTGCCACGTGAGTTCTCCTTGACTAGTTCTGCGTCGAAAGCTGCTGTGTGGGAAGACGTCCGGCCTCAGAGGCCGAGCATCTTCCTGACCTTGCGGACGTCGCTGCCGGCGACGGTCTTGTCCAGGACCAGGCGGCGGGCCTGCGAGGCGCGGCGCTCCTGGAACTTGTGCACGTGGCGGGCGCGCTGGTGCATCACCTTGCCGGTGCCGGTGACGCGGAAGCGCTTCTTGGCACCGCTGTGGGTCTTCATCTTCGGCATGGGCCGATCTCCTTCGTCGTTTCTCCGCCCGTCATCGACGGGCGTCGGGTGTGCTGCGCGAGGGGGCTGCGGCCCCGGTTCAGTGCTGCTCGGCGGTCTCCTCGACCTCGGTGGCGGGCGTGCCCGCCTCGAGCTCGGTCGTGCCCTCGAGCTCGGTCGTGCCCTCGTCCTCGACGAGGGTGTCGCCGTGGGACTCGGCGGCGGCCCGCTCGGCGTCGCGACGCTTCTCGAGCCGGACGGCGGTCTTCTTCTTGGAGGGCCCGATCACCATGACCATGTTGCGGCCGTCCTGGCGCGGGGCGCTCTCCACGAAGCCCAGCTCGGCGACGTCCTCGGCCAGCCGCTGCAGCAGGCGGAAGCCGAGCTCGGGGCGCGACTGCTCGCGACCGCGGAACATGATGGTCACCTTGACCTTGTCCCCCGCCTTGAGGAAGCGCTCGACGTGGCCCTTCTTGGTGCCGTAGTCGTGCGCGTCGATCTTCGGGCGGAGCTTGATCTCCTTGATGACCGTGTTGATCTGGTTCTTCCGGGCCTCCCGGGCCTTCATGGCGGCTTCGTACTTGTACTTGCCGTAGTCCATGAGCTTGGCGACCGGCGGACGCGCCATCGGGGCCACCTCGACGAGGTCGAGGTCAGCCTCGGCCGCCAGCCGCAGCGCGTCCTCGACGCGCACGATGCCGACCTGTTCGCCGTTGGGGCCCACCAACCGCACCTCCGGAACCCGGATGCGGTCATTGATGCGAGGCTCGTCGATGTTGGTGCTCCTTCGTCGTTCCGTGTGGACCCCGGGCACCAGAAAGGCCTCCTGGCACGAGGTGCGCAAGAGGCCTCAGTCACGGTCCTCCCGACCCGGCAGCGCCGGACGGGGTATGCCGTGGGCTGGCCACGTCATACACTCACCTCGGTCTGGCGGACCGAGGTGCGGACCTGGACCCGGCGACCCGAGGGTCGACGCGGGTGGGGGCGAGGCCCCTCTTGCACGCCGGGCACAGGTGCCCGGCTGGTCGATGAACCATCGTAGCAGAGACGCGCCCCCCTCCCCACGCACTTGAACCGTTCAAGTAAACGTGGTCGTATGGGGCATGCCCTCCTCCTCGCAGCTGCTGCACGAGGCCGGCCTGCGGGTCACCGCACCACGGCTCGCCGTGCTGGAGACCCTCCGCGAGCACCCGCACGCCGACGTGGCCGAGGTGCTGCGCCGCACCCGCGAGGGCACCACGACGATCTCCGTCCAGGGCGTCTACGACGTCCTGACCATCCTGGCGGAGAACGGCCTGATCCGCCGGATCCAGCCCGGCAGCTCCTCGGCCCGCTTCGAGCTCGAGCGCGGGGACAACCACCACCACGCGGTCTGCCGTGCCTGCCAGGTGCTCGTGGACATCCCGTGCGGCACCGGCGCGGCCCCGTGCCTGGACCCCCGACCGGTCTCCGGCCTCGGCTTCCAGGTCGACGAGGCCGAGGTCATCTACTGGGGGCTCTGCCCCCGCTGCCAGGCGGGCGCGGACGCCGGCGCCGCACACGGCGCCGCCGACCGCGCGGCTCACCCCCCCACCCAGACCACCCCTCTCCACCACACCCCGAAGTAAAGGAGCACAGGTATGTCCGACGACACCCGTCCCGGATACGTCAACGCCGAGCACTCAGGAGCAGGCAGCGTGCCCACCGGCTCGACGACGAGCAACGGCGCCCCCAACGACTCCGACCGCAACAGCCTCTCGGTCGGCCCCGACGGCCCGCTGCTGCTGCACGACGTCGCCCTCATCGAGAACCTCGCCCACTTCGACCGCGAGAAGGTGCCGGAGCGCCTGCCGCACGCCAAGGGCTCGGGGGCCTTCGGCGTCTTCGAGGCGACCGAGGACGTCTCGGCGTGGACCAGGGCGGCGGTCTTCACCAAGGGCGCCTCGACCGAGGTGCTCACCCGCTTCTCGACCGTCGCCGGCGAGCAGGGCTCGCCGGACACCTGGCGCGACGTCCGCGGCTTCGCGGTGCGCCTCTACACCGACGAGGGCAACCTCGACATCGTCGGCAACAACACGCCGATCTTCTTCGTGCGCGACCCCATGAAGTTCCCCAACTTCATCCGCTCGCAGCGGCGGCTGCCCGACAGCGGCCTGCGCTCCCCCAACATGCAGTGGGACTTCTGGACCCACAACCCCGAGTCGGCCCACCAGGTGACCTACCTCATGGGTGACCGCGGGCTGCCCACGACGTGGCGCCACATGAACGGCTACGGCTCGCACACCTACATGTGGGTCAACGCGGCGGGCGAGCGGTTCTTCGTCAAGTACCACTGGCACAGCAACCAGGGCGTGGAGAACCTCACCAACGAGCAGGCCACCGCGCTGGCCGGCACGGACGCCGACTTCCACCGCCGCGACCTCTTCGAGTCGATCGAGCGGGGCGAGCACCCGAGCTGGACGCTGTCGGTGCAGGTCATGCCCTACGACGAGGCCGGGTCCTACCGGTACAACCCGTTCGACCTGACCAAGGTCTGGCCGCACGCCGACTACCCCTTGCACAAGGTCGGCACCATGACGCTGAACCGCAACCCGCAGAACTGGTTCGCCCAGATCGAGCAGGTCGCCTTCAGCCCCTCCAACCAGGTGCCCGGCACCGGGGTCTCCCCCGACAAGATGCTGCTGGCGCGCGTGTTCTCCTACCCGGACGCGCAGCGGCACCGCATCGGCGCCAACTTCACCCACCTGCCGGTGAACCAGCCCAAGGTGCAGGTCAACGCCTACCAGTTCGACGGGCCGATGGCCTACCTGCACTCGGGCAGCCAGCCGACCTACGTGACCAACTCCTACGGCCGCCCGTGGTCGGACCGGGAGGGCCCGGCGGAGAACGGCTGGGAGGCCGACGGCGCGCTCGTCCGGCAGGCCTACACGCTGCGTCCGGACGACGACGACTTCGGTCAGCCCGGCACCCTCGTGCGCGAGGTCTACTCCGAGGAGGTGCGCGAGCGTCTGGTGCAGACCGTCGCCGGGATGATGCCCGCCTGCGAGCCGGACGTCCGCGAGCGGGTCTACACCTACTGGCGCAACGTGGACCAGCAGCTCGGTGACCGCATCGCCGCCGCCGCGCAGTCGCTCGTCGGCGAGGCCGTCGACGTCCCCGGCGCCGCCGACGCGTCGGCCGACGAGGTGTCGCCCCTGCGCGAGGAGGCGGGCGACCTGGTCGCCGGCCACCGCTGACCCACGCTGGTATGCCGCGCGACCGCACGTCGCGCGCCACGGCCCCGCACCGGTTCTCCGGTGCGGGGCCGCGTGCCTCGGGCGCCGGTGCGGCGGTGCGGCGGTGCGTCGGGCGCCGGTGCGGCGGTGCGGCGGTTCAGGCGGGGCGGACGGCAAAGGCGAGGGCGTCGATCCGGGCCCGCGCCTCGCCGTCGGAGGCGATCCGCTCCCCGACGCGCGCGAGCAACCCGGCCACCTCGTCCCGGGTCAGTCCGGGGAGCAGCGCGAGCTCCACCCGCAGACCTCCGTCCCCGGTGCCGCCCGTCGCGTGACGCGCCACGGACGGCTCTGCGGCCACCGCCGCCGCGACGGCCAGTGCGACGTGCTCGTCCTCGTGGGCCGGGCGCCAGGGACGGGCCATCGCCAGCGCCCACACCATCGAGGACCGCAGGGTGCAGACAGGGCTCCCCGGCGGGGGCGGCAGGTCGACGAGGATGACCTCGCACCCCTCCTGCACCGCGGCCAGGGCGGCGCGCTGCGCCGTCACCGGGACCGGGCGGGCGTCCGGGTTCCAGGACGCCAGGGCCGCCACGCTCGTGAACGCCGGCAGCGCGCGCTGCCCGTCCGGCGCCACGAGGGTGACCGAGGCCATGTCGCTGGTGGCGTCGACGGCCAGGCCGGTGCTGTGGTCGACCTCCCCCGGCACGGCCACGACCGGCACCAGGAGACGGGCGCCGGCGACCGCCTCCACGACCGCAGCGGGGTCGGGGGACGGCTCGGCGAGCAGGGCGGCGAGCCTCTCGTCCGCAGCCCCCGTGTCGCCGTCGAACCCGGTGCCGGTGAGGGTGCGTCCGCGCCAGGGCACCCCGCCCGTGTCGTGCCCACGGGCAGGGTCGTGGCCGGAGAACCGGGACGTCATCCTGGGCTCCCCGCGTGCGTCGCCGCTCCGGCCGGTCGTCGGCACGGCCTCACCGGGCGACCTCGAGCGCCTCGGCGAGGGTGAAGGCGCCGTGGTAGAGGGCTGCGCCCAGGACCACACCGGCGACGCCCACGGAGGTGAGGCCACGCAGGGCGCGCAGGTCCTCGAGGGTGGCGATCCCGCCGGAGGCCACGACGTCGACACCGGCCGTCCCGGCGACGCCGGTGAAGAGGTCGAGGTCGGCGCCCGCGCGGGTGCCGTCGCGCGAGGCGTCGGCGACGAGGAGGAGCGGCACCTCGCGCAGCACCGGGGTCGCGCGCAGCACGTCCGCCACCGGTCCGAGCGTGAGGCTGGTGCCGCGGCTGACGACCAGCCCCTCCCGGACGTCGACCGCCGGGACGACCCGGTCACCGTGCCGCTCGACCAGCCGCCCGAGCGCGGCGGGGTCGGCCAGGAGCGCGCTGGCGAGGACCACGCGGTCCGCGCCCGTCGCCAGGGCCTCCTCGACCGCGACCTCGTCGGCGAGCCCCCCGGAGAGCTGCACGCGGACCGGGCAGCGGCTGACCAGGTCGGCCATCAGCGCGGCGTTGTCGCCGCGCCCGAACGCCCGGTCGAGGTCGACCAGGTGCACCCACCCGGCCCCCTCCGAGACCCAGCGGGCGACGACGTCGTGGGGGTCGGCCGTTCCGCCGTCGCGGTGGCCGTCGGCGTCGACCACCTGGGCGGCCCGGCCGGCTGCCACGTCGACGGCGGGCAGGAGCGTGAGCGAGGGGGTCACGGCAGCGCGCCGAGCTCCCGCCGCAGCCGCACGGAGTCCGCGACACCGTCCTCGAACCGGTCCACCTCCCGGCCCTGCGGCTCGTGGCGCACCGCCCCGTCCAGCGCGTCGGCCCGCTCCGGCTCGCCCAGCAGGCGGGCCAGCGGCAGCGACAGGGTGGCCATGACGGCCTGGAGCATGCGCAGCGGTCGGCTCCGGGTCTCGTGGAGGAGGTCGACCAGCTCGTCGCGCACGTCCGGGTCCGCCCCGGCGACCCGCACCAGCTCGGCCGGCCCCGCCAGCTCGAGGCCGGGAGGGCGCAGGAGCCCGAGGTCGGGTTCCCAGACGACCCAGCGGGGGCCGCGGCGACGGCCAGGACCCTGCACGGTGATGACGGCGCGCCCGTCCACCTCGAAGAAGCCCAGCGCGGGGCCGGCCTTGGCCGGCACGGGCCGACCGGCCACGAGCAGGGCCGGATCGTCGTAGGGCGCTCCGACCCGCGCCTCGCCCGCGACGACGGCCACGATCCAGGGGGCGGCCGGGGCGACGACGAGGGGGACCACCGTCCTGGCGGCCCAGGCGGTGACCTCCTCGGGAGCGCCGCCCAGGAGCACGAGCCCGCGGGGGACGAGGGCTGCGGGTGGCTGCGAGGTCGGCGCGTCGGTACCCGGTCCGCTCGAGCTGGTCACCGGGACATCCTACGGACGCCCGCCCCTGCCGCCGTCCTCACGACCCGCCTCGCCGTCCCGCGGACCGGGGGCGCCCGGCCGTGGCGGGGGGAAGCGCGAGGCGGACCGGGGCGGGTTCACCAGCCCGGTGTCACGGCGGAAGCCGGCCGCCCGGCCCGGGCGCTGACGGGGGAGCCCGACGCGGGGTGCCGGCTCGGCGCGCAGGCCGGGACGGGGTGGCGCGTCGCCGTAGAGGAGCCGCTCGACGACCGTGCGGGAGTGCCGGGCAGCGCGGCGCCACTCGTCGGCCAGCTGGTGGCCCGAGCCGGGCGCCCGGCCCATGATGCGGGCCATGCCCTCGGCGTCGCGCAGGTCGCTCGGCACCGAGTCCACCGCCCGGCCCCGCCAGACGACGCCGGCGTCGCGCAGCTGGGAGGCGAGCTGCCAGGCGGTGCTCAGCTCGGTGGCGTCGTCCGGCGCCAGCAACCCGGCGGCCACGGCGGCGTCGAGCGCCTCGCCCGTGCTCGTCGTCCGCAGGCCCTCATGGGCGTCGGCGTGCCGCAGCTGCAGCAGCTGGACCACCCACTCGACGTCCGAGAGACCGCCGAGACCGAGCTTGAGGTGCGTCCGCGGGTCCGCGCCACGAGGGAGCCGCTCGGACTCCATCCGCGCCTTCAGCCTGCGGATCTCGCGCACCGCAGGCTCCCCGATGCCGCCGGCGGGCCAGCGCAGCGGACGGATGAGCTCGGTGAACCGCTCCGCCAGCCCCGGGTCGCCGGCGACTGGCCGGGCCCGCAGGAGGGCCTGCGACTCCCAGCCCGCGGACCACCGCTCGTAGTAGGACCGGTAACCCTCGAGGCTGCGCACGAGCGGCCCGGAGCGACCCTCGGGGCGGAGGGCGGCGTCGAGCTCGAGGGTGGGGTCCGGCCCGGAGCCGCCGAGCCCTCTGCGCAGCTCGGTGACGACCGCGGCGGCCTGGGTCGCGGCCGTGTCCGGGTCGGCCCCGGGCAGCGGGTCGTGCACGTACATGACGTCGGCGTCGCTCGCGTAGCCGAGCTCGCGACCCCCGAGACGCCCCATGCCGACCACGAGGACGGCGGTGGCAGGCTCCTCCCCGCGTCGGCCCAGCACCGAGCGGACGGCCACCTCGAGCGCGCTCTCGAGGTAGGCGTCGGTCACCTCGGTCAGCGCGGTCCGGACCTGCCCGCCGTCCCACCCCCCGACCAGGTCGCCGAGCACGATGCGGACCAGCTCGCGGGCCCGGACCGCGCGCACCGCGTGGAAGCCTTCGTCCGCCCCGCTCTGGCGGGTCGAGGCGGCCCGCATCCGCGCGACGAGGGCCTCTCGGTCCGGCGGCACCAGACCCGCCTCGTCACCCAGCAGCGAGACGGTCTCGGGCGAGCGGATGAGGAGGTCGACGGCATACCGGCTCGAGGAGAGCACCCGGGCGAGCCGCTGCGCGGCGGTGCCCTCGTCCCGGAGCATGCCGAGGTACCAGTGCGTGGTCCCCAGCGCGTCGCTGATCCGCCTGAAGGCCAGCAGGCCGGCGTCCGGGTCGGCGCCGTCGGCGAACCAGGCCAGCATGACCGGTAGGAGGTGACGCTGGATCGTGGCCCGACGGCTCACCCCCTCGGTGAGGGCCTCGAGGTGGCGCATCGCTCCCGCCGGGTCGCGGAAACCCAGGGCGGCGAGCCGCTCGCGCGCCGCCTCCGGCGTCAGCCTCGCCTCGTCGGAGGAGAGCCTGGCGACCGCCGACAGCAGCGGTCGGTAGAACAGCCGCTCGTGCAGCCGGCGCACGTCCCGCTGCACCGCGCGCCAGCGCTGCAGCACAGCCCGGTCGGCCTCACCCCGCTCCCCCAGGGCACGACCGAGGCGGCGCAGCTCCAGGTCGGCCGTCGGCATGACGTGCGTGCGCCGCATCCGGTGCAGCTGCACCCGGTGCTCCAGGCACCGCAGCAGACGGTAGGCCTCGTCGAGCACGCGCAGGTCGTCCCGTCCCACGTAGCCGCCGGCGGTCAGGGCCTGTAGGGCGTCCAGGGTCGTGCCGGAGCGCAGCGACTCGTCGACGCGGCCGTGGACGAGCTGGAGGAGCTGGACGCTGAACTCGATGTCGCGCAACCCCCCGGGCCCCAGCTTGATCTGGCGGTCCGCCTCGGCCTGCCGGACGTTGTCCTCGACCCGGCGGCGCATGGCCTGCACGTCGTCGACGAAGTTCTCCCGCGCCGACGCGGCCCACACCCTGGGGCGCACCAGGTCCAGCCACTCCTGCGCCAGGTCCTCGTCCCCGGCCACGTGCCGCGCCTTGAGCAACGCCTGGAACTCCCACGTGCTGGCCCACCGCTCGTAGTACTCCCGGTGCGAGCCGAGGGAGCGCACCAGCGGGCCGTGCTTGCCCTCGGGCCGCAGGGCCGCGTCCACCGGCCACAGCGCGCCCTCCGCGGTGGACTGCCCGCAGATCCGCATCACCGCGCTCGCCAGCCGGGCGCCCACCCGCATGCCCTGCTCCTCGGGGACGCCCTCGCGGGGACGGGCCAGGAAGATCACGTCGACGTCGCTGACGTAGTTGAGCTCGCAGCCCCCGGTCTTGCCCATCCCGATGATCGCGAGGTCGCAGGTGCCCTCGTCCTCCGTCTCGGCCCGGGCGAGCAGCAGCGCGCCCTGGAGGGCGGCGCCCGCCAGCTCGGCCAGCCAGCCGCCGACGGTCGGCATCAGGTCGAGGGGGTCCTCGCTCAGCAGGTCCGTGGTCGCGACCCGGACCAGCTGCCCGCGGTAGGCCACGCGCAGCGCGTCCGCACCCTCCCGTCCCTCCAGCCCGCGCACCGCCTCCACGACGGCCGAGGGCTGAGGGCCGGCTCCCTCGGCGACGGCCGCGATGTGCTCCGGGTGGCGCTGCAGGTGCTCTCCCAGCGCGACCGAGCCCCCCAGGAGTCCCAGCAGCCGACGACGCGGCTCCCCGCCGCCCTCCACCACCGGCGCCGTGAGGCGGTCCGTCCTCCCGCCGTCGGCGCCGGTGGTCCGGGGGTCCAGGAGGCGGACGAGCGCGAGCAGGGCGGCGTCGGGGTCCGCCGCCGAGGCGAGGTCGGCCAGGAGGGCCGGCACGTCGAGGTCGCCGGACAGTCGGGAGAGGAACTCGGCCAGCAGCTGGCCCGCCCGGCCGGTGTCCTGCAGACCGGCCCTGGCCAGCTCCACCCCGCTCGCCGGCGGGTCCCCGGCGCCGGCGGCGCGGGTCCCCCGGGCGCGGGCACCCCGCGGGTCGACGGTCACGACGCGCCGGTCCCGGGGTTGGCGGACGGGCCGGCGACGCTCACGGCATACCCCGGATCAGAGGTGCAGCAGGTAGCGGTCGAGCTCGAACTGGGTGACCTGGGAGCGGTACTGGCCCCACTCCTGCCACTTGTTGCGCAGGTAGAAGTCGAAGACCTGCTCGCCCAGCACCTCGGCGACGAGGTCGGACTCCTCCATCACCGCGACCGCCTCGCCCAGGCTCTGCGGAAGGGGGTCGATGCCCAGGGCGCGCCGCTCGGCGTCGGTGAGCGCCCACACGTCGTCCTCGGCCTCGGGCGGCAGGTCGTACCCCTCGCGGATGCCGCGCAGGCCCGAGGCCAGGATGAGGGCGTAGGTGAGGTAGGGGTTGCAGGCGGAGTCGATCGAGCGCACCTCGACGCGGCGGGAGTGGCCCTTGCCGATGGAGTACATCGGCACGCGGGCCAGCGCCGAGCGGTTGTTGTGGCCCCAGCAGACGTAGGCCGGCGCCTCACCGCCGCCCCAGAGGCGCTTGTAGGAGTTCACCCACTGGTTGGTGACCGCGCAGATCTCGCGGCTGTGCGCCAGCACCCCGGCCATGAAGCGTCGCCCCGTCTGGGACAGCTCGTAGGCGGCACCGGGCTCGTAGAACGCGTTGGTGTCGCCCTCGAAGAGGGACACGTGGGTGTGCATGCCCGACCCCGGCCACGGGGCGAGCGGCTTGGGCATGAAGGAGGCGAACGCGCCCTGCTGCAGCGCCACCTCCCGGACCACGGTGCGGAAGGTCATGATGTTGTCCGCCATCGACAGGGCGTCGGCGTAGCGCAGGTCGATCTCCTGCTGGCCGGGCCCGCCCTCGTGGTGGCTGAACTCGACGCTGATCCCCATCTGCTCCAGGGTGTCGATCGCGCCCCGGCGGAAGTCGTGCCCGTCGCCGCGAGCCACGTGGTCGAAGTAGCCCGCCTGGTCCACCGGCACCGGCCCGGTCTTCGGGTCGTAGGGCTCGTTGAAGAGGTAGAACTCGATCTCGGGGTGGGTGTAGAAGGTGAACCCCTCGCGGCTGGCGGAGTCGAGCGCGCGCCGCAGGATGTGCCGCGAGTCGGTGGCCGCCGGGGTGCCGTCGGGCATGTGGATGTCGCAGAACATCCGCGCCGTCCGCTCGCGCCACGGCAGCACCTGGAAGGTGTCGGCGTCCGGCTGGACCACCATGTCGGCCTCGTAGACGCGGGTGAAGCCCTCGATGACGCTGCCGTCGATGCCGATCCCCTCGGTGAAGGCCTGCTCCAGCTCGGCGGGGGCGACGGCGACCGACTTGAGGGTGCCGAGGATGTCGGTGAACCAGAGCCGGACGAACCGGATGTCCCTCTCCTCGATCGTGCGGAGGACGTACTCCTGCTGGCGGTTCATGCGCTCATCCTGCCCCATGCCCCCCGTCGAGCCCGGCGGTGGCGCGGGCGTGGTCGCGCGCCAGCCGCTCCAGGTCCGCGCGGTATGCCGTGATGCGGCACCCCCGTCCGTCCGGACGGACCTCGATGCCCTCCTCGTCCCAGTGCGGACGGGCTCGGGCCAGCAGGTCGGGGGGCAGCACCCCCGCGACGTTGGTCACCCGCCACCAGGGCACGTCGCCGCCCCACGCGGCCAGGACGTTGCCCACGTGCCGGGGCCCGATGCCGACCAGGGCGGCCACGTCGCCGTAGGACACGACCCGCCCGCGCGGCACCTGCTCGACGGCCCGGAGCACGCGCTCGACCAGCACCTCGTCCACGCGGGCCGCCGTCGGTCGGTCGTCGGGGGTCGGCTGGGTCAGCCGTTGAGCGGGTTGTTGTCCCAGCCGGCGGCGTCGCGGTCGCCGGTCGCCCACTCCCCCTCGGCACGCTCCTCCTCGTCCCAGGCGGCGGTGCGCTCGGCGGCGAGCTCGTAGGCGCGCGAGGCCTCGTCCTCGGTGGCGTAGGGACCCATGAGGTCCCCGCTGCGCGCCCGTCCCGGGTCGCCGCCCGACTCCACCTGGCCGGTCTTGGTGTTGAACCAGTACTCCATGCCTGACACCTGCTCCCTGTCGCTCCGGGGCCGTCGGGGACGGCACCTAGAATTCACCCTATGCCGACCCTCACCCCGCTCGCCCCCGGGACGATCAGCCCGAGGCTGCAGGTCCCCTCCTCGATCGCCCGGCCCGAGTATGTCGACCGGCCGGCCCCGGCGCCGTTCCGCGGCTCGGAGGTCAAGGACGCGGCGACGGTCGAGCGGATGCGGGTCGCCGGCCGGGTCGCGGCGCAGGCGCTGGAGCTGTGCGGCTCGATGGTGCGCCCGGGCGTGACCACCGACGCCATCGACCGGGCGGGGCACGAGTTCCTCCTCGACCACGGGGCCTACCCGTCGACGCTGGGCTACCGCGGCTACCCGAAGTCGCTGTGCACCTCCGTCAACGAGGTCATCTGCCACGGCATCCCCGACGACCGGGAGCTGCGCGAGGGCGACATCTGCAACATCGACGTGACCGCCTACCTGGGCGGGGTCCACGGTGACAACAACGCGACCTTCCTCTGCGGCGAGGTCGCCGAGGAGACGCGCCTGCTCGTCGAGCGGACGGAGGAGGCCCTCCGGCGGGCCATCCGGGCTGCGCGACCCGGGCGGCAGGTCAACGTCATCGGCCGGGTCATCGAGAGCTACGCCGACCGGTTCGGCTACGGCGTCGTGCGCGACTTCACCGGCCACGGGGTCGGGGAGGCCTTCCACTCCGGTCTCGTCATCCCCCACTACGACGCGGCCCCGGCCTACGACACGCTCATCGAGCCGGGGATGACGTTCACGATCGAGCCGATGCTCAACCTGGGCACCCACGAGTGGGAGGAGTGGGACGACGGCTGGACGGTCGTCACCGCCGACCGCCGCCCCTCGGCCCAGTTCGAGCACACGATCCTCATCACCGACGACGGCGCCGAGATCCTCACCCTCCCCTGATCCGACGACGGGCGCTGCGTCCCCTCCTGGGCCCTCTCCGGCTGGACCTGGGCGGACAGGGGGGCGCGCACGGCATACCCTGTCCGGCATGGCCAACCATGTGCTCGGCATCGACATCGGCGGCAGCGGGATCAAGGGAGCTCCTGTCGACCTCGGCGGGGGGGAGCTCGCGGCCGAGCGCCGCCGCGTCGAGACCCCGGAGGGAGCCACCCCGGACGACGTCGCAGACGTGGTCGAGGAGCTGGTCGCGGCGTTCTCCGACGACGTGGGGAAGAAGGCCCCCATCGGGATCACCCTCCCCGCCGTCGTGCAGCGGGGCGTCGTGCGCTCCGCCGCCAACATCGACCGGTCCTGGATCGACACCGACGCGGACGCCCTGTTCACCGAGCGCCTGGGACGGCCGGTGCACGTGGTCAACGACGCGGACGCGGCCGGGGTCGCCGAGGTGCACTACGGAGCCGGGCGGGACCAGAAGGGCGTCGTCCTGCTGACCACCCTCGGCACCGGTATCGGCTCGGCGCTCTTCGTCGAGGGCGTCCTCGTGCCCAACACCGAGCTCGGTCACCTGGAGATCGACGGGCACGACGCCGAGAGCCGGGCCGCCAGCAGCGCCCGGGAGCGCGAGGACCTCTCGTGGAAGGAGTGGGCCAAGCGCCTGCAGCGCTACTACGAGACGGTGGAGGCGCTCTTCTCCCCCGACCTGATCATCGTCGGTGGCGGGGTGTCGAAGAAGGCCGACAAGTTTCTGCCGCTGCTGTCGCTGCGCGCCCCGATCGTGCCGGCCGAGCTGAAGAACGAGGCGGGCATCGTCGGCGCCGCCTGGCACGCCGAGCACCTCGGCTGACACCCGGACGCCGTCCGTGCGGGCCCGTCGGTGTGTCCGTGCGGGCCCGTCGGTGGGTGCGGACTGCCCAGCCCCGCCCTCACCAGGAGGTGTGCCGGGGGCGTCCCTCCTCGTAGCCGGCGGCGCCCTGGACCCCGACGACCGCGCGGGTGTGGAACTCCCCGATCGTCCGGGCACCGGCGTAGGTGAACGCCGAGCGGACGCCGGAGACGATCTGGTCCAGCACGTCCTCGACACCCGGGCGCAGCGGGTCGAGGAACATCCGGCCCGAGGAGATGCCCTCCTCGAAGAGCTCGGAGCGGGCGCGGTCGAAGGCGGACAGGTCGCGGGTGCGGTTGCGGACCGCCCGCGCCGACGCCATACCGAAGGACTCCTTGTAGGCCCGCCCGTCCGCGTCCCGCATGAGGTCACCCGGCGACTCGAGCGTGCCGGCGAACCACGAGCCGATCATCACCGAGGCCGCGCCGGCCGCGAGCGCGAGGGCGACGTCGCGGGGGTACTTCACCCCGCCGTCGGCCCACACCTGCGCCCCGAGACCGCGGGCGGTCTCCGCGCACTCCAGCACGGCCGAGAACTGCGGCCGGCCGACCCCGGTCATCATCCGGGTGGTGCACATGGCGCCCGGCCCGACCCCCACCTTGACGACGTCCGCCCCCGCGGCCACCAGGTCCTCGACCCCGCCCCGCGAGACGACGTTGCCCGCGACGACGGGCACCCGGTGCCCGGTCGCGGCCTCGTGCGCGTCACGCGCGGCGAGGACGTGCGGCAACGCCTCGAGCATCTTCTCCTGGTGCCCGTGCGCGGTGTCCACGACCAGGACGTCGGCACCGGCGGCGAGCAGCTCGGCCGCCTTGCCCGGGACGTCGCCGTTGATGCCGACCGCCGCCCCGACGCACAGCTGGCCCTCGGCGTCCAGGGCCGGCCGGTAGATGGCCGACCGGAGCAGCCCGGTCCGGGTCACGATGCCGCGCAGCAGCCCGCCGGCCACCACGGGGGCGAGCTCGACGCGGTTCTCCTCGAGCTGCTCGTAGGCAGCGCGCAGGTCCACGCCGTCCTCGAGCACCAGCCGCGGCTCGCTCATGACGTCACCGACCGAGGCGAACCGGTCGACCTCCCCCGTGTCGGACTCGGTGACCAGACCGATGGGCCGCCCCGCCTCCACGACCACCGCGGCGTGGTGCGCCCGCTTGTGCATGACCGACAGGAGCTGCGCCACCGGGGCCGAGCGCTCGATGACGATCGGCGTCTCGTAGACGGAGTGGCTGCCCTTGACGCGCTCGACGGTCCGACGGACCTCGGGCAGCGGGATGTCCTGCGGCAGCACCGCGACGCCTCCCCGCCGGGCGACCGTCTCGGCCATCCGGCGCCCGGCGACCGCCGTCATGTTGGCGACGACGACCGGCAGGGTCGTGCCCACGCCGTCGGCCGTGCCCAGGTCGACGTCGAGCCGGGAGACGACCGCCGAGCGGGACGGGACCATGAACACGTCGGCATAGGTCAGGTCGTGAGTCGGCTGCGTGCCGTTGAGGAACTCCACGGGCGCCTACGCTACCCGGCCCCGGACGGGCCGAGCCCTCGCGCGGACGGTGGGTGGCGGCATACCGTCGGGGTATGCAGCTCACCTCGCTCGGCCACGCCTGCCTCCTCGTCGAGTCCGCCGACCAGCGCGTGCTGGTCGACCCCGGCAACTTCTCCGACGTGGGCGGGCAGCGTGACCTGACCGCCGTCGTCGTCACCCACCAGCACCCCGACCACTGCGACCTCGAGCAGCTGCCGGCCCTGCTGCGCGCCAACCCTCGGGCGCGCGTGCTCGTCGAGCCGCAGACCGCGGAGGTGCTCGCCCGGGAGGGCCTCGCCGACCGGGCGGAGCGTATGTCGACCGGCCAGGTTCTCGAGCTCGGTCACCTCCGCGTGACGCCCGTGGGCGAGGTGCACGCCGAGATCCACCCCTACCTCGACCGGATCGGCAACGTCGGGGTCGTCCTCAGGTCGGAGGGCGAGCCCTCGGTCTACCACCCGGGCGACGCGCTCGACGGGGAGCCGGGCGACGTGGACGTGCTGTGCGTGCCGGTCAGCGCCCCGTGGGGCAAGGTGTCCGAGACGATCGAGTTCGTCCGGCGGATCGGTCCGGCGCGGGGGGTGGTCCCCATCCACGACGGGCTCCTCGTCGACGCCGGGCGGGCGATCTACCTGAAGCACATCGAGGCCTACGGCGCCGACGGCGGGGTCGAGCTGATCGACCTGCGCGACGCCGGCCCGACGGTGCTCTGAGCGGCGCTAGACTGGGCGGTCGTGGATGAGTCGGCCAGGCGGCCGCGTCGGGCCCCGAGAGGGTGCCCGCCGAGGAACGTCCGGGCTCCACAGGGCGAGGTGATGGCTAACAGCCACCCGGGGTGACCCGCGGGACAGTGCCACAGAAAACAGACCGCCCACCGCCCCGGCGGTGGGTCAGGGTGAAACGGTGGTGTAAGAGACCACCAGCACGTCAGGTGACTGGCGTGGCTCGGTAAACCCCACCTGGAGCAAGGCCAGACAGTGCGTGTCCGAGGGCTGCCCGCCCGAGCGCACGGGTAGGCCGCTGGAGGCGACCGGCAACGGTCGTCGTAGATGGATGGTCGCCACCTCCGCAGTGCCGGTGACGGCGCGGAGGGACAGAACCCGGCGTACCGGCCGACTCATCCACACCACCCCTGCCAATCTGCTCGGCCGTCAGGTCGGCGTTGCGCTACGTTGCTCTCGTCCGAGCGAGCAACCGTCGGGACCGTGCCTGGGGCAGGTCCCCCCGCGGCGAATGGTTGACCAATGGCGAGGAGTGCCGGGGATCCCGACACGCTCGTCCGCGTCCGACGCTGCCCGGACCTGTCGGTGGACGCCCTGGACGCGCTGGTCCGACGTCTTCCGACCGTCGAGCGGTCGCGGGTCGCCGCGTTGCTGCGGCGCGAGGACCGTCTGGCGTCCGCCCTCGGCTGGGTCCTGATGCAGGACCTGACGGCGGGCCGGGGCGCGCCGCTGCGCCGGGGCCCGGACGGCCGCCCCCGCACCGACCCTCCCCTCGACGTCTCGATGTCGCACAGCGGCGGCTGGGTCGCAGCCGCGCTCAGCGCGGCCGGGCGCGTGGGGATCGACCTGGAGACGGTGCGCCCCGTCTCCCCGTCGCTCGTCCGACGCTGCCTGTCGCCGCCCGAGCTGTCCTGGGTGGACGAGGTCCCGGCCGGTCCCGCGTGGCACCACCGGTTCTTCCGGCTGTGGACCGCCAAGGAGGCCTTCCTCAAGGCGACCGGTGCCGGGCTGGGCCAGGACCCCAGGACCGTCGGCGTCGACTGCTCGGGGGCGGCACCGGCACTGCTCGGGGAGCTGGCCGGCTCGTGGACCCTCACCAGCACCTCCCCCGCCCGGGACGTCCTCGTCACGGTCTGCACGGAGCGCCCCGCATGAACCGGGAGCGCACCGTCCTGGACCTGCTCCTGGACGCGGCACGCGACCGGGCGGACCAGGTCATCGTGCAGGTCGACGGCGAGGGCGCCGAGCGCACGCTGACCCACCGGGGGCTCCTCGAGAGCTCGCTCCGGGTGGCCGGAGGCCTCATGTCGGCCGGCCTGGCGCCCGGTGCGCCCGTCATCGTCCTCCCGACCGACTCCGGGTCCTTCCTGCCCGCCTTCTGGGGTGCCCTGGCCGCCGGGCTCCTGCCCGTGCCGCTGGCCCCCGTCCCGGACAGGGTCCTGCCCGTGTGGGGCCACCTGGGCCGACTGCCGCTCGTCGTGGACGCCACGCTGAGGTCGCAGCTGGGGGGAGGCCTGACAGTCGGTGAGGAGGGGAGCCTGGCGCTGCTCGACATCGCCACGCTGCAGGCCTCGCCCCCGGTCGCGGACGTGCACGTGGCCGCTCCGACCGACGTCGCGTTCCTCCAGTTCTCCTCCGGCAGCACGGGGACACCCAAGGGGGTCCGGCTCACGCACGCCAACCTCCTCGCCAACATCGAGCAGGCTCGGACCGCGGGGGCGGCGAGGGCGGACGACGTCCTGGTCACCTGGCTGCCGTACTTCCACGACATGGGCCTCATCGGCGCCCACCTGACCCCGCTCGCGGTCGGCATGAAGCAGGTGACGATGGGGGCCGCCGACTTCGGCAAGCGCCCCGTCCTGTGGTACCAGACCGCCACCCGGCACCGGGCCACCCTGCTGCCGATGGCCAGCTTCGCGCTCGACCTCACGCTCCGGAGGGTGTCCGCCGACCAGGTCGCCGCGCTCGACCTCAGCACCGTCCGGCTCGTCGGGGTCGGTTCGGAGCCGATCCCCTCCCGCGCCTGGCGGCGTTTCCGCGAGCACCTGCGGCCCGCGGGCCTGGACCCCTGGGCCCTCGTGCCGCTGTACGGCCTCGCCGAGGCGACGGTCGCCGTGACCTTTCCTCCCCTGGGCGAGCTCGCAGAACCGCTCGCCCTGGACCGGCAGGCGCTCGCGGACGGCCGTGCCGTCGACGTGGACGTGGACGTGGACGTGGGCGAGGAGCTGACACCCGCCGACGAGCACCGGGCGCACCCCGTGGAGCTCATGGACGTGGGCGTCGCGGTCCGCGGCGGCGAGCTGCGGATCGTCGACGACGACCGGAACGTCGTCCCTGACTCCGTGGTGGGGCAGATCGAGTACCGCGGCCCGAACGTCGCGGCCGGATACCACGACCGACCGCAGGAGACGGCCGAGACCTTCGTCGACGGCTGGCTGCGCACCGGCGACCTCGGCTTTCTCCGAGCCGGACGGCTCTGCGTGACCGGTCGCGCCAAGGACGTGCTCTTCGTCAACGGGCAGAAGTTCCACGCCCACGACCTGGAGCAGGTCGTCACCGCGACGCCCGGGGTGCCCCCAGGCCGGGTCGCCGTCGTGGGCTACCCCGACCCGATCACCGCCTCGGAGCGGGTCGCCGTGTTCCTCACCGCCCGCGCTCCGGACCTCGACGCCGCGAGCGCGGTCCTCCTGGCCGTCCGGACCCGGGTGCGCGAGGCCCTGGCCCACCCGGACGTGCTCGTGCTCCCCGTCCCGCCCGAGACCTTCCCCCGCACGACGAGCGGCAAGATCCGCCGGGGCCGGCTGCGCGAGCTCCTGGTGGCCGGCGAGTTCGTCACGCTCGAGCAGGACGTGGCGGCCGCGTGCACCACCGGCCCACCCCCGACCTCGGCCGCTCCGACGGCCCGGGGGGAGGTCGAGGCGCTCGTCACCGACATCTGGGCCCAGGTCCTGCAGGTGCCGGCCGGCATCATCGGGACCGACGACCGCTTCCTGGCCATCGGCGGCTCCTCCCTCACCGCGATGCAGGTCCTCGGTCGGCTCGAGGAGGTCTTCGGTGGTCCGCTGGAGCCGGCCCTGCTCCGCGACTGCGCCACGGTGGGCGCGCTCACCGACCATCTTCTCGACCGGGGCGACCGGGCTCCCGGCCCCGACCGGGGCGAGGTCCCTGCTCCTGCCGAGGTCGCTGCTCCTGCCGGGCCGGCGCGCGACCGGGCGGTGGCGTCACCGGCGGCCGTCGTCGGGCTGGCGTGCCGTCTCCCGGACGCGGACTCGCCGGAGGAGTTCTGGGCCAACCTCGTCGCCGGCCGGGACAGCGTCACCGAGGTGCCGACCTCCCGCTGGCAGGTGCCGGATGGGGCTCGCGCCCGCTGGGGCGCGTTCCTCGACGACGTCGCCGGGTTCGACGCGGACTACTTCGGCCTCACCCCCGCCGAGGCCGCGGTGACGGACCCGCACGCCCGCCTCCTGCTCGAGGTCGCCCACGAGGCGCTCGAACGGGCCGGGTATGCCGGGGCTCGCCGCCGTGGCCGTCGCATCGGCGTCTTCGTGGCGGTGGGCGAGAGCGGCTACCCGGAACTGCTCCGCCGGGCGCTGGACGACGGGCTCGCGCCCTCCGCCGCAGCCCTCGTGGGCAACCTCCGCAACCTGGTCGCCGCCCGGGTGGCTCACCACCTCGACCTGTCCGGACCCGCCATGGTGGTGGACACGGCGTGCTCGTCCGCGCTCGTCGCGCTGCACCAGGCGCGACGCAGCCTGGAGGCCGGCGAGTGCGACCTGGCGGTCGTGGGCGGGGTGCACCTGAACCTCACGCCGACGACCCACCAGCTGCTGGAGGCCGCGCAGGCGCTGTCCCCGACGGGCCGCAGCCGCGCCTTCAGCGCCGGGGCCGACGGCTTCGTGCCGGGCGAGGGCGCGGCTGCCCTCGTGCTCGAACCCCTCCCGGACGCACGGGCCGCCGGCGACCGGGTGCTCGCGCTGGTCCGCGGGAGCGCGGTCAACAACGACGGCCGCTCGCTGAGCCTGATGGCGCCAAACCCGCTGCTGCAGGAGGCGGTGATCGGGGCGGCATACCGGGACGCCGGCATCGACCCCGCGACCGTCAGCTACGTCGAGGCCCACGGGACCGGCACCGCGATCGGCGACCCGATCGAGGCGCGGTCCCTGATGCGCAGCTTCCCTGCCTCGGACGGGCCGCGGTGGATCGGCTCGGTCAAGACCAACGTCGGGCACCTGCTCAACGCGGCCGGTATGCCGAGCCTGCTCAAGGTGGTGCTCTCTCTCCACCACCGCCGGCTCCCGCCGTCCCTCCACTACTCCGGGCCCTCGCCGGAGTTCGACCTCGCCTCGGCCGGCCTCTCCGTCGTGACCGAGCCCAGGCCGTGGACCGGTCCGCCGCCCCTGCGCGCCGGCATCGACAGCTTCGGCTTCGGGGGGACCAACGCGCACGTGATCCTGGAGCAGGCCCTCGACGAGCCCCCGCCCGCCGACGGTGGCACGAGCCCCGGTCCCCACCTGCTGACGCTCTCGGCCGCGACGGAGGGTGCGCTGCGGGTGGCGGCCGCGGACCTGGCCGCCCACGTCCGCAGCCACCCGGACCTCGACGAGGACGACGTCTGCCGCAGCGTCGCCACCGCCCGGGACCCCTCCCGGCACCGGCTGGGGATCGCCGTCCAGGGCGATCTCGCCTGGCGGCTGGAGGAGGTCCTCGGGCGCGGCACGGTGGGGGTGGAGGCGCGCCGGCGGCCGCGGGTGGCGCTCCTCTTCCCCGGGCAGGGCTCGCAGGTCCCCGGCATGGGCGCCTGGCTCCACGGGTCGCAGCCGGCCTACCGGTCCCTCCTCGAGGAGCTGTCCGCCGCGACCGGGCCGGTCGGGCGGCAGGACCTGCTGGGGTGGTCCCTGGACGCTGACGCCGACCCCGAGGAGCTGGCCGACACCGCGGTCGCGCAGCCGCTCGTCGTCGCCTTCGGCATCTGCCTCGCGCACCAGCTGCGCGCGTGGGGCGTCCGCGCCGACGCCGTGCTCGGGCACAGCGTCGGCGAGCTCGCCGCCGCGGGGGTGTCCGGCGCGCTGACGCCCGCGGAGGCCGTCCGCTTCGCGATGGAGCGCGGCCGGACCATGCAGCGGGACTGCGCCCCGGGAGCCATGGTCGCGGTGTCCGGCGCGGAGGCCCAGGTGCTGCCGGTGGTGGACGGGTCCGCCGGGGACCTCTCGCTGGCGGCGCTCAACGGGCCGGGCCGGTTCGTCGTCTCGGGGACCGCGGCGGCCGTCGAGGCGGCCACGGCGCTGTGGGTCGACCGCGGTTGCCGCGTCCGGCGGCTCCGGGTCTCCCGTGCCTTCCACTCCGCGATGATGGACCCTGCGCTGGACGCCCTGCGCGCGGCGGCCCGCGACCTGGGGCCCGGACCGCCCGAGGTCCCGTTGCTCAGCACCGTGACGGGCGAGTGGTCGCCGACCCTCGACCCGGCCTACCTGGCGGACCACGCCCGCCTGCCCGTCCGGTTCGGTCCGGCTGTCGAGCGCCTGCTGCAGGAGGGGTACGACACGTTCGTCGAGGTGGGTCCCGGGATGGCCCTCAGCGCCACCGTGAGCTCCGTCGCCGGCGCCCTGGGCACCCCCGGTCACGTCGAGGTCCTTCCCCTGCTGGGCCCCACCACCCCCGACGCCCGGGAGCTGGTCGGGACGGTGGGCCACCTGTGGGCGGTCGGTGTCCCCGTCGCCCCGCCCCCCGCCGTTCCCGGGCGTCCCCGCGTCGACGTACCCCCCTACCCCTTCCAGCGACGCCGCCACTGGCTGCCCGAGCCTCTCCCCCAGGCTCCCGCCCACGGCAGTGCCGAGCCCCAGGTCTCGGCCCTCCTGCACCCCTTCGGCTGGCAGGAGGCGGCGCTCCCCGCCGGCACGGTCGTGCACAGCGTCTGCCTCGTGGGCGTTCACGACGACCTGGCCGGGCCGCTCGCCGACCGGCTGACCCGCCGGGGAGTGACGGTCCACCGGCCCCCGGTGGAGGCCCTGGCCGACTGCCCTCCCGCCTCCGTGATGGTCCTGCTGGCGGGTCCGGCCGTCGACCTCGACACCGTGCAGGTGCTGGACGACGTCGTGCAGGGTGCGTCCTCCCTCCTGCGGACGGTGAGCAGTCATCTCGCCGGACGGCCCACGCCGCTGGTCGTCGTCACCGAGGACGTCGTCCGGACCGCCGTGACGGTCGAACGTCCGCGTCCGGGACAGTCGGTGCTGGCGGCGCTGTCCACGGCGCTGCCCGAGGAGGACGACTCCCAGGGGGTCCGGGTCGTCGACCTGTCCTCGCTGGACGACCTCCCGGACCGCCTCGAGGCGCTGGTCCGGGAGGTGGACGCGGCCCCCCGCCCCGGGGACGGCGAGTCCGTGGCCTGGCGGGGTGGACGGCGGCTGACCAGGGTGGCCCGTGCTGGCACGGCGCTCCGGCGCGACCGGGACGGGGGGCTGCCCGTCGACGGCCGGTACCTGATCACGGGCGGCGCCGGAGGGGTGGGTTCGGCCGTCGCCCGCCACCTCGCCGCCCGAGGACATCCGAGCATCGTCCTGGTCGGCCGGTCGCCGTCCTGCCGACCGGGGCTCCTCGCGGACCTGGAGCACATGGGTGCCTCCCCGCGCTACGTCTCCGCCGACCTGGGCTCCCCGGCCGACGTCGAGCGGCTCGTCGCCGGGCTCCCGGACCTGGACGGCGTGTTCCACGCCGCCGGCCTCACCCACGCCGGGGCCCTGAGGTCGCTGCCCGCCGAGGCCGTCGAGGAGGTCCTGGCACCCAAGGTCAGGGGCACCCTGCTCCTCACCCGCGCCCTCGATCGCCACGGCCGGCGGCCGTCGACCTTCATGCTCTTCTCCTCCATCAGCTCCGCGCTGCCCGGCTACGCGGGCGGCCAGGCTCCGTATGCCGCTGCCAACGCCTTCCTCGACGCCTTCGCCGCGACGGAGAGCGCGGCCGGCAGGCCGATGCAGTCGCTGAACTTCGCCGCCTGGACGGGGACCGGCATGGCTGGGTCGCCGCTCTTCGCGCTGGCCACCAGGACGCGGGAGGTGCCGCAGCTGGTGCCCGAGGCCGCGCTCCGGGCACTGTGCGACGCACCCTCCGTGACGGCAGCGCAGCTCCTGGTCCTGGAGGCGGCGGGTGGGGCGCCCCACGTCACCGCCCCGCGCGAGCGGGGGGCGGCGGGCGAGCTGTCGAGCCCACCTCCGCCCGAGCCGGCCCGGCCGGCCGGCACGGTCGCCACGCTCGGGACGCGGTCCGCGCCCGGACCGGGAGCCGACCAACCGGGCGTGCGCGACCTGGTCGCCGGTCTGATCGCGCCCGAGATCGGGCAACGGCCCGAGGAGCTGGACGACGACGCGTCCTTCCTCACGATGGGGCTGGACTCGCTGACCGCCGTCGACCTCGTCAAGAGGCTCGAGGAGGTGCTGGGTCGTGCGCTCCCGACGACGCTGCTCTTCGAGCACCCCTCGGTCGCCGAGCTGACGGTATACCTCTCGTCCTCCCCGCTCCCCCGGGGAGGGCCGGTGGGACGGTCCGACGACCCCGCGCCCCGGGCGGCCGGGGCTGCGGCCGGGCAGGACCCGCAGGCGGGGGCGCAGGAGGACGAGGGGGAGGAGGCGACCTTCGGGGTGACGCCCGTGCAGCAGGCGTTCCACACGACAGGGGTGCTGCATCCTGGCGTCGCCGCCTACGCCTGCGTGCGGCTCACGCTGTCGAGACCGCCCGACGAGACGCTCCTGGCACGCTCTCTCGCCGTCCTGGAGGACCGCCACCCCATGCTGCGCATGCGGCTGCGCCCGGACGGAGCCGACCTGCACCAGCTGATCGGGACCCCTGCCGGGGACGTCCGCCCCGGGTGGTTCACCGTGTCCGACCTGGACCGTCCGGTCGAGGACGTCGAGGACGCGCTCTGCAACCGCACGTTCGACCTCCGGACCGAACCGCCGATCCGCGTCGCGCTCCTGCGGGAGGACGCCGGGCGTGCTCACCTCGTGGTGGTCGTGCACCACGCCGCGGCGGACGGAGGCAGTCTGCACGTCCTGTGCGAGGAGCTCTGGGACGTCTACACCGCGCTGGGCGAGGGACGGCCACCCGACCTGCCCCCGCTGTCGTCGGTTTTCCGGGACCAGGTCAGGGTCAGCGCGCAGGGCCGCGGCTCGGAGGCCTTCCGCACCGACGTGACGTACTGGCGGGAGCGGCTCGGGGCAGCGACTCCCCCGGCCCCCCTCCCGTACGACGGGGACCCGACCGCCGACCCGGCGCCGCCGCTGCGAGCCTCCCAGCTCGCCCTCCCGGCCGCGGTCACGGACGCGCTGCGGGTCCGGGCCGCGGAGCACGACGTCTCGCTCTTCCACCTGGTGCTGTCGGCCTACGTCCGGCTGCTGGCCGACCTGTCCGGCCGACCCGAGGTCACCGTCAACGTGGCGCGGGCAGGGCGCGACGCGCGCCTCCCCGGCATCGACCGGGTCGTCGGGCCGTTCGCGGACACCCTTCCCCTGACCGTGGCCATCACGCACGACGAGGCCCCCGGGGACCTGGCCCGGAGCGTGCGCCGGGCCTGGCTGGAGACCGAGACGCACGGCAGCGTCAGCTCGCTCGACCTGGCCAGGGCTCTGCCCGCGGTCGACGCCGTCCCGCGCACGGCGGCGGCTGCCAGCTTCAGCTTCGCGCGCTTCCCCCTCCAGGCCCCCGCCGGCTGCCCGGTCAGGGTCACCGCCACCGCGGCGCGGACCGCGTCCGCCGCGACCCGGCTGAGCCTGGTCTGCTGGGAGTTCGCCGGCTCCCTGCACCTCTCGTGGAACTACCCGGCGCGCCTGTTCACCCCGGCCACCATCGACCGTCTCACCGACGAGCTGCTCGCCGGGCTGACCTCCGTGGCGGGGCTCGCTCCTGCTGGCGCGGCACCGTGGGGGCTGGCCGGCCGGATCCTCGAGCAGTGCCGACGGGCACCCGACGCGGTGGCCGTCCGGAGCGACGAAGGGACGACGAGCTACGCCGAGCTCGAGCACCGCGCGCGCGGGGTCGCCCGGCGTCTGCGCCGTGAGGGGGTGCGGCCGGGCGACCGCGTCGTGCTGCTGACCACGCCCGGTGCGGACACGGTCGCGGGCCTCGTCGGCATCCTGTGCTGCGGAGCGTCCTGGGTGCCGCTCGACCCGCGTCACCCGTCGCCCCGCCTCGCGGACCAGGCTGCACGCACCGCCGCCCGGGCGGTGGTCTGCCACGCGGCCACGCGCCGGCTCGCCGACGGGATCCCGTCGGTGTCCGTGGTCGACCTCGACGAGCTCGCCGACGACGGTGCACCCGGGTCCCCCGACCTGCCGGACGCCCCCGTCCGACCGGAGGACGAGGCCTACGTCATCTTCACCTCCGGCACCACGGGCCGGCCCAAGGGCGTCCCCGTGACCCACCGGGCCCTGACGGCATACCTCGACTGGGCCATCAGGACCTTCGGGTACGTCACCGGGGACCGGATGGCCGCCACGGCCAGCAGCTGCTTCGACGCCTCGGTGCGGCAGCTGCTCGCCCCCCTCCTCGTCGGCGCCACGGTCGAGGTGATGGCACCCGACGTGCTACGCGACCCGCAGTCGCTCCTCGCGGAGGTGGAGCGGCGCAGGGTCACCGTCTGGAGCTCGGTGCCGACCCTGTGGCGCGAGCTCCTGCGCGCCTCCGAGCGCCGCGCGGCCGGCACCGGGTCCCCCCCGGACCTGGGCTCGCTGCGCTGGGTCCACGTCGGGGGCGAGCCGCTCCCGGCCGACCTGGTGCGCCGCTGGTTCGACCTCTTCGGCACCGCTCACCGGGTGGTCAACCTGTACGGCCCCACCGAGGCCACGATCAACGCCACCTACGAGGTCGTCGACGCACGGCCCGACGACGCGGTCACCCGCATCCCGATCGGCCGGCCCGTCGCAGGCACCGTGGTCGACGTCGTCGGGGCGGACGGGAGCAGCTGTCCGCCCGGGGAGCCGGGGGAGCTGCTCCTGGCCGGTCCAGGGGTGACGGCCGGCTACCTCGACGAGCCGGAGCTGACGGAGAGCGCATTCGTCGAGCGGTCCGGGACCCGGTTCTACCGCACCGGCGACCGGGTCGTGCGTCGTGCCGACGGGCGGCTGGACCTCCTGGGACGGACGGACCGGCAGGTCAAGATCCGCGGTCACCGGGTGGAGCCCGCCGAGATCGAGGCGGTGCTGGAGGGGCACCCCGGGCTCGAGCGTGCTGCGGTGCTGCCGGAGGCGGTGGCCGCCGGCGGGGGGCCGAGGCTGGTCGCCCACGTCCAGCCTCGACGCGCACCCTCGGACAACGGTCGGGCGGGTGACGTCGACGTCGAGGGCCTGCGTGAGCACCTCGCCGCACTGCTGCCCGACTACATGGTGCCCTCCCGGATCCGGCTGGTCGACGACCTGCCGCTGACGGCCGCCGGGAAGATCGACCGCGGAGCCCTGCCCGCCGTCGACGCGCTCGACGTCACGGCCGGCGCGGGAACAGGTGCGGACCTCGCGCTGACCGCGACCGAGGCGCTGCTCGCGGACGTGTGGGGTGCCGTCCTCGGGGTCGCGGTGTCCCGGGACGACGACTTCTTCGCCCTCGGCGGGGACTCGATCGCCGTGCTCGACGTCTTCGCCCGGCTGGAGCCGCACGTCCCGGTGCTCCCCGCGCCGACGCTGATGTACCGCCACCGCAGGCTCGCGGACCTCGCGACGGCCGTCGACGCCTGCGTCGCCACCTCCGCGACCGACGCGGGGGACCCCACCGGGGGGCGCGGCGCGGTGCCGACTCCCGACGCCGGCGAGTCACGGCATACCCACCCCCTCGAGCCCTTCCCGCTGACCCCGGCCCAACGAGGCTTCCTGCTCGCCGAGGCGCTGTCCCCCGACGCCCGGTCGAGCTGGGTGAGCTGCTTCCGCGTCCACGGCCCCCTGGACACCGTGCTGTTCCAGCGGGCGACCGACCTCCTGGTGGCCCGCCACCCCATGCTGCGCACGGCTCTCCTGCCTGACCGTCGACCGCCCCTGCAGCGGGAGGTGCCTGAACCGTGCACGATCACCGTCGGGACGGAGCAGGTCGAGCCCGAGCACCTGGCGTCACGGGTGGCCGAGGAGCGCCGCCACCGGTTCGACCCCTCCGGCTGGCCCCTGGTGCGCCTCCACCTCCTTGAGCTGGCGCCGCAGGAGCACGCGCTGCTCGTGCACGGCCACCACGCCGTCGCGGACGGCTACAGCGTCGTCCTGCTGGCCAAGGACCTCATGGCGCTCTACGACGCTCTCGCCACAGGGAGTCCCGCCGAGCTGCCCCCGTTGCGCCGCACGTTCCGCGACCACGCCGCTCTCCTCGCCCGGGGGGAGACCGGGTCGGGAGGGTCGGAGCTGGCGGGTGCGGGGTCGGCCCCCTACGCCGCACCCCGGCTACGCTCCCCGGACGCGCCCCGTGACGCGGAGGGGAAGGCTCCCCTGCGGCGGACCTTCCTCCTCGACGGCAGCACCGCCGGCGCGCTCCGCCGGCTGGCGACGGAGGAGGGGGCGACCCCGTACGCCCCGCTGCTGACCGCCTTCTTCCGTGCGTTGGCGCGTCTCACGGGCCAGCCGGACCTCGTGGTGGGGGTCGCGACGACCGGACGCGACCACCCGTCGCGGGACATCACCCGGATCGTCGGCCCCTTCGCGCACCTCGTGCCCGTCCGCCTGGCCGGGGAGGGCACCGTCCGGGAGCAGCTGCGCGCCGTCAGCCGGTCGGTGACCAGCGCGCGCACCGGGGGGGCCACGATGCACGACCTCGTCGGTGCGCCTGCCGCCCACGGGGGCGGCCCGTCCTCCTTCGGGGCGCAGTTCGCCTTCAGCTACCTGGACTTCGGCTCGCTCGGCGCGATCACCGGACGCACGCTGCGCCTCGTCTGGGACCCGGAGGGGGGTGACATGGAACCGCCCCCGATCGGCACCGACCTGTTCCTCAGCGCACGTCCCCACGACGACGGGCTACGGGTCACCCTGCGCGCCGCCGTCGACGTCCTGAGCGAGGACAGGTGCGAGGTGGTGGCGGAGGGGCTCCGTCGCGATCTGGTCGCCATGGCTGCTCACCCACCCCGTACGGGGCGGGCTGGGGGCCCGCTGACCGCGGAGGCCGGAGGAGAGCGGGGACCGGGCGTGCCGTCCGGGGTGCTCGACGCGGCGATCGTGGGCTACCTGCCCGCGCCGGGCGACCTCCTCGCCCACGTCGGTATGCCGTCCTCGCGCGCCTCGCGGGAGGCGATCCGCGCCCACCTGTTCACCGACGGGCGGGCGCGGCTCCTCGAGCAGATCGACTCCCCGCTCGGGAGCTCCGGTTTCCTCTGCCTTCCCCTGTTCGCCGACGAGCTCGCCGGCCGGGCAGGGACAACCCTGTCGGCGGAGACCGCCAGGGCGGTCGAGCACGCCGCCGACCTGGGTGCCCGGTGCGTCTCGCTCGCGGGCATGATCCCCTCGCACACGGCCTACGGCCTGGGGGTGGTCCGCCGGCTGGACGGCAGGGCGGTCCGGGTGTCCACGGGCCACGCGGCGACCGCTGCCTCGGTCGTGATGACGACCGCCGCCGCCCTGGAGCAGGCCGGGGTCGACCTGGACGGGTGCACCGTGGCGGTCGTCGGCCTGGGCTCGATCGGACGGTCCTCCCTGCAGCTGCTCCTCGACCGAGCGGGGTCACCCGCGCGCCTGGTGCTGTGCGACGTCCCCGGCCGGCGCGAGCACCTGACCGAGCGCGCCGCGGAGCTCACGAGCGCCGGCTACCCGGGTCAGGTCGTCGTGACGTGCACGGACCCGTCGCCGGCCCCGGAGGTCTACGAGGCGGACCTCATCGTCGGCGCCGTCAGCGGCGGCCCGCACCTGGTCGACGTCGACCGTCTGCGCCCCGGCACCGTCGTCGTCGACGACTCCTTCCCGCACTGCTTCGACGTGGGGGCCGCACGGCGCCGCATGGCCGGGGCGGGCGACGTGCTCGTCGTCGGCGGGGGTCTGCTGAGCTGTGGACCGGTCGAGCGGCGGCCGGTGGCAGGCGTCCTCGACGACGCCCAGCGTGCCGGGGTGATGAGCCTGCGCCTCCCGGACAGCATCCCCTCGTGCCAGCTCGAGTCGTTGCTGCAGTCCCGGCACCCGGACCTCCCCCTGGTGCACGGCGTGGTCGATCCGGCACTCGCGCTCGCCTACTGGGACGCGCTGGTGTCGACGGGGGTCACGGCGGCTCCGCTGCACCTGGGGAACGAGGTGGTGCCGACGTCATACCTGCGGGCCTTCCGGGGGCGCTGACCCGCGCCACGCCAGGCGCGCCGGTGGACGTGCCGGCTCGGCCTGCCCGAGACTGGGACGACCGACACGAAGGGCGACACCATGAGCACCCTGCTGTACTTCGAGTTCCCCTCCGAGGGCCCGTTCGGGCAGGAGTCGGCCGCCGCCTACGCGGCTCTGGCGCAGGACATCTCGGTCGAGGACGGGCTGATCTGGAAGGTCTGGACGGAGCATCCCGAGACGTCGACGGCGGGTGGCGTCTACCTGTTCGAGGACGCCGGGTCCGCGGCACGCTACGTCGAGAAGCACACCGAGAGGCTGGCCGGTTTCGGGATCACCGACATCGTGGCCAAGGAGTTCACCGTCAACGAGGAGCTCTCCGCCACCACCCGGGCGGTCCTCCGACGCTGACGGCCCTGCGAGGGTCCGGCTCCGTGGAGCGTGGGTGCGGCGGCATCAGCGACCACGGGTGGGGACCCTCATTCTCGCCCACGTCGCCGACCCGCGCGGCGAACGATGAGGCGGGACACCGGGCGGCTCTGCACCACCCCCCTCCGGGGGGGCTTACCCGGCCACCGGGGACCAGCGGGCCTCCATGACCACGTAGGGTCCCGGGTCCATCCCCTCGCTCCCCTCCGGGACCACGTTGTGCATGGTGAGCCCCAGCGAGCCCGGGGACCTCGTGACCAGGATCCGCCACCCCCAGCCGTCGTAGTCCGTCTCGAGCATGGTCGTGGTGCCGACGAGGAGCCGGACCTGCGGCCGCTGGTGCCAGCTGTCGAGCCAGGCGGCGGTGATCCTCCCCTCCTCGTCCGGTCCTCCGACCAGCAGCACCCCGGCCTGCTCGCCGTCCTGGGGATGGGCCCAGGTGTACCGGAGCGACCAGCCGGCCCTGGTCGCCTCCGGGCCGACCTGGGCGCTCGAGGGCGCGACCGCGAGGTCGTCGTCCGGCATCAGACGGAACCCGCAGGTGCCCTGCCACGGCCCGGTGTGCATCTCCATCGGTTCACCTTCGGTCGAGGCCGGCGGTCAGGGGTGGGTCGTGGTCGGGCTCACCCCGCACCCCCGAGCCCGAGGAGCGCCGCGAGGGTCCTCGCGACGCCGTCCTCGTCGTTGCCCGGGACCGCGTCGCTGGCCGCCGCCCGGACGTGCGGGTGGGCGTTGGCCACCGCGAACGATCGGCCCGCCCAGGAGAGCATCGGCAGGTCGTTGGGCATGTCACCGAACGCCCAGACCTCGTGCGCCCCCACCGGCGGCGCCTGCTCGGCGCACCAGGCGGCGAGCGCCACCGCCTTGGTGACCCCGCGCGGCCCGATCTCGGTGAGCCGCACCGCGCCCGAGTGCGACACCTCGGCCCGCTCCCCCACGACCTCGGCGACGAGGGCGGTCAGCTCCTCGGTGTGCAGGTGGTCGTGCCGCACGAGCACCTTCCCCACCGCGCGTCCGGCCAGCTCCTCGACGTCGCGGACCAGCCCGCCGTCGTCGGGCGCACCCCCCTCGTAGCCGGGCTCGCGGGCGTGCCCGTCGAGCCCCTCCGTGGCGAGACGGATGCCGGGTATGCCGCGGCGCAGGTCCGCGAGCAGCTCACCGAGCACCTCCTGCTCGAGGAGGCGGGAGGAGACGACGGTGCGGCTGGCCAGGTCGTAGGTGAAGGCGCCGTTGCCGCACAGGGCGAGCCCGTCGACCCCCAGGTCGGCGAGGGGCTCCATCCAGCGGGGCGGGCGGGCGGTGACCAGGACGACCCCGACGCCGGCGCCCGTGACCCGACGAAGGACCTCGCGGGTGTAGGCCGAGACGGTGCCGTCGGAGCGCAGGAGGGTGCCGTCGCAGTCCGTCGCCACGACGCGCGGCGGCGGGTGCTGCGTCACCGCCCCACGACCTGCAGGTCGACGACCCCCTCGAGGATGTCGACCGCCTCGACGCGGACCGACACCATGCTGCCCAGCTCGGCGGTGCCCCGGGCGTCCTCGCTGACGGGCGGGTCGGTCAGCTGCACGACAACACCCTTGGAGGTGCCGTCGACGACCACCGCCTCGAACTCCTCCCCGACCCGGTCCGAGAGCACGGCCGCCTCGACGGCCCCGACGCACGCGCGCTCGACCGCGCGGACCCGTCGGTCGGCGTCGGCCATCACGGCGGGCAGCTCGGGCAGGGCCGACCGCGCCCAGTCAGGCACCGAGGCCCCCGCGCAGAGCGCCTCGCACACGGCCAGACCGAACCGGTCCACGAGCCGTCGCAGGGGCGCGGTCACGTGGGCGTACGGCGCCGCGATCGCCGCCTGCACCCGCTCCTCCTCCGGGGGGAGCTCGCCGTCGAAGGCGCGGTAGCCGGCGCCGCGGAACAACGCGGTCGCCGCCTGGACGACCGCGAGGTGAGCCGGGTCGGACTTGTCGAGCCGGCGCAGGAACTCGCCGTACGGCATACCCTCCGGCCACTCGGCGCCCAGCGCCCGCGCCTCCCGGCGGAACCGCTGCACGGCGTCCCGCGGGGGGACCGGCATGGTGCGCAGGATGCCGACACCCCCCTCGAGCATGAGCTGCGCGGCGACGATGCCGGTGAGCAGGGAGATCTGGGCGTTCCAGTCCTCGGCGGGCAGCAGCGGGCGCAGCCGCAGCCGGTAGTGCCCGTCCTCGGTGGCCTCGACCTCCTGCTCGGGCATCGGCAGGCTGGCGCCGCCCCGGTCCGCCTCGCGGCGGATGCGCAGCTCGCCCACCTCCTTCAGCAGCAGGAGGGTCTCCTCCGCCCCGTCACCGTCGACGAGCGCCTGGACCTCCTCGTAGGTGTAGCGCCGCACGGACCGGACCCGGGCGCGGTAGAGGTCGGCCGACGCGCGCTCCCCCTGGTCGGTGAGGCGGATGTCCCACACGTAGGCGGGACGCACCTCGTCCGGCAGCAGGCTGGCGGCTCCCTCGCTGAGCGCCGGCGGGTGGAGCGGGACGCGGCGGTCGGGGCAGTAGACCGTCAGGCCGCGCAGCCGCGCCTCGGCGTCCACGGCACCGCCCGGACGCACGTGGGCCGGCACGTCGGCGATCGCGTAGCGCACGCGGTAGCCGGCGCCGTCGCGCTCCAGGTGCATGGCCTGGTCCAGATCCATCGACCCGGGCGGGTCGATGGTCACGAACGGGACCGACGTCTCGTCCCGGTCCGGCAGCTCGACGGAACGCAGGGCCTCCTCGACCTCGGCGAGGACCTCGTCGGGGAAGTCGATCCGGACCTCCTGCTCGGCGCGGGCCGCGTCGAACGCCCGCGCCAGGAGCTGGCCCGTCTCCGACGTGGGGGCACCGGCAAGCCTCGTCGCGCGCTGGATCATGGCAGCACCCTACGTGTCCTACCCTGCCTGACGTGCTCATCCTCCTGCCGCCGTCGGAGTCCAAGGCGACCCGTTCCCGTGGTGCCCCGTTGCGCGCGGAGCGGCTGTCCTTCCAGACCCTGACGGCGCCGAGGGGGCAGGTCGCCCGGGCGCTGGCCAGGGCGAGCGCCCGACCGGACGCCGCCGCCGTCCTCGGCGTCAGTCCGGCTCTCGGGGAGGAGATCTCGCGCAACACCCGCCTGGCGACCGCCCCGACGCTGCCGGCGGGCGAGCTCTACACCGGGGTGCTCTACGACGCGCTGGACCTCTCCGGCCTGGACGCCGAGTCCGGTCGTCGCGCGCGGCGTCGGCTGCTCGTGATCTCGGCGCTGTACGGCGCCGTGCGCCCCGCCGACCGGGTGGCGCCCTACCGGCTGTCGATGGGGGTCAACCTGCCCGGTGTGGGACCGCTCGCCGGCTTCTGGCGCCCGCACCTCGAGGCAGCGCTGCCCGCCGCGGCGGGGCGCGGGCTGGTGGTGGACTGCCGCTCCAGCACGTATGCCGCCGCCTGGGTCCCGCAGGGTCCGCTCGCCGAGCGCTGGGTCACCGTGCGCGTGCCCGGGGCGACGCACATGGCCAAGCACACCCGCGGGCTCGTGGCGCGGGCGCTGACCGAGGAGGCTACGGACCCGCGGCGCCCGGCGGCGCTGGTGGAGCTGCTCCGCCCGTCGTTCGAGGTGACGCTGCACGAGCCGGCCCGTCCCGGCCGGCCCTGGGTCCTGGACGTCCTGCCGGCCTGAGGGGGACGGTGCGTCCCGCCGCGCACCCTCACGGCGCCTGCGCGCCGCTACCTCCACGCCTGCGGGCAGCCCCCGCTACGCCTGCATGCGCCGCCCCATCATCCGGCCTGCACCCCCCTCTACGCCTGCACGCACCCCCCCACCATGCCTGTGCGGCGCTGTCGTGTCACGATCGTCACGCTGGCAACCGTTGTGGCACAACAGAATCGCACAGCGAACGCCGCGAGGGGTCGCCGCGCCGCCGAGCCGCCCTTTCCGCGTCAGACCAGACCGAGGAGGTGGTGGGTGTCGTTGACGAAGGCGACCTGCACCCCACCGTCGGGCCAGACCTCGATCGCGGTCAGGGACGTCGGGGCTGTCGCGACGGACCAGGCACGGTTGGCGTCGATGTCGAGCAGGCGGCACAGCACCGACATCAGGACGACCCGGTGGGTGGCCACGACGACCGTGCCCCCACGCGCGATGGCCCGGCCCAGCGCCGCGCCGACCCGGGCGTCCAGCTGGCGCCGCGACTCCCCGCCGTCGGGTGACCACTCGGGGTCGTTGCGCAGACGGAGCAGCTCCTCGGGCCGGGACCCCATCAGCTGCCCCATCGAGAGTCCGTCCCAGCTGCCGAAGCTCTGCTCGTCCCAGTCGGCGTCCTGCTCCCGTTCCACGCCGAGCGCGTCGGCGATCGCCTGGCCGGTCTGCCGGGCCCGGCGCAACGAGCTGGAGACGACCCTCACCGGTCCGACCTCGGACCGGGCGACCAGCTCGGCCACGGCGGCAGCCGCGGCCCGCGCCTGCCGCAGGCCGGTGTCGTTGAGCTCGGGGTCGGCTCCCCCACGACCGTCGAGCCGGTGCGACTCGGTGAAGTCGGTCACGCCGTGGCGCACGAGGATCAGGCGGGTCTGGCCCTCCAGGGTCGGGACGGTCTCGTCCGAGACGTAGACGTCGCTGAGCGGCACCCGTCCCACACCGAAGGTCGGGCGGTCGGTCCCGGACCCGACGCCGACCCCGTCGCCGTCGCCAACCCCCACGCCGACCGCCTCACCGACTGAAGGACCGGCCCCGGCATCCCCGCCGACCCCGTCCGCGTCTCCCACCCTGGCAGGGAGGTCGCGCCGCACGGTGCGTCCGTCCATGCCCACGTTCGACAGGGCATCGGCCGCCTTGTTGCGCTCGCGCGGGATCCACCGGAAGTCCACCGAGCCCCCCTCGGCCTGTACTCGGTCGACGAGCCGGCGCGCCGTCAGGGCGAGCCGCTGCATGTCGGCGTGCTTGATCTTCCAGCGCCCGGACATCTGCTCGACGACCAGCTTGGAGTCCATCCGGACCTCGATCACTGCCCCCGCGGCCAGGTCCAGGTCGAGGACGGCCTGGAGACCGGCCACGAGTCCCTCGTACTCCGCGACGTTGTTGGAGGCCCGTCCCAGGGGTGCGGCGCGCTCGGCCAGCACCTCGCCGGTCCTCGCGTCCCGGACCAGCGCGCCGTAGCCCGCCACCCCGGGGTTGCCCCGCGACCCGCCGTCCGCCTCGACGACCAGCGCCGTGGGCAGGCTCACAGACCTGACTCCGGCGTCCTCACCAGGACCCGGCCGCACTCCTCGCACCGCAGCACCTCGTCCTCGGCGGCCCCGCGGATCCGGCCCAGGTCGACGGCGTTGATCTCCAGCCGGCACCCCCCGCACCGACGCTGCAGGAGGGGCGCCGCGCCGGTGCCGCTGTGCGCGCGCACCCGCTCGTAGAGGGCCAGCAGCTCGGGCGAGAGGTCGGCGGCCACCGCCGGTCGGCCCGAGGCGACCTCCTCCCGCTCGGCCCCGATGCGGGCCAGCTTGGCGTCCCGGGCCGACCTCAGCCCCGCCAGGCGGGCGACGTGCTCGTCCCTCGCCGTCACGGCGGTCCGAGCCTGCGCCTGCGCGGTCTCCACCCGCTCCATCACCTCCAGCTCGGCGTCCTCGAGCACCTCCTGGCGACGGCTCAGCGACGCCAGCTCGTGCTGCAGACCCTGCAGGTCCTTGGCCGACCCCGTCCCGGACGCGAGCCGCGCCTCGTCCCGCGCGGCCCGGTCGCGGACCTGCTGCACGGCCACCTCCGCCCTGGTCACCTCACGCTCCAGGTCGCTCACCGCGGTCTCGGTGCGCACGACCTCCGCCTGCAGGTCCGCCTCCTGCGCCTCCAGCCGCGCGATGTCGGTGAGCTCGGGCAGGGAGCGCGCCTGGTGGTCGAGCTGGGTGAGCCTGATGTCGAGCTCCTGCAGGTCGAGGAGCCGGGCCTGCATCTGGGGGGTCGCCTTCACGCGGGGTCTCCTGGGTCGGTGGGTGGGGCGGCACCGACCACGAAGTCCCAGGGGTCGGTGCGCACGGTCGAGATCGCGATGCTCACGCTATCCGGCAGGCCCGCGGCCAGCCGCTCCCGCAGCACGGGCAGCCAGAGCCACTCGCTGGCGAAATGACCGGCATCGACGAGGTATGGCGTCGCCGGCGCCTCCGCGCGGGCGCCGCCCAGCCTGGCCCGGGCGACCGCCTCCTCCCGCGCCTCCAGCGCGGGGTGGTGGCGCAGGTCTGCGGTCACGTAGACGTCGGCACCGCTGCGGACCACGGCCGGGAACTCCGCGTCACCCGCCCCGCCGAGCACGGCGACCCTCCTGACCGGCGCCTCGGGGCTGCCGGACACCCGGACCCCGCCGGCCGTGGCGGGCAGCGCTGCAGCGAGCCGCTCCACCAGCTGGCGGAGGGGCACCGGCTCGTCGAGGTCGCCCACCCGTCCCAGCTCCTGGCCCTCCGGAAGTGACAGCGGCTCCGTCGTCGAGAGCCCGCAGGCCGCGGCGAGCGCGTGGCCCACACCCGGGTCGGCGACGTCGGCGTTGGTGTGCGCGCAGTACAGGGCGACGTCGTTGACGACCAGGTCGGTCACCGCCGCCCCCTTGGCCGTCGTGGGGGCCACCGAGTGGATGCCGCGCAGCAGCAGGGGGTGGTGCGTCACGACGAGGTCGGCGCCGAGCGCGACCGCCTCGGCGATGACGGCCAGGGTGGGGTCGACCGCGAGGAGGATGCGGGCGACCTGCTGCTCCGGGTCACCGGCCACCAGGCCAACGCGGTCCCAGGACTGGGCGGTCTCGGGCGGGTAGAGCCGCTCCAGCACGCCGACGGTCTCCGCGAGCGTCGGGAAGCCCGCGCCGGTCGCGTCCCTGACCACGCCGGGCGCGGCGGACGCGTCCTCGCTGCTGTTCTGCACGTGGGCCCGGCCGGGCTCGAACCGACGACCTACGCGGTGTAAACGCGCTGCGCTACCAACCGCGCCACGGGCCCTGACCTGCGCTTACGCGCGTCAGCCAAGTGTCTAGACCCCAAAACGCGAACGCTTTGCGAACGGCGCACACGTCTGAGGTGCTGATATGGGGTCAAACCTACCCCGTCGCGAACACGCCAGTCACACCCGACCAACCGGTCACCGGAAGGAAGATCGGGGAGGCTTCACTTCGGTCCCGACCCCTGCTCGATCAGAACGTCCAGTTGAGCGCCTGATCCGCCAGAGGAACAGGACGACAGCCGGGACAGCCACGATGACCAGCACAGCGCCGATGAGGTAGAACCAGAAGTAGAGTTCCATGGTCTGCATGCTAAACGGGCGAGAGGCTCGTTGCATGGACTCACGCACGTCGAACCTGAATACTGCCCTGCGAGCGCATCAGAGAGTGAAGATATGGATCACTGGATCTACTATTCCACCATCATGGCCACCCTGCTTATTGCATACACGCTCGTTCTGCGTCAGACACTATACGTCGCGTCAACCGCGCACCCCGCCTTACGAACTTTTCAAGGCTTGTTTTCGTTTGCAATCGTTGCAGGGATATGGGGAACCTTTTACCTGACCGAACAGTCACTACAGGGCCAGGACGTCAGCGGCTTTCGCTGGGTACCTTTTGTCACTGCGATAAACATGCTCGTCGGGATTATTGGCCCTTTTGCTTTTACATCGGTAGCGTTGGCCGCTGGTGATTCCGTAGCGTGGCTTACGACACGTAACCCTATGCCGTTCCTTCGTTGGGCGCTCGGGCGATACGAACCGAGGCGCAGGCGGCCCATTAGCAAGAAGCAACGTGCCATGGTTCTCCGGTTCGCAGAACAGTATGAGAAGGCCATCGCAGACAGAGAACGGGGTCGCGCAAGTCTTGCCCATCTGACCCGAACCGAAGATTCTCGGCTGGCAAACGCACAACGCATAAGCCGTCTCACCAAGTATCTCGAAGAAATGGACGAATGGATTACAGCATGGCAACCGCCCCGAAGTCCCCTCAGTTCTGAGGGCCAGCCTGATGTGTCGGTTGCTGAAACCTTCCGCCGGATGGACGAAACCAGAGCGGAACACCAATCTCTACTCAGGAAACTGTACCTGACCGAGCGAGAGATGGTGGCCAGCAGATACGAAATGCGGAAGATAACAATTCGCCGTGCCAACTTCCTGGCTGTACTGAGCATGTACGATCACGACGGCCGCCTGCAATCGCAATTAGCGAGGCCTCCCGCCCAGACCCTGCCCGTGGATGCTCGTCTTCGACGCCTGAAGAATCGGAATAGGAAGAGGCTAAGCCAGCGCCGATGACCTCCAAGCAACTGAAATGATAAAACCGTTCTATCACGTACAGACCGGCTTCTCTAAGAGTCACCATCTATTACGATAGTGCGCCCGAAGAGGCTGTAGCGCAAGGACGGTCATCTTATATAGACGGCAAAAAATTCCAGAGGCACATTTCCACCCTGCGAGGCGCTACGAATTTCCTACAGAAACGGTCATTTTGGGTGCTTGAATACTATTGCAGCACAACGGATTTCAAGGGGCCAAAACGGCTGTTTGTGAAAATCGGCTCTGATATGGAGTCCTGTCGAGCATAAGAATGCCCTCACAACGTCAGTAGCGTCCTATTCATGTGGAATACAGCCCGGGAGGTGTGCCGATCTCCTCGGCGTGTTGAGACCGCTTCAAGGTTTCAGAGGGATGGGTGCCCACCCAGATAGCGCATTGCGTTCTGCTGACGCTTGGCTCGTCTGCAACCGTGACATTTACAACCACGGACATACTGCTTGACGGTTCCATGCTCTTCCGGCAGTCGTGGTTTAGGTGGACGCTCTGCACGCTTCTGCCTGTCTGTTGCGTTCTTACAGTCAGCACACATGCTGCTCACTCCCATTGTCTTGTGCTTGTCACGATGGAATGCCGACAGGTCTTTGCTCTGCTTGCAGCGGCTGCACATCTTGGTATTCATAAACCTCATCCACTTCTCTCATCCGTGTAGTTTTAGTCCCCACCCCCACCGGATGAGTAGCGAGGGTGGGGAACACCGGGGTTTGATATCTAAGGAGATATCAGGCAGCGGTGCTGATGACTGCTAGTCGGTCAGGCTGTACGACAGCCCAACCAAAGCGCCACGTTGCTCGCAGGCTGGTGGCGTCATAGGCGAACGCTGCATCCTGACTCTTAGCCAGTCGCAACGGACCTACAGCAGAGACGACAGCGCTGGTGTGGCCGATCAGGAATCGGTCAGCAGCCATAGCCGTACTCACGTACACCGGCAGACCCATGACGGTCATGTCGTCCACCAGTGGCTGGTTGCTGCCGGTAGCAGCCTTGATGCTGCCCAGAGCAGCCATAGCGGAAGGCGAACCCACGATGTAGTTGGGGGTTACGCCAGTCTCAGCAATGGACCAGTAGGCAGTGTTGAACGAGTCTAGGGACGTGCCTAGAGCGGTAGCGGCTGCAAGGTCGCTGTCGTTGAGGATGCCGGTAGGAGCAGAAGCGTTGTTGAACAGTGCCTCATTTGCCTTACGGGCAAGTCCCCTACGCATACCCTCTGCCAGGACGTTGCCAGCGTTGCCAGCCCTGTCCAGTTCGTTGGTGACGTTGACCAGGGCAGCGACCTTATGGGTCTTGACTTCCCACTGCCCCAATGTCGGGGTCTGAGCGGTGATTTCCTGACCTTCTGCGTAGAAGGCTGCTCCAACGTCAGGTGTGTAACCGACTAGAAGTGAAGGCTCATCGCCCTCTACTGCACCGGCTACGGTGGTGATCTTCGTCAGCAGTTCATCATTGAGAACGTCGGAGGCAACGAACGCAGTCACGTTCGGACGAAAAACCTCAGCTGAATTTGTAGTTGTTAGTGTCATGCATCCCGCACGTTTTCCTACGTACGGGTTCCTTAAATGAATAGTTTAGTTACGTGTCTCGCTGGACACGGACGCTACAGCGTCACTTAAAAAAGCGGCTTGCAATCCGCTCTGTATCCCGATTCATTCAAGGCTGACTTCGGTAAGAACCTGTGCACAGGAAATTCAATGGGCTTCCTTGGCCCTGACCTCTGTTTAGAGTCCTGAGTGGACTTTGTTTTGCCGGAGGTAGAACTTTCATTCCACCCCCGGCGTGGAGTCACCGGGCTATTGACATTAGACGGCGATCCATAAATTGCCTGACAGCAATTGTTACTCTATTTTCCCACACATGTTCGCATTAGGGAAATCCCTCACTCGCAGTCTGACCAGTATCCGAAGATAGGCATATCGTAAGCGAAGATTTCATGGCCCTGCATCGTGACAATAGGTGTTGACCCGACCACAGTGCCGGTGATCTGACCGAAGTCCTCGGTATGACCGTGCTCCATGTCCCAGATCATTTGATCCAGGGCTTCGACTGGCTCGCTCTCGTTCATTCCTCTTCCTCCCCTTCGTCGTCAAGCCCTTCACGTATGGCTTGGATGATCTTGGGATGGAGCTTGCCCTCTAGGTCTTTCAGGGCTGCTAGGGACTTCTCCCTGTACCACTTTCGGCCTGCTACGCGAATCCGCGCTGCCTCTAGGTGTGCTTGCATCAATTCTTCGTGCTTGTCCATTTCCGTCCTACCTTTCCGGCTCTCGCCATAGTTGTGTCGTGTGCTGCGTGCCCGACCTCCATGCCTGCCCATCGTGCTGACAGACCTGCATAGAGAGCGTCCTCAGGGTCACCGGCTGCTGCTTCCTTCCAGTACCCGGCAACGTCTGCTGTCATACACCCTGGACACCCGGCAAACGTGCCCTGTACGGGGTCTGTGTGCCTCTGTGAGCGTCTGAACAATTGCCAGAGTGTCCCAAGATGCCTAGATTTGTCCGTGCGTCTCAGCGGCGCTACCGCTCTTGACTGGATGGCGGTCATGCTGCGTCATCCTCATCCTGAAACTCTGCCCAGTTCTCCCAGGACCAAAGACCACGCTTGACGCTGCTGATTCGGACGTTCGCGGGAAGGTTCTTGCGTGCCTTCTCCCACATGCGTGCGTCATTTGCCTTGATGCCGTTTTCCTCACGTAGCCCCAGGGCTACAACAATGTCAGCGGTCGAACGTGGCTCAGACCAGTCCAGGGTGAGCAGATCAGGAAGGGTCATATCCGTTGCTACCGACTCCAACCCGGAGAACACCTTCTGGGGAACGCGGTGTGTGACAGGATGACCGAACGCCTTTTGAATGTCCTGCTCCTCCACGTCACGAACCAGAATGATCTGCTCGTTACGCCATTCCCTGCCGGTGGCGTTACCCTCTCCCACGACAGTGGTGTAGCGTTCACCAGTCTTGTTATGACCATTGATACGCAGTGCGTGGCGCGCCTTGTCGAAACGTCCGGTGGAACCTTTAATCTGGCTACCGTCGCCCTTCTTGGTGTGCGTCACGTCGATGAACACGTCGTTGTCGCTCAACAGATTCTCAATATAACGGATTACGTTCTTCCATGAACGGTTCTGCACCGTATCGGTTCCTCCGTACGACCTGAGAACATCCGCACCAACAACTTCGTCAAGTCCTTCAACGATATAGAGGGTGGGAACATCATCACGGATGTTCTTCATCAGCGCCAGGACGTCCACAGGGAAATAGAAGGATTTGTTCCGACTGTTGACGTTGTTCTTGTCCGTCAGCGCCTCAGGGTGCATGTTCAGGCGGATGAGTTCGTTCTCTCGCTCTTTACCTTCCCCGGTGAACTGCGGTACTCCCGAGGATTCGTCAATCTCATCGCCGGTGCCAGCAGCGAATGACATTTCCACACCGTCGCTGAAATAAAGAACCTGTGACGGATCGTATCCGTGAACTGCTGCGTAGACCAGCAGGTCTGCTGCTGTCGTTTCCTCACCCGGCGAGATATAGACGATGCGCTCTATCCCGCCGTCCATTGCTTCTGGGATCAGGTAGCCGCATGTGAAGGTTGTCTTTCCCGCGCCCTTGTCCCCATAGATCAGGTGGTAGCGTCCTGACTCCATCACCCCGGGGATGATCCACTTCGTCTTCCTGATGGGTGTGTTCTTGATCGTGAATAGGTCAAGGTTCATGACTCATCACCCGGCAATACTTGCTTATTCTCGTTGTTCATTCTGTTCTCTCTTCCTTGTGCTATCGCACTAAATGTATTCAGACAAGGAAGTGCCCTCTCCCCCTGGGAGTCCGTCAAGACCAAGGGGGAGAGGGCGGTGAGAACAGAAATTCAACTTTTGAACAAGATCTAAACCGTTTTACGCCTCCGAGTGTTGACGGACTCATTGAGAAAGTGGTCATTTCCTGACCTGTACTGCTTAGACGTCAGGGCCGATAGTTCGGTTCCCAACCTCTACACCATAGTATATCACACCCGGCGCTATTCTGGAGCGGCCGAAAATAATCCTTCTTGCTCACGCGGAAATGCGAGAATAAGCGGGCTGCACACTCTCTCATCACCCCGACCGGGGGTAGATGACGATGATAGTGATGATAAGTCCGGTATCACTGGGAACTGTTGATGATAAGAGTGATGACAGACCCCGAAGGTTGATGATAGAGGTGATGACAAGATAGAGGGAAGGTCTGTCTGTAGATGATGATGTATCTGTAGATATATGTGTGTATATTCTTCTATCTTCTTTAACATCACTATCTTCTGAGTCTTTTGCTGGGCTTCCTCTATCATCAGAGACACGGTCTTATCATCAGGTCATCAGACTTGTCATCAGCGTTATCATCAGCCGTTCCGCATGAGACCGGGCTTATCATCAAGTCATCAGGGATCGTGATGGTGAGCGCTAGGCCGGTGCTCTGGGTTGATACAGCCGGTGGGGAACCATCCAGACCCCCGCCCTGTAGAGTGTGGGGCACAGCAGTCATTGACGACGAAAAGGGGACAGACGTGAACGCGCCATTCAAGGCACTACTCGTGACGGTTTCCATGGCAGCCCTGACGGGTTGCGGGGGCAGCGACGAACCCGAAGCGGCAGCCGAACCGGAGTCAAGTGGAGACAGGTACATCACACAGTCATTCGGTGGGGACGTGACATACGAGGACGCCACTACGGACCTTGATGTGAGTGCATTTGAGAACTCACCCAATCTCATGGCCAAGGAACTTGGTTTGTCTGAGTGCCCCTGGGGTTCGGACCAGCATGACTCTATTGGTGGGATGCGTCACCTGGACTGTGGGGACATTGAGATTCTAGTGTTCCAGTCTGCTGACGAGGTAGCCATTCCTGACTACACGGCAGGCGAAGAGTTCCACGCCTATCAGGCAGACAACTTCCTCATTGGTGCTTACGACAGGCGGAATCTGGACAAGGCATTAGAGGGCATGAGCGAATAAGCGCGATAGCATTCCTCAGTATGCAGAGAACCCCTAGGGATTACCTAGGGGTTCTCTGGCGCTGGCCGCACGGGCTGCGCAAGGAGCAGTGCAGCATGAGCATACCGCTGCTGCCGTCATCACTCGTCAAAATGCATGCGGTGAGTAGGCAAGCCCAGTTCTTTTCGCGCAATCTGAATTGTTTTGAGCAGTTGTGTCGTGAAAGCATTAACTGCCTTTTTCAAGTCTTCTTCTTTCTTCGCGTAGACCTCCCCTCCCAGTCGGTGAAGGTCACCGGCCGCGAGCACCATTTCTTGACTACCAATCAGACTTATCCGGGCCAGGAGGTCGTTGTGCCTCTGTTGATATTCCCTAAATCGATCCACGTCCCAGACGTCACTTCTGATATTGTCGGCGTATTCCGACAACCCAATGAGTTCGGAGTAGACCTGCATCTTCTGGTCTCTGAGCCACGTTCGGTGCTCCCGTCGCTCAGTCAGTAGCGAGCCGATTACCACGCCCAGCACTGCTGCCAGTGCTGCGATGATTGCTGTCTCCATTATCTCGCTCCGATGCCTTGGTCAAGCGCGTCCATGAACTTGCTGTCGTCCTGGGGGAAGTAACCCGCATAGCGGTCCAGGGTAAATGCTGCGTTCGTGTGCCCCGCCCAGGTCTTGACTCGCGGCAGGTCTGCTCCCAGCCGTATCCAATGAGTGATAGCGGTATGCCGTAGGTCATGGACACGCGGCTTCAACGGCGGTAGAGCCTGGGTCTCCCTGACAGCGTTCCACTTGGCTACTGCCTGCTTGAACGTGCGTTCCCCGAAGTTGGACACATGCAACTGCGCTCCCCTGCCACCTGTGAACACGTAGTCAGCCGGATAGGTCTGCATGTGCTCTGCGAGAACGCTGACGATCTTGCTGGGCAGTGGGACTGTTCTCATGCCTGCATCACTCTTGGGACGGCCAGAGGTCTGGCTGCCGTCAGCACCCATCGTCAGTGTGCTGTCAACCCGCACGGTCCCCTTTTTCAGGTCTACGTCAGCCGGGGTGAGGTCCAGCGCTTCCCCTATCCGCAGACCTCCGTAGGCCAACAGGTAGACGAGTGCCCTGTACCTGGGCAGGATGCACGCGGCAAGCGCCTCTATCTCTTCGTGGTCGAGGATCGCCATTCCAGCCCTGGGCACCTTGGGCAGCCTGATCCCCCGGCAGGGAGAGACAGTGATGATGCCTGCCGCCACTGCCGCCGTGAACGAGTTGGACAGTTCTCCATAGTTGCGTCTCACTGTGGCTGGCGCAACCTGCTGTTTCGTCACCCAGGTCTGTACGTCCTGCTGCGTGATGCGCTGCACCGGCAGGTGGCCGAACGTCGGCAGCAGGTGGACGCGTGCGATCCCCTCCACCCGCGCCCTGGTGCTCTCCCTGAGGTCTGGGCGCTGCGTCATCCACGTCTCGTGCCAGTCGGCGTAAGTGAGGCGTCTGTACGTGGGATCGATCAGCGTCCCTTTGTTGGTCTGCGTCTCGACCTCTGCCTTGAACGCCTGAGCCTCCCTGTACCCCTTGAAGGTCTTCTGAGCGTTGGTGCCCTGTGGCGTCCTGTACCTAACGACCCACGTCTTGCCCCTCGGGTGGACCGATGCCATGTCCTGCTCCCGTCTATGACTTGCACATCGATGTGCTTAGGTCATCGTACCCTGATGCGAACGGCGTGCGAACGGGGTAGGCAGGGTCTCGCATCGCTGCTCAGAGTGGGTGAAGCGTCAAGCAAATGTCTGAAAAGGGCAATACCACCCTTTGACCTCGTGTTTTGCGGTTTTCTGACCTGCTGTGATGGGTGGGCCCGGCCGGGCTCGAACCGACGACCTACGCGGTGTAAACGCGGCGCTCTACCAGCTGAGCTACAGGCCCCATCCGGACACCGGGCGCCCCTCGGTCGAGGGCGTCAGGGTCCGGCGTGCCATTGTGCCAGCCCGCGGAGCGGTCCGCCGACACGAGGCCCGGGCCGGTGGGGCGGCCGGCGCCGACGTGGCCTCAGAGGTCGCGGACCGCCTCGTGGAGGAGACCTATCGGGCGCTCCTCGCCGGGTCCGTGGACCAGGCTCCACGTCACCGTCATCGTCGGGTCGACGAGGAAGGTCCCTCGCGTCGCCGCCCCGGTGGACTCGTTGAGGACGCCGTAGGCGCGGCTCACCTCGCCGTGGGGCCAGAAGTCGGACAGCAGCGGGAACCGGTAGCCCTCCAGGGCCGCCCAGGCCCGCAGCGCGTCGAGAGGGTCGCAGGAGACCCCCACCACCTGCACCTTGTCGTTCACGAACTCGTCGATGTTGAGCTGGATCTCCAGCAGCTCCCCGGTGCAGATGGAGGAGAACGCCGCGGGGAAGAAGACGAGCAGGACGTGCCGGTCCGCGACCAGGCCGGAGAGGGACACCCGGTCGTGGTGCTGGTCCGGCAGGGTGAGGTCGGGGGCCCGCGAGCCGACGTCGAGGATCACTTGCGACCCACGAGCCGCTGGCCGACCCACTCGCCCAGGGGCACGGCCCCGGAGGCGGTGAGGGAGCAGGTCGCGCAGGCCTCCTGCACGTCGTGGGCGGCCACCCGGTCCGGGCGGCGGACGCCCGGCGTGAGGAGGGCGATGAAGCCGCCCTCCTCCATGGTGGTGAGGGAGTCCATCAGCTCGTCGGCCAGGTCGCCGTCTCCCTCGCGCCACCACAGCAGCACGACGTCCACCACCCCGTCGTAGTCCTCGTCCTCCAGGGGTCCCTCGGCCAGGGTCTCGATCGCCGCGCGCACGTCCTCGTCGACGTCGTCGTCGTAGCCGTACTCGATGACGATCTGGCCGGGCGCGACTCCCATCTTGCGGAGGGGGACGCCCAGCGGGCCGGCGTCGGAGGGGTCAACGGTGTCGTTCTCGGTAGCCATGGTGCCCCTACACAACTAGATCGCGCCGTCGGTTGTAAAGGCGATGGCCCGGCGAGCCGCCGCGAAGGGTCGCCCGACGTCGGTCCGGGGTGCGTGACAGACTGTCCGCGAGTTCACCCGCCGTTCGAAAGGACTTCCCTGATGGCTACGGAGCGCCCCGTCGGTCCGATCCTCAACGGTCTGCCCAGCCAGGTGCCGGACACCGACCCCGAGGAGACCCAGGAGTGGCTCGACTCCCTGGACGCAGCCATCGAGGCGGGTGGTCGGCAGCGTGCCCGGTACCTCATGCTGCGGATGCTGGAACGCGCCCGTGACTCCCAGGTGGGCCTGCCCTCCCTCACCACCACGGACTACATCAACACGATCCCGCCGGAGCGCGAGCCCTGGTTCCCCGGCGACGAGGACATGGAGCGCCGCTACCGCGCCTGGATCCGGTGGAACGCGGCGGTCATGGTGCACCGCGCCCAGCACCCGGACATCTCGGTCGGCGGCCACATCTCCAGCTACGCCTCGATGGCGACGCTGTGGGAGGTCGGCTTCAACCACTTCTGGCGTGGCCGTGACCACGAGGGCGGCGGCGACCAGCTCTTCTTCCAGGGCCACGCCTCGCCAGGCATCTACGCCCGCGCCTTCCTCGAGGGCCGGCTGACGGAGCAGGACCTCGACGGCTTCCGGCAGGAGAAGTCCAAGGGGCTGCAGGACGGCTACACGCCGATGCCCTCCTACCCCCACCCCCGGTCGATGCCGGACTTCTGGCAGTTCCCGACGGTGTCGATGGGCCTGGGCCCGATGAACGCCATCTACCAGGCGGCCTTCAACAAGTACCTCCACAACCGGAGCCTGAAGGACACCAGCCAGCAGCACGTGTGGGCCTTCCTCGGGGACGGCGAGATGGACGAGCCGGAGTCGCGCGGTCTGCTCCAGGTCGCGGCCAACGACGAGCTCGACAACCTCACCTTCGTCGTCAACTGCAACCTGCAGCGTCTGGACGGGCCGGTGCGCGGCAACGGCAAGATCGTCCAGGAGCTCGAGAGCTTCTTCCGCGGCGCCGGCTGGAACGTCATCAAGGTGCTGTGGGGACGCGGCTGGGACGAGCTCATCGCCCGGGACACCTCCGGCGCGCTCGTCAACCTCTTCAACTCCACCCCGGACGGCGACTACCAGACCTACCGGGCCAACGACGGCGCGTTCATCCGCGACCACTTCTTCGGCCGCGACCCCCGCACCAAGGAGATGGTCAAGGACTGGAGCGACGACGACATCTGGTGGAAGCTCAAGCGGGGCGGCCACGACTACCGCAAGGTCTACGCCGCCTACCAGGCGGCCCTGGCCCACCACGGCCAGCCCACCGTCATCCTGGCGCACACGATCAAGGGCTACAGCCTCGGCTCGCACTTCGCCGGTCGCAACGCCACGCACCAGATGAAGAAGATGACGCTGGCCGACCTCAAGGGCTTCCGCGACAGCCTGCGGATCCCGATCACCGACGAGCAGCTCGACGCCGACCCCTACAAGCCGCCCTACTACCACCCCGGCGAGGACGACCCGGCCATCCGCTACCTGCAGGAGCGCCGGGCCAAGCTGGGCGGGCACCTGCCCAAGCGGGAGCCCGAGAAGGCCGCGAAGCTCGCCCTCCCGGACGCCAAGGTGTACGACGTCGCCAAGAAGGGGTCCGGCAAGCAGCAGGTCGCCACCACGATGGCGCTGGTCCGCATCTTCAAGGAGTGGATGCGCGACAAGGAGTTCGGCAAGCACCTCGTGCCGATCATCCCGGACGAGGCCCGCACCTTCGGCATGGACAGCTTCTTCCCCACGGCCAAGATCTACAACGTCCACGGGCAGAACTACACCTCGGTCGACGCGGACCTCATGCTCGCCTACAAGGAGTCCGAGTCCGGCCAGATCTGGCACGTCGGCATCAACGAGGCCGGCTCGGTCGCCGCGTTCACCGCCGCGGGCACGTCCTACGACACCCATGCGGTGCCGATGGTGCCCTTCTACATCTTCTACTCGATGTTCGGCTTCCAGCGCACCGGTGACGGCATCTGGGCGGCGGCCGACCAGCTCGCCCGCGGGTTCATGATCGGGGCGACGGCCGGGCGCACCACGCTGGCGGGTGAGGGTCTGCAGCACGCGGACGGGCACTCACCGCTCCTCGCCTCGACCAACCCCGCCTGCGTGGCCTACGACCCGGCCTACGCCTACGAGATGGCGCACATCCTCCCGCGCGGGCTGGAGCGCATGTACGGCGAGAACCCCGAGGACATCTTCTACTACGTCACCGTCTACAACGAGCCGATGCTGCAGCCGGCACAGCCCGAGGACGTCGACGTCGAGGGCATCCTGGCGGGGATGCACCGCATCAGCGCCGCCGAGCCGAGCGGGGACGGCCGCCACGTCCGGCTCCTCGCCTCGGGCGTCGGCGTGCCCTGGGCCCTCGAGGCCGAGGCCCTGCTGCGCGAGGACTGGGGCGTCACGGCGGACGTCTGGTCGGTGACCTCCTGGTCCGAGCTGCGCCGCGAGGCGATGGCCTGCGAGGAGGACGCCTTCCTGCACCCGGAGAAGGAGCGACGGGTGCCCTACGTGACGCGGCGGCTGTCCGAGGGCACCGGTCCGGTCGTCGCCACGAGCGACTACATGCGCCAGGTCCAGGACCAGATCGCCCCCTGGGTGCCGGAGGACTACCACGCGCTGGGGGCCGACGGCTTCGGCTTCGCCGACACGCGTCCCGCAGCCCGGCGCTTCTTCCACATCGACGGTCCCTCGATGGCCGTCAAGGCGCTGCAGATGCTGGCCGACCGCGGCGAGATCGACCCGGAGGTGCCGCGGCAGGCCGCCGACCGCTACCGCCTGCTGGACGTCACCGCCGGCACCTCGGGCAACACCGGGGGCGACGCCTGAGCGGAGCCGCCCCTCCCCGGGGCGCCGAGGGACTGACCCGGCGCTCCGGAGCCCTGGCCACCCTCGCGACCCGTCGGATGGAGGCGGAGCACCCGTGGTTCCGCGAGCTCAGCCCCGACGACCGGTCATGGGTCTCCCTCATCAGCCAGGCCGGGATCAACGCCCTCCTCAGCTGGTATGCCGAGGGCTCGCCCGAGCGGGCGGTGTCGGCCGAGATGTTCGCCGGGGCGCCGAAGAACCTGGCCCAGACGATCTCCCTTCGCCAGGCGCTCGACCTGACGCGCACCGCCGTCGCCACCGTCGAGGACGCGGTCCCCGACCTCGTCGCCGAGCCGGAACGGCCCGCACTGCGGGAGGCGGTCCTGCGCTACTCGCGCGACGTGGCCTTCGCCGCGGCCGAGGTCTACGCCAAGGCCGCCGAGCGTCGCGGCCGCTGGGACGCCCGGCTGGAGTCGCTGGTGGTGCACGCCGTCATCCGCGGGGAGGCCGACGAGACCCTCGCCTCGCGGGCCGCCGAGCTCGGCTGGGAGGACGTCTCCGGGGTCGCCGTGGTCGTCGGCTCGCTGCCCGAGGGTGACTCCGGCGTCGCGCTGTCGGCGGTGCGCGAGACCGCGCTGCGCCTGGGACGGGAGGCGCTGACCGCCGCCCAGGGTCCCCGCCTTGTCTGCATCCTCGGTGGCACCGAGGAGCCGCTGGAGGACGCAGGCCGGCTCACCGCGCTCTTCGGACCCGGCCCCGTCGTCGTGGGCCCGCGGGTGCCTCACCTCTTCGCCGCCGGCCGCAGCGCCCGCGCGGCGCTGTCCGGCTCCGACGCGGCGGGTGCCTGGGCCACCGCCCCACGGCCCGTCGCCGCCGACGAGCTGCTTCCCGAACGCGCGCTCCTGGGGGAGCTGCCTGCCCGGCGGATGCTCGTCGACCGCGTCTACGCACCCCTGCGGGACCACCCCTCGGCGCTCCTGGAGACGGTGCAGGCGTACCTCGACAACGGCACGGTGCTCGAGGCCACCGCCCGTGAGCTCTTCCTGCACCCGAACACCGTGCGCTACCGCCTGCGGAGGACGAGCGACGTGGTCGGCCTGGACCCCCACTCCCCCCGTGACGCCTGGGTGCTCCAGGTCGCCCTCGCCCTGGGGCGGATGGGCCAGCACGGCCGCACCTGGCGGGGTGGGCGATGACGCCGGACGGCCGTCGTTTGGAGGAAACCTCCAAAGGTTCAGCCCTCTTCTCGTCGGGAACGGGCACGTCGTCTGGAGGGTCTCACCGGCAGAGTGGTCAGGTGCTCGCAATCGTCGCGCCCGGGCAGGGCTCCCAGTCCCCCGGCTTCCTCCGTCCCTGGCTCGAGCTCCCCGGCGTGGCCGAGCACCTCGCGCGGCTCTCCGACGCGGCCGACCTCGACCTGCTCGCTCACGGCACGACCTCGGACGCCGACACCATCAGGGACACCGCCGTGGCCCAGCCGCTCATCGTGGCCGCCGGTCTGGTGGTCCTCGGCGCGGTCGTGACTCCGGACACCCGGAGAGCGGCGGCCGGTGCCGACGTGCTGGCCGGCCACTCCGTCGGGGAGATCACGGCCGCCGCGGCGGCGGGTGCCTTTCCCGAGGAGGAGGCGATCGTCCTCGTCCGTGAGCGCGGTCGGGGCATGGCCGCGGCGTCGGCCCTCGCCCCGACCGGCATGAGCGCCGTCGTCGGCGGCGACCCGGAGGAGGTGCGGGCCGCGCTGGAGACGCACGGCCTGACCGCCGCGAACATGAACAGCGCCGGCCAGGTCGTGGCCGCCGGCACCCTGGAGCAGCTGGCCGCCCTGGCCGCCGCGCCCCCGGCGCGGGCGCGCGTCATACCCCTGCAGGTCGCCGGCGCCTTCCACACCGAGCACATGCAGCCCGCGGTCGAGCGCCTCGCGGCGCTCGCCCGGTCCATGGAGGTGCACGACCCGCACGTGACGCTCCTGTCGAACGCGGACGGCGCTGCCGTCGCGACCGGCCGCGAGGTCCTCGACCGCCTGGTCGGTCAGGTCTCGCGACCGGTCCGCTGGGACCTCACGATGCGCACCCTCGCCGAGCTCGGGGTCACCGCGCTCGTCGAGCTCGCCCCGGCCGGCACCCTCGTCGGGCTGGCCAAGCGCGAGCTCAAGGGTGTCGAGCTGCTCGCCCTGAAGACCCCCGACGACCTCGACACCGCGCGCCGGATGCTCAGCGAGCACGGCGCCGACGGGTCCGCCGGAGCCGCCCGCCCCCACCCGCAGGAGGACCCGCTGTGACCGACGACCTCTCCACCCCGACCGCGCCGGACGGCGCCGGCACCGTGACGCCCGGCCCCGCGCCGGCCGGCTCGACCGAGCGCAAGGAGCTCACGGTCCCCCAGGGGATGCGGCACGCGCGCATCCACGGCCTCGGCGGCTACCGTCCCGAGCGGGTGGTCACCAACGAGGAGATCGTGCAGTTCATCGACTCCTCCGACGAGTGGATCCAGCAGCGCTCCGGCATCGTGACCCGCCGCTTCGCCCGCGAGGACGAGACGGTCATCGACATGTCCGAGCCCGCGGCACGGCAGGCGATGGCGCAGGCCGGCGTCTCGCCGGAGCAGATCGGCGTCGTCATCATGGCGACCGTCAGCCACCCCTACCAGACCCCCGCGGCCGCGCCGATGCTCGCGCACCGCCTCGGCATCCCCAACCCCGCCGCCTTCGACATCTCGGCCGCCTGCGCCGGCTACTGCCACGCGATCTCGCTCGCCAACGACATGGTCCGCGCCGGCACCACCGACTACGTCCTCGTCCTCGGCGTGGAGAAGCTGTCGGACTTCACCGACAAGTACGACCGGGGCTCGGCCTTCATCTTCGGGGACGGGGCCGGCGCCGCCGTCGTGGGCGTCTCCGACTACCCCGGCATCGGCCCCACGCTCTGGGGCAGCCTCGGGGACAAGGCGGACGTCATCACCCAGCGCGAGGCGTGGACCGACCTGCGGCCGCAGATGGAGGACCCCGGTCGGGAGGACGGCATCCCGTGGCCCTCCTTCGTCATGCAGGGCCAGGCCGTCTTCCGCTGGGCCGTGTTCTCGATGGCCCCGGTGGCCGTGGAGGCGGTCCGGGCGGCGGGCCTGACGCCCGACGACCTCGACGCCTTCGTGCCCCACCAGGCCAACATGCGGATCACCGACGCCATGATCAAGGCGCTCGGGCTCCCCGAGCACGTGCCGGTCGCACGGGACATCGCCGAGACCGGGAACACCTCGGCCGCGTCGATCCCGCTGGCCATGTCCCGCATGCTCGACGAGGGCGAGGCCCCGCACGGCGGCGTCGCGCTCCAGATCGGCTTCGGGGCCGGTCTGGTGTATGCCGCCCAGGTCGTGCTCATGCCCTAGGGCTCACAGGCCACACCCCAGCTCCCGAGGCCCGGCGGGTGCACAGCACCGGGTCAGCCCAACCGCATACCGAAGGAGAAACGCACATGGCACTGTCCGAGCAGGAGATTCTCGAGGGCTTGGCCGAGATCGTCAACGAGGAGACCGGTCTGGAGCCCGAGGAGGTCCAGATGGACAAGTCCTTCACCGAGGACCTGGACATCGACTCGCTCTCGATGATGACCATCGTGGTCAACGCCGAGGACAAGTTCGGCGTCCGCATCCCCGACGACGAGGTCAAGAACCTCACCCACGTCCGGGACGCCGTGACCTACATCGCCAGCAACCAGGGCTGACCGCAGGAACGCGCCCGGCGCGGACACCCCATACCCCGCGCCGGGCGACCCGGGTCGGTCCCCCGGCCCACCCCTCAGCCCCCCACCGACACAGGAGAGCCGCCGCCGATGTCCACCTCCCCGTCCTCCTCCCAGCCCGCTCGTCGCGTCGTCATCACCGGCGTCGGCGCCACCACCCCGGTCGGAGGCACCGCCCCCCAGACCTGGGAGGCGATCCTGGCCGGCAGGTCCGGCGTGCGCCCCCTCACCCAGGACTGGGTCAGCGAGCACGAGCTCCCCGTCACCTTCGCGGGTCAGATCCACACGCCGCCCTCGGAGGTGCTGACCAAGGTCGAGGTGCGTCGCAACGACCCGGCCGGTCAGTACGCCCTCATCGCCGCGCGCGAGGCCTGGGCGGACGCGGGCAGCCCCGAGGTCGAGAAGGAGCGGCTGGGTGTCGCGGTGGGGTCCGGCATCGGCGGGGTCTGGACCCTGCTGGACCAGTGGGAGGTGCTGCGCACCCGCGGTCCCCGCCGGGTCTTCCCGCTGACCGTCCCGATGCTCATGCCCAACGGCCCCGCGGCGGCGGTCTCCCTCGACCTGGGCGCCCGGGCAGGCGCGCACTGCCCCGTCAGCGCCTGCGCCTCCGGCGCCGAGGGTATGGGCCTGGCGCTGCAGATGATCCGGACCGGACGGGCCGACGTCATGGTCGCCGGTGGCACCGAGGCTGCCATCCACCCCCTGCCCATCGCCGCCTTCGCGGCGATGACCGCGCTCTCCTCCCGTAACGACGACCCCGAGCGCGCCTCCCGGCCCTACGACGTGGGCCGCGACGGCTTCGTCATCGCCGAGGGCGCCGGCGTCTTCGTCCTCGAGGCGGAGGAGCACGCGCTCGCACGGGGCGCGACGATCTACGCCGAGCTGGCGGGCGTGGGGATGAGCTCGGACGCCTACCACATCACGGCTGGCGAGCCCGAGGGTGCAGGGGCGGCCCGAGCCATGGAGGAGGCCGTCGCGGACGCCGGGCTGGCGGTGAGCGACATCCTGCACATCAACGCCCACGCCACCTCCACCCCCGTCGGCGACCTGGCCGAGACGAAGGCGATCCACCGAGCCTTCGGCAGCCACACCGCCAACCTCGCGGTCACCGCCACGAAGTCGATGACGGGGCACCTGCTCGGTGCGGCCGGGGCGCTGGAGGCGGTCCTGACCGCGTTGACCCTGCGCGACCGCAGGGTCCCACCCACGATCAACCTCGACGACCCCGACCCGCAGATCGACCTGGACGTCGTCACCGGCGCGCCCCGCGCCCTGCCCGAGGGGGACGTGGCCGCCGTCAACAACTCCTTCGGCTTCGGGGGCGTGAACGTGGCCCTCACCCTGCGCACGTACCGCTGACGCGAGGGCGGCGCGTAGGCTCGCCGTCGTCATGCACATCCTGCGCGTCGCCAACTTCGTCAGCCCTACCTCCGGCGGCATCAAGACCGCCCTGCGTGCCTGGGGGGAGCACTACCGGGCCCACGGCCACCGCGCCTCGTTGATCATCCCGGGGCCGGGCCCGGAGATCACGGAGGAGAGTCAGGGCACCGTCTACCGCGTCCCCGCCACCCCGATCCCCGGAACCGGGTACTCCCTGATGTTCGACCGCTCCCGCCTCTCGCGGCTCATGGACGCGATCACCCCCGACGTGATCGAGGTGTCCGACCGTGCCACGACGCGCTGGATGGGTCGGTGGGCGCGGCGCCGTGGCATCGGCTCGGTGATGATCAGCCACGAGAACATGACGGGGATCATGGTCCGCCGGACCCCGGTGCCGGACCGGCCCGCCACCTGGGCGGCCGACCTCGTCAACCGGCGCAGTGCCCACGACTACGACGCGATCGTCACCCCGAGCAGGTTCTCGGCGGAGGAGTTCGAGCGCATCGGGGTGCACGCGCACGTCGTCCCACTCGGCGTCGAGCTCGACGTGTTCCGGCCGCACCGGGACCCGGACTCCGCGGTGCCGTGGCCCCCTCCCCCGGGCCGGACCGTCCAGCTGGTCCACTGCGGACGGCTCTCACCCGAGAAGCGCCCCGCCCTGTCCATCGAGACCGTGCGTGAGCTGGTGCGTCGCGGCCACGACGTGCAGATGACGGTCTTCGGGGACGGACCGATGCGGGGCCAGCTGATGGAACGGGCCCAGAACCTGCCGATCCTCTTCCACGCGTACATCACCAGCCGGTCCGAGCTGGCCGCCCGCATGGGTAGCGCGGACGTCGCGGTGGCGCCGGGACCGTTGGAGACCTTCGGGCTGGCGGCCCTGGAGGTCATGGCCTGCGGCGTGCCCACGGTCTGCACCGACGAAGGCGCCCTGCAGGAGGTGGTCGGGACCGGTGGCTGCGTCGCCCCCTCCACCCCCGCCGCCTTCGCCGACGGGGTCGAGGCGCTGCTGCGCCGCCAGGGTGCCCGCCGTCTCGCGCGCGAACAGGCGGAGCGCTTCAACTGGGAGGCGTCCTCGCAGCGGATGCTGGCGATCCACGAGGACGTGCGCCGCCGCGTGCCCGCGGGTCGGCCCTGAGGGTCCGGGGGTCGGCCTCAGCCCACCTTGTGCAGCCAGGTGGGTGGGGCACCCTCCCCGGCGTGGCGGAACACATCCAGCTCGGCGTCCCACTCACCGCCCAGCGCCCGCCGCAGCTCGGCGGTCAGCCGGTCGGCGTCCCCGTCGCACTGGTCGACGATCGAGCGGAGCCGGTCCTCGTTGACGACGACGTCGCCGTTGGCCGACAACCGGGCCTGGTGGATGCCGAGGGACGGCGTGTGGGTCCACCGCATCCCGTCGCTCCCGCGGCTGGCTTCCTCGACGACCTCGTACCGCAGGCCGTCCCAGCCGCGCATGGCGCTGGCGAGATAGGCACCCGTGCCGGCGTCACCGGTCCACGAGAACTCCGTGCGCATCGTGCCGGGCTGCGCGGGCTGGGGGACCCAGTCCAGGCTGACCCTGGTGTCGAGGACGCCCTCGACCGCCCACGCGATGTGCGGGCACAACGCAGTGGGGGTGGAGTGAATGAACACCACCCCGCGAGTCATGACTCGGGGCATGACAGCGGACATCCTGGCCTCCTGTGTGTGAGGGACGTCTTCCCCAACGACCTCGACACGGGCGGAGACCCGTCTGCCCGACCTGATGCGCTTGTGCAGTCACATTGTGCTCCCTTGTCACTCCAGTATCAAGTGCTCGCCGGGAAAGCTGTCAGATGAGTCACAACAGGCCCGTCGGACTTGGTCTTTTCGTGATCATTTCGTAACCTGTTCAAGGCGCGTCACCCCTGTCCCTGTGAACGACGTGCCATTCAAGGTCCTTGCACCTGTGGGTACCCCTGTGCCCGCAGCTGTCCCGCCCAAGACCGGGTCGTGTCCCATGGCCCCGGAGGTTGTATGAAGTTCACTGGTAAGCACCGCGCCTCGAGCGCCGCACCCCGTAACGGCGCTGCCGCCCTGATGATCGGCGGCCTCGTCGCCGGCACGGTGGCCACGGCCGGTGCCACGACGTTCCGCCAGGAGACCGCCCCCGAGACCTCGGCCCCGTCCGTCACCGAGCAGACGACGGCGGTCAGCACGAACGCCGACCAGGCCCGGGAGGGCGCCGCGGCGCTCGCCAGCCTGCGCAGCGCGTCGCTGTCCGAGCTGCGTGACCAGTCCGGCGCCGACCGCAGCCAGGCGCGCAGCGCTCCGGCCGACGCCGCGTCGGTCTCGACCGTCCTCGCGGGGTCCGCCTTCACCGGCACCACCGTCGAGGTCGAGGAGGTCGTCGAGGCGGCCCCGGCGACGGAGCAGGCCACCGCCACCCAGGAGGAGGCCGCGGCGCCCGCGCAACAGGCCGCGCCCCAGCAGCAGACCCAGGCCGCGCCCCAGCAGCAGGCGGCACCCGCGCCCCAGCAGCAGACCCAGGCGGCGCCCCAGCAGCAGGCCGCAGCCGCAGCGCCGGCCCCGGCGCCCGCCCCCGCACCCGTCGGTGGTGGAGTGGTCGGCATCGCCCAGTCGTACGTCGGTTTCCCCTACGTCTACGGTGGCAACCCGCCGTCGGCCTTCGACTGCTCGAGCTTCACCTGGTGGGTCTTCCAGCAGGCCGGGATCGACATCCCGCGCACCGTCAACGGCCAGAAGGCCGCTGTCACGCCGGTCTCGAACCCGCAGCCCGGCGACCTCGTCTTCACCAACCAGTTCCACCACGTCGGTCTCTACGCCGGCAACGGGATGGTCATCGAGGCCCTCAACCCGGGGTCCGGCGTGACCTACGGCGCCCCGGTCTACGGCGGCATCTGGTACGGCCGCATCACCGGCTGACACCCGCACCCCCGTCCTCGGGAGGCCCTCGACCGCACCGGTCGAGGGCCTCTCGCGTACCCCGGCGGCGGGCTCGCCCTGCGTGCTAGGTTGACGTATGCGCGTCGCCGACCTGCTCAGGAAGAAGGGCAGCTCCGTGGTCACCCTCCCCTCGAGCGCGACCGTCATCGAGCTGCTGGACACCTTGGACGACAACAAGATCGGGGCCGTCGTCGTGGTCGACCAGGACCAGGTCGTCGGTATCGTCTCCGAGCGCGACGTGGTCCACCACCTGCGGGGCGGGGCCGACACCTCGGCACCCGTGAGCACCCTGATGACCACCGAGGTCAACCTCTGCGGCCCGGATGACGACCTGACCGACCTGGCGGTCCGGATGACCGAGGCACGCCACCGGCACATGCCCGTGGTCAGGGACGGCTCGCTCCAGGGCATCGTCTCGATCGGTGACGTCGTGAAGGCACGCCTGGACGCCCTCGAGGCCGAGCGCGACGCCCTGGAGAACTACCTGCGGCAGTGAGCGGTCCCTGCCCGGCTAGGATGGACGGTCGGGGCCAGTAGCTCAGCCGGTCAGAGCAGCGGACTCATAATCCGTCGGTCCAGGGTTCAAGCCCCTGCTGGCCCACCCCCACTTTGGTCACGATGCGGTGACAACCATGGCAAAACCCTGACCGTGGTGACCCGCGCGGTCTAGGGTTCGGCTCATGACGGACACCCCCGCCGCGGCTCGGCGCACCCCGGACCGGCCCCTCGTCGTGCTGGAGAACGTCAACAAGCACTTCGGCGAGCTGCACGTCCTCAAGGACATCAACCTCACGGTGCACGAGGGCGAGGTCGTCGTCGTCATCGGCCCGTCCGGCTCCGGCAAGTCGACCCTGTGCCGCACCATCAACCGGCTCGAGACCTTCGAGAGCGGGCGCATCGCCATCAACGGCACCGAGCTGCCAGACGAAGGCAAGGAGCTCGCCAGGCTGCGCGCCGACGTCGGCATGGTGTTCCAGTCGTTCAACCTCTTCGCCCACAAGACCATCCTCGAGAACGTCACCCTCGGGCCCATGAAGGTGCGGGGTATGAAGCCGGCGGCGGCGAAGGAGCACGCGATGGAGCTCCTCACCCGGGTGGGGGTGGACCACCAGGCGTCGAAGTATCCCGCCCAGCTCTCCGGTGGCCAGCAGCAGCGCGTGGCGATCGCCCGGTCCCTGGCCATGGAACCCACCGTCATGCTCTTCGACGAGCCCACGTCGGCGCTGGACCCCGAGATGATCAACGAGGTCCTCGACGTGATGACCGAGCTGGCCCGCAGCGGCATGACGATGGTCGTCGTCACCCACGAGATGGGCTTCGCGCGGAAGGCGGCCGACCGGGTCGTCTTCATGTCCGACGGCGCCATCGTCGAGGAGAACACCCCCGAGCAGTTCTTCACGAACGCGCAGTCCGCCCGTGCCAAGGACTTCCTCGGCAAGATCCTGACCCACTGATCCGACCAACCCCCTTTCAAGGAGATACACAGATGAGCAGCACCTCCTTCCGCGTCGCCGCCCTCGCGGCGGCCACGGCCCTGGTCCTCTCCGCCTGCGGCGGTGACGACGACACCGGCGCCCCCGCCGGGGACGGCGGCAGCGACAGCACGAGCGACGCCGGTGCCGGTGCCGGAGACGGCGAGGGCATCACGATCGGCATCAAGTACGACCAGCCCGGCCTCGGCCTCATGGAGGGCTCCGAGCCCAGCGGTATGGACGTCGACGTCGCCAAGGCGGTCGCCGAGAAGCTCGGCTACTCCGAGGACCAGATCACCTGGGCCGAGTCCGTCTCGGCCCAGCGCGAGACGCTGCTGGAGACGGGGCAGGTCGACATGATCTTCGCCACCTACTCCATCACCGACGCCCGCAAGGAGAAGGTCCAGTTCGCCGGGCCCTACTTCGTCGCGGGCCAGGACCTGCTCGTGGCTGAGGACTCCGACATCACCGGGCCGGACGACCTGGACGGCCGGCTGCTGTGCTCGGTCACCGGCTCCACGTCGGCGGAGAACGTCAAGGAGGACGTCCCGGGCGTCCAGCTGCAGGAGTACGCCAGCTACTCCGAGTGCATGGAGCAGCTCGCCGGCGGCACCATCGAGGCGCTGACGACCGACGACACGATCCTCGCCGGCTTCGCCGCGCAGGACCAGTACGCCGGCCAGTTCAAGGTCGTCGGCAACCCGTTCTCCGAGGAGCTCTACGGCGTCGGCCTGCCGAAGGAGTCCGAGGACTGCGAGGCGATCAACGACGCCATCAACGAGCTGTGGGAGGACGGCAGCATGGAGCAGATCGTCGAGGACAACCTCGGTGCGGCCGGCTACACGCCCAACGCCGACCTCAACCCGCCGGAGGCCGGCGGCCACTGCGGCTGACCCCTACCAGCGTCGGGTCGGTGCACCTCGCTGGTGCACCGACCCGACGTCGCAGCCCGGTTCCGCCACGCCCACCCCAGGACGGTGATGCATGATCGACCTGATCGAGCAGGCCCAGCTCCTCCCCGCATTTTTCCTGACCATCCAGCTGGCGCTGTGGTCGGCCGCGTTCGCGCTCATCCTGGGCACCGTCATCGCCATCCTGAGGCTGGCTCCCGTCGGGGTGCTCAACGCGCTGGGTGCCTCCTACGTGACCCTCGTCCGCAACACGCCGCTGACCCTCATCGTGGTGGCCTGCAGCCTGGTCCTCTGGGGTCAGCTGGGGATCGAGCCGGCCAGCCGGCGCCTGCCGGACGGCAGCGGCAACCCTGACTTCATCTCCAGCCTCAACTTCCGCCTCGGCGTGATCGGGCTGTCGATCTATCACGCGGCCTTCGTCTGCGAGGCCATCCGCTCGGGGGTGAACACGATCCCGCTCGGTCAGGCAGAGGCCGCGCGGTCGATCGGGCTGACCTTTCCCCAGAGCCTGCGGGAGGTGATCCTCCCCCAGGCCTTCCGTGGCGCCATCACGCCGCTGGGCAACGTGCTGATCGCGCTCGTCAAGAACACCACGGTGGTCGCAGCCATCGGGGTCTTCGAGACGGCATACCGGATGAGATGGATCGCCGAGTTCCGGCCGGCCGACCTCATGCCGGGCTTCGCCCTCGTGGCCCTGGGCTTCGTCATCCTCACGCTGCCGCTCGGGCTCCTCGTCAGCCACCTCTCGCAGCGCCTGGCGGTGAAGCGGTGAGCGGGGCAGCCGTCCTCTTCGACGCCCCCGGCCCCCGGGCACGGCGCCTGCACCGGATCCTCACGGCCGTCGGCGTGCTGCTCGCGCTGGCGCTGGCGTGGGTGATCCTCGACCGGCTCATCGACCGCGAGCAGCTGACCGCCGCCCGGTGGGACTGGCTGCTGACCGGCACCGCGTGGACCAACTACCTGCTGCCGGGTCTCTTCGACACGCTGCGGGCGGCGGCGATCGCCATCGTCCTGTCGATGGTGCTGGCGCTCGGCCTGGCGATGGCGCGGATGTCCGAGGTCGCCCCCCTGCGGTGGGCTGCGAGCATCTTCGTCGAGTTCTTCCGGGCCGTGCCGGTGCTCATCATGATGCTGTTCACCTTCTACTTCCTCAGCATCAACCAGTTCACCCCCAGCGGACTCAACCCGTTGATCGGTGTCATCGTCGGGCTGACCGCCTACAACTCGGCGGTCCTGTGCGAGGTCATCCGCAACGGCGTGGCCTCGCTCCCCTCCGGGCAGCGGGAGGCGGGTCTGTCGATCGGCCTCTCCCCGTCGCAGGTCCGTCGGAGCATCCTCGTGCCCCAGGCGCTCACCGCGATGATGCCGACGCTCATCAGCCAGGTCGTGGTCATCACCAAGGACTCCGCCCTGGGGTACATCATCCTCTACCCCGAGCTCGTCACGAGCGCCCGCCGGATCGGGTCCGCCGAGGGTGCGACGCTACCCGCCTACGTCGTCGTCGCGGCGATCTTCATCCTCGTCAACTACGGCCTGGGCAAGCTGGCCGAGTTCGTGGAGTCCCGGCAGCGTCGGCGGAACCGCAGCGCCGGCGGGGTGGTCCAGGCCGGCACGGCCACCCTGGGAGCAGGTGTGGTCGACGGGGGCCAACTCATGCAGGACGCCGCCGGACGCGTCCACACCAACGTCGGGGACGCCGCCTCGGAGGCGGCCCACCGTCGGCGTGAGCCCCGCGACGACTGAGCCGAACAACCCTCGACCCACGACATGGGCCGGCCCCCCCGGGGTCCGGACCATGTCGCGGTGCGACCTCACAACGCTCCCCCGCCGACGAGGGTGTCGGTGAGGCAGCAGTGCGTCATGACCTTGCCGAGGAATCGGCGGCCCCGAAGGGAACGGTCCCGGAGGCTCCTGACCTCGAGTGAGGGCGTGGGGGTGACCGAGCAGGCGAACCTTGCCGTCGGTGCTATCACCTTCGCGTGGTGAAGAGGGTGGTTCCTCGGGTGGGGTCCAGTTCACGGTGGCCAGCTTCGAGGAAGCCGAGCTTTGCCAGGACCTGCCGAGAGGCGGTGTTCCGGTCCCAGACGCTGGCCCACAGTCGCTCGTGTCCGGACGATCTGGCCCAGTCCATGACCGCGACGGACGCCTCGGTGGCATAGCCCACGCGCCACATCGGCCGCACGGTCAGTCAGCCGACGCGACGACAGCGCGTGCCCGGCCGTCGGCCAGGACCCTCAGGCGGGGAACACCCCGCTGGAGAGGTAGCGGTCGCCGCGGTCACAGACCACGAAGACGATCGTCGCACGCTCGACATCCTCCGCCACCTGCAGGGCGGTCCAGCACGCGCCGCCCGCCGAGACGCCGCCGAAGAGACCCTCCTCGCGGGCCAGCCGGCGGGCCGTCTCCTCGGCGTCGCCCTGGGTGACCTCCACGGTCCGGTCCACCGCTGAGGGATCGAAGATCTTCGGCACGTACGCCGGTGGCCAGGCGCGGATCCCGGGGATCTTCGCGCCCTCCGCCGGCTGTGCACCGACGATGTGGATACCGGGGTTGCGCGACTTCAGGAACCGCGAGACCCCGGTGATGGTGCCGGTGGTCCCCATCGCGGACACGAAGTGCGTGATCCGTCCCCCGGTCTGGTCCCACAGCTCCGGGCCCGTGCCGTTCTCGTGGGCGCGGGGGTTGTCAGGATTGCCGAACTGGTCCAGGACCCGGCCCCTACCCTCCCCCTCCATCCGCGTCACGACGTCGCGGGCCTCTTCCATGCCGCCCTCTGCCGACGTGAGAACCAGGTCGGCCCCGTACGCCTTCATCGTCTGGATCCGCTCGGTGGAAGCGTTCTCGGGCATCACGATGACCAGGGGATACCCGCTGATCGCCGCCGCCATCGCCAAGCCGATCCCGGTGTTGCCGGACGTGGCCTCCAGCAGGGTGTCGCCGGGGGAGATCTCCCCCCGCTCCTCGGCGCCCCGGATCATGCTGATCGCCGGCCGGTCCTTCACCGAGCCGGCCGGGTTGTTCCCCTCCAGCTTGGCGAGCAGCACGTTGCCTCGGCGTTCGTTCTCCGGCCCCGGAAGGCGCTGCAGACGCACCAGCGGGGTGCCACCGATGACGTCCTCCATCGTGGGGTACGGCCCGGGGTTGTTCACCCGCCGGAGTCTACGGGCGGCGGTCGCCGAAGAATTCCAGCCGACCGATCGATCTCCACGCAGCACCCCGTGATGATGACGCTGACCGGGTGACTCCTTCGGCCGCAAGGGTCAGCGTCCGGAGACGCTCCAACAGGTCGGCGTACCGTCCTCGCCCACGTGCCGACAGGTCGCGCATGGCTACCCCCATCACCCGCAGGCTGGTGTCGCTCCGCGAGGCAGCCGACGTCCTGGCCGTCTCAACCGTGCGCCGCCACATCGCCGACGGGCACCTCCACGCCGTCCGGCTCGGGGTTCATCGACGCCCGACCGGTCTGCGGGTGGCGCCGGACCGGTCTGCCTCAAGGTGGAGAGGCAACCCCCTACGGACGAGGCACAGTCGCTGCACCCAGATGGAAAGGGCCCCTGAACGTGCGTTTCCACAGTTCAGGGGCCTTCTCACGACGCTCCCCCGGTTGGACTCGAACCAACACCTGAACTTGTTGGACTCACGTGGACACAGAGTGACAAATATGCCTCTGACCTGCACAAATGAGCGGAGGTACTGCAGGTCCAACGTGACACAAATGGACACAATATGCCGTACGATCCGCTGCATGAACGATGCAAGATCACCGCGTCGTCGTTTCGGGCAGGTGACGCGGATGCGCTCGGGCCGCTGGCAGGCACGCTTCACGGTCCCGTCAGCGGACTACGGACGCAGGACGCCCAGCACCCGGCGATAGGACGCGCCTGTTGAGCGCCTCCTACGTGTTGGGTGCGGTGCCGAGGAGTGCGGCTCGGGCGAGCCTTGTCAGGAGTGCGGTGTCGGTGTCGTTGTGGTCGCCGGCCATGGATTCGAGGGCGTCAAGGGTTCCTCGTGCTCCGTCGCGGGCTTGGGCGGTGGTGACGTCGCTGCCGGGTCGGGTGCGCCAGCCGCGGTCGGTCAGCATCTGCGCGATGTGGGTGTAGACCTCGGCTTTGTCGGTGGCGTCGGCAGCGGTGGCGAGCAGCAGGAGCCACCCGGCCTCGGCGTCGAAGCCTTTGCCGATGGGGAGGCGGTCAAGCACGGCGGTGACCAGGCGGTGCGGGTCGCCGGCCGCGGCTCTGGCGCGCGCGGTCGGGGCCAGGACTCCTCGGCTCTTGCGTAGCAGCCCGAGCGCTTGGCTGTTCTCGCGCAGGAACGCGACGGGGTAGGTCAGGTCCTCCCGGTTCGCCTTGCCGATCCACCAGGTCGTGATCCCGCTCGTCTTGGCGATCTGCTCAACCACGGCCGGGGGCAGGTATCCGGCGCTGGTGAGCCTGATCCCGTCGCCGACGGCGTCCAGGACCGCCCGCCACGGGCGGGCCGCAAGGTGGAGCTCGGCATCGCTGAAGGTGACAGGCTCTCGCGGGCCGAGGGCGTTGAGCCAATCGGTGGCCTGCATCCAGGTCGACCCGCGGATTCCTCGGACGAGCTCGGCCAGCGGCTCGGGCACCCCGTGCCAGGGCACGTGCTCGCCGCGTATCCACGTTCTGATCGCGACCGTGGCCTCGGCCGGGTCGAACGCGTCGGGGTCGTAGCCGACCGGGAGCCAGCCGTGAGCGTGCTCGGCGTCGTCGAACGGTTCGGGCACCTGATCGGCGGGTGCTCCGGCGCGAAGCCACGCGGCCAGCTCTATGTGGGAGTGGATCCCGCCGACGTCCTCCGGCGGGCACGCCCTGGCCCCGGCCAGGCACACCGGGTCCCGGTTCTCCGCCGTCATCGGGGCGACAGACTCCAGAGTGATCAGGTGCTCCCAGCCGTCGCCGAAGTCGTACAGGTAGGTCAGCCGGTCCTCGGGTTCGCGCATCACCTGGTCCAAGCGGACCGCCTCCTCGCGAGTGCCCTCATCGCCTTCCTCCTCCTCGTCGAAGGCAGTGATGAAGTACGGGCCGGTGTACCCCCGCCCGCCGCCCGGCTGGAAGCGATGCAGATGGGAATCGCTCCACCCCATCGCCGCCTGCAACGCCAGGTGCACGACGTCCAAGGTCACGTCACCCGGCAGCCGCAGCCGACGCCAGATCCGCGGCCTGGAGCCGCGCAGCTCGACCGTGACGGTCAACGCGCTCACCTGCTGCGGCGGGTCAGGCAGCTCGATCGGAGGGTTGCCAGTGGTGTACTCATCGACCCCGAGCAGGGCGCCGAGCCCGCCACCGAGGACCTGCTGGGTCAGGGCCGCCAGATCCTCCCTGCTCAAGTTCGCCACCCACGCCTTCACCGCGGCGGGGTCGGTCGGCACCGGTTGCTCATCGCTCACCCCGCCCAGTCAACCAGCCCCGCCGGGCAGCATCGCGCGCACTCCCAGAAGACGAGCCGCGAACCACATCCGTCTCACACGAGGCCCAGGCGCCATCGCGCGCGCGTCGCTGGCGTGCGGGCATGACATCACCAGGCACGCGCGGGGGCGGAGCCGATGCGAGGCGTCTCCCGTCAGGGAAGGGCAGGCGCGGGGTTCTCATCAAGGAATCGTTGAGCCTCATCGCCGCTGATCAGGTCCTCGTCCCGAAGCCACTCCACGGCACGCCGACGAGCGCGGGCATCCCGAAAGGTGTGCCAGAGCGAGATCAGATCGGGATTTCGCTGGTAGAGCTCATTCTTGAAGCGCCGGAAGGCGCCCTTACCCTGCAGCGATCGGTGCAGTCGCTCGCCGGCAGCGCGGTCGCTGAGGCCGTCGGCGAAGTCAACCATGTCCTGGTACCAGACGTACGGAGGGAGGGGGTCGATGACAACCAGGTCGAGATCGTCGAGGTCGACCGGGTTCTCACCGTCGATGCCGGTGTCGCTGGTCCAGAACGCGATCTCGCCGGTCCTCGGGTCGACCAGCCATCGGTGCTCGTAGTCGGTCTGATCGGCCAAGGCGGTCGCGATCTCTTCAACGTCGAGAGCGTCGAGATCCAGCATCGAACCAGCGTAGGACTTCAGCCAGCCGATGCCGCCGGAAGACACCGGGTGACTGCCACCGCCCAGCAGCCGGCGGAGTGCAGCACCACCCGTGCACTTCGGCCAGCACGATCCGCGAGCCGAGTGCCGCACTGGAGACGCTCCCGCGTGGCCCACGACCTCAACCTGATGGAGGAGGCGGGCTGACCACTCAGCCAGGCAACGCAAATCCTCCCGTTCTACCCCTCTAAGGGACCGGGCCACGTCTTGATGATTCGTTCGACCATCACGGCGCTGCGCTTGCGGATGTCATCTGGTCGCCAGTGGTGTTTCTTGGTTATCTCCTTGGTCATCTGCAGCCCCGATCCATGCTTGGCGAGGACCGCCTTCTTGTCCGCGAAGCTCTTGTTGCCCATCTGCGAGTTTCGCCCAGAGCGCGCCAGCGTCAGGTTTCCAAGCGTGTTGACCAAGCCGGAGTAGAGGAGGTCGACGTTCTCCCCCGGCGCTGCGCCGCTTCTTACCTCGGCGCGCCAGGCAGCCGTAGGGGTCTGTGGCATCACATGCTCCACCGTGAAGTCGTCGGCCAATACGTACTCGCCACCGGCGAGTTCGAGTTCCAGCCAGGAGAGGATGAGTGTCTTCTGGAACGCTTTTCCGTGGTTGTAGAACGCCTTCGTCCCGACTTCCCGGCGGAGTTCGTCGTCTGTGGCCCAGTGCTTGTTCTCGCCAGAGAGGTAGCGACGAAGAGCGAGGTCAACCGGATCGTCGCTATCCCGCACCGATTGCGGCGCCGCAAGCAGCACCCGGTTCATGTTATCGGTGGCTCGGCCGATCACGACCCGTCGCACGAAGTAGCTCTCCAAGTACTGCATCGCACGAGCGATCTCGGGGCTCGTAGCGGTGCCGCGATCCCGTTCCTCGAGGAGGAACATCAGCACTGGCCAGACGGTGGTCGTCTTCCACTCTTTCAAGCGCTCCAGCCGGTTGCGGACGGGCTTGCTCGGCTCCCCCTCTGGTCGGAGTATCCGATCCCACAACGCGCCTGCATGCACGACCTCGTCAATCGCCTTCTTCAGACCAGTCGTCGATACCTTGTGCAACTTTTTCTGCTGCTCGACGTACGTCTGTCGTTGCGTGATCGTGGGGCGATCCCGAACGAGATCCAGCCAAAACAGCTGGGTCAACTCGTCCGCCGAGAACCTCTCCTCCAATGGCTTCCACGTGTACTCGTGGAAGTCCTCGGCATTCGAGCTAAGCCGCATGAAGACGTAGTTCCGGATGAGATCAGCCTGGGTGAGCGGCTGGCCGCGATTGTTGAGGGACTCGAAGATCCTGTGGACGTTGTCGCTGGCTTGGGCGACCACTGAGACGCATTCGAGACCGTCGAGCACAACTCGGACCACTTCAGCGGTCGTCACCCCCTCAACGTTCTCATCCTGTCCTTGCTGCATCGACACCAGTCGCCTCTGGAAAAACTGGTAAGCCTTCGACGCCTCGTGTCCTGGCTCGAGTTCCTGCTGGTGCACAACTCGGGAGAACGCGTTCTGGTCGAACTGTGTGGGAAGCAGCTTGAGGCGCTTCAGCGGCCCGCCCCTCCCACGGGGCACAAGGAGGCAACGCTCCACCCGGGTACGCAGTGCGGCTGGTAGCCGCGGCTCACTGTCCCGCAATGCACAGAGAAGCAGGCTGGTCGTCAGTAGACGTTGCTGGCCGTCGATCACCAGCCGCGCATGGGGGGCTCCGTTCGGAGTCGGCGCCAGGACCACAGAGCCGAGGAAATGCCGAGCGGCCGGGTCGGTCTGTTGATCGAGCGCGAGGTGGAGCACGTCGCCCCAAAGAGCCGTCCACGCGTCCCGCTTCCATGCGTATCGACGTTGGTACAGCGGCACCCGCAGCTGGTACTTGCCGGAGAGGACTGCAGTGAATCTGGTCTGCTTCGCAGAAACCATTACCGTGCCCCTTCTGGCGTCAACCGGCGTTCGGGTGCTTTACCTCCGCAGCGAGCCTACGGGTGACGGACTTCAGTCGGTCGGATTCTGACATCACTCCCTCGAGTGAGGTCCCTTCGCCCGAGGCGGCGATGTGGGAGCCTGGGCTGGTGGAGGGAATCGGTCGTGTGACGGTGTGGGAGCGGTTGCGCGAGTACGTCGCGAGCCAGTCCGGCTCGTTCACTTCCCAGGAAGCCATCTCTTGGTTTAGACGCCACGCTCCTGCTCAGGCGAACGAACGCACCATACGCACCCACCTGCGGGGCGCGTGCTGGAACGTCGCAGATAGATCCCAGTTCGCTGGGCGTGAGCCATTCCTGACCCGAATCGACCGGGGTCTCTTCCGTCGCGCCACTACCGAAGAAGTCGAGCGATGGCACGCAAAGACCAGCGACACGGTCGACCTCTCGGACATTCAACCCAACAACAGAACGGCTCCGCCGGCCCCGGAGATACCTTCGCAGGGCGCCCCGCCCAGTGCGCAGCGAATGAGCCGGGCGATTCCGAGTGAGGAGTGGCACACGGAGGCGAACGTGCAGGCATCTGTGGTGAGTGCCCTGGCCGGTGATGGGTGGCGCATCCTGTCCGTGGCGAACACCGCAACCAAGGAGCACGGAGTAGACATCGTCGCCTCTCGTGACGCCAAAACGGTCGGTGTCGAAGTGAAGGGCTTCCCCAGCCGCCACTATGCCGACCCTGCACGCGCTGGCGAGACCAAACGCACCCTGCCCAGTACACAGGCCGGTCACTGGTACGCCCAAGCTGTGCTGGCCGCGATGCGACTGAGAGGGAAAGAACCGACGTGGTCCAGCGTCATCGCCCTGCCCGACTTCCCTCGCTACCGCGACCTCCATCGCGAGACCGAAACCTCACTGGCTGCTGCCCAAATCGAAATCTGGTGGGTCACTCCAGACGGTCGGCTACACCGGCCGTGACCCACCCCCAGTGGTACGCGCGACCAGACGATGCCGGGATCATCCTTCGCAAGACTCCCCGGCTGACGAGCTGGAACAAGTCCACCGACCCTGACCAAGTCCGCCTACGCGAGTACCTCGAGGACACCGCTGAGCTGTTGACACCAGTCCCAGACGCGCCGTGGACGCTCTCGCTCAATGTCGGCCTGCCACCCGGCCGGGATCTCCTCCGCACGGGTGACCTCGACAACTACTCCTTCCCGCTCGCCACCCACTTGCGCAACGAGCACCTGGTCTCGGTGTGGTGCACAAAGCGGATTGCGGACTCCTCAACAGCGGTCCTTGCAGCCGCCCGAGAGGTTACCTCGCCGGCCCGAGCCTTCACGGTGCGTACCACCGCTTCGGCACAGACGAGAACTTACAAGGAGCAGATTTACGCGGCAGCAGTCAACGAGCCCCAACTTCCCGACGGTCCCATCCACCTACAGCTCGCCTTCGTCGTCGGTCCGCGGCGCAACTGGATCACGCTATGGAAACCGACAATCGACGCGCTCTGCCCGCTCCTCGGCCGCACCCGACCGGACCTTGAATGGCACCCCAGGGATGACCGGATAACCGAACTGGGCCTTCACGTCAGCCTCGACCCGTCCTTCGGCCACGACGTGGTCATCTCAATCGCGGCCAAGGCGCCGCCCTGACCTGACGGCCACTCAGAACCGGACACTCCTGGGCGGATCAACTTCCGGCGGAAGGGGGCGCCTGCGTGTGCCGTTCGCTCTGGAGGCTGGACTATCTGAGCCTCTGCGGTGGTTGACGAAGCAGTCCGACTGACCCCAGCAGTAGAGGAGCATGCTCATGGCCACCATCGTTGTCTTCGGCGGGACCGGGTACACCGGCGGCAGCGTCGTGCGGGAGGCGGCGTCGCGAGGTCACCAGGTGCTCTCGGTGAGCCGGTCCGAGCCCCAGGAGCCTGTGGAGGGCGTGCGCTACGAGGTCGGCGGCGTCTCCGAGGTCGCTGCCCGCGTCGTGCCGGGCGCCGACGTCGTGCTCGCCGCGCTCTCCCCACGCGGTGACATGGCCGGCCGCCTCGTCGAGGCGTACGGCGCGCTGGCCCGACTATCCGCCCAGGCTGGTGCGCGCTACCTGCAGGTCGGCGGGTTCAGCTCGCTGCGACCCGGGCCGGGCCTGCCGCGGGTGGTCGAGGGTGAGATCCCGGAGCAGTACCGGGCCGAGGCGTTGGAGGGTGAGGCCACCCGGGTGATGCTCGCCGAGCAGGCGCCCGAGGAGCTCGACTGGCTCTTCATCAGCCCCGCTGGTGGCTACGGTGCGTTTGCCCCGGGCGAGCGAACCGGTACCTACCGGGTCGGCGGTGAGATCGCGCTCTTCGACGCCGACGGGAACTCGAACATCTCCGGTGCCGACTTCGCTCTCGCGATCGTTGACGAGATCGAGAACCCGCGTCATCACCGAGAGCACATCAGCATCGCTTACTGACCACGGGCCCAGGTGCCCGCTGCCCGCGGCGTGCACGACGTCCTACTCCGCAGCACTGCGCGCCGCGTCTATCACTGCGACGTGCTCGGCCGCGAGGACCAAGGATGATGGGGCTCGTCGACGCGCTGTCAACCTCGGCATCTCACCACTCGTTGGCTCCACTCTTCCCGTGAAGGAAGCCGATCAGATGAGCCCACCCACAGAATCCGCTGCTGGGCACGAAGGCAGCACGTCCTCTGGTCAGGTCAGGACCGCGCGGCTCATGGTCGTGGGCCAGTTCGTGCTCATCGGTATCCTCGTGGTGCTCCCAAAGGGCGATGACTGGCCGGTGCCCGCTGCGCTCACCGTTGCCTGCAGCGCGGCCGCCGTCCTGGGCCTGACCGTGATGGTGATCGGCGCGACGGGACTTGGCCGAGGTCTGACGGCCACGCCGTTGCCGAACGCCCACGCCCAGCTGCGTACGGGCGGCCTCTACCGGTACGTACGGCACCCCATCTACAGCGGGTTGTTGCTCATGATGGCCGCAATCACGGTGGCGGCCGGAAGCGGGCTCCGGCTCCTCACCCTGGCAGCGCTGGTCCTGCTCCTGAACGTGAAAGCACGATGGGAGGAAACACGCCTGGCGGAGCGATTCGAGGGATACGCCGACTATGCCGACCGCACTCCACGGTTCGTGCCCTTGCGGTCGCGGAGGTCACCGTGAGAGCAAGTGCGGGACGTCCCTGACTGTTGAGCGATGCGGAACCACAGACCACGTGGTCAACTGCCGGCGAAAGGACTCACGTAACGCCTGTGCGCTGGTCGGTCCTTGTTTGCGCTGAAGGCATGGGCCTGTGCTCAGGGTTCTTCATGGCGTCCGAAGCGACGGATCACGTCGCGGCGGCTGCGTACCTGGAGTTTGGTCAGGATGTTGCTGACGTGGTTGCGGGCGGTGATTGGTGAGATGACGAGTCTGTCGGCGATCTGTTGGTTGGTCATGCCGCGGGCGAGGAGTGCGAGTACCTCATGCTCTCGCTGGGTGAGTCCGTAGTCGTGCTCTGGGTCCGCGGACCCGGGCGGGCCGGGGTCGGTGAGGACCTCGAGGGTGCGGGCTGCGACGGGCGCGCCGATCAGGACGTGGCCTGCGGCGACGGAGCGGATCGCGGAGACGATCTCCTCGCCGGGTGCACCTTTGACGAGGTATCCGCGTGCCCCGGCCCGCAGCGCGGCGAAGAGCGCGGTGTCCTGTTCGGACATGGTCAGGACGAGGACGGCGACGCCCGGGTGGTTGTGGAGGATCCTCGTGATCGCTTCGAGGCCGCCGATCCCTGGCATCGCGAGATCCATGAGGACGACGTCCGGGGCGGTGTCGGCGACGGCAGCGATGGCGGCGGCTCCGTCTGCCGCCTCGGCGACGACCTCGATGTCGCTGGATCGTTGGAGCGTGAAGCGCACACCCTCGCGGAACATGGGGTGGTCGTCGACGAGCACGACCCGGATCGGGCTCATCGGATCCCTCTCTGCGCGGGCAGGGGAAGCCAAGCGCGGACGGTGGTCCCTCCGCCGTCGGTGTCCTCGATGGAGAGCGACCCGCCGAGCTCGTGTGCCCGCTCCCGCATGGACACCGTCCCCACTCCGGCTGGGCCGCTGCGCCCGGCACCGTGGTCACGCACCTCGAGCTGCACACTGTCGCTGTGTCGCGCGATCGTCAGCTGCGCCGAAGTGCATCCGGAGTGGCGGGCGACGTTGGTGAGTGCTTCGCGCCCGATCCGGTATGCGGCGGCCTCGGGTCCGGGAGGAAGCACACCGAGGTCCTGGCTGACCACCGCGCAGTCGAGGCCAAGGCTCTCGACGACCTCTTCGAGCGCACCGACCAGCCCGAGCTCGTCCAGAGCCGGCGGCCGTAGCTGCCGGCTCATCTGACGGCGGATGGCCGAGTGAATGCAACGAGAAGGGCACTTGGCTGCGCCTCTCATGCGGGAGCAACCAACGGCGAACGATGCATAGTCGCTGCACTGGAAAAGCGAGAGGCCCTCCAACTGACGTTTCCGCAGTTCAGAGGGCCCTTCTCGATGCTCCCCCGGTTGGACTCGAACCAACAACCTGCCGGTTAACAGCCGGCTGCTCTGCCAATTGAGCTACAGGGGAATGTGCAGCGAGGACAGACTGTAGCAAAGGGCGCGGCGCCTCCCGAAATCGCCGGACGCCACGCTCTCCGGTCGGGTGAGGGGCCAGCTCAGTCTGTCGTGGACGCCGGGTCCAGGCCGACCTGGCCCCGCAGCTCCTGGCGGGCCAGGTGGACCTGCGCGGACAGCTCGCGGTCGTCGGGACGGGCGCCCCGCCCGAGGATCACCTGCTCGACGAGGTCCCGGGTCCGCAGGTCCGTGCGGATCGTCACCCTGGCCGTCCGTGGGCGACCCAGGTCGACGGCGCGCACCAGGACCACGCTGGCCGTCGTCCGGTCGCGCAGCACCTCCGGCACCATCCCCGGGCCCGTCCGCAGCCGCAGGCCCCACTGCCGGCCGTCGAGCCCGTCGACGAAGGAGACGCCCAGCACCCACGTGTCGGGGTCCCAGACGCCGGCGTCGACCTCGTGCCACGGGCGCTCCAGCAGGGTGCGGCCGTCATCGGTCCGCTCGACCAGGCGCCAGCTCGTGAGCAGCAGCCAGTGCCCGCCAGCGTCCTCCTGGGCGGAGGCCAGCAGCTGCTCGCCCCGTTCCAGGGGCAGGCGGGCGGAGGCCGGGACGTCCCGGGGCCTGGTCGTCGGGGGCGGGGTCTCGACGCCGATGACGCGGCGGGGGCGGCGGAAGAGGGGCATGGGTCAGGTCACCTTGTCCTTGAGGGTGGCGTGCTCGCGCTGCAGCTGCATGAGGTGCTCGCCGAGCCGGCGGGACTCCGGCGTGCCGTCCGGCGTGCGACGGGCCTGACCGAGCGTCTGGGCGATCCGGTGCTCCAGGGTGGCCAGCCGGACGCGCATGACGAGCGAGTCGACATACACCTCGGGCGGCAGCCCGCTCGCCGCGTCGAGGCGGGTCGGGAGGGGTGCCACGGCCAGCTCGTGGACGAGCGGGCGCACCGGCGGTGGTGTCTGGGTGAGGACGGCCTGGTTCCACCGGGTCGCGCTCATGGTGTTCGCGGCGGTGACCCCGCCGACCGCGCGCAGCGCGTGCCAGACGGCCTGGTGCATCGGCGCACGGAGGTGGCTGGGGTCGAGCTCGTCCATGTCACCCGGGTAGATCGCGAGGGGGTACTGCAGGGCGACCTGCAGCAGCTGGCGCTCAGCCACCTGCACGGGGTCGCGCAGGTCGGGCCGGGGCAGCTCGGTATGCCGCTCCTCACCGTCGGGCTCACTGCTGGGTTGCTGCCTCTGAAGCGTGCGTAGTGCCTGGGAAGGCGGGTTCTTGCGGGCGTGACGAATCGCGCCGAGGACCACATTTGTGTCCAGATACCCGATGCTGTCGGAGGCGAAGCGCGCCAGTTCCACCATCAGCGACTCGTCCTGGACCTTTGCTAGCAGCGGCGCCACCTCGGACAGTGCTGCCGCTCGTTGACTGTTCTGATCAAGGTCATAGAGGGCAAGGACGGTCTGCACGGCGAACTCGAACATCGGCTGGGCCGAGTCGACGAGGGCACGCACGGCCTCGCCGCCCTCCCGGAGCCACAGGTCGTTGGGGTCCTGGCCCTCGGACGCCACGGCGACGAAGCTCTGCGCGGCCCACCGCTGGTCCTGCTCGAACGCCTTCATCGCCGCCTTCTGCCCGGCGGCGTCCCCGTCGAAGGTGAAGATCACCCGGGCGGGTGCCCGCCCCGGCTCGTCCCGCAGCATCCGGCGCAGGATCGAGATGTGGTCGGTGCCGAAGGCCGTCCCGCAGGTGGCGACTGCGGTGCCGACCCCGGAGAGGTGGGCGGCCATCACGTCCGTGTAGCCCTCGACCACGACCGCCCGGCGCTCCGTCGAGATGGCCTTCTTGGCCAGGTCGAGGCCGTAGAGAACCCCGGTCTTCTTGTAGATCGGGGTCTCGGCGGTGTTGAGATACTTGGCGGCGACCCTGTCGTCGTCGTAGAGGCGACGGGCGCCGAAGCCGACCGTGTCCCCCGTGATGGAGCGGATGGGCCACATCACCCGCCCGCGGAACCGGTCGTAGAGCCCCCGGGAACCCCGCGACGCCAGGCCCGCGACGACCAGCTCGTCGTCGGTGAACCCCTTGCCCCGCAGGTGGTCCGTCAGCACCTGCCCGCCCTGCGGCGAGTAGCCCACCATGAACTGCCGGGCGTGCTCGCCGTCGAAACCCTTCTCGTGGAGGAAGACCCGGGCGGCCCGGCCCTCCGCGCTCTCCAGCAGCGCCTGGTGGTAGAGCTCCTCGGCCACCCGGTGCGCCTCCATCAGCCGGGTCCGCTGTCCCGCCGGGACCTGGGACCCCTGGTCGCGTGCACCCGGCCCGCTCTCCTCGTACCGCAGGGTCATCCCCAGCTGGTCCGCGAGCCGCTCCACGGCCTCGGTGAAGGTGAGGTGGTCGGTCCGCGTGACGAAGTCGATGACGTCTCCGCCCTCGCCGCAGCCGAAGCAGTGGAAGTAGCCGACGGCCGGGCGCACCTGGAAGGACGGGGTCTTCTCGTCGTGGAAGGGGCACAGCCCCTTGAGGGTCCCCACCCCGCCTCCGCGCAGGTTGACCCCGGCGGCCCGGACGACCTCCTCGAGGGAGGCGCGCTCCTTGACGCTCTGGACGTCCTCGGCCCGGATCCGTCCCGCCACGCGCCTGCACCTCCCTCGCGGAAATCTGTCGTCGTCTGTGGGAAGGAGTCTAGGTCGGCCGGTGTTGGACCTCGGGCACTTCCCCCACAGCCGGCCGCCACGACGAGCGGAGCGACCGGTCACCGATGAGTCCCGACGACGATCGAGGTCACCCCTCCCATGCCCCGCACCGCGAGCGAACCGCTGCCGCCCGTCACCACCACCGTGCTCCGCACGCTCACCGTGGCGGCCTTCGTGGTCATCCTCAACGAGACCGTGCTCGTCAACGCCCTGCCCCAGCTGATGACGTCGCTGGAGATCGACGAGCGCGCGGCGCAGTGGCTCTCGACCGGCTTCATGCTCACCCTGGCCGTGGTCATCCCCACCACCGGCTGGCTGCTCCAGCGGCTGGGGACCCGGGCTGCCTTCCGGCTGGCGATGGGCCTGTTCCTCACCGGTACGGCGGCCTGCGTGGTCGCGCCCTCCTTCCCGTTCCTGCTCCTCGGGCGGGTCGTCCAGGCCAGCGGCACCGCGGTGATGATGCCCCTGCTCATGACCACGCTGCTCACGCTCGTCCCCCCGCACGCCCGCGGCCGGGTGATGGGCAACGTCACCCTGGTCATCTCCGTCGCCCCCGCCCTGGGCCCGGCCGTCTCCGGCGTGGTGCTGCAGTGGCTGAGCTGGCGCTGGCTCTTCGGCCTCGTGCTGCCCATCGCGCTCCTCATCACCGTCGTCGGCCTGCGAGCCCTGCGCGTGGCGTCGGTCCCCGACCCCGCCGGTGCCCGGCCCCGGCTGGACGTCCCCAGCGTCCTGCTCACCGCGGTCGGCTTCGGCTCGCTCGTCTACGGGCTCGCGGAGGCCGGTGGCGATGGCGCGGCCAGCGGCTCGGCCCCGCTCGTCCCGGCGCCGGTCGCGCTCGCCGTCGGGGCGGCCGGTCTGGGCCTCTTCGTCTGGCGTCAGCTCTCGCTGCAGCGCGGCACCGGGTCCCCGCTGCTGGACCTGCGGGTGCTGCGGCACGGGCAGTATGCCGCCGCCCTCACCCTCACCTCGCTGGCCTTCATGGCGCTCATGGGCGTGATGATCCTGCTCCCGCTCTACCTCCAGCAGGTCCGCGGCCTCTCGGTGCTCGAGGCCGGCCTGCTCCTGATGCCCGGCGGCCTCGCGATGGGACTCATGGGGCCCAGGGTCGGTCGCTGGTTCGACCGCGTCGGCTCCCGGCCGCTGGTGGTCCCCGGCGCCCTGCTCCTGCTCGTGGCCCTCTCGGGGATGGTCGTCGCGACGGTGATCGGCCCGTGGTGGGCGTTCCTGCTCCTCCACGTCACCGCCAGCGTCGGGCTCGCGCTGATGTTCACCCCTGCCTTCACCGGCGGCCTGGGCGCGCTGCCGCCCGCGCTCTACCCCTACGGCAGCGCCATGCTCGGCACCGTCCAGCAGGTCGCGGCGGCCGCCGGCACCGCTCTGTCGATCGCGGTCCTGTCCTGGCGGGAGGGTGCGCTGCTGGGGAACAGCGCCGGGGCCGCCGAGGCCCTGGACGGCGGGGTCCGCGCCGCGCTGGTGGTGGGTGTCGTCCTCGCCGTCCTCGTCGTCGTCGTCTCCACCCGGGTCCGCGCCACCGCCGGTGCGGCACCCTCCCCCGCGACGGCGGGCGACGGCACCCCGGCCCAGGGCCCCGGTGGTCCGGAACGGCAGACCGCGGTCTCGCTAGGCTGAGCCATGCCCACCAGCCGAGGGAGCAGCCCCGCGACCGAGCTCGAGGTGGGGGGTCGGTCGGTGCGGATCTCCAACCCCGACCGGGTCTACTTCCCCGACCTGGGCCTGACCAAGCTCGACCTGGCGCGCTACTACCTCTCCGTGGGGGACGGCATCGTCACCGCCCTGCGGGAGCGTCCGTGCATGATGCACCGCTTCCCCGACGGCATCGCCGGTGAGCGGGTGCACCAGAAGCGGCTGCCGCGGGGCGCCCCCGACTGGATGGAGACGGTGCACGTCACCTTCCCCCGCTGGAACCGCACCGCCGACGAGCTCTGCGTCACCGAGCTGGCGCAGGTGATCTGGTCGGTGCAGATGTCGTGCGTGGAGTTCCACCCCTGGAACAGCCGGCGCGGGCACGTCGAGCAGCCCGACGAGTGGCGGATCGACCTCGACCCGGGGGACGACTGCGACTTCGCCACCGTACGGCGGGTCTGCGGGGTGGCACAGGAGGTCCTGGCCGAGCTGGGCGCCGTGGGCTGGCCCAAGACGACCGGGTCCAAGGGCATCCACGTCTACGTGCGGATCGCCCCGGAGCACGGGTTCCGCGACGTGCGTCGCGCGGCCCTGGCCTTCGCCCGGGAGGTCGAGCGGCGCACGGAGGAGGCGACCACGACCTGGTGGCGCAAGGACCGGGACCCGCGCAAGGTCTTCGTGGACTTCAACCAGAACGCCCGCGACCACACCATCGCCGCGGCCTACTCGGTGCGGGCCACGCCCGACGCAAGGGTGTCGGCCCCGCTGCGCTGGGACGAGGTGCCGGACTGCGAGCCGGGCGACTTCACGATGCTGACGATGCCCTGCCGCTACGCCGAGCTCGGCGACCTGCACGCCGGCATCGACGACGCGGTCTACGACCTCGCCCCCCTGCTGGAGCGGGCGGCACGGGACGAGGCGGAGGGTCACGAGGAGCCGCCGGAGGAGGGGTGAGGCCGCCTCAGGGGGCGGTCTGCACGTCCACGACGAGGCGCATCGGGTCCTGCAGGAGGAAGACCCGGTAGGGCCGGGGCTCTCCGGTCATCCCGACGAACAGCTGCAGCTGACCCTCGAAGGGTGGCGTCCGGATCACCTCGACGACGAGGCCCAGAGCGTGCGTGTCGAGCCCGAAGTCGCCCCCGTCGTAGACCGGGTCCCCCGGCTCGGGGTAGGCCATGCCGGTGATCACCACCTCGAGCACGGCGTCACCGGCCACCCCCGCGGGCAGTCCCGACCCGTCCCGCACGGGCTCCGGGGGGTATGCCGCGCGCCAGGTCGGCGCGCCCGTGCCGGTGAGATCCACCACCACTCGGTCGAAGCCGTCGTTGGCGCCCGCCCGGACCGTGGGGGCGAACAGCGCCCCTCCGCCCGGGAAGCCCGCGCTCGTGGTCGCGGAGCCGGCAGGCACGAAGCCCGGCAGCAGCCCGCCGCCGGTCGCGCCCGGCTCGTCCGGCGGGTCGACCGTGCCGGTGGGGGCGCTCGGCGGCTCCGGCGGCGCGGACGCCGACGGCTCGGGCGAGGGCGGAGGCTGCGTGGGCAGGGGCTGGGACGGCTCCGCAGGCGTCGACGGGACCGACGGGGCGGGCTCGGCGGTGGGCGCCGGCGCCGTCGGGCTGGCCGTGACGGTCACCACACCGGGGCCCTCGTCGTCGTCCGGTCCCGCGGTGGGGGCCACGACCGACACCAGCAACCAGTCGTCGTCCCCGAGCACCCTCAGGTATCCGCCCCCGCCCAGGGCGGCCGCCCAGAAGTCCTCCGCCGCCTGGGCGTCCTGCGGGCACCCCTGGTCGTCGCTCACCGGGTCGCTGGGCGGGAACCGTCCCTCGGCGGACAACGAGAGGTCCTCCTGGACCCACCCGCCCCCGCAGCCGTCCGCGGAGAACCCCCATCCGGACCCGGGGTCCCCGCCGAAGGTGATCGTCGTGGTGCCCGGGTCCGCCGCCACCACCTGGGACGCGGACAGGTCGCTGCCCCACAGGTCGTCGGTGAGCACCCAGGTGGTCCCGCTGAGCTCCGCGGCGGTCGGCACGTCGAGCGCGCTGACGGTGTCCACGTCGACCTCCGGGGCACCCGGCGCCGCGAACACGAACGTCGTGTATCCGTCGGGCACCGCGGCCACGGTGGGCGTGGGGTCGGTGGCCCCGCCCATCAGGCCGGCCTGCCACCCCACCGCGAGCGCCGTGACGGTGGCCGCACCGGCCACCAGGGCGGCCCCGGCCCGCTTGCGCGCCCGACGCCGTCGCCCGAGCGACCACGGCTCGTGGACGTCCACGTCCGGCTCGGCGTGCAGCTGCGCGGCGCGGTCCAGCGCCTCGCGCACCTCGAGCATCAGGGTGCCGTCGTCGGGGTCGCCGGGGACGGGCACGTCATACCTGGGGTTCATCGCCGTCCCTCCCTCTGCTCGACCACCTGGTGCGCCGAGAGCTCGGCGCGCATCCTGGCGACGGCCTGGTGGGACAGGCTCTTCACGGTCCCCGTCGCGATGCCCATGACCTCGGCCGTCTGGGCCTCGGTCAGGTCCTCGAAGTAGCGCAGGACGAGCGCGGCCCGCTGGCGGGGGGGCAGGGTGCGCAGGACGTCGTGCACCTCGGCGTCGCGGGCCCGCACGTCGGCCCCGTCGTCGACGCCCCCCTCCGGGAGCGTGCCGGTGGCCAGCTCGTGCCGCGACCGCCTCCACCACGACACCCGCTGGCGGTAGATGACTCTGCGCACGAACGCGTCCGGGTGCTCCACGGTCTCCCACTTCTCGGCCAACGCGATCAACGCCTCCTGCAACAGGTCCTCGGCCTGTGCGGCGTCGCCGCACATCAGGTAGGCCGCGCGACGCAGCCTGCCCTGCCGGGCCAGCACGAACTCGCTGTAGGCGGGGTCCGTCGTGACCACGGCCGCCTCCTTCACGAGATCGGTGCGGCTCTCTCCCCCAGCATGTCGCACCCCGACCCGGAAAGGTTCAGTCCGCGAAGGCCGGGTACGGGGGGAGCTCGAGCGGTGACCCGTCGCGCCAGGCGCGCAGGGCCCAGCGCAGCGCCTCGTCGCAGACGGCGGCGACGTCCGGCAGCTCCTCGGCGCACTCGTGCACCACTCGGCGCCAGCGGGACAGCAGCAACGCACGGAACTGCGGCCCCCGGCGCCCGGCCGGTGCCATCGCCCTGTCGGCGACCGCCCCGTCCAGCAGCCAGAGGGTGCCGCTGAGCACCCAGGCGGCGACGGCCACCCGCACCTGGGCGGGCCAGTCCGGGTCGTCGGCCAGCCCGGGCAGGTGCTCGCCGGCGCCGGCCGTGAAGGCCGTGAGCATGGCCCCGGTCAGCCCCACCGGTGGGGTGAGGACGCACCAGCAGGTGGAGAACGGTTCCGCGGCGTAGGCCGCCTCGTAGGCGACGTGACGCACCCCTGCACCCTCGAGGTCGACGAGGCGCACGCCCGCCGGCGTCAGCACCGCGTTGTCCGGGCAGGCGTCGCCCGGACCCAGGACGTGCCGTGCGGTGTCGCGCTCGAGCCGCTCGACCGCGTCGAGGATCTCGGCGGTCGCCGCGCCCGCGTGACGGACCCCGGCCACCTCCCGCAGCCGGGACAGCCCCGTGCGCGGGTAGTCCTGCCGGACCCGCCGGTCCTCGGCCGCCGCGTCGGCCAGCTCCGCCCTCGCGGCGTCGGGCATCCCGGTCGGGCTGCGGACGGTGCGGCCGAGCGCCCCGGCCCACTCGATGGCCTGCCAGTAGGCGGCGGCGCTGGTGTCCCTGCCCGACGCCCCCGGCGTGGCCCGCTCCGCGAGGAGCACGTCCGCGAGCGTCGGGGAGTCGGCCCCGAGGTCCTCCAGGACGAGCGTGCGGGACGGGTCGTGGGAGGCGAGCAGGCGTGGCGTACCGGGGAGGTGGGTCAGCCCCACCCGCTCGCGGGTGTAGCCCGTCGCGGCGCGGTGACCCTCCCGCTGGGGCAGGAAACGCTTGACCACGACGGAGCTCCCCCACCCCGGCGGGCCCTCGAGGACCTGGTGCCGCCGCACCTGCGACCGGGTCGAGCCCCCGAGGTCGACGCCGTCGTCCAGCCGTGCGTCCGACGGCAGCCAGGGCCGGTCGGCGCCGGGACCGGTCACCCCGCGAGCTCCCGGACGATCTCCGCGGCGGGCCGTTCCTGGCAGGCCTGCCAGCCCGAGCCGGCCCACACGTGGATCGCGTGGACGTCGCCGGCGCGGGCCGCCGCCACGCGCACCGGCCTGCTGACCTGGTCCACGACCGGGAACGCGGGTGGCGCGAGCACGGCATACCGGTCGACGAAGCGGTTGCGGACGGCCCCGGCGACGCGCCCGCTGAAGGCCCGCGTCGTCACGCGCTCGGTGAGCGCGGGGTCGCGGAGCGCGGCACGGTAGGTGGGTGAGGCACCCGACTCGTTGGTGAGGAGCAGCGCGGTGCCGACCTGGACGGCGCTCGCCCCGGCCTCGAGCGCGCGGCGCACGTCCCCGGCCGTCGTGACGCCCCCGGCCGCGACGAGCGGCAGGTCGGTCAGCGGCCGGACGGTCTCGAGCAGCCCGAGGTGGTCGATGAGCACCGGCTCCGCCTCGGGGTCGTGGGTGGCCCGGTGCCCGCCCGCCTCGTGCCCCTGCAGGACGAGCACGTCCGCGCCGGCACCCACCGCCGCGGCCGCCTCGGCCGTAGAGGTGACCGTCAGGTGCACCTCCGCGCCGACCGCGCGCCAGCGCGCGACGACGTCCTCGCCGGGCACGCCGAAGGTGCAGGAGACCACCGCCGGGGCGAACGCCTCGACGAGCGCGACCTTGTCCTCCCAGTGGTCGGTGTCCTCCCAGGAGGGCCACCCCGGGTCGGTGCCCAGCCCGGCGGCGAGCGGCAGGAGCGCCTCGCGGTAGGCCGCGACCGCCGCCTCGTGCCGCGCGCGGTCCACGCGCCGCGGGACGAACAGGTTGACGCCGAAGGGGGCGGCGGTCAGCTCCCTGGTGGTGAGGAGGTCGGCCGCCAGCTGCTCCGGGGTCCGGTAGCCGGCCGCGAGCATCCCCAGCCCCCCGGCGTCGCCGACCGCGGCGACGAGCCGGGGGGTGCTCACACCGCCGGCCATCGGCGCGCCCACGACGGGACGGTCGAGCCGGTCCAGGACGCCCATCACGCGCCCGCGGACCGGGCCGGGGACCGCTGGGCGACGACGGCCAGCGCACGGGCGTCGGAGAGGCTCGCGACCTGGTCGATCACCGCCCGGGCCGCCGCCGCGTCGTCCGGTGCGGCGTCGTAGGCCTCCCGGTGCACCGGGTCCAGCCGGGAGGGGTCGGAGGTGTAGAGGTGGACGAGGGTGCCCAGGACCTCCCGCTCGGTGTCCATCACCTGACGACGCTCCTCGCTGAGCATGACGAAGTGGGCGGCGACCGCCTTGAGCACGGCGGCCTGGGCCCGGACCCGGTCGGGGATGACGAGGTCGGCGGCGTAGCGGCTGAGGACGCCGTCGCCGTAGCGCTCCCGGGTGACCCTCTCCACGGTGTGCACGAAGTGGCCGATGAGGCGCGAGGTCATGTCCTTGAGAGCGGCGAGGTCGGCACGGCTCCCGCTGTGCCGCAACGGGACCCACCCCGTCGCGACCACCTGTCCGAGACACTCGAGGAGCTGGTCGACCTCGAGGTCGGGGGCGTACCAGTCCCGGGCCAGGGCCGAGACCGCCTCCTGCACCTCCCGCGAGCGCAGCGCCGCGGGATCGACCCGGCCGGAGGCGATCGCGTCCTCCACGTCGTGGATGCAGTAGGCGACGTCGTCGGCCCAGTCCATGACCTGCGCCTCCAGGCAGCGGCGGGTCGCGTCTCCCTCCGGGAGGTCCTCGCGGACCCAGGCGAAGACCTCCCGGTCGTCGTCGTACACCCCGAACTTGTGCCCGCCCGCGGCATGCCCGCCCCGCGGCCACGGGTACTTCATCGCGGCGTCGAGGCTGGCCCGGGTGAGGTTGAGACCGGCGGACCGCCCGTCCGGGTGGGCGCGCTTGGCCTCCAGCCGGGTGAGGACGCGCAGGGTCTGGGCGTTGCCCTCGAACCCGCCGATCCCGGCCGTCAGCTCGTCGAGCACCGCCTCCCCGTTGTGGCCGAACGGCGGGTGGCCGATGTCGTGGGCGAGGCACGCGGTGTCCACGACGTCCGCGTCGCAGCCGAGGGCGGCGCCGAACTCCCGACCGATCTGCGCCACCTCGAGGGAGTGCGTGAGCCGGTTGCGGACGAAGTCGTCGCTCGCCGGCTGCACCACCTGCGTCGTCGCGGCCAGCCGACGCAGCGCCGCCGAGTGCAGCACCCGCGCGCGGTCGCGCGCGAAGTCGTGCCGGTCGGCGCGCTTGAGGGCCGGGTCCTCCGCCACCCACCGCTCCCGGTCGGACGCGGTGTAGCCGGCGACCTCGGGACGGGGTGCGGTGCTCACGTCCCGAGCGTATGCCGTGCGTGCGAGGCTGGGGCGGTGCGCGTCACCGAGCTGAGGATCTACCCGGTCAAGTCGGTCGGCGGCGTGCCGGTGGACGAGGCCGACGTCGAGCCGTGGGGCCTGGCCGGTGACCGCCGGTGGGGGTTGGTCGACGACACGGGTGAACCGGTCACCGCCCGGCAGGAGCGGGGGCTGCTGGGCCTGTGGGCGGAGCAGGTCGACGAGGAGACGATCCGGCTGCACGACGCCGACGGGGGCAGCATCCCGGTGGACACCCCGCTGGGCGTGCCGCAGGTCCTGGTCGGCCACTCGCGGCAGGGCTCCGCGGCACCGGCGGACGAGGACGTGAGCCGGTGGGTCAGCGAGCGGGTGGGCCGGCCGCTCCGGCTGGTGTGGCAGGAGGACCCGCGGGTCCGGCGGGTGTCCGGGGCGCACGGCGGCGCGGAGGGTGACACCCTGTCGCTGGCGGACGCCGGACCGCTGCTCCTCACCAGCGAGGCCTCGCTCTCCAGGCTCCAGGAGTGGGTGGGGCCCCTGCCGCGTCTGGACATGCTGCGCTTCCGGCCGAACGTCGTCATCGACGGGGACGAGCCGTTCGCGGAGGACCTCTGGGGCACCGTGCGGCTGGGTGACGTCGCGTTCCGCACGGCGGAGCTGTGCGACCGCTGCGTGATGACGACGATCGACCCCGTCACGCTGGCCACGGGGTCCGAACCGATCGCGACCCTGGCGCGGCACCGGGCGTGGGGTGGGAAGACCTGGTTCGGGACGCGGCTCGTCCCCCTGTCCGCGGGGGTGGTCAGGCTCGGTGACTCGGTGACGCCCGGCCTGGGCTCGGTGGGCGAGGGACCCCTGGCCCCGTGAGGTCTCGACCCCCGACCAGGTGAGCGCGGGTCACGGGCGCTTCTCCTCCCCCAGCGCGGCGCCCGCGTCGAGCCCCCTGCGGCCGCGGACCAGGAGCATCATCCGGCGCATCCCCCGGCCCACGACCGGCCCGAGCGGGCGTGGCTGCACGTCCTCGTACCCGCCCAGGTGGAGCCCCGCCTGACGCTCGAAGACGCTGCGGGCGGCCCGGTCGCCGGTGCGCAGCCACGACCAGGCCATCGAGGCGACGTAGAGCGGCAGGAACGGCAGGCCGAGGCAGTAGGCCCACTGGGTGCTGTGGACCAGCTCGTGCTCCAGCAGGGTGGGACGCCGGGCGGCCAGCAGGTCCAGGTCGTGCCGGGTGATGACGACGTCGCCGATCGTGAACGCACCCCCCGCGGGGAAGGTCCACCGGTAGTAGTCGGCCAGCACGCTGCGCGCCGGACCGCGGCGGAGCCGGCACCCTCCCACCCGGGCCACGAGCAGCCCGAACGGCGTGGACAGGTTGACCCAGTTGGCGACGTGCCGCAGCCGCACCGCGCGCGTGTCGGGCAGGGCCGCCCGCTCCAGCGACGGGTGCCGGGGCAGCGCGGTGACGGGGCGCAGGTAGTGGCCGCCCATCAGGCGTAGCGGGCCTGCGCCCGGGCGCGGGCCTTGGCCGCCTCCACGTCACGGTCCTTCGGCGGGGCCGTGGTCACGAGGCTGTCGAGGAGCCGCTGCGTCGCCTCCGCCACCGCGTCGACGGCCACGGCATACGCCTCCTCGTTCGCCCGTGAGGGCTGGGGGCTGCCGCCCACCTTGCGCACGTACTGCAGCGCGGCGGCACGGACCTCCTCCGGCGTGGCGGGCGGGGCGAAGTTGTGGAGCTGACGGATGTTCCGGCACATGCTCACCACTGTGCCACGACCCTGCGGCTAGGGTCTGGCTCATGGGATCTCTGTGGCATCCGTTCTCCGACATGGGCGCGGTCGAGTCCGCCGGTGAGTTCGTCCTGGCCCGCGGCGAGGGGGTGCGCGTCTGGGACACCGCGGGCGAGCGCTACCTCGACGCCACCGCCGGCCTGTGGTTCACCAACGTCGGTCACGGCCGGGCCGAGCTGGCCGAGGCCGCGGCGGAGCAGATGCGCACCCTCGCCGCCTACTCCACGTTCGGCGACTACGCGACCGAGCCCACCCTCCGGCTCGCCGACCGCCTCGAGGCGATCGCGCCGGTCCCCGGCAGCAAGATCTTCTTCACCTCCGGAGGGTCGGACTCCATCGACACCGCCGCCAAGATGGCGCGCCGCTACTGGGTCGAGCAGGGACGGCCGGAGAAGACCGTGCTGGTCTCGCGGTCCAAGGCCTACCACGGGATGCACTACGCCGGCACCGCCCTCGCGGGCATCCCCGGCAACCGCGAGGGGTATGGCGAGCTCGTCCCGGACGGTACGGCGCAGGTCGGGTGGGACTCGGCCGAGGACCTCCGCTCGACGATCGAGCGGATCGGCGCCGACCGCGTCGCGGCCTTCTTCTGCGAGCCGGTCATCGGGGCCGGCGGTGTCTACGCGCCGCCGGAGGGCTACCTGACCGAGGTGCGCAAGACCTGCACCGAGCACGACATCCTGTTCGTCGCCGACGAGGTGGTCACCGGTTTCGGCCGGATCGGCGGGGCCTGGTTCGCCAGCAGCCGGTTCGGGCTGGAGCCGGACCTGGTGACCACCGCCAAGGGCCTGACCAGCGGCTACGCCCCGATGGGCGCGGTCCTGGTCGCTCCCCGGGTGTGGGAGCCGTTCTTCCGGCCGGGTGCCGGGGTCTGGTTCCGGCACGGCTACACCTACTCCGGTCACGCCACCGCCGCCGCCGTCGCGCTGGCCAACCTCGACCTCATCGAGCGGGAGGGCCTCGTGCAGGAGGCGGCCCGCCTCGAGCAGACGCTCGCGAGGGTGCTGGCGCCCCTGGCCGGGCACGAGCGGGTGACGGAGGTGCGCAGCGGCGTGGGAGCTGTGGCCGCACTGCAGCTCGAGACGCCCGCTGCGGCGATGCAGTTCGCCGTGCGGGTCCGAGACTTCGGGGTCGCCACGCGAGCCTGCGGCGCCGGCGCGATCCAGGTGTCGCCCGCCTTCGTGATGACCGACGAGGAGGCCCAGGAGCTGGCCGACCGTTTCCGCGAGGCGCTCGACGCCCCCGTCCAGGCCGAGCCCCCGACCGAGCCGGGTGCCTCGTGACCACGGGCGCCGGCGGGTCCGGGGGCGGGTCGCCGCTCGTCTCCGTCGAGGAGCTCGCCGAGCTGCTGGGGGGTCCGGAGGAGGCACGCCCGACCCTGGTCGACGTGCGCTGGGTCCTGGGTGGTGGTCCCCGCCGCAACGCCGACGACTACCGGTCGGGCCACCTGCCCGGGGCCGGCTTCCTCGACCTGGAGACCGCCCTCTCCGACCCGCCGGCGGAGTCTGGTGGGCGGCACCCGATGCCGTCCGCGGAGCGGGTCCGGGCCGGGCTGCGCCGCGCCGGCGTGCGTCATGGCCGGCCCGTGGTCTTCTACGACGCCCGGGCCTCGTTGGGCGCTGCCCGGGCGTGGTGGCTCGCCACCTACTTCGGGGTCCCGGCCCGGGTGCTCGACGGCGGTCTGGCGGCCTGGCAGTCGGCCGGCCTGCCCGTGCAGACCGGTGACGTCCACCCGGACGAGGGCGACGTGGAGCTCACCCCGGGAGGGCGCACCCTGCTCGACGCCACTGCCGTCGACGCGTGGGTCGCCGACGGGGGCCAGCTCCTCGACGCCCGCCCGTCCGACCGCTTCCGGGGCGAGAACGAGGTGATCGATCCCGTCGCCGGACACATCCCCGGGGCGCGGAGCCTGCCCGCCCTGGAGCTCCTCGACGAGGAGGGCCGTTTCCTGCCCGGGGACGCGGTGCGGGCGCTCCTGCACGAGGCCGGCGCCGAGCCGACGACACCCTCGGCCGTCTACTGCGGTTCTGGTGTCCAGGCCGCCCACGCCGCCCTGGCGATGGAGGCCGTGGGACTGCCGTCCCCGGCCGTCTACGTGGGCAGCTGGAGCGACTGGATCGGCGACCCGTCGCGGCCGGTCGCCACCGGCCCCGCCTGAGCCCGGGTCGCCTGACCTAGCTGGCGAACGCCGCCACGAGCTCGCGGTTGAAGGCCGGGAGGTCATCAGGGGTGCGGCTGCTGACCAGCCCTCCGTCCACGACGACCTCCTCGTCCACCCAGTCGGCACCGGCGTTGCGCAGGTCGGTCCGCAGGGAGGGGTAGCTCGTCATCCGTCGGCCGCGCACCGCGTCGGCCTCGGTGAGGATCCAGGCGCCGTGGCAGATGACCGCCACCGGCTTGCCCGCCCCGACGATGGCGCGGGTCAGCGCCACCGCGTCCTCGTCCATCCGGATCTTGTCGGCGTTGCCGGTGCCGCCGGGCAGGACGAGGGCGTCGTAGTCGTCCGGCGAGGCCGAGGAGGCCGGCACGTCGACCTGCTGCGTGTGACCGTTCTTGCCCCTCACGCTCCCGCTCGCGGGCGAGACGAGGTGCGGCGTGCCGCCCGCCTCGACGACCGCCTCCCAGGGGCTGGTCAGCTCGCTGTCCTCGAATCCGTCGGTGAGCACGAAAGCGACGTTCTTGCCCTCGAGTCGTGCCATGGCTGAGCTCCTTCGTCCGTGGTGGGTCCTCCGGACGGCACGCCCGGGAGGAGGTGGGGGAACGCCTCCACCGTAACCACGCCCGCGGGAGGACGCCCGCTCAGCCTCCCGAGACGTCCAGCTCGGCCTGCGCGACGGCTGCCCGCTGGCCCTCGTCCAGCTCCCGCGACTCCAGCCACCGGTCCGGCAGCGCGACGACCCGGGGGGACCCGGCGCGGCCGCGCTGGCCGTCGGCACCCTCCCGCGGCCACCCCTGGTCGAGGTCGAGCCCCTCGATGAGGCGGTCCAGGTCGGACAGCGTGTCGACGAGGGCCAGCTGGTGCCGCAGCTGCCCCCCGACCCGGAAGCCCTTCGTGTACCACGCGATGTGCTTGCGGATGTCCCGGCACCCCTTGCCCTCGTCGCCGTGGAAGTCGACGAGGAGCTCCGCGTGGCGGCGCAGCACACGGCATACCTCCTCCAGGGTCGGTTCCACCCGCACCCTGGAGCCCGCGAAGGCGGCGGCGAGGTCGGTGAACAGCCAGGGACGTCCGAGGCAGCCGCGGCCCACGACGACCCCGTCGCACCCCGTCTCCTCGACCATCCGCACGGCGTCCTCCGCCGACCAGATGTCGCCGTTGCCCAGCACCGGGACGGAGGTCACCGCCTGCTTCAGCTCGGCGATGCGCGACCAGTCGGCCTCGCCGGAGTAGGCCTGGGCGGCCGTCCGGGCGTGCAGTGCGACCGCGGCGACACCCTCGTCCTCGGCGATCCGCCCGGCGTCGAGGAACGTCTCGTGGTCGACGTCGATGCCGACCCTCATCTTCACCGTGACGGGTATGCCGTTCGCCCCCGCCTCGCGCACGGCGCTGCGCACGATCCCCCGGAAGAGCTCGGTCTTCCACGGCAGCGCAGACCCGCCGCCCTTGCGGGTGACCTTGGGGACCGGGCAACCGAAGTTGAGGTCGACGTGGTCGGCGCGGTCCTCCTCGACGAGCATCCGCACGGCGGCCCCGACCGTGACCGGGTCGACGCCGTAGAGCTGGACCGAGCGGGGCGACTCACCCGGGTCGTGCTCGATGAGCTTCATCGAGACAGGGGTGCGCTCGACGAGGGCCCGCGAGGTGATCATCTCGCTGACGTACAGGCAGCTGGAGCCGGAGGCGTCGGCCCCGCCGGCCGCCGCGAGACCCTCGTCGCCGTACTCCCGGCAGAGCCGCCGGAAGGCCCGGTTCGTGATCCCCGCCATGGGGGCCAGGACGACCGGTGAGTCGATGGTGTGCGGGCCGATCTGCAGGGGCGGGAGGACGGGTGCGGCGACAGTCATGACCCCTCGATTGTCCCACCACCGGAGGTCTGGCCAGGACCACGTGGGACGAGACCCACCGCTGCCGCCTCGGTGACGTGCCGCGTCAGCACGTCCAGCGTGCGGGAGGGCAGCCGCCAGGCCAGCCAGTGCAGCGGGACGTCGTGACGGGGCCGGGGCCCGACCGGGACCAGCCGCCCGGCCCGGATGCCTTCCTCGGCCCACGCCGCCGGCATCAGCGCCCATCCCATCCCGAGGCGCACCGCCTCGGCGAACTCCTGGCTCGACCCGATGAAGGTGGACGGCGGGGTGATGTCGCGGCGGACCCAGCGCCGCGCCACCCGGTGCTGCATCGTGTCCTTGCGGTCGAAGCGGACCATCGGGGCCCGGTCCAGGTCAGCGGCCCGCACCCCCCGCGGGAGCCAGCGGTCGCGGAACGCCGGCGTGCACACGGCCAGGTAGCGCAGCGAGCCCAGGGGCGTGATCCGGCATCCCGCGACGGGGGTCGGGTCGGCGGTCACCGCGGCCAGCGCCGCCCCGGACCGGACGAGGTCGGAGGCGTGCTCCTCGTCCTCGCGGACGACGTCCAGCGCGATGCCCAGCTCCTCCTGGGCCAGGGCCAGCGGGGGGAGGATCCAGGTGGCGAGCGAGTCGGCGTTGACGACCACCGGGACCTGCGGGTGCGCCGCCGTGTCCCGGTCGGGGACCAGCTCGACGAGGGCGTCGTGGACGAGGAGGTCCCAGTGCCCCGCCAGGCGCATCAGCACCTCCCCCGCCGGGGTCGGGGTGACAGGCTTCGTCCTGCCCACCACGACCTGCCCCACCGAGCGCTCCAGCGCCTTGATCCGCTGGGACACCGCCGACGGCGTCACCCGCAGCCGTGCCGCCGCCCGCTCGAACGTGCGCTCCTGCACGACGGCGGAGAGGGTGGCGAGGGCGACGGGGTCCAGGGACATGAAGACAGGCTAAGGGTTCGACAGAATGTTTCATCGTTCTGATGGGCGTCCGACGGCTCCGGCCACCTAGGCTCACCTGTCGTGACCTCCTTGACCCTGCTGCTCACCGGCGCGCTCACCGGCCTGGGCCTCATCGTGGCCATCGGCGCGCAGAACGCCTTCCTGCTGCGGCAGGGGCTGCGCCGTCAGCGGGTCGGACCCCTCGTACTCTTCTGCATCCTCGCCGACACGCTGCTGATCGGGCTGGCGGTGCTCGGGATCGGTGCGGTGGTCGCCACCTGGCCGGCGTTCCTCACCGTCGCCCGGTGGGGTGGCGGGCTCTTCGTCATCGGCTACGGCGTGCACGCGGCCTGGCGCGCCCTCCGCCCCGGGGACACGCTCGAGGCGGGTGGGCCCGGGGCCGGGGCCGGCGACGTGGGGCGGGCGCTGGCCACGATGGCGGCCCTGACCCTGCTCAACCCGCACGTCTACCTGGACGTCACCCTCCTGGGCACCATCGCCAACACGCACGGCCCGGACGGCCGGTGGTGGTTCTACGCCGGCGTCGTGGTCGGGAGCACCCTCTGGTTCGGTGCGCTGGGCTTCGGGTCCCGGCGGCTGGCCCCCGTCTTCGCCCGCCCCCGCTCCTGGCAGGTGCTGGACGCCGTCATCGCCGTGGTGATGGTCTCGATCGGCGTCGGGCTGATCATGAGCGGCTAGTCAGGGCCAACAGAGCGACCGACCATCTCGACCACCGCAACCGACCAGCGCCACCGACCCTGCTATCGCCACCGCCCACCACCCATGACTGTGCGGCGCTGTCGTGTCACGACGAACGCCCTGGCGACGCCTGGGACACGACAGCCGCGCACAGGCATACCGTGCGGTGTCCTGGACGAGATCCACCACGGCAGGCGACCCGCCCTCGCGGGGTCAGCAGCCGACGAGTCGCTGCGCGAGGTAACCCTCGACCTGGTCGAGCGCCACCCGCTCCTGCGCCATCGAGTCGCGCTCGCGGATCGTCACCGCCTGGTCCTCGAGGGTGTCGAAGTCGACGGTGACGCAGAACGGCGTCCCGATCTCGTCCTGGCGGCGGTAGCGACGCCCGATGGCCCCGGCGTCGTCGAAGTCGACCATCCAGTGGCGACGCAGCGCGGCCGCCAGGTCACGGGCCTTCGGGGAGAGGTCGGCGTTGCGCGACAGCGGCAGGACGGCCGCCTTCATCGGGGCCAGCCTGGGGTCCAGCCGCAGCACGGTGCGCTTGTCGACGCCGCCCTTGGCGTTGGGCGCCTCGTCCTCGGTGTAGGCCTCCACGAGGAAGGTCATGAGGGAGCGCGAGAGCCCGGCCGCCGGCTCGATGACGTAGGGCGTGTAGCGCTCCCCCGACGTCTGGTCGAAGTAGGACAGGTCGGTGCCCGAGTGCTGGCTGTGCGTGCCCAGGTCGAAGTCGGTGCGGTTCGCGACCCCCTCGAGCTCGCCCCACTCGCTGCCGGTGAAGTTGAAGCGGTACTCGATGTCGACGGTGCGCTTGGAGTAGTGCGACAGCTTCTCCGCCGGGTGCTCGTAGTGACGCAGGTTGTCAGGGTCGATGCCCAGGTCGACGTACCAGGCGGTGCGCTCGTCGATCCAGTACTGGTGCCACTGCTCGTCCTCACCGGGCTTGACGAAGAACTCCATCTCCATCTGCTCGAACTCACGGGTGCGGAAGATGAAGTTGCCCGGGGTGATCTCGTTGCGGAAGCTCTTGCCGGTCTGCGCGATGCCGAACGGCGGCTTCTTGCGGGAGGCGCCCATGACGTTGGCGAAGTTGATGAAGATGCCCTGCGCGGTCTCCGGGCGCAGGTAGTGCAGACCCGACTCGTCCTCGATGACGCCCAGGTAGGTCTTGAGCATCATGTTGAACTCGCGCGGCTCGGTCCACGCCTTGTTGCCGCAGTTGGGACAGGTCAGGGTGTCGAGCGCGATGTCGTCGGGGTCGACCTCCTGGCCGCCCTTCTTGCGCAGCTTCTCCGCCGCCGCCTCCTGCAGGTGGTCCGCGCGGAACCGCTTGTGGCAGGACTGGCACTCCGTCAGCGGGTCGGAGAACTCCCCGACGTGGCCCGAGGCGACCCACGTCTGGCGGGGCAGGATGATCGAGGAGTCGAGGCCGACGACGTCGTCGCGCGTCTGCACCATCGAGCGCCACCACTGCCGCTTGATGTTCTCCTTCAGGGCCACGCCGAGCGGCCCGTAGTCCCACGCCGACCTCGTCCCGCCGTAGATCTCGCCGCAGGGGAACACGAAGCCACGGCGCTTGGCGAGGGACACGACGAGATCAACGGTGGAGGTCTGGGCCATGGGCGTCAGTCTACGGTCCGGCCGGCCGGTCGCCGGACCTCGTTAGGCTTGCCGCGTGCCCACCGCCTCCCCGTCCTCGGACCGACCCACCGCCCAGCCCGGCCCCGTCCGCCGCCGGATCGAGCAGGCCTCGCTGCCGGCCCTCGAGCTGCTCTCGCGGCTGCCCGTCTGGCTGCCCTTCCTGCTCCTGCTGCTGCTCCTGCTCGGCGGCGGGTTCCTGGGCGGTCCGGTCGGCTGGCTCCTGGTCGCCGTGGCGCTCCTGTTCATCCTCTGGCTGCTCTACCTCTCCTGGCCCCGGCTCTCCGGCGTGGAGCGGGTGATGCGGGTGACGGTGCTGCTCCTCTTCGTCGTCGTCGCGGTCGTGCAGCTCGTCCCTCGGGGCTGACCAACTCGTTTTGACAATCATTATCATTCCTCCGACGATGGGGGTATGCCGATCCGCTCTCCCCTCCCGGTGCTCGCCACGCTCACCGCGCTCGTCCTCGGCGCGTGCGGACAGCCTGCCGACACCGGCGGAGCGGCGGCGACCGAGGACCCGGCGCGCCTGCAGCTGGTCGCCAGCTTCTACCCGCTGGAGTACGTCCTGGGGCGGGTGGCCGGGGACCGCGCCGAGGTGACCACGCTCACCGCCGCCGGCGTCGACCCGCACGACGTGGAGCTGACCCCCCGGACGGTCGGGACGCTGGCCGGTGCCGACCTCGTCGTCCACGCCACCGGCCTGCAGCCCGCCGTCGACGACGCGGTCGCCGCGCAGGCGCCCGACACCTCCTTCGACGTCGTACCCGCCGCGGACCTGCTCGTCCTGGGCGAGTCCGAGGAGGAGCACGGGGCGCACGCCGACGAGCACGAGGACGAGCACGGGCACGGGCACGGCGCCGAGGACCCGCACTTCTGGCTCGACCCGCAGCGCTACGCCGACGTGGCCGACGCGGTGGCCGACCGTCTGGCCGAGGTCGACCCCGAGGGCGCTGAGACCTACCTCGGGAACGCCGCCGACCTGCGCGCCGACCTCGAGGCGCTCGACACCGAGCTCGCCGAGGGGCTCGCCGGTTGCCGGACGCGGGACGTCGTGACCACCCACGAGGCGTTCGGCTACCTGGGCGCCCGCTACGACCTGGACGTCGTCGGCATCACCGGCATCTCGCCCGAGTCCGAGCCGTCCCCGGCACGGCTCGCGGAGGTCGCGGACCTGGTGGCCGACCTGGGCATCGGCACCATCTACGCCGAGCCGCTGCTGCCCGGCGGGATCGCCGAGACGGTGGCCCGCGAGACCGGCGCGAGGGTGCTGGAGCTCGACCCGGTGGAGGGGATCACCGAGGCGTCCGCGGGCGAGGACTACCTCGAGGTGATGCGCGCCAACCTCGCCGCGCTGCGGACCGGCCAGGGATGCCCGTGAGCACCGCCCCCGTCCTCGAGCTGCACCGCGCCGCGTTCGGCTACCGCGGCCGGGCGGTCGTCACCGACGTCGACCTCACCGTCCACCGGGGCGAGGTGCTGGCCGTCCTCGGCCCCAACGGCTCGGGCAAGACCACCCTCGTCACCGGCCTCCTGGGGCTCTCGGAGCACCTGTCCGGCGAGGTCACCGTGCTGGGCACCCCCCTCGCCCGGCTGCGCGACCGGACCCGCGTCGGGTACGTGCCGCAACGGCATACCCTCACCGGCGGGGTGCGCGCCACCGTGACCGAGGTGGTCACGACCGGGCTCCTGTCCGGACTCCCGTGGTGGCGCCCCCCGGGCCGACGCGAGCGTGCGGCCGTGGACGCGGCACTGGAGGCGGTCGGGCTGGCGGACCGCGCCCGGTTCGACGTCGAGACCCTCTCCGGGGGTCAGCAGCGGCGGGTCCTCATCGCCCGGGCGCTCGTCGCCCGCCCGGAGGTGCTCGTCATGGACGAGCCCACCGCCGGGGTCGACCGGGCCAGCCAGCTCGTGCTGGCCGGCGTGCTCCATCGCCTCGGCGAGGCCGGCACGACGATGCTGGTCGTCACCCACGAGCTCACGGCGCTGCGCGGGATCGTCGACCGGATCGTCGAGGTCGAGTCCGGCCACCTCACCTTCGACGGCACGCCCGAGGGGTATGCCGTGCACCAGGGGGAGCTGGCACGGGCCGCCGGGCGGGGCCCCGGCGTGCTCTCCCCCACCGCGGACGGAGCCGTCCGGTGAGCGAGATGCTGTCCCTCGACTTCATGCGCAACGCCCTGCTGGCGGCCCTCTGCGTCGGGCTGGTCGCGCCGATGGTCGGCATCTTCCTCGTCCAGCGGCGCCTGTCCCTCGTCGGCGACGGCATCGGCCACGTGGCCCTCGCCGGCGTCGCGGTCGGGGTGGCCACCCGGGGGAGCCCGGTCTGGTCGGCCCTCCTCGCCGCCACCCTCGCCGCCGTGCTCATCGAGGTGCTGCGGGCCCGCGGGCGCACGTCGGGCGACATGGCGCTGGCCCTGATGTTCTACGGCGGCATCGCCGCCGGGGTGGTGATCATCAACCGGGCCGAGGGGGCGCAGACCGGCAACCTCACGGGGTTCCTCTTCGGCTCGATCACCACGACGACGCGCGGGGAGCTGATCCTCTTCGCCGTGCTGTCGGCGCTGATCGCGGGCACGGTGCTGCTCCTGCGGCAGCGGCTCTTCGCCGTCGCCGGGGACGAGGAGTACGCCCGGGCGAGCGGCCTGCCGGTGCTGGCCCTCAACATCACCCTCGGCGTGCTGACGGCGATCACGGTGGTCGTCGCCATGCGCGTCATCGGCCTGCTGCTCATCAGCGCCCTGATGATCGTGCCGAACGCCGCCGCGCAGCAGCTCGCCGGCAGCTTCCGCGCGGCGAGCTGGTGGGCCGTCGGTCTGGGGGTGGTGGCCTCCGTGGGAGGGGTGAGCGCCTCCTACCAGCTGGACACCGCGGCCGGGGGGACCGTCGTCCTGCTGGCCATCGCGCTGTTCGCGGTGGCGACCACGGTCGGCTCGCTCCGCCGCGCGCTGGCCCGGGCTCGGCACCGGCATGCGGAGCGGCACCTGCACGAGCACGGGCCGGGGTGCGGTCACGAGGCGGTCTCCCACGGTGACCACGTCGACTACCTCCACGACGGCCACCGCCACGCCGCGCACGAGGGGCACTACGACGAGCACGCCCACGGGCCGCAGCCACCGCCGGAGGACAGCGGCCGCGTCGGGCACGAGGTGACCCGATGACCACGACCCGCCGCCGCCCGACCCGCCAGCAGGCCGCGGTGATCGACCTGCTCGGCTCGAGCGAGGACTTCACCAGCGCCCAGGACCTGCACGCCCGGCTGCGCGGGACGGGCGCGACCGTCGGCCTGGCCACCGTCTACCGGACGCTGGCCACGCTGGCGGAGTCGGGCGAGGTGGACGTCCTGCGCACCGACGACGGTGAGTCGGTCTACCGCAAGTGCTCCACGGGCCACCACCACCACCTCGTCTGCCGCGACTGCGGCCGGACGGTGGAGATCGAGGGGCCGGCCGTCGAGCGGTGGGCGGACTCGGTGGCGGCCGAGCACGGCTTTCGCGACGTGAGCCACACCCTGGAGATCTTCGGCACCTGCGCCGACTGCTCCCCCTCCTGACCCCGGCCGGGCGACCACCCGCCGAGGTGGCGGCACGGAGGGTTCAGAAGGTCGGCCGGTCCACCGCCCCGCCGTAGCGGCGGTCGCGCGAGGCGTAGGTCTCGACCGCCCGCCACAGGTGGCGCCGGTCGAAGTCCGGCCACAGGGTGTCGAGGAAGACCATCTCCGCGTAGGCGCTCTGCCAGAGCAGGAAGTTGGAGGTCCGCTGCTCCCCGGAGCTGCGCAGGAAGAGGTCGACGTCGGGCACGTCGGGGTGGTAGAGATGCCGGGCGATCGTGCGTTCGTCGATGCCGCCCGGTCGGACCCGTCCCGCGGCCACGTCCGCGGCGACGGCCCGCACCGCGTCCACGATCTCCGCCCTTCCGCCGTAGTTCACGCAGAAGTTCAGGGTGAGGATGCTGTTGTGCCGCGTGCGCTCCTGGGCGTCCTCCAGCTCTGAGATCACCGACTTCCACAGCCGGGGCCGGCGGCCCGACCACACCACCCGCACCCCCCAGGAGTCCAGCTCGTCACGGCGCCTGCGGATGACGTCGCGGTTGAACCCCATGAGGAAGCGCACCTCCTCCGGGCTGCGCCGCCAGTTCTCGGTGGAGAACGCGTAGGCGGACACGCACGTCACCCCCACCTCGATCGCGCCCGCGACCACGTCGAGCAGGGACGCCTCCCCCGCCTCGTGCCCCTCCGTCCGGGGCAGCCCGCGCTGGTTGGCCCACCGGCCGTTGCCGTCCATCACGATCGCGACGTGCCGGGGCACGAGATCACGGGGGACGGCGGGTGGCCGCGCACCGCTCGGGTGCGGGAACGGGGGCCGGGGGGCGCTGGCTGCGGCCATGGGCGTCAGTGGATCCTCTCGACGTGGCGCAACGACCGGACGCCGCGCTCCAGGTGCCACTGCAGGTAGGCGGCGACGAGGCCGCTCGCCTCACCGCGGTGACGCCGCTGGCTGGTGTCCGCCACCGCCCAGTCCCCGGAGTACAGCGCCTCCAGCAGCTCCAGCGTCTCCGGCGCGGGCGCCGCGGAGCCGGGCGGGCGGCATACCGGGCAGACCACCCCGCCGGAGGGGACGTGGAAGGCACGGTGCGGCCCGGTCATCCCGCACCGTGCGCAGCTGGCGAAGCTGGCCCGCCACCCGGCGATCGCCAGCGCCCGGACCAGGTAGGAGTCCAGGACGAGCCGGGGGTCGTGCTCCCCCGCGGCGAGCGCGGCCAGTCCCCCGGCCAGCAGGGAGAAGTGCCGGACCGCGGGCCGTCCCTCGTCGGTGAGCTGCTCGCAGGTCTCGAGCATGACGCTGGCGGCGGTGAACGCGGGATAGTCGCGGGCGATGGCCTCGCCGTACGTCGCCAGGCCGTCGGCCTGGGTGATCGTGTCGAGGTTGCGCCCCTCGTAGCACTGGACGTCCACGACCATGCCCGGCTCCAGCCGGGCACCGAACTTGCTCCTCGTCCGGCGCACCCCCCTGGCGACCGCCCGGACCCGACCGCGCCCCCGGGTCAGCAGCGTCACGATCCGGTCGGCCTCACCCAGCTTGTGCGTCCGCAGCACGATCGCGGCCTCGCGGTAGGTGGGCATGCCCCATTGTCCCCCACGGCGGCGCCCGGTACGGGGCGCGCCGCACCGGGGGCTGGCGCGATTCGTACAGGTGTCCTATGGTCGGAGCATGATGCTGCAGGGTTCCCTCCTCGACCAGGTCAAGACGGTCGGGCTCCGCCCGCTGGACGGCGCCGTCCGACGCACCACCCTCGACCACGGCGCCTGGGTGGACGTGCGACCCGGTTGGGTCACCGGCTCGGCGGAGCTGTTCGGCCGGCTCTCCCCGGGCGGACCGGCCGGCGTCGAGTGGCGCGGGGAGGAGCGCACGATGTACGAGAGGCAGGTGACCACGCCGCGGCTGCTGCGCTTCTACCGTGAGCACGAGGCCCTGCCGGACCCGGTGCTGGAGAAGGCCCGGGCCGCGCTCGACGCGTACTACGGGAGCGAGCTCGGCGACCGCTTCGTCACCGCCGGGATGTGCCTCTACCGCGACGGCCGGGACAGCGTGGCCTGGCACGGGGACCGGACGGGCCGCAGCAGCCTGCGCGACACGATGGTCGCGATCGTCAGCCTCGGTGCACCCCGGGCCCTGCTGCTGCGACCGCGGGGCGGCGGCCCGAGCCTGCGGCACGTCCTCGGGCACGGCGACCTGCTGGTGATGGGGGGCAGCTGCCAGCGCACCTGGGACCACTGCGTGCCCAAGACCAGCCAGCCGGTGGGTCCGCGGATCAGCGTGCAGTTCCGCCCGCCGGGCGTGCGCTGACGCTCTCCCGTCGTCGCGCGTCGGCGTGCTGCCCGAGCAGGGCGCGCACCGAGGCCGCATCGGGGCAGTCCAGCGCGCGCTCGGCGATCTCACGGAACCCGGCCATCGAGCCGGCCCGGAGACGCTCCTTCACGAGCGGCACGGCGGCCGGCACGGCGCTGAGCTGGCTGACGCCCAGGCCGGCCAGCAGCCCCGCGAGACCGGGCTCGCCCGCCAGGGCGCCGCAGAGCCCCACGGGCATCCCGGCGGGGACACCCTCGCAGGTCGCCCGGACCAGCCGGAGCACCGCGGGCTCCAGCGGGTCCGACCAGGCGGCGAGGTCCCCGTTCCCGCGGTCGGCCGCGAGGGCGTACTGGCTGAGGTCGTTGCTGCCGATGGACACGAGGTCGAGCCCCTCCGTCAGGGCGCTCACGTTGAGCGCCGCGGCGGGGACCTCGATCATGATGCCCACCTCCAGGAGCGGCGGCAGACCGTCCCCACCGGCCCGCGTCGCGGCCTCCCGGAGCAGCGTCAGCGCGAGGTCGACGTCGGAACGGGTCGTCACCATGGGGAAGAGCACCTGCACCTCGGCGTGCGCCGCCACCCGGCAGATCGCCTCGAGCTGGTCGAGGAGGAGCCGGGGATCGTGCACGAACGCGCGCAGCCCCCGCGTGCCGAGGAAGGGGTTGGCCTCCACGACGGTGGGCATGAACGGCAGGGGCTTGTCACCGCCGACGTCCCAGGTGCGGATGGCGACCGGGTGGGGGGCGAGCGCGGCGGCGATCTCGCCGTAGACCTGCGCCTGCTCGTCGACCGACGGCGCCTGCAGGCAGTGACCGAAGACCGCCTCGGTCCGGACCAGACCCGCCCCCTGCGCGCCCATCTGGGCCGCCAGCCGGGCCATCGCCAGGGACGACACGTTGGCCCGCACCCGCAGCGGCACGCCGTCCGTGGTCACGACGGGCGTGGCCGACGTCTCCAGAGCCAGGTCGCGCTCCCGGCGACGGTGGTCCAGCAGCTCCTCGAACGCCGTCAGCACCTCCTCCCCGGGGTCGACCTCGACGGTGCGCGACCGGCCGTCGAAGGCGACCGTCGTGCCCGCCGGCACGTCCCGCAGCGCCTCCTCGCCGGTCAGCACCGGGACCCCCCGGGACACCGCGATGAGCACCCCGTGCCCCGTCTCGCCGCCGTGCCAGGTGATGACCCCGCGGACGGCCCGCGGGTCCAGGGAGATGGCCAGGCCGGGGTCGAGCTCCTCCACGACGAGGATCCCCTCGCCGAGCGACTCGGGCTCCGGGGCGCCGACGATCAGGCGGAGCACCCGCTCGCCCGCGGCCCGGACGTCGTGCGCGCGCTCGCGCTGGTAGGGGTCGGCGAGCTGGTCGAACCAGGCCGCCGTCGCCTCGACCGTCTCCGCCCAGGCGGTCGCGGCGGACTGCCCCTCGACGAGACGGCGGGACACGTCCCGGGCGAGCTCGGGGTCGCGCAGCAGGGTCGCGTGCGCCTCGAACACCTCGGCCGCCGGGTCGCCGAGCTGGCGCCTCGCCTGCTCGGCGAGCTGGTCCAGGCGCTCCCCCGCCTCGCGCAGCGCCTCGCGCCACCGGACCCGTTCCTCCGCCACGGACCCCGCGGGTATGCCGTGCCCGTCCAGCCGGGCGTCGAGCCGCAGCACCGGGCCCACGGCCGCGTCGAGCCCCGAGCCGGCGACCCCTCCTCCGGTCGTGTCGACCACGGCTGCCGCCTCGGCCACCGCGCCCGAGCGGGGCAGGTCGCCGAAGCCGTCCCGGGCCAGCTCGGTCAGCGACTCGAGGACCTCGCGCGCCCTGGGACCGGAGGCCTCCGCGAGGAGCAGGTGCCCCTGCCGCGCGTCCAGCGTCGCGACGCGGGACAGGCTCAGCGCGTCCACCGGGCCGCGCCCGGAGGTGAGGTTGCGCACCCGCACGATGGTCTGCGGTGCGACCTCGGCCGCGCAGGCCACGAGGCGCGCAGCCGGCCGGGCGTGCAGCCCGTGCGGCCCCCGCACCTCCAGCTCCACGGCGTCGACCCGGTGCGGGCTCGTGGTCGGTCCCGCCACGCTGGGCTCTTCCGGGCAGGGCCCTGCCCCGTCGTCGGGCAGGAGATGGGCCGTCTTGGGTCCCAGCCCGCCGGCCGCCTCGGCCGCCACCTCGCCCAGGTCGCGCCCGGAGCGCGCGGACACCACCGCGACCACGAGCCCCTCCAAGAGCGGTGCGGGGCTGAGCCGCACCCGCCCGGCGACCTCCGGGCCCAGGAGCTCGAGAGCCAGCTCCGCCGACAGGACGGCGCTCCCGAGGTCCATCAGCACGAGCACCCCCTCGTGGCCGGAGGCCTCGTCACCCCGCTGGATCGCGGCGGCCACCGCGGCGGCGTCCGTCCCCAGGGTGCCGTCGTCCAGCCCGGCCGCCACCTCGACCCGGGGCCCGTCCGGGCCCGGGGCCATCTGCGCCGCCAGCGCCACGGCCGCGTCCGCGAGGGCGCGGCTGTGCGACACCACGACGACGGAGATCATCGCGGGCCTCAGACCAACGTGCGTGCGGCGGCCTCGATGAGGAGGGTCGCGCTGCTCGCACCCGGGTCGATGTGCCCGGCGCTGCGCTCCCCGAGGTAGGAGGCACGCCCCTTGCGGGCGACGAGAGGCTCGGTGGCGTCGCGGCCCGCCGCCGCCGCGAGCGCGGCGGCCTCCAGGCAGGAGGCGAGGTCCTGCCCGTCGCGGGAGGCCTCGTCGAAGGCCTCGAGGGCCGGCGCGAGCGCGTCATACATCGTCTTGTCCCCCAGCTGCGCCTTGCCGCGGGCGACCACTCCCTCCACCCCGGCGCGCAGCGCCTGGCCGACCTGGTGGACGCCCACCTCGTCGGCGGCGGCCAGCGGACCGGCGAGGCGGAGGAAGAAGGTGCCGTACAACGGGCCCGACGCGCCGCCGACCGTGCTCACGAGCGTCATCCCGACCATCTTCAGGTAGGCGTCGATCCCGTTGTAGCCCGCCTCCGGGTCCAGGGCGGCGCAGGCCGCGAAGCCACGGGCCATGTTGGTGCCGTGGTCGCCGTCGCCGATCGCCCGGTCGAGGTCGGTCAGGTGCTCGGCCTGGTCGGTCAGGGTCGCCGAGGCGTCCGCCACCCAGGCGCGGAAGGATTCGAGGTCAGCCATGCTCACACCCCCCACCGTAGTCCCGGCGTGTTCACCGGTGCGTCATAGAGGCGCAGGAGCTCCTCGTCGGCCCTCAGCAGCGTGACCGAGCAGCCCGCCATCTCGAGCGAGGTGACGTAGTTGCCGACCAGGCTGCGCGCCACGCCGACGCCTGCGCCGGCCAGGAGCCGGTGCACCTCGTGCGCCATGACGTAGAGCTCCAGGAGCGGCGTCCCGCCGAGCCCGTTCACCAGAGCCAGCACGCTCTCGCCGCGGCGCAGGCCGAGGTCGGACCGCACGGCCGAGACGAGGCTGGCGGCGACCTCGCGCGCGGGCGCCACCGGGACAGTGGCCCGCCCCGCCTCCCCGTGGATGCCCACCCCCAGCTCCATCTCGTCCTCGCCCAGCTCGAAGGTGGGACGTCCGGCGGCGGGCACCGTGCAGGAGGTGAGCGCCATCGCCATGGACCGGCCCTGCCTGTTGACCCGTTCCGCCAGCGCGTGGCACCGGTCCAGGGGCCACCGCTCCTCGGCCGCGGCCCCGACGATCTTCTCGAGGAGGACCGTGACGCCGACGCCGCGTCGGCCGATGGTCCAGGTGCTGTCCTCCACGGCCACGTCGTCGTCGGTGACCACGTGCGCCAGCTCGACCGGAGGTCCGTCCACCCCGGCCGCCACGATCTCGGCGGCCATCTCGAAGTTGAGCAGGTCGCCGGTGTAGTTCTTGACGACGTGCAGGACGCCGGCACCACCGTCCGTCGCCCTCGTCGCCGCGACGACCTGGCCGGGCACCGGCGAGGTGAAGACCTCGCCGCAGCAGGCGGCGTCGAGCATCCCGAGGCCGACGTACCCGGCGTGCAGCGGCTCGTGGCCGGAACCGCCGCCGGAGACCACGGCGACCTTGCCGCGCACCGGCCCTCCGGCGCGGAGCACGAGCCGGTGCTCGAGGTCGACCCGCAGCCGGTCGGGGTGTGCCGCGGCCATGCCGGCCAGCGCCTCGGCCACCACGTCGGCCGGGTCGTTGAGCAGCTTCTTCATGGGCTCACTCTCGCACGCGGGCGGCCCTCGCCGGAGGGCCTGCGCACCCGCGCCGACGGGCTAGAAGCCGAGCCGGTCGAGCGCCTTGGGGTCCCGCTGCCAGTCCTTGGCGACCTTGACGTGCAGGTCGAGGTAGACCCGATGGCCGAGCAGCTTCTCGATGCCCTGCCGGGCGGTCGTCCCCACCTCGCGCAGACGGGACCCGCCGCGGCCGATGATGATGGCCTTCTGGCTGGGGCGCTCGACGTAGACGTTCACCCGGACGTCGCTGAGCGGGTCATGCTCGGAGCGGTCCTCACGCGCGACGATCTCCTCCACCTGCACGGCCAGGCTGTGCGGCAGCTCGTCCCGGACCCCCTCGAGGGCGGCCTCGCGGACGAGCTCGGCGATCATCACCACGGTCGACTCGTCGCTCACCTGGTCGGGCGGGTACAGCTGCGGCGAGACGGGGAGGTAGGAGGCCAGGAGGTCGGCGACCTCCTCCACCTGGTCCCCGCGGACGGCGGAGCAGGGGATGATCGCGTCCCAGTCCCCCAGTCCGTCGATGGCGACGAGGTGCTCGGCGAGCCGGTCCCGGCTGACGGCGTCCGACTTCGTCGCGATGGCGACGACCGGGACCCGTCGCACCCGGTGGAGCTCGTCGAGGTCCTTGGCGATGTAGGCGTCGCCGGGTCCCACGCGCTGGTCGGACGGCAGGCAGAACCCGATCACGTCGACCGACAGCAGGGTCTCGCGCACGACGTGGTTGAGCCGCTGTCCCAGGAGGGACCGGGGCCGGTGCAGGCCGGGGGTGTCGACGAGCACGAGCTGCGCGCTGTCGGTGGTCCGGATCCCCCGGATCGCGTGCCTCGTGGTCTGCGGCTTGGAGGAGGTGATGGCCACCTTCTCCCCGACCAGGGCGTTGGTCAGCGTGGACTTGCCGGCGTTGGGCCGCCCGACCAGGCAGGCGAACCCGCTCCGGTATGCCGTCTCCTGGCTGTCAGCGGGCACGCAGCTCCTCCTCGGTGGGCTGGGGCTCCGGGACGGCGTTCGCGCCCCGGTCGTCGTCGTCGGTCGCCTCGGTGGACGAACCGGCCGTGAGGCGCCGGACGAGGACCGTGGCCACCCGTCGGCGGCGCCCGGCCATCCGCTCGGCGGTGAGTTCCAGGTCGCCCACGCGGCCGACGGATCCGAGGATCGGCACCCGCCCGACGGCGGTGGCGAGCAACCCTCCCACCGAGTCCACGTCCTCGGTCTCGATCTCGACGTCGAACATCTCGGCCAGGTCGTCGACCGGGAGGTTGGCCGGCACCCGGACCAGCTCCGTGCCGTCCTCGGTCTCCACCGTCTCGACGTCGGCCTGCTCGCGGTCGTACTCGTCGGTGATCTCGCCGACGATCTCTTCCACGACGTCCTCGATGGTGACCAGCCCGGCGGTGCCGCCGTACTCGTCGATGACGACCGAGACGTGCTGCCGGGCCTGCTGCATCTCGCGCAGCAGCTCGTCGACCCTCTTCATCTCCGGCACCCTCTGCACGGGTCGCATCACCTCGGTCACCGGGACCGTGTGCGCGGCGTCGGCGTGGGCGTTGACGTGCCGGGCGACGTCCTTGAAGTAGAGCATCCCGAGCACGTCGTCGGTGTCCTCCCCGATGACGGGGACCCGGGAGAAACCGGAGCGCAGGAACAGGGACATCGCCTGGCGCAGGACCTTCTCGGACTTGATGGTGACGAGGTCCGGGCGCGGCACCATGACCTCACGGGCCACCGTGTCGCCGAGCTCGAAGATGGAGTGGATCATCTCCCGCTCCTCGTCCTCGATGACGGCGGAGTCGCCCGCGAGGTCGACCAGCTCCCGCAGCTCGGACTCGGAGGCGAAGGGCCCCTCCGCGTAGCCCCGGCCGGGCGTGACCGCGTTGGCGGTGACCACGAGGAGCTTGGCCACGGGGCCGAGGAAGAGGCGCAGGAAGCGCACGACCGGGGCGGCCAGGAGCGCGACGCCGTCCACGTGCTGACGCCCCAGGGTCCGGGGCGAGACGCCCACGACCCCGAAGGAGACCACGGCCATGATCGCGGTCGCGATCAGCGCGGTCCGCCAGTGCGAGTCGGCCACGGTGTCGACCGCGACCGTGACCAGGACGGCCGTGGCGGCCTCGGCGGTGACCCGCACGAACGTCGCGACCGCGAGGTAGGGGGAGGCGTCCGCGGTGATGCGCACCAGCGCCCTCGACCCGCGGCGCCCGTCCTCGTGCAGCTGCGCCGCGCGGTGCCGGCCCACGCGCTGCAGCGCCGTCTCCCCCGCGGCGAGCAGGAAGGCCACGACGGTCGTCAGGACCGCGAGCAGGACGAGCACGGTCATGACCGACCGGCCTCGGGCGCCGCGGTGGTCGTCCGGCCGCGCTCGGCGAGGAAGGTGAGGAGCAGGGTTCGCTGCAGGTCGAACATCTCCCGCTCCTCGGCAGGCTCGGCGTGGTCGAAGCCGAGCAGGTGCAGGATCCCGTGGGTGGTCAGCAGGAGGAGCTCGTCGCCGACGGCGTGACCGGCGGCCGCGGCCTGGGCGCGCGCCACCGACGGGCACAGGACGACGTCGCCGAGGGTGCCGGGCTCGGGCTCCTGGCCCTCGCGACCGGGTCGCAGCTCGTCCATGGGGAAGCTCATCACGTCGGTGGGTCCCGGCAGGTCCATCCACCGCTCGTGCAGCGCCGCCATCGCCGGCTCGTCGACGAGGGTGATCGTCAGCTCGGCGAGGGGGTGCACCCGCAGCTGCTCGAGCACGTGACGGCCGAGGTCGACCAGCTCCCGCTCGGGCACGGGCGAGGGGACCTCGCCGGACTCGTTGAGGACCTCGACGCCCATCAGCCGTCCGCCCCGGGCCCCGGGTCCTCGACGGGGCGTACGGGCCGGGTGCGGCGCGGCTGCGTCGGGCGCCGGCCGTCGCCCTCCCGGCGTCGCTGGCGCTCGTCGTAGCGGCCGTAGGCGTCGACGATGTCCCCGATGAGGCGGTGCCTCACCACGTCCTGGCTGGTCAGGGTCGCGAAGTGGATGTCGTCCACGCCGACGAGGATGTCCTGCACCACCTTGAGCCCGGACTGGACCCCGCCGGGGAGGTCGACCTGGGTGGTGTCACCGGTGACCACCATCTTGGAGCCGAAGCCCAGCCGGGTCAGGAACATCTTCATCTGCTCGGGCGAGGTGTTCTGGGCCTCGTCCAGGATGATGAAGGCGTCGTTCAAGGTCCTTCCGCGCATATATGCCAGGGGGGCCACCTCGATGGTGCCGGCGGCCATGAGCTTGGCCATCGACTCCGGGTCGACCATGTCGTGCAGCGCGTCGTAGAGCGGCCGCAGGTAGGGGTCGATCTTGTCGTTGAGGGTCCCGGGCAGGAAGCCGAGCCGCTCCCCCGCCTCCACCGCCGGGCGGGTCAGGATGATCCGGTTGACCTGCTTGGCCTGCAGCGCCGCCACCGCCTTGGCCATCGCCAGGTAGGTCTTGCCGGTGCCGGCGGGGCCCAGCCCGAAGATGATGGTGTGCGCGTCGATCGCGTCCACGTAGTGCTTCTGGTTGAGCGTCTTGGGCCGGATCGTGCGTCCTCGGCTGCTGACGATGTTCATCGTCAGCACGTCCGCGGGGCGCTGGGTGGTGGACGAGCGCAGCATCCCGATCGAGCGCTCGACCGCGTCGCGGTTCAGCGGCTGCCCGGCTGCGGAGACCGCGAGCAGCTCGTCGACCAGCCGCTCCACGAGCGCCATCTCCCCCGTGTCACCGGTGAGCCGGAACTCGTTGCCGCGCACGTGGACGACGACGTCGGGGAAGGCTCGCTCGATCGTGCGCAGGAGCTCGTCGCGGGGGCCGAGGAGGCTCACCATCGGCACGTCGTCGGGGACGACCACGGTGTGGGTCGGGGTCGGGCGCTGGCGGGGGGCGTCTGTCATGAGGTTCCCCAGTCTAGGCGTCGGGTCCGACACCGACGGCCCGACGAAGCCCCTGCCCCCGCGGCTGCGGCGTGCGGGCCCGCGCCGCGGAGAGCACGGACAGCGCCCCGACGCCGACAGCGACCGCCATCGTGCCGACGAACGCGGTGTGCGGCTGGGTGGCGTAGTAGAGCCCGAACACCACCCCGGCCACGGCCAGTCCCACGGCGCTGCTCAGCGCCTCGCCGACGGCCAGCGCCGAGGAGTTGCGGCCGATCTCGGCCTCGGGCGAGAGCCGCATCGTCAGCAGCGTCGTCGTCGGGTAGGCCAGGCCCACGCCGAACGTGGACAGCCCGTAGAGCGCGATGACGAGCCACCCCGGCCCGCCCACCCACACGGTCAGCCCCATCAGCGACATGAGCACGGTGAAGATCAGCACGCCGAGCAGCATCACCCGATAGCGGTCCGCCGTGGCCGGCAGCCGTCCCTGCACCCACGACCCGGAGGCCCAGGCCACGCTCGCCGCGGCGAGGACGGCACCGGCCTGCGCCGGGGAGTAGCCGTGCTCGTCGCGCAGCATCAGCGGGAGATAGGCCTCGGCCGCGACGAAGCTGCCGCCCAGCGCGGCCCGCACGCCGACGACCGACGGCAGGCCGCGGCGCAGCAGCAGGGTGCCGGAGGGGAGCAGCCGCAGCCCGGCCATGACGAGGAGCACGACGGCGACTCCCCCGACGGCCCACTCCACGCCCTCGATGCGCTCGCCCGCGAGGTTGAGCACGCCGACGCTGAGCGCCGCGGCCACCGCCCAGGCGATCGTCGCGGGGCGCAGGTAGGGCGCCTCCGCACCGGCCCCCGTCGCCCGCAGCGCGCGGCGGAAGAGCAGCAGCGACAGCAGGACGAAGGGGGCCACCCCGAGGAAGACCCAGCGCCAGGAGAGGTGCTCCACGACGAGGCCCGTCAGCAGCGGCCCGGCCAGCCCCGGCACCACCCAGGCCGCGGCCAGGAGCGAGAACACCGAGGGCCGCAGGTGGTCCGGGATGCGCTGGGCGATGACGACGTAGACGGCGACGATCGACAGCCCGCTGCCCAGGCCCTGCAGGGCCCGGCCCAGGACGAGCACCTCCATGGTCGGGGCGAGCCCGGCGACGACGAGCCCGGCGGCGAACAGGAACGAGCCGGCCACCACGACCGGCCGCGGGCCACCCCGGTCCGACCACCACCCGCCCACGACCATCCCGACGACGCTCGCGGCGACGGTGGCGCCGAAGGCGAGGTTGTAGAGGGCGTAGCCGTCCAGGGCCGTGGCCACCGTCGGCATGGCGGCCGTGACGGCGATGTACTCGAGGGCGAACAGCGCGATGAGACCCGCCGCGCCGACGGAGGCGCTGCGCAGCCCGGGCGCGAAGATCGAGGTGGGTGCGGCCACGACCTCGTCCGTGTCGGGCCGGGCGCTCACCGCCATCCCCGCAGGGTATGCAGCGCGGCCAGGGCCGCAGGGCCCGCCGTGGAGGTGCGCAGCACGGTGCTGCCGAGCCGGACGGGCCGCGCCCCCGCCGAGGTCAGCGCGGTCAGCTCGTCACCGCTGATGCCACCCTCCGGGCCCACGACGAGCACCACCTCCCCGGCGGCGGGCAGAGAGGCGCCCTCCAGCCGGTCCTCGGCGGCCTCGTGGAGCACGAGCGCGAGGTCCGCCGCGCCGACCCGTGCAAGTAGGTCCGCGCGGTGCGCCAGGGGTGCCACGGCGGGCACCCGGACGCGTCGGGACTGCTTCGCGGCGACGGCGACGGTCTGCTCCCACCGGCGGTGCGCCCGGTCCGCGCGCTCGGCACGCCAGCGCACGATGGAGCGGTCGGCCTGCCAGGGCACGACCTCGTCGACGTCCAGCTCGGTCGCCGCCTCGACCGCCATCAGGTCGCGCTCGCCCTTGGCCAGCGCCTGGACGAGGACCAGCCGCACCGCCGGCTCCGGCTCCTCCGCCAGCTCCTCCACCCGGAGGTCGAGGCTGCCGCGACCGGCCTGCTCGACCGTGCACACGGCATACCTCCCCCGCGTGTCGGACAGGATCACCCGCTCGCCCGGGGCCAGCCGCTGCACGTCGGCGGCGTGCCGCCCCTCGGGGCCGTCGAGGTGCACCTGCGCGGTGCCGTCGGGCAGCGTCCCCGGCGCGACGAGGAAGAGCGGTGACGTCACCGTCTCACCGGCCGCGCAGGGCGTCCCAGAGCTTGCCCTTGCGGGCGTGCCCGCCCGCGGTCATCCGGCCCTCGGGCCGGGTCTCGCCGCGGTCCTGCGCCAACCGGGTCAGCAGCTCGCGCTGCTCCTCGGTGAGCCGGGTGGGGACGCGGACGTCGAGGTGCACGACGAGGTCGCCGCGTCCCTGGCTGCGCAGGTGCGTGACGCCCAGGCCCGCCAGCCGCACGGTCTCGCCCGGCTGGGTGCCCTCGGGGACGTCGACCTCCTGCTCACCGTCCAGCGTGGTCAGCGGGATCGTCGCGCCGAGCGCCGCGGCCGTCATCGGCACCTCGACCGAGCAGTGCAGGTCGTCGCCGCGCCGGTGGAAGGTCTCGTCCGCGGCGACCGCGATCTCGACGTAGAGGTCCCCGGGCTCACCACCGAACGGCCCGACCTCGCTCTCGCCGCCGAGCTGGATGCGGGTGCCGGTGTCGACGCCGCCGGGGACCTTGAGGGTGAGGTCGCGGCGGGTGCGCACCCGACCCTCGCCGGAGCAGTCGAAACAGGGGTGCTCGATGACGTCGCCGTAGCCACGGCACGCCTGGCAGGGGCGTGAGGTCATCACCTGGCCGAGGAAGGAGCGCTGCACCTGCTGGACCTCCCCGCGTCCGCTGCAGACGGCGCAGGTGCGGGTGCCGCTGCCCGGCTGCGCACCGGCGCCGGAGCACGTCGTGCACCGGATCGCGGTGTCCAGGGTGAGGGTCTCCTCGCCGCCGAACACGGCGGTCCGCAGGTCCACGTCGAGGCGGACGAGCGCGTCGTGGCCGCGCTGCACCCGCGAGCGGGGGCCACGGGCCCCGGCGGCGGTGCCGCCGAAGAACGCGTCCATGATGTCGCTGAAGGAGAAGCCCTGGCCGAAGCCGCCGGAGGCGCCGCCGTAGGGGTCCTGGCCGCGGTCGTACGCGGCCCGCTTGGCCTCGTCGGAGAGCACGTCGTAGGCCTGCGAGACCCGCTTGAACTCGGTCTCCGCGTCGGCCCCGGGGTTCACGTCGGGATGGAGCGTGCGCGCCTTCTTGCGGTACGCGCGCTTGATGTCCTCGATCGAGGCGTCGCGGGAGACGCCGAGGTCGGTGTAGTAGTCGTTCACGAGTTCAGGACGTCCTTGGGTCGTGGGGGCTGGTGGGTCAACGAAGGAGATCGGGCGGGTATGCCGCGCGGCGGCCTGTGACCTCGCTCACCCGTCGAGGATCTCGGCCACGTAGTGGGCGACGGCCCGCACCGCGGCCATCGCCTGCGGGTAGTCCATGCGGGTCGGCCCGACCACGCCCAGCCCGCCGGACACGCCGTATCGCGTCGCGACGACGGAGGTGGTCCGCAGCGGGGCGTAGGGGTTCTCGTGGCCGATGGACACGGCGACCCGGTCCTCGTCGGCCAGCGCGGACATGCTGCCCATGAGGCGCAGCAGCACGACGTGCTCCTCGAGCGCGTCCAGCACCGAGGAGAGCGAGGTCGGGAAGTCGCTGCCGACGCGGGCGAGGTTGGCGGTCCCCGCCAGCACGACCCGCTCCTCGGTGTCCTCCGCGGCCACGTCGGCGAGGGCCTGGGCCACCGCCTCGGCGACGACCCGGTCCTCCTCCACGACGGCGTCCAGCACGTCGGCGAGCCGGGTCGGCACCGCCGTCAGCGGGTGGCTCACGGCGGCCGCGTTGATGCGGGCCCTCAGGTCGCCGACCGCGCCCTCGTCGTGCGAGAGGTCCCGGCCGACGTCGACGACCCGCTGCTCGACGCGCCCGGTGTTGGCGATGAGCACGACCATGAGACGGGTGCCACCGACCGGCACGAGCTCGACGTGCCGCACGGTGGAGCGGGTGAGGCTGGGGTACTGCACGACGGCGACCTGCTGGGTGAGGCTGGAGAGCAGCCGGGTCGTCCTGCCCACGACGTCGTCGAGGTCGACGGCACCGTGCAGGAAGCGCTCGATGGCGGTCCGCTCGGCGCGGGTCAGCGGTTTCACGGCGGAGAGCCGGTCCACGAAGAGGCGGTAGCCCGCGTCGGTCGGCACCCGGCCGGCGCTGGTGTGCGGGGCGGTGATCAGTCCCTCCTCCTCGAGCACGGCCATGTCGTTGCGGACGGTGGCGGCCGAGACCCCGAGCTGGTGGCGGTCGAGGAGGGCCTTGGAGCCCACGGGCTCGGAGGTGCGCACGTAGTCCTGGACGATGGCGCGCAGCACCTCGAGACGTCGTTCCTCGCTCATCGGTCCCTCCTCACGCACGTCGGCCGGCCGGGGCGGCGGTCCGGCGGACGACCGCTGGCACTCCCTCAGCCTGAGTGCCAATTCTAGCCGCTCCGCCGCCCCGGGACGGCGCCCCTACGATGGCGCCATGAGCCAGACGCGCACCGAGACCGACAGCATGGGCCAGGTGGAGGTCCCCTCCGACCGCTACTGGGGCGCCCAGACGCAGCGCAGCATCCACAACTTCCCGATCGGCCGCGACACCTTCGTGTGGGGGCGCCCCGTCATCAAGGCGCTCGGCATCCTGAAGAAGGGGGCCGCGCAGGCCAACGCCGAGCTGGGCGAGCTCCCGCAGGACGTGGCCGACCTGGTCGTGCGCGCCGCGGACGAGGTCATCGCCGGCGACCTCGACGACCACTTCCCGCTCGTGGTCTTCCAGACCGGCTCGGGCACCCAGAGCAACATGAACTCCAACGAGGTCATCTCCAACCGCGGCATCGAGCTGGCCGGGGGCGAGCTGGGGAGCAAGACGCCCGTGCACCCGAACGACCACGTCAACCGCGGCCAGAGCAGCAACGACACCTTCCCCACGGCGATGCACATCGCGGTGCTGCTGGAGCTGCGGGACCGCCTCGAGGGCGGGGTCGGCGTGCTCCGGGAGACCCTCGCGGCCAAGGCGGAGGAGTATGCCGACGTCGTGAAGGTCGGGCGCACCCACCTGCAGGACGCCACCCCGATCACGCTGGGTCAGGAGATCGGCGGCTGGGTCGCGCAGATCGACTACGCGATGGCGGAGGTCCGTCACGCCGGCGAGGGGCTGCGGGAGCTCGCGATCGGTGGGACCGCGGTGGGGACCGGCCTCAACGCCCACCCCCGCTTCGGGGAGCTCGCCGCCGCCCGGATGGGCGAGGAGGCGGGCCTGGAGCTGCGCTCGGCGGACAACAAGTTCGCCGCCCTGTCGGCGCACGACGCGCTCGTGCAGACCTCGGCCGCGCTGCGCACGCTCGCCGGGGCCCTGATGAAGATGGCCAACGACGTGCGGTGGCTGGCCTCCGGCCCCCGCAACGGCATCGGCGAGCTGGTCATCCCCGAGAACGAGCCGGGGTCCAGCATCATGCCCGGCAAGGTCAACCCCACCCAGTCCGAGGCCCTGACCATGGTCGCGACCCGGGTCTTCGGCAACGACGCCACCGTCGCCTTCGCCGGCACCCAGGGCAACTTCCAGCTCAACGTCTACAAGCCGGTGATGGTCCACGCGGTGCTGGAGAGCATCCGGCTGATCGCCGACGCCTGCCAGGCCTTCAACGACGGGTGCGCCGTGGGGCTGGAGCCGAACACGGCCCGTATCGAGGCCAACCTGGCGAGCAACCTCATGCAGGTCACCGCCCTCAACCCGCACATCGGCTACGACAGGGCCGCCGCGATCGCCAAGAAGGCGCACAAGGAGGGCCTCACCCTGCGGGAGGCAGCCGTCGCCAGCGGCGCGCTGACCCCCGAGCAGTTCGACGAGTGGGTCGTCCCCGCCGACATGACGCGGCCCCGCCAGGTCGACTGAATCCCGCGGGGCGCGCCGGCCCGCGAAGCCAGTCGGTGGGCGAGAGCCGGTCGCGCTGGCTGCTGCACCTCCTGGGCTTCGGTCAGGCTGTGCCGCAGTTCGAGGTAAGGGACGGCGCGACCCTCTACGGTGTCGTCGATCTCACGTTGGCGGACCACGATGTGATCGTGGAGTTCGACGCCACGACGAAGTACACGGGCCCGGCCGACCTGCTCGCCGAGAAGCGCAGGGAGGATCAGATCCGGGACCTTGGGTAGGAGGTGGTACGGCTGACCTGGTCCGACCTCGCCCACCCGCGGCTGGTCAGGCAGAAGATCCTCGCGGCCATCGCCCGGGCGCAGGCCAGGTCCCGTGTGGGATGAGGGTGCAGCGGAATCCACCGGTGAGGCCGCCGTCGGGGATGCATGCAGGGGATCTCGCTGCACGGTGCGTGAGGTGCAGCGGAATCCACCGGGGCTGGCATCGTCGACGTTGCTCGACGTGGATTCATCTGCGTGCCCTCAGAGCCAGGGGCAGCGCTCGACGACGAGGCCGTTCCGGCCCGTCACGGGGGAGGATCGCGCGGCCGCCCCGCGAGCCTCACCCGTCCCAGCCGCCCCGCGGCATACCCTCGACGACCGTGGGTGACAGGTATGGGACAGACGTGCTGGACGGCGACTGGCGGGCGCCCCGGCGCGGGCGGGCGACGGACGTCGAGGCGGTGCCCGGCACCGTCGTCGAGGACGTCGGGACCGGCTGGGTCGGCGCCGTGGTGCGCGTGGAGAAGGCCGGGGGCATGCACGTGGTCCACCTCGAGGACCGCCGCGGCAGGGTCAGGGGGTTCCCCCTCGGTCCCGGGTTCCACCTCGACGGGCGACCGGTGAACCTCACCGTACCCACGGCGGAGCGGCGCGCGCAGGTGCAGGCCGCGCAGCAGGCCGCGGCGAGGACGGCGAGCGGTTCCGTGCGGGTCGCGGGGCAGCCGGCACGGGTCGCGAGCGGATCCCGGATCTGGGTCGAGGGCAAGCACGACGCGGAGCTCGTGGAGAAGGTGTGGGGGGACGACCTGCGCGTCGAGGGGGTCGTGGTCGAGATGCTGGACGGCGTGGACGACGTGAGCGAGCTCATCCGCGGGTTCGGGCCGACCCCGCAGCGGCGGCTCGGCATCCTCGTGGACCACCTGGTCCCGGGGACCAAGGAGACGCGCATCGTCGACGAGGCGCGTCGGGTGAGCCCGCACGTGCGGATCCTGGGTCACCCGTACGTGGACGTCTGGCAGTCGGTGAAGCCGGCGCGCCTCGGGGTCGAGGCGTGGCCGGTCATCGAGCGGGGTCGCTCCTGGAAGCACGGTGTGCTGCAGGAGCTGGGGTGGCCGCACCGCACCCAGACCGACGTGGCCCTGGGATGGAAGAAGATCCTGGCCTCCGTGCGTTCCTACAGTGACCTGGAACCCACGCTGCTCGCCAGCGTCGAAGAGCTGATCGACTTCGTCACCGTTCCATGACCAGCAGGAGGGACCCACCATGACCCAGCCCGGCCACGACGACCGGCCCTACGACAGCACCGACCCGCAGCGTCCGGGGGCCGTACCCCCGCCCCCCGGCCCCCTGCAGGGCGGCTACCAGGGCGCCTCCCCCCAGGGCGCCCCCGGCCAGGGATGGCCCGCCGGCGGCTACCAGCCCGGTGGCCCGCAGGGCTCCGGCGCCGGAGGTGCTGGTGGGGAGGAGCGCACGATGATGCTGATCGCGCACCTGTCCGCACCGGTGTCCTTCCTCGTCTCCGGGGCGTGGCTGCCCTTCCTCGGCCCGCTGCTCGTGTGGCTGTTCTACAAGGACCGCAGCCCGGCGGTGCGCACCGCGGCGGCCGGCGCCTTCAACTTCAACATCATGATGACGATCGCCTCGGTGGTGACCTGGATCAGCGTGATCATCACCCTCGGCATCGGCCTCATCTGGGCCATCCCGATCTGGATCGTGCTCTTCGTCGTGCAGCTCTGGATGCACATCAAGGGCGCGATGAAGGCCAGCAACGGCGAGGTCTACACCTACCCCTGGCAGATCCGCATCCTCAGCTGAGATCCCATCACGACCCTGACGGCCCGGTGAGTCAAGCGCGACACGCCTGGCCGTCGCAGTTTTTCTGCCAGGCCTCTTGCGCGGGGCCCGGCACAGGAGTAGAACGGTCGGTACGCCTCCCTCGTGGAGACGGGTCGCAAGACTTGTCGAGGATTCGATGAACCGCCCATGACGTCCGCGCCGTGGATCCGGGAACCGCCCGTTGATGCCGGGTTCGAGCCTCCGGCACCTGTGCGGCCGTCCAGCGGCATCACGACTGGTCGTGTGGCCCGACCCGCGAACTCATACTTCGCGGGACGGGCCACACCTCTGTCCGGGACGCGTCAGCGCCTGCCGGCTCATACCCGGCAGGCACTCAGCCCGTTCTACCGCGCCGGGACGTCGGGACGCGTCAGCACCGTGGCGTGTCGTCCGACTGCGGACCGGGCGGGCGTCGTGGCCCGCGCGGCGGCCGCTCAGGCCGCGAGGAGGCGGTGGACGACCGTGTCCGCCAGCAGCCGTCCGCGCAGGGTGAGCACGACCCGTCCCCGGACCGCCTGCGTGCCGTCGACCAGCCCCTCCGCGATCAGCCCGGCCACGGCCCGGCGCCCCGGACCGGTCAGGACGTCCAGGGCCAGGCCCTCCGCCAGCCGGGACCCCAGGAGCACGAGCTCGTCGTGCCGCTGACCGTCGTCGAGGCTCTCCCGCGCGTGCGCCGGGCTCGCACCCCCGGCCAGCCGGTCGGCGTAGGCCCGCGGGTGCCGGACGTTCCACCAGCGCACGCCACCGACGTGGCTGTGCGCCCCGGGGCCGATCCCCCACCAGTCCCCGCCGCGCCAGTAGGCCAGGTTGTGGCGGCACGCGGCGCCGGGGTCCCGGGCCCAGTTGGAGATCTCGTACCACGCGTAGCCGAGGCTCGCGAGCACCTCGTCGGCGAGCTCGTACTTGTCCGCCTCGTCGTCGTCCTGCGGCGCCGGCAGCTCCCCCCGCCGCACCTGCGCGGCCATCCGGGTGCCCTCCTCGACGACGAGGGCGTAGGCGGAGACGTGGTCCGGCGCCAGCTCCGCGACCGCGTCGAGGCTTCGGCGCCAGTCCGGCAGCGACTCCCCGGGCGTGCCGTAGATGAGGTCGAGGCTCACCTGCAGCCCGGCCGCGCGCAGCGCACCCACGGCCTGCGCCACGTTCGCGGGGTCGTGGGTGCGGTCGAGGGTGCGCAGGACGTGCGGGACCGCCGACTGCATCCCCAGACTCACCCGCGTGAAGCCCTGCGCCGCGAGGGACTCCGCCACCTGCGGGGTGATCGTGTCGGGGTTGGCCTCGGTCGTCACCTCCGCGTCCGGCCGCAGTCCCCACTGCCCGCGTATGCCGTCGAGCAGCTCCCCCAGCACCTCGGGCGGGAGCATGGTCGGGGTCCCGCCCCCGAAGAACACGGTGCCGGCCGCCGGGGGCGCCCCCTCCGAGAGCACCCCGCCGGCGAGCCGCAGCTCGGCCTGCGCCGCCTCGAAGAAGGCGCCCATGAGACCGGGCACCGCGCCGACCGCCGGTGCTCCCTCCCCCAGCTCGGGCAGGGTGTAGGTGTTGAAGTCGCAGTAGCCGCACCGCACCCGGCAGAAAGGCACGTGCACGTACACCGAGAAGGTGCGTGACGGCATACCGGAGAGCGCGGACGCGGGGAGCGAGCCGTCGGCCGGGGCGGGGTCTCCGGGAGGGAACGCGGACGGCATACCGCCAGTCTCCCACCCCGCGCCGCAGTCCCATCTCGTCCGCCGGCCGTCTCCACCGGCGCGATACTGTCGACCGCGTGCAGCAGCGCCTCCGCGAATACATCGACCACCTCCGGACCGAGGGGTACACGGTCCGGGACGACCAGGGGTCCGACCCCGACCTCATCACGCCCGAGGGGCGGGCGGTCGACACCTGGCGCGAGGACTACCCCTACGCCGAGCGGATGACCCGGGACTACTACGAGGTCGAGAAGTGGCTGCTGCAGGTGGAGCTGCTGAAGTTCCAGTACTGGGCCAAGGACAACGGGACGCGCCACCTCATGGTCTTCGAGGGGCGCGACGCCGCCGGCAAGGGTGGCTCGATCAAGCGGTTCACCGAACACCTCAACCCCCGGGGCGCGCGGGTGGTGGCGCTGAACCGCCCCACCGAGGTCGAGGCCGGGCAGTGGTACTTCCAGCGCTACGTCCAGCACCTGCCCACCTCCGGGGAGATCGTGCTCCTGGACCGCAGCTGGTACAACCGGGCCGGGGTGGAGCGCGTCATGGGGTTCTGCTCCGACGCGGAGTACGAGCTGTTCATGGAGCAGGCTCCGCTGTTCGAGAAGATGCTCGTCGACGACGGCGTCTCGATCACCAAGTTCTGGTTCTCGGTCACGCAGACCGAGCAGCGGACGAGGTTCGCCATCCGCCAGCTCGACCCGGTGCGGCAGTGGAAGCTCTCGCCGATGGACCTGGAGTCGCTGGACCGCTGGGAGGACTACGGGGCGGCCAAGGAGGAGATGTTCCGCCGCACGGACAGCGACTGGGCGCCGTGGACCACGATCAAGAGCAACGACAAGAAGCGGGCGCGGATCAACGCGATGCGTCACTTCCTCAGCCGGTTCGAGTACGACGGCAAGGACCACGACGTCGTCCTGCGCCCCGACCCGCGCCTGGTCAAGCGCGCGCGGGACACGGTCGGCGACTGAGGCTCGGCGACCGGACGGCACGGCCACGCACCCCGGGACGGGCGTCCTGCCTATGCCCGCACGTAGGCCAGGTCGTGGATCGCGCGCCCGGCCTCCACGCCGCGCCGCTCGAAACGCGTCACCGGGCGCAGCGGGGCGCGGTCCGCGGAGGCCAGCCGCAGCCCGGGGTGCGGGTCGAGCAGGCCCCGCATGGCGAGCGCGTAGTCCTCCGCGTCGGTGGCCAGCCGCCACACCCCGTCGGGGGCGAGCAGCCGCAGCACGGTGTCGGCGAAGCCCGCGGTCACGATCCGCCGCTTGTGGTGCCGCGCCTTGGGCCACGGGTCGGGGAAGAACGTCCAGACCTCGTGCACCGACCCCGGGGGGAGCATGGTGCGCAGCGCCAGGGACGCGTCGGCCTCGACCACGCGCACGTTCGCGGGCAGCTGCCCGTCACCGGCCTGCGACAGCTTGGCCAGGGCGTGCCCGATGCCCGGGCGCCACACCTCGAACGCCAGGAAGTCCCAGTCCGGCCGGGCGGCCGCACCCGCCACCAGCGCGTCGCCCGAGCCGGAGCCCACCTCCACGACGAGTGGCGCGCGGCGACCGAAGACGGCTCCCACGTCGAGGCGGTATGCCGTGTCCACCACCGTGGACCTGTCCCCGTGCACGCGGGGCACCTCGAGGAGGACGTCGTCGGCGTGGCGGTCCCAGGCGCGCTGGTGCGTGCGCGGCATCCGCCCGCCGCGACGGGTGAAGGACCGGGTCCGCGCCTGGGGGCGGGGGCCGACGAGGGGGTTGCCGAGCGCGTGGTGGCCGGCCGTCACTTCTTCGTCTTCTCGCCCGCCGACCCGTCCTGGGAGAGCGCGGCGATGAAGGCCTCCTGGGGCACCTCGACGGAGCCGACCATCTTCATCCGCTTCTTGCCCTCCTTCTGCTTCTCCAGCAGCTTGCGCTTGCGGCTGATGTCGCCGCCGTAGCACTTGGCCAGGACGTCCTTGCGGATCGCGCGGATCGTCTCGCGGGCGATCACCCGGGCGCCGATGGCCGCCTGGACCGGCACCTCGAACTGCTGCCGCGGGATGAGCTCCTTGAGCTTGGTCGCCATCTGCACGCCGTAGGCGTAGGCCTTGTCCCGGTGCACGATCGAGCTGAACGCGTCGACGGTGTCCCCCTGCAGGAGGATGTCGACCTTGACGAGGTCGGCCTCCTGCTCGCCGTCGGGCTCGTAGTCGAAGGAGGCGTAGCCGCGCGTGCGCGACTTGAGCGCGTCGAAGAAGTCGAAGACGATCTCGGCCAGCGGCAGCGTGTAGCGCATCTCCACCCGCTCGGGCGAGAGGTAGTCCATCCCGCGCAGCGTGCCGCGCCGGCTCTGGCACAGCTCCATGATCGTCCCGATGAACTCGCTCGGCGCCAGGATCGTGCCCCGGACCACCGGCTCGGTGATGGAGGCGACCCGTCCGGTGGGGAACTCGCTGGGGTTGGTCACCTCGGCCGTGGAGCCGTCGTCGAGGCGGACCTGGTACTCGACGTTGGGCAGGGTCGAGATGAGGTCGAGGTTGAACTCCCGCTCCAGCCGCTCGCGGACGATCTCCAGGTGGAGCATGCCCAGGAAGCCGACCCGGAAGCCGAACCCGAGCGCCGCGGACGTCTCGGGCTCGTAGACGAGCGCCGCGTCGTTGAGCTTGAGCCGGTCGAGGGCGTCGCGCAGGATGGGGTAGTCGGAGCCGTCGAGGGGGTACAGGCCCGAGAACACCATGGGCCGGGGGTCCTTGTAGCCACCCAGCGCGGTGGAGGCCATCCGGTGGGCCCCGGTCACGGTGTCGCCCACCTTGGACTGGCGCACGTCCTTGACCCCCGTGATGAGGTAGCCCACCTCGCCGACGCCCAGGCCGGGTGCCGGCACCGGCTCCGGGCTGCTGACGCCGATCTCCAGCAGCTCGTGCGTCGCCTTCGTCGACATCATCGCGATCTTCTCCCGGGGGGACAGGGAGCCGTCGATGACGCGGACGTAGGTGATGACGCCGCGGTAGGTGTCGTAGACGGAGTCGAAGATCATCGCGCGCGCCGGGGCGTCGGCGTCGCCGACGGGAGGCGGGACCACCTCCACGATGCGGTCGAGCAGGGCGGGCACGCCCTCCCCGGTCTTGCCCGAGACGCGCAGGACGTCCGCGGTGTCGCACCCGATGAGCCCGGCGATCTCCTCGGCGTACTTCTCCGGCTGGGCCGAGGGCAGGTCGATCTTGTTCAGCACCGGGATGATCGCGAGGTCGTTCTCCATCGCCAGGTAGAGGTTCGCGAGCGTCTGCGCCTCGATCCCCTGCGCCGCGTCGACGAGCAGGACCGCGCCCTCGCAGGCCGCCAGCGACCGGCTCACCTCGTAGGTGAAGTCGACGTGCCCCGGCGTGTCGATCATGTTCAGGACATACGTCCTCAGACCGCCAGGCGCTCCCTCCGGTCGCACGCCCCCGTGTTCCGGGCGAGCAGGCTCCTTCGTCGCGCTCGCCCAGGGCATCCGCACCGCCTGCGACTTGATGGTGATGCCGCGCTCGCGCTCGATGTCCATCCGGTCGAGGTACTGGGCGCGCATCTGCCGGTCCTCGACGATCCCGGTCACGCCGAGCATGCGGTCGGCGAGCGTGGACTTGCCGTGGTCGATGTGGGCGATGATGCAGAAGTTGCGCAGGAGATGCGGCGGCGTGGAGGCCGGCGGGGGCACCGAGTCAGGACGGGCGAGCGGAGACAGGGCGAGCACCTCGGGTCGGGTCTGTACGAGCAGGACGGAGAACCTCCCCAGTGTCCCACGGTCGGCGGACGCCACCGGCATCCGGACGCAGGACCGCCCACCACTCCCGGGAGCACGCGAGGGGTGGGCGGTCCACGCAGGGTTGCGCGTCACGGGCGTGATCAGCCCTGCGGCATGAGCACCTCGTCGATGAGGTAGACGGTGGCGTTGGCGGTCTGGACGCCGCCGCAGATGACGGTCGCGCCGTTGACGGTGAGCTCGTCGCCCGAGCCGGCGACCTCGACGGTGCCGCCCTGGACGGTGGTCTGCTCGCCGACGACCTGCTCGGGGGTGAGCTGGCCGGGGACCACGTGGTAGGTCAGGATCGAGCTCAGCAGGTCCGCGTCCTCCTCCAGGGTGCCCATCGTCTCCGCGTCGATCTGCGCGAAGGCGTCGTCGACCGGGGCGAACACGGTGAACTCGTCACCGTTGAGGGTGTCGACGAGGTCGACGTCCGGGTTGACCTGACCGGAGACCGCGGCGACCAGGGTGGTCAGCAGCGGGTTGTTGCTCGCGGCCACGGCGACCGGGTCCTGCGCCATCCCGGCCACCGATCCGGCACCGTCCGGCACGGCCTCGGCGTAGTCGGCGCACCCGGCCCCGACCAGGTTGGCGGCCGGGTCACCCATGGCGTCCTCGGTGGCCGTGTCCATGTCGTCCATGTCCTCGGACGTCCCCTCGGCGGCCTCCGCCTCGGAGGTCTCGGCCGCCGTGGTGGGCTCGGCCGCCACCTCCTCCGCCTCGCCGCCGCAGGCGGTCAGGGCGAGCACGGAGGTCATCGACAGAGCGAGCAGTGTGCGGGAGATACGCATGATGTGGTCCTTTTCTCGGTGGTGTGTGGTGGTCAGGCGACGGTGACCGTCACGTTGTGCCACCCGGTTGACCCGTCAGGAGCGATCGGCTCCCGCCGGGGTGTCTGTACCCGCCCGGCGCGGTCGGTCGCGCGCACCTCGAGGCGGTGGGTGCCCGGTTCGGCGTCCCAGACCCAGCGCCAGGCCCGCCAGGTCTCGTCGGAGTCCTCGACGCCGAGCTCGGCGTCCTGCCACCCGCCCTCGCCGGCCCGCACCTGCACCCGGTCGATGCCGACCGTCTGCGCCCAGGCCACGCCGGCCACGGTGGTGGGCCCGGCCGTCAGGCGGGCGAAGGACCCCGGCACGTCGATCCGCGACGACAGCTTGACCGGCGCCTGCTCGGCATACCCGCGCTCGGTCCAGTAGGCCGCGAAGTCGGCGAACCGGGTCACCTCGAGCTCGGTCAGCCACTTGGTCGCCGACACGTAGCCGTAGAGGCCGGGGGTCACCATCCGCACCGGGAAGCCGTGCTCGGGCGGGAGCGGCACGCCGTTCATGCCCACGGCGACGAGGGCACCCCGGTCGTCGGTGAGCGCGTCGAGCGGGGTGCCCGCGGTGAAGCCGTCGGCGCTGCGGGACCGGACCGCGTCCGCCCCGGCGCGCACCCCGGCCTCGGCGAGCAGGTCCCGCGTGGGTATGCCGAGCCAGGTCGCGGTCCCGAGGAGGTCCCCGCCGACCTCGTTGCTCACGCAGGTCAGGGTCACCCGGTGCTCGACGAGGTCCCGGTCCAGGAGGTCCTGGTAGGTCAGCTCGAGGGGCCGGTCGACCAGGCCGGTGATGCGCAGGACGTAGTCGGACACCGGGACGCGTGGCACCTGCAGCGCCGTGTCCACGCGGTAGAAGTCGGCGTTGGGGGTGAGGTGCGGGGTGAGGCCGGGGACGTCGAAGCTCACGCCCGCGGGGACCGGCGCGACCGGACCGACCGGGGGCGGGAGGGTCAGCAGGGCCGGGTCCGCGGCGCGGCCGGTCAGCCCTCGGGTCGCTCCCCCGGCGGCGCCGACCGCGGCCATGCTGGAGGCGGCGAGCAGGAAGCGCCGGCGGTCGACGGTGCGGCCCTGCCCCGTCCGGGTGCCGATCCCGGCCCGCAGCAGGGCCAGCAGCAGGGCGAACCCGCCGACGCTCACGAGCACGGTCGCCGCCGACGCGAGGACGAGGGCGCCGGGACCTGCCGCCCGCGCCCGGTCCAGGGCCATCGCGGCGACGGCGAGGCCGCTCAGCGCGGTCATCCCCAGCAGCGCGGCGCGCGGACGGTCGGTCCCGACCCGGCCGAGGAGGACCAGAGCCACCAGGACCACCGCCAGCACGCCGCCCAGCAGCACCGGCTTGTCCGCCGCACCCAGCGTCGAGACCGCCCACTCCTTCACCGGCCGGGGCGTCAGGTCGACCACGCGGTTGCCGACGGCGACGACGGGACCGGGGAGCGCGAGGAGGCGCGCCAGCCCCTCACCGACGAGCACGCCCGCGGCGCCCGCGAGGAGCCCGGAGAGCATCCCGGCCCCCCGGTGCGCCTGGCTACCGCTCGTCGTGGTCATGCCAGGTCTTCGGACCCGGGCCACCGCCCGGATGTGTGACGTGGGTCACCCGATGCCCGGGCGCGCCCGGCGGACGGGTCGTCAGCCGGGGGTCGGCAGCGCGTCAGCCGGTGGTCGGACCCGTCCCCGGTCCGTCGGCGAACTTGACGAAGGCGCGCAGGTGACCGTCACCGTGGTCCCGCACCTCGGCATACCCGAGGGACTCGTAGAAGGCGCGCTGGCGGGGCTCGTCGTCGGTGAGGAGCACCTGCTGGCGGCACCCGGCGAAGGGCTCCATCACCGCCTGGACCAGAGTCCGTCCCACACCCTCGCGCTGCAGCTCCGGGCGCACCAGGACGTCCTGCAGGTAGGCGATGCTCGCGCCGTCCGAGACCACCCGGGCCAGGCCGAGGAGCTCGTCGCCGTAGCGGGCGGTCACGACGTGGCTGGACCCACGCACCGCGGCCTCGAGCCGCTCGGGGTCGGCCGTGTACGAGGACCAGCCGACGGCGGTGTAGAGCTCGATCAGCTCGTCCAGGTCGGGCTGCTCGGCGGCGATGACGATCTCGTGCGTGCCCACGCAGCCACCCTAGGCGAGCGCCGCTGGGCGCCGGCGACGGGTCCCGTCAGGGCCGCACGTAGATCCCCCGACGGTGCAGACCGAGGGCGACAGCCCACCACACCACCAGGCTCAGGAGTGCGAACCCCACCTGCGCGCTCCCCTCCCATGACACCGCCTCGCCCGCCTGTTCCGCCCAGGACGGCTCGCCGCCGTACCGGAGCAGCAGGGCGGAGCCGAGGTGGGAGCCGAAGTACACCAGGAGCGAGTTGCGACCGAGGGCGACGAGCGGCCAGCCCACCGCGTCGCGGGTCCGCGCCCCACGGACGCGTTCGAGCAGCACGTCGAGGACCGCAAAGGCGACGAGGAACACGGCCAACCCCAACGCCCCCGCCAGCAGCGCGAAGCTCGGCGTCCAGAGCCGCTTGAAGGGTTCCACCACCATGGCCAGGCCGGTGCCCGTCGCGGCGCAGGTGGCGGTCCATGCCGCGATGCGCACAAGGCCGACCCGCCTTGAGCCCGCGCGCGCCTCGAGCGCGAGGTGCCCGGCCGTGGTCCCCGCCGAGGCGGTGAGGAAAGCACCGCAGATCGCCACCAGCCCCTCAGGGTCGTGGCGGCGCTCTCCCTGCGCATACATGTGGTCGCCGAGGAGGGCGCCGTCGATCACGCCGGAGGGGTTGCACGTCGGGGCGAGCACGGCGCCTGGGCAGCGCGCCTCGAACCAGACGTAGGCCAGGGTCCCCAGCACGGCCGTCGCGAGGGTGATGACCGCCCACCCGCGCGCGTCGCGGACGACGGTGTGCAGGAGCGCGGAGGCCAGCACGAGGACCGCGTACAGCTGCAGCACTCCCGTCAGCCGCAGGGACCCGAGCTCGTAGTGGTTCCCGTGCACGGCGGTGTAGACGACGCCCACGACCAGCAGGACGCCCACCCGGCGGGCGGTGGTGCGCCAGCTCGTCCGGCGCCGGTAGGCGAAGGCCAGTCCGACCCCGGACAGCGTGACGAAGAGCGGGAAGATGAGGTCGTAGAACGTCACCCCGAACCACGCCGGGTGCTCCAGCCATGACGGGACCGGCGGGATCACGGACGCGCTGGTGACCGAGACGGTGAGGAAGATCCCCCTCGCCGCGTCGAGGGAGACCAGGCGTGAGTGCGTGCCGCCGAGGCGGGCCGCGCCGCTCACGGCGGGACCACCTCGTAGGACTGCACCCGCGGGAACATGACCTGATCCCTGGCCAGCGGCAGGTCCCCCCGCCGCCACACGTCGGGAAAGGCCAGCCATCCATAGACGCGCTGGTAGGTCCCCATCCGCGGGGCGCTGCCGGCGTCGCCCGGGCCCAGGCCCATCGCCAGGTCGTAGAGCTCCTGGGGCAGCGCGCGGTGCACCGACGCGGCGGGGTCGAAGGGTGAGGTCGCCAGCCAGCTCCCCTCGGCGGCCCGTTCGGCGAGCGCCCGTGCCGCCTCCCGCACGGCGAGGTGGTCCGGACGGTCGTACACGTAGGCCCTCTCCCCCGCGGGGCAGACAACCACCACCTCGCACGTGGGCCGGTCGGCGACCTCGCCCCGCGTGGCGTAGTAGGCCGCGGCCGTGATCCGCCCCACGGGCAGGTCCGGCACGCCCTCCGGTGGGGCGTCCAGCATCCCGGCCAGCACCTCGGTGACCCCCGAGGCCGTCAGCGCGTCGTCGCCCAGGTCCAGGAGGACGACGGTGGCGTGGCGGCCCTCGACCACCTCGGCTCCCTGCCCCGCCACCGTCGCGGGCCGGGCCAGGGACCAGTCCACGGCCAGGACGGGGGTATGACGCGCAGCCTCGCCGAGGGCGGTCCGGAACGCCTGGAGCCGGGCCTCCTCGCAGGCCGTGGAGGAGGCACCCTGGGAGGTCGGGTCGGGCCGGGGAGCGACCTCCCCGAGCTCGACCTGCAGGTGGTTGGCCATGGCCTGCTCGCCGCAACGCTGGGTCGCCTCCCCGCGCGTCAGCAGCACGAGGACCGGACGCAGGTCGGGGCGGTCGAGCAGGGATCCCCACCCGGACAGCTCGTCGTCGGGGTGCGGCACGAGGAGCAGGTGCAGGCCCTGCGGGTCGGCGACGGGGTCCTGCGGGTCGAGCGTCGGCACGTCGCGGGCGAGCGCCCACTGGGCGGGGGTGAGGGAGGGGCGCAGCAGGAAGGCTGTGGAGAGGGCGACGGCGACGAGGGTCAGGACGAGCACCGCGACGACGAGCACCACCCGGACGGAGCCGCGACCGGGCGGTGCCGTGGACCAGGACATGCGCGCCACCCTAGCTTCACGGCTAGTATTTCATTTGACACACCATTCCTTCCGCTATGCGGAAAACCGTTGAGGAGTGCCATGAGCGACCAGACCACCACCTCCCCCACCGTCGAGCTCGACCTGCCCGAGGGCGTCGAGGTCTCCGGCGAGCTGCGACCCGGCTACGAGGAGATCCTCACCCGGCAGGCCCTCGAGCTCGTCGCGACGCTGCACCGGGAGCTCGAACCCCGACGGCAGGAGCGCCTCGCGGCCCGCGCCGAGGTCGTGCGCGCCGTCGCCGAGGGTCAGGACCTGCACTTCCTCGAGGAGACCGCCTCGGTGCGCGAGGACGACTCCTGGCGCGTGGCCCCGCCGGCGCCGGGCCTGGAGGACCGCCGGGTCGAGATGACCGGACCGACCGACCGCAAGATGACGATCAACGCGATGAACTCCGGCGCCCGCGTGTGGCTCGCCGACCAGGAGGACGCCAACACCCCGATGTGGGCCAACGTCGTCGAGGGCCAGATCAACCTGCGCGACGCGGTCGCCGGCACGATCTCCTTCACCTCGCCCGAGGGCAAGGAGTACGCGCTGAAGAGCACCGACCAGGCGCAGAACCCGACGATCGTCATGCGCCCCCGCGGCTGGCACCTGGACGAGAAGCACCTCACCGTCGACGGGCAGCGCACCGCGGGCGGCCTGGTGGACTTCGCGCTCTTCATGTGCGCGAGCGCGCAGCTGCAGATCGACGCCGGCAAGGGCCCCTACTTCTACCTGCCGAAGATGGAGCACCACCTCGAGGCGCGGATGTGGAACGACGCGTTCAACCTCGCCCAGGACGCCCTCGGCATCCCGCGCGGGACGATCCGCGCGACCTGCCTGGTCGAGACCTACCCGGCGGCCTTCCAGATGGAGGAGATCCTCCACGAGCTCCGCGACCACTCCGCGGGTCTCAACGCCGGGCGCTGGGACTACCTGTTCAGCATCATCAAGACCTACCGCACCCGGGGGCGTGACTTCGTGCTGCCCGACCGCAACGCGGTGACGATGACCGCGCCGATGATGCGCGCCTACACCGAGCTCCTGGTGCGCACCTGCCACAAGCGGGGTGCCCACGCGATCGGTGGTATGGCCGCCTTCATCCCCTCCAAGGACGAGGAGGTCAACAGGACCGCCTTCGAGAAGGTGCGCACCGACAAGCAGCGGGAGGCGCAGGACGGCTTCGACGGCTCCTGGGTCGCCCACCCGGGCATGGTCCCCACCTGCTACGAGGTCTTCGACGCCGTCCTCGGCGAGCGGCCCAACCAGCTGGACAAGCTCCGCGAGGACGTCGACGTCTCCGCCGCCGACCTCCTCTCCGTCTCCGAGACGCCGGGGGAGGTCACCGAGGCCGGCCTGCGCGCCAACATCGACGTCGCCATCCAGTACCTCGCGGTCTGGCTGACCGGGCGCGGGGCCGTCGGCATCCACAACCTCATGGAGGACGCCGCCACGGCGGAGATCTCGCGCAGCCAGGTGTGGCAGTGGCTGCACAACGACGTCGTCCTCGACGACACCGGCGAGACCGTCACGCGCGAGCTGGTCCAGCGCCTCACCGACGAGGTCCTGCAGGATCTGCCGGAGGCCGACGGCGTCGACTACGCCGCGGCCAGGGACCTCTTCCTCGCCGTCGCCGTGGCCGACGACTACGCCGACTTCCTGACGGTGCCGGCCTACGAGGAGATGCCCTGACCGGGCGCCTAGGGTAGGGAACCAGTCAGGTCCAGGACGAGGAGGTCGGGGTATGACGAACAGCCAGCCACGCGGGTCGGTCACCGCCGTGCTCGAGGACCTGCGCGGGGTGGTCGCCGCGGCGCACCTGCTCACCGACCCGGCGCAGCTGGTGACGTACGAGTGCGACGGGCTCGCGGCCTACCGCGTGACGCCCGGTCTCGTCGTGCTCGCGGACACCGCCGAGGAGGTGGCGGCCGTGGTCCGGTCGTGCGCCCGGCACCGGGTGCCGTTCGTGGCACGCGGGTCCGGCACCGGCCTCTCGGGCGGGGCGCTCCCCCACGCCGAGGGCGTGCTCGTGGTCACCAGCCGGCTGCGCACCCTGCACGCGATGCGGCCGGAGGACCAGCGGGCCGTCGTCGACCCCGGCGTGATCAACCTCCAGGTCTCCCGGGAGGCCACGCCGCTGGGCTACTACTTCGCCCCCGACCCGAGCAGCCAGCAGATCTGCTCGATCGGCGGCAACGTCGCGGAGAACTCCGGCGGGGCGCACTGCCTCAAGTACGGCTTCACCAGCAACCACGTGCTCGCCCTCGACGTGGTGACCCCGACGGGTGAGCAGGTGACCCTCGGCACCGAGGCCCCGGACCCTCCCGGCTACGACCTCGTCGGGGCGTTCGTGGGCTCCGAGGGGACGCTGGGCGTGGCGACGCGGGCGGTGGTGCGCCTCACCCGCCTGCCGGAGGAGGTGCGCACGGTGCTGGCCGGCTTCCGCAGCACCGACCAGGCCGGGGCGGCGACGAGCGCCATCATCGCGGCTGGCATCGTCCCCGCCGCGATCGAGATCATGGACGCGCTGGCGATCGAGGCGGCGGAGAAGGCGGTGAGCTGCGGCTACCCCGCCGGCGCCGGTGCCGTGCTCGTGGTCGAGCTGGACGGTGCGGAGCAGGAGGTCGAGCACGAGTACGCCGAGGTCGAGCGGATCTGCCGGGAGGCCGGCACCTTCGAGTTCCGGATGGCGACCGACGCCGCCGAGCGCGCCGAGATCTGGAAGGGCCGCAAGTCGGCGTTCGCGGCCGTCGGGCGGATCTCCCCCGACTACATCGTCCAGGACGGCGTGGTCCCCCGGACCTCGCTCCCCGAGGTGCTGCGCCGGATGGGCGAGATCAGCGCCGAGCGCGGGGTGCGCGTCGCCAACGTCTTCCATGCCGGCGACGGCAACCTGCACCCCCTCGTGCTCTTCGACGCCTCCGAGGAGGGCGCGACGGAGCGGGCCGAGGAGGTCTCCGGGATGATCTTGGACCTGTGCATCGAGCACGGCGGGTCGATCACCGGGGAGCACGGGGTGGGCGCGGACAAGGCGCGCTACATGCCGCGGATGTTCACCGACGACGACCTCGACACGATGCAGCTCGTCCGGTGCGCCTTCGACCCGGACGGCATCGCGAACCCGGGCAAGGTCTACCCGACGCCCCGGCTGTGCGGCGAGCGCCCCCGCGTCGTCCAGGGTGCGCACCCGCTGCAGGAGGCCGGCATGGCGGAGGTCTTCTGATGGGTGACGACGTCCTCACGTCCCTGGCCGGCACCTGCACGCTGCGCGAGGCGCAGCCGGGGGATGCCGTGGACGGCGTCCCGGCGACCGTCGTCGCCAGCCCCGCGGACGCCGGGGAGACCTCCGCGCTGATGCGCGCGTGCGACGCCGCGGGGCTGACGGTCGTGGTGCGGGGCAACGCCAGCAAGCTGTCCTGGGGACGACCTCCCGAGCGGGTCGACGTGGTGCTGGACACCACCGGGATGGACGCCCTGGTGGAGCACAGCCGGGGGGACCTGATCGCGACCGCCGGGGCCGGTATGCCGCTCGCCGTCCTGCGGGACCGGCTCGCCGAGGGCGGTCACCAGCTCGTCGTGGACGACCTCGTCGGGATCAGCACCCTCGGCGGAGCGGTGGCCACCGGGCTGGCCGGACCGCGGCGGATGTGGACCGGCGCTCTCCGGGACCTGGTCATCGGCGTCCGCTTCGTCCGGGCGGACGGCACCGTGGCCAAGGCGGGCGGCAAGGTCGTCAAGAACGTCGCCGGCTACGACCTGTCCAAGCTGCTCACGGGCTCGATGGGCACGCTGGCGGTCATCACCGAGGTCACCGTGCGGCTGCACCCCGTCCCCGCCTCCTCGTGGTGGGTCGGCGCGACCGTGCCGCCGGACCGCCTGCCCCAGGTCCTCGGCACGCTCGTCGCCAGTCAGCTCGTCCCCCACGCCGTCGAGGTGCACGCCGTACCGGGCGGGGACCCGCAGGTCGCCGCCCTGGTCAGCGGGACCCCGGCCGGCTCCGCCGCGCGCGCCGAGGCCATGGCGCCCCTGCTCGGTGCCGGTGCCCAGGTGGCCGAGGAACCCCCGTCGTGGTGGGGTCGGATCCCCACCTCCGACGGTGCCGGGTCCCCGCTGCTGCTGCGCACGACGGCGCGCCTGAGCGGCATACCCGAGCTTGTCGCGGAGGCGACCGGCGCCGGGCTCACGGTGACCGGCTCCGCGGGCGCGGGTGTGCTGCACGCGGCCGGGGACGGCGGCCTCGACGCCTCCGCGGCCGTGACCGCCCTGCGGACGACCAGCGTCCGGCTCGGGGGGTCCACCGTGGTCCTCGACGCGCCGGCCGCCACCAAGACCACCCTGGACACCTGGGGCGAGGTCCCGGCGCTCGACCTCATGCGCCGGGTCAGGAACGAGTTCGACCCCCGCCGCACCCTGGCACCCGGCCGCTTCGTGGGAGACCTGTGACATGACCGAACGCACCGTCCCGACCACCGAGCAGCCGCGCCGGCAGCCCCCGGACCGGCAACCCGTCGACCTGGGCATCCCCACCGCGCGCGGCGACCGCAGCGAGGTGCTGGCCAGGCCGGCCTTCGACGACCACCGTCCGCCCAGCCCCGAGCTGCTCGACGACTGCGTGCACTGCGGGTTCTGCCTGACTACCTGCCCCACCTACCAGCTGTGGGGCGAGGAGATGGACAGCCCCCGGGGCCGGATCGACCTGATGCGGGCCGCGAGCGAGGGAGCGCCCCTCACCTCCTCGATGGTGGACCACTGGGACGCCTGCCTGGGCTGCATGGCCTGCGTGACGGCGTGCCCGTCCGGGGTGCAGTACGACCGGCTCATCGAGTCGACGCGCGCCCAGGTGGAGCGCCGCGTCGAGCGGCCCCCGGCGGACGCCGGGCTGCGCGCCCTGATCTTCTCCCTCTTCCCCCACCCCCGCCGCCTGCGCCTCCTGCGGGGTCCGCTGCGGCTCGCGCAGCGGACGGGCGCCCTCGGGCTCGTGCAGCGCACCGGCCTCGTCGGACGGGTCAGCCCGCAGCTGGAGGTCATGCAGTCGCTGGCCCCGCCACTCGGGCCCCGTGTGGAGGTCCCGGAGCGCACGCCGGCCGTCGGGACGCGGCGCGCGGTGGTCGGGATGCTCACCGGCTGCGTCCAGCGCGAGTTCTTCGGCGACGTCAACGCCGCGACCGCACGGGTCCTGGCGGCGGAGGGTTGCGACGTCATCGCGCCGCGCCGGCAGGGGTGCTGCGGTGCCCTGTCCGTGCACGTCGGGCGTGAGGAGGAGGGCGCAGCCTTCGCCCGGAGGCTCATCGACACGTTCGAGGACGCCGGCGTGGACACTGTCGTCGTCAACTCCGCCGGGTGCGGCTCGAGCATGAAGGACTACGTCCACCTGCTCTCGGACGACCCCGACTACGCCGACCGCGCGCGTGACTTCAGCGCGAAGGTGCGGGACCTCTCGGAGATCCTCGTCGAGCTCGGCCCCGTCGCGCCCCGCAGGCCGGTCGCCGAGGACGGTGAGGAGGTGGTCGTGGCCTACCACGACGCCTGCCACCTCCGGCACGCGCAAGGGGTGGTGAGCCAGCCGCGGGCGCTGCTGAACGGCATACCCGGCGTGCGTCTGGTGGAGATCCCGGACGCGGAGATCTGCTGCGGGTCCGCGGGGGTCTACAACATCCTCAACCCCGAGCCGGCCCGCGAGCTGGGCGACCGCAAGGCCGCCAACATCCTGCGCACCGGGGCACGCCTGCTCGTCACCGCCAACCCGGGCTGCCTGATGCAGATCAGCCAGGCGATGGAGCGGGCCGGGCAGCCGGTGCCCTTCGTGCACACCGCCACGCTGCTCGACGCCTCCCTCCGGGGCGAGCGACTGGTCTGAGCGACCCCCACGCAGAGTGACGCAGGCCCGGTCCGTGGGGACCGGGCCTGCGTCGTGCGGTGCGGTGGGTGGAACCGTCAGGCGTCGGCGTGCGCGCGCGCCGCGGGCAGCTTCTTCTCGCGGTTGAGCATCCACCAGAGGGTGCCGACGAGGATGGCCACCAGCACGGCGGTGTGGATCACCCCGGCCAGACCCACGCCGTAGATCATGAAGTACCCGACGGACCCCGCCACGAGGCAGTAGTAGAAGGTGACGAGGGCCGTCTTGCGGATCAGGTCACCCTCGCGGCCCAGCAGGCCCACCGTCGCCGAGGCGGCGACGATGTTGTGGATGGCCACCGGGTTGCCGCCGGCGCCGCCGATGGCCTGGGTGGCGACGACCGTCTCGGGAGGCACGCCGATCTCCTCACCGGTCGCGAACTGGAAGAGCGCGAAGGTGAGGTTGGAGACGGTGTTCGACCCGGCGACGAAGGCGCCCAGGGCTCCGATCCAGGGGCTGATGAGCGGCCAGTTGGCACCGCCGACGGCGGCCGCACCCTCGGCCAGGGTCACCGGCATCGATGCCAGCCCCGACTCGGTGAAGTCGGCACCGGAGCGGATGAGGATGCGCACCAGCGGGACGGCGAAGCCGAGCGCCACCGCAGTGCCCAGGATCTGCTTGCCCGCCACCGTCCAGGTCTCCCGGATCTGCTGGCCGTCCATCCTGTGCAGGCCGTAGGTGATGAGGCAGGTGATGATGAACACCGTCCCCGGGCTGTAGAGCCACTGCCAGGTCGTGGAGATGCCCGAGTTGAAGATGTTGTTGAAGGGGATCGTCACGAACGGGTTGTCGGCGCGCAGCGCGCCGGTCAACGGCGGGATCAACCGCGTGGCCAGCAGGAGCACGGCGATGATGACGTAGGGCGTCCAGGCGGTGACGATGCCCATCTTGCGGTGGGCCAGCTCGTCGAGGTGATCGGTGTCCAGGGACCCCATCCAGCGCTCCTCCCAGGTCGAGCGCGGCCCGAACTCGAAGGTCTCCTTCGGCATGAGGAAGCCCTTGCTGGAGGTGAACATCACCACGGCCAGACCGAGAAGTCCACCGATGAGCGAGGGGAACTCGGGCCCGGCGAGGTGCGCCAGGAGGACGTAGGGCACCGTCATCGCCAGCGAGGAGTAGATGGCGAACGGCCAGATGCTCAGACCCTCGGCGAAGCTCCTGCGCTCGCCGAAGAACCCGGTGAGCATCACCGAGATGATGAGCGGTATGAGCAGTCCGGCGATGGCATGGATGACCGAGACCTGGCTGGCGATGTACGCGACGTACTCGAGGTGCGTCATGCCGAGCTCTGCCTCCCGGGCCGCGACGCCCGGGTCGCCGCTGAGACCCTGGCCGACGCCCACGATCATCGGCGTGCCGACGGCGCCGAAGGACACCGGCGTGGACTGGATGATGAGGCCGACCATGACGGCGGCCATGGCGGGGAAGCCCAGGGCGAGCATGAGGGGGGCGACGACGGCGGCGGGGGTTCCGAACCCGGAGGCGCCCTCGATGAACGAGCCGAACAGCCAGCCGATGATGATGGCCTGGATGCGCCGGTCCGGGGAGATCGAGGTGAACCCCGCCCGGATCGTGCTCATCGCCCCGCTGGCGATGACCGTCGAGAGGAGCAGCAGCGCCCCGAAGACGATGTAGAGCAGGGTCACCGCGATGATCACGCCCTCGACCGTGGCCGCGGCCACGGCCCCGGGACGCATCTGCCACACGAGCATGGCGATGATCACGGTGACCACGTAGCCGACGGGCATGGCGTACTTGGCCGGCCAGCGGAACCCCGCCAGCAGGATCCCGACCAGCGCGATGGGCGCGATGGCAAGGAGGCTGAGCACTGCAAGGTTGTCCACGTCGACACCTCTGTCCTGACTTGGGCCTCGGTTCCGGGCGAAACGAGGCGTCGGACGGCACTATGTCCTACCCGGGGCGCGGGGGCAAGGCGCCTCGCCGACCTGCACCCGGCGTGGATACGGTGGGCGCATGACGACGCAGGAGGGGCGGCCCGCGCCGCAGCACCAGCCGACCGAGGTCATCGCCCCCGAGGACGCCCGTCCCGCCTCCTACTCCTACGCGCCGGTGGCCGACGACCGGGCCGACCCGGGCGAGGTGGTCTGGGCGTGGGTCCCCTTCGAGGAGGACCGGAGCCGGGGCAAGGACCGGCCGGTGCTCGTGGTGGGGAGCGACGCAGGGCGGCTCCTCGCGCTCCAGCTGACCACGCGGGACCACGACGTCGACGAGGCCCAGGAGGCCGCGGAGGGCCGCTACTGGGTCGACATCGGCAGCGGGGGCTGGGACCACCGGCGGCGCCCGAGCGAGGCACGGGTCAACCGGCTGCTGCGGCTGGACCCGACCGCCGTGCGCCGCACCGGCGCGGTGCTGGACCGCCAGGTCTTCGACCGGGTCATGACCCAGGTCCTGCTCCACTTCCTGCGTCCCTGAGGCGCGAGCGCCTCGTCTCCTCCGACGCGGCGACCCGTCGCCACACCCACAGGCTGCCGGCCAGGCAGAGGACGCCCGTGACCACGCACGCCGCCGCGAGGGGCCACACGGCCGTCAGGACGGTGACCGTCAACGGCCCGGAGGTGGTGCCGACGTCCCCGGCGAGACGCCACCCGCCGAGGTACTGGGCACGCCCCGCTGCGGGGGCGGTGTCCGCGCCCAGCGTCATGACGATCCCGGACCCCATCCCGTTGCCCACCGCCATGACGACGGCGAGGACGGTGAACAGGACCAGACCGTCGGCCAGCGGCAGGAGCGCCACCCCGAGGCCGATCAGGACCACCACGGGGACCGCCACCACGGTCCGGCCGAACCTGTCCATGGTCCAGCCCGCGGGGTAGAACAGGAGGATCTCGACGAACGCCGCCACGCCGAAGACGAGCGAGGTCGCCTCGGCGGAGATGCCGACGTGGTCGGCCCACAGCGGCAGCACCGTGGCCCTCAGCGAGCGCGCGCCGCCGATCACGAGCACGGCGCTGCCCAGGGTCAGGAGGACCCGCCGGTGCTCCACCAGGACCCCGCGGAGCGTGACCACCGACCCCCGCCCCTCCTGCTCCCCTCCCGCCCTGGCCCGCCCCGCCGGCTGCGGGGTGATGTCGCGGACGAGGAGGATGATGACGGTGGAGGTGAGGGCCATGGCGGCGGCGAGCCAGAACACGGCCCGCAGGTCACCGCTCCAGGCGATGAGACCGGCGCCGAGGGTGGGACCCACGAAGGCCCCGACGCGGTGGCTGCCGCCGAGCGTGGACATCGCCCTGGCCAGCAGGTGCGACGGCGTCACGCTGATGAGGAAGCCCTGCCGGGCCAGGAGGAACACCGACCAGCTGACGCCGCTGAGCAGGATCGCGAGCGCCAGGGCGGGCAGCGACGGCGACAGCGCGGCCGCCGCCATGGCCACGGCGTCGAGGACGCCGGCGAGCGCCAGCGCTCGCCGCTCGCCCACGCGTGCCACGAAGGCACCTGCGGGCAGCGAGGTGAGGAGGCTGCCGATGCCCAGCAGCGCGACGACGAAGGCCGCCTGACCCACGGTGGCGCCCAGGTCCCGCGCGTGCAGGGCGAGCACCGGCAGGATCGCCGCGTGCCCGATGCCGTTGACGATCGTCGGGGCGAAGGCCGGCAGGGCGACCGCCCGCAGGCGGAACGGCTCGGTGGGTCCGGTCGGCACGGCTCCGTCCTCTGCTCGGTCCCCGCGGCGGGTGCACCGGCCGGCGGGCACCCCGGACGACGAAGACCCCGCCGCGAGGGCGGGGTCTGGCGTCGAGCGTGGTGGTGGAGCTGAGGGGATTCGAACCCCTGACCCCCTCCATGCCATGGAGGTGCGCTACCAACTGCGCCACAGCCCCTCGTCACGAGGACTGGAACAGATTACACAGCGCTCTGAGCAATATCCAAATCCCAGGTCAGGCCGGGTGGGGACCCGTCCCGTCAGCGGTCGCTCACACTCCCGACACCGGGCAGGACACCGACGTTCCAGGCCTCGAGCCGCCACCCGGTCCGGTGCTGGACGAGCTCTGCCCAGTGGCAGTTGTGCAGGCCCACGAGCGAGAGCCAGGCCTGGCGGTAGGTGAGGCCGACCACGTCGGCGACGAGGGCGCGGCTGGCCATGCCGTGGGTGGCGACCACGCCGCACTCCTCCGGACCCAGCCGGGCGACCAGCTCCTCGAAGACCGCGCGCACCCGCACCTGCACGTCGGCGACGCGTTCACCGTGCTCTCCCCGCACGGCGTCCTCGCCCCGGTCCAGGGCGGCGACGACCTCGGGGTAGCGGGCCACCACCTCGGTGTGGGGCAGGCCCTGCCAGACCCCGACGTGGATCTCCCGCAGCCTGCTGTCGTGCTCGACGCGCAGCCCGGTGCGGGAGGCCAGCGCGTCCGCCGTGTCGGCCGCGCGGGCCAGGTCGCTGGAGAGGAGCCGGGAGACCCCCCGGCCGGCCAGCACGTCCGCCGCCGCCGCGGCCTGCTCGCGCCCTCGCTCGGAGAGGTGGACGTCCAGCTGCCCCTGGTAGATGCCGGAGGCGTTGTGGCCGGTCTCCCCGTGCCTCCAGACGAGGACCTTGCGCATCCGCCGGCTCAGGCCTCGTCCCGGCCCGCGGGCTCGGCGAGCACGATGGGCGGGCAGTCCCGCCACAGCCGCTCGAGGTCGTAGAACTCGCGGTCCGCGGAGTGCATGACGTGGACCACGACGTCACCGAAGTCCAGCAGCACCCAGCGGCCCTCGCGCTGCCCCTCGCGGCGCAGGGGCTTGGACCCCAGCTCCTGCAGCCGCTCCTCGACGGCGTCGACGATCGCGTTCACCTGTCGCTCGTTCGGGGCGGAGGCGATGACGAAGACGTCCGTGAGGACGAGCTGGCCGGACACGTCGAGGGCGACGACGTCCTGGGCCAGCTTGTCGTGGGCTGCGGCCGCCGCGGCCTGGGCGAGCTCGCGGGCCCGTGGGGTGGCGCTCAAGAGGGGTCCTCCCGGTAGAGGTGATACTTGCCGATGTACTGGACGACGCCGTCGGGCACGAGGTACCAGACCGGCTCGCCGGAGGCCGTGCGCTGACGACAGTCGGTGGAGGAGATCGCCATGGCGGGGACCTCGAGCAGGGACACCTTGTCCTGGGGGAGCCCGTCGTCGGAGAGGAGGTGACCGGGCCGGGTGACCCCGACGAAGTGCGCCAGCTCCCAGAGCTCCTCCACGCCCTCCCACGACAGGATCTGGGCCAGCGCGTCGGCGCCGGTGATGAAGAACATCTCGTCGTCGGGGCGCTGGGCCCGCAGGTCGCGCAGGGTGTCCCGGGTGTAGGTGGGCCCGTCACGGTCGACGTCGACTCGGCTCACCGTGAACCGGGGGTTGGAGGCCGTGGCGACCACGGTCATGAGGTAGCGGTGCTCCGCCGGCGTGACCGTGGAGACGTCCTTGCGGTAGGGCTGACCGGTCGGGACGAAGACGACCTCGTCCAGCTCGAGCAGGTGCGCCGCCTCGCTCGCGGCGACGAGGTGACCGTGGTGGATGGGGTCGAACGTCCCACCCATCACTCCCAGACGCATCAGTGGGCGCTGGTCCCGCGGCCGGCGTCGGGGTCGTGCTGCCCCTCGCCGACCCCGTGGGGGTCGAGCGCGAGGGTGTTGCGGAAGGAGAACAGGAGCGCCAGGAGGCCGAGGAAGGCGACCATCGCGATCACGCCGAACCAGATCGGCTCGAACGGCAGCTCGTTGACCACGGAGTGCCCAGCGTCCTCGGGCGAGGCCACCAGGGCGGAGGGCAGCACAGACGTCATGAGGGTCACTGTACCCCGGCACCGGGCCGCATACAGTGGGACCATGCCCGCCTCCCCGCACCCCGTGCTCTCGGTCGTCGTGCCGATGTACGACGAGGCCGAGGTGCTCCCGCTGTTCGTCGAGCGGCTGCGCCCGGTCCTCGACGGCCTCGAGGACGGCTACGAGCTCCTCGCCGTCGACGACGGCAGCAAGGACGCCACGCCGGTGCTCCTGCAGGCGGCCCGGCGCACCTGGCCGCAGCTGCGCGTCCTGCGGCTGCGGGCCAACGCCGGCCACCAGGCGGCCATCTCGGCCGGTCTGGCCGCGGCCCGGGGCGACTGGGTCGTCACGCTCGACGCCGACCTGCAGGACCCCCCCGAGGTCATCCCGGAGATGCTGGCGGCGGCCCGCGCCGAGGGCGTCGACGTCGTCTACGGCGTCCGCACCGACCGGTCCACCGACACCGTGTTCAAGCGACGCAGCGCGCACCTGTTCTACGCCACCATGCGCGCCATGGGAGCCACCGGCGCCCCGGACAACGCCGGCGACTACCGGCTGATGTCCCGGGCGACCGTCGACGCCGTCAACGCCCTGCCCGAGGACCACCGGGTCCTGCGACTGGTCGTGCCCGCCCTCGGCTTCCCGGCGACGACCGTCGGCTACGCGCGGGAGGAGCGGGCCGCCGGCACGAGCAAGTACCCCCTCGCGAAGATGATCCGGCTCTCCCTCGACTCCATCACCGGCTTCTCCAGCGCCCCGCTCAGGCTGGCCACCTGGTTCGGCCTGGGCGGCTTCCTCCTGGCCGTCGGGCTGCTGCTCTACGCCCTGGTCGCCAAGCTCGTCGGCCACACCGTCGCCGGCTGGACGTCCACGGTCGTCATCGTGGCGGCCGTGGGCGCGGTGCAGCTCCTCTGCCTCGGGATCCTCGGCGAGTACGTCGGGCGCGTCTACTCCACCCTCCAGCGACGGCCCACCTACTACGTCGCCCACGACTCCCTCACCGGCGCCTCCGACACCGGCTCCGTCGCCGTGAGCGCCAGTGCCTCGCGCACCCCGACGGCGGCCGCCGGGGGCGGAGGACGGAATACCCCGGACCCATGAGCAGCCAGGCAGACGCGCGCACCCGCGCCTGGCTGCTGGACACCGACCCCGCCCTGCGCTGGCAGGTGGAGCGGGACCTGCTGGCCGAGCCGGAGGAGGTGTGGCGCGCCACCCGCGCCAGGGTGGCGACCGAGGGGTACGGCGCCCGGCTGCTCGCCCTGCAGGACGAGGACGGCCAGTGGGCCGGTGGTGCGTTCTTCCCGCGCGGCTGGCAGGAGCCGGAGGAGCGCGTGGGCCAGCCGTGGACCGCGACCACGTGGTCGCTGACGGCGCTGCGGGAGTGGGGCCTGGACCCTGCCGCGCTCGGCGACACGGCGGAGCGGCTGGCGCACCACAGCCGGTGGGAGTACGACGACCTCCCCTACTGGGGCGGCGAGGTCGACTGCTGCATCAACGCCGCCACCCTCGCGAACGGGACCTGGCTCGGCGCCGACGTCGCGGGCCTGGAGCAGTGGTTCGCCGACCACCAGATGACCGACGGCGGCTGGAACTGCGCCTGGGAATGGGACGGCAGCACGGTCTCCTCCTTCCACAGCACCCTCAACTCGCTCGAGGGCCTGCTCCACCGCGAGCAGCACGGCCCGGGAGGCGGGCAGCTGCGCGAGCTGCGGCGGGGCGGCGAGGAGTACCTCCTGGAACGCCGGCTCATGCACCGGCGCACCTCGGGCGAGCTCGTCGGCCCGTGGGTCACCGAGCTCGGGTACCCGTTCCGCTCCGTCTACAACGTCCTGCACGCGCTCGACTACCTGCGCCGCTCGTCCCTCCTCGAGGGCCGGCCCCCGGACCCGCGCGCCGCGGAGGCCGTCGAGGTCCTGCGCGCGAAGCGCTCCCCCGACGGCACCTGGACCCAGGAGGTGCGGCACGCGGGCGAGGTCTGGTTCGAGGTGGACGTGCCCGTCGGGGAGCCCTCCCCCTGGCTGACGCTCTACGGCACGCGCGTCCTGGACTGGTGGGACTCCTCCACCGGCTGAGTCAGCGGACCTGACCGTCCCCCTCGACGACCCACTTGGTCGTCGTCAGCTCCGGCAGCGCCATCGGCCCGCGGGCGTGCAGCTTCTGGGTGGAGATGCCGATCTCGGCACCGAACCCGAACTCGCCGCCGTCGGTGAAGCGGGTCGAGGCGTTGACCAAGACCGCCGCGGCGTCCACCTCGGTCGTGAAGCGTCGCGCCGCCGCCCGGTCGTCGGTGACGATGGCCTCGGTGTGCCCGCTGGTGTGCTCCTGGATGTGCGCGATCGCGGCGTCGAGGTCGTCCACCACCCGGGCCGAGATGTCGAGGGACAGGAATTCGGTGTCGTCGTCCTCGGCGGTGATGGGCACGTGGGCGACGCCCGCGGCCTCGGCATACGCCTCCATCTCCTCGTCCCCGTGCACCGTGACGCCCGCGGCGCCGAGCTCGCGCAGGATCGCCGGGACCACGGTGCCGGCGACCCGGCGGTGCACGAGCAGGGACTCGGCGGCGTTGCAGACCGACGTGCGGTGCGTCTTGGAGTTGGTGACGATGCGGACGGCCATCCCGGGGTCCGCGGCGGCATCGACGTACACGTGGCAGTTGCCGACCCCCGTCTCGATGACCGGCACGGTGGACTCCGTGACGACGGTGCGGATGAGGCTCGCGCCCCCGCGGGGGATGACGAGGTCCACCAGCCCCCGCGCGGTCATCAGCGCGCGACCGGCGTCGTGGCCACCCTCGGAGAGGAGGTTGACGGCGTCCGGGCTCAGCCCGTGCGCCTCCAGGGCGCCGCGCATGAGGGACACCAGACGGCCGTTGGTCGACGCCGCGGCCGACCCGCCGCGCAGGATCACCGCGTTCCCGCTCTTGAGCCCGAGCCCCGCGGCGTCGACGGTGACGTTGGGCCGCGCCTCGTAGATCATCCCGACCACCCCCATCGGCACCCGCACCTGGCGGATCTGGAGGCCGTTGGCCAGGGTCGAGCCGCGCACCACCTCCCCCACGGGGTCAGGGAGCGCCGCCACCTGGCGCAGCGCGTCGGCGACCGTCCGCACGCGCGCCTCGTCCAGGGTGAGCCGGTCGAGCAGGTTCTCGGCCAGGCCCCTCGAGCGACCGCGCTCCAGGTCCTCGCGGTTGGCGTCGACCACCTGGGGGGCGGCCGCCTCGACCGCGTCGGCGAGCGCACCGAGGGCAGCGTCCTTCTCGGCCCGGGTGAGCAGCGCCAGCTGGCGGGCGGCGACGCGGGCCCGCCGCGCGATGTCGTGGACGTACTCGCGGACGTCGTCGGGGATGAGGGTCTGCGCGGTCATGCTGGCTGCTCCTGCGGTGGGGTCGGGCGGTCGGGGTATGTCGTGGGTCCGGGGCGTCAGAGGACGACGAGGTCGTCGCGACGCACCACGGGTCTGGTCGCCGGCGCGCCGGTGCGCAGGCGGGCGGAGCGCTCCATCCGGCGGCCCACCAGCTGGCGCAGCTCGTCGGCGTCGTAGCCGACGAGACCGCGGGCGACGACCCGTCCGTCGGGGTCGCAGAGCTCGACGGTGTCACCGGCGGCGAAGCGACCCTCGAGCCGGGTGATGCCGACCGGCAGCAGCGAGGTGCGGCGCAGCACCACGGCCTGGACGGCCCCGTCGTCGAGCACGATGCGGCCCGAGCTGCTGCTGGCGTGGGCCAGCCAGCGCCGCCGGGCCGGGCCGCGGCGGCCGGTGGGGCTGAAGAACGTCCCGATCTCCTCCCCGGCCAGGGCCGGACCCACCTGGTCGGCGGAGGCGAGAAGCACGCTGATGCCCTCGGCGGTGGCCATCTGGGCCGCGGCCAGCTTGGTGGCCATCCCGCCCGTGCCGACCTGCGAGCCGCTGCCGGAGACGTCGACGTGGGCCAGGTCGTCGACACCCGTGACGTGGCTGATCCGGCGGACCCCGGGCGCGCTGGGGTGGCCGTCGTAGAGACCGTCCACGTCGGAGAGGAGCAGCATCGCGTCGGCGTTGACCAGGTGGGCGACGAGGGCCGCGAGCCGGTCGTTGTCGCCGAACCGGATCTCGTCGGTGGCGACCGTGTCGTTCTCGTTGACGATCGGCACGATCTCGAGCTCCAGGAGGCGCTCCAGGGTGCGGGAGGCGTTGACGTAGTGGCTGCGTCGCTGCATGTCGTCGGCGGTGAGGAGCACCTGCCCCACCCGGACCCCGTGGAGGGTGAAGGCCTGGGTGTAGGCGGCCATCAGCACCCCCTGCCCCGCGCTGGCGGCCGCCTGCTGGGTGGCGAGGTCCTTGGGGCGCCTGCTCAGCCCGAGCGGCTGGATGCCGGCGGCGATCGCGCCCGAGGAGACGAGCACGACCTGGGTGCCGGCCATGGCCCGCCTGGCCAGCGCGGTCGACAGCGCCTGCAGGCGGAACCCGTCGAGACCGCCCTGCGGTCCGGTCAGCGAGGAGGACCCGACCTTGACCACGAGCCGGTGCGCGTCACGGATGACACCGTGGTCGGGGTGGTCGGACATAGGAAGCATAGTATTCCACTCCTACGCATACTCATGCATCGTCCGGGCGGCCACAGCGGCCCGGACGGCTCACTCCGGGTCGGTCCACTTCCCGGACCGGCGCTCGGCCTCCATCTCGGCGCGCACCCTGGCCGCCGCGTCCATCTTGCCGTGGAACGTGTCCCGCTTCTCGGCCCGGCTGGGGCGGCGCCGCTCGTCGAGCCGCAGGTCCGTGCCCCGGGCTCCGAGGAGCTCGGCGCCGGAGGCCATCGTGGGCTCCCAGTCGAAGACGACGGCGTCGTCGACCGCCCCGACGAGGACGGTCGAGCCCGCCACCGCCCCGGCCTTGAGCAAGGCCTCCTCGACACCGAGGCGGTTGAGCCGGTCCGCGAGGTAGCCCACGGCCTCGTCGTTGGCGAAGTCGGTCTGGCGCACCCACCGGGTGGGGCGCTCGCCCACGACGCGGAAGACCTCGCCGTCCGGGGTGTTCTCCCGCACGATCTCGAAGCCGCTGTCGTCGATCGCCCTCGGCCGCAGCACGACCCGGGTCGGCTCGGTCACGACCTGCTCGTCCCGGGCGCGGCGCACGTGCGCCGCCAGGGCGAAGGTCAGCTCCTTCAGGCCCTGGTGCGCGACCGCCGAGACGATGTGCACCTGGTAGCCCTGCTCCTCCAGGTCGGGACGCACCATCTCGGCGAGCTCCCGCGCCTCTGGCACGTCGGCCTTGTTGAGGACGACGACACGCACCCGCTCCGCGAGCGGGATGCCGCCCAGCTGGCCGTGCGGGACGTAGGCCGCGAGCTCGGCCTCGATCACCTCGAGATCGGTGAGCGGGTCGCGCCCAGGCTCCAGCGTCGCGCAGTCGATGACGTGGACGAGGACGTGGCAGCGCTCGACGTGCCGCAGGAACTGCAGGCCCAGCCCCCGGCCCTCGCTGGCCCCGGGGATCAGGCCCGGCACGTCGGCGACCGTGAAGCGCTCCCCGCCCGCGGTGACGACACCGAGGTTGGGGACCAGCGTGGTGAACGGGTAGTCGGCGATCTTGGGCCGCGCCGCCGACAGCACGCTGACCAGGGAAGACTTGCCGGCGGACGGGAAACCGATGAGCGCGACGTCGGCGAGCGTCTTCAGCTCGAGCACGACCTCGCTCTCCTGGCCCGGCTCGCCGAGCAGCGCGAACCCGGGGGCCTTGCGCCGCGGCGAGGCGAGCGCCTTGTTGCCGAGGCCGCCGCGCCCGCCGCGCGCCGCCACATACTCCGCGCCCTCCCCCACGAGGTCGGCGAGCACCTCGCCGGAGCGGGTGGTGACCACGGTGCCCGACGGCACCGGGAGGACGAGGTCGGTGCCCTGGGCGCCGTTGCGCTCGTCACCCTCCCCGGGCCTGCCGTTGGGCGCGCTGCGGTGCGGGCTGTGGTGGTAGTCGATGAGGGTCGTCACCTGGGCGTCGACGCGCAGGACGATGTCACCGCCGTCGCCACCGTTGCCGCCGTCCGGGCCGCCGAGCGGCTTGAACTTCTCGCGGTGCACGGACGCGACACCGTGGCCGCCGTTGCCCGCGCGCAGGTGCAGGACCACGCGGTCGACGAAGTTGGCCATGGGGAGATCCTCTCAGGGGTATGACGTGCCCGTCCGTCGGGCGGGCGCGCCCGCAGGCGGGCGGAGACGACGCGACGCCGGTGGGGCCAGGGGCTCCCACCGGCGTCGCGGTGTCAGTGGTGACGGGCGCTCAGGCGTCGACCGTCTCCGGGGTGACCACGTTGACGGTCTTGCGGCCGCGCTTGGCGCCGAACTCGACGACGCCGGGGACGAGCGCGAAGAGCGTGTCGTCCTTGCCGCGGCCGACACCCTCGCCGGGGTGGAAGTGGGTGCCGCGCTGCCGGACGATGATCTCACCGGTGCCGACGACCTGGCCGCCGAACCGCTTCACACCCAGACGCTGCGCGTTCGAGTCGCGACCGTTGCGGGTCGAGGACGCGCCCTTCTTGTGTGCCATGGCTGTGCCTCCCTGGTAGCGACGCGCTCAGGCGTCGATCGAGGTGATCTTGACCTGGGTCAGCGGCTGGCGGTGGCCCTGGCGCTTCTTGTACCCGGTCTTGTTCTTGTACTTCTGGATGATGATCTTGGGGCCCTTTGTCGCAGCCATGACCTCGGCCCGGACGACCGCCTTGCCGAGGACGTCGGCGTCGGTGGTCACGGTGGAGCCGTCGACCAGCAGGACCGGAGCGAGGTCGACGGTCTCGCCCGCCTTGGCCGTGACCTTGTCGATGGTCAGGACGTCACCGACGGAGACCTTCTCCTGGCGGCCGCCAGCGCGGACGATCGCGTACACGTTGAACTCACTTCCTGCGTTGCGTAGGTGGGATTTCAGCTCCCGCCTGGCCGGGTCGAGCCACCGCGAGCGCGTTGTCTGCGAGACCCGTCCCGAGCGGGGCGAACCGACGCACCAGACTACCGTGCCGAGGTCCCCGGGACCAAACCGGTGCTGGTGGCCGGGTGGGGTCAGTCGGTGCCGGGGGCGTCGGCACCGGTCGGAGGGCCGGCGGGGGCCGAGACCCGGCCCCGACGACGGCGCCGAGGCTTCTCCTCGGCAAGGACCTCATCCTCCTCGGGGTGCTCCGCGCCGCTCACCGGTCCGGCCTCCGGCTCCGCGGCCGGCCCTGGTGCCGCGGGCGTCTCGGGGGCCACGGGCTGCGCGACTTCCGGGGCGGGCGCCGCGGCGGCAGGCGCGGCCGCGGCCGCGCTCCTCGCCCGGGACCGGGACCGCTTGGGAGCCGCCGGTTCGACGACCGGTGGCTGGACGGTGGTCTCCCCCGTCGGCGTCCCCTCGGCGGCTGCCTCGGTCGCGGGGTGCTCCTCCGCGGGTGACGCATCCGGGGCGAGTGCCTCCTGCGAGGTCTCCCTCGCGACCGCGTTGGCCGCCTCCGAGGACGCGCCGGCGTTGAGCGCGGCCGCGTGGGCGGCGGCGGCGATCTGCGCCGGGGTGGGACCGTTCGGGTTGGGGGTGGGCAGCACGTTGCGCGGCTCGCTCGGGGTCGAGCCCCCGGTGGAGCCCTGCCCGGTCGTGCCCCGACCGCGGCCACGACCCCGCTTGGGGCCGGCGCCGCCGTCGGAGCCGCCTCCGCCGTCGCCACCGTTGCCGGGGTCGCCGTTGCCGGTCCTGGCGACCGGCTCGGGCTGCACCACCACACCGCGGCCCGCGCAGTGCGCGCAGGTCTCGGAGAAGACCTCGATGAGGCCCGAGCCCACCCGCTTGCGGGTCATCTGGACCAGACCCAGCGAGGTCACCTCGGCCACCTGGTGCTTGGTTCGGTCGCGCCCGAGGCACTCCAGCAGCCGTCGCACGACGAGGTCCCGGTTGCTCTCGAGCACCATGTCGATGAAGTCGATGACGATGATGCCGCCGATGTCGCGCAGCCGGAGCTGGCGGACGATCTCCTCGGCGGCCTCGATGTTGTTCTTGGTGACCGTCTCCTCGAGGTTGCCGCCGGAGCCGGTGAACTTGCCGGTGTTCACGTCGACCACCGTCATCGCCTCGGTGCGGTCGATGACGAGCGACCCACCGGAGGGCAGCCAGACCTTGCGGTCCATGGCCTTGGCGATCGCCTCGTGCACCCGGTGGACCGTGAAGATGTCCTGCGTCCCGGTGTGCTTCTCGACCCGGTCGGCCAGGTCCGGCGCGACGTCGTCGATGTAGCGCTTGACCTCCGTCCACGCCTGCTCGCCGGACACGACGAGCTTGGAGAAGTCCTCGGTGAAGACGTCACGGATGACGCGGACGGTCATGTCCGGCTCCCCGTGCAGCAGCACCGGGGCGTTCGCGGCGCGGGCCTTCGCGGTGCTGCTGATGCTGTCCCAGGCGGTGGTGAGGCGCTCCACGTCGGCGCGCAGCTCTGCCTCCGAGGCGCCCTCCGCCGCGGTGCGCACGATGACGCCGGCCTCGTCCGGGACGACCTCCTTGAGGATCTTCTTCAGCCGGGTGCGCTCGGTGTCGGGCAGCTTGCGGGAGATGCCGGTCATCGAGTTGCCGGGCACGTAGACGAGGAAGCGTCCGGGGAGGGAGATCTGGGACGTCAGGCGGGCGCCCTTGTGACCGATCGGGTCCTTGGTGACCTGGACGAGCACCGACTCCCCCGACTTCAGGGCGTTCTCGATCCGCTTGGGCTGACCGTCGAGACCGGCCGCGTCCCAGTTGACCTCGCCGGCGTAGAGCACCGCGTTGCGTCCTTTGCCGATGTCGACGAAGGCAGCCTCCATGCTGGGCAGCACGTTCTGCACGCGGCCGAGGTAGACGTTGCCGACCATCGTGGACTGCGCCGATCGCGACACGTAGTGCTCGACCGGGACACCGTCCTCCATCACCGCGATCTGGGTGCGGTCCTCGAGCCCCCGGACGACCATGACGCGGTCCACGCTCTCGCGCCGGGCGAGGAACTCGGCCTCGGAGATCACGGTGCGACGGCGACCGGCCTCCCGACCCTCACGACGCCGCTGGCGCTTGGCCTCCAGCCGGGTCGAACCCTTGACCGAGGTCACCTCGTCGCGGGCGGGCCGCTCCTGCGCACCGGACTCACCGCTGCGCCGCCGGCGCCGGCGCCGGCGGGTGCCGCTCCCGTCCTCGTCGTCGTCCTCGGTCGGAGCGGCCTCGCCGTCGTCGGACCCGCGGTCCTCCGCAGGAGACTCGGCGGCAGCGCCACCCCGTCCGCGCGTCCGGCCGCGGCTGCGGCGTCGGCTCGTGCCGGCCGGAGCCTGCTCGCCCTCGGTCTCCTCGCCCTCAGACCCGGACTGGGGGGCGTCGCCGTCGTCGTCCGCCTCGGCGTTCTCGCCACCGTCCCCGTCGGTCTGACCCCGCCCCCGGCGTCCCTTGCCCCCACGACGCCTCCGACGGCCGTTGCGCTGCGAGGCGTCGTCACCGTCGTCACCGTCGCCGTCGTCGCTGTCGTCGCCGTCCTGGCCTGAGGTCGAGCCCCGGGCCGTGTCGGCGCGGGAGACGGTGGGCCGCGACGCGTCGTCGGACCCCTCGCCGCCCCGGTCCAGCTCGTCCTCGGACACCTCGGTCGGCGTGGTCACGCCGGCCGTGGCACGGCGGGAGCGGCGCTGGGGCAGGTCGGTGAGGTCGGGAGCCTGGAACACGAGCCCGAAGGAGTAGCTGGGCGCAGCGGCGACCGGCTCGGTCTCCTCGTCCTCGGCGCCCCCGTCGCCCTGCGCCACCACGTCGGCACCGTCGCCCTCGCCCGTCGCGCCGTGCGTGGGGTCGCCGTCCGCCCCGTCCTCGGCGGCCTGCGCGGCGTGGGTCGCCGGGTCGGACGCTGCGCTCTCCTCGGCCGGGGCCGCCCCCGTGTCGTCGGCTGCGGTGTCCTCGGGCGCGGTGTCCTCGGCCGCGTCGTCCGCGTCCTCGACGTCCTCGACGGCGGCCGGCTCCCCGTCGGCCGCGGTGCCCACCCCGAACAGGGCCTGGGCCTGGCTGGTCAGTTCCGCCGCGCGCTCGGCGCGCGACCGCTCCTCTGCCACGTCCGGGGTCTCGCCGGTGGTGATGCTGTCGTCAGACACGATGTGTCCTTCCAGCCGCGCGGAGGAGGCCACACCCAGGGCCGCGTACGGCCCGCTCCCCGCGCAGCGCGGGTGCAGTTCGTCCGGGCCGGGTCGGCCGCGGACGGAAGTCGTCCAGTCACCGCTGCGGTTCGCGCGGAAGGCGCGGCACCGTGCGGCCGGCGGGAGTCACGGACGCGACATGGCGTCACGCATGCGCACCTTTCCTAGGGCGCACTGCCTCGGGCTCGAGCCGGGTCTGGCAGGGGGTGTGGCGTCCTGCTGGACCGAGCGTCAGTATCTCACACGGTCCTGCCGGCGAGCGTGAGCGCCACCGTGCCCCCGACCACCGGCCCCTGCCGGAGCCTCGTGCTGACCGGCCGCGGCAGGTCGCGCCCGGACACCTGGCGCAGCGCGGTCCAGACCTCCTCGGGCCGCACCGTCGGGGCGGTGTGCAGCAGCTCGGCCACGAGGACCAGGTCGCCCTCGTCGGCCGGCACCCGGGGCACCTCGCCGTCGGCGAGGGTCAGTCGCAGGATCGCCGCCCGGACGTCGAGCTCCCGGGGGCCGTTCTTCATCAGGCGGGAGACGAGCAGCTGCTCCGAGGCGAGGAGCGAGGTGACGGCGCTCGCCATACCCCCCAGCTCGTCGGCGCCCGCAGGACCGCCGCGGAACCGCAGCGCCCAGACGCTGCCCTGCAGGTGGTCCGCGAGGGCTCCCGGCAGGTCGGCCGCGTCGGCCACCTCGAGCACGTCGAGCCCGTCCGGGAGCGAGGCGTCCAGGCGCGGCCCCACCTGCGCCGGGTCGACGACGGTGGTGAGGGAGACCTCGACGTACTCGGCCTCGCTCGCCGCACCGGTCGGGGCGGCGTTCGCGTAGGAGATCTTCGGGTGCGGGTGGAAACCGGCGCTGTAGGCCATCGGCAGACCGGCGCGCCGGACGGCGCGCTCCAGGGCACGCTGGAAGTCCCGGGTGGAGGTGAACCTCATCCGGCCCCGCTTGGCGTACCGGATGCGCAGCCTCTGCACCGCGGGGTCGGGGGTGGGCCCCTCGGGGACACGTCGGGATCCGGCCATGGCCGGACACGCTACCGCCGCGGCGAGGTGAGCCCGCATCCCCGCGCCTGGGTCCTCCTCGGACTTGACGGTACGGTAGGTCCCAACGCTCGACGCCGAGCCCACCGGGCCGGCCCCTGGCTGCTCCCGGGCTCCACCCCCCACGACCCGAGGTAGTGCCAGTGCGCGTCCACAACTTCTCCGCCGGTCCCGCCACCATGCCGCTCGAGGTCCTCGAGCGCGCCCGGTCCGAGGCGACCGACTGGCGAGGCTCCGGGATGTCGGTGATGGAGATGTCGCACCGCAGCCCGGAGTTCGTCGGGATCGCCGCCGAGGCCGAGGCGCGGATGCGCTCGCTGCTCGGCGTGCCCGACGACTTCGCGGTCCTCTTCCTGCAGGGCGGAGCGACGGGCCAGTTCGCCGGGGTCCCGCTCAACCTCACCACCCCGGGCGCGAGCGCCGCCTACGTCAACACCGGGTCGTGGAGCACGAAGGCGATCTCCGAGGCCCGCAAGTACGTCGACGTGCGCGTGGTCGCGGACGAGAAGCACTCCAACTACGCGACGGTGCCCGCCGAGGGCAGCCTCGAGGTGCCGACGGGCGCGGCCTACCTGCACTACACCCTCAACGAGACGATCGGCGGGGTCGAGTTCCCCTACGTCCCCGACGCGGGTGACGTCCCGGTCGTCACCGACGCCAGCTCGACGATCCTGTCCCGCCCGCTCGACGTGTCCCGTTTCGGCGTCGTCTACGCCGGTGCCCAGAAGAACCTCGGACCCTCGGGGCTCGTCGTCGTCATCGTCCGTCGCGACCTGCTGGGGCGCGCCCGGCAGGACGTCCCGGGCATCCTCGACTGGACCGCGATGGCTGCGGCCGACTCGATGCTCAACACCCCCCCGACACTGGCCTGGTACCTCGTCGGTCTGGTCCTGGAGTGGGTGGAGGAGCAGGGTGGGCTGACGGCGATGGAGGAGCGCAACCGCGCCAAGGCCGAGCTGCTCTACGGCGCGATCGACCGCTCCGACTTCTACTCCAACCCCGTCGAGCCGAGCGCCCGGTCCTGGATGAACGTGCCCTTCCTCGTGCCGGACCCCGCCCTCGAGAAGCCCTTCGTCGCCGACGCGGCGAGGGCCGGGCTGTCCGGGCTGGCCGGGCACCGCAGCGTGGGCGGCATGCGCGCGAGCATCTACAACGCCATGCCGCTCGAGGGCGTCCAGGCCCTCGTCGACTTCATGACCGACTTCGAGAAGCAGAACGGCTGACCATGACGACGTTCCACATCCAGACCCTCAACGCCATCAGCCCGGTCGGCCTGCAGCGGCTGGACCGCGAGCTGTTCGACATCGGCACCGACATCCCCGAGCCGCGCGGCATCCTCGTGCGCTCCGCCGACCTGCACTCGATGGACGTCCCGCCCAGCCTGTATGCCGTGGCGCGCGCGGGCGCCGGGACGAACAACATCCCGGTCGCCCGGCTGGCGGCCCTCGGCATCCCGGTCTTCAACACTCCCGGCGCCAACGCCAACGCCGTGAAGGAGCTCGTCATCGCGGGCATGCTGCTCGCGGCGCGCAACCTCTACCACGCGGCCGACTACACCCGTGACCTCGTGGCCGAGAAGGGACTGGCCGGCAAGGAGCTCGACGTCCAGGTCGAGGCGGGCAAGAAGCAGTTCGCCGGTTTCGAGCTACCGGGCAAGTCGCTGGGCGTCATCGGCCTCGGGGCCATCGGCGTGCTCGTCGCCAACGCCGCCCACGCGCTCGGCCTCAAGGTGCTGGGGTACGACCCCGCGCTGACGATCAAGAACGCCTGGCAGCTCTCGCCCAACGTCGAGCAGGTCACCAGCGTCGAGGAGCTGTTCTCCCGCTCCGACATGATCACGCTGCACGTCCCGCTGGTCGACGGGACGCGCGGGCTGGTCAACGCCGAGCGCATCGCCCTCATGCCGCAGGGCGGGGTCGTGCTGAACTTCGCCCGGGGTGGTGTGGTGGACGAGGCGGCCGTGCTCCAGGCGCTCGACAGTGGTCACCTGCACGCCTACGTCAACGACTTCCCGAGCGAGTCGGGTGCTGTCCACCCGAGGGTGGTGACGCTGCCGCACCTCGGGGCGTCCACCGGGGAGGCGGAGGACAACTGCGCGATCATGGCCGTCGACCAGCTCGCGGACTACCTCCTGCACGGCAACATCCGCAACTCGGTGAACTACCCTGAGGTCGTCATGGCCCGCACCCCCGGCACCACGCGCGTGGGGATCTTCAACGAGAACAAGCCCAACATGATCGGGCAGATCACCGCGGTGCTCGCCGACGCCGGGCTCAACGTCGCGGAGTTCACCAACAAGTCCCAGGGCGACTACGCCTACACACTCGTCGACGTGGAGGGTGAGGTCCGCGACGAGCTCAAGGAGCAGATCCTGGCGATCGACGGGGTGATCCGCGCCCGCAAGATCGAGACGTAGGTCCCGGCCGGCACGGGCCCCGGAGGAGGGACCGACGCAGCCCTGCTGAGGAGGGTCCGCAGCCGGCGCGGACCCTCCTCAGCGCACGACGGACAGCGGGAGCAGCTGCTTGCCGGTCGGGCCGATCTGGATCTCGGTGCCCAGCTGCGGACAGACGCCGCAGTCGAAGCACGGTGTCCAGCGGCAGTCCTCGACCTCGCGCTCGTCCAGGGCGTCCAGCCAGTCCTCCCACAGCCACTCCTTGTCCAGCCCGGAGTCGATGTGGTCCCAGGGCAGCACCTCGTGCTCCCCGCGCTCCCGGGTGGTGTACCACCCGACGTCGACGGGCTGGTCCGCGAGCGCGGACTCCGCCGCGGCCATCCACCGCTCGAAGGAGAAGTGCTCGCTCCAGCCGTCGAAGCGGGCACCGGCGCGCCACACCTGCTCGATCACGGGTCCGAGACGGCGGTCCCCGCGGGAGAGCAGACCCTCGACCACGCCCGGCTGACCGTCGTGGTAGCGGAACCCGATCGCCGACCCGTACCGGCGGTCCGAGCGGACCGCCGCGCGCAGCCTGGCGAGCCGGGCGTCGGTCTCCTCCCAGCCGAGCTGTGCCGCCCACTGGAAGGGCGTGTGCGGCTTGGGCACGAACCCCCCGATCGAGACCGTGCAGCGGATGTCGCGGCGACCGGACACCTCCCGGCCGGCGTCGATGACCTTCTTGGCCAGGTCCGCGATCGCCAGGACGTCCTCGTCGGTCTCGGTCGGCAGCCCGCACATGAAGTACAGCTTGACCTGCCGCCAGCCGGCGGCGTAGGCGGCGGTGACGGTCCGGATGAGGTCCTCCTCCGTCACCATCTTGTTGATGACCTTGCGCAGCCTCTCGCTGCCGCCCTCGGGGGCGAACGTCAGGCCCGACCGCCGCCCGTTGCGGGTGAGCTCGTTGGCCAGCTCGATGTTGAACGCGTCGACCCGCGTCGAGGGCAGCGACAGACCGGTCTGCGTCCCCTCGTACCGGTCGGCCAGACCCTTGGTGACCTCGGCGATCTCCGAGTGGTCCGCCGAGGAGAGCGAGAGCAGCCCGACCTCGTCCAGACCGGTCGCCGCCAGGCCTCGGTCGACCATCTCACCGATCCCGGTGAGCGAGCGCTCGCGCACCGGCCGGGTGATCATGCCGGCCTGGCAGAAGCGGCACCCGCGCGTGCAGCCACGGAAGATCTCCACGCTCATCCGCTCGTGCACCGACTCGGTCACCGGGACCAGCGGCTGCTTGGGGTAGGGCCAGGCGTCCAGGTCCATCACCGTGTGCTTGGCGACCCGCCACGGCACCCCCGGCCGGTTGGGCGCCACCCGCTGGATGCGGCCGTCAGGCAGGTAGGAGACGTCGTAGAACGCCGGGACGTAGACGCCCCCGCTGCGGGCGAGCTCGAGGAGCAGGCCCTCGCGCCCGTCGGGCCGGCCGGCGGCCTTCCAGGCGTTGATGACCCGGGACGTGTGCAGCACCGCCTCCTCGCCGTCACCGACGATGGCGGCGTCCAGGAAGTCCGCGACGGGCTCGGGGTTGAAGCTGGCGTGCCCGCCCGCCAGCACGACCGGGTGGTCCTCACCACGGTCCCGGGCGTGCAGCGGGATCCCCGCCAGGTCCAGCGCGGTCAGCAGGTTGGTGTAGCCGAGCTCGGTCGAGAAGCTCACGCCCAGCACGTCGAAGTCGCCCACGGCCCGGTGCCCGTCGACCGTGAACTGCGGGACGCCCCCGTCCCGCATCAGACGCTCGAGGTCGGGCCAGACCGAGTAGGTGCGCTCGGCGAGGACGTCGGCCTGCTCGTTCAGGACCTCGTAGAGGATCATGACGCCCTGGTTGGGCAGGCCGACCTCGTAGGCGTCCGGGTACATCAGGGCCCAGCGGGCGGTGTGCGCCCCCCCGCAGTCCCAGTCCTTGACCTGCGAGTTCAGCTCACCGCCGATGTACTGCACCGGTTTGGCCACCTGCTCCAGCAGCGGCTCGAGCGCCGGCAGCAGCGACTCACCGGGCCGGTGGGGGGCGAGGCTCGGGATGGCGGGCATGGCTCACAGGGTAGGCAGCGGGACGGCGCACGGCGAATCCGCGCGACGGCGGGGCGCATCTGCGGCACCATGGCGTCGTGGGCACCCCCGCCGTCCCTCGTGATCGGCCTCCTCCACGCTCCACCTCGCCCCGACGACGCCGTCGCCTGCGCCGGTGGCTCGTCGGCGGGGTCGCGGGTCTGGTGCTCCTCACGGTGCTGGGCGTCCTGGGTGTGGGGTGGTACTTCTCGGACCGGGCGCTCACCGTCCGCGCCACGGGTCAGGCGGAGCTCGGCATCCGGGACGCCGGCGAGGGCCGGGCGGCCCTGTCGAGGGAGGGGTATGCCGACTACCTGGGTGAGCACGGGATCAGGACGCCGGTGGGCGCCACCTCCGTGGAGGACGCCGCGGTCGTCGGGGTCGTCGGGGAGGTCCTGGAGGACGACGGCGAGGAGGTCGTCCGCGCGTGGGAGGCGACGGAGGGCAACCTTCCCGAGGAGCCGGTGCGGGCGCTGATCGACCAGGACGTGTTCTGGCCGGACCCGTCGGCGGTCGACGTCCCGTTCTCCGAGGTCTCGGTCCCCGGCGAGCTGGGTGGGCTGCCCGCCTGGGTCGTGGAGGGTGAGGGCGAGGCGGCGACCACCTGGGTGCTGTGGGTGCACGGCTGGGGCGCGACCCGCGAGGAGGCCCTGCGCTACCTGCCCGCGCTCCACGAGGCGGGGGTCACGATCCTCGTGCCGACCTACCGCAACGACGCGGGCGCGCCGGCGGACCCCAGCGGACGCCACCGGCTCGGCGAGAGCGAGTGGCGCGACGCGGAGGCCGCCCTCGTCTACGCGCGGGAGCAGGGGGCCGAGCAGGTCGTCGTGCTGGGCTGGTCGATCGGGGCGGCGATCTCGCTCCAGATGATGGACCGTTCGCAGGAGGCCGACGTCGTGTCCGCCCTGTGGCTGGACTCGCCGCTGCTGGACTGGCGGCACACCTTCGCCGCCCAGGGTCGCTCCGCGGGGCTGCCGGGGCCGATGACGGACGTGGCGGTCTGGATCATCGCGCTCCGCGCCGGCCTCGACCTGGATGACTACGACTGGGTCGCGCGGGCGCAGGACCTGCCCGCCGTGCCCATCCACATCGAGCACCCGCGGGGAGACACCTTCGTGCCCAACGCCCGCTCGGTGGCGCTGGCCGAGGCCAGGCCGGACGTCGTGACCATCGAGGTGGACAGCGACGCCGACCACACCCGTGCCTGGAACGCCGACCCCGACGGCTACGACGCCCGCCTGTCCGTCTGGTTGGCCGCGCGGCTCGACGGCTGAGGACGCTCCAGGGAGCCGGGCAGCCCGCGCGGCAGGCCCCCGCCGGTCCAGACCCTCAGCTGCCGGTGTAGAAGGCGTCCAGCTGGTCCTTGTACTTCTCGGTGACCCGCTTGCGCTTCAGCTTCATGCTGGGGGTGAGGTCCCCCTCCTCCACGGACAGGTCGTGGTCGAGGATGAGGAACTGCTTGACCTGCTCGTGCCGGGACAGCTGCGCGTTGAGCTCGTCGACATACCCCTGCACCATCTCCCGGGTCCTGGCCGAGGTGACGATCTGGGAGTAGGAGTCGCCGGCCATCCCGTTCTGGCCGGCCCACGTCGCGATGGCGTCGGGGTCCAGGGTGATCAGGGCCGAGACGAAGTGGCGGCCCTCCCCCTCGATCACCAGCTGGCTGGCGTAGGGGCAGACGCCCTTGAACATCGACTCGATCTTCGAGGGGGCGACGTACTTGCCGCCCGAGGTCTTGAACAGGTCCTTCTTGCGGTCGGTGATCGTGAGGAAGCCGTTCTCGTCCACCTCGCCGATGTCGCCGGTCGCGAACCACCCGTCCTCGCCGAGCGACTCCGCGGTGACGTCGGGCAGCTGGTGGTAACCCGCGGTCACCCCCGGGCCGCGTAGCAGGATCTCGCCGTCCTCCGCGATCCGTACCTCGGTGCCGGGCAGCGGCCACCCCACGGAGCCGAACTTGTAGCCACCGACGCTGGGCCGGTTCACGAACGAGGCGGCGCTGGTCTCGGTGAGCCCGTACCCCTCGATGATGAGCAACCCCATCGCCTCGAACCAGGCGGCGACGTCCTGGTTGAGGGCGGCCGATCCGGAGATGAAGAACCGCACCCGCCCTCCGAAGCGGTCCCGGATCTTGGAGAGGACGAGCTTGTCGGCGAGGCGGTACTTCACCGCGAGCATGCCTGCCGGCTCAGATCCTCCCCGTCGGATCTCGGCGACCTCCTTGCCGACGCCCGTCGCCCAGGTGAACAGCTTGGCCTTCACCCCGCCCTCGGCGTCCATCATCGTGGTGATCTTGCCGTAGGCCTTCTCGAAGATGCGCGGAGCCGCCCCCATGAAGGTCGGCCTGACCTCCCCGACGTGCTCCACGATCTTGTCGACGCGCCCGTCGACCGCCGTCGGGAACCCGATCTGCAGCGGCAGGGTGAGGAGCACCTTGCCGAAGACGTGGGCCAGCGGCAGCCAGAGGAACTGCAGGTCGTCCTTGCTGAGGATCTTGATCGAGTCGACCGCGGCACCCTCGTAGGTCCACGCCGAGTGCGGCAGCCGGACGCCCTTGGGGCGGCCCGTCGTCCCGGAGGTGTAGATGATGGTGGCCAGGTGCTCCGGGGTCGTGGCGTCGATGCGCTCGTCCACCAGCCCGGCCTCGGCCTGCAGCCGCTCCCGGCCGCTGGCCTCAAGCTCGGCGAAGGTCATCACCCAGTCGTCGTCGCTGTCGCCGTCGACCAGCACCACCCGCGTGACGTCCCCCAGCTGGGAGCGGTGCGCCTGAAGCTTGGCCAGCTGGTCGGCGTCCTCGGCGATGACGACCCGGCTGCCCGAGTCGGCCACGATGTAGGCGACCTCCTCGGCCAGCGTGGTCGGGTAGATCGTGGTCGTGGCGGCCCCGGCGCACATCACGGCGAGGTCGGCCAGCACCCACTCCAGGCGGGTGGAGCAGCACAGCGCGACCCGCTCCTCCTGCTGCACCCCCAGCTCGATGAGCCCGGCCGCGAGGGCGTAGGCGCGGTCACGGGTCTGCGACCAGGTCAGGGAGGCCCAGGCGTCGCCCTCCTTGTGACGGAAGGCCTCACCGTCCGGCAGGGTCCGCACCCGCTCGCGGAACATGTGTCCCACGCTGGGGGCGCGGTTGTCGATCGCGCTCTGGTCGACGACCTCGTCGGTCACGGAACGGGCCATCATGAACTCCTTCGTCGCAGCCACGGGGTCTGCGCATCCTCGCAGGTCTGCCTCTGCTCGCCAACCACCGGGGGGTCCCCGGCGGGGCGTGTCACCGGCGCGAGGCAGGGCCCCGCTCGGCGCAGGCGACGAGCCCCACCGCGAGCCAGCAGGCCAGCATCGAGGACCCCCCGTAGGACAGGAACGGCAGCGGCAGCCCGGTCACCGGCATCAGGCCCAGGTTCATCCCGACGTTCTCGAAGATCTGGAACGCGAGCCAGGCGCCCACGCCCACGGCGACGAGGCGGCCGAAGGGGTCCTCGCAGAGCAGCGCCACCACCAGCGCGCGGACCACGAGGAACCCGAGCAGCAGGAGCAGCCCGAGCGCACCGACGTAGCCCAGCTCCTCCCCCGCGACGGAGAAGATGAAGTCGGTGTGCTGGAACGGCACGAAGCCGCCCTGGGTCTGCGGCCCCTGCCCCAGGCCGGTGCCCGTCCAGCCGCCGGAGCCCACCGCCAGACGCACCTGACGCGTCTGGTAGCCGATCCCCTGCGGGTCCAGCGACGGGTCGCGGAAGGCGAGCAGCCGGTCCACCTGGTAGGGGTCGAGCAGCGGCACGACGAGGGCCGTGGCGACCGCGGCGGCGGTGCCGCCCAGGGCGGCGAGGGTCCACCGCATCGAGGCGCCGGACGCCGCGACGACCGCGACCGTGAGCATCCCGAGCACGAGCGCGCTGCCCAGGTCGGGCTGCAGCAGGATCAGGCCCACGGGCACGCCCGCGAGCAGCCACGCGGTGAGCACGTCCCGCCACAGCGGCGGGCGGAAGGGGTCGCGCCCCTCGGCCAGGATCATCGCCAGCCCGATGACCAGCCCGATCTTCGCGAGCTCGGCGGGCTGGAGGGAGAACCCGCCGGGCAGGAAGAGCCACGACCTCGACCCGTTGACGGTCTGTCCCACCGGTGAGAGCACCAGCACGAGCCCGGCCAGCCCGGCGAGGTAGATCCACGGTGCCGCTGCCCGCAACCACCGGACGTCCACCGCGACGAGGACTAGCGCCAGGGTGAGGCCGACCGCGGTGTTGACGAGGTGCCGGACCGCGAGCGCCGCACCGACCTCGCCCCGGGTGGCCGACCAGACGAGCAGCGCCCCCACCAGCGACAGGCCGAGGGCGGCCACGAACAGCCCCCACTCGGTGCGGGCGTAGCGCTCACCCAGGCCGCGTGACGGCATACCCGTCCCTCCGGCGGTCAGCCGACGAGCAGGGTCCGGGCGCGGTCGACGTCGGCCCCCATCTGCACCATGAGCGCCTCGACCGTGTCGAAGCGCTCGTTGGCCCGTAGCCGGTGGACGAACTCCACCCACACCGTCTCGCCGTAGAGGTCGAGGTCGGTGCGGTCCAGCACATAGGCCTCCACCGTGCGGCGGGCCACGTCGTCGAACGTGGGGTTGGTGCCCACGGAGATGGCGGCGGGGAGCCGGCGGTCCGGGTGCTCGGGCGGCAGCGCCGGACGTTCCAGCCACCCGGCGTAGACCCCGTCCGCGGGCACCAGCCCCTCGCTGCCGTCCTCGAGGTTGGCGGTCGGGTAACCGAGCTCGCGCCCGCGGTGGTGGCCGTGGACGACCTCGCCCGTCACCCGGTGGTGACGGTCGAGGATCTGGGTGGCGGTCTCGACGTCGCCCGTGCCCAGCGCCTCGCGCAGCGCGGTCGAGGACCAGGTCCGCAACCCGTGGTCCACCTCCCCGACGGTGCCCTGGACGACCACCTCGAAGCCGTGACGCTCCCCCAGCTCCCGCATGGTCCGCTCGTCCCCGCTGTTGTCCAGGCCGAACCGGGAGTCGTGGCCGATGACGACGACCTGGGCCCGTAACCCCTCGACGAAGGTCTGGCGGACGAAGTCCTCGGGGGTGAGCAGGGCGTACTCCCGGGTGAACTCGATGACGACCGTGCCGTCGAGGCCGATCTCCTCGAGCAGGTCGAGCCGGTGGGCGAGGCCGGCGATCTCCTTGGGCGCGCGCTCCGGGTGCAGCACGGCGACGGGGTGCGGGTCGAAGGTGACGGCGACCGAGGCCAGCCCCCGCTCCCGCGCGAGGGAGGTCACGGTGTCCAGCACGGCCCGGTGCCCGCGATGCACCCCGTCGAAGTTGCCGAGGGTGGCGACGGTCGCGCCGAGGTCGGCGGGGACGTCGTCCAGGCTGCTCCAGCGGTGCACGGCGGTCACTCTACTTCGCGGTCGCCGGCGCGAGGACCACGTGGGCGCGCGCCCGGGCGGAGCTCTCGTCGAGGACGGCGACGAGCCTGCCGTCGGGCCCGAAGGCGGCGACCGGCTCCTCCCGGCCGGGCTGCGCGGAGGGGATCCGCTGGCCGTAGCCGAGCGCCCGCGCCTCCGGCTCGTCCAGCTCGCGGACCGCCAGGACGGCGCGCGCGGCGTCGGCCAGGTCGACGAGGTATGCCGCGGGGCCGGGTCCGGTCCCGGGGTCCAGCGCCTCGAGGGTCACCGCGTGCTCCAGCGTCAGCCCTCCGACGCGGGTCCGGCGCAGGGCGGTGAGGTGGCCGCCCACGCCGAGGGCCAGGCCCAGGTCGCGGGCCAGCGCCCGGACGTAGGTGCCGGAGGAGACCTCCACCTGCACGTCCAGATCGAGCACCCCGTCGGGGACCTCGGTCCCGGCCGGCCCGGGGACCGGCTCCCCCGGGCGACGGACCCCCAGCACGTCGAACCTGCTCACCGTCACCGGCCGGGCGGGCAGCTCCACGTCCTCGCCGGCGCGGACCCGGGCGTAGGAGCGCCGGCCGTCGACCTTGATCGCGCTGACGGCGCTCGGGACCTGGGCGATCGGGCCGGTGAGCGCGGCGACCGCCGCCGCGACCTGCGCGTCGCTCAGGTGCGAGGCGTCGCTGCCCCCCGTCACCTCGCCCTCGGCGTCGTCGGTCAGCGTCGAGAGACCGAGGCGCACGGTGGCGGCATACCCCTTGTCGTGGCCGACCAGGAAGGTGAGGAGCTTGGTGCCCCGGTTCACGCCGAGGACGAGCACACCGGTGGCCAGGGGGTCGAGGGTGCCGGCGTGACCGACGCGGCGGGTGCGGCAGAGGCGGCGTACCCGGCCGACCACGTCGTGGCTGGTCCACCCGGCGGGCTTGTCGACGACGAGGAGGCCGTCGCCGACCGGGGCGTCGGGGGCCTCAGAGGTCACGGTCGGGGTGCGGCTCGTCGTCCTCGGTGCGGGGCTTGCGGTAGGGGTCGGGCTCACCGGCGAAGCCTGCCTCGCGACGGGCCGCCGCGAGCGCGGCGTCCCGCTCGGCGACCTCGCGCAGCAGCTCATCCATGTGCTGGGCGTCCTCCGGGAGCGCGTCGAGGATGAAGTCCAGGGTGGGCGTGAGCCGGATGCCCAGACCCTTGCCGACGAAGGAGCGCAACCGGCCGCGGTAGGTCTCGAGAACCTCGCCGGCGGTCGCGCGGTCCTCCTCCGTGCCGAGGACGGTGTAGAAGACGCTGGCGTTCTGCAGGTCCCCGGTCACGCGCACGTCGGTGATGGTCACGAAGCCGACGCGCTCGTCCTTGACGACCTGCGAGAGTCCCTGGGTCACCAGCTGCTTGATGCGCTCGGCGATCCTGCGGGCGCGTGCCTGGTCTGCCATGGCGACCTCCTGGGTGGGGGGAAAGGACGGCTCCCCATCCTAGGCGGCGGCCGGGGTTCCGAGGACGCGCCGGGAACGGGCGAGGCCCGGCCCACCGCGGGGGTGGACCGGGCCTCGTCGGCGGTGACCGCGGTCAGGCGCGAGGGATCTCGCGCATCTCGTAGGTGGTGATGAGGTCATCGATCTGGATGTCGTTGAACGACCCCAGGTTGATACCGCACTCGAAGCCGTCGCGGACCTCGGTGACGTCGTCCTTGAACCGCCGCAGACCGGCGATCTCCAGACCCTCGGTGATGACCACGCCCTGGCGGGTGATGCGCGCCCTGGCGCCGCGGCGGATCTCGCCGCTGCGCACCAGCGAGCCCGCGACGTTGCCGAACTTGGAGCTGCGGAAGATCTCGCGGATCTCGGCGGTCCCGGTCTCGACCTCCTCGTACTCGGGCTTGAGCATCCCCTTGAGGGCGTTCTCGATGTCCTCGATGGCCTGGTAGATCACCGAGTAGTAGCGGATCTCCACGCCCTCGCGGTCGGCGTAGTCGGCGTTCTGACCCTCGGCGCGCACGTTGAACCCCAGGATGATCGCGTCGGACGCGACCGCCAGGTTGATGTTGTTCATCGTGATGGCACCGACGCCGCGGTCGATGATCCGCAGCTCGACCTCGTCGCCCACGTCGATCTGGAGCAACGCGTCCTCCAGCGCCTCGACCGAACCGGACACGTCGCCCTTGAGGATGAGGTTGAGCGTCTCCACCTTGCCCTGGGCGAGGGCCTGGTTGAGGTCCTCCAGGCTGATGCGCTTGCGGGACTTCGCGAGGGCCGCCTGACGGTCGGCCGACTCGCGTCGCTCGGCGATCTGGCGCGCCGTGCGGTCGTCCGGGGCCACCAGGAAGGTGTCACCGGCCCGGGCCACGGTGTCCAGACCCAGCACCTGCACCGGGCGGGACGGGGTCGCCTCCGCCACGGGCTTGCCGTGCTCGTCGAGCATCGCCCGGACGCGGCCGTGGCTGCCTCCGGCGACGATGGCGTCACCGACGCGCAGCGTGCCCTGCTGCACCAGCACGGTCGCGACCGCTCCGCGGCCCCGGTCGAGGTTGGCCTCGATCGCGACGCCTCGTGCGTCCTTGTCCGGGTTGGCCCGCAGGTCGAGCGCCGCGTCCGCGGTGAGCAGGACGGCGTCGAGCAGGGCGTCGATGTTCAGACCCTGCTTGGCCGAGACGTCGACGAACATCGTCTCGCCGCCGTACTCCTCGGCCACCAGGTTGTACTCGGTGAGCTGCTGGCGGATCTTGGCGGGGTTGGCGCCCTCGACGTCGATCTTGTTCACCGCGACCACGATCGGCACGTCGGCCGCCTGGGCGTGGTTGAGCGCCTCGATCGTCTGCGGCATGACGCCGTCGTCGGCGGCGACCACGAGGATCGCGATGTCGGTCACCTTGGCACCGCGGGCACGCATGGCGGTGAACGCCTCGTGGCCCGGGGTGTCGATGAAGGTGATCGCGCGCTCGACGCCCTCGTGCTCGGTCCGCACCTGGTAGGCGCCGATGTGCTGGGTGATGCCGCCGGCCTCGCCCGACCCGACCTCGGACTCCCGGATCGCGTCCAGGAGCCGGGTCTTGCCGTGGTCGACGTGGCCCATGACCGTGACGACCGGAGGACGGGCCTCGAGGTCGTCGTCGGTCTCGCCCTCGGCCTCGGCGTCCAGGTCGATGTTGAAGGCGCTGAAGAGCTCGCGCTCCTCCTCCTCCGGCGAGACGACGCGGATGTCGTAGCCCAGCTCGGACCCGAGCACCGCGAAGGTGTCCTCGTCCAGCGACTGGGTCGCGGTGGCCATCTCACCGAGGTGGAACAGCACCGTCACCAGCGAGGCGGGGTCGACGTTGATCTTGTCCGCGAAGTCGGTCAGCGAGGCACCGCGGCGGACCGTGACGGTCTGCCCGCCACCGCGCGGCACGTTGACGCCGCCGATGGCCGGGGCCTGCATCTGCTCGAACTCGGCGCGCTTGGCCCGCTTGGACTTGCGGCCGCGGACCTTGCCGCCACCGCGTCCGAACGCACCGGCCGTGCCGCCGCGACCACGAGGGCCACCGCCACGGCCACCGGGACCGCCGCGGAAACCGCCGGGTCCACCGGTGCCGGGAGCACCGCCCCCGGCGGCACCGGGAGCACCGGGACGACCACGACCGCCACCGGGACGGGCCGGGCGGTCGCCCGGACGGGGCACCGCCGCCCGCTCGGGCATCATGCCGGGGTTGGGACGCGCCCCACCGGGACGGGCTCCTCCCGGACGCGGCGCCGGGCGCGGCCCGCCGGGACCGGCGGCCGCCCCACCACGGGTACCACCGGGGCGCGGCATGCCCTGGCTGGGCGCGAACGGGTTGTTGCCCGGCCGGGGCGAGCCGGTTCCACGCTCACCACGCTCGCCACGTTCGCCGGTGCCACGGTCGGGACGCTCGGCGCCACGACGCTCACGACCCATGCCCTGGCTGGGTGCGTACGGGTTGTTGCCCGGACGCGGTCCCGGCTTGACACCCGGACGCGCGGGGCGGGCCGAGGAACCGGCGTCGGCGGCCGGGGGCTCGACGGGCGCCGGGCCCGGGGCCGAGGGACGCGACGACTCCTCGGCGAGGGTGTCCGCCGGACCGGGGCGCGGCCCGCCGGGGGCGGTGGGCGCGGGACCGGCAGGCCTCGCGGCCGACTGCTCGCGGGCGGCCGGCTGGGGGACGGACTCCTGCGGCGTCTGCCGCGGCGGGGTCCTCTCCGCGGCGGGCTGCACCGGGGCGGGCTGCTCGGCCGGTGCGGGGCGGGCACCGGGCTTGGGGCCGGGGGCGCCGGGACGCGGGGCGCCCGACCTGCCGCTGGCGGGGGTGTCGGGGGAGCTGGCCGCCTCGCCGGCGGCCGGCTTGGCCGCTGCGGGGGGGTTCTCCCGGATCTTTCGGACGACGGGGGGCTCGATGGTCGACGACGCCGACCGGACGAACTCGCCCTGCTGCTTGAGGTGGGCGAGAAGTTCCTTGCTCTCGACCCCGAGCTCCTTGGCGAGCTCGTAGACCCTGACCTTGGCCACGGTGTGGTGTCTCCTTGGTGGTTGCGCCACGACCGGGCCCGCAGGGCTCAGCCGTGACTAGTGCTGGAGGGTGCTCATCGCTGAGTACTCATCGGGTGCTCATCAGCGTCAAACCCGCTTCCGGATACTCGATGACAGGTCCCGGGGGACCTGCCGGTGGACGGCCGGGTCGGACGACCCTGCCGCTGTCGACATGTCACGTGCTGCGTCGCGGGGCCCTGGGGCCCCGCACCTCACCGCTGGTCCAGCCACTCCTGCACGGCTGAGACGTCGGCACCGGCGCCCGCCGGAAGGCGGAGCGCCCGACCGAAGGCCCGACGGGCGATCGCGGACTGCAGGCACGCGGGATCGGGGTGCACGTAGGCGCCCCGGCCCTGGCCGCGTCGCCGCGCATCGGGGACCACGAGCCACCTCTCGGTGGACCCGTCATGCCGGTCCGGGACCGCGACGACCCGCAGCAGTGCGGGCTGCTCGTCCCGTCCACGACACCCCACGCAGGTGCGCACCGGCGCGCTGGGCACGCCCTGGGGCACGGAGGGATCGGAGCTGGTCCGAACAGCGCGTTCCACTCTACACCGGTCAGGCGTCGTCGACCGACCCGGACGCGCTCCCGACCTGCTCCTCGGTGTCCGCCCGGATGTCGATCTTCCACCCGGTGAGACGGTGGGCGAGCCGGGCGTTCTGCCCCTCCCTGCCGATCGCCAGGGACAGCTGGTAGTCCGGGACGACGACGCGCACCTGACGGGCGCGGGTGTCGACGATCCGTGCCGACTGCACCTTGGCCGGTGACAGCGCGGACGCGACGAAGATCTCGGGGTCGTCGCTGTAGTCGACGATGTCGATCTTCTCGCCCTGCAGCTCGGCCATCACCGCGCGGACGCGCTGGCCCATCGGGCCGATGCAGGCGCCCTTGGGGTTCACCCCGGGCACCGTCGCGTGCACCGCGATCTTGCTGCGGTGGCCGGCCTCGCGGGCGATCGCGGCGATCTCGACGCTGCCGTCGGCGATCTCGGGGACCTCCAGGGCGAAGAGCCGGCGGACCAGGTTGGGGTGGGTCCGCGAGAGCATGATCTGCGGGCCGCGCGGGCCACGCTTCGCGCTGACCACGTAGCAGCGGATCCGCTGGCCGTGCTCGTAGCTCTCCCCCGGCACCTGCTCCGCTGCCGGCAGCTCACCCTCGACCGTGCCGAAGTCGACCAGCACGAAGCGCGGGTCGTTGGACTGCTGGATCACGCCGGAGACGATGTCGCCCTCGCGGGCTCGGAAGTCGCCGAGCACGGCGTCGTCCTCCAGCTCGCGCATGCGCTGGGTGATGACCTGCCGCGCGGTCGCGGCGGCGACCCGGCCGAACCCCTCCGGGGTGTCGTCGAACTCGGGCCCGGGCTCGCCCCGGGTGCCGTCCTCCAGGACCGGGGCGTCCTCGCGGGCCCAGACGGTGACGTGGCCCGACTGCCGGTCGAGCTCGGCCCGCGAGGTCCGGTAGTGGCCCTCCATGCGCAGGTAGGCCGAGTGCAGGGCCTGCTCGATCGCCTGGACGATGACGTCCATGGGGATCTCGCGCTCGCGCTCCAGCAGACGCAGCGCCGCCATGTCGATGTCCATCAGTGGTCCTTTCGCTCGGGCCGGGAGAACTCGACCTGCACGACGCCCCGGACCACGTCGGCCCAGGGCAGCTCGGTCTCCTCGTGCGTGTCCAGCAGGAGGCGGACCCCGCCGTCGCCGACGCCGCTCACGCGGCCGGACAGCTCAGGCCCCCCGGCCGTCGTCACCGTGACCAGGCGGCCGACGTTGCGACGGAAGTGGTCGCGGCGCAGCAGCGGCCGGTCCACCCCCGGTGAGCTGACCTCCAGGGTGTAGGGCGCCTCGCCCATCACGCCCGCCTCGTCCAGCCCGGCCGAGACGGCCCTGGTTGCCTCCGCGATCTCGTCGAGGCTCAGCGGATCGACGGGGCTGGCCACGTCGTCGGCCGCCAGGCCCGAGAGGTCACGGGCGAGGAACACCCGCACCAGGCGGCGACGTCCGGCCTGCTGCACGGTCGCGTCGTCGACCACGACACCCGTGCCCCGGAGAGCCTGGGAGGCGGCGGCCGTGACCTCGTCCGTGCGTTGCCGGGCGTCCATGTGGCGTGGCCTCCTGCTCTCTTCTGCTGTGTGTGCACGCGGTGGACCGGGGTGCGGCGAGGGGCTCGCCGTCCTCCGGTCCTGAACCGTCTACCCTACCGCCTGAGATGTCCCTCGTCATGCCCCCGCGTCCGTCCCGCCGCAGCGTCCTGCGGGGATTCGTCGTGGGCGGCGCGGCAGTGCTCCTCGCCGGGTGCGAGAGCCAGGACCCGGCGCGGGACCCCTCCCCGACCGACGGCGTGGTGCCCGACGACCCGCAGACGTGGCCGGACGACAGCCAGCTCCTCATCGCCGCACGGCAGCGCGTGCACCTCAACCTGCTCGCCCTGACCGAGGCCGGCGTCCCCGACAGCGCCGGGGTGCTGGTCGGCCTGTGGGAGACGCAGATCGCGCGGCTGGGCCAGCTGATCACCCTCGGCGGCCTGCCTCTGCCGGAGCTGGTGTCCCCTCCCGTCGGCCAGCGTCCGCTCGACGACGAGGCCGGTCGCTCCGCGACGGGCGACGGAGGCGAGGTCGGGGGCAGCACCGCCACGACCGCCGCACCCGACGACGCCTCCGCGACGACGTCCCCGGGAGCCACGCCCCAGGACGTGGGCCGGTCGCTGCGCGCGCAGGTGCCGGTCCTGGTCCGGGAGGTGGCGACCGCCACCCCGACCAACCTCGCGCTGCTCGTGAGCCTCGCCGCGCAGCAGGCGGACGCGGCCGCCTGGCTCGGGGCGCCGGTCGACTGGGCGCCGCTCGCGGGGCCGGAGGGTGCGCCGGCGGTGCCGGTGCTCGCCGTCACCCGCCCGGCCGTCTTCGGCCTGGAGGTGCTCGCAGCCCGGTCGCAGGACGAGGAGCGGGCCGCCTACGAGGGGATCCTCGAGGAGGTGCGCTCGCTGACCCGGCAGCTGACGACCCTGGCCGGCGCGGCGGCGCCGGTGGCCCCGCTCGGCTACGACCTGCCGGAGCCGCTCGAGACCCCGGACCAGCGGCGCAGCCTCGCGCTCGCCCTGGTCTCCGACATCTCCCCCGCGGGGCTGGGTGCCGCCCAGCGGCTCGTCGGCAGCGCCGACCAGCTCACCGCGGCGCTGCGCATCGTCTCCGACGCGGCCACCTGGACCCGTGAGCTGGGCGGGTCCGCCGAGCCCTTCCCGGGGATGACCCTGCCGTCGTGACGGTGGAGCTGCCCGGGGGCTTCGTCCGCACGGTCCGCCGGTACGTGCCCGACCACGGACCGGACGGTCAGGACGGCGCGGGTGGGCGTGCGGCATACCGACCGGACGGGGAGACCTGGCTGGCCCGCCTGCCAGGACTCATCGACACCTCCCTGGAACGGTGGCGGCTGCGGCAGGACCCCGACCAGCCGGTGCGCTGGGGGGCCACGGCGCTGGTCGTCCCCGTCCTGCGCCCCCACGGCGACCCGGGGATGCTCAAGCTCGGGTGGCCGCACCCGGAGGCGGACGTCGAGCACCTCGCGCTGCGCGCGTGGCGGGGCCGGGGCGCCGTCCGCCTCCTCGCCGCGGAACCCGCCGACGGGGCCCTGCTCCTCGAACGGCTCGACGCCACCCGTGACCTCACCGTCGGACCGGTCGCGGGCACCTGCGAGGCTCTCGGCACCCTCCTGGGCAGGCTCGACCGACCGGGCGCCCCCTGGGCGCCGGCCCTCTCGGACCACCTCCGCAGGCTGTCCGGCCGGATCGCGGTGGCCACCGCCGATCCGGCTGCGGCGCACCAGTTCCCGCGCCGGCTGCTTCTGCACGCGGCCAGTCTCGTCGAGGACCTGCTCCAGGACGGCGGGCTCGACGAGCGTCTCGTCCACACCGACCTGCACCAGTCCAACGTGCTCTGGCGCACCGACCCGGGCGAGTGGGTGGCCATCGACCCCAAGGTCGAGAGCGCCGACCCGCACTGGGCCGTCGCCCCCGCCCTCTGGAACCGGTGGGAGGACGCGCTCGCCGCCCCCGACCTGGGCAGCCACCTCCTGCTGCGCCTCGACCTCGTCTGCGGGGCCGCCGGGCTCGACCGCGACCGGGCACGGGCCATGTCGGTCCTGCGCCTCGTCGACAACGCCCTCGGGGCCCTGCGGGAGCGCCACGAGGACACCGGGGACGAGGTGACCCGGGCGGTGGCGGTGATCAAGGCCATGCAGCGCGGCTGACCCGTCGTCGCCGAGGGCCCCGTGCGAGGGTGTCGCCATGGCACGCAACCGGCTCGCCGCCAGCACCTCGCCCTACCTCCTCCAGCACGCCGACAACCCTGTCGACTGGTGGGAGTGGGGGGAGGACGCCTTCGCGCAGGCTCGTCGGCGGGACGTGCCCGTGCTCCTGTCGGTGGGCTATGCGGCCTGCCACTGGTGCCACGTCATGGCCCACGAGTCGTTCGAGGACGAGGAGGTCGGCGCCGCCGTCAACGCCGACTTCGTCGCGGTCAAGGTCGACCGGGAGGAACGGCCGGACGTCGACGCGGCGTACATGGCCGTGACCACCGCCCTCGCGGGTCACGGCGGGTGGCCGATGACCTGCCTGCTGACGCCCGAGGGGGAACCCTTCTGGGCGGGCACCTACCTGCCCCGGGCCCAGCTCCTCCAGCTGCTCTCGGGCGCGGCGCGCGCCTGGGCGGAGGATCGCGGTCGGCTGCGGGAGGGCGGGGCCCAGATCGTCGAGGCCCTGCGGCAGGCGTCCGCGCCCGCGGTGGCCGGCGATGCGCTCGCCGCCGAGGACCTCGCCGCGGCAGCCCGCGCCCTCGCGGCCGAGCACGACCACCAGTGGGGCGGGTTCGGCGGCGCACCGAAGTTCCCCCCGTCCATGGTGCTGGCGTTCCTGCTGAGGCACGCCGCCCGCACCGGTGACGGGACGGCCCTGTCGATGGTGCGCAGGACGTGCGAGGCGATGGCGCGCTCGGGCACCTACGACCAGCTCGGGGGCGGGTTCGCCCGGTATGCCGTGGACCGCGCCTGGGTGGTCCCGCACTTCGAGAAGATGCTCTACGACAACGCCCTCCTGCTCGGGGTCTACACCGACCTGGCGCGGGCCGACCCCTCCGCGCGGCCCTGGGCGGAGCGCGTCGTGCGCGAGACCGTCGGGTGGCTGCTGCAGGAGATGTGGACCGAGCAGCAGGCCTTCGCCAGCTCCCTGGACGCCGACACCGACGGCGTGGAGGGCCGGACCTACGTGTGGACGCCCGAGGAGCTGGACCTGGCCCTGGGCGAGGAGGACGGTGCCCGTGCGGCGGCGCTGCTCGGGGTGACCCCGGGGGGGACCTTCGAGCACGGCACCTCGACGCTCCAGCTGCGGTCGGACCCCGAGGACCCGGCGTGGTGGGAGGGGGCGCGGGAGCGGCTGCTGCTGCACCGCACGCTGCGCCCCCAGCCCGCTCGGGACGACAAGGTGGTCACCGCCTGGAACGGGCTGGCCGTGGCGGCCCTCGCCCACGCCGGGTGGGTCCTGGACGAGCCGGACTGGGTCGACGTGGCCGCCCGGTGCGCGAGGTTCGTCCTGGACACCCACGTCGTCGACGGGCGGTTGCGGCGCAGCTCGCGGGACGGGAGGGTGGGCACCGCCCTCGCGGTCGCCGAGGACCACGGCGACCTGGTGGAGGGGCTGCTCGCCCTGCACCGCGCGACCGGGGACCCGTCCTGGCTCGAGGAGGCGGGGTCGCTGCTGGACCGGGCGATCGACCTCTTCGGTCAGCCGGACGGCACGTTCGCCGCCACCGGCCACGACGCCGAGACGCTGGTGGTCCGACCGCGTGCCGAGGGCGACAACGCGGAGCCGGGCGGACCGAGCGCCCTGGTGGTGGCGCTGGCGCGCCACGGCGGCCAGGCCGGGGACCCCGCCTCCCTGGACCGCGCCGGCACCGCCCTGCGGGCGATGTCGACCCTCGCCCGCCAGGCGCCCAGGTTCGCCGGCTGGGCCCTGGTCGCGGCCGAGGAGCTCCTCGCCGGACCGGTGGTCGTGCGGCTCTCCCCCGCCGGGGACGGGACCGACGGGACGGACGAGCTCGCGGCGGCCGCACGGCATACCCCGGTGGGTGTCCTCGTCGTCGACGGCGACCCCGCGACGCCGGCGCCCGGGGGGCGACGCGGGGCGATGGTGTGCCGCGGCACGGTCTGCGACCTGCCGACGACCAATGCCGGGGACCTGCCGGGAGCGCGGCTACGCTGACCGGCATGGGAGGACGCCGGACACGTGTGCTCGGCGCGGTGCTGCTGACGCCCCTGGTGCTCGGCTCGTGCGGGGTGCTGGGCGGCGGTGACGACACCGCGGCGGTCACCGCGACGACCCCTCGCCAGCCGGCCGCAGCGACCACCTCCCCCGGGGCCGCCTCGACCGACGCCCCGTCCGAGGACGAGGGTGGAGGTGGTGCCACGCAGACCGACGAGCCGCGGACCGACGACGGGGACGACGGTCCCCTCGAGATCACCCTGGCCGCGACGGGCGACATCCTCACCCACAGCCGGGTCAACGTCACCGCGAACCGCAACGCCGGCGGGGGTGAGGGCGACTACGACTACACGCCCATGTACGCCGAGGTCGCCCCGCTCCTCGGTGCCGCCGACCTGACGCTGTGCCACATGGAGACGCCGCTGTCGCCGGACAACACCAACCTCTCGGTCCCCGACGTGCTCGTCTTCAACACCCCGCACCAGATGGCCGACGCCCTCGCCGGTGCCGGCGTGGACGGTTGCGACTTCGCCTCCAACCACACGATGGACCTGGGCCTCGGCGGGCTCGAGGACACCGAGCAGGTGATCCGCGACGCGGGCATGGGCTACGCCGGTCCGACCGCGCACGAGGACCGCGCCGGCGTGGCGCAGGTCTACGACGTCCCTGCCGACGGCGGCGTGGCGCAGGTGGCGCACCTGGCCTACACCTACACCTACCCCAACTCCGGCACCCCCACCACGAGCATCCCGGGCGAGGCCCCCTGGCTGGTCGCCGCCTCGTGGCCCTCCATCGGCAGCGCCGGCATCCTCGAGCAGGCGGCGACGGCGCGGGAGGAGGGTGCCGACTTCGTCGTGGTGAGCATGCACTGGGGCAACGAGTACCAGTCCGCGCCGACGCCGGAGCAGACGCAGCTCGCCGCCGACCTGCTCGGGTCCGACGCGGTCGACCTCGTGCTCGGCACCCACGTCCACGTCATCCAGCCGTGCGAGCGCATCAACGGCAAGCACGTCGTCTACGGCCTGGGCAACTTCCTGTCCAACCAGTCCCCCGACGTCGCCTCCGGGCTGCTGCCGCAGACGCAGGAGGGGATGGTCGCGCAGTTCACCCTCCGCCGGGACGAGGACGGTGTCGTCACCACCGAGATGACCTACCAGCCGACCAGGGTGGACATCCGGCCCTGGGACCTGGAGACGGGCCCCCACGTCATCCAGCTCGTGACCCCGGAGAACTACCCGCAGACGTGGGAGCGCACGACGACGACCGTCGACAGCCTCGGCGGGTGCGGGGCCGAGCCGGTCCAGCCCTGAGCCCCGCTCAGGGCACGAGCTGCCGCCAGGTGTCGACACCGATCCGGAGGACGAAGGCGGCCAGCACGACGACGAAGAACACCCGCACGAACCGGCTCCCCCGAGCCACCGCGACCCGCGTGCCCAGGTAGCCGCCGAGCACGTTGCACGCGCCCATGAGCAGGCCCACCTGCCAGATCACCGCACCCTGCGGCACGAAGACCACCAGCGCCGCCAGGTTGGTCGCGAAGTTGGCGATCTTGGCCTTGGCGCTGGCCTCGAGGAACCCGTAGCCGAGAGTGCTGACGAGGGCGAAGACGAAGAACGAGCCGGTGCCGGGACCGAGCGCGCCGTCGTAGGAGCCGACGAGGACGCCGATGAGCAGGGTCGCGGCCAGGTGGCGCCGGGGCCGCCGGTGGCCGAAGCGGAGCCGCTGCAGCTGACCCATCGACGGCCTGGCCAGGGTGTACAGCCCCACACCCACGAGGACCACGAGGATGATCGGGTTGAACGCCTCCCTGGTGAGGAGGAAGGCGAGCGAGGCCCCGCCCACGCTCCCGGCGAAGGCCGCGAGGGCCAGCGGCACGGCTGTGCGCAGGTCGGGCCGGATCCGCCGGTAGTAGGTGATCGAGCTCGTGGCGGTCCCCATGATCGACCCGAGCTTGTTGGTCGCGAGCAGCTGGACGGGGCTCGCCCCGGGGAGACCCACCAGCAGCGCCGGCAGCTGGATCAGCCCGCCGCCGCCCACGACCGCGTCCACGAAGCCGGCGGCGAGCCCGGCCAGGGCCAGGAAGGTGAGGACCCCGGGGTCCAGCGTCTCCAGCACCGCAGGTGTGCCGTCAGGCGGGCGGGTGGACGACGACCGGCGCGCCGGTCAGGTGCGCCCCACGGACGTCGGCGACGATCTCGCCGACGGCGCGCTCGACGGGGACCTCGCGGCGCTCGCCGCTGCGCCGGTCCTTGACCTCGACCGTGCCGTCCGCCAGGCCCCTGCCGACGACGACGATGGTCGGCACGCCGAGCAGCTCGGCGTCCTTGAACTTCACGCCCGGGCTGACCTTGGGCCGGTCGTCGTACACCACCTCGAGGCCGGCGGCCTCGAGGTCGGCCACCAGGCCCTCGGCGTGCTCGAAGACCGCCTGGTCCTTGCCGGTGGCGACGACGTGGACGTCGGCCGGGGCCAGCGCCCGCGGCCAGCACAGGCCGATGTCGTCGTGGGTCGCCTCGGCGACGGCCGCGACGGCGCGGGACACGCCCACGCCGTAGGAGCCCATGGTGACGGTGACCAGCTTGCCGTGCTCGTCGAGGACCCTCAGGTCCAGCGCCTCCGCGTACTTGCGGCCGAGCTGGAAGATGTGGCCCATCTCGATGCCGCGGGCCAGGGTCAGCGTGCCGGCGCCGTCCGGGCTGGGGTCGCCCTCGTGGATCTCGGCGGCCTGGATGGTCCCGTCGGCGGTGAAGTCCCGCCCCAGGACGAGGTCGTAGACGTGCTTGCCGTGCTCGTCGGCGCCGGTGACCCAGGCCGACCCCTCGGCGACCGAGGGGTCCAGGAGGTACCTGATGCCCGAGGAGCTGCTCGTCCCGAGCGTCCCGGGGCCGATGTAGCCCTTGACGAGCATCGGGTAGGCCGCGAAGTCCTTGTCCTCGAAGGGCGCCCAGGTGGCCGGGGCGACCTGCGCCTCGAGCCGCTTGGCGTCCACCCCTCGGTCCCCCGGCAGGCCGACGGCGAGCGGCTCGGTGCTCCCGTCGGGGTAGGTGAGGAGGACCACGACGTTCTTCAGGGTGTCGGCGGCCGTCCACGCGCGCCCGTCGGTGCGCGGGTGCAGCGCGTCCGACTGCGCGACGAGCGTCTCGATCGTCGGGCTGTCGGGCGTGTCCTCGACGTGCGCGGCGGGGGTCGCGGCCACGACGTCCGCCGGGACGGGGGGCGCCTGGGGCACGACGACCGCCTCGACGTTGGCGGCATACCCGCTGGCCGCGCAACGCACGAAGGTGTCCTCGCCGACCGGGCTGACCGCGAGGAACTCCTCGCTCGCCGACCCGCCCATCGCGCCGGAGTCGGCATACACGATCACGTAGTCGAAGCCGAGCCGGTCGAAGATGCGCACGTAGGCCTCGCGGTGGCGCTGGTAGGCGGCCTCGAGCCCGGCGTCGTCGACGTCGAAGCTGTAGGAGTCCTTCATGATGAACTCACGGCCGCGCAGCAGCCCCGCGCGGGGGCGCGCCTCGTCGCGGTACTTCGTCTGGATCTGGTAGAGGGTGAGCGGCAGCTCCTTGTAGGAGCTGAACATGTCCTTCACGGCGAGGGTGAACATCTCCTCGTGGGTGGGACCGAGGAGCATGTCCACGCCCTTGCGGTCCTGCAGCCGGAAGAGGTTGGGGCCGTACTCGGTCCACCGGTTCGTGGCCTCGTAGGGCTCGCGGGGCAGCAGCGCCGGGAAGCTCAGCTCCTGGCCGCCGATGGCGTCCATCTCCTCGCGCACGACCGTCTCGACCTTGCGGAGCACCTTCAGGCCGAGCGGCAGCCAGGTGTAGACGCCCGGTGCCGCGCGCCGGACGTAGCCGGCGCGCACGAGCAGCTTGTGCCCGGGCAGCTCGGCGTCGGCCGGGTCCTCGCGCAGGGTCCGCAGGAACAGGGTCGACAGGCGCATGGCCACGGGGATGGTCTCCTCGGCTGGTGGGGGGGAACCGTCGCAGACTACCCGAGCGCCCAGCCGTGGGCGGGCACGACAAGGTCGCCGGAGGCACCGGCGAGGGTGACCTGCTCGTCGGTGAGGTTGAGGCCCAGGGTCAGCCGCTGGTCGTCCTGGCCGCCGACCAGATCGACGGCGGCAGTGAGGTCGGCGACGTCGCGCGCGACGGCCGTGGCCGAGGTGATCCAGGCGTGCGTCCGGCGCAGGTGCACGATCCGCTGGTGCTCCTCGAGGAGCGCCCGCCCGTGGGGCAGCAGCTCGTCGGGGCTGTCGGGGAACGGCGGACGGACGGAGTCGTCACCGCCCGGCTGGTCGAGCTTCTCGCCCGTGAAGCCCTGCTCGTCCCCGGCGTAGACAGAGGGCACCCCGGGCAGCAGCAGCGCGAGCGCGGCGGCCGTCCCGACGTGCCGCGGGTCGGTGAGCTTCGTGGCTATCCGGGTGACGTCGTGGTTGCCGACGAAGGTCTGCGGGCGGAAGGCGGCGCAGAAGTCGGCGTGCCGGGTCAGCGCCCAGGCCAGCTCGTGCAGGTTGCCGTCGTTGAGCGAGCTCCAGACCGCCTTCCACAGCTCGTACTGGGTGACCGAGTGCATACCGGACCGCCGCACGAAGTCGACGTAGTCGCCCTGGATCACCTCACCAAGGATCCAGGCGTCGGGATGCCGCTCACGGACCCGGTCGACGATCGGCCGCCAGGCGTCGGCGCCCGGGGCGAACGCCGCGTCCAGCCGCCAGGCGTCCACGCCCGCGGCGAGCCAGTGGCACATGACGTCGACGACGTAGTCCTGGACCGGGGGGTGGGTCAGGTCGAGCTCGACCAGGTCGAGGTTGCCCTCGAAGCCGCGGGGGTACTCCCCCACCCACCTCAGCCAGGCCCGGTCCTCGGCCGCGGCGTCCGGCGCGAGCGCCCTCCGGACGATCTCGTGGTCCTCCGAGACGTGGTTGAAGACGCCGTCGAAGGCGACCCGCACCCCGCGGTCGCGGGCCTCGCCGAGGAGCCTGCGCAGGTCGGCCTCGTCGCCCAGCCGGGGATCCACGCGATAGTGGTCGAGGGTGTCGTAGCCGTGGCTGGTCGAGGCGAGGACCGGGCCGAGGAGCAGGCCGTTGGCGCCGAGCCGGAGCAGGTAGTCGAGCCAGCCGCCCACCCGGGAGAGGCGGTGCACCACCTCGCCGCCGTCCTCGGCGTGCTGGGCCTTGGTGCGCTCGGCGCCCACGAAGCCGAGGGGGTAGACGTGCCACCAGACGACGGTCTCGACCCAGGCCGGACCGCTCACCACGCTCATCGCCGGGCCGCCAGCTCGGCGACGCCCTCCAGCAGGCGGTCGACCTCCTCCGTCGTCGAGTAGGGCGCCATGCCGACGCGCACACCCCCGGCCGCCCCGAGCCCGAGGCGGTGGCTGAGCTCCCAGGCGTAGAAGTGCGAGGCGGGGGCGTTGACCCCGCGTGCGGCCAGGTGCCGGTGGACGGCTGACGGCTCGACCCCCTCGAGCGTGAACAACAGGGTCGGGGTCCGGTGCAGCGCCCGGGACCACAGCGTGACACCGTCGATGGCGCTCAGCCCGTCCTCGGCCCGCACGCGAAGGGCGTCCTCGTGAGCCTCGACGGCCGCGAAGGCGGCCTCGAGCCTCGTCCTCCGCGACGAGGTCTGCCCGGTCCCGGCGAGGCTCGCGAGGAAGTCGACGGCGGCCGTGGTGCCGGCCAGCAGCTCGTAGGGCAGGGTGCCCAGCTCGAACCGCTCGGGGACCGCGTCGGAGGAGGGCAGCAGCTTGTCCGGCCGCAGGCCCTCCAGGAGGTCCGGGGTGCCGCAGGTGACCCCGAGATGGGGCCCGAAGAACTTGTAGGGGGAGCAGGACAGCAGGTCGGCACCGAGCTCCTCCCGGGACACCGGGGCGTGGGCCGCCAGGTGGACCGCGTCCACGTGGACGAGCGCACCGACGTCGTGCGCCGCCGCCACCATGCCCGGCAGGTCCGGCCTGGTGCCGATGAGGTTGCTGGCCCCGGGGAGCGCCACCAGCCGCGTGCGCTCGGACAGCACCTCCTGGAGCGCGGCGACCGGGAGCTCACCCGTGGCCGGGTCGACCTCGGCCCAGCGCACCGTGGCCCCGACCGACTCCGCAGCCAGGAGCCACGGGCGGACGTTGCCGTCGTGGTCGAGCGACGTGACGACGACCTCGTCGTCCGGTCCCCAGAGGTGGCAGCGGGCCAGCGTGCGCGCCAGGTCCATCGTGTTGGCGGTCATGCTGCGGCCGAAGATGACGGTCGAGGGGTCCGTGCCGAGCAGGTCGGCCATCGCCGACCGGGCCTCCGCCACGGTCTGCTCGGCCAGCCGCTCGGCCGCCGTGACGCTCCCCCGGTTGGCGATCGAGCTGGTGAGGGTCCGGGCGACCGCCTCGGCGACGACGGTCGGGGTCTGCGAGCCGCCGGGGCCGTCGAAGTGCGCCGTCCCGGTCGTCAGGGCGGGGAACTGCGCGCGGACCGCGGCGACGTCGTACCTCATGCGGGCACCCTAGGGCAGCACCGAGTGCCGAGGACGCCGACCCCGCTACCTGCGTGACCGCCGGCCCTCCTGCGGCCCCTACGCTGACCCGCATGATCCTGACCCCCGGCGACCTGCGCCTGATCCGGCACCCCCAGCTGCAGGGCGACCTGCGCTCCTGGACCGACGTGGAGCTGCCCGGCCTGGGCCGCCGGGCGGAGGTCTACGCCTGGCTCCCGCCCGGGTACGACGAGGGTGATGAGCGCCACCCGGTGCTCTACCTGCACGACGGGCACAACGTCTTCCTCGACGAGCGGGCCAACGGCGGGGTGAGCTGGGACGTCGACCGCGCCATGACGCGCCTGGCCCAGGACGGGCTGCCCGCCATCGTGGTCGCCGTCCCCTGCCACCCGACGCTCCGGCACGAGGAGTACACCCAGCACCCTCACCCGGTCTCCGGCGGTGGGCGCGCGGCCGACTACGCGCGCTTCCTCTGCGAGGAGCTCAAGCCCGCGGTCGACGCGACGCTGCGCACCCGCCCCGAGCCGCGACACACGCTCACCGCCGGAAGCTCCCTGGGCGGCGTCGTCAGCGCCTACCTGTGGGCCTCCCGGCAGGACGTCTTCGGCGGCGCCGGGGTCTTCTCGCCGGCGTTCTGGTGGCCGGGGGATCGCGCCCTGGACGAGGTCGCCGCCCAGCTCGCCGTCGGGGGGCTCGAGGGACGCGTTCACGTCGACGTCGGCGGGCTCGAGCAGCCCGGCGACCCGGTGATCAACGGGCTCTACGTCGAGCACGCCGAGCGCCTCGTGGGGATCCTCCGGGACGGGGGGATCCCCGTCCAGTACGTCTTCGACTCGGCGGCCTACCACTTCGAGGACGCCTGGGCGCGGCGGTTCCCCGCCGCGGTGGCCTGGCTGCTGGGCGGGTATGCCGCGGACCCGCCGCCGCACGTCGTGGCCGCCGAGGGGGAGGGCGAGCCGCGGTGACCGTCGGCGCCGGCCCCCGGCATACCTCCTCCCCCGAGGCCCTGCGCACCCGCGCGAACGTGCTCCTGACCCTCACCGCCGCGATCTGGGGGTTCGGGTTCGTCGCACAGAGGCTCGGCGCCGACCACATGGGCGCGATGAGCTTCAACGCGGCGCGGTTCGCGATCGGTGCGGTCTCGCTCCTCCCGCTGCTCTGGTGGTTCGCGCGGCAGCACCGCACCTCCCCCCTGGTGGTGCCCGAGCCGCCCGCCGCGGAGGTGTACGACGAGACCCCCCCGGCGCCGGGGGCGCGGAGGTCGCCGCTGGTGCCGGGGCTGGTCGCCGGGGTGGTCCTGTTCAGCGCGGCCGGCCTGCAGCAGGTGGGGCTGGAGACCACGACGGCGGGCAAGGCGGGGTTCATCACCGGGCTCTACATCGTGCTGGTGCCGGTCCTGGGCCGGCTCCTCGGCCGGCGCGCCACCCCCGCGGTCTGGTTCGGGCTGGTGCTGGCGGTGCCGGGGCTCTACCTCCTGAGCATGACCGAGGGGCTGACGATCGCCACCGGCGACCTGCTCGTGCTCGCCGGGGCGATCTTCTGGGCCGCGCACATCCTGGTCATCGACCACTACGTGCGGACCGTGGACGCCCTGCAGCTGTCCGCGACGCAGTTCGCCGCGTGCGCCCTGCTGTCGGCGGGTGGCGCCCTGCTCGTGGAGGACGTGCCCTTCTCCGGGACCGGGGCCGCCCTCGGTGCGGTCCTCTACGGGGGGCTGGTCGCGGTCGGGGTCGCCTACACGCTGCAGGTCGTCGCGCAGCGGCACGCGCACGCCTCGCACGCCGCCCTGCTGCTCAGCCTCGAGGCGGTGTTCGGCGCGCTCGGCGGGTGGCTGCTGCTGAGCGAGACGATGAGCCCGCGGATGCTGGTCGGCTGCGCCCTGATGATGGCGGGGATCGTGGTGTCGTTGCGCGGGTCGGAGTCGGACGGGGGTCCGGACAGGCCGTGAGACGCGGAGCGGGGCGGGTGGACACCTGGTCCACCCGCCCCGCCCCGACCGTGACGAGCGCTAGCTCGAGGTCGTCACCTGTTCACTCGCTCTCGTGGTGGTCGTGGTCGTGACCGTGGTCGTCGCCACCGAGGGGGCCCGCGAAGGTGTGCTCGGGACCGGCCGGGGCCGGGATCCGGAAGTTGCCCGGGATCTTGGCGCCCCGTACTCCGTTGACGCTCTCGGTCGAGGCCGCGTAGGTGAACACGGCGAACGCCACGGCGTCGGAGTTGACCTCCAGCGCGTGCGGGCTGTAGTTGTCGATCGTGTCGCAGGCCAGGTGGTAGCAGGGGTCGAACTGCGCTCCCGCGGTGCCGCCCCAGATGGACTGCTGCTCCGCGGTCTTGACGACCTCGGCGCCGGTGAACAGACCACCGGAGGGGATGCCGTTGTTGATGAAGGCCTGGTAGTCGCTGCGCCCGCTGAACGCGGAGTCGTCGTACGGCTCGCCGCGCAGCGTGTAGAACTCCTCGAAGGTCTGCTCGATGTCCTCCGAGCCCTCGGGCACGGGCACCGGAGCCACGAAGCTCGACTCGTCGGCGTCGTAGACGCCGAAGTAGTAGTTCGGGGACCCGATCATGTCGAAGTTGAGGTAGAGCGCGATCTCGTCGAGCTCCTCCGGCGTGCGCTGGTCAACCCACTCGGTCGAGCCGATGAGGCCGAGCTCCTCCGCGCCCCACCAGGCGAAACGCACAGTGTTGTGGGGCTTGGACTTGCTCATCTGCTGGGCGACCTCGAGCAGCGCGGCCGAGCCGCTGCCGTTGTCGTTGATGCCCGGACCGGCCGGGACGGAGTCGAGGTGGGCACCGGCCATCACGACGTTGCCGTCGGTCTTGCCGGCCAGCTCGCCGATGACGTTGAACGACTCGGCCTCGAAGAAGTCGACCTTGACCTGCGCCGTCGCGCCCGGCACGGCGAGCGCCTCGCCCGCGGCGAAGGTCGTGCCCACGACGGGGATGCCCACGGTGAACGGGGCGAGCGTCGGGTTGAGTGGTCCGAAGCGGTCGCCGGTCGTGGTGCTGGGGTCACCCTGGTTGAACAGCACGACGGCCTCGGCTCCCTCCGCCTCGGCGTTGAGCGCCTTGGCGGAGAACGGGCAGGTGCCGCGCTGCATCAGGGCGATGTCGTTGGGCCCGGAGAAGTCGAGACCCGCGAAGTCCGCCGGCTCGCAGCCGCTGCTGTTGGCCCGGGGGTCGGCGAGGTTGATGTCGACGGGGATGACGTTGCCCGTCACGTCGCCCTCGCCGGTGCCGAGCGCGTCGAAGGCGATGTAGTCGGCTGTCACAGGCGTGAGCTGGCGCAGCACGACGTCGGCCGCGTCGTAGGTGAACGGCACGACCTCGGCCGACCACCCGGCACCCTCCAGGACCTCGACGACGTAGTCGACGCTGGCCTGGTAGCCGGGGGTCTGGTCGGCCCGGTTGCCGCCGTTCGCGTCGGCGATGGCCTGGAACTCCTCCATGTGCTCGACGACGCCCTCGAGGCGGACGCACTCCAGGAGCTTGTCGTAGGTGTTGTTGGTGCGGTTGTCGCACCCCTTCTGGGCGGGGGCGGCGCCGGAGGGCGCGGCCACGAGGGCCGACCCGACGAGGGCTGCGGCCGCGGCCGTGCCCATCGTGCGCCTGAAGCGCTTACTGCTGGTCATTCGGGGACTCCTTCGTCACTCCACCTGCCGTCCCGGGCGGGAGGGCAGAAGCCCAACGTAGCGCGCTGCACGCCCAGATGTGAGACGGATCACCCGGCCGGTCGTGCGGCCTGACCGTTCAGCCGGTCTCCAGCCCCAGGTAGGCGGCGACGATGGCGTCGTCGGCGAGCAGCTCCGCCCCGGGCCCGGACCTCGCCACCTCGCCCGAGGCGAGCACGTAGCCGTGGTCGGCGGCCCGCAGCGCCCGGCGGGCGTTCTGCTCGACGAGGAGCACGCTCGTCCCGGCGGCCCGGATCTCCTGGATGACCCGGAACACCTCGTCCACGACCTTGGGGGCCAGTCCCATCGACGGCTCGTCGAGGAGCATCAAGGAGGGCTCGGCGACCAGGGCACGCCCGATGGCCAGCATCTGCTGCTCGCCGCCGGACAGGCTGCCGGCCAGCAGCCGGCGTCGTTCCCGCAGCACGGGGAAGCGGTCGTAGACCTCCTCCGTGCGACCGCCCGAGGTGTGCCAGCCACCGAGCTGGAGGTTCTCCTCGATGGTGAGCGAGGCGAGGATCTGACGCCCCTCCGGCACCTGCACCAGCCCCTGACGGACGAGCTTGTGCGCCGGGGTGCGCGTGACGTCCTTGCCCTGGAACGTGACCCGGCCCGACGACGGCCGCACCACACCGGAGACGGCGTTGATGATCGAGGTCTTGCCGGCACCGTTCGCACCCACGAGGGTGACGAGGGCGCCACGAGGGACCGTGAAGCTCACGCCACGGACCGCCTGGACCCGCCCGTAGCTGACGGCGAGGTCCTCGACGGTCAGGATGTCCTCGCTCATCGTGCCTCCTGGGTATGGGGTGTCCCGGGCGGGGAGTCGCCGTCGCTGCCCAGGTAGGCCTCGACGACGGCCGGGTTCTTCAGGATCTCCTCGGGCGTGCCCGTCGCGATGACCTCCCCGAAGTTGAGGACCACGATGCGGTGGCAGGTCTTCATGACCATCCCGACGTTGTGCTCGATGAGCAGGATGGTGAGCCCCTCGTCGGCCAGCGAGGCGATGAGCTCGGACAGGGCGTCGGCCTCGACGTTGTTCATCCCGGCCGCCGGCTCGTCGAGGATGAGCAACGACGGGTCGCTGGCCAGCGCCCGGGCGATCTCCAGGCGCCGCTGGTCGCCGTAGGAGAGCGCGGAGGCGTCCACGGACGAACGGTCGGCCAGACCGACCCGGGCCAGGCAGCCGGCGGCGTGGTCCACGACCACGGCCTCGTCGCGGCGGGCACCGGGCAGCCACAGGAGCCGCCGCAGGAACGTCGGTCGGCTCACCACGTGCGCCCCGACGAGCACGTTCTCCAGCGCGGTCAGCCGGGGGAAGAGCTTGGAGTGCTGGAAGGTGCGGCTGACCCCCGCCCGCGCGATGCGGTGCACCGGCGTCCGGCCGGGGCGGGTGCCCAGCACCTCGAAGGTCCCGGAGGACGCGGGCACGAGCCCGCTGATCATGTTGACGAGCGTGGTCTTGCCCGCTCCGTTGGGCCCGATCAGACCCACGACCTCGCCGGAACCGACGGTCAGGTCGACGTCCCGCACCGCGTGCACGCCGCCGTAGTCCTTGTTGCCGCCCACGATCCTCACGACCGGTTCACCGGCCGCGGCGTGCGTGCGGGCCACCAGCCCCGGGCGGTCGGTCCCGGCGCCGGACGCGGTGGGCCGGGCCCGGACCCGGACCCGGGGCAGGAACGACCCCAGGCCACCGGGAAGGAAGACGATGACCACGAGGAGCAGGGCGCTGGCGATGAACGGCCTGATCCATCCCGCCTCCACCCCGAGGGCACGCTGCACCTCGGGTACCAGGGTGAGGAAGCCGCTGCCCAGCAACGGGCCCAGCCACATGGTCGACCCGCCGACGACCGCGGTGACCAGCCCGTCGATGGCCCGGGTGAAGTCGAAGTCCTCGGGCGCCAGCAGCCGGACGAAGTAGGCCCACAGCACGCCGTACAGCCCGGCGACCGCACCGGCCGTCACGAACGCCGACAGGCGGTGCCGACCGACGTCGATCCCCATCGCCCGGGCGGCCAGCTCGTCCTCGCGGATCGCGGCCAGCGCCCGGCCGTAGCTGCTGGGTCCCTGCCTCCAGAACCAGTAGGCGACGACGGCGAGGGCAACCCAGGCGATCAGCGGGGTGACGACCTTGGGGACGGACATGCCGTTGGCCCCCCCGGTCCACTCCGCGTTGATGAGGAGGATGCGGACGGCCTCGGCGAACCCCAGCGTGGCGATGGCGAGGAAGACGCCGCGCAGGTGCATCGTCGGAAGCCCCAGCAGGACCGCCGCCAGCGCGCCCACGACCATGCCGATGAGGATCGCCACGAGGAGCGCGGGGACGTCGCCGACCTCCGACGGCTCGGGGGCCAGCGCGACCGCAGTGAAGGCACCGAGGGCGCCGAACCCTGCCTGCCCGAGGCTGAGCTGGCCCGCCACCAGGACCGCGTAGAAGGAGAAGGCGAGGATCGCGTTCAGCGCGACGAAGACGAGGACGGCCTGGCTCATCAGACCTCCCGCACCCGGCGGCTGCCGAAGAGTCCTTGCGGGCGCACCACGAGCAGCAGGAAGAGCATCCCGAAGGCCACGAGGTCCCGCCAGCTCGACCCGATGTACTGCACGGCGAACACCTCGGCGAGGCCGAGGAGCAGACCACCGACGAGCGCCCCCGGCAGGGAGCCCATGCCCCCGACGATGATGACTGCCAACCCCTTGAGCTCGATGGCGGCCCCCATGCCCAGCTGGGCGGAGTTGACGTTCATCGCGAACAGGGCACCGGCCACCGCACCCAGGGCCGAGGACAGGGCGAAGGTGGTGGCCGTGACCCGGTCGACGTCGATGCCCAGGACGGTGGCCGCGCGGGGGTTCTCGGCCACGGCGCGCATCGCCCGTCCGAGCCGGGTGCGCGCGACGAGCCAGGTGAGCCCGACCATGAGCAGGATCGAGATGGCCAGGATCGCCACCTGCAGCAGGGTCACGCGCGCCCCGGCCACCTCGAAGGTGGTGGCCGGGAAGGCGTCCGCCGGGAACCGCCTGGTGTCGGGGCCGTAGCGCCACAGGAGGAGGGCGATGATCATCCCGGCCAGGCCGATCGAGGAGATCAGCCCGGCGAAGTGCGCGTCCGGTCTTCCCCGGAGCGGTCGGAACGCCACCCGTTCGATCACCAGGCCCAGCAGTGCGCCGATCCCGGCGACGAGGGGGATCGCCAGCCAGATGGACACACCGCCCAGCGTGACCAGCTCGATGCCGATGAACGCGGCCGCGGCGAAGACCGCCGGATGGGCCAGGTTGAGCCGGTCCAGGATGCCGAACACGAGGGTGAAACCGATCGCGAACAGCGCGTAGATGGAGCCGAGGAAGACCCCGTTCAGGAGCTGCTGCATCAGTCGAGCACGGTGAAGGAGCCGTTCTCGACCACCTGGACCACGGCCTCGTGCTCGGCGTCACGCTCGGCATTGATGGACAGGGTGCCGAGGACGGTGTCGACGTCCGCGATGCCGGCCAGGCCGGCCTTGATGTCCTCGCGCTCACCCGAGCAGCCGGCGCGCACCGCTGCGTCGATGACCTTCAGGCCGGTGTAGGCCTGCGCCGCGAACTGGTCCGGCTGGGCGCCGTGCTCGGCCTCGAAAGCCTCGATAAAGGCGGTGTTGAGCTCGCCCTCGGAGGAGGAGTTCCAGGCGGCCCCGACGACGACTCCCTCGGCGGCGTCACCACCGTCGGCCATCAGCTTGGGGTTGTTGAAGCCGTTGCCGCCGATGATCGGCACGTCGATGCCGAGCTCGCGTGCCTGCGTGACCAGCGGGATCGCCGCCTCGATCAGCCCGGACACCACCAGCGCGTCCGGCTCGGCAGCCTTGGCCTCGGTGAGCAGGGCCCGGAAGTCGGTGTCGGCCTTGGAGAAGGTGAGGGTCTCGGACACGGTGACACCCTCCTCCTCCAGCGCGCTGGAGAAGACCTCGTAGCCGGACTCGGTGAACGCGTCGTCGTTGGAGTACATGACCACGACGTCCTCGAGACCGTAGGCCTCGGTGGCCTTGGCCACGGTCTGCGGGATGACCTGGGCCTCGGTGAGGGAGACACGGAAGATGTAGTCACCCTGGGCGGTGATGCCCGCGGCGGTGTTGGAGATGGCCAGCACCGGCACCCCCGCCTCCTGGGCGATCGGCTGGGCCTGGAAGGCCCCGTTGGACAGCGTGGGTCCGATGACCACCGAGCTGTCCTCGGTGAGCTGCTCGAAGACGGTGATGCCCTGTCGCGGATCGGTCTGGTCGTCCTCGATCACGAGGTCGTAGGTGACCCCGCCGACCTCGGCGAGCTCGGCGGCGGCCAGCTCCAGCCCCTTCTGCTGGGACTCGCCGTAGGACGCGGCGGCACCGGTCAGCGACAGCGCGGCCCCGACCGGGACCGGCTCCTCGATGGTGCAGTCCTCGCCGGTGCCGGTGCCGGTCAGGCCGCCGGCCTCCCCTCCGGTGGCCCCTCCACCGGCGTCCCCGCCGGCGTCGCCGCCGTCCTCACCCCCGCAGGCGGTGAGGGCGAGGGCCAGGGCGCTGCTGACGGCGAGGGCGGTGACGGTGCTGCGGTTCATGCGTTCCTCCGGGTGGTGGTGTCGTGCATCTGCGGTGTCGTGGGAGCGTGCCGCCGACTGGCGTGCTCCGGGGTGAGGTCGGCCGTCCGGGTCACCCCGAGGAGCCTCAGGGTGCGGTGGACCTGGCTGACGAGGATCTCCAGGGCGCGGTCGACGCCGGCCTCGCCCCCGGCCATCAGGCCGTAGAGGTAGGCCCGCCCGACCATGACGGCGTCGGCGCCGCGGGCGACGGCCGCGACGACGTCGGCGCCGTTCAGCACCCCGCCGTCGAGCAGCAGCGGCACGTCCGGCCCGACGGCTGCGCGGATCTCCGGGAGGAGGTCCAGCGGCGCGACGGCTCGGTCGAGCTGGCGGCCACCGTGGTTGGAGATCACCAGGCCGTCGACCCCCAGCTCGACCAGCTCCGTGGCGTCCTCGCGGTGCTGGACCCCCTTCACGACGATCCTGCCCGCCCACTCCTCCCGCAACCAGGCCAGGTCGGCCATCGTCAGCGCGGGGTCGAACATCCGGTCGACGAGGTCGGCGACGGTGCCGCCGGAGGAGCGCAGGGAGGCGAACTCGATCGGCTCGCTCGTGAGGAGGTCGCCCCACCACCGGGGGTGGAGCGCCATCCCGGCCAGGGTCCGCGCGGTCAGCGCGGGTGGGATCGTCAGCCCGTTGCGGACGTCCCGCAGGCGCTGGCCCGCGACCGCCGTGTCGACGGTCAGGACCAGCGTGCCGAAGCCCGCGGCCCCGGCCCTGCGCACCAGCTCGCGCGAGGCCGCCCGGTCGCGCCAGAGGTAGAGCTGGAACCACCGCTGCACGTCGGGGACGTCGGTGGCCAGGTCCTCCACGGACACCGTGCCCATCGTGGAGAGGGTGAAGGGCACCCCCGCACGGGCGGCGGCGCGGGCGACGGCCCACTCCCCCTGCGTGTGCATCATCCGGGTGAACCCGGTCGGCGCGAGCAGGACCGGGACCGGGCTGGTGACACCCAGGATCGAGACCCCGGCATCGACGCGGCTCACGTCACGCAGGACCCGCGGCCGGAACTCCACCTCGGCGAAGGCCTGCCGGGAACGCGCCAGCGACAGCTCGCTCTCGGCCGCGCCGTCGACGTAGTCGAAGACCGCCCGCGGCGTGCGCCGTCGGGCCAGGGCGCGCAGGTCCTCGATCGTGGCGGCGCGGGCGAGGGCCGCTGCGGCCGGACGCAGGCTGGGCGCCCTCAGCTGCACGAGCGGACGGAGCTCGGACCAGGAGGGGACGCGTCGACTCAGCGGTGACACGGGACCTCCTCGTCGACGAGCTGCATACCTATGCATAGTCCTGGAAGACCAGCGACGCCACCCTAACGGCCGCCCGACGCGTCCCGGACCATCGTGTGATGGGGTGTCGGGCATGACCGACCCTGCACCGACCCCCGCCGACCCCCGCCTGTGGCTCGAGGACGTCGAGTCCGCGCAGGCGCTGGCCTGGGTGGCGACGCGCAGCCGCGCCACCGAGGAGCAGCTGCAGTCCGAGGCCCTGTACCCGGTCCTTCACGACGGCATCCGGGAGGCCCTCGAGGCCAGCGACCGCATCCCCCTCGTCCAGCAGGTGGGCGACCACCTCTACGGCTTCTGGACCGACGCCGAGCACCCCCGCGGGCTCTGGCGTCGCACGACCTGGGGCTCCTACCGCTCGCCGGAGCCCGCGTGGGAGGTGCTCCTGGACCTCGACGCGCTCGGCGAGGAAAAGGGGGTGCCATGGGTCTGGCAGGGCGCCAGCGTCCTGCGCGCGGGTCTGGACCGCGCGCTCGTGCACCTGTCGCGCGGGGGGTCCGACGCGGGCACCACGCGCGAGCTCGACCTGACGACCCTCGACTGGGTGCCTGCCCCGGAGGGCTTCGTCAAGGGGGAGGCGAAGGGTCGCCTCACCTGGCTCGACCGGGACGCGGTGTGGCTCACCACCGCGGACGACCCCACCGGGCCGACGCGGTCGGGCTACCCGCGGACCGTCCGGCTCTGGCGCCGCGGGACGCCGGTGACGGAGGCTGCGCCCGTGCACACGGTCGACGAGGACGACCTGGGGCTCTTCGTGCAGCACGACCAGCGGAGCGGGCGCACCGTGCTGCACCGGGCGATCGCCTTCTACGACGAGCAGGTCCTCGTCATGCAGGAGGAGGGGCCCGTCGCGCTCCCGGTGCCCCGCACCGCCGACGCCGACGTCCACGGGGATCACGTCACCCTCCGGCTGCGGCACGACCACGAGGGTCATCCCGCGGGCTCCCTCCTCGTGGCGCCCCTCGACGAGGTGCTGGCAGGGCGGCCGACCTGGACCCCGGTGTTCACGCCGGACGAGCGGAGCGCGCTGGTCGACGTGACCTGGACCATGTCCTCCCTCGTCACGACCGTGCTCGTGGACGTGCGGCATACCGTGCACGTGCACACGCCGACCCCCGACGGGGGGTGGGTCGGCGAGGAGGTGACGGGCGCCCTGGGCCACGGCCTGCAGACGGTCAGCGTCTCCGCGGTGGACGACCACGAGAGCGAGGACCTGTGGCTGGTGACCACGGGGTTCCTCGAGCCGATGACCCTCTCGGTCGCCCGCACGGGTGGCGGGGGGCTGAGCGTGGACCGCCTGCGCAGCGCCCCCCACCGCTTCGACGCCGAGGGTCTGACGGTCAGCCAGCACTGGGCGACGTCGGCGGACGGCACGCGGGTGCCCTACTGGCAGGTCGGCCCGGAGGTGCTCCCGCCGGACGGGACCACCCCGACCGTGCTGCACGGCTACGGCGGCTTCGAGCACGCCCTCACCCCGGCCTACGACCCGGTCGTCGGCCGGTCCTGGCTGGCCCACGGGCACGTGCACGTCGTCGCCGGCATCCGGGGCGGCGGGGAGTTCGGGCCTCGCTGGCACCAGGCTGCGCTCCGCGAGCGGCGTCCGCGCGCCTACGAGGACTTCGTCGCGGTGGCCCGCGACCTCGTCACGCGGGGGGTGACCTCCGTCGCGCGGCTCGGGTGCACCGGGCGCTCCAACGGCGGACTGCTGGTCGGCGCCATGCTCACCCTCTACCCGGAGGACTTCGGGGCGGTCGTGTGCCAGGTGCCGCTGCTGGACATGAGCCGCTACCACCGGCTGCTCGCCGGGGCGTCGTGGATGGCCGAGTACGGCGACCCCGACGACCCCGACCAGTGGGCCTGGTTGTCCACCTTCTCCCCCTACCACCGGCTCGACCCCCTGCGTCCGACACCGCCGACGTACCTGGCGACCTCCACCCGGGACGACCGGGTCCACCCCGGTCACGCGCGCAAGATGGCGGCGCTGCTGGAGGAGCTCGGCCGGGACGTCACCTACTGGGAGAACACCGAGGGCGGCCACGGTGGCGCCAGCACCGCCGACCAGTGGGCGACGTGGCACGCCCTCGCGTGGGCGTTCCTGCACGCCCGGCTCGCGGGCCGACCGGCCGAGGGACCGGGCGAGGGCTGACCGGCCAGCTGCGCCCGCGCCCTGGTCAGAGGAGGACGGTCGCGAAGGTGCCGGTCTGCACGAAGCCCACCCGTCGGTAGGTGGCCACCGCGGGGGCGTTGAAGTCGTTGACGTAGAGCGTGACGACCGGGGCGACGTGGGCCAGCGCGTGCTCCACGACCGCCGCCATCGCGGGGACGGCCACGCCCTGCCCGCGCCAGCGCGGGTGCACCCACACCCCCTGCACCTGGGCGACACCGAGGGCGACCGAGCCGAGGTCAGCCTTGAAGACGACCTCGTCGTCCTCCACCCGCACCAGGCAGTGACCACGCCGGATCAGGCCGTCCACCCCCTGCCGGTATGCCGTGCCGCTCCCCCGGAACGGCGGGTAGCCGATCTCCTCGGTGAACATCGCGCTCGCCGCGGGTGTGACGAGGTCCAGCTCGTCCGGACGGGCCGGGCGCACGGCGGGGTCCACAGGGATCCCGAGCACGGACGGGCGTTCGGACATGGTCATGACGAGCTGGTTCGCGCGCACCTCCCGGGCCGGCCCCCACTGCCGACCGAGCCGGTCCCACAGCTCGAGCACCTGGTCGGCCGGGCCGAAGAGGGAGCTCGCCCAGGTGCGCCTCCTGGCGACCTTGGTGGCGAGGGCGGCGAGGGCGCGGCTGCTGGCCTCGACGGGCACGACGTTCGCGGCGCACCAGCACAGGGCTCGCTGCCCGTCGGCGTCGTAGGCGAAGAGCGGCCCACGCGTGCCGGCGAGGCCGCTCTCGACGATGCGGGCGGCGACGAAGACGTTCGTGACGGGGTCCTGGGCGCAGATCTCCAGGGCCTCGTCGACGTCCTGCATGCCGAGGGCGCGTACGGCACCCCGGCTGCGCAGCATGGGGTCAGCCTCCTACACGAGCCCGGTCGCGTCGAGGCCGACCCTCTGCACCTGCCTCGCGCCCGGGTGAGAGGCTAGGCCGGACGGACGTCGACGACCGGGAAGGGATGGCCGGATGCAGTCCAAGGCGCTCACAGGACGGGACCGCGACGAGGCGGTGCGGGTGCTCAGGGAGAGCGCCCTGGGAGGTCCTCCGCTGGACGTGCTCGTCGTGGGCGGCGGCGTCACCGGTGCGGGGACGGCCCTGGACGCGGCGACGCGGGGCCTGACCACCGCCCTCGTGGAGACCGCGGACTGGGGGTCCGGGACCTCGCAGTGGTCGACCAAGCTCGTGCACGGCGGGTTGCGCTACCTGCAGATGCTCGACGTCGGCCTCGTCCACGAGGCGCTCACCGAGCGGGGGCTCCTGCTGCGGACGCTGGCCCCGCACCTCGTCAAGCCGATGCCCTTCCTCATCCCCCTGCGCCACCGGTGGTGGCAGCGGGCCTACTACGGCGCCGGCGTGACCCTCTACGACCTGCTCGCCAACGCGTTGCCGGGTCGGCGGGCGCTGCCGGTGCACCAGCACACCTCGCGGCGGGGGCTGCACCGGGAGTTCCCGCAGCTGCGCGAGGACCAGGCGATCGGGGCGGTGAAGTACTGGGACGCGACCGTCGACGACGCCCGGCTGGTGTCCACGATCGTGCGCACCGCCCACAGCTACGGCGCCTCGGTCGCCAGCCGGACCGAGGCCGTCGGGTTCGTCCGCGACGAGTCCGGACGGGTGGTCGGTGCCCGGCTGCTCGACCGGGAGACCGGGAGCACGTACGAGGCCCGGGCCCGTCAGGTCATCTCCTGCACGGGCGTCTGGACGGAGGAGGTGACCCGGCTCGCGGACACCGACGGCGGCCTGCGCGTCCTGGCGTCCAAGGGGATCCACCTGGTCGTCCCCCGGGACCGGATCGAGGGCTCCAGCGGGCTGTTCCTGCAGACCGAGCGCTCCGTCCTCTTCTTCATCCCCTGGTCGCGCTACTGGATCATCGGGACCACCGACACGCCCTGGGACCAGGACCTCGGCCACCCGGTCGCGACGGCGACCGACATCGACTACGTGCTGGACCGGGTCAACGCGGCGCTGACCACGCAGCTGGGCCGCGAGGACGTCGTGGGCTGGTACGCCGGCCTGCGCCCGCTCCTGCAGCCCGGCACCCGGTCGCCCTCGGACACCGCCCGGGTGAGCCGGGAGCACACCGTCGTCTCGCCCGTCCCCGGTCTGACGGTCATCGGCGGGGGCAAGCTGACGACCTACCGGGTGATGGCCCGTGACGCGGTGGACCTCGCGCTGGGGCCCGAGGCCGAGGCGCTCCCCTCCATCACCGACGAGATCCCCCTCCTGGGGGCCGTGGGCGAGGCCGCCATGCGCCGCCGGATGCCGGCCCTGCGCGCCCGCTTCGGCTGGAGCGCGCAGCTCACCGACCACCTGCTGCACCGCTACGGGTCGCTGGTGGAGGAGCTGCTCGACCTGATCGCCGAGGACGCCTCCCTCGCCGAGCCCCTCCGGGCCACGCCCGCCTACCTGCGCGCCGAGATCGCCTACGCGTGCATCAGCGAGGGCGTGCTGCACCTGGAGGACATCCTCATGCGGCGCACCCGCCTCTACTACGAGGAGCCCCGCAAGGGCCTCGACGCGGTGCCGGAGATCGCGGAGATCGCCGTCCAGTGGCTGGGCTGGGGCGAGGAGCGGGAGGCCCGCGAGGTCGCCGACTACGAACGTCGGGTCCGGGCCGACGAGGCCGCGGCGCGGGAGCGGGACGACGAGTCGGCGGTCCGCGCGCGGGACCGGGTCCTGCGCGGCGAGCCGGGTCCGGACGCCCCCACGGTGGCCGGGCACGACGACGACGAGGAGGACGAGGTGGTGGCCCGATGACGCAGGGCCCGCGGTTCGTGCTCGCCGTCGACCAGGGCACGACCAGCACCCGCGCGATCGTCTTCACGCACGCCGGGCAGATCCACTCGGTCGCGCAGAAGGAGCACCGTCAGATCTTCCCGCGGGCCGGATGGGTCGAGCACGACCCGACGGAGATCCTGCGCAACACCCGCGAGGTCATCGGGCAGGCCCTCGGCAAGGGCAACCTGACCGGTGCCGACCTCGCCGCCGTGGGCCTGACCAACCAGCGCGAGACGGCCGTGGTGTGGGACCGCACCACCGGGGAGCCGGTGCACCACGCCATCGTCTGGCAGGACACCCGCACGGCCAGGATCGTCGCCGACCTGGGCCGCGGCGGCGGCGCGGACCGCTTCAAGGAGGTGTGCGGCCTCCCCCTGGCCACCTACTTCTCCGGCCCCAAGGTCGGCTGGATCCTCGACCACGTGGAGGGGGCTCGCGAACGGGCCGAGGCCGGCGACCTGATCTTCGGGACCATCGACACCTGGCTGCTGTGGAACCTCACCGGCGGCCCCGACGGGGGGGTCCACGCCACGGACGTCACGAACGCCTCACGCACCATGCTCATGGACCTGCGCACGCTGAGCTGGTCGCAGGACGTCGCCGCGGCGATGGGGATCCCCCTGTCGATGCTTCCCGAGATCCGCTCCTCCTCGGAGGTCTACGGCACCAGCCGCAAGCTCGGCGTCCCGATCGCCGGGATCCTCGGCGACCAGCACGCCGCCACCTTCGGTCAGGCCTGCCTCGCCCGGGGGATGTCCAAGAACACCTACGGCACCGGCAACTTCATGCTGCTCAGCACCGGCACCGAGATCGTCCGGAGCGACCACGGCCTGCTCACGACCGTCTGCTTCAAGGTCGGGGACCAGGACGCGGTCTACGCCCTCGAGGGGTCCATCGCGGTCACCGGCTCGCTCGTCCAGTGGCTGCGCGACAACCTCGGTCTGTTCGAGGAGTCCGCCGACGTCGAGCGGCTGGCGCGCCAGGTCGAGGACAACGGTGGCTGCTACATCGTCCCGGCCTTCTCCGGCCTGTTCGCGCCCTACTGGCGCGACGACGCACGCGGGGTCATCGTCGGACTCACACGGTACGTCGACCGGCGCCATCTCGCCCGGGCCGCGCTGGAGGCGACGGCCTTCCAGACGCGCGAGGTGCTCGAGGCCATGGAGGCGGACTCCGGCGTCCGGCTGTCCGAGCTGCGGGTGGACGGCGGGATGGTCGCCAACGAGACGCTCATGCAGTTCCAGGCCGACATCCTCGGCGTCGACGTCGTGCGGCCCAGGGTGGTGGAGACGACGGCGCTGGGCGCGGCCTACGCGGCCGGCATCGCGGTCGGCTTCTGGGACGGCCAGCAGGACGTCGTCGGCAACTGGGAGGAGGACCGCAGGTGGACCCCCGCGTTGCCCGAGGAGGAGCGCGAGCGCCTCTACCGGGCCTGGAAGAAGGCGGTCACCCGCAGCTTCGACTGGGTGGACGACGACACCGCGAGGGACGACGACTCCCCGGGGTGATCCTCAGGCTGACCCGAACCACTGCGGCTCCTCGGGGTCGGGCACGACCAGCTCCGGCCGCTGCAGGTCGGTGTTGTCCACGATCCAGGTCGGCTGCCACAGCCTGGCCTGGCGCTCGTAGAGTCGCTGCCCGCCGACGTACCGGGCGTTCGCCGGGTGGTCGGGGTCCTCGTCGCCGACGACGCGGGAGCCCGGGAAGCGGGCGTTGCCGCGGGGGACGGTGACCCGCGGGGGCGCGGTCACCAGGGCGGTGGCGTCCCACTCCCCCCGCAGCTCGGGCCGGCGCAGGAAGACCCCCTCGACGACGAGCAGGGCGTCCGCGGACACGGGGACCGGCGCGGGGTCGACCGGTCGGTCGGCCGTCACGTCCCACGCGGCGGGCACGACGTCCCGCCCGGCCCGGAAGGGACGCAGCACCCGCGCGCGCAGCTCCTCGTAGTCGAAGGAGTCGGCGTAGTAGGTCTCGGGCGTCCGGCCGCGGGAGTACCGGGCCGCGCGCGGCCGGTGGAAGCCGTCCACCGACACGCTCAGCACCTGCCGCCCCGCCACCCACGGGGCGAGGGCGACGAGCTCGCCCACCAGCCGGGTCTTGCCCACCCCGTCCGGGCCGTCCACGGCCACCAGCGCCCGCTCGCCCGGCCGGGTGGCGACCATCAGGGCGAGCAGGTCGACGAGGACGAGCTGGCGCGTGGGGAGGAAGCCGGGCGACGACATACCGGCAGGGTATGCCGTGCCCCCTCGGGTGGAGCCTCCCCTCACCCCTCGTGCAACGTGGCGTTCCACTCCATGTACAGGCCGTTGTCGAGCAGCGTCGCCCAGGGCGGGGGCTCCTTCTCCACGAAGCCGAAGGAGCGGTACAGGCTGCGGGCACGGGTGTTGTCGTCGCCCACGTCGAGCCACACCGTGGTGACCTGGGGCCGGGCGCGGGCCTGCTCCAGCAGCTGGCGCAGCAGGAGCCGACCCAGACCCTGACCCCGTCCCTCCGGGGCCACCACCGTCCGACGCAGCTCGACCACACCGGCCTGGTCGGAGGAAGCCATGATGCCGAAGGCGAGGACGCGGTCGAGGCGGTCGACGAGGACCCAGTGCTCCATCCGGGGGTCCTCCAGCACCGCCGCGTGCCACTCCAGCCCCCCCTGACCGATCCACTGACGGGTGTCGAGCGCCTCCTCGATGTCGACCACGGTGCGCAGGTCCCCGCGCCGGGTGGCGCGCAGGTAGGAGCCGACGACGAGCCCGCCGCGCGAGCGCGCGAGGGGCCGGGTCCGGTGGGCGTAGGGCTTGCCGGCCACCTTCGGCGCCGACACCACCAGCATCTCGAGGTCGGTGTCGCCCTCGTTGCGCAGCTCGTGGCTGACGCGGGGCGGCACCTCGATCCCGGTCCCCGCCGGCACCGTCATCGTCTGCCTGCCCAGGACGACCGTCGCCTCCCCGCTCAGCACGAAGAAGAACTGACGGGACCGGTCGTGGGTGTGGGCGCGGGAGGAGCTGCCGGGGGGCAGGCACTGCTCGTCCACGCCCAGGTCGGGGCGGTCCAGCAGGTGCCAGGCCGTGCAGCGCTCGTCCCAGGTGGAGCGGCGCGCGGTGTCGCGGCTGATCGGGTCCGGTGCCATGACCGAACGCTAGTAGGTCAACCCACGGTCACGGTGGGTGAACCCGGTTCGCCGCCCACCGGCTCACCCATCTCCTCGGCGATCCGCATGGCCTCCTCGATGAGGGTCTCCACGATCTGGCTCTCCGGGACCGTCTTGATGACCTCCCCCTTGACGAAGATCTGTCCCTTGCCGTTGCCGGAGGCCACGCCGAGGTCGGCCTCCCGCGCCTCCCCGGGGCCGTTGACGACGCACCCCATGACGGCGACGCGGAGCGGGATCTCCATACCCTCCAGCCCCGCGGTGACCTCCTCGGCGAGCGTGTAGACGTCGACCTGGGCCCGGCCGCAGGAGGGGCAGGAGACGATCTCCAGCTTGCGCGGACGCAGGTTGAGGCTCTGCAGGATCTGGTTGCCGACCTTGACCTCCTCGACCGGGGGGGCCGACAGCGAGACCCTGATGGTGTCACCGATGCCCTTGGCGAGGAGGGCGCCGAAGGCGACCGAGGACTTGATGGTGCCCTGGAAGGCGGGCCCCGCCTCCGTCACCCCCAGGTGGAGGGGCCAGTCGCCCCGCTCTGCGAGCATCTCGTAGGCCCGCACCATGATGACCGGGTCGTTGTGCTTGACCGAGATCTTGAAGTCGTGGAAGTCGTGCTCCTCGAAGAGGCTCGCCTCCCAGACGGCCGACTCGACAAGGGCCTCGGGGGTGGCCTTGCCGTACTTCTTGAGGAGACGCGGGTCGAGCGACCCGGCGTTGACGCCGATCCGGATCGAGACGCCGGCGTCCTTGGCCGCGCGCGCGATCTCCTTGACCTGGTCGTCGAACTTGCGGATGTTGCCGGGGTTGACCCGGACGGCCGCGCAGCCGGCGTCGATCGCCGCGAACACGTACTTCGGCTGGAAGTGGATGTCGGCGATGACCGGGATCTGGGACTTGCGTGCGATGGCCGACAACGCCTCGGCGTCGTCCTGGGTGGGGCAGGCGACCCGGACGATGTCGCAGCCGGTCGCCGTCAGCTCGGCGATCTGCTGGAGGGTCGCGTTGATGTCGGTCGTGGGGGTCGTCGTCATCGACTGCACGGAGACCGGCGCGTCCCCACCGACCTCGACCTTGCCGACCCGGATCTTGCGGGACCTCCGTCGTGGTGCCAGGACCGGAGGGGGGAGCGAGGGGAGGCCGAGCGAGACGGGCGTGCCAGCAGTCATGTGGAGCAGTCTCTCAGACCGTGCTGGGCGTCAGCCGAGACTGATCGGCTTGACGATGTCGGCGTAGATGAGCAGGGCGGTCATCCCGAGCAGCCCCACGGCCACGGCGTACGCGACCGGCAGCGCCTTGGCGGTGTCGACCGGACCGGGGACGGGAAGTCCGCGTACCCGGGCCCACGCCTTCTTCAACCCCTCCCACAGCGCCCCTGCGATGTGCCCGCCGTCGAGCGGGAGGAGCGGGATGAGGTTGAAGACGAACAGCGCCATGTTGAGGGAGGCGATGAGGGACAGGACGATCCAGAACCGTTCGGCCACGGTGTCCGCGACGCCCAGGACCCCCTCGGAGGCGACCTCGCCGGCGACCCTTCCCACGCCCACGACGGACATCGGCCCGTCGACGTCGCGCTCCTCGGTGCCGAAGGCCGCCTGCGCGACGTCCACCATCCGCTGCGGCAGCGTGAGGATGATGCGGGCGGTCCCGGTGAACATCTCCCCCACCACGCCCGGGACCGCGGACACCGGCTGCGGCTCGTAGACGAAGGTCGGCGACGCGCCGAGGAAGCCGGCCTGCCCCCAGACCGGGTCGCCCGCCCCGTCCAGCTGGAGCGTGCCGTCGGCGTTCATCAGCGGCCGCTCCCGCATCACCAGGTCGGCGGTGAGGCTGCGGCGCTCACCGTCCCTCTCGATGACGAACACGGCCTGCTCACCGGCGTTCTGGATGGCGTAGGTGGTCCCGGACCAGTCGGTGACCGCGGTGCCGTCGACGGAGACGATGGTGTCCCCCACCTGCAGACCGGCCTCGAGGGCCGGGGAGGGAGGCTGACCGGCGCAGTCCGCGTCGCTGACGTCGGTGTTGGCGCACTCCGCGACGGCGGACACCGTCGAGGTGTTGTTGCCCACCCCGTGCACGGTGAGGATGAGCGTGATCAGGGCGGTGCAGATGAGGAGGTTCATCACCGGCCCGCCCGCCATGACCACCAGCCGCTGCCACACCGGCAGCCGGTAGAAGACACGGTGCTCCTCGCCCGGTCCGACCTCGTCCAGGGAGTCCTGCCTGGCCTGCTCGACCATCTGGTGGAACGGGTTGGAGGTGGCGCGACGCAGCCGACCGCCGTCCTGGGCCCGGGGCGGGAACATCCCGATCATCCGGACGTAGCCCCCGAGGGGCACCGCCTTCAGCCCGTACTCCGTCTCCCCGCGCCGGGTCGACCAGAGGGTCGGCCCGAAGCCGACCATGTACTGCGGGACCTTGACGCCGAAGCGCTTGGCCGGCACGAGGTGCCCCACCTCGTGCAGCGCGATGGAGACGGCGATGCCGACGGCGATGACGAGGACGCCGAGCAGGTACAGGATCAACGGGGGCTCTTCTCGTGGGTGCCGGCCACCACCAGGTCGGCGGCGACGTCGCGGGCCCAGGCGTCGGCCGCGAGCACCTGGTCCACGGACAGGTCAACCGACGAGGCCCTGATTCCGTTCCCGGGGCGGCCGGCGTGGGCGTCCACGACACGGGCCACCGTGTCGACGATCCCGGTGAACGGCAGCCGTCGGTCGTGGAAGGCCTCGACGCAGACCTCGTTCGCCGCGTTGTAGACGGCCGGGAAGGTCCCCCCGGCCCGGCCCACCTGCTCGGCCAGGCGCACGGCGGGGAACGCCTCGTGGTCGAGGGGGTGGAACTCCCACGTGGCGGCGGCGCTCCAGTCGCACGGCACGGCCACGTCGACCAACCGGTCCGGCCAGGACAGGCCGAGCGCGATCGGGATGTGCATGGTGGGCGGGGAGGCCTGCACCAGCGTGGATCCGTCCACGAACTCGACCATGGAGTGCACCACGGACTGCGGGTGGACCACGACCTCGATGTCGTCGAAGGGGACGTCGAAGAGCAGGTGCGCCTCGATGACCTCCAGGCCCTTGTTGACCAGGGTGGCGGAGTTGGTGGTGACCACCCGGCCCATGTCCCAGGTCGGGTGGGCGAGCGCCTGCTGCGGGGTGACGTCCCGCAGCTGCTCGCGGGTCATCCCCCGGAAGGGCCCGCCGCTCGCGGTGACCACCAGCCGGCGCAGCTCCTCCCGCCGACCCCCCCGCAGGCACTGGGCGATAGCGCTGTGCTCGGAGTCGACCGGGACGATCTGTCCCGGCCCCGCCGCGGCCCGCACGATCGGTCCGCCCACGATGAGGGACTCCTTGTTGGCCAGGGCGAGGGTGCTGCCGGCGGCCAGGGCGGCGAGGGTGGGGCGCAGGCCGATGCTCCCCGTGATCCCGTTGAGCACGACGTCGGCGCCGTTGCCGGCGACCGCGGTGGACGCGTCCGGCCCGAGGAGCACCTCCGGACGGTATGCCGTTCGGCCGGCCTCGCGGGCGGCTGCCTCCAGCGCCCGGTGGACCGCGGCGCGGGTGTCCTCGTCGTCGCGCGCCACCGCCACCTGCTCGACGTCGAGCTCGACAGCCTGGCGTGCGAGCAACCCGACGTCGGCACCACCGGCGGACAGGGCTCGGACCGTGAACTGCTCGGGATGGGCCAGGATCACCTCGACGGCCTGGGTGCCGATCGACCCGGTCGAGCCGAGGAGGGTCACGGTGCGGTGCGTCACCGGGCCATTGTGCCCTCCTCCCCCACGGGGGCCGGGTGCCCCGTCCCCTGCACGTCCCGCACCCGGCGCGCCACCCAACCCGGGTCGGCCGGGAGGAAGTCGAGGTCAGCGCCCGGCCCCCGCGGGCTGTCCACGTGGGCGACCCAGCACCCGCGCGGACCCAGCGCGAGGAGGTGCTCGCCGCTGATTGCGCCGTCGCGGGCCACCACCGACAGCGTCGCGAGGACGGTGGGCCCGTCGAGCAGGTCGCCCATCGCGTCCGGGCGGTGGGCCGCCGCCCTGCGCGCCGCCCCCTCCCCCGGCGTGGCGTCCCCGGGCACGGTGACCGCGACCACGGCGCCCACGACCTCCTCGGGATCGGGCACGAGCCAGAGGTGACGACCACCGTCGTCCCCCACGTCCTCGACGCAGGCGAGGCCGTCGAACAGGTGGACCAGGCGCACGCCGTGCGCGACCTGGTCGGGCTCGGCGGCGGTCACCAGTCGTTCGACGACGATCGTGCACGTGGCCGAGACGCGGACGTCGAGGGTCGTCCTCACCACCAGCACGGCCTCGGCACCGGCCCCGTCGACGTCGTCCTCGTCCACGTCCTCGTCCTCGTCCTCGTCCCCGTCCTCGTCCTCGTCCCCGACCCTGCCCCGGTCCCTGCCACCCTCCCCGACCAGCGAGCCGTCGGCCGTGAGCAGCCCCCTGGCCACGAGGGAGCGCCGGGCCTCGGCGGCCGTCGCGGCGGCCGCCGTGCCCGCCGCGGTCCCCACCGGTGACCGGCCCGCGAGCGGTTCCTCACCCACCCCGAGCGAGCGCAGGTGCGCGCCCTCGAGCTCGGCGAGCTCGGCCGCCGTGACGGCCAGCGCCAGGATCACGGGAGGACCCCGGCCAGGGCCTGTCCCGGCGAGGGGAGTGACCACCGCCGGCGCAGCCGCTCCAGACCAGACCGAGCCCGGTCGGCTGCCCGGTCCACCGTCCGGTCGGCCAGGCCGCGGCCCGCCGACCACCCGCGGGCTGCCACGTCCTTCGCCGTGGACCACGTCCGGCCGGCCACCCGGCCGAGCTGGTGCCGGTGGTCGTAGGCCCAGCTGGCCCCCATCCACACCTGGTAGGCGCCCGCACCCACGGCGGCGGCGGCGACCAGGGGGACCCCCGCGGTCGCCGTGGGGACGACCACCACCGCGACGACGCCGGCGACGGCGAGACCGGCGAGAACCCTCGTCGTGACACCGCGGGCCCCCGCGTGACCGCCTCCGTCGACCATCCTCGGGACGGCGTCCACCAGGACGAGGAGCGGCGCCCCCTTCGCCGCCACCGCCGCCACCCGGCGACCTGCGACGGGCACCCTGGCCACCCAGCCCGGGGGCTGCCGGTCGAGCCGCTCCACGGCGTCCCGGACCCTCTGGGAGACGAGGTGGAGCGTCCGCTCGCCGCCGGGCACCCGCATCCGGTGCAGGCGGTGCACGGCGTAGAACGCGGCCGTCGTGACCCGGACGCCCCGCCAGCCCCGCTCGCCCCGCCGGGCCGTCTCGTGGAGCAGCGCCAGGGTGCCGACCAGGGCGTAGAGCTCGGCGCCCAGCTGCCGCTCGATGCTCGTCGCCACCGCCCGCTGGACCTCGGCGAACTCCTCCCGCGCCCGCGCCACGAGGCCCTCGAGCCGGAGCCGCTCGTCCTCCAGCGCGCGCAGGCGGGCCTGCCACCCCTGTGCCCCGACCGGCTCCGGAGGCGGTCCTGCGGCCCGCAGCGCCGCGCGCTCGTGGTCCACGTCGTCGAGGGCCCGTCGGTGCCGTCGGACCCGGTCGCCGGCGTCCTCCGCGACGACCGCCACCCGGTCCAGGCCGAGGGCGACCCCCCTCAGCGGGTCGCCGAGCGAGCGCAGCATCGACGCCGTCTCGGCGCGGCGGGCGCCCTGCTCGAACGCCGCCAGGCCGCGCCAGGAGCCGTCGTCACGGCTCCCGGCGACCGTCGTCGACGACTCCTCCAGGGACTGCGCGAACCCGCGCAGCGACGCGGCGGCGGAGCGCAGCGCGACGGGGTCCGCCGCCAGCACTCCCGCGGTCACCGGTCCCCCCCGGCGTCGTCCCGCGGCCCCGCCCACCGCCGGGTCAGCGCCTGCTCGAGCAGCCGGTAGTCCGTGGCGGCCGCGTCGGTGGCCAGGCCCAGGTCGCCGACGAGCGCCGCCGCCTCGTGCAGCGCCCCGGCCGCCGTGCGGCCGGCGGACTCGAGCGCGGTCGAGAGCTCGGCTCCTCCCGCCGCGGCCGCCGCCACCCCGCAGCCGCCCGCGAGCCGGTCGGCGACACCGTCCACCGTCTCCGCCACCCGCGCCAGCCTCGACGCGTCCGCCGTGAGCGCCTCGGGCCCGACCTGCACGGCATACCCCATGGATCCTCCCCTCCCCCGCGCCGGACCGGATGGCCCGGCACTTCCAGCAGGATAGGAACGGGAGGGGACCCGCCGCTGCGCCTGTCCACAGGCGCGCGGCGCCGGCTCAGCCGGTCGGGTCCCCGCGCAGCACCGGCCCGAGCGCCTCGAGGACAGCCACGTCCTCGATGGTCGAGGGCACGGCGGCCTCCTGGCCGTCGGCGATCTGCCTCATCGTCCTGCGCAGGATCTTCCCGGAGCGGGTCTTGGGCAGGCCGTCGACGACGTCCACCTGGCGCAGGGCGGCCACCGGACCGACCTCCTCGCGGACCCGCCGGACCAGCTCCGCCTCGAGCCGCCGGCGGCCCTCGTCGTCGAGGTCGATGCCCCCCTTGAGCACGACGAGGGCGCGCGGCACCTGACCCTTGAGCTCGTCGTGGACACCGATGACGGCGCACTCGGCCACCGACGGGTGGCCGGCGAGCGCCTCCTCCAGCGACCCCGTCGAGAGCCGGTGCCCGGCGACGTTGAGCACGTCGTCGGTGCGGCCCATGACGTAGAGGTAGCCGTCCTCGTCGAGGTACCCGCCGTCCCCCGTCAGGTAGTAGCCGTCGTAGGCCGACAGGTAGGAGGAGACGTAGCGGTCGTCGTCCTGCCACAGGGTCGGCAGGGTGCCGGGGGGCAGGGGCAGCCGGATGCAGATCGCCCCCTCCACGCCGGGCGGCACCGGGGTACCCCTCTCGTCGAGCACCTGCACGTCGTAGCCGACGGTGGGCAGCGTCGGGCTGCCAGGCTTGATGTCGAACAGGGTCACCCCCACCGGGTTGGTCGCGATCGGCCAGCCCGTCTCGGTCTGCCACCAGTTGTCGACGACGGGGACCCCGAGGTGGTCGGTCGCCCACCGCCAGGTGTCCGGGTCGAGCCGCTCGCCGGCCAGGAACAGGGTGCGCAGCGAGGAGAGGTCGTGACCGCGCACCAGCTCGCCCTGCGGGTCCTGCTTCTTGATCGCCCGGATGGCGGTGGGGGCGGTGAAGGCGGCCACGACGTCGTGCTCCTCGATCAGGCGCCAGTAGGTCCCGGCGTCCGGGGTCCCGACCGGCTTGCCCTCGAAGAGCACCGTCGTCGCACCCGTGAGCAGCGGCGCGTAGACGATGTAGGAGTGCCCGACGACCCAGCCGACGTCGGACCCGCACAGCCAGGTCTCCCCCGGCTCGACGCCGTAGAGGTTGGTCATCGACCAGCGCAGCGCGACGGCATACCCGCCGCTGTCGCGCACGATGCCCTTGGGCTTCCCGGTGGTGCCCGAGGTGTAGAGCACGTAGAGAGGGTCGGTCGCCGCCACCGGGACGCACTCCGCCGGAGCCACCGCGTCGGGGTTCATGAGCTGCTTCCAGTCGAGGTCGCGCGCGCCCATCTCGCACCGCTGCTGCTCGCGCTGCAGGATGACGCAGTGGTCCGGCTTGTGTGCCGAGCGCTCGATGGCCTCGTCGAGCATCGGCTTGTAGGGGACGACGCGGCTCGGCTCGATGCCGCAGGAGGCGGACACCACGACCTTCGGCGCTGCGTCGTCGAGGCGCGCGGCGAGCTCGGCGGGGGCGAAACCGCCGAAGACCACGGAGTGCACCGCCCCGATCCGGGCGCAGGCGAGCATCGCCACGACCGCCTCGGGCACCATCGGCATGTAGACCACGACCCGGTCCCCCTTGACCACGCCGAGGTCGCGCAGCACGCCCGCGAAGCGGGCGACGAGGTCGAGCAGCTGGGCGTAGGTGAAGGTGGCCCGGGACCCGGTGACGGGGCTGTCGTAGATGAGCGCGGTCTGGTCGGCGCGACCGTGCACCACGTGCCGGTCCAGGGCGTTGAAGCAGACGTTGAGCCGCCCGTCGGGGAACCACCGGTAGAAGGGAGCCCGGCTGTCGTCGAGGACCTGGCGGGGCGGGGTGAACCAGTCGATCAGACCGGCGGCCTCGCCCCAGAAGCCGGCCGGGTCCTGCAGGCTCGCGGCCACGGTGTCGCGGTAGGTCTGCTGGGCAAGGGCTCCGTCGCTCATGGGCCAAGTCAACACCCGGCGCGCGCCTGGTCGCCCGTGGGGTGGGCGCCGCTCGGCGGGCGGGCCGGGTGCTGCGCCGGGCGGCACGAGGCACCGGTCCGGCGGGTGGGTGCCAGGGTGCATAGGGTCGGGGTATGCCGAGCCTCCAGCGCCCCGTCAGCGCCCGGGTCTCCGAGGTGCCGGTGGGGTGGCGGCCCAGCCAGGAGGTCAGGTACCCGCGCGCCGAGAGCCTCGCCGCGGCGGCCGGGCGCGAGGTCGAGGACGAGGCGACCTGGGCCTCGCTGCTGCGGTCCCCTGCACCGCTGCGCGGGCTGCGACTGCAGGGGCTGGACCTGCGGCGGGACCGCGAGCTGCTGCTCTCCCGCGACGACCTCGGGGGCATCGTGATCCTGGGCGGCCGGCTCGACGAGGAGGTGGAGGATCACCTGCGCGCGCACGGGGCCATCGTCTTCCCGGCCGACCACCGCGCACCGGTGGACCCCTACCGCGCGCGGCTGTACACCCCGCAGGAGCTCTACGCCGGGCTCGCCGAGGACGGGTACGACGCGACCGTGGACGCCCGCGCCTACCGCTGGTTCGAGGACGCCACGGTCCGGCACGACGCCTACGTCACCGCCCTGCGCGCCATCCACGACGACGCGATGTCCGACGCCCTGACGGCGCTGGTCCAGGGACGACGCGTGGTCGGGGTGATGGGTGGTCACGCGCTCCGCCGCGGGACCGACGAGTTCGCCGCGGCGGCACTGCTGGGTCACCGGGTCGCGGAGTCGGGGTCGCTCGTCGCCACGGGTGGGGGTCCCGGCGCGATGGAGGCCGCCAACCTGGGTGCCTGGGCCTGCGACGAGGTCGTCCTGGCCGACGCCCTGCACGCCGTGGCCAGGGTGCCCGACTTCGCCCCCGACATCGCCGCCTGGGTGCTGCCCGCGCTGGAGGCACGCTCGCGCTCGGGAGACGTCCCGCAGCTGCGCAGCCTAGGGATCCCGACCTGGTACTACGGGCACGAGCCGCCCAACGCCTTCGCCCAGCTGGTCGCGAAGTTCTTCTCCAACGCGCTGCGCGAGGACCTCCTCCTGGCCCACTCCCGCGACGGCCTCGTCGTGCTGCCCGGCGCCGCCGGCACGGTGCAGGAGGTCCTGCAGATGGCGACCCGGCTCTACTACGAGGTCGACCTCGTGGACCGTCCGCTGCCCCCCGTCGTCCTCGTCGGACGGCACCACTGGACCGACCACCTCCCCGTGTGGCCGCTGCTGCAGGCGCTCGGCCGGGGGCGGCGGATGGGTGGTGCGCTCCACCTCGTGGACACCGTGGACGAGGCGGCGGCGCTCGTCGCGGACACGGTCTGTCCGCAGGCCCCGCTGCCCGACCCTCGTTGACCCGTCGGGGTCGCTAGCGTCGTGGGGAACGCCCCCGCCCGAGAGGACCCACCATGACCGACCCACCCTGGGAGCCGCCCCTGGCCGGCACCGACGTCGAGCACGCCGTCGGCACGCTCGAGCGGCTGCGCGCCACCTTCCGCTGGAAGGCCGACGGGCTCGACGTCGACCAGCTCCGTTCCCGGCCGGTCCCGTCCTCCGAGCTGTCCGTCGGAGGCCTGCTCAAGCACCTGGCCGTGGTGGAGGACGACGTGTTCTGCTGGCGGATGGCCGGTCAGCCGCCGGTCACCTGGTTGTCGGTGCCCGAGGACGACGTGGCCCGCTGGCAGTTCACCGTGGACGAGGACGAGAGCGCGGAGTCGGTCTACGCCCTGTGGGCGGCGGCGGTCGCCCGGTCCCGGTCCACCCTCGAGCGCCTGCTCGCGGACGGCGGTCTCGACCAGCCCGGCCACCTGGAGCTCGAGGACGCCCGGCCGAGCGTGCGGCGCCACCTGCACGACCTCATCGAGGAGTACGGCCGCCACACGGGCCACCTGGACCTGCTGCGCGAGGCGATCGACGGTCGTGCCGGGGAGGACCCCCCGCACGACTGGCCCCTGCTGCCCCCGCGCTGACCCGACGGTCGGCGCGCACCTGCCGCACGGCATACCTGCGACACTGGAGGGGATGACCGAGCTGCCCACGCCCACGACCCGCCCCGCCCCGGGGTCCCTCACCTTCACCGCGCCCCGCCGCGGCAAGGCCCCGACCCACCTGGCCGACCTCGACGTCGCCGGTCGCAAGGAGTGGGCGAAGGAGCTCGGCGTCCCCGGGTTCCGCGCCGACCAGGTGAGCCGCCACTACTTCGAGCGCCTCGTCGCCGACCCCGAGCTGATGACCGACCTGCCGCGGTCCGGCCGCGCCGAGCTGGTCGCCACCCTCCTGCCGCCGCTGCTCACCCCCGTGCGCACCCTGTCGGCCGACGAGGGCGCGACGCTGAAGCAGGTCCACCGCCTCCACGACGGGGCGATGGTCGAGTCGGTGCTCATGCGCTACCCCGGCCGCGTCACCATGTGCATCTCCAGCCAGGCGGGGTGCGGGATGAACTGCCCGTTCTGCGCGACCGGTCAGGCGGGCCTGACCCGCAACCTCTCGACGGCCGAGATCGTCGAGCAGGTGGTGGCGGCGGCCCGGGCGCTGCGGCACGGGGAGCTGCGCGGCGGGGACGAGGACGGCGCCGAGGAGTCGGTGGAGCAGGCGCTGCGCGTCAGCAACGTCGTCTTCATGGGGATGGGCGAGGCGCTGGCCAACTACCGGGCGGCGATCGGCGCGATCCGCCGCCTGGTGGACCCCTCCCCCGCCGGCCTGGGCATGTCGGCCCGGGGTGTCACGATGTCCACGGTCGGGCTGGTGCCGGCGATGGACAAGCTGGCCGGCGAGGGCATCCCCGTCACCCTCGCCCTGTCGCTGCACGCGCCCGACGACGAGCTGCGCGACGAGCTGGTGCCGATCAACACCCGCTGGAAGGTCGACGAGGCGCTCGACGCCGCGCGCCGCTACTTCGACGCGACGGGGCGCCGGGTGTCGATCGAGTACGCCCTCATCAAGGACGTCAACGACCACGCGTGGCGGGCCGACCTGCTCGGCGAGAAGCTCAACGCCCGGGGCCGGGGCTGGGTGCACGTCAACCCGATCCCGCTGAACCCCACGCCGGGCTCGCGGTGGACGGCCTCGCGGCGGGGCGTCGAGCAGCAGTTCGTCGAACGGCTGCTCGCCCACGGGGTCCCCACCACGGTGCGCGACACCCGGGGGTCGGAGATCGACGGCGCCTGCGGCCAGCTGGCGGCGACCGTCTGACCGTCTGACGCCGGGGCGACCGGCCGCGCGCGGTCCCGTCAGACGAGCAGACTGAGCAGCACCCAGCAGACCGGCGCGTTGACGACCATCGAGTCGAGGCGGTCCATCACGCCACCGTGCCCCGGCAGCAGGTCGCCCATGTCCTTGATGCCGAGATCCCGCTTGATCGCGGACTCGGCCAGGTCGCCCACCGTGGCGAACACGGCCGCGACGACACCGATCAGGGCACCGGCCCACCACCGTCCGTCGAGGAGGAGGGCCACCGCCAGCGCCCCGACCACCGCACTGGCGGCCACCGAGCCCGCGAACCCCTCCCACGATTTCTTCGGGGACAGCGAGGGCGCCATCGGGGTCCGCCCCCGGAGCACGCCGACGGCATACCCGCCGGTGTCGCTGGCCACGGTGACCAGCACGAAGATGAGGATGCGCCACTGCCCGTCGGGCTCTGCGAGCATGAGCGAGGCGATGGCTCCGAGCAGGGGCACGTAGGCGACGATGAAGACGCCGCCCGCCACGTCCCGCGCCGCCCCGTCGGGCTGGCCCACGGAGCGCCAGAGCAGCACCAGGGCCACCGCACCGGCGAAACCGACCGCGAGCGCCTCGGGACCACCGGCGTAGGCGAGCGGGACCAGCCCGGCGGAGAGCAGCAGCGGCGGGAACGGCGGGTAGATCCGCCCGACCCGGAAGGCGTGGTCCAGCTCCCAGATGGCCAGGGCGGCCGCGAACGTGATGAGGGCGACGAACGCCCACGGGTAGAGCAGCAGACTCGCCACGACGAGCCCACCCAGCAGCAGGCCGACCCCGGTGGCCGCGGGGAGGTTGCGGCCGGCGCGCGGGGGTGACCCGGCGGGCCGGGGCTGCGCGCGCCGGGAGCGGTAGGCCCGCCGGGACACCGTCGCCCCGGTGAGGGGCTCGGGGGGCTCTGGGGTCATCGGGGTATGCCGTGGGCGTGCCGGGCGCTCAGACCTCGAGCAGCTCGGTCTCCTTGTGCCGCAGCACCTCGTCGACGGCGTCGACGTGCTTCTTCGTCAGCGACTCCAGCTCCTTCTCGGCGCGGGTGCCCTCGTCCTCCCCGACGTCCCCGTCCTTGACCGCCCGGTCGATGGCGTCCTTGGCGTGGCGGCGGATGTTGCGCACCGAGACCTTGGCGTCCTCCCCCTTAGTGCGCGCCAGCTTGATGTACTCCTTGCGGCGCTCCTCCGTCAGCTGGGGCATGACGATCCGGATCGCGTTGCCGTCGTTGCTCGGGTTCGCGCCCAGGTCGGAGTCGCGCAGCGACTTCTCGATGTCGCGCAGCGCGCTCTTGTCGTAGGGCGTGATGAGCAGGGTGCGGGCGTCCTGGACGGTGAAGGAGGCGAGCTGCTGCAGCGGCGTCGGCGAGCCGTAGTAGGCCACCTCGAGCTTGGCGAACATCCCCGGGTGGGCGCGGCCCGTGCGGATGGTGGACATGTCGTCACGCGCCACCTCCAGGGCCTTGTCCATCTTCTCCTCGGCCTCCATGAGTGCCATCTCGATGACCTCGGACATCGTGGTCTCGCTCCTTCGTCGCGTCGTGCGTGGTGGTCGTCGGGTCTCAGCCCGAGGTGACCAGTGTCCCGATCCTCTCACCCCGGATGGCCCGGGTGATGGCGTCCTCGCCGTCGATGCCGAAGACCAGCATCGGCAGGTCGTTGTCCATGCAGAGGCTGAAGGCGGCCGCGTCGACGACACGGAGGTTGCCGGTGAGGGCCTCGGTGAAGGTCAGCTCGTCGAGCTTGACCGCGTCCTCGTCGGTGCGGGGGTCCGCGGTGTAGACCCCGTCGACGCCGTGCTTGCTCATCAGCACGTTGTCGCACTTGATCTCCAGGGCCCGCTGGGCGGACACGGTGTCGGTGGAGAAGTACGGCATACCCGCGCCGGCGCCGAAGATGACCACGCGGCCCTTCTCGAGGTGCCGGATCGCGCGGCGCGGGATGTAGGGCTCGGCGACCTGGCCCATGGTGATCGCCGTCTGGACGCGCGTGTCGACGCCCTCCTTCTCCAGGAAGTCCTGGAGGGCCAGGCAGTTCATCACGGTGCCGAGCATGCCCATGTAGTCCGCGCGCGCCCGCTCCATCCCGCGTTGCTGCATCTCCACCCCGCGGAAGAAGTTGCCGCCGCCCATGACCACGGCCACCTGCACGCCCGCCCGCTGTCCCGCGGCGATCTGGCGCGCGATCCCCCTGACGACGTCAGGGTCGAGCCCGACCTTCCCGCCACCGAACGCCTCTCCCGACAGCTTGAGGAGGACCCGTCGTTGGGTGTGCGGGTCGTGCTCGACGGACGGCGAGGTGGGGGTCGGGAGGGTCGCGGGGCTGGGGGCAGCGGTCGGCATGCGGAGATCCTCCGGGTCACGTGGGCGGTCGGTCGATCCTGCCACACGGCGGTGCGCCCACGCGCTCCCGGGGCGCCGGGGCCGGCCGGACGGCGGAGGGCCCGTCACCGCGGTCGCGGTGACGGGCCCTCGGGCTGTGTCCTCAGGTGGTCAGACGCCGACCTTGAAGCGAGCGAAGCCGGTGACCTGGGCGCCGGCCTCCTGCGAGACCTGCTTGACCGTCTTCTTCGGGTCCTTGGCGAACGCCTGGTCGAGCAGGACGTTCTCCTTGAAGTAGCCGTTGACCCGGCCCTCGACGATCTTGGGCAGCGCCTGCTCCGGCTTGCCCTCCTCGCGAGCGGTCTCCTCGGCGATGCGGCGCTCGTTCTCGACCGTGGTGGCGTCGATGTCCTCGCGGGTCAGCACGGACGGGGAGAACGCGGCGACGTGCATGGCGATGTCGCGGGCGACCTGCTCGTCACCACCGGTGGTGGCGACGAGGACACCGATCTGCGGGGGCAGGTCGGGGTTGGTCTTGTGCAGGTAGCTCACGACCTGGTCGCCGGTGACGCGCGCCACCCGGCGCACCTCGATCTTCTCGCCGATGCTCGCGTTGGCCTCGTCGAGGACCTCCTTGACCGAGCGGCCGTCGAGCTCGGAGGCCAGGAGCGCCTCGGCGTCGGTGGCCCCGACGGCGACCGCCTGGGCCAGGACCGTGTCGGCGAGCTCGCCGAACCGGGGGTTCTTGGCCACGAAGTCGGTCTCGCAGTTGATCTCCACGAGCGTGCCCACGCCCGCGTCGACGTGGGCGCGGACCAGGCCGTTGGAGGCCGACCGGCCCTCGCGCTTGGTGACGCCCTTGAGGCCCTTGACCCGCAGGATCTCGGTGGCCCTGCCCAGGTCGCCGTCGGCCTCGTCGAGGGCCCTCTTGACGTCCATCATCCCGGCGCCGGTGGACTCGCGCAGGGTCTTGATGTCAGCGGCGGTGTAGTTCGCCATAGGTGCTGTCTCGCTCCTTCTGGAGTGGTGTTCGGTGGCCTGTGCTCAGGACTGCAGGGACTCGTCGTCGGCGGCCGGGGCCTGCTCGTCGACAGCCTCCTGCGCCTCGACCTGGACCGGGTCCGCCGACTCGGCGCCGGTGGCGACGTCGTCGGTGGTGGTCTCCCCGGGGGTGGTCTCCTCGGGGGTGACCTCGGTCGCGGCCTCGGCGGCCGGCTGCTCGGCGGCCGGCTGCTCGGCGGCGGGCTGCTCAGCCTCGGCGCCGGCCAGGAGCTCGCGCTCCCACTCGGCCATCGGCTCGTTCGCGACGTCCTCGCTGGTGCCGGACCCGCCGGAGCGCGACATGAGGCCGTCGGCCACGGCGTCGGCCACGACGCGGGTCAGCAGCGTGACGGAGCGGATTGCGTCGTCGTTGCCCGGGATCTTGTAGTCGACCTCGTCGGGGTCGCAGTTGGTGTCGAGGATCGCGATGACCGGCAGGCCGAGCTTGCGCGCCTCGGTGACGGCCAGGTGCTCCTTCTTGGTGTCGACGACCCAGATGGCCGAGGGCACCTTCTGCATGTCGCGGATGCCGCCGAGCGTCCTGCTCAGCTTCTCGTACTCGCGGCGCATCATGAGGAGCTCCTTCTTCGTGTGACCGCTGCCGGCCACGTCGTCGAAGTCGATCTCCTCGAGCTCCTTCATGCGCGTCAGGCGCTTGGAGACGGTCTGGAAGTTGGTGAGCATGCCACCCAGCCAGCGGTGGTTGACGTACGGCATGCCGACCCGCGTCGCCTGGTCGGCGATGGACTCCTGGGCCTGCTTCTTCGTGCCGACGAACAGGATGCTGCCGCCGTGGGCGACGGTCTGCTTGACGAAGTCGTAGGCCTCGTTGAGGTAGGTCAACGACTGCTGCAGGTCGATGATGTAGATGCCGTTGCGCTCGGTCATGATGAAGCGCTTCATCTTGGGGTTCCACCGGCGGGTCTGGTGCCCGAAGTGGACGCCGCTCTCGAGGAGCTGGCGCATGGTGACGACGGCCATGCCGTGGTCTCGCTCTCTGTCGCAGGTGCAGTTGGGTCCTGGCCCGGGGACTCCTCCCACCCGCCGCCGGGTGGCGTCGGGACCGCGGGAGAGGCCGTCGGCGTATGCAGTGCAGGGACTCGGAGGTCACCGTCACGCTGTGCCGACCGCGCCCGGGCGCGAATTCGTGCGGCGTGAGACACGCCGCACGTGACTCCATCCTACCGCGCCCCGGCCGGTGCTCCCGCACGGCGGGACCGGGGGCCGTGCCCGGCGGATACCGTGGCCGCATGACCGGCCACCTCGTCACCCGCATGCAGCCCTTCGGCACCACGGTCTTCGCCGAGATGACCCAGCGCGCCCTGCAGTTCGACGCCGTGAACCTCGGCCAGGGCTTCCCCGACACCGACGGCCCGGAGGAGATGCTGGAGCTGGCGGCGCGGGGGCTGCGGGAGGGCCTCAACCAGTACGCCCCCGCCCGCGGTCTGCCCGTGCTGCGTGAGGCCGTCGCCGAGCACCAGCGACGCTTCTACGGCATACCGCTGGACGCGGACACCGAGGTGCTGGTGACGGTCGGCGCGACGGAGGCGATCGCCGCCAGCCTCCTCGCCCTCGTCGAGCCCGGTGACGAGGTCGTCGTCATCGAGCCGTTCTACGACTCCTACGCCGCCAGCGTGGCGCTGGCCGGCGGGGTGCGGCGGACCGTGCCGCTGCGTTTCCCCGACCTGACGCTCGACGTCGACGCGCTGGCCGCCGCGGTCACGGACCGGACGCGGGTGCTGCTGCTCAACTCCCCGCACAACCCGACGGGCAAGGTCTTCACCCGCGCGGAGCTCGAGGCGGTGGCGCGGGTGGCGGTCGAGCGCGACCTGCTCGTGATCTCCGACGAGGTCTACGAGCACCTGGTCTTCGACGGGCTGGAGCACATCCCGGTGGCGACGCTGCCCGGCATGGCCGGGCGCACCCTGACGATCTCCTCGGTGGGCAAGACCTTCAGCCTCACCGGGTGGAAGACCGGGTGGGTGAGCGGGCCGGCGCCCCTCGTCGCGGCCGTGGCCGGCGTCAAGCAGTTCCTGACCTTCGTCGGGGTGACGCACCTGCAGCCGGCGGTGGCTCACGGGCTGCGCATGCCCGACGCGTTCTTCACCGGTCTCGCCGACCAGCTGCAGTCCCGGCGCGACGTCCTGGTCGGGGCGCTCACCGACGTCGGGGTGCCGGTGAGCCCGTGCCAGGGGACCTACTTCGTCATCGCCGACCTCGCCGGTCACGGCGTCACGGACGCCGTGGACTTCTGCCGACGGCTGCCGGAGGAGGTCGGGGTGGTCGGCGTCCCCGTCTCGGTCTTCTGCGACGACCCGGTGCCGGTCGCCTCGCTGGTGCGCTTCGCCTTCTGCAAGAAGGAGGAGGTGCTGCGCGAGGCGGCGCGTCGGCTCCGCTCGCTCGCCCGCCGGTGACACCCTCACGGGTATGCCGTCCGCTCCCGCCACCGCCACGTGGCGCCCCGCGCCCGCCGCGCGGGTGCGGTCGTGGTTCGGCGACTGGCTCGTCGTCGGCGCCTGGCTGGGGGTGCTGAGCCTCGCCGCGCTGCTCGTGCGGCCGCTGCTCGGCGACCCGGACCCCGGTCCGCCGGGGCCCCGGGCGCTGCTCGTGGCCGACGGGGCGGTGGCCCTCGCGACGGTCGTGCCCTACGTCGCCTACCTCGCGCTCAGCGAGTCCTCCCGGCACCGGGCCACGGTCGGGAAGCGGTGGGGCGGTCTCGTGGTCGCGGACGTGACGGGAGCCAGGCCCGGCACGAGCCAGGTCTGGCTGCGCAACCTCGTCAAGGCCCTACCCTGGCACGTGGCCCACCTCGGTGTGCTCCGGGCCGTCCTCGACGTGCAGCCCACCCTCGCCATGACCCTGACCGGGCTCTCGCTCGTCCTGGCGGGGGCCTGTGCGGCTCCCGCGCTGGCGGGGGGAAGGGGGTTGCACGACCGCGTGGCCGGCACCCGTGTCGAACGAGCGTCAACGGACGGCTCCGCGAGGGTGGACGCGTGAGCGCTCTCGAGGACGTCCTCCCCGCGTTCGAGCAGCACCTCCGCGTGGAGAAGGGCCGCTCGCCCCACACGGTGCGCGCCTACCTGGGCGACCTGCGCTCCCTCGCGGACTTCCTCCTCGGTCAGGGGGTCGCCGACCTGGAGGACGTCCGGCTGCCCGACCTGCGCGCCTGGCTCGGCAGCCAGGGCGCGCGGGGCGCGACCCGCTCGAGCGTCTCCCGGCGGTCCGCCACCGCCCGGACGTTCTTCCGGTGGGCCCGACGGCAGGGTCACGTCACGACGGACGTCGCCGCACGCCTGGCCGCACCGGGCCGCGACAAGCACCTGCCCACGGTCCTCCGGGCGGACCAGGCGCGCGAGCTCATGGGGCTCGCGGCCGTCGCCTCGGACGACGAGGACCCGGTGCGGGTCCGGGACCGCGCCATGCTCGAGCTCCTCTACGCCTCGGCCATGCGGGTCGGCGAGCTGACCGGTCTGGACGTCGACGACGTCGACCTCGACGTGGGGACCGCGCGGGTGCTGGGCAAGGGCGACAAGCAGCGCGTCGTGCCCTTCGGCACCCCTGCCGCCGACGCGCTCCGGCACTGGCTGCTGACCGCCCGGCCCTCGCTCGTCACCCCCGAGTCCGGACCCGCGCTCTTCCTCGGGCGTCGTGGCCGACGGGTCGACCAGCGTCAGGTGCGCGCCGCCCTGGCCGAGCTGCTCAGCCATCTCCCGGACACGCCCGTCACCGGTCCGCACGGGCTCCGGCACTCGGCCGCCACCCACCTGCTCGAGGGTGGGGCGGACCTGCGCACGGTGCAGGAGGTGCTCGGGCACGCGAGCCTCGCCACCACCCAGATCTACACCCACGTGTCCGTCGACCGGCTGCGCGCCGCCTACCAGCAGGCCCACCCCCGGGCCTGACCCGAGCGGCCCGGAGACTCATGGCGCCACCGGGAGGAGCGTCAGCTCGACGCCGAGGACGAGCGGCGTCGGGTCGACGTAGGTCTCGCCGCGCCGTGCCCCCAGGTGGAGGCAGTCGTGCAGCACGCAGTGACCGCCCAGGTCCAGGGTGCCGATCTCCTGCCCCCGCCCCACCCGGGTGCCCCGGGCGACCCGGTCGACCACCGGCTGGTAGGTCGAGCGCAACCCGCCCGGGTGGGTCACCGACAGCACCCCCACGCCGGCGATCTCGCCGCTGTGGCTGACCACGCCCGCCTCCACCGAGAGCACCGGCTCCCCGCGCACGCCCGCGAGGTCGATGCCGCGGTGCCCGGGGAGCCACCGCTCGGCGGGCGGGTCGTAGGGCCGGGCGATGTCGGGCGTGCCCAGCAACGGCCAGCCCCACAGGGTCGTCCGACGACGGTCGCCGCGGTCCCCGCGGTCGCCCCTGGTGGCCGACGCTCCCCCGTCCGCCAGCCTCGCGCCCAGCACCGCCGACAGCGCGGTGGTCCGCAGACCCGACCGCACGGGCGGCTCCGGGACGGATGACGCGTCCGCCGCCGGCCCCGCGGACGACGGCGACGCGACGGACCCCGGGGCGACCACCGGCTCAGGAGGTGCGGCCGGCACGGAGAGGGTCAGGAGGAGGCCGAGGCAGAACGGCGCGACGGCGCGGGTCCTGCTCATGACCCCCGTCGCTTCCAGCCGTCCAGCAGCTGCTCGGCCATCCCGCGGTGCTCGAGCTCGGAGAGCGCGACGAGCACCTCGCCGAGTCCCAGGCCGGAGCGCACCATCACCTCGTCCACGCTGACCGAGCGTCGGGGACGCAGCCACTGCCAGACCCGACGCACCTCGGGATCCAGGTCGTCCTGCGCCTCGACCGGCCCGCGCTTGGGCGGGGCGAGGTCCTCGCCGATGCGGCCCACGAGCTCGGCCACCTCGGCCGCGTCCGAGACGAGGGTGGCCCCCGCCCGGATCTCCTCGTGGCACCCGGCCGAGAGCGCCGAGGTCACCGGCCCGGGGACGGCCATCACGTGCCGGCCCAGCTCCCGGGCGTGCTTGACGGTGCTCCGGGCACCCGAGCGCAGACCCGCCTCGACCACCACGGTGCCGGCGGAGAGGGCCGCGATGATGCGGTTGCGGGACAGGAACCGCATCCGGGCCGGGGCCCCGCCCGGGGGCGTCTCGCTCACGGTCGCACCCACCTCCGCGATGCGTTCCAGGAGCGCCGAGTTGGCGCGGGGGTAGGGCACGTCCACCCCGCTGGCGAGCACCGCGACGGTCAGACCGTCGTCCGCGGCGAGGGCCGCCCGGTGCGCGGCGGCGTCGATGCCGTAGGCGGCCCCGGACACGATCGTGAACCCGCGCTCTGCCAGGGAGAACGAGATCCGCGCCGCGACCTCGTCGCCATACGTGCTGCTGGCCCGTGCCCCGACCAGGGCGACCGCGCGGGCGCTCGCCTCGTCGAGCCTGGCCGGCCCCTTGACCCACAGCGCCCACGGCGGCCACACGAGGTCGTCGAGACCGGTTGGCCACTCCTCGTCGCCGGGCACTAGGAGGCGCACGCGCAGGGCTCGGCAGACCGATCCCTCGTCGACGGCGAGGCTGCGCTCCAGCCTGCTGAGCAGCCGCGTCAGGGGCACCCCGTCCGGGTTCCGACCGTCCGTGACCGCGTAACCGACGAGGTCCTGGACCCCGTGCTCGGCCACGAGCACGCGCACGCTCTCGTCGTAGGGCTCGGCGATCCGGGACAGCAGGGCCCGGGAGCCACGGTCGGAGCGCCACGACCCGGTGCCGGTGCAGGAGGTCATGCGACCTTCACCTCCTGGATCTCACGCAGGGTCAGGGCGTTCATCACCTCGGCGCGTCCTGGCCGCGCGGTCCCCGCCAGGTCGGCCAGGGTCCACGCGACCCGCAGGCACCGGTCGAACCCCCGGAGGGTGAGCGTGCCCCGGTCCAGACGCTCGTCGAGCTCGCGCCGGTCGCGCGGCGGGAGCTGCCAGGCGCCCTGCCGCAGGACCGGTCCCGGGACCTCCGCGTTCAGCGTCCACGGCATACCGCGCCAGCGTCGGCGCTGGCGCTCCCTGGCCTCGACGACCCGGCAGGCCACCACCTCGCTCGGCTCGCCCGGTCCGAGGGTGAGGTCCGCACGCGACACCTGACCGACCCCCACCTTGAGGTCGAGCCGGTCCAGGAGCGGCCCGGACAGCCGGCTGAAGTAGGTCGCTCGTCGCATCGGCGCGCAGCTGCACCCCCGCGGCGGTCCCCCTCCGCAGGGACAGGGGTTGGCGGCCAGCACGAGCTGGAAGCGCGCCGGCAGCCGCACGTGCCGGTCCGCCCTGGCGACCACCACCTCCCCGGACTCCAGCGGTTGCCGCAGCCCGTCGAGCACGTCCCGGCGGAACTCCGGCGCCTCGTCCATGAAGAGGACGCCCCGGTGGGCCCGCGAGACGGCCCCGGGTCGGACGGCCCCGGAACCACCGCCGATCACCGCCGCCATCGAGGCGCTGTGGTGGGGGGCGACGAACGGTGCCCGGGTGAGCAGCTCGTCGCCCCGGGGCAGCACCCCGAGCACGGAGTGGATGGCCGTCACCGCCAGCGCGTCGGACTCCCCGAGGGCGGGCAGCAGCCCCGGGAGCCGTTCCGCCAGCATCGTCTTGCCCGCGCCCGGCGGGCCGACCAGGAGCATGTGGTGCCCGCCGGCGGCCGCGACCTCCAGCGCCCACCGGGCCTGCGCCTGACCGACGACGTCGCACAGGTCCTTGCCCGGTGCGGGTCGAGGCCGCGGGGGGTCCGGCACCGGGAGCGGGTGCTCGAGCCCGGCGCTGCGGGCCTGGTAAAACGCCACGAGGTCGAGCAGGGACCTGACGCCGTGCACGGTGATCCCCCCGACGAGGGAGGCCTCACGCGCGTCGGCGGCGCAGACGAGCACCTCGCGCACCCCCGCCTCCGCCGCCGCGACGACCATGGGCAGCACCCCCGCCACCGGCCGCACCGTGCCGTCCAGCCCGACCTCGCCGACGTGGGCCACCCCGGCCACCTCCGCGGCGTCCACGTGGTTCTCCGCCGCGAGCAGCGCCGTGGCGATGGCCAGGTCGAGCCCGCTGCCCGTCTTGGGCAGGCCGGCGGGCGAGAGGTTGATCGTCCACCGTCGCGCGGGCAGGGACAGGCCCAGGTTGCCGATCGCCGGGCGGACCCGGTCCGGCGCCTGCCGGCAGGCGGGGTCGGCGAGCCCGGTCATGACGAACGTCGGCAGGCCGTCACTGCCCTGCACCTCGACCGTGACGAGGTGCCCCTCGACGCCGCTCAGGGTCAGGCCGCGGGTGCTCCCGAACCCCATCAGGCGACCGCCCGCAGGTGCTGCAGCTCGGCCGGGCGCCCGGGCGGGACCAGCACGCCGATGACGTCGATGCGGAACCGGTCCGGACGCCGCCCGTGGGCGGCCAGCCAGGCCCAGGCGAGCCTGCGCAGCCGCTGCGCCTTCTCCTGACCCACCGCCTCGATCGGCGCGCCGCACCGGGCGGACCGTCGCGTCTTCACCTCGCAGAACACGAGCTGGCCGTCCGGGTCGAGCGCGACGACGTCCAGCTCCCCCTCGCGGCAGCGCCAGTTGCGCTCGACCACCTCCCAGCCCTGCTCCACCAGGTGTGCGCAGGCCAGGTCCTCCCCCCGGTCACCCACCCCGCGAGCCTCGCGCCACGGCATACCCTCCATCGCCCCTCCTCCACCTCGACCGCCGCGCCGACCCGGCGACGTCCTGTCCCCGAAGACAACCGGGGTCGCCGCCCTCGGACAAGGGTCGCGGCCGGCACTGTGGACGACCCATCCGGCGCCGGGGAGGGTGTGGACGGGGCGCCCGCGAGAATGAGAGGACCTTCACCCGTGGGTTACCGCCCTCTCACGCGCGGCGGCCAGGCTGGGAGGGAGCCGGCCACCGAGGCCGGCCGCCCAGGATCGGAGTCCCCATGTCCCGCTCGCTCCTCGCCACCCTGGCCACCGTCGCGCTCCTCGGGTCGACCATGGCCCTGACCGCGCTGCCCGCGCACGCCGACGAGATCACCTGCCGCGGCTCGATCGGCGCCCGCACGATCGACGGGAGCATCAACGTGCCCCCCGGCGCGACGTGCACCCTGACCGGCACCTACGTCAAGGGCAACGTGTTCGTCCGCTCCGGGTCCACGCTCACCGCCGACCGTGCCTACGTCGAGGGCAGCGTCCAGGCGCAGGGTCACCGCAGCGTGGTCGCGCGCAACGCCACCAGCGTCAAGGGCGACGTCCAGCTGGAGAACGGCCGGACCGCGACCCTCACCCGCTCCAGCGTCGGCGGCAGCCTCCAGTCCAAGGCCAACAGCGGCGCCCAGTCGACCACCTTCACCCAGGTCAAGGGCGACGTGCAGTACTTCTCGAACCGGGCCGCGGTGACCATCAGCCGGAACACGATCGACGGCAACCTGCAGTGCAAGTCCAACAACCCGGCCCCGACGGGGACGGGCAACACGGTCTCGGGCAACAAGGAGGACCAGTGCCGCAGGCTCTGACCTCCCGCGCCCCGGCGCGCTGACCCCCTGCCGGTCAGCAGAGGCACCCCCGGCCCCACCCCAGGCCGGGGGTGCCTCCTCGCGTGCTGCCTGGGATCAGCGCCCGAAGGGCGGCTCCTTGGGGACCTCCAGCTCGCTCTTGGCCAGCTCCTCCACGTTGACGTCCTTGAACGTGATGACCCGGGCCCTCTTGACGAAGCGGGCCGGGCGGTAGACGTCCCACACCCACGCGTCGCTCATCGTCACCTCGAACCACGTCTCGCCGTCGCCGGTGCGCACCTGCACGTCGACCTCGTTGGCCAGGTAGAACCGCCGCTCGGTCTCCACGACGTGCGAGAACAGCCCGACCACGTCGCGGTACTCGCGGTAGAGCGCGAGCTCCATGTCGGTCTCGTACTTCTCCAGGTCCTCCGCGCTCACAGGAGCCCTCCTTCGTCCGTGCCGATGCCGGTGCCGGCGACGACCCCGTTGCCGGTGATCCGCCAGCTGCGGCGGTGGTGGTCGCTGGGGCCGAGGGCGCGCAGCGCGTCCAGGTGCTCGGGCGCGGCATACCCCTTGTTCTGCTCCCAACGGTATGCCGCGTGCCCGGGGGCGAGATCGACCATGAGGGCGTCCCGGGTCACCTTGGCGAGCACGGACGCCGCCGCGACCGAGGAGCAGCGCAGGTCGGCCTTGATCATCGTCCGCACCGGGGGCGGCGGGGCGGTGTCCTCGGTCAGCGCCAGCAGACCCACCCGCCGCGGGTCGGTGAGCCAGTCGTGGTTGCCGTCGAGGAGCACGAGGTCGGGCCGCAGGTCGAGCTGGGCCAGGGCCCGCTCCCCCGCCAGCCGCAGGGCAGCCATGATCCCGATGTCGTCGATCTCCGCGGCGCTGGCGTGCCCGACGCCGTGGCCCAGGCACCAGCGGCGGATGCGGGGGGCGAGGCGTTCCCGGGCCGCGGGGGCGAGGAGCTTGGAGTCGCGGACGCCGGCCGGGGCGGTCCGGCAGGACGTGTCGATGGCCACGACCCCCACGGTGACCGGACCGGCGAGCGCCCCCCGGCCGACCTCGTCCATGCCGACGAGGACGCCGTACCCCTCGCGCTGGAGGGTGCGCTCGACCCGCAGGCTGGGGCGGCGGGCCGCGGCGCGCCGGGGAGTGGCCGTGGCGGTCACCGCTGCGGCACCTGGGCGAAGGTGTCCGGGGTCCGGAACCAGGTCGCGTTCTCCAGCGGGAAGAGGAGCACGAACGCCTGACCCACCACGTTGTCGCGCGGGACGGACCCGCCGGCCCCGGTGCCGTCGTCGTGCGCGCGCGAGTCCCGGGAGTTGGACCGGTGGTCCCCCATCACCCAGATGCCGTCCTCGGGCACGGTGACCTCGAACTCCACCGTGCTCGGCTCGTCCCCCGGGTAGAGGTAGTCCTCGGTCAGCGGCTCGCCGTTGACGCTGAGCCGTCCCTCGTCGTCGCAGCACGCGACCGTGTCGCCACCGACCCCGATGACCCGCTTGATGAGGTGGTTGCCCTCCGAGACGGGCGCCACCCCGACGAACTGCAGCGCAGCCATGAGGGTGTCCATCACCGGCCCGCGGTCGGGCTGCACCGACGGGGGCAGCCACCCGCCCGGGTCCTCGAAGACCGCGATGTCGCCGCGCTCGACCTCCATCGGGCCGGCCTGGATCTTGCTCACCATCACCCGGTCGCCGTAGACGAGGGTGTTCTCCATGCTTCCGGAGGGGATCCAGAACGCCTGGGCGAGGAAGGTCTTGATGATGAAGGAGATGACGAGGGCGGTGACCGCGATGCCCAGCGTCTCGCGGACGGCGTGCCAGAAACCGCCCTTGCGCTCCTCCTGGTGCCGGCGTGCCCGCTGTGCCCGCCTTGTCGTCTCCTCGGGCTGCGGCCCGTCCTGGAGCACCTCGTCCCTGCTCGGGTCGCTCACCCTCTGCCGTCCTCGTCCTCTAGCTGCTCGGGCCGGCCCGTCCTGACGACCGGGCGGCTGGTGCGACCTTAACCCTGCGGGCTGGGAGACACGACGATCCCCCGCCGGGCAGCGCCCGGACGGGGGATCGGTGTCTCGTGCGGCCTCAGGCCTGCTCGGCCGGGGCCTCCGCGGGGGCGCTCACCGGGGCCGGCTTGGCGGCGGCGGGCACGGCGTCGCGACGCTCGCGGATCTTGGCGGCCTTGCCGCGCAGGTCGCGCAGGTAGTAGAGCTTGGCGCGGCGGACCTTGCCGCGGGAGACGAGCTCGACCTTCTCCACGTTCGGGGAGTGCAGCGGGAAGGTGCGCTCCACGCCGACCCCGAAGGAGACCTTGCGCACGGTGTAGGTCTCGGCGACGCCACCGCCGTGGCGGCGGATCACGACGCCCTTGAAGACCTGGACGCGGGAGCGGCTGCCCTCGATGACCTTGACGTGGACGTTGATGGTGTCGCCGGCGCGGAAGTCCGGGATGTCGCTGCGCAGGCTGGCTGCGTCGAGCTGGTCGAGCTTGTGCATGGCTTCTCTCCTGCCGTCGATGCCACAGGTCACCCACGGCGATCTGGTGCCCGGGGCGGGCACGCTGTCGGTATGCCGTCCCTCGCCGCGCTCCGCTCGCGCGACTCCCCCTGTGGCAGGGGCGCGAGCTCGGTGGTGCCGGGTCAGGGACGCAAGGGTCAAGTCTGCCAGACCGGGAGGACCCCGGCCAAACCGTCACCCCGGCCGGAGCAGGTCCGCGGCGGCATACCCCTGCAGGTAGAGGAGCGCCGTCAGGTCACCGTGGTTGACGCGCACCTCGACCTGCTCGGCCACGACCGGCTTGGCGTGGAGGGCGACCCCGGTCCCCGCGAGGCGCAGCATGTCCAGGTCGTTGGCGCCGTCCCCCACCGCGATGGCGTCCCGGGGCGTCAGTCCGAGTTCCGCCGTGATCTCCCGGAGGGCCGCGACCTTGGCCTCGCGGCCCACGACCGGCTCGAGGACCCGGCCGGTGAACCGCCCACCGTCGACCGCGAGCGTGTTGGCCCGGTGCTCGTCGAAGCCGAGCCGCCCCGCGACGGCGCCCGTGAACTGGGTGAACCCGCCGGACACCAGGGCCGTGTAGGCGCCGTGGGCACGCATCGTCGCGACCAGCTCGCTCCCCCCGGGCATCAGCGTGATGCGTTCGGACAGGACGGTGTCGACGACGGCGGTCGGCAGGTCCGCGAGCAGCGCCACCCGCGAGCGCAGCGCCTCGGCGAAGTCGAGCTCGCCGTTCATCGCCCGCGCCGTGATGCCGGCGACGTGCTCCCCCACCCCTGCGTGCGCGGCCAGCTCGTCGATGCACTCCTGCTGGATCATCGTCGAGTCCATGTCGGCGAGGAGGACCTTCTTGCGGCGTCCCGCCGCGGGCTGCAGCACCAGGTCGACGCCCCGCTCCTGCCAGCGGCCCCACGCCTCCCACCGGTCCGCCGGGAGGAGGTCCAGGGTGGCCTCGAGCGCGACGCCGTCGGCGAGCCACCGCGGCGAGCGCGGTCCCCAGCCGGACAGCTCGCGGAGCGCCGCCTCGGTGAGGTCGGCCCGGGCGGGGTCGGTGAGGAGGGTGAGGACGTGCACGGCCTGATCGTAGGCACCCGCCGTGCTCAGGCGTCCCAGCCCTCCGCCGCCGCGGTGCCACCCTGGCCGTCGAGGTAGCCCTCGAGGAGGTCCGGGCGACGGCGGGCGGTGCGCTCGAGCCGCTGCTGCTGCCGCCATGCGGCGATCTGGCCGTGGTGCCCGGACAGGAGGACCGGAGGGACCTCCCGGCCGCGCCACACCGGGGGCTTGGTGTAGACGGGGTACTCCAGCAACCCGCCCGTGTGGGACTCCTCGTCCAGGCTGGCCTGGTTGCCGATCACCCCGGGCACCAGGCGCGCGACGGCCTCCGTCATCGCCAGCACCGCGACCTCGCCGCCGTTGAGCACGTAGTCACCGAGACTGAGCACCGAGAGCGGGTAGCGCGCGCCGAACTCCTCGTAGACCCGCTCGTCGATGCCCTCGTACCGGCCGCAGACGAAGACGAGCCAGTCCTGCGTCGCCAGCCGGTGCGCCGTGGCCTGGGTGAACGGGTCCCCTCCCGGGCCGGGGACGACGAGGTGGGGGGTCCGCCCGGGGGCGGAGCGGCATACCTCGTCGAGGGCGGCGCCCCAGGGCTCGGGCCTCATGACCATGCCCGCCCCCCCTCCGTAGGGGGTGTCGTCCACGGTGCGGTGCCGGTCGGCGGTCCAGTCGCGAAGGTCGTGCACGTGCACCTCGAGCAGACCTTCGCGGCGCGCCCGGCCGATGAGCGAGAGCTCCAGCGGCGCCAGGTAGTCGGGAAAGATCGTGACGACGTCGAGACGAAGCGTCACGCCCCGTCCTCCCCGAGCTCCAGCAGCCCGGGCGGAGGGTCGACGACGACCCGGCGGGCGTCCTCGTCGATCTCGGGCACCAGCTCGTCGACGAACGGGACCAGGACCTGGCCGCGGGGGGTCCGCACCTCGAGCAGGTCCTGGACCGGTCGCAGGTGCAGCCCCGAGACGGTGCCGAGGTCGGTGCCCTCGGGGGTGACCACGGCGAACCCGAGGAGGTCCTCCTCGCGCCAGCCCTCCCCCGGGTCGTCCTCCGGCTCGTCGGCGACGAGCAGCAGGGTGCCGCGCAGCGCCTCGGCCGCGCTGCGGTCCGGGTGGCCCTCGAAGCCCAGCAGGTAGGTGCCCTGGTGCACGCGCACGCTGCGCAGGCTCAGGGGGCCGCGGGCGGCGGGGTCGGTCGGGAAGGTGGCGCCGACGACGAAGCGGCTGTCCGGGTCGTCGGTGTGGACCTGCACGGTCACCTCGCCGCGCAGTCCGTGCGGCCTCCCGATGCGGGCGGCGACGAACGCCTCGTCTGCCATGTCGGTCTCCAGGGGTCGGTGGTCCGGCTCGGACCGAGGGTATGCGGGCCCTGCCGGCACCGCTCGTGCGGGGGCCGGGACGCAGCACGGCCCGCCGGGCGCGGTGCGCCGGGCGGGCCGTGCCGGGAGGTGCGGGTGGTCAGCGCACCCGGTCGGTGTCGACGATGTCGACGCGGACCTTGCCGTCTCCCGAAAGGGCACCGACGACGGTGCGGAGGGCGCTCGCGGTGCGGCCGCGACGGCCGATCACCCGGCCGAGGTCGTCGGGGTGGACCCTGACCTCGAGGATGTCACCGTGCCGGGCGCTCTTGGACCGGACGACGACGTCGCCGTCGTGGTCCACGATGCCCTTGACCAGGTGCTCCAGCGCCTCCTCGAGCACGATCAGGCCTCGGCGGGGGTCTCGGAAGGCGCCTCGGACTCGGCCGCGGGGGCCGGCTCGGCGGGCGTGGCCTCGGCGGGCGCAGCCTCGGGCGTGGTCTCGGCAGGCGCGGCCTCGGCCTTGTCCTTGCGGGCCGGCTTGCGGCGCGTGGTCGCGCCGCTGTCGGCGCTGTCGTCACCGTCGGCCGCCGCGAGGGCTGCCTCGTAGAGGGACCTCTTGTCCGGCTTGGGCGCCTTGACCTTCAGGGTGCCCTCGGTGCCGGGCTCGCCCTTGAACTTCTGCCAGTCTCCGGTGATCTTCAGCAGCGCCTGGACCTGCTCGGTCGGCTGGGCGCCGACGCCGAGCCAGTACTGCGCCCGGTCGGTGTCGATGTCGATGAGCGAGGGCTCCTCGGTCGGGTGGTACTTGCCGATCTCCTCGATCGCCCGGCCGTCGCGCTTGGCGCGCGAGTCCATGACGACGACACGGTAGAACGGTGCACGGATCTTGCCCATGCGCTTCAGGCGAATCTTGACAGCCACGAGTGCGTGGTCTCCTCATTCTTGGTCTGGGTGAGCAGCCCGGCCGCCACGGTGGGGGAACACCCGCGGGACCGACGCTCCGGTGGACGCATGCTCGGTCGGTGAGAGGGGCCGGCCGGATGAGTACCGGCCTAGTGTGCCAGATCCGCGGCGGCGGCCCAACCCGGCGGTCCCCCCGAGCCGTCCTGCCGGTCCGGGGCGTGCTCGGCCACGAAGCGCAGCACCTCGGTGTCGTCCACCCCGGGGAAGACGCCGGGCGGCATCACGGCGAGCAGGTGGGAGTGCGCGCGGGCGCTCGGCCACACCTTGCCCGCCCAGGTGCGGGCCAGCTCGGGGGGTGGCTGGGTGCAGCACCGCGGGTCGGGGCAGCGGGAGACCCGGCGTGCGGTGGTGTCGCGCCCGCGCATCCAGCGCACCTGGTCGAACGGCACGCCGACGCTCACCGAGAACCGCCCCGCCGGCGTCTGCTCCGCCACCGCCGTGCACCAGAAGGTGCCGCGGCCGGTGTCGGTGTACTGGTGGTACACCTCGCCCAGCGGGCGCTCGAAGACGACCCGGGCGGTCCACGACCGGCACACGCGTGCCCCCTCGATGGCGCCGGTCGGGTCCATGGGGAAGCGCACGCCGTCGTTCTCGTACGCCTTGTAGATGACGCCGTCGGCGCTGGTCCGCATGAAGTGCACGGGCAGCTGGAGGTGGCGTGTCGCGAGGTTGCAGAACCGGTGGGCCGCGGTCTCGTAGGAGACCGCGTAGGCGTCGCGGAGGTCCTCCAGGGCGATGTCCCGGGCCTCCTTCGCGCGGCGCAGGAAGGGGACGACGCTGGACTCGGGCAGCAGGACCGCGGCGGCGAAGTAGTTGATCTCCACCCGCTGGGCCAGGAACTCGGCGTAGTCGCGGGGTGTCTCGTGCTCGAGCACCACGTGGCCCAGCGCCTGCAGGGCCGTGGCCCGCAGGTCGTGGCCCCCGCGGGTGGGCACGTAGACGCGCCGGTTGGCCAGGTCGGTCACGGTCCGGGTGGAGGCGGGCAGGTCGGGGACGGCCTCCAGGGTGAACCCGACGTGGCGGGCGATCCGGTTGACCGCCTCCCTCGTGACGGGGCCGTGGCTGTGGTCGACGACCCCGACCAGGTCGGCGGCGAGCGCCTCGATGTCGGGGAAGTAGTTGTCGGCCTCGCGCATCCGGCGCCGCAGCTCGGCGTTGGCGAGCCGGGCGTACTCCGGGGTGGCCGCGCGGTGCTGCTGGAGGCCGACGACGCTCTCGTACAGCCCGACGAGCGCCTCGAGGGCGTCGTCCGGCAGACCGGGGCCGACGCGGACCGCCGGGATGCCCAGGCCCTCGAACCCCGGGGAACGCTGGGCCCGCTCCCACTTGACCTCCAGGGCCGCCCGGCGGCTCGGGGGTCCGGCGGACACGAGCGCGGCCAGGTCGGTGCCCAGGGCCCGGGCCAGGTCGTCGAGCGTGGTCACCCGCGGCTCCCGCCGGCCGTTCTCGAGCAGTGAGATCGCCGATGCGGACAGGCCGACCCGCTGCCCGAGCTCGGCCAGCGTCAGCCCGGCCTCGCGACGGTGGTGCCGCAGCCGGCGACCGATCCCGACGCTGTCGCTGCCCCGTGGGGCGGCGTCGTCGACCGACTCGAGCCGGTCCGAGGGGATGAACGGCAGCACCCGGCCGTGGACAGCAGTCATCCCTGCACGATAGCGAAAGATCGGATGTTCTTGATAGTGGGAAGGGGGTTGCCGGACGGTCCGGACGGGGCACAGTGGTCAACAACCGGTCACACCGCACACCATCCGGCACCGCCCGAACGACACGAAAGGGGTCGACGATGACCACCACCCAGCACGAGCAGAGCACCTCCTCGCCGCAGCCGCTGAGCCCCGCCGAGCAGGCGGTCGAGCTGGAGCGCGACTGGGCCGACAACCCTCGCTGGCAGGGCGTGGAGCGTCGCTACACCGCCGAGGACGTGATCCGTCTCCGCGGGTCCGTCGTCGAGGAGCACACCCTCGCCCGCCGCGGCGCCGAGCGCCTCTGGGAGGCCCTGGAGACCAAGCCCTTCACCCGCGCGCTGGGGGCCCTGACCGGCAACCAGGCCGTGCAGATGGTCAAGGGCGGGCTCGAGGCCATCTACCTCTCCGGCTGGCAGGTCGCGGCCGACGCCAACCTCGCCGGGGAGACCTACCCCGACCAGAGCCTCTACCCCGCCAACTCGGTCCCCGCGGTCGTCCGCAGGATCAACAACGCCCTCAAGCGCGCCGACCAGATCGCCTGGATGGAGGGGGACACCAGCACCGACTACTTCGTCCCGATCGTCGCGGACGCGGAGGCCGGCTTCGGCGGGCCCCTCAACGTCTTCGAGCTGATGAAGTCCATGATCGCCTCGGGCGCGGCCGGGGTGCACTGGGAGGACCAGCTCGCCTCGGAGAAGAAGTGCGGCCACCTCGGCGGCAAGGTGCTGGTCCCGACGTCCCAGCACGTCCGCACGCTCAGCTCCGCCCGGCTGGCGGCCGACGTCCTGGGTGTCCCCTCGGTCGTCATCGCCCGCACCGACGCCCTCGCGGCCGACCTGCTCACGAGCGACGTCGACGAGATCGACCAGCCGTTCACCACCGGCGAGCGCACCTCGGAGGGCTTCTACCGCGTGCGCAACGGCATCGAGCCGGTGCTGGCCAGGGCCAAGGCCTACGCGCCCTACTCGGACCTCATCTGGGTCGAGACGGGCACGCCGGACCTGGGCCTGGCGCGCGAGTTCGCGCAGGAGCTCCACAAGGACTTCCCGGGCCAGAAGCTGGCCTACAACTGCTCACCGTCGTTCAACTGGAAGGCGGCCCTCTCCGACGCGGAGATCGCCTCGTTCCAGGACGAGCTGGGCGAGCTCGGCTACGCCTTCCAGTTCATCACGCTGGCCGGCTTCCACTCGCTCAACCACGGCATGTTCCACCTCGCCCACGGCTACTCCCGTTCCGGGATGAGCGCCTACGTCGAGCTGCAGGAGGCGGAGTTCGCCGACGCGGAGCGCGGCTACACCGCCGTCCGTCACCAGGCCGAGGTCGGCACCGGGTACTTTGACGCCGTGAGCACCGCGGTGAACCCGGAGTCCTCCACGACCGCGCTGTCGGGCTCGACGGAGTCCGAGCAGTTCCACCACTGACTCACCGTGGTCGCCGGGTCGCGCACCCGCGTCGCCGGTTGACAGGACGCACGACCGGGCCCCCGCGGGGCCCGGTCGTCCCCACCGACGGAGGTAAGGCCCCATGGACAGCTACCTGAACCACCTGCTGGACGCCGACCAGCTCGCGGCCGTGGAGAGCGTGGAGCGGGCCGGCCGGGAGGAGCGAAAGTCGCTGCTCAACGCCCGCAAGGAGCAGTCCCGTGCGGTCCTGGCCGGAGCCGAGCTCGCCCAGCCGGAGGAGACGAGGGCGATCCGGGAGGACCCGCACTGGCGGGTCGCTCCGCCGCCCGCGGACCTGACCTACCGCCTCGTCGAGCTCGCCACCCCCGCCACGGCGGAGGCGGCCAAGGGTGTCCTGGCCACCGGGGCCGACGTCTGGGTGGCCGACCTGGAGGACATGCTCGTGCCTACGCAGCGCCGCCTCGAGACCGCCCACCGCGTCATCTCCGACGTCGCCGCCACCCGCACGGGGGACGCCCGGCCGGGCGTCCCGACGCTCATGGTCCGGCCCCGGGGGCTTCATCTCGTCGAGGCGCACGCGCAGGTGGACGGGGAGCCGCTGAGCGCCCCGGTCGCCGACGTCGTCACCTTCCTGGCCCTCAACGGTCAGATCCTCGCGGACAACGGCAGCGGCCCCTACCTCTACATGCCCAAGCTGGAGACCTGGCAGGAGGCGGCCTGGTGGGACGCCATGCTGGGACGGGCGGAGGAGGCGCTCGGTCTGTCCCCGGGGTGCACCCGGGTGAGCGTGCTCGTGGAGACCGTGCAGGCGGCATACCAGCTGGAGGAGATCCTGCACGTGCTCCGTGAGCGCGTGACCGGGCTCACCGCCGGACGGTGGGACTACGTCTTCTCCTACCTGCGCACCTACGGGCAGCGGCCGGACCACGCCCTCCCCGACCGGGACTCGTTCACCATGAACACGCGCTTCCTGCGCGCCTACACCGACGTGATCGTGCGCACCTGCCACCGGCGCGGGGTCCAGGCCATCGGCGGGCCCGTGGCGCTGGCGGCGAGCGGGCCCTTCGACGAGTCGGTGGCGATGACCCACGCCCGCGTCCACCGTGACAAGGCGCGCGAGTCCAAGCAGGGGTTCGACGGCGCCTGGGCGCTCCACCCGGGCCTGGTGCCGGTGGTCCGCACCCCGTTCGAGGACCGTGACCGCCGGGTCGGCACCGACGCCCAGGAGCGGCTGCGCGAGGGGGGCGAGGTGCCTTCGGGGACGGTGGACGCCGCCGCGCTGCGGGACGTCAGCTCACTCCCCGGCAGCGCGACGCTGACCGGTATGCGGACCGCGCTGCGGTCGGCGCTGACCTACCTCACCGGGTGGCTGGCCGGCGAGGGGACGCTGACCCTGCAGGGCCACATCGAGGACTTCGGCACCGTCGAGCTGGCGCGGATGCAGCTGTGGCAGTGGATGACCCACGGCCAGCGGTTCGCGGAGGGGCCGACCATGTCGCCGCTCCTCCTGGACCGGGTCATGGAGGATGAGGTGGCGCTCCTGCGCCGGCGCGGCGCGCGCGAGGAGCTGCTGGCGCACGCCGTCACGCTCCTGCGCGAGTCGGTGGTCACGGACGAGCCCCCGGCCTTCCTCTCGGTGCGGGCCTACGAGGTCCTGCTGCGCCTCGGGGAGCCCGTCACCGAGGCCGCCTGACCCTCAGCCCCGGGCGCCGGAGTGCTCGTGCGCCCGGCCCCGGAGGATGACCCGGTGCGGGTCGACCATGGTGCGCACGTCCTCGCGGGGGTCGTCGCGGTAGACGACCAGGTCGGCCGACTCCCCCTCCGCGATGCCCGGCCGCCCCAGCCAGGCGCGGGCCGCCCAGGTCGCGGCACCGATCGCCTCGAGGTTCGACATCCCGGCCCGGGTCAGCGCCTCGACCTCGCGCGCGACGAGGCCGTGCGGCAGCTGGCCGCCCGCGTCGGTGCCGACGTAGACCGGCACGCCCGCCTCGTGGGCCTTGGCCACCGTCTCGTGGCGGCGCTCGTGCAGGTCCATGATGTGGTCGGCGTAGGTCGGGAACTTGCCCCGGCCGGCCTCCGCGAACTTCGGGAAGTTGTCGATGTTGACCAGCGTCGGCACGATCGCGATGCCCTGCCGCGCGAAGGTGTCGATGGTGTCGTCGACGAGCCCGGTCGCGTGCTCGATGCAGTCGGTGCCGGCCGCGGCGAAGTCGACGAGCGACTGCTCGCCGAAGCAGTGCGCCGTGACCCGCGCGCCCTCCTCGTGGGCGGCCGCGATGGCCTCGGTGAGCACGTCCACCGGCCAGCAGACGGCCAGGTCGCCGGTCTCCCGGTCGATCCAGTCCCCCACGAGCTTGACCCAGCCGTCGCCGTCGCGCGCCTCCTGGCGGACGTGGGCGACGAGGTCCTCGGGCTCGATCTCCCACGCGAAGTTGCGCAGGTAACGCCTGGTCCGGGCGATGTGGCGGCCGGCGCGGATCAGCCGGGGCAGGTCCTCGCGCTCCTGCACCCACCGCGTGTCGGCCGGGCTGCCGGCGTCACGGAGGAGCAGCGCACCTGCGTCCCGCTCCGCGAGCGCGTGCTGCTCGGTGCGCTCCTCGTCCACCGCCCCGTGCGCCTCGAGCCCCACGTGGCAGTGGGCGTCCACGAGACCGGGCACGGCATACCCGTCCACGGTCTCGACCTCTCCGGAGGTGGGCGGGCTGAGGCTGATCCTCCCGTCCAGCACCCAGACCTCGCCGAGCACCTCCTCGGGACCGACCAGGACCTGGCCACGGACGTGCAGCACCGGTGCGCTCATCTCGCCTCCTCGCGGGTATGTCGTGCGGTCAGGCTAGCGGGGACCGCGGCGACTCATAGCCCCCGCAGGGGCCACCGTCCACCGCAGCCGGGTCCCTGCGCCGACGGCTCACACCCTCGCCGCCACCTCGATGCCCACGCCCGCCCACGCCGATCGCAGGGCCCGCTCGACCTCACCGCGCTCGCCGTACCTGCGTTCGGCGGCCGTCACCGTGGCGGCGGCGAAGCGCAGGAAGTCCGCGTCCCGCGGGATCGACCCGCGCGTGGTCATCGTGTCGAACCACACCTGGCCGGCCCGCTCCCAGGCGTGCCCGCCCAGGGCCGTGGCGAAGAGGTGGAACGCCCTGTTGGGGATGCCGGAGTTGACGTGCACCCCGCCGTTGTCGTTGTCGGCGTCGTGCGGCAGCACCACGTAGTCGTCCATGTGCCCGGGTTGCGGGTCCGTGCCCAGGACCGGGTCGTCGTAGGCGGTCCCCGGGGCCGCCATCGACCGCAGCGCGACCCCCTGGACCCGGTCCGTGAACAGCTCGGCACCGATCAGCCAGTCGGCCTCGTCGACCGTCTGGCCGCGCACCCACTGGCGCACCAGGGAACCCCACACGTCGGAGGCGGACTCGTTGAGGGCCCCGGGCTGACCGACGTAGGTCAGGCCGGCGGTGAACTGGGTCAGTCCGTGGGCCAGCTCGTGGGCCACGACGTCGACGCTGCGCGTGAAGCCGGCGAAGTAGACGCCGTCCCCGTCGCCGAAGACCATCTGGCGCCCGTCCCAGAACGCGTTGTCGTAGCTGCGTCCGTAGTGGACGGTGGCCAGCAGCGGCAGACCCCGGCCGTCGAGGGAGTCGCGGCCGTAGACGCGCGCCAGCACCTCCCACGTGGCACCCAGCCCGTCGTAGGCCTCGTCGACCGACGCGTCCGCCGCCGGCGGCCGCCCCTCGGCCCGGACCAGCCGCCCGGGCAGCTCGGTGCGCTGCTGGGCGTCGTGCACCGAGCGGTCCGGCGTCGCGGACGCCGGGACCTCCACGGCCCCGACGACCTGCCGCTCCGCGCCCGCACCGGCCCGCTGCTGCATCGGCCAGGCGATGATCCCCTGGCCGCCGCCGGGATCCCCGTCAGGCCAACGGGTGCCGGTGAGCTCGCGCCGGTGCCGGAGCGAGGCGCCGTCGTCCAGGGCGAACCCCACCGCGTCCGCCAGCCCCGGCTCGGCCCGCGCCAGCCGACGCAGCACGTAGGGCGGGACGATCGAGCAGCGGAGGTACGTCATACCCCGCACTGTGGCACGGGCCTGCGACAGACCCGGTCCCCGTCAGTCCTCGGCGAGCAGCTCCCGCACCCGCGGCGCCACCTGGGTGCCGTAGAGCTCGATCGAGCGCATCAGCTGGCTGTGGGGCATCGGGCCGTTGGCGTACTTGAGGTCGAAGCGGTCCAGGCCCAGCGTGCGAACCGTCGCGGCGATCTTGCGCGCGACGGTCTCCGGCGAGCCGACGTAGAGCGAGCCGTGGGTGATCTCGCCGTGGTACTCGTCGAGACCGACCGGGCCCCAGCCGCGCTCGGCGCCGATCCGGTCCCGGTTGGCTTTGAAGTGGGGGTACAGCTGCTCGCGGGCGAGCTCGTCGGTCTGCGCCACGTGGCCCGGCGAGTGCACGGCCACCGGCAGCCGGTCGGCGCCGGCCTCCTCCAGCACCCGCCGGTAGAGCTCGGCGAAGGGTGCGAAGCGGGCGGCGGGCCCGCCGATGACGGCGAGCATGAGCGGGATCTGGTATGACGCGGCCCTCACCACGCTCTGCGGAGAGCCACCCACCGCGATCCAGGTGGTCAGCCGGCCGGACTCGGTCCGGGGCCACACCTCCTGCTCGACCAGCGGCGGCCGGATGCTTCCCTGCCAGCTGACCGGCCCCTCGTCCAGGAGCTGGACGAAAAGGTCGAGCTTCTCGCTGAAGAGGGTGTCGTAGTCGCGCAGGTCGTAGCCGAAGAGGGGGAAGGACTCGGTGAAGGACCCGCGACCGAGGACGACCTCGGCCCGGCCGCCCGACAGCGCGTCGATGGTCGAGAAGCGCTCGAACACGCGGATCGGGTCGTCCGAGCTGAGGACCGTGACGGCCGTGCCCAGCCGGATCCGCCCGGTCCGGGTGGCCAGGCCCGCCAGCACCACGTCCGGCGCGCTCACCGCGAAGTCGGGACGGTGGTGCTCGCCCACCCCGAGGAAGTCGACGCCGACCTGGTCCGCCAGCACCCCCTGGTCCACGAGGTTGCGGATCACCTGGGCGGCGGTCTCCGGCGTGCCGTCGTCGCGCACCGTCATGTCGCCGAAGGTGTCCAGACCCAGCTCGACCGTCACGTCATACTCCTTGTCCTCGGTTTTGTTGATGAGTCAACAAACAGAGGGTATGACGTGTTCCCCCGCGGGTGCGGCCGCGGCTACCTGCTCCCGCCCTGGTCGAGGAACTTCTCGAAGCCCGGCGGGAGCTTCAGACCGGCGAGGTCGGAACCCTGACCGGCCGGCGTCCCCGCCTCGTCCTGCGCCCCGGCACCGAAGGCGTTGTCGAAGGAGGTCTCCCGGGCGGTCACGGCTTTCTGCTCCGCCTCCCGCTCCTGCTGGGCGCGCTTGGCGGGGTTGCCGGACTTCCCCTTCTTCTTCGGTGCCGCCTTGCCCCGCCGGCCACCGCCGGGACCGCCCATGCCGGGCATCCCCGGCATCCCGGGGATGCCCCCGCCCTTCTTGAGCTGCCGCATCATCTTCTGCGCCTCGCCGAAGCGCTCGAGGAGCTGGTTGACCTCCGGGACCGTGGTGCCCGAGCCGCGCGCGATGCGCGCCCGGCGGGAGCCGTTGATCTGCTTGGGGTGGTGCCGCTCGAACGGCGTCATCGAGCGCACCATCGCCTCGACGCGGTCGAACTCCCGCTCGTCGAGGGCGTCGAGCTGGGCGCGCATGCCCTGCATGCCCGGCATCATGCCCAGCATCTGCTTCAGGCTCCCCATCCGCTTGATCGCGGCCATCTGCTCGAGGAAGTCGTCGAAGGTGAAGTCCTCGTCCGCGAGGAACTTGCGGGTCATCTCCCGCGCCTGCACCTGGTCGAAGGCCTGCTCGGCCTGCTCGATGAGCGTCAGGACGTCACCCATGTCGAGGATGCGCGAGGCCATCCGGTCCGGGTGGAACAGCTCCACGTCCTTGACGCCCTCACCCGTGGAGGCGTAGAGGATCGGCTGGCCGGTCACCGTGGTGACCGACAGGGCCGCACCACCGCGCGCGTCACCGTCGAGCTTGGTGAGCACCGACCCGGTGATGCCGACACCGTCGCTGAAGGCCTTTGCGGTCTCCACGGCGGCCTGCCCGATCATCGCGTCGATGACGAACAGCACCTCGTCGGCCTGGGTCTCGATCCGGATGTCGCTGGCCTGGCGCATCAGGTCGACGTCCACGGCCAGCCGGCCGGCGGTGTCGATGATGACGACGTCGTTGCCCTTGCGCCGCGCCTCCTCGACGCCGTCGACGGCGACGTCGACCGGGTCGCCGAAGGAGCGGGTGCCCTCCCCCGCCTCCAGCGCCGCGTCGTGACCGAACACGTTGCCGCGCTCCGGCGCGAAGACCGGCACCCCGGCGCGCTCGCCCACGACCTGCAGCTGGGTGACCGCGTTGGGGCGCTGGAGGTCGGCGGCCACCAGCAGCGGGGTGTGACCCTGCTGCTTGAGCAGGTGGCCCAGCTTGCCGGCGAAGGTCGTCTTTCCCGACCCCTGCAGGCCGGCCAGCATGATCACCGTGGGCGGTGTCTTGGCGAGCCGCAGCCGGCGGGTCTGACCGCCCAGGATCGAGACGAGCTCCTCGTTGACGATCTTGACGATCTGCTGCGCGGGGTTGAGCGCCTGGTGCACCTCGGCGCCGAGGCCGCGCTCGCGGACCCGACCGGTGAACTCCTTGACGACCGGCAGCGCCACGTCCGCGTCGAGCAGCGCGAGGCGGATGTCCCGGATCGTCGCGTTGAGATCGGACTCGGTGACGCTGCCCTTGCGCTTGAGGTTGCGGAAGGTGTGCGCCAGGCGGTCGGAGAGGGAGTTGAACACCCGGCAAGGATACGTTGGTCGCGTGCGCTCCCCCATCGCCACCGCCCGACGTCGGCTCGCCCTGGCCCTGCGCGACCGGGTGGCGGGTCCGGACGCCGACCGTCGAGCGCACAGCATCTGGCTCGCCCCGGGCGAGCGGCGGTTCGCCCCCGACGACCCGATCTGCCGGGTCCAGGGTCATGCCGGGATGTATGCCGGGGGCATCCGCGCCCTGCTCCTCCAGTCGCTCCACCCCCTGGCGATGGCCGGCGTCGGCGAGCACTCCGGCTACCGCGACGACCCGTGGGGGCGCCTGCAGCGCACCAGCGAGTTCCTGGCGATGACGACGTTCGGCCCCGCCGAGGCGGCCGAGCGGATGCTGGACCGGATCAACCGGATCCACGAGACGGTGTCGGGGGCCGACCGGCTGGGCCGTCCCTACGCGGCGAGCGACCCGCACCTGCTGCGGTGGGTGCACGTCGCCGAGATCGACAGCTTCCTCGTCGCGCACCAGCGCTACGCCCGCCGCCCCCTCACGCCGGCCGAGGCCGACCGCTACGTCGACCAGGCGTCCTACGTCGCGACCCGCCTGGGCATCCCCGACCCGCCGCGGACGGTGCACGAGCTCGGGACGGCGCTCGCGGCATACCGACCCGAGCTCGAGACGACCCCCGGCGCGCTCGACGTGGTCCGCTTCCTGCTGCTCGAGCCGCCCCTGCCGTGGGCCGCGCGGCCGGGGTTCTGGATGCTCGCCGCGGGGGCGGTGGAGCTGCTGCCGGGCTACGCGCGGGACCTGCTCGGGCTGCACCTGCCCGCGCCGCTGCGCGGCCTGGAGGGTATGACGTTGCGCGCCGTCGCGGGCCCGCTCGGCACGGTCGGCACCCGGGCCGTGGGCTGGGCGCTCGGCGACCCCTCGGAGCCGCGCAACGCCCCGGGCAGCTCGCAGCTGTCCGTGCACACCCCACTCAGGTGAGTGGGTCGGGTACGGCCTGCCCGCGGATCGCGAACCCCGCCCACTCAGGTGAGTGGGTCGGGTACGGCCTGCCCCCGGATCGCGTGCACACCCCACTCATCTGAGGGCGTTGCGCACGGGGAGACGTGCCCGCTCGTCCCTCGCCCGTGCCCCCGCCCGCCCGTCAGCCCGTCAGCCCGTCAGCCGATGATCGCGCCGACGAACGCCTCCGCGTCGAACGGCGCCAGGTCGTCCGGTCCCTCGCCCAGGCCGATGAGCTTGACCGGCACGCCGAGCTTGCGCTGGACGTTGACGACGATGCCGCCCTTGGCGGTGCCGTCCATCTTGGTCAGCACGATGCCGGTGATCGCCACCTCGCGGGCGAACTCCTCGGCCTGGCGCATGCCGTTCTGGCCGGTGGTCGCGTCGAGCACGAGGAGCACCTCGCCGACGGGGGCGAGCTTCTCCACCACCCTCTTGATCTTGCCGAGCTCGTCCATCAGCCCCCGCTTGGTGTGCAGCCGCCCGGCGGTGTCGACGATGACGACGTCCGACTCCATCTCGATGCCCGCCCGGACCGCCTCGTAGGCCACCGACGCCGGGTCCGCACCCTCCTGGTGCGACCGCACGGTCGGGACCCCGACCCTCTCCCCCCACGTCGACAGCTGGTCGGCCGCGGCGGCCCGGAAGGTGTCCGCGGCGCCGAAGACGATGTCCTTGTCCTCGGCCACGAGCACCCGGCCGAGCTTGCCGACCGTCGTCGTCTTGCCGGTGCCGTTGACCCCGACGACGAGGATCACCGCGGGGTGCCCGTCCTCACGGCTCGCGGCGATGCGCCGGTCCATCGACGGGTCGACCAGGCGCAGCAGGTCGTCGTGCAGCCACTGCTTGACCTGCACGGGGTCGGTGGTGCCGTCCACCCGCACCTGGGTCCGCAGCGCCGCCACCAGCTCCTGGGTGGCCTCGACGCCGAGGTCGGAGGCGAGCAGGGTGTCCTCGACCTCCTCCCAGTCGGTCTCGCTGAGCCCGTCCCGGGACAGGAGCGAGAGCAGCACGTTGCCGATCGCGGAGTTGGACCGCGCCAGCCGCGCGCGCAGCCGCTGCAGGCGGCCGCGGGCCGACGTGGGCCGTTCGAGCGTCGGGGCCGCCGCCCCCGCCTCCTCGACGAGGACACCGCCGCCGCGGTTCTCCACGTCTGCCTCGGGGCCCTCGACGCGCTCCCGTTCCTCGACGAGGACGCCCCCGCGGGGCTCCCCGTCGGGCAGCCGTGGCGACGTCCGGTCACCGCCGCGCCCGCGCACGAGCGCGACGAGCACGCCCAGCGCACCGACGACGAGGACGGTGACGAGGGTCAGGATCTCCCAGAGCTCATTGATCGGTCCCACGGCGCCATCCTCGCAGACTGCACCGGCACGACCGGACGGCCGCCACCCCGGCCCCGGACCATCGGTCGGGGGCGGTCGGGGTCAGCTGGCGTGCCGCATCTCCCCGTCGCGCCCCGCCGCGGGCTCGTCGCGCACGGCCTCCTCGCGCACCACACCGTCGCGCACGACCTCATCGCGGGCGGCGGGCCGGCTGGCCAGGCTGCGGGTCCGCTCCGCCGCCGAGCCGACGAGGTCGCCGCTGCGGGCGCGGACCTTCTCCGTCGTCCTGCGGGCGCCGGCGATGAGCTCCTCACCCTCGGCGGTCCAGAACGCACCACGGCCCTCCCGGCGCGCCTCGAGCATGACGTAGCCGACGACGCCGGCGCCGATGACGACGCAGAAGATCATGGACAGGAGCAGTGCGAGCATGGGGCCAGTGTCGCAAGGACGGGGGTCGCCGCCCAATCCCGTCGACGGCGTGTCCCGGGCACCCCCTGCCCTGACCTGGGCCGAGGGCGCCGGACGTGAGACGCCTCACACGGCGCTGACGCCCCGCCTCACGCGTTCCTGCACGGACGCCGGCACCGGCTCACCGGCGCTGCTCGGGTCCGGGACCGGCTCGTCGGCGACGACCCGCAGGGGCACGACGCCGGTCCACGCGCCGGTGGGCCGGACCGGCTCCCCGGGGCCCCCGGTGCGCACCTTGACCAGCCACTCCCCCTCGTGCACCTCCAGCTGCATCACCTGGGTGGCCGCGACCTCCCGCGCGCTCATCGGCTCCACCTCGGCCTCCCGCCCCGGCAGGATGGCGTCCGAGACGCGCGTCAGCGCCACGCGTCTCCCCTCCGGGTCGAGGATGGGCCGCAGGGTCCCGTAGACGACCGCCGACCGGTAGTTGGCCGAGGAGTCGAAGGTGCTGTGGGCCACGACGACCGCGTCGAGGTGCACGACGCTGAGCGCGGCCGGTGCGCCCGCCGCGACGTGCCGCAGCGCCCCGGCCCCGGTGGAGCCGTGCAGGAGGATCCGGTCCCCGTCGCGCACGTAGAGCATCGGCACCACCCACGGCTGACCGTCGACGACGGTCGACAGCGTGCCGACGAGCCCGGCGTCGAGCACGGCGTCCAGCTCGGCACGCTCCCGGCGGGACCGCTCACCCAGCCGGCGGATCGTCCTCGGGGCAGTCACGTGGCGACCTCCTCGGGCTCGGCCTGCCTCGCCCGCACGCCCTCGGGCGTGACGTCGCGCACCCGCTGGCTCACCACGGTCGTGACGCCGTCGCCGCGCATCGACACGCCGTACAGCGCGTCGGCGATCTCCATCGTCCGCTTCTGGTGGGTGATGACGATGAGCTGGGAGGAGTCGCGCAGCTCCTCGAAGAGCGTGATCAGCCGGCCGAGGTTGGTGTCGTCCAGGGCCGCCTCCACCTCGTCCATGATGTAGAACGGGCTGGGTCGCGCCTTGAAGATCGCGACGAGGAGCGCGACGGCGGTCAGCGACCGCTCCCCGCCGGAGAGCAGCGACAGCCGCTTGATCCGCTTGCCCGGCGGCCGGGCCTCGACCTCGATGCCGGTGGTCAGCATGTTGTCCGGGTCGGTGAGCGTGATCCGTCCCTCGCCGCCGGGGAAGAGCCGGGCGAAGACCCGCTCGAACTGGGCGGCCGTGTCGTGGAAGGCCTCGGCGAACACCCGCTCGACCCGCTCGTCGACCTCCTTGACGATGTGCAGCAGGTCGGCCTTGGACCGCCGCAGGTCCTCCACCTGCTCGACGAGGAAGGAGTGCCGCTCCTCGAGCGCGGCATACTCCTCCAGCGCCAGCGGGTTGACCCGGCCCAGCTGGGCCAGCCGCCGTTCGGCGGTGCGCAGCCGCTTGTCCTGCACCTCCCGGACGAAGGGCGTCGGGCCGGGCAGGTCGGGGTCGTCGGGCGACTCGTCCGGACCGGGCACGTGCGGCACCGGCCGGTGGGGTCCGTACTCCTCGACCAGCGTCACCGCGTCCACCCCCAGCTCCTCCACCGCCCTGGTCTCCAGCGCCTCGATCCGCAGGCGCTGCTCCGCCCGGGCGATCTCGTCGGCGTGCACCGAGTCGGTGACGTCGCGGAGCTCGGCCGCGACCTCGCTCACCCGGGTGCGCGCCCGGGCCGTCGTCTCGTCGAGCCGCGCCTGCTCGGCGCGGGCGGCGTCACGTCCGGTCGTCGCGACGCCCAGCAGCTCGCCCACCCGCTCCAGCAGGTATGCCGCGCCCGTCGCCACCGCCTCCGCCGTGCGCCGGTCCTCGGCCCGGCGGGCACGCCGCGCGGCGGCACGCTGCCGGGCGGCCAGCTCGTTGCGCGCCGCCGCCTCCAGCCCCTCGGCGCGGCCGGTCAGCGCCCGGGCCCGCTCCTCGGAGGTGCGCAGCGCCAGCCGGGCCTCGGTCTCTGCGCTGCGGGCCCGGGCCGCAACCTCCGCGAGCCGCTCGCGCTCGGCGGTGTCCGGCTCCGCGGTCTGCCCCGGCTCCTCCTCGGCGGCGACGAGCCGTCCCTGCAGCTCCTCCAGCTCGGTCCGGGCCGCCTCGAGACGCTGCTGGGCGGTGCCGATCGCCGCCGCCGTGCGCTCGTGCTCCGACCGGGCGCCCCGCATGGTCTGCCCCAGCTGGGCGAGCTGCTCGGCGACGGCGGTCATCCGGGCGTCGTTCTCGTGCAACGCCTCCAGCGTGGCGTCAGCCTCGCTCTCCGCGGCCTCGAGCGCCGTCCGGGCGGCGCCCAGCTCGAAGGTGAGGCGCTCCGCCCGCGCGGTCGCCGTGGCCACGCCCGCCTGGGCCTCGTCGTGGGCGGACTGCAGCTCGAGGAGGCTGGGCGCCGCGCTGGAGCCGCCGCGCACCCAGCCCGGGCCGTAGACGTCCCCCGCGTCCGTCACCGCCGTCACCCCGGGGAGCTCGCGGACGAGCCGGGACGCCTCCTCGTCGGAACCCACGAGCGCCACCCGGTCCAGCAGCCCGGTGACCACCCCGCCGAGCGCTGTGTCCCCGCCCGGCACACGGACGACGTCGGCGGCCCACACGGCATACCCGGGCAGGTCCGGCCAGGCCGGCTCCGTCCCCGTCCCCCCGACGACGGACCCGTCCACGAGCAGACCGGCCCGGCCCTGGTCCTGCTCCCGCAGCCAGCGCAGCGCGGCGCGGGCGCCGTCCAGCCCGTCGACGACGAGCGCCTCGGCGGCCCAGCCCAGGGCGGCGGCGACCGCGGCCTCCCGACCCGCCTCCACGCGCAGGCGACCGCTGAGCGAGCCCTTCACCCCGTGACCCTGGCCGCCCTCCGCGAGCAGCGCGCTGGCGCCGTCGGTCCGCCGCAGGCTCAGGGCGAGCGCCTCCACCCGGGCGCGGTGGGCCCCCTGCTCCCCCTGGGCCTCGCGCAGCTCCTCCTCGAGACGACGCACCTCGGTCTCGGCCGACACGCGTCGCTCCTCGGCCTGCTCGTGGGCCTCGTCCAGCCCCTCCTCGCCCTGCTCGACGTCGAGCACCGTCGACTCCAGCGCGGCGAAGTCCTGCTCCGCCCTCGACGCCCGTCCCAGGACCGCCTGCGCCGCCTCGGTGAGACGCGCGACCTCGCCCTCCCCCGCCTCGACGCGCGTACGCCGGGCCGCGACCTGACCGGCGAGCCGGGCCAGGCCCTCGCGCCGGTCGGCCACGGCCCGCGCCAGCCGCTGCAGCCGCGCCTGCTCCTCGGCGTGCGCGGCCTCGGCGGCCGAGCGCTCCTCCTCGGCGTCGGCGAGCGCCCTGGCCAGGTCCGCGACCGTGGCGAGCAGCGCCGTCTCCTGGGCCCGCACCTGCTCGGCCTGGGCGCGCAGCTGCTCGGGGTCGCGGGAGCTCGCGCCGCCACGCCCCTGCTCCTCGGCGCGCAGCTCCTCCTCCTCGGCCCCGAGGAGACGGACGCGCTCGCCCGCGAGGTCACGCAGGGCGCGCAGACGCTCCACGAGCGACGACAGGGTGTACCACCGGTCCTGCACCTCGGTCAGGGCCGGCGTCAGCCGGGCCCGCTCGGCCTCGAGGCCGGCGACCGCCTCCTCGGCGGTCGCGAGCGCCTCCTGGGCGGCCTCGCGGCGACGGACCAGGGCCCGCTCGTCGGCGATCTCCTGCTCCAGCGCGCTGGTGAGCTGCACGAGGTCGTCGGCGAGGATGCGCAGCCGGGCGTCACGCGCCTCGGCCTGGATCGTCGCGGCCCGGCGGGCCGTCTCGGCCTGCCGACCCAGGGGTCCGAGCTGCCGGCGGATCTCGGTGGTGAGGTCGCCGAGGCGGGTGAGGTTGCCCTCCATCGACTCCAGCTTGCGCAGCGCCCGCTCCTTGCGCTTGCGGTGCTTGAGGACGCCGGCCGCCTCCTCGATGAAGCCGCGGCGCTCCTCCGGCGTGGCCCGCAGGACGGTGTCGAGCTGGCCCTGGCCCACGATGACGTGCATCTCGCGACCGATCCCGCTGTCGGACAGCAGCTCCTGCACGTCCAGCAGGCGGCAGCCGGTGCCGTTGATGGCGTACTCGGACCCGCCGGAACGGAACATCGTGCGGGTGATCGTCACCTCGGCGTAGTCGATCGGCAGGGCGCCGTCGCTGTTGTCGATCGTCAGCGACACCTCGGCCCGGCCCAGCGGGGGGCGGCCGGAGGTGCCGGCGAAGATGACGTCCTCCATCTTGCCGCCGCGCAGGCTCTTCGCCCCCTGCTCGCCCATGACCCACGCCAGCGCGTCGACGACGTTGGACTTGCCCGAGCCGTTGGGCCCCACGATGCAGGTGATGCCGGGCTCCAGGCGCAGGGTCGTCGCGGAGGCGAACGACTTGAAACCCCGCAGGGTCAGGCTCTTGACGTACACGCGGTCGCGCTTCTCCGGTCGACGGGGCTGGTGCCGTCACGATACCCGCGCGGTATGCCGTGACCCGGCAGGCGGACGGACCGGGCCGGCGCGTCAGCGCTCGGCGAAACCCACGAGCCCCTCCCGCGGCGGGTGCCGCTGCACCACGACCCCGTCCACCCGACCGGGCCGGCTGCGCATCGAGACCTCCTCCCGCAGCAGGGCGACGAGCGCGTCGACCTGGTCCGGCTCCCCCTGCGCCTGCACCTCCACGCGCCCGTCGGGCAGGTTGCGCGCATGGCCGACCAGGCCCAGCTCCAGGGCCCGGGCCCGGGTCCACCACCGGAAGCCGACGCCCTGCACCCGGCCCCGCACGAAGATCAGCGCACGCTCCACGCCTCCGACACTACGGTGGGGCCATGGACCTGCAGCACAGCACCAGCCCGGTCTACCCGCCCCTCGTCGACCGCCCGGTCCGCTGGGGGCTGCTCGCGGCCGGGGGCATCGCGCGCGCGTTCGCCGAGGCCGTCCAGCGCAGCACCGGCGGGCGCGTGGTGGCCGTCGCCGCGCGGGACGGCGGGCGCGCCCGGGCCTTCGCCGAGCGGCACGGCATCGAGCGGTCCTACGGCAGCTACCACCACCTCTACGTCGACGAGGACGTCGACGCCGTCTACATCTCCAGCACCCACCCCTTCCACACCGAGCAGGCCCTGGCCTGCATCGCGGCCGGCAAGCACGTGATGGTGGAGAAGCCCGTCGCGCTCACGGTCGCCGGGGCGGAGGCCATCTTCGAGGCCGCACGAGCCCGCCGGGTGCTGGCGATGGAGGCGATGTGGACCCGCTGCCTGCCCGTCGTGCGCGACGTCGTCACGAGGGTCCGCCGGGGCGACATCGGGACGGTCCGCTCCTTCTCCGCCGCCTTCACGGTCCCGTTCCCCTACGACGAGAAGCACCGGCTCTTCGACCTGGAGAACGGGGGCGGGGCGCTGCTCGACATCGGGGTCTACCCGGTCACCCTCGCACACCTGCTCGTCGGTCACCCGACGGACCTGCAGGTCCTCGGCTCGACCGCCCCGACCGGCGCCGACGACCTGGCCGCGCTGCAGTGGATGACGCGGGAGGGTGGCCTCGTCCAGGTGCTCTGCGACTCCCGCAGCCACGGGGCGTCGCGGACGGTGGTCCGGGGCACCCAGGGTTGGATCGAGGTCCACGGACCCGTCAACGACCCCGAGTCCTTCACCCTCCACCGCGGCCACGACAGCGAGTGGGTGGACGGCCCGCGCCACCACTTCCTGCACGAGGTGGACGAGTTCCACCGGTGCCTGCGCTCCGGTCTGGTGGAGTCACCCCTCGTCCCGCACGCGGACACCGTGGCCATCATGACGATCCTGGAGAGCGCCCGGCGCGAGCTCGGGGTGCGCTACCCGCAGGAGGAGGAGCCCCTGCACACCTGACCTACCGGCTCACCCGTGGTCGCGGCTGGCACCGCGGGCAGAAGTGGGAGGAGCGGTTCATGAACTGCTCGCGCAGCACGGGGGTCCCGCAGCGGGGGCACGGTCGGCCGGTCTGGCCGTACACGGCGAGCGAGCGGTCGAAGTAGCCGCTGGCGCCGTTGACGTTGACGTACAGCGCGTCGAAGCTCGTCCCGCCCTGACCCAGCGCCTCGCGCATCACCTCCGCGGCGTGGTCGAGGACCCGGGCCAGGGCGGGCCGGGTCAGCGCGGAGGCGGACCGACGACCGTGCACGCCCGCGCGCCACAGCGCCTCGTCGGCGTAGATGTTGCCGATGCCGCTCACCACGGACTGGTCGAGGAGCACGCGCTTGACCTCGCTGTCCCGCGACCGCATCCGGCGCACCGTCCCGGCACGGTCGAACGCGGGCTCGAGGGGGTCGGGGGCGATGTGCAGGACCGGGGCGGGTATGCCGTGCACGTGCACCCCGTCCGGGGCGCCGCGCTGGTCGGCGTGCAGCTCCGCGAGCGCCAGCCCGCCGAACGTGCGCTGGTCGACGAACCGCAGCTGCGGCCCGCCGTCGGTGAAGTCGAAGCGGGCGTGCAGGTGCTTCTCCGGCGCGGCCGCGGCGTCCTGGACGAGGAGCTGGCCGCTCATGCCGAGGTGGACGACGAGCGCGAGGATGTCGTCCTCGGGGGGTTCGAGGACGAGCCAGAGGTACTTCCCGCGACGGTCCGCGGCGAGGATGCGCGCGCCCACGACCCGGTCGGTGAGGTCGGTCGGTCCGGCGGCGTGGCGTCGTGCCACCCGTGACCCGGTGAGCACGGCACGCGAGACCGTGCGCCCCACGACGTGGTGGGCCAGCCCGCGCCGCACCACCTCGACCTCGGGCAGCTCGGGCACGGGTCAGCTGCTGGTGGCCGGCTCGCCCACGGCACCCACCGCGTCGACCTCGTCCACCCCGTCGGCTGCCTCCACCCCGTCCACCCCGTCCACCGGGCCGGTCGCGGCCGTGGGCTCCACCTCGGAGACCCGCGCGGCCCGCTCGGTGAGGGCGCGCCACGCGGCCTCGGCGGCCCGCTGCTCGGCCCCCTTCTTCGACCGGCCCTGTCCGGTGCCGACGACCTCCTCGTCGATGACGACCTCGGCGGTGAAGGACTTGTCGTGGTCGGGGCCCTCGGACTGCGCTCGGTACTCGGGCACCCCCATCTCGCCGGTCGCGGCCACTTCCTGGAGGCTGGTCTTCCAGTCGAGTGCCGCCCCCAGCGCGGCGCTGCGCCGCATGAGCGGGTCCAGCAGGTGGTGGATCAGCGCGTCCGCGGCCGGCATCCCCGCGGAGAGGTAGACGCAGCCGATCACGGCCTCGGTGGTGTCGGCCAGGATCGAGGACTTGTCGCGTCCGCCGGTCGTCTGCTCCCCCTTGCCCAGGAGCACGAACTCACCCAGGCCCACCGCCCTGCCGACCTCGGCGAGGGCGCGCGAGTTGACGACGGCGGCGCGCAGCTTGGCCAGCCGGCCCTCGGGCAGGTCGGGGTGGGAGCGGTAGAGCGTGTCCGTGACCACGACCCCCAGGACGGCGTCACCGAGGAACTCCAGGCGCTCGTTGTGGGGGACGCCGTCATTCTCGTAGGCGTAGGACCGGTGCGTGAGGGCGCGCAGGAGCAGCGCCTCGTCGCACCGCTCGCCGACGATCCCCTCGAGGATGTCGTTGAGCTCGGCGACGGGGCGCATACGGTCCGCGTTCGCTCAGTCCTGGTGCTCGGTGCGCTCGGCGGCCACGTAGTGGCGACCGGCGTAGGTGCCGCAGGAGGTGCACGCCTGGTGCGGGGTGCGCACCGAGCCGCACTGCGGGCAGGTGGACAGCGCGATGGGCGCAGCCTTCCACTGGGAGCGGCGGCTCCGGGTGTTCGAGCGGGACATCTTCCGCTTGGGAACGGCCACGTCAATTCCTCTTCTCGTCGTCATCGGCCGGTGCCGCCAGGCTGGCGAGCGCCGACCACCGGGGGTCGATCACGTCATGGTGGTGCTCCGGGTCGTCCGCCAGGCGTGCCCCGCACTCGGGGCACAGCCCTGGACAGTCGTCCCGGCACACCGGCTGGAAGGGCAGTGCCGTCACGACCGCGTCCCTCACGACCTCCTCGAGGTCCATCAGGTCGCCGTCCAGCTCGTACTGCTCCTCCTCGGGCTCCGCGTCATCGCGAGCGGGGTGCCCGGCCACCTTGTGGTGGTGGGCCGCCCGCTCGGGATAGGCGAACAGCTCCTGGAACGAGACCGCGAGGTCCTCGCCGACCTCGTCCAGGCACCGCACGCACACCCCGCTCGCCGTGGCCGTGGCCGTCCCCGTCGCCAGCACGCCCTCGACGACCGACTCGATCCGCAGGTCGAGACCGACCTGCTGACCAGCCTGGATGCCGATGACGTCGGTCCCGATGCGCTCGGGCGCCGACAACGTCCAGGAGAGCTCCTTCATGCTGCCCGGCCGGCGGATGAGCTCCCGGGTGTCGACCACCCAGGTGCGCTCCGTCTCGTGCGCAGCCATGATCTCGCGTCCTCGTGTGGATGTTCGTGCGGTCAGGGAACGGTCACGCCCGCTGCGAGACGCAGTGAGACGTCAGACCGACGCACCAGACTAGCCGAGCGGACGCCCCCGACTCAAACCCGCAGTCAGGGCGTGAGCGACCTCAGCGCGCGGAGGACGCCGTCGGGGACCAGGCCGGTGACGTCGCCGCCGTAGCGGTGCACCTCCTTGACCAGGGAGCTGGACACGTGCTCCAGCGACGGGTCGGCCGGGAGGAAGACCGTCTCGACACCCGTGAGGTGGGTGTTCATCCGGGCCATCGGCAGCTCGTAGGCGAAGTCGGTGCCGCCGCGCAGACCCTTGACGATCGCCCCGGCCCCCACCTCGCGGCAGACGTCCACGAGCAGCCGGTCGGCGAAGGCCGCGACCGTGACCTGGTCGCGCACCCGCTCCGGCAGCGACTCCTCGACGAGCTCAAGCCGCTGTCCGACGGGGAACGTCCCCCGCTTGGCGGGGTTGTGCAGGACGGCCACCACCACCTCGTCGAAGATCCGCGCCGCCCGCACGACGACGTCCAGGTGGCCGTTGGTGACCGGGTCGAAGGACCCGGGGCACACGCAGCGGCGGGGAGGCGACGCCATACCCCGACCCTCGCCGTCCGCCCGGGTCAGCTCTCCTCCCCCTCGGCGGGCAGCAGGCCCTTGTCGTGGGCCTCCTGGACGAGGCGGCGGACGTTCTCGACCGAGCCGGCACGCTCGTCCAGGTGCTCGCTGCGGGCCTTGAGGAACGCCTCCCCCAGGCTCCTGCGCTCAGCCTCCGGGACCTCCTCGCGGGCGGGGTTGAGGATGCTCAGCTCCTCCTCGGTGAGGTGGTGCTGCAGCACCTCGTTCATCTTCTCGACGGCGTCCTCGAACTTCTGGGTGTCGGTCCCCCTGGCCTCCAGCAGCGCCAGCAGCGCCTCGTTGATCTGGGCGTGCTCCTCCTCGCCGTGGTGGACCTCCTCGGCGTCGACGTCCTCGGTGCGCTTCTCCAGGCGCGGGTAGACCTGGTGCTCCTCGGCCTCGCCGTGCGCGACGAGCACGTCGGCGAACGCCTCGCGGGCGGCGGCGCGGTCCGCGGTGCTGTCGCGCATCTCGCGCATGAGCGACTCGAAGAGACGGTGGTCCTCGAGGATGAGGTCGACGACGTCACCGGAGACGGGACGGGGGATCGCGTAGTCGGTCATGGGCAGATCGTGGCACCGCGCGGGCGGGGACGCACCTCCGGGGGTCGCGGCACCCCCGGTGGCACCCTCACCCCGGGGTATGCCGCACGGGCTCGGCCAGGTGCAGCGCCGTCTCGCCGTAGGCGCGGGTGCGGAGGTGCGTGAGGCCGGGGGGCCACGTGGGCTGCGGCGACCGGGTGCTGCGCTCGACCACGACGAGGGCGTCAGGGGCCAGCCAGCCGGCGGTGACCAGCAGGGCGAGCACCGCGGCCAGGTCGTCCTCCGCGAGGGGGTAGGGCGGGTCGAGGAGCGCGAGGTCGTAGCCGGGCCCGGCCGGGCCGTGGCGCAGGACCCGGTCGACGGCGGCCGCGCGGACCTCGACGGCGTCCGCCATCCCCAGCTCGCGGGCGTTGCGGGTCACCAGGGCGGCCGTGGGCCGGTGCTTCTCCACCGCGAGGAGGTGCTGGGCACCCCGGGAGACCGCCTCCAGCCCGAGCGCGCCGGAGCCGGCGTAGAGATCGAGCACGCGCACCCCGCCGAGGTCCGTCAGCGCCTCCACCCGGGAGAAGAGGGCCTCCCGGACCCGGTCGGTGGTCGGGCGGGTCTCGCTGCCCCGGGGGACCGCGATGGTGCGCCCCCCGGCGCGCCCGGCGATGATGCGCGTCATCTCCTCACCCCCGCTCCAGGAACGCGGCCCGCTCGGCGTCGAGCCGGTCGAGCTCGCGGCGCAGCGCCGGGAGCGTGACGAGGTCGGGATCGGCCTCGACGGTGGCCCAGGCGGCCTCGTGCGCCTCGACGATGAGGTCCTCGTCACGCGCCAGGCGCAGGAACCTCAGACCGCTCCGACCCCCGCTCTGGGTGGCACCCAGGACGTCACCCTCGCGGCGCGTCTCCAGGTCGAGCCGGGCCAGCTCGAACCCGTCGGTGGTCGCCGCCACCTGCTGGAGGCGCTCGACGGCACCGGGGTCACCCTCGTGCCCCTGCGTGACGAGCAGGCACAGGCCCGGGCGGCCACCCCGTCCGACCCGACCGCGCAGCTGGTGCAGCTGGGAGATGCCGAAGCGGTCAGCGTCGAGCACCACCATCGTGGTGGCGTCGGGCACGTCGACCCCGACCTCGATGACCGTGGTGGAGACGAGCACGTCGACCTCGCCCGCGGAGAAGGCTCGCATGACGCGGTCCTTCTCCTCGCTGGTCATCCGGCCGTGGAGCTCCTCCAGGCGCAGGTCGCGGGTCGCCGGAAGGGCGCGCAGCGCCCGGGCGACCTGGTGCACGCCGTGCAGCTGGGGTCCGGGGCCGGCGACGTCCTCGTCGTCCCCTCCGGCGGCAGGCCCGTCCTCGACGGCGGGGACGGTGGCGTCCGCGTCCGGCGCCGGGGCGCCCTGGCCGCGGGGGGACATCGGCAGACCGGGGCCGACCGTCGACCCCGCCGGCAGGTCGGGGTCGTCCTCGGCCCCGATCCGGGGACAGACGACATACACCTGTCCGCCGCCACGCACCTCCTCGGCGACGCGCACCCAGGCCCTGCCCACCCAGCGCTCCTTCTCCCCCGTCACCACGTGCGTGGTGATCGGCTGACGTCCCCGCGGGAGCTCGCGCAGGGTCGAGGTGGTCATGTCGCCGTAGACGGTCATCGCGACCGTGCGCGGGATCGGGGTGGCCGTCATCACCAGCACGTGGGGGGCGAGCGCGGCCTTGGCCCGGAGGGCGTCGCGCTGCTCGACGCCGAAGCGGTGCTGCTCGTCGACCACGACCAGCCCGAGCTCGGCGAGCTGGACGGTGTCCTGGATCAGGGCGTGCGTGCCGATGACGATGCCGGCCTCGCCCGAGGCGGCGGCGAGCAGGGCCTTGCGGCGCTCCGCCGCGGCCTGGCTCCCGGTCAGGAGGGCCACGCGGGTGCCGTTGTCCATCCCGCCGAGCATCCCCCCCTCGGCGATCGGTCCGAGCATGGCCGTGATGCCGCGGTGGTGCTGCGACGCGAGCACCTCGGTCGGTGCGAGGAGCGCGGCCTGCCCCCCGGCGTCCACGACGGTGAGCATGGCGAGCAGGGCGAGCACGGTCTTGCCCGACCCGACCTCACCCTGCAGGAGACGGTGCATGGGGACGTCGCGGCGCAGGTCGTCGTGGATCTCCTGCAGCACCGCCCGCTGCCCGGCGGTCAGCTCGAAGGGCAGCCGGTCCAGCAGCGCGTCGACCAGGCCCCCCGGCACCGGCGTGCGGGGCACGGCCGGGGTGGCGTCGCTGGCCAGCCGGGCCCGGGCAAGCGCCGCCTGGATGACGAAGGCCTCCTGGTACTTCAGCCGCCAGCGCGCGCGACGGTGGTCGGCCTCGGTGCGTGGGCGGTGGACCAGCGTGTAGGCCTCGAGCAGGTCCGGCAGGCCCTTCCCGACGCGGACGTCCTCGGGCAGCGGGTCGGGGAGGTCGGTGAGGGCGTGCAGGACGAGGTCGAGCAGGTCACCGTGGACGATGGGGCTGAGCCGGGGGGTCGCGGGGTAGACCGGGACGAGCCCCCCGAGCAACCAGCCGCCCGAGGACTTCCCGGTGGGGTCGTCGAGGACGGCGTAGTCGGGGTGGGTGAGCTGGAGCGTCTCCTTGTAGGTGCCCACCTGCCCGGAGCAGACCACGCGGGCTCCGGGGACCAGGCGGTCCTGGTGGCCGAAGGGCTTGAAGAAGGTGAGCTTGATCCGGCCGCCGAACTCGTCGCTCACGGTGACGACGAGCATCCTGCCCTTCCGGGCGCGCATCTGGTGGAGGACGGCCTCGGTGACGGTGCCGACCACGACGACGTCCTCGCCGTGCGGGATCTCGCGGAAGGACGTCGACCGGGCCGGGTCGAGGTAGGTCCGCGGGAGGAAGTTGAGCAGGTCTGCCACGGTGCGCAGGCCCCGTGCGTCCTCGAGGCGCTTGGCCCCGGCTCCGACGACCGTCCGGAGGCGCGTGTCCAGGTCGACACCCATCACTCGACCCCGAGGAGGTAGGGGTAGGTCGGCTGGCCCCCCTCGATGCGGACGACCTCGGCGCCGGCGTGCCGCGCCGTGAGGTCGGACAGGACGGTGTCCAGGTCACCTGGTCGTGCGGTCGCGCCGAGGACCACCGTCAGCACCTCGGCCTCGTCGTGCCAGAGCTCGTCCAGGACGGCCCTGGCCACGGGGTCGAGCTCGTCCCCGACGGCCGTGATGGCGCCGTCGACGATCCCGAGCCACTGCCCCGCGCGGCACGGGCCGACGGGGGTGTCGGCGTCGCGCTGCGCCAGGGTGAGGGCGCCCGGGCGACAGGCCTCGGCAGCCTCGGACATCGCCGTGACGACCCCCCGGACCTCGGCCGCAGGGTCGAGGACGGCGAGCGCGGCGAGTCCCTCCACCAGGGTGCCCGTGGGGACGACGTGCACGTCCAGGCCGCGGAGGGCGGCCTCGTCCGCGGCCGCACGGGCGACCATCACGGTGTCGTGGTCGTTGGGCAGGACGACGACGTGCTCGGCCCCGCAGGCCCACATGGCTGCCAGGAGCTGGCCCGCCGACGCCCGGTGACGGGGACCGGAGGCCACCACCTGGGCACCCGCCGCGGCGAGCAGCGCGCGGACGCCGGCGCCGAGCCCGCAGGCGACCACCGCGATCGGGTGGGCGCTCGGGCAGCGTTCGGGGGCGCCGTCGGGGGCGCCGTCAGAGACTCCGTCGGGGGCGCCGTCGGCCGCCGCCTCGTGGTGGTCGTCGGCCGCCGCCTCGTGCTCGAGGTCGGTCCCGTCCTGGAGCGAGGTGAGCCGCACGTCCTCGACGATGCCCGCGAAGGTCCCCGCCTCGACGGCGAGCCGCGCGTCGTCGAGGTGGACGTGCACCCGGTACTCGGCGGGTCCGCCCGCCACCACCACGCTGCTGCCGAGGCGGTCGAGGTTCGCCCGGAGCCGGGCGGCCCGCTCGGGGTCGGTGTCACGCAGGAGGTACATGACCTCCACCACGCCCCCCTCCTCGCCCACCCCGCCCTGCTCGCCGCGCTCGTCCTGTCCGCCCACCCCGCCCCGCTCACCCGCGTCGACGTGCGCCCCTCGCCGACCGTCGTGGTCGTGACCGGGGTGGCGCAGCCGGTGGTCCGGGACGGGACCGGTGGGCGGGAGCTCCCACCAGGTGGGCAGCTCCTCGACCGCGAGGTGGGGCCTCTCCTCGAGCACCGCCTCCAACGCCTCGATGACCAATACGAGACCGGCGCCACCGGCGTCGACGACCCCCGCCACCCCGAGCGCGGGCAGCAGCTCCGGGGTCTGTGCGAGGGCCTGCTGGGCCTGTTCCAGGGCCTCGCTGACGACGTGGCCCACGAGGAGCTCGTCCCCGGCCTGCCCGTACAGGGGGTGCCCCCGCTCGACGGCCGACCTCGCCCCCTCCGCCGCGGCCCGGGCCACGGTGAGGATGGTGCCCTCCACCGGGGCTGCCAGCGCGTCCCAGGCGGTGCGGGCCGCGGTCTCGAACGCGGCCGCCAGCTCCTCCGGCCCGGCGACCTCGACGTCAGGGCCCACCGCGTCGGAGAGGCCCTTGGTCAGCTGGGAGAGGATGACTCCGGAGTTGCCGCGCGCCGCGAGGAGCATGCCGCGGGCGATGAGCGCGAGGCCCTCGGCGAGCCGTTCGGTGCCGGCTCCGAGCTCGAACTGGCCCCGCACGAACTGGAGGGCCCCGTCCATCGTGAGGTACATGTTGGTCCCGGTGTCGCCGTCGGCGACCGGGAAGACGTTGAGCGCGTCGATGCGTTCCCGGGCCCCCGCCAGCAGGACCCGAGAGGTCACGGCCCAGCGTCGGGCGGTGAGCAGGTCGAGCACGGGACGGGGCACGGGCCTAACCTAGCCCGCGCACCCCGGGCCGACCGCCGGGGCACGGGTGGTGGTCCGCGCGTGTCGGCGGGTCAGGGATTTGGGCGGGGGCGCCGACGTCCGGTACTCTGAGCCGGTTGCCTGGCGGCCGGACGGACGCCGGCTCATCGACCATCCCGACACAGACCAGGAGAACACCGTGGCTGCCACTTGCGACGTCTGCGGCAAGGGACCGAGCTTCGGTCACAGCATCTCGCACTCGCACCGCCGGACCAAGCGTCGCTGGAACCCCAACATCCAGCGTGTGCGCGCGATGGTCGGGTCCACCCCCAAGCGACTCAACGTCTGCACCTCCTGCCTGAAAGCGGGCAAGGTCACCCGCTGACCAGCGGCTGACGCGCTTCGAGCCGGCGACGCCCACGGGGTGACGCCGGCTCTTCGCGTCTCCGGCACGACCGGCGCTCATCCCCCGAAGTGGTCCCAGCCACCCTGAGCGGGATCGAGCTTGTCGCCATCGAGCCACACGCCAGGTCCCTGCCTCGCGTCGGCGTCGACCGCGTCGGCGTCGACCGTGCGGCCGATCACCGTCCAGCCGTCGGGCACGCGCCCCGGGGGGAAGGTGGCCAGCAGCTCGTGCTCCTCGCCTCCGCTGAGGACCTGGGTCATGGCGTCCGCGGGGTCGGCGGCGGGGACGAGAGCCGTCGCCATCGAGCGCAGGGCGTCGTCGTCCAGCTCGAGACGAACCAGGCTCGCCCGGGCGAGACGGTCGGCGTCCCGCACCAGCCCGTCCGAGACGTCGAGCATGGCCGTCGCTCCGGCGCGAGCAGCCTCCGGTCCCCTCTGCAGGTCGGTCACGGGGCGGCGGTGGTGGCTCAGCGCGACGGCCTCGGGATCGGAGCGAGCCGACAGCACGCCCTGACGCAGGAGGAGCCAGCCGGTCCCGGAACGGCCCAGCTGCCCGGACACCGCGAGCAGGTCCCCGGCCCGCGCCCCCGCGCGGAGCACCGGTCGCGTCACCCCGTCCCCGAGCTCCCCGAGCGCGGTCACCGACACCATGACCACCCCCGACGGGGCGGACGACAGGTCGCCCCCCAGGACGGGGACACCTGAACGCCCGGCCGCGCCACCGATCGCCGCCGTGAGCTCGCGCGCCCAGGCGAGAGGCAGGCCTGGGTCGGCCACGAGGGACACCAGCAGACCGGTGCCGACCCCGCCCATCGACGCCAGGTCGGCCAGGTTCTGGGTGACGACCTTGATGCCGACGTCGGTCGCCGATGACCACTCGTCGAGCCAGTCCCGACCCCGGACCATGGTGTCCGTGGTCGCGAGCACCGCGCCCCGACGGACCCGGAGGAGGGCGGTGTCGTCGCCGGGCCCGACGAGGACGTCCGGCGAGACCGGGTCCCCGAGAGCGGCGAAGACCTCCCGCAGCACGCCCGCCTCCCCGGCCTGACCGAGCGAGCCGGGCCCGTACGTCATACCTGATCCTGCTGCCGTGCGGTCACCCCCGCACGGTAGCCTCCGAGGCACAGTCACCAGGAGGCAACAGTGATCAGGGCCTACATCCTCATCCAGACCGAGGTGGGCGCGTCCGCCACCGTGACCACGGCGGTCAGGGAGCTCCCGGGCGTCGAGTCGGCCGAGGACGTCGCCGGCCCCTACGACGTGATCGCCGTCGTCACGGCGCGCACCGTGCAGGAGCTCGGCCGCGAGGTGATCGCCAAGGTCCAGGCTGTGCCCCGGATCACCCGCACCACCACATGCACCGTCGTCGAGTTCTGAGGGTCGCTGCCGCTCTCACGCTCCTCAGCCTGACCCTCGCCGCCTGTGGGAGCGAACCTGCCGTGAGGGCCGTGCCGTTCGGCGAGTCCGACTCCCCCGCCTGCGAGCGGGTGGCGGACTCCTGGCCGGCGCGGGTCGGGGACCTGGAGCCGCGCGTCACGGCCGTGCAGTCACGGGGCGTCGCGGCCTGGGGGGACCCACCGATCGTCGCGCGGTGCGGCAAGGCGCCGCTCGGACCGACCGAGGACCCCTGCATCGACATCAACGGGGTCGACTGGGTGGCGACGGTCCTGGACGACGGCGGGACGATGTTCACCACCTACGGCCGCACGCCCGCCGTCGAGGTCCTCGTCCCGGCGGACTACGAGACGGCGCCCCTGTGGTTGCCCGCCTTCACCGACGCGGCGTCCGCGATCGACCAGACCCTCGGTCGCTGCTCCGCCGTCACGGACTGACCCCCGGCTCCGCACCGCCGTCGTCGGGCTCCTGGCGCAGGAGGTCGAGGAGGGTCGGGTTGCCGGGCCCTGGTCCCGGACGCTCGGCACCGCTCGTCGGGTCGGTGTGGGTCAGGGAGATGCAGGTGTCGTTGTCGGCGTCGGTCCGGCGTCGGCGGTACCGGGTGGCGGGGTGCTCGGCGAGCCCGGCGTAGAGGAGCCGGTTGGCCCGGTCCCGTCGGACGGCCAGGTCGGATCCGGCCCGCAGGTACGAGCGGTAGTCGTGGGTGCGGGTGGCGACGACCTGCCCCAGGACCGTCGTCACGGTCAGGTCTCGACGAGCACCCAGGACGAGGTGCCATGCGCCGTCGGTCTTGAACTTGTGGGGTCGACGGGCCAGGAGGGCGAGGTTGAGCTCGGTGGTCGTGCCACCTGCCCAGCCGAAGGGTGTGACGTGGTCCAGCTCGCCGGCGTGGGCGCCGGTCCGGGGGCCGGGAGCGCGGCTGAGGAGATCGGCAGCCACGACCTGGCGCCGCATGTCGGTGTCCGGCCGGTAGCTGGTGATCGTCCGTTCGACGAGCCTGCCGTCGAGGGGGTCGGTGACCAGCCGGTGCAGGGTCGTGCCCGGCAGCAGCGCGAGCTCGCGGGCGTGGCCGTCGGTGATGAAGAACGGGTGCGGCCCGGTGGCCAGTCCCACCCTGCCCCGGGCGCGCCAGCTCGGGGGGAGGGCGCACTGGTCGGGTTCCGCCCGATCCTCAGGAGGGTGGTCGGGCCCAGTGGCAGAAAGAATGTCGGGCCCGACGCCGGCAGGAGGGTGGTCCGACCCGGCGCCAGACTGACTGTCGAGCCCGGCGGCACGACCCGCAGGTGCAGTGGCTGAGGTGTCTCTCAGGTCCGACGGCTGGCAGCAGCGGACACAGATCGGGAACCCGCCGGACAGCGCGCTGTAGGGCACCACCACCTGGAGCTGCACCACCGGCTGGGCGTTCAGGACGCGGGTGAGGTGCGCCAGGTCGTCCGGGGCGAGGACCTCGTCCACTCCCCCACCGCTGTCCCGGCCGTCCCTGTTCCCGCTGTCGTCGGTGTGGCCGTCACCCGACGTCTCACCGTCCCGCCCCTCCTCGTCAGCACGCAGCGTCGGAGTGTCGTTACCGGTATCGGCGTCCCGACGACCCTCCGCGCTGCGGGAGGTGTCGTCGCCCCCGGGGAGGGGGATGGTGCCGAAGATCAGCAGCGCGGTGGCGGTGTCCGACCTGAGCTGGTCAAGCGTGCGCTCGTCGCCGGCGCGCCGCAGCACACGCGCGGCACGGTCGAGGCGTTGCCCCGCCGCCACGACCCCGGCGGCCGGACCGCTCACCCGCAGGGTCGCCGTCCCGTCGTCGTGCACGCGCACGGTGGCCCGTCGCCGGGCGTACGCACGCATCCGGCGGGCCCGCTCACCGGCGACGTCGGCGGAGGCGCAGGCGGTCACCTCGGTCTCCAGGGCCGTCGCGAACCCCTGGTGCCCCCACGGCCTCCCATGGAGGTCTCCGTGAGGGTCCAGCCTCTCCGACGACGCGACACCCTTGACGTCACCCATCAGCGCGGTGGCGACGAGTAGTCGCTGCTGGTTGCTGAGCCCGGAGGTCGAGTCGTGGAAGCAGCGCACCAGCGGCCAGGAGACCTCTCCCCGCCGCAGCGCGGCGTCCACGACGGCACGCACCGGCACCTCCGCGGTCGCGGCGCGCACCAGGGTCCGGGCCTCGGTCACGCCGAACCCGGCCGCCAGCTCAAGCTCGGCGCCCGCCAGCGACCGGGACTCCGACGCCACGGATCGTTCCTGGCCCTGACCCAGCTGGACGCCGACCAGTCCCCGTCGGGCGAGCACCTTCTCACGCACGCTGCGCACCAGCGAGGCCACCGTGTCGATGAGGTCGGCATCCTGAGCCGACCTGGCTGCCGCGAGCCGGCGCAACGCCAGGACTGACGGATCCACGCGCGTCTCCCCGGGCCACGTTGCCGGTGACATGGCCGGCGACATGGCCGACGGAGAGGGCGACGAGGAGGACGTGAAGCACCCTCTGGCTCTGAGGATCCGCACCCCTGACCCGGCACGCCGTGCAGCACGCTCGCGGAGCTGCGCCGAGGGGGCCCGCCCGTAGGCATACCGGCCGCGAGGTCCGGACATCGCGCCCGACAGCCACGACGCGGAGCTGCTCGACCCACGACGCGCGCCGTCCCCGGGCCAGCCCGGACCCCCTCCTTCCGGACCCGGCCCTACAGCCGATGTCGCCATCACCGCACCTCCCCTCGTCGTCCCGATCACCGTCCCACCCTCCACCCTGAGCCCCCGGTAGACCCGGATCGGGAAGGAAGGACGTACCTCTATCTTAGGACGTCTGTTCGAAGAATGGCGGCGCCACACCGGCCCTGTGGATACCCATGCCGGCGAGGGACGGTTGTGGGTGTCGGTGTGAGACGGAGGGCGGACCAGGTGGCGCCGAGAGGTCCGCCCAGACGTGTCGGGAGGAGAGCCCGCCCGAGCCCGGGAGCAGACCGCCCGGCCGGCCCGCGAGGAGAGCGCCCGCACCTGCCCCGTCAGCGCAGCCCGAGCGGCCTGGCCATGGCCAGCTGGACGAGCTCGTCGACGAGCTCCGGGTAGGACACGCCGGAAGCGGCCCACGCCTGCGGGTACATGGAGAAGGGGGTGAACCCGGGCATCGTGTTGATCTCGTTGATCAGCACCTCCCCCGCCTCCGTCACGAAGCAGTCCACCCGCGCGAGCCCCTCGCACCCCGCCACCTCGAAAGCCCGTCGCGCCACCTCGCGCACCTGCGCCCGGACCCCGTCGCTCACGCCTGCGGGGACCTGGATCCGGACGCTGGCCTCGTCGAGGTACTTGGCCTCGAAGTCGTAGAACTCGTGACCGCCGCCGACGACCGTGATCTCCCCCACCTCGCTGATGCGCGGGACGTCCGCACCACGACCCTGCAGCACACCGCACTCGATCTCACGACCGGCGATACCCTGCTCGACCAGCACCTTGGGGTCGTGGGAGCGAGCCTTGTCGACCGCGGCCTCCAGCTCCTCCGGGCCATCCACCTTGACGACCCCCATCGACGACCCGGCCCTGGCCGGCTTGACGAAGACGGGGAAGTGCAGCGCCGAGGCTGCGTCGAGCGCGGCGGCGCGGTCCCGGCGCCAGTCCAGGTCGGTGATGACGGTGTACGGACCGACAGCCAGCCCGGCGGAGGAGAAGAGCACCTTCATCACGTGCTTGTCCATCATCGCTGCGGACGCGAGCACCCCGCAGCCGACGTAGCGGATGTCCGCCAGCTCGAGCAGCCCCTGGATCGTGCCGTCCTCCCCGAACGGGCCGTGCAGGAGCGGGAACACCACGTCCACCGGTCCCAGGTCGGCCACCGTCCCGTCCGTCGCCACCACCCGCAGGTCCTGGTCGAGGCCCCCGAGCGGGACGATCACCTGACGCCCGGTGTCCGGCACGTGCGGGAGCCGACCGTCCCGGATCTCCAGCGCCTCCGGGTCGTCCTCGACCAGCACCCAGTGACCCTCGCGGGTGATGCCGATGGGCACGACGTCATACCGCTCCCGGTCCATGGCCCGCAGCACGCTGGCCGCGGTCGCGCACGAGATCGAGTGCTCCTCGGACCGCCCGCCGAAGACGACGGCGACACGGGTGCGACGACCGGGGCCGTCGGCGGGCGGGGCTGCGGGGTGGCTGCTCATCGGCCCCGATGCTAGCCGCAGCTAGCCTCGTTCGTGCTTGCGGGCGCGGGACATCAGGGCCCCGGTCAGCTGCTCGGGCGTCACCCGCCCCTCGACCACGGCGGTCACTCCCTCGCAGATCGGCATGTCCACGCCGTTGCGGGCGGCCAGCTCGACCACCGACCGGCAGGACTTGACGCCCTCCGCCGTCTGGTGCGGCAGCGAGAGGAGCTCGGCGATGCCCGTCCCCTGCCCGAGCGCGACACCCACCCGGTGGTTGCGCGAGAGCGGCGACATGCAGGTCGCGATGAGGTCGCCGACCCCGGCGAGCCCCATGAGCGTCGCCGGCTCCGCACCGAGCGCCTGCCCCAGCCGGGTCGTCTCGGCGAGACCGCGGGTGATGAGCGAGGACTTGGTGTTGTCGCCGTAGCCCAGTCCCTCGGCCATCCCCACGGCCAGCGCGATGACGTTCTTCACCGCACCCCCGATCTCAGCCCCGACCACGTCGGTCTGGGTGTAGGGCCGGAAGTAGGGCTGCGAGACGAGCTGCGCCACCCGGTCCGCCGCGGTGTGGTCCACCCCGGCGACGACGCTGGCCGCCGGCTGCCGCTGGGCGATCTCCTTGCTGAGGTTGGGCCCGGACACCACGACGATCCGTTCGCTGCCGACCCCGGACGCCTCGATCACCTCGCTCATCCGCAGACCTGTGCCGAGCTCGATGCCCTTCATGAGCGACACCACGATCGCGTCCTTCGGAATGACGCCACCCCAGCGAGCCAGGTTGTCCCGCAGGCTCTGGGACGGCACCGACAGGACCACGAGCTCGGCCCCCTCGGCCGCGGCCGCGGGGTCGGTCGTCGCGGACACCGACCCCGGAAGCTCCACCTCCGAGAGGTAGTCCGGGTTGCGGTGCTGCTCGCTGATCCCGCGCGCGACCTCCTCCCTCCGGGCCCACAGCGTGACCTCGTCGAGCTCACCGTCGGCGAGGATCTGCGCGAACGCGGTGCCCCAGCTCCCCGCGCCGAAGATCGCCGCCCTGCTCACGAGCTCGTCCTCCGGTGCCGCTCCCCGGCCTTCATCTCGTACGGCGTCTCCGGCGGCGTCTCGCCCCGCAGCTCGGCCACCAGCCCGGTGACCGCGGCCATCACCCGGGCCGTCGCCTCGGCGTGCGCCCGTGGGTCGTCCTTGCGCGCCATCAGGTCGGACAGGTCGACAGGCGGGCCGGCCCTCACCTTCTGGATCGGACGCCGCAGCAGGTTCCCGGGTCGGCGGGCGTAGCGCGCCAGCACCTCCTGGGCCCCCCACTGACCGACCGGGACGACCGGCGCGCCGCTCGTCAGCGCCAGCCGCCCGACCCCGGGCCTGGCCTTCATGGGCCACAGGTCGGGGTCACGGGTCAACGTCCCCTCAGGCATGATCGCGATGCACTTGCCCTCGGCCAGCGCCGCCCGGGCCGCGGCGAGCGCGTCGGTCGCCCGCGACGTCGCCCGGTGGACCGGGACGTGCTCCAGGCTGCGCAGCGCGGCACCGAGCACCGGGACGGCGAACAGCGAGGACTTCGCCAGGAAGAACGGCGGGCGCCCGTGGTCGACGAGGAAGTGCGCGAGCATGAGCGGGTCGACCTCGGAGTAGTGGTTGCTCGCCACGATGAAGGCACCCGAGGCGGGGATGTGCTCCCCGCCCGACCAGTCCCGGCGGGTGATCCCCATGAGGACGGGTCGGAGGGTGCCGATCACCGCACGGTAGGACCAGGGCACCCGCTGGCGGATGGGACGGCGCTTCACGGTCGTCATCTTTGCACTGCCCCGCCCCGGCCGGGAGGATGCCCCGGTGACCAGCGCGCCGGAGCCGACCCCCTGGCACGTCGTCGTGCCCGTCAAGCGTGCCGTCGTGGCCAAGACCCGCCTCGACCCTCCTCCGCCCCTCTCACGCCCCGACCTCGCGCGGGCCGTGGCCCGCGACACCCTCGACGCGGTATGCCGTGCCGTGCCGGCCGCGCAGGTCACCGTCGTCACCTCCGACGCGGACGCGCGGCGGGCGGCGCTCACCCTGGGGGCCACGGTCGTCCCGGACCCCGGAACCGGCCTCGACGACGCCGTCGCCGCGGGTCTCGCGACGCTCGCCGGACCCTGGTGCGCCGTCCTCCTGGGCGACCTGCCCGCGCTCGACGCCGCCTCGCTGCGCGCCGCGCTCGCGACCTGTTCGGCATACCCCGGGGCGGTGGTCCCCGACGCGCAGGGGACCGGCACCGTCCTGCTGACCTCCACCCGCGGCCGGCCGGTCCCCCGCTTCGGTCCCGGCTCCGCGGCCCGGCACGCCCGCGCCGCGACGCTCCTGGCTCTCGACCTGCCCCGGCTACGGCGCGACGTGGACACCTGGGCCGACCTCGGGGAGGCGCTGAGCCTCGGGGTCGGGAAGCACACCAGGGCCGCCCTCGCGCGCCTAGAGTGAGGTGCCATGCAGGCCAGCGTGCACACCTTCGACCTCGGGACCGGCGCCGGCAGCGTCCTGCTCGACACCGGGCGGCTGCTGCCGTTCGACCCAGTGGTCTTCGCCGCCAGCGGTCTGCGTCACCTCCGGCCGGGCCAGCGCGTCTCCGTGGACGTCACGCCGGAGGACCCCGAGGCCCCCGGCGCCCACCTCACCAGGCTGTGGATCGTCGGCATCGGCGAGGGGGAGGCGATCCGCTGACCTGCCAGGGGGAGGCGATCCGCTGACCTGCCAGGGGGAGGCGATCCGCTGACCTGGTCAGAGCTCGACGCGCATCACCACCCGGCGCGGCGTCGGTGCCGAGACCTGGGTCATCCCGGCTGCGGCGAACGTCCCCACCGTGCCCACGTGCAGCTCCTCCTCGACGGCCGCCGTGGTGAGCATCGGGTAGGCCTCCAGCGCACGAGCCCCCCGCTCTCGCGCATGGGTGACGGCCGCCCTGGCCAGCGCCCGGCTGATGCCGCTCCGGCGCCGCCCGGCGCGCACGAAGAGACAGGTCACCGCCCACACCGTCTCGTCCTCCCGGTCCTCGTCCCGGTCCTTCCAGGGCACCGTGAAGACCCGCACCAGGCCCTGGTATGCCGCGCGCGGCTCCACCGCGCACCACCCCACCGGTTCCCCGTCGAGGTAAGCGACGAGCCCGCTCGTGGTTGCCGAGCCGGGGTCCCCGCAGCCGGTCTGCACCCGCAGCCGCCAGGCACGCTCCTCGGCCGGGACGGCGGCGAAGGACTCCCCCCGGGCCAGCTTGTAGCGCTGGCAGAAGCACCGGCTCGCCGGGCCACGGGTGCCGAGGACGGCGGCGAGGTCCTCCCAGGGCGCCTCGTTGGCGGGGACGACCCGCAGCCCGGCCGTCACTCTCCCCCCAGGTGCGCGGGCAGCCGTGGCTGCAGTCCGAGCCACCGCGCCAGGTCCTCGATCTCGGCGACGACGCGGTCCCGTCGGGCCGAGCTCCAGGCGCCGTCCTCGTGCAGGGCGTCGACGCGCAGCTCGCCGGCCCGCCGGTCGGCCGCCGCGTCGAGCTTGCCCACCAGCTCGTCGCCGTCCAGGACGGGGAGGGCGTAGTAACCCCACCTCCGCGTCGCCCGGGGCTTGTACATCTCCAGCACGTAGTCGAAGCCGAAGATCTCACCCATCCGGGTGCGGTCGAACACCAGCCTGTCGATCGGGCCGAGCAGCGCCGCGCGTCCGGCGAAGGACCGGTCGTCGAGCAGCGGCGGATGGACCCGCCAGGTGTTCCGCAGCCCGTCCACGACCACCTCCTCCCCCGCGTCCCCGGCGTCCAGGGACTCGGTGGGGCACTCCGGGCCCCGGGGGCGCAGGAGGCCGAGCGCAGCCAGCCGGCGACGGTCCTGCTCAGCACGGGCCTCCGCGAGCGGGAGGGTGGGTCCGGCCGGGTACACCCGGTCCGCGAGGTCCCAGACCCGCTGGCCCCGCTCACGCCGGGAGACGGCGACCTCCCCCCGGGCCACCATGAAGTCGAGCAGCCGCTGGACGTTCTTGTCGTTGGTCCAGCCGCTCGAGGTCCAGGGCACGTCGACGGAGTCCGGCAGCTCACCGGTCAGGGAGGGGCCCTCGCTGCGCAGGTGGGCCAGGATGTCGCGGCGCGCGCGGTCGTTCGCGCCCACCCAGCCGGCGTTGGCGCGCTGGTAGGGCCGGACCTCGTCCCGGCCAGGTGCCGGTGCCGGCCAGGCCGCCATCTCGGCGCGGTAAAGCACGAGGTCCTCCGCCGGGCGGACATGACCGAGCAGCTCGACCAGCACGCGCTCGCCCAGCAGGCGGTCGAGGTCACCCGGGTCGTAGACGCTGCCGATGCGGGACCACAGGACGAGGTGGTGTGCCGGTGCCACGGCCCGCACCCAGTCCAGCTGCAGGTGCCCGAGGTCCCGCACGGTCTCCACGACGTCGACCGGGCGGTCCCGGGCCAGCAGCTGGGCGCGGACGGCGACCCGCCGCGCGTCTCGACGGGAGAGGCGGTGCGGCGGGCTCATGCGTCCAACCTAGGGGGGACCCGCGGACAGGACCGGTCCCCCTTGTCGAGCGCCTCGCCCTCAGGCGGCCTCGGGGTCAGGCTGGTGCACACCGAAGACGTTGTTCTCGGTGTCCAGGAAGTAGGCCTGCCAGGCCATCCCGGGCAGGGCGTGCTTGGGCATGGCCACGGCCCCGCCTGCGCGTTCCACCGCCGCCGCCACCGCGTCCAGGTCCTCGACGCCGACCGTGAGGACGGCGCCGGCGACCGCGCCGCCCGGCGCGGGGTTGGGCCCCTGGCGCTGCATCACGGCCCCGTTGATGCCCGCCTCCCCCTCCTCCCCGGTGATCGCGCCCTGGTAGGCATCCCGGCGAACTCGCTCCAGTCCTCGAACGTCCAGCCGAACACGTCGCCGTAGAACGCGACGGCCCTCCCGACGTCCTCGGCATGGATCTCGAAGTGCACGACACGTGACATCGCGGGGTCCTCTCTCCTCGTCGTCCTCCCAGGATGGCACCGGACACCGACAGCGTGGGCCCAGGCACGTCTGGCAGGCTCCCCCCGTGCTGAGCGACATCTGGGGCCGGGTGACGACGACCCAGCCGCCGCTGTCCTGGGAGGCCTCGCTGGCCCTGGGCCTGCTCGCGCTGGCTCTCACCTGGAGCCCGGCGGGCTACCGGGTCGTGCGCCACCTCGTCACCCTCCTCCACGAGGTCGGTCACGCCCTCGTGGCGCGGCTCGTCGGGAGGCGGGTGCGTGGGGTCCGCCTGCACTCCGACACGTCCGGTCTCACGGTCTCGCACGGCCGTCCCCGCGGTCCCGGGATGGTCGCGACGCTGCTCGCGGGCTACCCCGCGCCCGCCGCCGTGGGGGTGCTCGGTGCGCTCCTGCTCGGTGCGGGGTATGCCGCGGGCCTGCTCTGGTCGCTCGTGCTCACCTGCGCGGTCCTCCTGGCCCTCGTCCGCAACCTCTACGGCCTGTGGGTCGTCCTGCTCACCGGGTCCGTGGTCGCCGGCCTGTCGTGGTCCGCCCCCGGACCCGTGGTGACGGGCACGGCATACCTCGTGGTGTGGGTGCTCCTGCTCGCCACCCCGCGGTCGGTGATGGAGATGCAGCGCGCACGCCGCGGGCGCCGCGACCGGACGAGCGACGCCGACCAGCTGGCCGGCCTCACCGGCCTGCCCGCCGGGGTGTGGATCGCGCTGTTCTGGCTGACCTGCGTGGCGGCCCTGGGCGGCGGCGTCCTGCTCCTCGCGCCGGTGCCGTGAGGCTCAGGCCTTCCGGCCCTTCGACCTGCTCTTGCCCTTCCCCTTCTCCTTGCTCTTCTCCTTGCTCTTCTCCGCGTCCTTGGCCTTGTCCTTCTGGCCGTCCTTCGACTTCTTCCGTTCCTTCTTCGCGGCGGAGCGGGCGACCTCGTCGCTCTTGACCCGTGCCAGCTGCGCCTTCTTGGCGTTGATCATGCCGCGCGTGATCTCCTCGCCACCGGCGACCAGCCCGGAGCTGCGGGGGCTGGTCTCGTCCTCCGGCGCCTCCGGGGCCGGCTCCACCGGGGCCGTCGCGCGGACCGTGCTCGGCGTGCCGGTCGTGGCTGCGGGGCTCCGGCGCGCCGGCGCGTCGCCCGACCCGGCGGAGCGGGCGTGCCCCGAGGTCCCGGCGGTCGGCTGGGACCCCCGGCGCACCGTCGGCGGGACCCCCTCCCGCGGGGGCGCGGTGCCGTCGCTCCCGACGCGGACCCCGGCCAGGCCGTCCTTGGGCAGGCGGGCGGGGTCCCCGACGACGTCCTTGAAGTACGCGGCCGGACGGAACCGCGGCAGGCTCGTCGCACCGATCGGGACGGCCTCGCCCGTGCGCGGGTTCCGACCGGTGCGGGGGGCCCGGTCGGTCTTCTCGAAGGTCCCGAAACCGGTGACCACGACACTGCCCCCGGACGCGACCTCGCGGAGCACCAGGTCGACGAGCGACTCCACCGCCTGGGTCGCCACCGCCCTCCCTCCGACCTTGGGCGCAAGGGCCTCGATGAGGTCCGCCTTGTTCATCGCGCTGCTCCTGTCCTCGACCGCACGACCGGGCGGCTGCCCGGCGGTGCTCGAGGATCACGCTAGCCCGCAGGCCGGTGGATGTCGATGCGCCACAGCGACTCCGGGCACGGAAAAGGCCCCCGCCGGGTGCGGCGGGGGCCTTCTGCACGACGTAGCCCCGACGGGATTCGAACCCGCGCTACCGCCTTGAGAGGGCGGCGTGCTAGGCCACTACACAACGGGGCCGTGCGCTGCGGCGCGTCTGCGCCGAGGGGAGACTTTACCCGATCGGGCGGATCTCCGCGAAATCGGCCGGAGCCGATCATCGCGCTGGGGTACCAGGACTCGAACCTAGACTAACTGAACCAGAATCAGTCGTGCTGCCAATTACACCATACCCCAAGGGGTATCTCCGACCGTTCTTCCAGGGTGGAATTCCGAGCGGCGAACCGAGGAGTTACCTTACCGCCCCCCTGCCCCGGACCCAAATCCGGAGGACGCTCGGATGCCCGGCCGGGCGGGCCGGCTCGAGCCGGCTCAGAGCTCGGAGCGGAGCCGGCGCAGCCGGGCGAGGGTCTCGTGCTTGCCCAGGATGGCCATCGACTCGAACAGGGGCGGGCTGATCCGCTGACCGGACACGGCCGTCCGCACCGGCCCGAAGGCGAGCCGCGGCTTGAGGCCCATCCCCTCGACGAGCGCCACGCGCAGCGCCTCCTCGATGCGCTCCGAGGTCCACTCCACCCCGCCGCCGAGCGGCTGCGGGAAGGCACCCGAGATCGGTTCCAGCGCAGCGACCGCGGCGTCCAGGACTGCCGCGCTGTCCTCCTTGAGCTGGCTCCGGGCGTCGTCCGCGATCTGCAGCTCCTCGCCCCGCACGTAGAAGGGCCGGACCAGCGGGACCGCCTCGGAGAGCACCTGGATGCGTGTATGGATGAGGTCGGCCACGTCCTTGAGCCGGGCGAGCTCGCCCATCCCGGACCGCTCCCCCAGCACCCCGGCCTCCCGCAGCACGGGCAGCAGGCGGGAGGTGAACTCCGCCAACGGAAGCCGGCGCAGGTGGTCGCCGTTGATCGACTCCGCCTTCTTCTGGTCCCAGCGCGCCGGGTTGGGGTTGACGTCCCGCACGTCGAAGGCCTCGACCAGCTGGTCGGGCTCGAAGATGTCGCGGTCGGGGCCGATCGACCACCCCAGCAGCGCGAGGTAGTTGATCATCCCCTCCCGGACGAACCCGCGCTCGCGGTGCAGGAACAGGTCGGACTGCGGGTCCCGCTTCGACAGCTTCTTGCTGCCCTCGCCCAGCACGAGCGGCAGGTGCGCGAACGTCGGCACCCGCTCGGCCACCCCGATCTCGATCAGGGCGCGGTAGAGCGCGATCTGCCTGGGGGTCGAGGAGAGGAGGTCCTCGCCCCGGATGACGTGGGTGATGCGCATCGTCGCGTCGTCCACCGGGTTGACCAGGGTGTAGAGCGGCTGACCGTTGCCCCGGACGATGACGAAGTCGGGCACGGAGCCGGCCCGGAAGGTCACCTCCCCGCGCACCAGGTCGGTGAAGGTGAGGTCCTCGTCGGGCATCCGCAGCCGCAGCACCGGTTCCCGCCCCTGCGCGCGGTATGCCGCGACCTCCTCCTCGCCCAGGTCCCGGTCGGCGTTGTCGTAGCCCAGCTTGGGGTCGCGGCCGGCGGCCCGGTGCCGAGCCTCGACCTCCTCGGGGGTCGACCAGGACTCGTAGGCGAGGCCGGCCTCCAGGAGCCGTCTGGCCACGTCAGCGTGCAGCTCGTGCCGCTCGCTCTGCCGGTAGGGACCGTAGGGACCGCCGACCCCGGGGCCCTCGTCGTGGTCCAGGCCGAGCCAGTCCAGCGCCTCCACCAGCTGCTCGACGGAGGCGTCGGAGTCGCGCGCGGCGTCGGTGTCCTCGATGCGGAACACGAAGGTGCCGCCGTGGTGACGGGCGAACGCCCAGTTGAACAGGGCGGTGCGGGCCATGCCCACGTGCGGGGTCCCGGTCGGGCTGGGGCAGAAGCGGACGCGCACGTCGGCGCCCGTGACCTCGGTGTCCTCGGTGGCGGAGGCGGCGGCAGGGTGAGTCGTCATGATGCGGTCAGCCTACTGACCGAGCATCGCTGCCGTGACCGACTCCTGGAGCCAGGAGAGGAAGTCGTAGTAGGCCATCTTCTGGGCGGTCGCGGGGTCCAGCTCGAGGTCGCCCTGCAGCGCGGCGTCCAGCTGGTCGTGCAGCCGTTCGGAGTCCTCGTCGGTGCGCAGCCCGAGCCGCTCCCCCAGGATCAGCCGGGCGTCGGTGAGCGCGATCGCCAGCGCGCGGGCCTGGTCGGGGTCGAGCTCGAGCGTGGGAGGCGTCGCCGCGTCCAGCGCGGCGACCGCGGTGCTGATGGTGGCAGCCTTGCGCGAGCGCAGCCCGTGCTCGGTGAGGCGGCGGAACTCCGCCGCCTGGTCCGCGTCGTCCCGGGAGGCGGGCGGCAGCAACCTGGCCAGCGCCGGGTCGCTCGGCTCCTGCGGGTCGACCTCCTCCCCCAGGCCGGCGATGAGGTCCAGGAACGGGTCGCCCGTGTCCGGCCGCTCGGGCGCCACGAAGGCCCGGGTGAGCTCGAGGACGTGCCGGACGAGCGCGATCTCCTCGGCGTCGAAGCTCGCGACGAGCCGTCCGCCCTTGCGCCGGAACGCGGTCGCCATCCTCAGTCGTCCTTCTGGAAGGTGGCCCACAGGCCGAAACCGTGCATCGCCTCGGTGTCGGCCTCGCACTTCTCCCGGGTGCCCGTGGACACCACCGCGCGGCCCTTGGTGTGGACGTCCATCATCAGGGCCTCGGCGCGGGGGCGCGGGTAGCCGAAGTGCGTCTGCAGGACCCACGTGACGTAGGACATCAGGTTGACCGGGTCGTTCCAGACCAGGGTGACCCAGGGGGTGTCGGCCTCGGGCCGGTCGAGCACCGCCACGGTGGTGCGGCGCTCCGGCGTGGTCCGCGGACCCTGGGGCGGGACGGGCGGCTGCGGGGTGTCGGTCGGCACGGCTCCACTCTAGACAGCCCCCCACCCGGACCCCTCTACGCTGGGGAGCGTGAACCCGAGCACGGCGCTGCTGACGGACCACTACGAGCTGACGATGATCCAGGCCGCGATGCGCAGCGGTCACGCCGACCGCCCCTGCGTCTTCGAGGCCTTCGCCCGTCGGCTGCCCGACGGCCGTCGCTACGGCGTGCTCGCCGGGACCGGCCGCGTGCTGGAGGCGTTGCGCGACTTCCGTTTCGGGGAGGAGGAGATCGCCTACCTGCGCGAGCGCTCGGTGGTCGACGACCGGACGCTGGACTGGCTCGCGGGCTACCGCTTCTCCGGCGACATCTGGGGGTATGCCGAGGGCGAGGTCTACCTCCCGGGCTCACCGCTCATGGTGGTCGAGTCGACCTTCGCCGAGGGCGTGGTCCTGGAGACCCTCATCCTGTCCGTCCTCAACCACGACTCGGCGGTCGCCTCCGCAGCCTCCCGGATGACGGCGGCGGCCGGTGACCGCCCGTGCATCGAGATGGGGTCGCGGCGCACCCACGAGGAGTCGGCGGTGGCGGCGGCCCGGGCCGCCTACATCGCCGGCTTCGCCTCGACCTCCAACCTCGAGGCGGGGCGCCGGCACGGCATCCCCACTGCGGGGACCGCCGCCCACTCCTACACCCTCCTGCACGACGACGAGCGGGACGCCTTCGCCAACCAGCTCGCGAGCCTGGGGCTGCAGACCACGCTCCTGGTGGACACCTATGACGTGACCGCCGCCGTGGAGCTCGCCGTGGAGCTGGCGGGCCCGGAGCTGGGCGGGGTGCGGCTGGACTCGGGCGACCTCGTCGGGCAGGCGCACGAGGTGCGCGCCCAGCTGGACGCGCTCGGCGCCCGGGGCACCCGGATCGTGGTCACGTCGGACCTGGACGAGCACGCCATCGCCGCCCTGCAGGCCGCGCCCGTCGACCGCTACGGGGTCGGCACCAGCGTCGTGACGGGGTCCGGCCACCCGGCTGCCGGGATGGTCTACAAGCTCGTCAGCCGGGAGAGCGACGCCGGCCGCATGGAGGGGGTCGCCAAGGCCAGCAAGGACAAGGCGAGCGTGGGTGGCCGCAAGTTCGCCCTGCGGCGGCGCTCGGCGGCCGGCGTGGCCAGGGCCGAGATCATCGGCATCGACGAGCGTCCGCAGGACGACGGCGACGACCGCGAGCTCCTCGTCCGCCTGGTGGCGGACGGTGAGGTGGTGGCCCCGACCGACGCCGGCTCCGCCCGGGAGCGGCACGCCCGGTCCCGCGCCGAGCTGCCCGTCACCGCGCTGCGGCTCTCGCACGGCGAGGCCGCCATCCCCACCGAGTACCTCGACGACTGGAGCTGACCATGAGCAGGGCGCTGATCATCGTGGACGTGCAGAACGACTTCTGCGAGGGCGGCTCGCTGGCTGTCGAGGGTGGCACCGCCGTCGCCACCGGCGTCGGCGAGCACCTGCGGGAGCACGGGCAGGACTACGCCACGGTCGTGGCGACCGCGGACTGGCACGTCGACCCGGGCGCGCACTGGTCGCCCGAGCCCGACTACCGCACGAGCTGGCCGGTGCACTGCGCGGCGGGCACGAGCGGCGCCGAGTTCTCCCCCGAGCTGGCACCTGCCCTCGCCCACGTGCAGGCGGTCTTCCGCAAGGGCGAGCACGAGGCCGCGTACAGCGGCTTCGAGGGGGTCGTCGAGGCGCACGGCCGACGGACCGGTCTCGCGGAGTGGCTCCGCGAGCGGGAGGTGCGCGAGGTGGACGTCGTGGGCATCGCCACCGACCACTGCGTGCGGGCGACGGCCCTCGACGCCGTCCGCGAGGGGTTCGGGACGGCCGTGCTGCTGGACCTCGTGGCGGGCGTGGACCCGGCGACGACGAGGACGGCGCTGGCCGAGCTCCGCGCCGCCGGGGTCGCGCTGCGCTGAGCGAGCGGCGCTCAGCCCTGGCCGAGGAGCCGGCTGAGGAAGCCTCCGCGGCCGGCGGTGGCCCTCTGCTGCTCGGCCTCGGTGTGTCCGAGGCAGCGGTCGGTGCGGGGCACGCCGGCCATCACCTGGTCGACGTGCTGGCCGCAACCGGCCCAGGTGGTCTTGCCGCAGACCTTGCAGCTGACGGAACGGCACATGGGGATCTCCTTGGGTGTCGGGGGGTGTCGGGGGGTGTCGGGGGGTGTCGGGGGGTGTCGGGGGGTGTCGGGGTGTTCTGGGCTGTTCAGGGGTGGGGGGGTTTCTCGGGGTGGGCAGGTGCCGGGTGCGGACGCCCGGACCCTCAGACGATCGGCAGGCCGGCCCCGCCGGCGCGCTCGAAGCTGTCGTCCACGGCGACCACCTGCCGGCCGGACGCGGCGAGGACGGAGGCGACCACCGAGGCGCGGTAGCCGCCGGCGCAGTGCACCCAGATCTCCCCGTCGGGCAGCTCACCCAGCCGGCCGAGGATCTCGTGGATGGGTACGTTCACCGCCCCCTCGATGTGGCCGTCCGCGTGCTCCGGGGCGCGGCGCACGTCGAGCACGGTGACCGGGCGGTGGTGCCGGACCTGGGCGAGGTCGGCGAACTGCGCGCGCGGGAAGCTGCCCGGCTCGGCGTCGGTCCAGTCGGCGGGCCCGCCGGTGGCAGCCCCCTCGAGCTCGTCGATGCCGATCCGGACCAGCTCCCGCTGGGCCTCGGCCACCTGCTCCGGCGTCTCGCCGAGCAGGGTGAGGGGGGTTCCCCAGGGGATCAGCCAGCCGAGATAGGTGGAGAACTGGCCGTCGATCCCGATGTTGAGGGTGCCCACGACGTGCCCGGCGGCGAACGCGGTGCGGTTGCGCAGGTCGACCACCCACTCACCGTCGCGCAGGCTCCGGGCGATGGCGTCCTTGTCGGCCCGCGCGGGCGGGTCGAGCTCGACGGCGTCCGGGCCCGCGGCGTTCGCCGGCCCCATGTGGGCGTAGTAGGCGGGGAAAGCGTCGAGGCCGGCGAGCGTCTGCTCGACCCAGCGATCCTCCTCCTGCGTCAGCGCCGGGTTCTCGCGGCGCTCCCGGCCGATGGTCGACGCGGTGGCCCCCTCGCTGGAGCCGGCGGAGCAGAACGACCCGAAGCCGTGGGTGGGCAGGACGTGGACGTCGGCCGGCAGCTCGTGCGCGAGCCGGTGGGTGGAGGCGTACTGGTGGTGCACCAGCGCCTCGGTGTGGTCGGGGCCGAGCAGGTCGGGCCGTCCGGTCGAGCCGAACAGCATCGAGCCACCCGTGAACACGCCGACCTCCTGGCGGTCCGCGAGCAGCGCGTAGGAGAGGTGGGTAAAGGTGTGGCCGGGCGTGGCGATGACGCGGATCGACATCGTCGGCGACACCTCCACGACCTCACCGTCCCGCACCGGGACCCGTTCGAAGGAGACGGCGTCCTCCCCGTTGACGAGGTATGCCGCACCCGTCGCCTCCGCGAGCGCCAGTCCCCCGGTGACGTAGTCGTTGTGGATGTGCGTCTCCAGGACGTGCGTGATGCGCACCCCCTCGTCCTCGGCGAGCCGGAGGACCCGGTCGATGTCGCGCTGCGGGTCGACCACGAGGGCCACCTCACTGTCGTGCGCGAGATAGCTGCGGTCCCCGAGTGACGGCGTCTCGAGAACGAGGATCCGCACCTCGTCCGTGGCCCGGATGACGTCGGTCGTGCTCACTGATGGGTGTCCTTCCACGGTCGGTCGGTCTATATACCCCAGGGGGTATGACGACGATAGCACACCGCAGCCGTACCCCCGGGGGTATACACTCGGAACATGGTGACTCTCAACCCCGACGACATGACCGCGGTCGTCAACCGGCTCCGGCGTGCCCAGGGACAGCTCGGCGGCGTGATCCGGCTCATCGAGGAGGGCCGCGACTGCAAGGACGTGGTGAACCAGCTCGCGGCGGTCAACCGGGCTCTGGACCGCGCCGGTTTCGCGATCGTCGCGACCGGTCTGCGCGAGTGCCTGAGCAGTCCGGACGGCGTGAACGAGGAGGACCAGGCCACCATGGAGAAGCTCTTCCTCACGCTCGCCTGACCACCTCCCCCTCCTGACCAGGTCGCTCAGCTGGTCGTGAAGACCTCGTCGCCGCCGGGACGGTCCTCCTCCGGCCCCGCGGCGAGGCCGCGACCCCACGAACCGGCGTAGCGCCCGTCGTCGACCGCCCTCCCCGCCTCCCCCAGCTCCAGGGGGCGGAACGTGTCGACCATCACGGCGGTCTCGTCGAAGTACTCGACGCCGATCGACGCCTCGCTCGCACCCGGCTGGGGCCCGTGGGCGTGGCCGCCCGGGTGGACCGAGATCGACCCCCGGCCGATCCCCGAGCCCTTGCGCGCCTCGTAGTCGCCGTCGACGTAGAACATGATCTCGTCGGAGTCGACGTTGGAGTGGTAGTAGGGCACTGGGATCGCGAGCGGGTGGTAGTCCACCTTGCGCGGCACGAAGTTGCAGACGACGAAGTTCCAGGCCTCGAAGACCTGGTGGACCGGCGGGGGCTGGTGGACGCGGCCCGTGATCGGCTCGAAGTCGGCGATGTTGAAGGCGTAGGGGTAGAGGCAGCCGTCCCACCCGACGACGTCGAGCGGGTGGTACGGGTAGGTGTAGACCGTCCCCACGAGGCCCCCGGTGGACCGCTCGCCGCCACCCCGGTGCTTGATATAGACCTCGGTGCTCTCCTCCCGGTCCGCGCCGACGTCCTCGGCGAGCAGCGGCCCGTCCGGGCCACGCAGGTCCCGCTCGCAGTACGGCGCGTGCTCGAGCAGCTGCCCGAACTTCGACAGGTAGCGCTTCGGCGGGCCGATGTGGCTGTTCGCCTCGATGCAGTACGCGCGCAGCGGCTCGACGTAGCCCTCCTGCCCCGCCACCCGCGGGAGCCACCGGTGCGTGGTCGCCCTCGGGATGATGAGGTAGTCGCCCCGCCCCACCTCGAACGCACCGAAGACCGTCTCGACCCGCGCCCCGCCACGCTCGACGTAGACGCACTCGTCCCCGATCGCGTTGCGATACCACGGGCTCGGCGTGTCCGCGACGACGTAGAGCAGCCGCACGTCGCCGTTGCCGAGCACCAGCCGGCGCCCGGTGACGACGTCTACCCCCTGCTCCAGCACCGGGCCGCCGTCCTGCCCCCGGGACGCGACGAACAGGTCGTGCAGCCGGAGGTGCCGGGGCAGCAGCGGGTGGTTGGGCACGGTCGACATGTCCCCCAGGTCCCACACGCGCGCGTCGGCGATCGCCGAGGGGATGTTGCGGTGGTAGAGCAGGCTCGAGTCGCTGGAGAACCCCTCCTCCCCCATGAGCTCCTCGGAGTAGAGCTCACCCCGCTCGTCGCGGTGCTGCGTGTGCCGCTTCGGCGGGACGTTCCCCATGCTGCGGAAGTGGGCCATCTGCGCTCCGTTCGGGAGGGTCTGCGGTGGTCGTGGTCGCGCGTCCGCCCCGCGGACGACGGCGTCTGCTCCCCCGACACGATGCAGTAGCGTGCCGGGCATGTCAACGAGGCCGGCGCACCGCTCCCTGCTGCGCGGGCTGGTGGACGACGCGGCGGTCTTCCCGCCGGGCGACGCGCCGGTGCCGCGTGCCTGGGCGGAGCACCTCGCGCTCCGCGCCGGCCGGTATGGCGACCTGCTGGGTCCGTTGCTCATCAGCGCCTCAGGCGCGACCTCCCTGGTCGACGCGGCCGGCGCCGACCCCCCGGTCGACGACCTGGAGACCGGGGAGGCGACCGGGACGGAGCCGGTCCGCGTGGGCGTCGTCGCCCGGGCCGGCACCTCCGTGGAGGACCTGCTCGACGCGATCGCCACCCTGGACCGCAGCCCCCACCTCGCCGTGGCCTCGGTCGAGCTAACGCACGACGGCGCGGACCGCTGGCGGCAGGCGCTCGGTCTCGGCCTGCCGGTCGCCGTCGAGGTGCCCCGCGACCCGGCGGCCCAGGCGGCCGCGCTGGGCGACCTGGCGGCGGCCACCGCCGACGGGCACCCCCGGGTGCTCGCCAAGCTGCGCACGCAGTCCACCCCGGCCGCACCGGTCCCGAGCGCGCGCGAGCTCGCCGACTTCCTCGAGGGGGTCCGCCGCCACGACCTGCCGTTCAAGGTCACCGGGGGGCTCCACCACGCCGTCGCCGGGGAGGCGGACCGGCCCGGGGGCGGGAGGGAGTTCCAGCACGGCGTGCTCAACGTCCTGCTGGCGAGCCACTACCTCGACGACCACCGCCTGCCGCTGCCCAGCCTGGAGGCGGTGCTCGCCTCGGAGGACGCCGACGGACTGGCCGCCCTGGCCCTCGGGCTGGAGGGGGGCGACGTGGCCGCGCTGCGCTCCCGCTTCGTGTCCTTCGGCTGCTGCTGCGTCACCGACCCGCTCGACGAGCTCGCCCGCCTGGGCATCCTGCCCGCGTGAGGACGCCCGCGGAGCCGGGCGCACGGCATACCCGAGAAGGAGAAGGATGAGCCCGTTCGACCTGCCCCCCGACCACCCGTTCGGCCCGCACCACCTGCCCTACGGCGCGGTCTCCGTGGGCGATGAGGTGCACCTGGCGGTCCGCCTCGGGGAGCACGCCCTCGACCTGGCGACCGCCGCGACCGGGACGCCGTGGGCGCCTGAGCTGGCGCGCCCCACCCTGAACGCGTTCCTCGACCTGGGACCCTCCGCCTGGTCGGGACTGCGGTCCTGGCTGCAGGAGGAGATCGGCGACCCGGAGGGGCGCGAGCGCCTGACGCCCCACCTGCTCCCGCTGGCGGGGCGCCCGGTGCACCTGCCGTTCCGCGTGCGGGACTACGTCGACTTCTACGCCAGCGAGCAGCACGCCACCAACGTCGGGTCGATCTTCCGGCCCGACGGCGACGCGCTGACCCCCAACTGGAAGCACCTGCCGATCGGCTACCACGGGCGCTCCTCGACGGTCGTCGTCAGCGGCACCGACGTCGTGCGACCCTGCGGTCAGCGCAAGGGGCCGACCGACCCCGCCCCGGTCTTCGGCCCCAGCGTGCGGCTCGACATCGAGGCCGAGCTCGGGTTCGTCGTGGGCGGGGCAACGCCGGTCGGCAGCCGGGTGGCGGTGGACGAGGCCGGCGAGCACCTCTTCGGGGTGGCGCTGTTCAACGACTGGTCCGCGCGCGACGTCCAGGCGTGGGAGTACGTGCCCCTCGGCCCCTTCCTGGGAAAGTCCTTCGCCTCCTCCCTGGCCGCCTGGATCACCCCGATGGCGGCGCTGGAGGGTGCGCGCGTCCCGCTCCCGGCGCAGGACCCCACCCCGCTGCCCTACCTGCAGGGCGCGGACCTCTTCGGGCTGGACCTGACGATGGAGGTCAGCCTCAACGGCACCGTCGTCTCGCGCCCGCCCTACCGCACGATGTACTGGTCGCCCACCCAGATGCTCGCCCACCTCACGGTCAACGGCGCGAGCTTGAGCAGCGGCGACCTCTTCGCCTCCGGCACCACGTCGGGCGACGCGGTGCAGGAGCGGGGCAGCCTGCTGGAGCTCACCTGGAACGGGACCACGCCGCTGACGCTGCCGGACGGCTCCACCCGCACCTTCCTCGAGGACGGGGACACCGTGACCATCCGCGCGACGGCGCCGGGACCGGCCGGGTCGGTCCTCGGCCTCGCCGAGGTGACCGGGACCGTCCGCCCCGCGGTATGACGCGCGCGCTCAGCCCTTCCTGACGACGTTGGTCCTCGCGACCTTGTCGTGCAGGGCCTGGCGCTTGGAGTCCCACAGCGGCCAGAGCACGTTGATGATGTTGAACAGGCCGAGGAAGCTCAGCACCGGTGAGAGGTTGCCGATCAGGCCGGGCCCCTGGTAGATGAGCGCCCGGATCGCCGACGGACCCCAGCCGACGGTCCCGGACTGGTCGCGCAGCCGGACGCGCAGGCCGGTGGCCAGCTTGCCGACCGTGCCGCCGAACATCTGCACCATGACGATCTCGTAGACCAGGGCGAACACGCCGATGGAGAGCACCCAGCGCAGCTGGCGGTCCATGATGTCGGCGGGCAGGGGGGCGAAGGGGTCGTCCTGCTCGAGTGTCCAGGCCATCAGGTCGGACATGAAGCCCGGGGCGACCACGGGCAGCAGGGCGAGGGCGACCCCGAGGATGATGACCCCGTCGATCAGCCGGGCCCCCACGCGGTGCCACCAGCCGGCGAGCGGCTGGCCGTCAGGCGTCCTGCTGCGCGGGTCGTCCTGGCTCCCGTAGCCGCCGGGCATCGGCTGGTAGGGCTGCTGCCCGGTCTGGCCGGCCCACGGGTTCTGGCCGTACTCCTGGGGCTGCTGACCGGCCTGACCGTAGGCCTGGCCGTAGCCCTGCCCGGCGAACGGACCTCCCGGCTGGCCGTAGCCCCCCGCCTGGCCGACGTCTCCCTGCTGCTGGCCCTGCCCCGTCCCCAGCTGACCCGGTGCCGGCCCCCACGCGCCCGCTCCCGCCTGCCCCGCCTGTCCGGCCCGGTCGAGGTCCGGCTTCTGCTTGGGACTGGTGTGGTCGGTCCACTGCACCCCGTCCCAGTAGCGGAGGTTCTCGGCGTTCTGCGGGTCGTCGTACCACCCTGCTTGCTGACTCATACGGCACACCCTGCCATGCCGGGCGCCTGTCGTCGGCACCCGGCGCGCGTGGGTGCGCAGGCGCCGCGAGCGGCATACCCCTCCCCCGGGGTATGCCGCTCGCCGTCACGGGACGCCGGTGCGCCTCAGAGGTTGCCGCGCTTCTCCTGCTCGCGCTCGATCGCCTCGAAGAGGGCCTTGAAGTTGCCCTTGCCGAAGCCCAGCGAGCCGTGCCGTTCGATGAGCTCGAAGAAGACGGTGGGCCGGTCCTGGACCGGTCGGGTGAAGATCTGCAGGAGGTAGCCGTCCTCGTCGCGGTCGACGAGGATGCCGCGCTTCTGCAGCTCCTCGATCGGCACCCGCACCTGGCCGATCCGCTCCCGCAGCGCGGGGTCCTGGTAGTAGGAGTCAGGCGTCTCGAGGAACTCGATCCCGTTGGCCCGCATCTGGTCCACGGTCGTGAGGATGTCGTTGGTCGCGAGCGCAAGGTGCTGGGCGCCCGGGCCCTGGTAGAACTCCAGGTACTCGTCGATCTGCGACTTCCGCTTCGCCACCGCCGGCTCGTTGAGGGGGAACTTCACCCGGTGGTTGCCGTTGGCCACGACCTTGGACATCAGCGCGGAGTAGTCGGTGGCGATGTCGTCCCCGATGAACTCGGCCATGTTCACGAAGCCCATGACCTTGTTGTAGAAGGTGACCCACTCGTCCATCTTGCCGAGCTCGACGTTGCCGACGATGTGGTCCAGGGCCTGGAAGAGCCGCTTGGGAGCACCCTCCCGCTTGACGAAGGTGGAGGACCGGGGCACGTAGCCCGGCAGGTAGGGGCCGTCGTAGGCCGACCCGTCTCCGCCCGGCAGGCCGACCCTCTGCACGAGGGTGTGGCGGGTGTCGCCGTAGGCGGCGATCGCGGCGACCCGGACGGTCCCGTGGTCGTCGGTGAGGTCCTCCGGCTCCTGCAGGATCGTGGCGCCGATCGAGCGGGCGTGGTCGATGCACCGGTCGACGTCGGGCACCTCCAGCGAGATGTCGACGACGCCGTCACCGTGCAGGCGGACGTGCTCGTGCAGGGTGCTCCCGGGGTCCACGCCCCCCTTGACGACGAACCTGATCGACCCGGAGCGCAGGACGAAGGCCTTGTGGTCGCGGTTGCCGGTCTCCGGGCCGGAGTAGCCCACCAGCTCCATGCCGAAGGCCGACTGGTAGTAGTGGGCCGTCTGGGTGGCGTTGCCGACGACGAAGACGATGGCGTCCCACCCGGTCACCGGGAAGACGTCGGTGGACTCGTCGTAGGGCACCAGGCCCACGAGCTGCCGCAGCTGGTCGAGCTCGAGGTGGGCGTCCCGCTCCTGGGCGGTCAGATGGACAGCGGTGTCGGTCATGTCGCCGAGCGTGTCTGCTCCGGGTATGCCGCGCAACCACACCTCGTGCGGGTGGGCAGACTGTACAGAGTGACCCGCCTGCACGGCCCGGTACTGCACACTGTGTCCATGAGCGACCCGATCGACGACCTCGACGCCCGGTTGCTGGCCCTCCTCCAGGAGGACCCCGGGATCGGGGTGCTCGGCGCCTCGCGCGCGCTCGGGGTGGCGCGGGGCACGGCGCAGAGCCGGCTGGACAAGCTCGTCGGACTGGGCATCATCCGCACCTTCGCCCCCCAGCTCGACCCGGCGGCCCTCGGCTACCCGGTGATGGCCTTCTCCACCCTGGAGATCCGTCAGGGGACCGGCGGCGGGCCCGTCGTGGCGCACGTGAGCGGCATACCGGAGGTCCTGGAGGCGCACACCATCACCGGCTCCGGCGACCTGATGATCCGGCTCGTCGCGAGGGACAACGCCGACCTGCAGCGGGTCATCGACGAGGTCGTCGCGCACCCCATGGTGGAGCGCTCCTCCACGGTCATCTGCCTGTCCACGCGCGTTCCCTACCGCACGCTGCCGCTGGTGCAGCGCTGAGCACCCCGACGCCCCGGCCCAGCCGACACGTGCACCCCGGCCTCAGCGGCGCCCCACGAACCAGTTGCGGATCCGCTGGACCCTGGCCTGCACCTGCTCGCTCGTCGCGGTGGCGAGCTCGGGCCCCCCGCACTCCCGGCGCAGCTCGGCGTGGACGACGGCGTGCGGCTGGCCCATCTTCTGCGCGTAGGCCGAGACGAGCTTGTTGAGCTCCTTGCGGTGCTCGGCGAGCGCGCGGTGCGCGGACACGGCCTCGGCGCGCTCGCGCCCGCCGCCACGACGGGTCTGCTTCTGCTGACGGTCGCGCAGGACGGAGGCGACCTGGTCCGGCTCGAGCAGCCCCGGCAGGCCGAGGTACTCCTCCTCGTCCTGCGACCCGGGCAGCCCGCCCAGCCCGAACTGCTCGGCGTCGAAGAGCACGTGGTCGAGCTCGGCGGCGGAGTGGAGCGCCTCGAAGCTGCCCAGCAGCTCGCCCGAGGCTGACGCGTCGGTGCCGGCCGCGGCGAGCAGTCCCTCCTCCTCGGACCAGAGCTGTTCGCCGTCCTCGTCGCGGGGGCGGCTCAGCGCGTGGTCGCGCTCGACCTCCATGGACCCCGCGTGCCCCAGCAGCAGCGGCACGTTCGGCAGGAACACCGAGGCGGTCTCACCCCGGCGCCGGGCCCGCACGAAGCGGCCCACGGCCTGGGCGAAGAAGAGGGGGGTGGAGGTGGAGGTGGCGTAGACACCCACGCACAGGCGGGGCACGTCGACGCCCTCCGACACCATGCGGACGGCGACCATCCAGCGGGAGGAGCCCTCGGCATACTCCTCGATCCGGGAGGACGCCCCCGCGTCGTCGGAGAGGACGACCGTGGGGCGCTCCCCGGTGATCTCCAGCAGCTGGCGGGCGTAGGCCCGGGCGGACGTCTGGTCGCTGGCGATGACGAGCCCCCCGGCGTCCTCGACGTGCCGGCGGACCTCGGTGAGCCTCTTGTCGGCGGCGCGCAGGACGGAGGGCACCCAGTCGCCGGCGGGGTCGAGCGCGGTCCGCCAGGCCTGCTTGGTCATGTCCTGGGTGATCGCCTCCCCCAGCCGCGCCTCGAGCTCGTCACCGACCTTCGTCCGCCAGCGCATCGTGCCGCCGTAGGAGAGGAAGATCACCGGGCGCACGACGCCGTCCCGCAGCGCGTCGGCGTAGCCGTAGGTGTAGTCGGCGCGCGAGCGCAGGATTCCCTCGTGGTCCATCTCGTAGCGGACGAAGGGGATGGCTGCGGTGTCGGAGCGGAAGGGCGTGCCCGTGAGGGCGAGGCGGCGCGTCGCCGGCTCGAAGGCGTCGCGGACCGCCTCCCCCCAGGAGAGGGCGTCCCCCCCGTGGTGCACCTCGTCGAGGATGACGAGGGTGCGGGCGGCCTCGGTGCGGGCGCGGTGCAGGAGCGGCTTGCTCGCCACCCCGGCATAGGTCAACGCGATGCCGTCGTAGTCCCGGCCGTGCCGGCCCTGGGCGTTCGCGAACCGTGGGTCGATCCGGATGCCGACCTTGGCCGCCGCCTCGGCCCACTGCACCTTGAGGTGCTCGGTGGGGGCGACGACGGTGATGCGCTGGACCTCGCCCCGGTCGAGCAGCTCGGTCGCGACCCGCAGGGCGAAGGTCGTCTTGCCCGCCCCCGGGGTGGCGACCGCGAGGAAGTCGCGTGGCCGCTCCTCGAGGTAGCGCTCCAGCGCGGCCGCCTGCCACGCGCGCAGCTTGTTGGCGGTGCCCCAGGCGGCCCGTCCGGGATAGGCGGGAGGCAGGTGCGAGGCGGCGGAGGTCGACATGGCGCCGCCCACTGTAGGTGCTTTCCAGGCACGACTCACCCGGCGCCGGACGCGCCGGGCGGGGTCCCCACCGCGTGGTATGGCGTGTCCGGCCCCGCCCGCGACCCAGCCCTAGACTGGGCGCATGACCGCGCGCATGTCCGACCAGCCGCTCGACGCGCCGGAGGCCCCGAGCAGCCCCCAGACCCAGACGGCGCTCCTGGAGCGGACCGACACCAGGACCGGTGCGGACCTGTCCGAACCGGGCGACCACGAGCGCTTCTCGCACTACGTGCGCAAGGAGAAGATCCTGGAGAGCGCGCTCAGCGGAGCGCCGGTGATCGCCCTCTGCGGCAAGGTGTGGATCCCGGGGCGTGACCCGCAGAAGTTCCCGGTCTGCCCCATGTGCAAGGAGATCTACGAGGGCCTTCGCGCGCCTCAGGACGGTGGCGGGGGCTCCGGCGAGGGCTGAGCGAGCGTCGTCGGCGCGGGCTCGGGCCCGGGCGCCGGGTCCTGGATCACCAGCAGCATCGTGCCCTCCGGGTCACGGAGGTAGGCCACACGCTCGCCCCAGGGCGTGTCGAGAGGCGCGACGGCGACGTCAGCGCCGGCCTCGGACGTGACGAGGTCGAGGTCGGCCACGTAGAGGCAGATGTCGACGGCGTGGCCGGTGGCGGGCAGCGGCGCGCTTCCGTGCAGCGCCGGAACGGTGCCGTCGCCAAGACCCAGCTGGCCCGAGCCGATCCGCAGCGTGAGGAACTGCGGCTCGCCCACGTCCGGGAACTGGTAGTCGACCTCCGCGGAGAGCACCCGGCGGTACCAGTCCCGCGTCAGGGCCAGGTGCGAGCAGTTCACGATCGGGAAGACGTCGAGCGCCATCCGGACGAGGCTGGCCCAGGCGTCCGGCCGTGTCAAGGGTGGCCAGGCGGGCCGAGGCTCAGTTGAGCTCGGGGTTCTCGCTGAAGGTGGTCACGAGGGACAACGACGAGCGCTGCCGGATCAGGACGTCCCGCCACAGGTCGCGGGTGTCGTCGTGGAACGCGTCACCGGCCTCGCGGCTGACCACGTACCAGGCGCCCCGCCGGATCTCCCCGTCCAGCTGGCCCGCCCCCCATCCGGCGTAGCCGATGTAGATGCGGAAGGCCGCGAGCTCGGGGACCACCAGGGGTGCCGGGGCGTCCAGGTCGACCAGGCCGATGCCCCCGAAGAGCAGCTGGGTGCCCAGGGGCGGGTCGGAGGGGTCGTGGCCGGGCACGCTGACGAGGCCCATCGCGGTGTCGGTGCCGACAGGACCCCCGCGGAACAGCACTCCGGGGTCGGTGACGAACGGCTGCCACTGCGGCAGGACCGCGTCGACCGTGGCGTCCAGGGGCTGGTTGAGGATGAGCCCGTGGGCCCCGTCCTCGTCGTGGTGCAGCACCAGCACGACGCTGCGCTCGAAGGCGTCACCCGTCAACGGGGTCGCCACGAGCAGCTGGCCGGTCGTCAACTCCATCCAGAGGCCCTCCGTCCCTCACCGGTCCATCTTGCCGGACGCGCGCTCCCCCGCACCTCGGAGCGTCCGCGCGAGGAGGATCCCCGCGGCGATCCCCACGAGGTCGGCCACCGCGTCGAGCGGATCAGGCTGTCGCGTGGGGACCAGCCACCCCTGCAGGGGTTCGCTGACCAGGGCGTGGGCGACCAGCAGGACCAGCACCCACCGCGCACCCAGCCATCTCGCCACGGCCGCCGGCAGCGCGAAGACCAGCAGGTGACCCACCTTGTCGAGCCCCGGGACGCCGCCGAGGCCCGGTACGGCCGCGGCATACAGGCCCCTGACCTGGACGACGAGGAGCGCGACGAGGACGACCCAGCCGAGGGTGCGCAGTGCCCGGCCCGAGGCAGATGCCGGTGCCGGTGCCGGTGCGGTCAGGACTGCGGCCCTGCCAGGCGGGCCCGGGCCGCCGTCTCGACCGCGCGGGCGACCGCCTTGGTGGCCTCGGGGTTGAAGACGCTGGGGATGATGTAGGTGGGGTTCAGCTCCTCGTCCCGCACGACGTCGGCGAGCGCCGAGGCCGCGGCGAGCAGCATCTCGTCGTCGATGTGGTCGCTCTGGGCGTCGAGGAGACCGCGGAACACCCCCGGGAAGACCAGGACGTTGTTGATCTGGTTGGCGAAGTCGCTGCGACCGGTCGCGACCACGGTGGCGTGCCGGCCGGCCTCGACGGGGTCCACCTCAGGGACCGGGTTCGCCATCGCGAAGACGATCGCGTCCTCGTTCATCCGCGCGATGTCGTCGCCGGTGAGGATGTTGCCGGCCGAGACCCCGATGAAGACGTCCGCCCCGACGAGGGCGTCCGTGAGCGTTCCGGTTTCCATCGCCAGGTTGGTCTGGCTGGCGATCCAGGCGAGGTTGCCGTTGTCGCCCCTCGCCACGTCCGGGCGTCGGGCGTGGATGACCCCGTCGATGTCGGCGACGACGACGTCCTTGGCCCCCGCACGCAGCAGGAGGCGGATGATCGCCGAGCCTGCGGCGCCCGCACCGGACATGACGATCCTGACCCCGGCGATGTCCTTGTCGACGACACGCAGGGCGTTCTTCAGCGCGGCGAGGGCCACGATGGCGGTGCCGTGCTGGTCGTCGTGGAAGACGGGGATGTCCAGCTCGTCGCGCAGCCGGGCCTCGATGTAGAAGCAGCGAGGGGCGGAGATGTCCTCCAGGTTGATGCCGGCGAAGCCCGGCGCGAGCGCCTTGACGATGCGCACGATCTCGTCGGCGTCGTGGGCGTCCAGGCAGATGGGGAAGGCGTCGATGTCGGCGAACCGCTTGAAGAGGGCCGCCTTGCCCTCCATGACCGGCAGCGCCGCGAGAGGCCCGATGTTGCCCAGGCCGAGGACGGCTGAGCCGTCGGTGACGACCGCGACCGTGTTGCGCTTGATGGTGAGGCTGCGGGCGTCGGCCGGGTTCTCGGCGATCGCCTGGCAGATCTTGGCCACGCCGGGGGTGTAGACGAGCGACAGGTCGTCCCTGTTGCGGATGGGCAGCTTGGAGCGCACCTCGAGCTTGCCGCCCAGGTGGGCGAGGAAGGTGCGGTCGCTGACGCGCCCGATCTCGACGCCGTCGACCTCGGCCACCGCCTCGACGACCTGCGCCGCGTGACCGGTCCCGTGGGTGGCGATGGTGAGGTCGGCCTGCAGGCGCTCGGTGCCCGACTCGCTGATGTCGACCGCTGTCACCATGCCCCCGACGTCCGAGACCGCGGTGGTGATCTCGCTCACCGCCGTCACCCGCGCGGGCAGCTCGAGCCGGACGGTGATCGAGTTGGACACGGACGGCACGGGGCTCATGGCGAGTTATTGTCCGGCATCGGCCGGAATGACCCGACCACCTCCTCGCGTTGACGCCCCCATGAGCACTGTGAACCTGACGACCGACAGCTTCGAGCAGACGGTGACCGGCAACGACATCGTCCTCGTCGACTGGTGGGCCGCCTGGTGCGGTCCCTGCAAGATGTTCGCGCCCGTCTACGACAAGGCGGCCGGGGCCCACCCCGACGTCGTCTTCGGCAAGGTCGACACCGAGGACCAGCAGGCGCTCGCCGCGGGCGCCGGGATCACGTCGATCCCCACGATCATGGCCTTCAAGGAGGGCGTGCTCGTCTTTCGCCAGTCCGGCGCGCTCCCGGCCCGCGACCTGGACTCCGTCATCTCCCAGGTCAAGGCCCTCGACATGGACGAGGTGCGCGCCAAGATGGCCGAGACCCAGGACGGGGCCCAGTCCCGCGCCTGAGCGACATGGCTGACTGGGACGAGGTCGTGGCGGCGGTCGGGCTCGCCCTGGGTGGGGATCGTGAGGAGGGGCTCCGGGTCCTGACCGCCTGCTGGGAGGCCACGGAGGGGAGCGATCACGCGCAGCGGTGCGTGATCGCCCACTACCTTGCCGATCTGCAACCGACGCTGGACGACGAGGTGGGCTGGGACCGGACGGCCCTGACGGAGCATGCGGAGGTCGCCGACGCGGACCTCGCACCCGTGGGCATCACCTCGGCCGCGGCCATGGCTCCCAGCCTGCATCTGAACCTCGGGGACGGCTACCTGCGCCAGGGTCGGGTCGCCGACGCCGAGGCGCAGCTCGCCGTGGGCCTGCAGGTCCTGGACGTCCTCCCGACCGACGGCTACGGGACGATGGTCCGGGGTGGGCTGGAGCGCCTGAGGTCGCGGGTGCAGGAGGCCCGGAACCGCTAGTCCGGCACCACACGGTGCGTCGCGCACGACCCGGGGCAGCGTCCACCGTGGCAGGGTGGGCGTATGGAGCGGGTGACCGGAGTGGGCGGGGCCTTCCTCCGTGCCCGTGATCCCGAGCTGGCAAACGGGCGGGGGCGCGGACGCTCCCTGAGCGTCCACAGCAGGGGCATCTCATGCGTACGGCGACGACGACGGTGACCGCGACGGTGCTGGTGGCCGTGCTGGCTGGGTGCGGCAGCACCGAGGACCGTCGAGGGTCGACGGCCGGGGTGGACGCGGACGTCGCCACGACCTCGACACCGGCCGTCGCCTTCGACGAGGCGCTGCACGACGAGCTCATGGCCATGCTCGAGGCCGACCAGGAGGAGCGGCTGGGTGCCGGCCCGCTCGACGACGCCGACCGCACCGAGCGACTCAAGCAGATCGTGGCCGAGCACGGATGGCCGACCATCTCCCTGGTCGGTGAGGACGGGGAGGACGCCGCCTGGGCGATCGCCCAGCACTCCGACCACGACCCGGAGTTCCAGGCCCGGGCGGTGCAGCTGATCGGTGAGGCCGTCGAGCGCGGGGACGCCTCACCGGGGAACCTCGCCTATCTCACCGACCGTGTCGCCGTCGGCAGCGGCCGGGCACAGACCTACGGCACGCAGGTCGGTTGCGGGCCCGACGGACCGGAGCCGGCCACCCCGATCGCCGACGAGGCGGTGGTGGACGCCGCCCGCGCCCGGGTGGGCCTTGCCCCGTTGTCCGACTACCTGGAGGAGATGGCCCGGATCTGCGCCCAGGACGAGCCCTAGGGGCGTCCCTCCACCAGCCCCCCACGGTGCGGGGACGAGCCCGGCTACGCACTGCTAGACGGCGTCGCTGTCCTGCAGGCGAGGAGCCTTGCCGGCGGCCAGGAGGACCTGCCGCTCGCTCTCGGTCATCCCGCCCCAGGTGCCGTAGGGCTCCTGCATCCGCAGCGCGTGCTCCCGGCACTGCTGCAGGACCGGGCACTGCGCGCAGGTCGCCAGCGCCCGGTTCTCGCGCCAGCGGCGGGACGGACCCCGCTCGCCGTCCGGGTGGAAGAACACCTCAGGGCTGAGCTGCCGGCAGAGACCGTGCTGCTGCCACTCCCACAGGGAGGCGACGGAGACGGGCTGAGCGCTCATGCCGGCTCCCCTCCTCCGCAAGCTGTCATCGTCGGCATGTCACTCCCAGCCTGTTCGGGGTTGCCCTGGTGGTGAAGGTGACCCCACGCCTCACCCATTAAGTGACTCCTGCCTGCCATCAGGCCGAGGCCGGAACGGGGAGGTCGCGCAGGTGGGGGCGGCGCCGGTATGCCGTCGCGCCGGGCACCTGGCGGAGGCGTACCGAGCTCGTGGTGAAGACGTCCTCGACGGCGGACGACGCCATACCGAAGGGGTGGGCCGAGTGGACTGCAGGCAGCACGAGCAGCCAGTCGCGGGCCGTCATCGCGAAGGAGTGACGCCACCGCTGTCCCGGGACCGGGACCGGATCGGTCGTGTCGTCGCGGTCGGCACGAAGTGCGTCGATCCCACCGGCGACGGGGTAGCAGACCGAGGGAGCGGCGGTCAGCCCGCTCACCGAGCTGTGCCACAGCGTCGGGGTGGTCGTCTGGCCGTTAGTGGCTGCCTCCGCGAAGATCTGGAGGAGCCGCCTGCTGGGGATGCAGCTGACCGCCAGGAAGACGAGGACGTCAGC
>NZ_QZMN01000036.1 GCF_003702705.1 Ornithinimicrobium cerasi | reverse complement strand
CTCCAACACCCCGGCCTGCCCACGCCCAGAATAAGCCGTCCCAAGTCGCTTGACTTCCGTTAGGAACTCAGTAGCGTGCGGCCACGCCCAGCGCGGCAGAGTCGGGCGTCTGGGAACCTACCCCAGCGTTGCCGCTTGGGTGAAAGCGTTGAGGATGCGCGAACGCGCACCAGTGTCCGTGTTCAGCCTTTGAGGACTTGGATGAGGTACGGCCAGCGTGGGTAGAAGAGCGCGCTGCGGTGACCCCGTCAGGTACTTCATCCATCCGGAAAGTGCTGGTGCTCCCATCGGCACGACCAGTCTCAGGCCAGGCAGCAAGGTAACGAGGTTGTCGAGCCATGGCTCCGCCTCCACGACGTCGGCTGGCTTGGCGTTCTTGGTGCTCTTGCCGTCGGCAGACGGCAAGTACCAGGGCACCACGTTCCAGATGACGATGCGTTTGCGGTCAAGCTGGGCGTCGTGGAGGAGCGTGAAGATATTCGCGGCTGTCTGGTCGTCATTGTCGGCCGAGACGAATCCCGACCCCTTGTGCGCACTGGCACGAGGCCCAGGGCACTCGAGAAGCAGTAGTACGTCGGCGTCTGTGCCGCCGTCTGCGGGGTCGAACCAGGGCGCGGCACCGTCGTCGGCGCGGCGACGGTTGATGTCACGCACCATCGCGTTGAGTCCGGCGACATGCGGGGCCTGCAGTCGCGCCAACTTGCGCTTCACCAGGTCCGGGTCCCGATGAGCCTTGGGGTTCACCGACATAAATCTCCTACGTGTGGAGTGGAAGCACGAGCTACGACAGGGCAGCCCAAGTGGTGAGCTGTACGGCCTCTTGCTGGAAGGGCGGTCGGCTAGCCGCTTGCCTCGACCCGGTCTGTCTCAACTGGCGAGTCTTCGGGCGTCGTTTCTTCCGGTCCGTCCTGTGAAGAGAGCGCGCCGGAGGCCAGCCCTGCGGGTGGTGGGGTTTCTAGGCTGTCGTCTCTAAGTTTGGGGGGTGTGGCCGACCAGGCCTTGAGGTTCTGGAGCACGTCTGCGTAGAAGGTGTCGGTGAGGTCGAGGACCGAGTCGATGAACCCGCCGCGTCCGCGTGCGCGCTTCGTTCCCAAGGGTGCGCTCAGGGCCACTCGGAAGCTCTTGATGTCCCGCTTGGGGTCTGCCACGAGCAGGGCAGGGTTCTCGCGCACCGCGCCCAGGAGCTCGGTGGTTCCCGCCCCGCGAGCGTTGGCCATGAATGCCTCGACCCGTACGCCGTCGGGAGCGTTCTTCAGTTGACGCACCAGCCAGTTGACTCGGGTCTGCGGGCGCCCCTGCCGTGGCGCGTCGATGTCGGTGTGACAGGTGACCCTTCCAGCTCGAACGTCGACGGTGATGGTGATCGCTCCGACGGCGTCCGGGACGCGGATCGCCCCGGTCAGCACCCCGTCGCTCTCCAGCGACGCGAGGAGGGTCTGCGGGCGAAGTGCAGGGTCGGCCAGCTCGCGGCGGCTGAGCAGGTGGGTGACGTCGGTGCCGAGGCGCCGACCGAGGCGCAGGCTGGCGTACCTCAGCAGGGCGTCGAACCTTGCGACGACGTCCGGTCCGCCCCGGTCACTGGCGCGGAACGTGTTCGAGGTGACAGCTTGCCGGACCGGGACCCATTCCGCGCCCATGTCGTCGAACTCCATGGCTCCGGAGCGGGGATGCTCGAGGTAGCGGATCAGCTCGCCCAGGATCCATGCCTGCTCGGGGTCGGAGACACCGCGGTGCTCCTTCTGCACGACGGCGGTCGAGAGGAGCAGGCTCCACGACCAGTGATGGATGGAGACCTTCCGTAGCTTTCGCTTGTCCAGCTTTGTGGGGTGCTGGGTGGGGGTGGGCGGGATCTCGTTGCTGATGGTCAGCAGCGCGTCGAAGCCGTGCTCCTTCGCGACGTCGAGGTAGGCCTCCAGCTGGTCGGTCGCCAGCTCGTTCTTGCCGGTCTTGACCTCGACGAGCGCGGTCCAGGTCTTCTGCCCTCGTGATACCCGGATGAGGCCGTCCGGGTAGACCCGTTTGCCGTTGAGGTCGAAGGGGACCTCGATATACGCCTCGATCTTGCCGGCCGGCACGCCCAGCGGTTTGAGCATCCCCCGGCTGAAGTCCGGCACCGCCGACATCACCGCCAGCAGCGCAGACGTCGCCCGCCGCTCCTGCTCCTCAGCACCGGAGATTCCGGACGTCGGGATCAGGCGTGCTTCATTCCACGCTTCTTCAGCCACATTGCTCCTCCCGTTGGCGGCCACCATAGCCGCACGTCGAACCCATCTGCCGGACTCCCCCCGAGCGTTTGGTCAGTCTCCGTGAGCGCGTACCTCGTTCGGGCCAACACGGTTGCATCGCGGTGCCAGCAGGAGGATGTTTGTCCGCATGGTTCGACGGATGCCGGCCAACGTGCTGTTCTGCGTAGCTGCGACGGCTGTGCTCGTGAGCGGCTGCGGTGGTGGCGCGGCCGGTCTGGCCCGCAGTATGGGCACAAGTGCCGATCAACTGTTTCCGCACCTCGACACAGCGGCCAGTCGGGTTGGACAGAGCACGGATGACTTCGCGAAATCCCGCCAGCAGTGGATAGACGACGCTGCCGCCGCATACAGGACGGTTCCAGGAGAGCTCCGGGAAGAGGCCTGCTCTAGGCTGACCGAATGGTTCTTGGCCACCTTGGCAGGAGACGGGGCGCGCGTGGAGCAGGCGGTCGGACAAACCGCTAGCCTCGTCCCCCAGCTTCAGGCAGACGGTGAGGGACAGGCCCTCGCCAGCCAGTTGCAAGCGGAGATCGACAACAGCGCCACGGGCGAGAGCACCGTGTTGAGCGTTGGGGTCCTCAAGGCGGCGGTGTGCAAGGCCGCATCCGCTTAACCACTTGCATGCCCGGATCCCTGCAGGGGCTACTCCGCCTACGGGCGATTGCGTCATGGGCCGAGCGCAGCCGATAGGGTTCAAGAACCACGCTCCCGCAGCGGCATGACAGTGCATCCGAAGGCGCGCTGCCGGGTCGACGCTGACGCCGTGTTCTGGCGTCTTTCGGGACGCGCCCCAAGGCCGTACTGGCTTAGCTGTTGGCGGTGTCGGCCCGGTCCGGTCCTCAGCCACCGAATCGCCCCGCGCAGGAGGGCGGCCGCTGCGCATACCTAGGGCTGGAGCGCTTGGACAGCACTCACGATAACGATCTGATCGGGCGCGAGCCATGGTGCGGCAGTCTCGTAAATGGCGTCGACGGTTGCCCGGTCGGCGACCACGACCTCGACGTGTAAACGGGGATCGGTCCCGCCACTCCCAACACTGTGGAATCTAAGGTCCGATCGTTCGGCCACGGCGTCCTGGGCGGCCCGCAGGTCCTGGTCGGAGGGGACGTTCCGCATCTCGAGGCACAGGGGACCGGTGTAGACGTCGCGGATCGCGGCCCGGGAGGCGTCCAGGTCGGTGCCCTCGGTGAGCAGCACGTTCATCACCCCGCCGTCTGAGACCCAGGACGTCGCGTAGCCGGCCAGGTCCTGCCGCAGCAGGGTCAGGAGCGCCTGCTCCTCGTCCATCCCGGCCGGTCCTTGGGTGCGGCTGGCCTGGTCGACGCCGGCTATGTCGGCCGTGGGGTCCTCACACAGTGCGGTGAAATCCGTGTCGAGCCAGTCGGTCATGTCGTAACCCGGAGGAGGCTCGGGGTTCAATGGCTGGGTCAGGGTAAACGTCCCCTGCTCGCCGGCCTCCGGGGCGTAGTGACCGATGGCGTACACGGTGTCATCTGTCCAGGTGATCCCGTTCTCCTGCTGGACGTCGTGGTCTGCCCAGGAGAACGCCCCCTCGAGCTCTGGCCCGATGCAGTCAGGTGGATAGATCGCTGTTTGAGGGCCGAAGCAGAGAACCACCGGGTCCTGCACCGAGCGCTGATATGGGCTTGCGGCCAGGACGACCTCATTCGACAGGTCCACAATCTCGGGCTCGTGACCGGCGGCCGCCTGTGGAGCGGGGGGAGTGCTCCTTGCCGGCCCCGTTGCGGCCGAGCCGTCCCCGGTTGGTGCCGACTGGTTCCCGCACGCCGCGAGGAACAGCGCCGAGCCGATCCCCACGAGCCCGGCAGCAGTTCTCATGCTTCGCATCATTGCAGTTCGACGGGAAGCCCACCCGGACCGTTCCGCAGAAACGGTCTGCCCGGTCGGGCGAAAGACCCGTAGCATCAGCACCCGATGGCGTATAGCGCGCCCATGGGCGACGACCCTCAACATCTCGCATCGAGAGGGCAGCAAGTCACGACCTGCGGCATGAGAGTGCACCGCGCCTGACCGCTGAGGCGCAGGCGGCGGCCGTTCTGAGAGAGATCAATTCGT
>NZ_QZMN01000035.1 GCF_003702705.1 Ornithinimicrobium cerasi | reverse complement strand
GCGCAGCCGTCCTCCCCGCGGCAAAGTCGGACGAGCGCAGCCGTCCTCCCCGCGGCAAAGTCGGACGAGCGTAGCCGTCCTCCCCGCGGCAAAGTCGTGCGCCTTCACCGGACTTGGGCGCTACTGGTCGCGGTCTGCGCGTCGCCCACGTACGTCGACTTCGTCCTGCGCACGCTGGAGAGCCTCCGTGACGTCTACGCCTTCCGTCATGGCGAGGACGTTCCTGACGGTCAAGCGACTCCCGGCCACCCACGCGGAGAGAGAGGCTCTTCCCTCCACGAGATCTCGATCAACTTGGATTGCGCGCGTCACGCGGTAACTGACGGAGTCCACTAGAACAAAGACGCATCTGTCGAAGGCGAAGCTGCGGAAGGGCGAAAATGTCTGCGTCCTCTTGGACGAGGGGTCGACGACTCGGCACTTCACCTGGAGCAGTTCGTTGCCCACTCGAACGTCCCAACTCTTCTCTGACCCCTTCGCAAGTCGACCACCGAAGGCCTCGGCCACCAGCAACTCTGCGTAGTCCCCCGCCGGGGCGTTGCGCGACCAGACGATCCGCCTCCGGATTAGTTCGGTCAAGATCTGTGAGTAGAGCGCAAGCAGGGCGCGTGGCCTCATGCTGCTCAGGTCGATCACCGCATCGGTCATGCGCGGACAGTACCCAACACCGCAGGGCAGTGAGGTTCAGCAGCACGTCCGCATCAGAGCTCGAGCCGCTGTATCCGATCGTTGCGCGCCCGCACGAACTTGATGCTGTTGGCTCGGAAGGTCGCGTACTCCACAGTCGTCGTCGCATAGGCGGGAACGGGGAAGCCGGTCACCACGTCCCCGGTGAGCAGTGACCACACGCCCTCCCGGTCCGGCGTGACGAGGTCGTCCAGGAGGAAGAACCGGACGTAGTTATCGAAGTTGCCGAACAAGGCGAAGAAGTCGTGGTAGTAGTTCAGCCGATCTGCTAGCGGACTGTCCAGGCGCGGGTCGAGGTAGTGCCGGCGAATGCACTCCAGCGTGAGGTCGAACCGATCGGCGATCTGAGGGTGCACGCCCCGTGCCTGATTAATGGTCCACCCTGTCTGGTGCCCACCGTTTCGGGGGAACAGGACGTATCCACCGATGGTGGAGGCGACACGGAAGAAGTCGTCCTCGTCTCGCTCGATCTCGGCGACCAGCTCTGGCGCGAACCTCCAGGTCCAACCCGGTGTCGACCATGTCGGGATGATGCCGTCGCTACCCAGGCGGAATGCGGGCCCGTCCGCCAGCCGGAGCGACAGTTCGTAGGCACGGTCGTAAACAACATCGACTACGAACGGGCCCACGCCATCAACTGCACGGCTGCACAGAGCCTGATGCCACAGGTACAGCCTCTCGCATGTTCGATCGGGATCGCCGCCCAGGCGGTAGTAGATCGCGAAGTCCAGATCGGGGTCGATCCGCCCACTCATGGCTCCATCACGTACCCGGGACCGCATGAGGGCCTTTCACCTTCGTCGAGCGGCTCGCGGCATGACAGTGCACACGCCCGTCGTAAGCCTGGGCCCTTCCCCGCCTGCGTACGAAGAGGTGCGATTCCACCCAGTGCAGGCCTCGGGCTCGTGCGGCGCTGGCTTCCCGCTCTTTACCGGCGAGCGCAGAGTGCCCGGGCGAGTATTGGTGGGTGCTTGATCGCGGCTCACAGTTTATCGCAATAGATGCGATAGGGAGAGTTCCACGTCGGAACTGACTGCGGCGGGGCTCCCGAGAATAATAAGCCGCTGGGGCTTTATTCGTTTCACCTCCGCGATAGTGGCCTCAGGCAGTAATTCTGGAGTGGTCAGAAGCACCTTCGCACCAATCTTCGAGGCGAGCGGCGCGGCGGACAGTGCATCGGTAAAAATGGCGCCACTCGTGACGATCACAGGGGTCGAACGCTCTTTGGAGCGTGCACTGAGCAAGGCTGCTGTCTCATATCTATCTGCGCCGCTCACTCGCGTGAATTGTGGCGAAATAGCCCGCAGTTCGGTCTCTACCTCGTCTGGCAGTGCCTCGCGCCCTCCGACGAGTAGGACGTTACTTGGCCTCAAGCGTTCGATCGTCTTCAAGGTTGCGTCAGGCACACCGCGAGGGCTCGCCAGAAGTATCGGCCCCGGGGAGCTCCCGGCTTGAGCCGCGCTAGCAACTGCGTCCGGGAACCTAGCGTCCGTTACGACATAGACCGTCTCCACACGGACATGCTCCTCCGCCAACAATGCCGCGGTCGCATAACGGTTGGTGCCAGCAACTCGTCGGATATCACTCGACTTTGCGGCAGCGCGCAATTGTGATTCGGCCTCCGCGCTAATGGCCAACTCCCCACCAACGATCACTACTTCCGTGGGCTCTAAGAACTTCAGTGCCGCCGCAGTTTCACTGGGCAAATCTGCCTGCCGGCTTAGGAGCAAGGGCATGCCGTTCGAGGCCGCCAATGCCGCAGCGGGGAGGCTGTCCAAGTATTCCTCGCCGCTTGCCACGTAAATCTGTTGTACCCCAGGGTCCCAGTTTCGCGCCACTGCGGCAGCAGTGGCAAAGCGGTTCGATCCTTGAACGCGCTCGGGGACCGGCACGAGCGGGGCCTCACCTGTGTCGATTGCGGGACCAGTATTGATGGGTCGGCCTGACTGGGGCTCCTGATCAAACACGGGTGCCACGTCGGTACCTACAAGGCCTAGAAGGCTCACCACTGCAACAAATATGGCTGCCACACTGGCCACTGGGTTCCGAAAGTTCTCGGGGAGGTGATGTCTAAACACCGCTATGAAGTAGGTCGACGCACCTGCGGCCAGCAGGGTGAAGGGGCCCTGTATCTCACCCCAAAGAACAAGTGCCATTGGAATTGCGCCCCCGATGAGCGCAAGGACCATGCCGATCCACCAACGCGGCCTCCGACGCGGCCCTCGGGTGGTCCTCGGACTCACGCTCGCCTCGTCACGTCCCAACAGCCGCCTCCGAACTCTGAGCCCTCTACCAGTGCAGAGACTAACTGAGCCCTCCGATCTAGACGTTCATTACCCAGTCCTCTTGAGCAGGGGCAGGGGCGAGAGGCGATTCGGGGAGAATCAAGCACATGATCCTTCGCATGCGGCCAGTCTCGGTCCCCTGATCCACGGAGGCTCACAGCTACCAGCCACGGTCGTCCGCTCATCGGCGCGAGGGTGTGTCACGCACCTGAACAGTCCATCGTCATGGCGGCCTCGAGGGAGCGGCGAGCGTGCTAGCAAAGCAAGATTCCAGGCTCCCTGTAGGCGGCCACGAACCTGCCTGCTGACGGACAGCCTGAGCTCCCTGTCCGCGGCCTTAGGACCGGGCCGCACGGGGCTCAGCAAGTCCGTGTCACCTAGGAGCTTGGTGCCCGAATGCGAAGGCTTGTGTGTTTTGGGACAGGCCCCGACGGGGTCGGTGCTGCTCAGCGTGTGCTGTTGAGGATGAGGCGGACGGCGTCATCTGGTGCGTCCCATTGGGGAAAGTGTCCGCACCGCTCGAACCAGTGCAGCGCCGCGTCGGGGAAGGCCGCTACGGCACGCGGGGCCTGTCTGGGCAGGGTCACCAGGTCGCGGCGACCCCAGCCGATGGTGGCCCGACCCGGCAGGGTACCGGCTGGGGCGCCTGCCTGCTTTGGGCCTTTGGTCAGTGCGTCCATGGCTGGGCCGGTTGCCGGTGCCTCTGCCAGCCCTCGTAGGTCCGGAAGCACGGTCTCGGCGGAGAGCGCCCAGGGCCTGGCGGAGAACTGGCCCAGTAGCGCTGTCCGTGTGACCGGATTGCCCAGTACGGTCGGCAGCACCTTGTACAGGGCGCCGACGAGCTTGATAGAGGGCCGTAGGGTGGCTCCGAAGACGGCAAGTTCGCGATCGGTCCAGAAACCGCCCGGATCCAGGGCGACGGTGTCACCGCCGACCCCGCGGCGGGCGAGCTCGAGCACTATCCGCCCGCCCATGGACTGCCCAGCGGTGGAGACCCTCCCGAGCCCCTGCTCGTGGATGAACTCCGCGACCGTGTCGGTCAGGGTTGCGATCGAGACCTCGCCCGACAGCGGTGGGCTCTGGCCGAAGCCGGGCAGGTCGATGGCAATGACCTCGCGGCGCGCGGCTAACCCGTCCAGGATCGGGGTCCAGGAGCGCAGGCCAGCGCCGAGACCGTGTATGAGCAGCAGGGGGCTGCCGCTGCCACGCCGGACGTGATGCAACACCATGGGTCGAATGGTATGCGTGGTGATCCTCGGCGCACCCCAGTGCTTCGCCGCGACGTGCCTCTCCGCGCGATTCCGGTTACCAGTCTGAGGGAGCACAGGCTGACAGCCAGGGCTCCGCGTCGGCGGAGTGCGGCAATGTCGGACGCGCCGAAGGCTAGCGTCCTCCTGGCGGCAAAGTCGGACGAGCGTAGCCGTCCTCCACGCGGCAAAGTCGGACGAGCGTAGCCGTCCTCCACGCGGCAAAGTCGGACGAGCGTAGC
>NZ_QZMN01000034.1 GCF_003702705.1 Ornithinimicrobium cerasi | reverse complement strand
CACCGGGGTGGGCGGCCTGCCGTGCTGGGCCTGGAACGCCTGCGCCAGCTCGCTGCGCCGCGCCTGGATGCCCGCCCGCCGGGTCGACCACACCTCGTTGAGGCGGGGATCAACGCCGACGATCTCGCGCACCGGCCGCTCGCGCGCCTCCGGCCCCGTGTTCGCGGTTCTCGGGGCGAAGGTGAGGCCCAGCGGGCGCAGGTGCTTCTCCAGGGCAGTGTTGTACGCCTCGGAAGCGGACACGACCGCCTTGAAAAGGACCCGGCCGTCGACGGACAACCAACGCCCGTCGGTGAGTGTCTGGACCTTGTTGGCCACGGCGACGTGGGTGTGCAGGTCCGGGTCACCGGCGCGGGAGTCGCGGTGGGTGAACGCCGCGGCGACCATCCCGCGCACGTCCACCTGCTGCACGCCGTCCCTGCCGGTGCGGGTGTACAGGGCGTGCTTCTCGATGTAGGCCAGGGCGTCCCGGACAGCGGCCTGGTGCGCGGCCTCGATCTGCAGGGCCAGGGGACGGTCGGCCACCGCCCACAACGTCGACACGGACTTGACGGGGGAGAAGGTCAGGTCGAACCCGGCGACCGCGGTGGTCCGCGGCCGCGACTGCTTGGCGATCAGCCCGGCCAGCTCCCGCTCGTCGAACGGCTCGCGGCCGTGCTCGGTGCGGAACATCTCCAGCGCGACCTGGGTGCGGATGCTCGCGCGTTCCTCCACTGGGATGGGGTGGTCCACCGGCAGCCCTAGAGCCTTGTTGTGTCCCTCGAACCGGCGCGCGACCTCGATGCGGAACGGGGTCACGTCATGGCGTCCTCCGTACACGCGGAAGGGTCGGCCGAGGTGGTGTCCCGACTCATCACCCAGCGGGTGCTCCCCGGTGCCGAACAGGCGGGTCATGTGCTCGGCGGTGACCTCGTCACCGGTCGCTAGACCGGCGACGCCGGTCATGCCGGTGCCGACCCACGCGCCGGGAGCCTCCCCTTTGGCGGTGTAGTACCCGGCCAGCCCGGTGTGGCCGACCTCGGTGGCGTCCTGCCGGGCGACCTGCCGGGTCAGGTAGTCATACCCCGACCCTGCGGTCAGCTTGTGGATCGTCGCCGCCATACCTACATAAGCGGAGGACCGAGCCTCAGGGACTCACCTGCGGGCGACTTTCCCGGTGCGTACTTGCCCGTTCAGCGGGCTCGGTGGGGGAGGGGGCGCAGGCAGGGGCGCGAGTCAACCTGGAGTGGACAATGCCCGCTCTACTGGTGGACAGCCCTATTGGAACGTGTCTTTATAAGGGCGCTTGGGGCGGATCAAACTGCCCGCCGGTCTCCGGTGCGTGAGGGGGGTGGGGGATGATGAGCGGATGAATGTGCAGTTCCTCTACTTCGACGGGTGCCCTCACTGGAAGCCGGCAGAGGCGCGTCTGCGTGAGGCACTGCGGGTTCACGGTGGGGTCGTCGAGGTGGAGCGCATTGCCGTGGACACGCCGGACATTGCGGAGTTCTACGGATTTTCGGGCTCACCCTCGGTGCTGATCGACGGTGTGGATCCCTTCGCTGAGTCGGCAGCACCGGTGGCGTTGTCGTGCCGCTTGTATCGCACGCCGGAGGGTCTGGCCGGGTCGCCGACCGTAGAGCAGCTCGTCGCAGCGCTGTCCGAGGCATCAGCCTCGTAGCGGCACGCGGTGCGAGGTACAGGTCGCGTTGGGGCGACGTTTCGCTCAGATCCTTGTCCAACCCGGTGGGTGGCCGGTTGTCAGAGTCCGAATGCGCCGCCGCTGACGAGAATGGCTATGCCGAGGCCGATCAGGACGATCGGGAAGAGCACGTGTTCCCACCGCTCGAGCACCTCGGCGATAGGCCGGCGGGTCGCGACATACCTGGCGAGGAAGACCAGCACGCCGACGAGCAGCAGGAACACGACGCAGAAGAGGATCACGGTTGCCGTGCCGACGTTCAGGAACACCGGGACGTAGACACCGATGTTGTCTCCGCCGTTGGCGAAGGTGACGGCGGCGACAGTCAGGATGCCGACCTTCTTGCCTTCGACCTTCTCGTCGTCGTCGTCACCGTCCCCTCGCCAGGCCTGCCAGGCCGCCCAGATACCGAGCGCCAGGGGGATGAGTCCGAAGTAGGGAATGGCACTGGATGGCAGGACGAGCCCGGCTCCCCAGGTGACCAGCAGCGCAGCACCGAGGATGCCGGCGAACCCCAGGTACTGCCCCAGCGCGATCCTGGTGGTGGTGCCCCGTTGGCCGGCGCCTCGGGCGAAGAACAGGGAAAGAACGATGATGTCATCGATGTTGGTGGCCATGAACAGCCCGATCGCCTGCAGGACCGTGGTGAGGATCACCGGCTGACCTCGCAGCTGGCGACGGGGCACTGGGGATCCAGGCACGGGGCGTCCTCGTTCACGGCGAGGGTCACCTCGACCAGGGCGAGCAGCGCGTTGGTGAGGTGCGGGTCGGCGATCGCGTAGAGGGTCTGACGTCCCTGCGGTTCGGCCACCACGATGCCACAGTCGCGCAGGCAGGTCAGGTGGTTGGACACGTTGGGCCGCGTCAGACCGAGGTCCTGGGCAAGACCAGCAGGATAGGCAGGACGTTCGAGCAGCGACAGCAGGATCCGCGCCCGCGTCGGATCTGCCAGCGCGCGGCCGATCCGATGCATCGCGTCCAGCCGGGAAGAAGTAGTTAGCATGCGCGGAACTGTACAGTCTTGACTGAACCGTCCCTGAGTTTGGGGTGCAACGGGAAAGTCGGCAGGTTCAGCGTCGGAGGTGGGCGTCGCGTTGAGCGGTGTAGGCGCTCCAGCCTCGTGAGGCCAGGGCGGCCCACCGGCTGGCGGTGTTGGGCGCCAGGCCCAGAACCTCGGCCAGGATCGGGGTCGGCATGGTCGCGGCGAGCTGGAACATGGCGGCGTTACGGGCGGCCAACGGTTGGATGCCGCGCGCGACGAGCTGAGAGCGGACGTTCTCCGTGGCTAGGTGCTTGCCGGGGATGCCGCCGGGAAAGAGCCAGACGTCCGTCCCGCTGGCGTAGGAGGCCTGCCCGCGGCGGGCCAGGTGGGTGCGTACGAGGTGGCCCAGCGGGTCGGGCAGCTCGATGTCGAAGGTGTCGAAGGTGGCGGTCACGACCCCGTCGTCGTGGAGGGTGATCTGGTCGGTGCGCATCCGGCAGACCCTGGCCACTGGTTGGGCGTAGAGGAGGACGAAGAGTCCTGCGATGCGGGCGTAGAGGCGGGTCGTGTCGTCGTGAAGCAAGAGATGGACGTGTGCCCACCGGTCCTCGTCGGCCAGGCTGACCGCCGGCTGAGCCTCGGCACGGTGGACCGGGGACAGCTCCGTCTGAAGACCGGTGCGGAGGCACCATGCCAGGAACGGCCGTAGCGCGACGGCCCGAGCCCGGTGCTGCTCGGCGTACCGGTCCAGATCATGCTGGGAGAGGTCGGTCAGGTCGAGGCCGTTCTCGGTGAGCCAGTTCATGAACCGGGCGGTGACGACGAGGGTGGCCCGGGCGGCTGAGATGGCGCCGTGGGTGAGTCTCCCGTGCTGTTCGGCGCGCCGCAGCCGGCGCAGCACCTGCCAGCGGGCGAACCGGTTGAGCACCTCGGCCTGCTGGGGTGGCAGGGTGTCCAGGACCTGGTGCAGCCAGGGGGTGACGCGCTCGAGGTCGGCGTGGAAGGGCGGGAGGACACCGAGGGCGGTGAGCAGGTCGCGCAGATAGTTGTTGGGCTTGTTCGCCGGCATCGCCTCGAAGGTGGCGTGGGAGATCTCGACCTCGCCGCGGGCCATCGCTGCCAGGACGGCCGGGCCGGTGGAGCGGGTGAACCAGTACAGGGTGGACTGAGGCCGCGGCCCGGAGGTGAGGGCGTCGTACACCGGTTGCAGCTGGGGGTGGATGCCGCCGCCAGGGGCGGACAGCAGCGCGGTGGCCTTCTGGTTCAAGGCGCAGGGGCCGCACTGCCGGCCGAAGGGTGAGTCCTCCCGCCCGCAGTCGACGCAGGCGTAGACCGGGTCGTTACCGGTGCAGGTCGCGCAGGCCGGTCGACGCTGGGCGTCGTAGAAGGCGAGCACCTTGACCTGCCCGCACCCGGGGCAGGGCTGGGCCGCGCGGGCGACCCGTAGGGCGCAGCGTGGGCAGACCGGCTGCTCGAGGACTACCCGGGTGCAGCGTTCCTGGCGTCCGCAGTGCGCGCAGTCCTGGCGTGGCAGCCGTGCCCGGGGGCTCATGCGTCGGTCGGTGGGCGTCGTACCTGGGCGCGGATCGGGCGCAGGTCGCCGATGCCGGGGCCGGTCTCTCCGCCTGCTGTCCTCGCCGGTTTGTCCTCGACGACGGTGGGGATGAGCAGGTCGTTGGGTTCGCAGTCCAGGATCTCGCACAGCGCGGCCAGGACGTCCATGTTCAGTCGTTGCGGGGTCCGGGCGACGAGGCGGTAGACGTGCTCACGGGACAGGTGGACCCCGCGCTCGGCCAGCAGCGGGACGAGCTCGGAGGTCTGGTA
>NZ_QZMN01000033.1 GCF_003702705.1 Ornithinimicrobium cerasi | reverse complement strand
GGACGTCGGAGTCCCTACTAATCCGCAGACCACCCGGCGGGTGTGACTTCTGACGCGATAATGCTCGCTTCATCCGGGAATGCCAGAGGTGTGTGGGACATGAGCGGTGCGGTTTCGGTCAGGCTCAGCGTCGTTCTCGATCATGCTCAGGGTCGGTTTCGGTCGGGCCCGGTGTCGGTGTCAAGTGGGGGTCGGACTCGGCGCTGATGGTCTGAGGGTGATTGGTCGGGCGTGAGTCCCTGGGCGGTGGTGGTCCGCATTAGGTGGCGTCCGGAGGTTCTTTGTAGATCTAGGAAAGGTGCACTGTGATGCAGAAGCAGACGGTGAGGCAGCTGGCGCGGGCCCGTGCTCGGGAGGCTCGGGCGAAGGTGGTCCAGGAGCAGGCGAAGCGGGAGCGGCGGCTGGCGAAATGGGGCGAGGCGGTGGCCGTAGCGCTGGCTGAGCGGGACGCGGTAGTCAGCGACTGCGAGCAGCGAGCAGGGCGGGCGCTGCGGTCGTTGATCGAGGAGGAGGGGCTGAGCACGCAGGAGGCGTTGGTCTGGTGCGGGGATGGCACGCTGACGGGACGGGAGGTCTACCGGCTCATCCGGGGCGTCGTTGACGAAGACGAGGGCGCCGCTGGGGGTGATGGGGACCAGGGCGAGGAGCAGGGCGACGCTGCCGGTGATGAGGAGCAGGGCGAGGACTCGCGCGAGGCTGCGCCGGCCTCGACGGGGCCAGCTGAGAGCATGCCGGGGTGAGTGCGCGGCGGTTGTCGGAGGTCGGCCCTGGCGGCGCTGTCGGCGGCGCTGGGCGACCTGGGCACGGTGAACCGCTGGCGGAAGAAGGTCGTGAGCGTCGACGGTTCGGAGTGCTGGTGGTGGACGGGCGCGATCAGTGGGCGCGGTCACGGGCGGTTCTACTTCGCGCCGGGGCGCGTCATCATCTCGCACCGGTTCGCCTTCGGGCTTGTGCACGGGGCGCAGGTGCTAGACCGGGTGCGGGTGCTCGGTCACCGTTGCGGCAACCAGCTGTGTCAGCGGTCCACCCTGAGCACGTGGTGGCCTCGTCGCATGCGGAGAACCGGCGGGAGTGGGCTGCGCGGCGGGAGTTGAGCGCGTCACCGCTGGGTGATCCTCGAGGGGCGCGGCGTCGTGCTCACGAGCTGCGTGACGTGGCGCGGCAGGATCCGGCGTTGGTCTCGGCAGACCTGGCGCGGCTGCCGGCGCTCTACGGGGAGCAGCTGAAAGTCTGGTGACGGTCCTCTGGTGCCTGCAACGCGGCCAGCAGGCGCTGAGCGGTGTTCTCCACATCGGCCAGCACCTCGGGCAACGGTGGGCGGCACGTCAAGGTGCTCAGCGAGGGCGGCGGACTCGTCGGGGTTGACCTGGGCCAGGCGCTTGATCCGGCCGCATAGCGGCTGCAGCCGGTTGGCCAGCAGTGCTTGCCCGCAGTAGGGCGAGCCGGTCCGCTTCGGCGGTGGCGCGGGCGACGGCGACTATGTCCCGGTTGACCACGTCGACGGCCTGCATCGTCTGCTCCTTGGGTGGTGCGGTGATGGGGGCAGGCCCGGCCCGGGGGGAGGGGGCCAAAGGGACCGGGAGGCGCGGTCGTGCTGGACGGTGCCCGTTAGGTGCTGCTGGCTGTGCCGGCCCCCTGGGTCAAGGATGCTGATGGGATCTAGGTTCCGACGCACTTCGAGCTGGCGCAGCAGGGCAGCGGGTTTGGTGTAAGACGGTGCGATTAGACGCGGCGGGCCGAGGGTTGGCCCGCCGCGTCCTCGCGTGGCCCCCCCGGGCAGGTTGCCAGTGTGGGGGTCCCGGGGTCCTCGGTGTGGTCTGCTGCTGCAGTTAGGGGCAGCGAAGAACGGCTAGGGAGGGACGCCATTGGTCAGGATCACGCACCGTGTGACGGGCGGCCCATGGGTATGAGCGTGCGTCAATGACTCTCAACCGGGTCCTCAGCGTAGACCTGGACCGGCCTGCCCTCCAGGACGGCCCGCTCGTCGTCGTCGAGGGCGTACTCCAGGCTGGTGATCTCGAAGCGTCGGAATTGGTAGATGGCGTCGTTCATGTGGGCCGCGCTGAACAGGCCGATGTCGGCAAGCTGGTGGAAGTCGGCCACAGTCAGGCCGGTGGTCCGCTCGAAGAGGTCGCTGTCAAGGGACTCAATGACGTGCTTGAGCGCTTCTTCCCGGAAGTCGGTGACATACATGAAGACCGGGATCTTGGTGATGAACTTCTGGAGCTTCTTCCGGATCTCCTTGCGACGCTTCGCTGTCTCCGTCTGTTCTTTACGCTGCCCTGGGTCGAGCTTCCCGGCCTGCTCGCGCTTAACCTTCTTGAGCATCTTCGTTGATGTCACGACCTGCTGTGCGGTGTCGGCCAGCGTGCGGAGGTCTTCGATCTGGGCGAGGGCTTCAACGAGGTCTGGGCGTTCAAGCAGGGCCGTCAGGGTGTGCTCGTTGACCTCTACGAGAAGGGGGGAGTTCCACCGCCGAGCCAGTGCCGAGGCACCGATCCCGGCGGTGGCCCAGTCCAGGACCGCGGTGGCATCTAGCTGCGTCATGGACCCGCCGGCGAAGCCGTAGATGGGTAGGTAGTTCAAGAGCTGTCCGATCGCCTCGGCCGGTGTCAGCTCGCCCGTGGTGGCCAGGCGGGTGCCGTACTCGGCGACCAGGCCGAGCGCGCGATTGGGGTCGAACTCGAAGACGTAGCAGGTGTCCTTGAGCACGTGCAGCTCGCCCTCGCCGTCCCTATATGCCCAGGGTGACTGGACCCGGAACGCCGCCTGGAAGTAGCTCTCCGGCGACTTGAGGGAGCGAAGCATGAGGATGGCGCCCCACTCGCGCACGGTGACGCCGGTCATCAGCTTGCCGCAGGACAGTGTGATTGAGCCGGACCGGTGCTCCCTGTCTGCCACGCCGATGGCCGCCTCGACGGGCGGTTTGGCGTCGGCACCCATGCCTGCGCCCGGACCCGCCGCGACGACGATCTCGAATCCGGAGAAGTACGGGTGGGCTTTGAGCGCGTCGCGCATGGCGAAGCACGCTGCGACGTCGGCCATGTACCAGACGGAGTGCCGGATCATCTCCTTGAAGCCGGCGTGCTCGTAAGGGAACGGGGCCTTCTGACCGCCGACGATCATCGACTTCATCTGGTTCGAGAGCTTGCCGCGCAGCATCTCGAGGAACTCGCCGACCTGGTCGGGGTGCTCGAAGACGTAGGTCCCCGGCGTCGCGCCCCTAGTGGCCCCCTCGACCTTATTGGCGCGGAAGTACTCGGTGAGGGAGAAGCCGTTGAACTCGCCGTCCTCGGCGTAGGCCTCGGCCTCGCGGCTGAGCTCGTAGGAGTACATCTGCATCCCGGGGAGTTCCCGGTAGGGGTTCTGGCCGCGGGACTCGTCCCAGATCGCCTTCTCGCGCTGCTCGTCGACGTAGGTCCAGTTGAAGATCTGGTCCTCGTTGAACTCCCCGTTGGTGATGGCCCGGAAAGGCGTCCCGGAAAGGTAGAGGATGTGTTTCGTGTCCAGGCCGAGGTCCTCGCTGGTGACCCTCTCGTCCGGCTCCTCCTCGTCGGCGGCCTTGAGGTCGGTCGGGTCGTACATCTCCCGGGCACCGTCGCGCCAAGCGCCGAAGTGGTACTCGTCCAAGATGACGCAGTCCCAGTCGATGAGCCCCAGGTTCTCGTTGCGAGGCTTGATCAGCCCGTCTTCGGTGCGGCCGGACAGGTCCTGGAAGGAAGCGAACCACACCAGGGGCGCGGACCCGTCGGTCAGCTCGTCACGCTCGTCGGGTTCGGTGTCTCGGTCGACAAACTTCCAGCCAGCGAAGTCGACGTGGGCAAGCAGGTCGTCGCGCCAGGCGGTCTTCACCGCAGGTTTGTACGTCAGCACCAGGACGCGCCGCCAGCCCATCTGCCGGGCGAGTTGGTAGGCCGTGAACGTCTTGCCGAAACGCATCTTGGCGTTCCACAGGAACTTGGAGCTGCCGCTGTCCCCGGCACGCGTCCGGAAGTAGTTGGCCGTGACCTCGACCGCGGCCTTCTGCTCGGGGCGCATTTCGAAGGTCTCGGTGCGCTGATCGGCCAGATCGACGCCGGTCCGCACCGACGCGATCGCCGCGCGCACCTCCTCGAGGGTTGTCTCGAACCACTCCTGGTCTCGCTTGATTCCATGTGAGACGAGTGCGGCGTGCACCTCGTGGTCGGTGAACTCTTCACCGTCCGCACGTGTTGCCGCCTCGTCCAGCAGGATCGAGACACCTTCCAGGTGCGGGTAGGCGGTGCCAAGCTGCTGCTTGATCCGCGCTCTCGCCGTCGACTTCGTGGTCTGCCCGACCTTGATCAATCCGGTCCCCTCGGTCAGCGTGCTGCCGACGTGGCGGGACCAAGGCACGTCGTCCTTGCCGACGACGGTGTAGGCGTATATCCGGTTCGTCACTCCTCGTCGTCCTCCTCAGCGACCTTCCCCGGGCGGTACTTGGCGCCGCCGGGGAGGTGGCTGGCGGGGATTGGGGAGTCGAGTGAGAGGTTCACCGAGCGGGGTTTGATGGTCTTCTCGATGTGAGCGCGCGCGTCCTCGGTAAGACCGAAATGCTCGTAGAGGTCCTCGTCGGTCCACCGCCGAGTCATGTCCAGCATGGGCACGAACCGGAAGCGTTCTGGGGTCAGGTCCTGAGTGACCTTTCGCTGCAGGACGAGGAACCTGACGAACTTGGTCGCAAGGTAGTACGCGTAGTTCTCTGTCTCTTCCTTGGAGTCGAACATGCCCGCGATGAAGTAGGTCTGGGTACAGGCAGACCCTGGGGCAAGCGCGATCGGCTCGCCGAGCACGTATGCCTCTTCCCGACCGTGGCCGTCGCCCGTCCTCGGCAACAGAACCTTCCACCGGTCGATCCACTGGTGGTTCCGCTGGATCTGGTCTGGCCGGCTGTAACCGACCTTGTTGGCATAGATGAGCGGGACCGCACCCTCAAAGGGTTCGGGAACACTGCCTGGGTAGTTGGACCTCATAGTGAGTCCGAACGGCTTGGTGACGGTCGCGTGAGCTTCCACGGAGTCACCCCTGGGGTCGGCCTTCCGGATGATGAGAGTAATTGTCAAGACCTGTGGATCGGCGTGTCACGCGACGTGTCGTTGGCCTCCTGATTCCTCGGGTCGT
>NZ_QZMN01000032.1 GCF_003702705.1 Ornithinimicrobium cerasi | reverse complement strand
ACTGTCCGCTAAACGGTGTTTCTGGCCTGACGCGCCGGCTCAGCTGGCGGGGAAGGTCATGAGATGACCGAGAAGATCTCGAGCATGAGCTCGATGCCCAAGAAGGTGAAGAAGACGACCTCGCGCAGCGAGGCAGAACAGGCGGCGGTCCGGGAGCTGGTCAAGGCCGCCCGGGCCCGCGGTGAGGACCTGACCGGCCCGGACGGGCTGCTCAAGTCGATCACCGCCACCGTCCTGCAGACCGCCCTGGAGGAGGAGCTGACCGAGCACCTCGGCCACGAGAAGCACCAGGTGCCCACCGCCGGGAACGGCAACATCCGCAACGGCACCCGCCCCAAGACGGTCCTTACCGACGCCGCCGGGGAGGTGACGATCGCGGTCCCGCGGGACCGGGCCGGCACGTTCGAGCCGGTCATCGTGAAGAAGCGCCAACGGCGGCTTTCGGACGTGGACGCGGTCGCGATCAGCCTGTTCGCGAAAGGCCTGACGACCGGTGAGATCAGCGCGCACTTTCACGAGGTGTACGGCGCCAGTATCAGCAAGGACACGGTCTCGAGGATCACGGACAAGGTGCTGGAGGAGATGGCCGCCTGGTCCTCCCGTCCGCTGCAACCGGTGTACGCGGCGATCTTCATCGACGCGATCTACGTCAAGGTCCGCGACGGCCAGGTCGGCAACCAGCCCTTCTACGCCGCGATCGGTGTCGACCTGAACGGCCGGCGGGACGTCCTTGGGCTGTGGGCCGGGCAGGGCGGCGGTGAGTCCGCGAAGTTCTGGACGGACGTGCTGGCGGACCTGAAGAACCGCGGCGTGGCCGACGTGTTCTTCATCGTCTGCGACGGCCTCAAGGGCCTGCCCGACAGCGTGAACGCGGTCTTCCCGGTGACGATCGTGCAGGCCTGCGTGATCCACCTCATCCGGGCGACGCTGCGCTACGCGAGCAGGAAGTACTGGGACCAGCTGGCCAAGGACCTGCGCCGCATCTACACCGCACCCTCGGTCGAGGCAGCGTGGGCGGCGTTCGAGGAGCTGGAGGAGAAATGGGGCAAGCCCTACCCCGCGATACCCAAGATGTGGCGAGCGGCGTGGGAGGAGTTCATCCCGTTCCTGGCCTACGACGTGGAGATCCGCCGCGTGCTCTTCTCCACGAACGCCATCGAGTCCCTGCACGCGAGGTACCGGCGGGCGGTCACCGTGCGCGGGCACTTCCCGACCGAGCAGGCCGCCCTGAAGTGCCTCTACCTGGTGACCCGCGGGCTGGACCCCAAGGGCACGGGGCAGGCACGATGGACCATGCGGTGGAAGCCCGCGCTCAACGCTTTCGCCGTCACCTTCGCCGACCGCATGCCGGCCGCGGAGAACCTCTGAGATGAACGCCAGAAACACCGTTCATCGGACAGACCCTGCGCCTGAGGATTCAAGCCTGCGGCGCATCCGACATGGCCGCCAGTCGCGCATCTTGTAGCGTCACGCGGCGTGGAAATCTTGTCTCGACGCTGGCCGAAGGAAACTGGTGGTCGGTTAACCATGGGTGCGGCGGGCTTCCGCCTCTCGCGGCTCAGCGACTGCGCGGAGGTCGATTTGTAGCTGCACGCAGGGGGACCCGGTCGGGTAGCCATCTGGGTTGGCTGCGCCGCTGTAGGCGTACATCTCGATGCTGGTCTGCTCCAGCAGCCACCACCAGGAGCCTCCGCTGTACTGGGTTGCTTCGGTGACTTCGCGAGGATCGCCATGGACGTCCGTCAGGGCGCGAGCTAGGTCGTCGGCCGCGCGTAGGACATCAGCGGAGCTGTCGCCGTCCCACAGGAACCAAAAGATGTCGGCGAACTCGTCTCGGTAGGTGCCCCACCCTGCACGGGCCGCTCCCCAGGCGGGCATCGCCGCCATGTGCCAGGAGCGGTCGGTGCCCCGGCGTGGGGTCTCCTCCGCTGTGTCGGTTTCGATGCCCAACGACTGCAGCCAGGGCAGACCATCCTCGAGGTGTCGGGGCCACTGCGACTCCACGATGGCGGTGACTTGTGACGCGACTTCCCCCGGGGACGGCTTCATGACGCGACCTTAGCGGCTGCCCTGAATCCGCACTCTGCCGGATCCGTCGGTCCTAGTCGCTCAGGTACCCGGTGGTGGGGTCGATTTCGGCGAGGAACGACCGGACGGCCCCCTCCAACTTTTCACGCGACTCCCACTGATGATCGGAACACCGCGTCGTGAATCCGTATCCCGCGTTGGGGCCGCTGACCCAGGCCACGTGCCACGCTCCTGGCTGCTGGGTGTCGGCTTGAGCGCGGAAGATTTCACCATCGACGGTCAAGACAACCGGTTCTGGCACATCCATGCCCGAAGCCTCCCATCCGCTCCTGCCGCGTGGAGGACGGCTACGCTCGTCCGACTTTGCCGCTGTCAGATCAACTCCTGAGTGGCGATCCGACCACGTCGAAGCGGAAGCCGCCCATCTGTCCGGAC
>NZ_QZMN01000031.1 GCF_003702705.1 Ornithinimicrobium cerasi | reverse complement strand
CTCCCAGTACGGGAGGGCATCTCTCTGCTACGGCACGCTCAGAACCTCAAGGCCATCGGTGGATCGAGGCTAAGCTCCGTCGGTCCACGACTTGAGTGTAGGCATGGTCAGGTGCCCGGGGTGCTTGGTAGCTGCATGCGCCGTCGCCCCAGTGGGGTACTGGAACCGCACGGGTCGCCCCGTAGGGCACCTCTACGGCGCGAGCAGGCGGCGTGAGGGCCGAAGATGGACGTGAGCCTGTCTAGGTCAGGAGGCGCGCAGGTTGCCCAGCAGCACGTCCCAAACCTCGAGGACGCCGCTCCGCTCAACGTCATCGATCGGCAGGCTGTTGGTCGACCCGTCCGCCATGTGCAGCGTTAGCGTCACGCGCCCCGGCCAACGGCGGTCGATGCTCCCGCCGAAAGGCGAGTCGCCTCCCTCGAGCTCGACCCGAGAGATGTTCCTTAACGCATCGGCCCAAACTCGAGCGCTTGCACCATCGTCCAGCGTGGGGGCGGCACAGGTCACCAGCACACGGTCAGTGAGCACCCACAGCCGGGACGCGTCAGACGGTCCGTAGGTCCATCGTGGTTCGTCCTCCCCCACGAGGAGCGTCACGCGAGTCAGCGCGCTATCCCACCACGGCAGCGCTCCCGTTCCACCGGCGGCACCGTTCCAGCCCTCGAGGCGCTGGGAGACGTGCCGATGTAGTTTGCTCAGTGTCGCGTCGCGGTCGTTACCTGCCACCTTGTTGATGTCCATACTGGGTCACCATAGGGGAGAGCCGACGCCCCGCAACCCCGGATACGAGGTTCCCTTCACCACGCCGGGCGGCGCCTCGATACTCGCCGGTAGTCACGATTCACCAGAATTGACCAGAAGCTCGCCGGGCGTCTCGGAAGTGTCAGCGAGACGCACGGATCATCTTGCCGCACGGAGCGTGGGACGAACGCTAGTGGCCTGGCGCTCGTAGTAAGTCCCAGGGGCGAGCCAAACTCAGGACCAGCCGAACTCGACGCCTGTCCCGGCAGTCCGCCAGGGCCTTGGCCCGAGCCCACAGCTCTAATGAGTCGCGATCAGGTCTCCGATGGACGAGTCTGCTCGAGGCAGGGCTATCCACCCCTCCGCCGCGGCTGCGGCCTCAGCACCAGGGGGTAGAGGTTCTGTCAAATTGCGGTAGGCCGCTCGTGCGGTCATCGAGGCGAGTACGGCGTCCAGGGCGTCATCGGACTTCCGACAGTCACCTTCGTGTGCGCCAAGGTCAAGCCAGGGCGCGGCACGGATCAGCTCGTCCACCAGCTCGGCACGTCGGACAAGGCCCTTTGAGCCCTTGTAGCCCTTGTGGTTGAGTCGCCACCTGACGAGGGACGCTGCCGGGTAGACCTCCGCCACCGGGCCGGAGCCGGTTCGTGCCACTGGTAGGCCTTGCGCGGCAAGAAGAGAGAGTAGGGCGGCGCAACGCATAGTGGTCACCCCGATGCGGTCGGTTGACACACTCAGCCCCTGAATCCCGGGCACCGTGCGCTTCACATGGAGGTCCGTTTCACGGTAGGAGAGCTTGCGCCGCCAATCGGCCGCGACGCCGTCCTCGACGACAACATGATCGTCCTCATGTTTCGCGATAAAGGCGACAAATTGCCTGGGCCAGCCCAGCGGACAGTCGATGCCTGTCTTGTCGGCGTCGGACATGCTCCCGAGCAGCTCTGCGTCTGTTGCTCCGATGTGGAGATCCGAGACGCGCGCCTTGTGGCCAGTCCAGTCAATCCACGCGACGCCCGTCTTCTTGGGCTCTGCGGCTAGGTCAATCCCCAAGGTTTGCATCAGGCCAACCTATTACGTCGACGGTCGGCCTCTGCGTAGCTACCCAGCGCTCGTCCTGCGGCCGCGATGCCCACGGCCTACGACAAGATGGGTACCAACGCGCTTGCTGCTTCGGTACGCTCATGGAGTGACGCGCTACGTGTACGACGAGGAAGCGAGCAGAGCGCTACATATGAACGTGGTTCATGAGGTGGTCGAGCGTGAGCCCATGAGCTTGAACCTATGGGTGGAAGCGATGGGAAGTCTCAACGTCATCGACGATCCCCTCATCCGAAAGATCCTTGCCGTCCATCTCGACTGCGGCTCGGGAACGGGTGCCTGTGACGGCATGGAACCCGAAGTAGTGCCGATCGGCGGAGCGAGACGGTTGGGGCTGCCACACCACGGAACTCGTCGCGGAGCACTACGGTATCGAGTTCCCGACGGGCTCGGACCACGACTGAGGTTGAGTCCGCCGTCGCACTAGTTTGCCGCACGGATGGCGCCGCGACCGCCCCACCCCGGGCTTTACCCTTCGCGCGAAGGCCGTGAAAAGGCGTCGACAGAACACCTCCACGCGGTCACTAGGTCATGATCCGCTCGAACTCGTTCGCCGCATCTTCAAGTCGGCCAGCGAATGCCTCCGGCACCATGGACTCGTAGCAAGCGAGCGCACTATGGAGTGTAATCGCCACGCCGCCCGGGACCGAGTTGACCTCCCATTCCGGGACTCGACGCAGCCTCGCCTTCGCTGCGTCGTCGTCTACGTTGAAGTACGGTTCTGCGCTGACGAACGTTGCATGAGTCGACCATGTTTCGATCAGCCACGCTTGATACAGGTTCATTAGCCCGTATGTCTGCGCCCGATGCAGGGTCGCCAGATGGCGGTCCTCGATGCGCGTATCGTCGTCGGTCTCGACCGCGATAGCGCGTTCCAGAAGTTCTGCAGCTTCGCCTTCCAGGCGCCAACCGGAGTGCTGCGCAGCCTGGAATCGCGAATAGCCGTTAGCCCTGTCCCTGAGCAGGGCCTGGGCTGCGCTGCCTCGCTTGTCGACCACCCAGCGGAGGGCGATCGCATGTTCGAGCATGCAGCGAAGAAGGGGAGACGCCTCCACGTGGAAGCCGTGGTCGCTGAGCAAGAGGGCTGCCTCTCCTGTGCGCACGATCCGTGCGGTCCATCCCCAAGTTATGTTTACGGCATCAACTTGGGCTCGGGATGCTCGACTCCCGTCAGGCAATGCCATCGTCGGCGGACCTGGGGCCTTCTCCCACTCGGCGATCAACTGACGGGCCAGGTAGGACAGTCGCTCGTCGCGGTCCGAGAGGGGCACGGCGGCAGACTACGTCACCGCCAAGGCCCGCACACTCCTGCCGCACTGCGGACGCGGTAGCGTCCGCTTCTGGCGCGCTGAGGACGGCTACGCTCGTCCGATCATGCCGCACTGAGCGTGGCCGCACGCTACTGCCGCTGGTCGCTGGTGCGGCCGGAGCTACGCGAGCTCCCGGACGACAACTTGAGCGCGTGAGGGCGCGTCCCGTGACGCAGCGTCCGTCATGCAGACCCATGGCGTTCAGCCGAGAGCCGGGACGGAGTCATCTTCCGTCGGCGCTCTCAGCTTCGCAGGGGTCTTGACCGGCGGGACACAGGAGTACGGATACCGGCTCTTGGTCCTCACCCGCGGCAGTCTTGACGATCAGCCCCTCGGCCGCGCCGGCCGCTTCGGGGTCAGACAGCCGCAACTGCAAGACAAGGTAGGACACGCGAGATTCTGGGCCGGGCTCCCCGTCAGCGTTCAGGTCTTGGCAGCTGGCTCGGATGCCCCGTGATCCCACGTAGTCAGGCAGCTCATGCGCGAGTTTCCCCGGGGCGAAACCAAGCCTGTCGGCGTGGGCCTCTTGGTTCACTACCGCGTAGTCGACGATGTCTACACCCTTCGACTGTCTCCAGGCGATGGACTGCACCTCTACGGGTTTCCCAACGTCACTGCACCAGAGCTGTGACCCCAGCAATGCCGATTCCTCGCTCATGACGACATTGACTCCCCACGGAGTGTCGACCAGAGCCCGTATGTCACCTGTCGAACGGATGCAGCCAGTCAATACCAAGACGACAATGATGAGCAGCGCCTTTTCCCCCGCATGACGGCTCCCCGTGCGGCGGCCGACGGACGGACCTCGAAGTACCGCGGTAGGACGACCTCCCAAGTTTCGTCGAGCCACTGCGCGGCTGCTGCAATCCCCATGGCGGCACACTACCCCGCAGCCAGTTGCCGTCCGGGTTTGCCGCGCAAGGGATGGTGGTGGACTTCACCGTATCTGGCGCGCCGGTTAGCCGTTACCGAATCGACACTGCCCCCTGGCGAGCACCTGTCTCGTGGTCAACGAAGGGATGAGAAAAACCACAGGAAGAACACCAGTTGAGCCGGGCCACCCAGCGACAGACCCAAGACGAAGCCGGCGCCGGCCCGACGCAGAGTCGGAACGACCAGGACGACCACGGCCGACACCACGATAATGAGCGCACCGGCATTCCACCCCTGATCGCCGCCGTCCAGGACGAACCCCCACCGTCCAAGCTGCCCCAGCACCTGCTGCAGCCCAAAGCCGGCAAGGAGGCCAGTGGCGAACCCCGACAAGACAGCCAGTGCCAACGTGGTGCTCCTGACTGTCGACAGACGAGCAAGGCGGCGCCTCGCGACGTTCAACAGGGTCAGACTGCCAGACCTTATTGGTTGTCGCGGAGCTACGGTGCAGGTTGCGTCAAGAGAGCATCGTTGTGCAGGCCGCGACCCGCGGACCGCTTGACCCGACCCGTCGAGACCACGTTGACGACGAGCACCACAGGAGTAGGCCTCCCTCGCGGCAGGCATCCGCCTTTGCCGCGTGCAACTCAGACTGAGTCACTGTCACTCTTGCAACCACCGTCACTTTTTCCAAACCGCGGATCGAGGGCGACCACCGCCGCGGGGTGTACATGGCGAAGCATCGCCACCACCCATCGGCGCCTCGAGCCCACCTTGCGTGCGGCGACGAGTGTCGTGGCCTACCTACGTGGGTAGCATCTCTACATGAGTGGTAACAGCACTCGGCCCCCGGGGAGGGCCGCAGCTGAGTTCAGCGAGGCCGTGAAGAGCCAACTGGCGGCGGAGGCTGGGTACCGATGCGCAAACCCCGCATGTCTTGCAGCAACCCACGCAGCGGGCGCCACACAGGCTGGTGTAGGCAAGGTGGGACAAGCTGCGCACATATCTGCCGCTGCCGAGGGATTCGCGCGCTGGCAGCCCGGGATGGATCCCCAGGTACGTAAATCAGCAGCCAACGGAATATGGCTGTGCAATGTACACGCGCGCGAAATCGATATCGACGAGCATCGCTTTACGACCTCGCTCCTTCACGGCTGGAAACGCCGAGCACGACGCAGGGCACTTACATCCCGCGGTGTGCCTGCGCGTGAGGTTGTGCCTGACGTGCGCGCAATGATACGACATGCTTCCTGGCTGGGAGACAAGACCAGTACATCCGAGATCCATCTCTTCGTTGCGCGGTTCTTGAACGATGTCGGAGCACATTGGCTCTGGTCAGGGACAGCGTATGATGCTGTTCGGATGGCTTTGTATGAATTGATTCTGAACGCAGTCCAGCATGGCGAGGCGACACACCTCCACTTGCGTGCTCGGGGTTACCGCATCGACCTCGCTTACGTGGGCTCGGACTTCGACCCGAATGTACTGGTTGAGATGGAAGGCAACGGCGGTTCCCAAGCAATGCGACACCTCCGCGGGACGCTCGGCGAGACAATGTCGGTTGCCTACACCCACAACGGGACCGTCGCAACCGTTCGCTTCATCGACGTTGGTAGCGCCGGGCCGAACCAGCCCTGTGCGCTACGGGGACGTGACCTCCGGGGACCGTGGACGGTCCGCGTCGAGAACTGCGACGTAGTACACGTCTTCTTCAGCGGACTTCTGTCTTTCAGCGACGTTGGTGCCGTCCACCGGCAACTCGTCGCGATGCCCCCCACTCAGCGAGCAGTCCTCCATGGGCTGAGCGCTCCATTGGCAGAATTCGCTACTCAGCTCCCCAACGTCTCGGTGGCACCGACACGAAGCAGACCTCCCGCATCCTTTCCTCGTGAGCCTTAGCCACTGACGTAAGTTGACTGGTCTACGCGAGCCCAGCACACGGTCTCTACAGGCGTGACCCACATCCTCGGGGCCGCGTCGGGCGCACCAACTGCCGTCTTCAGAGTGGTGATTGTGCACCCGTCCGACTGATGCCACGCTGCCAGACATGAACCGGAGGAAGCTCGGATGCTGGTTGCGACTCGGTCACGCATGGAAGGTTCTGGATCACGCCGACGCCGACCGACTTCTTGAGTGTCGTCGATGCGGGGAGCTGAAGACGCCGACGCTGCCCGGACCGCCTTCGTGGTGATCGCACGGGCCAGGTGGACTTCCCCATCAAACCGCCAGTCCCGGCCGTCGTCCGAACGCCCGCTCTTGCCGCGGGCAGTGCGGTTCCTGTATCGCCTTGTCAGCAATCATCCAGTGCGGCGATGGCCTGCACGCGTC
>NZ_QZMN01000030.1 GCF_003702705.1 Ornithinimicrobium cerasi | reverse complement strand
ATCTTGCTCGGGAGGTACGCCACTTTCACGTCACCCCGCCGAGAGCCATCCACAGGTTCTGATCATTGCTCGGGATGATGTCCATGGCGCGGTTGTCGCGGATGAGCACACCGTCACCCTCACGGAGGTCTCGTGTCATCGTGGAGCGGATGACACCGTCGACCCTCGTCGAGAACTCGACGTCCCCGTCGTGTTCGCGGTCCCACAGGAAGTAGCTGACCCCACCCTTGATCTCGACTCCCGGGAAGCAGTCGAACAGCTTGGGGTTGTCCACGAGCACCCTCAGTCTACGGTCCGAGATCATCCGCTCGCGGAACGCGTCCACGCCCTTGCCCCCGGTAAACCACCTTGATGGGGTGATCATCAGCACGAAGCGCGGAGCCATGTCGATGGCTCGCTCGACGAAGTGGTGGTAGACCGTGGAGGCCGTGGCGCCGTGGCCTTCGGTCCCGACTTGATATGGCGGGTTCCCCACGATGACGTCGAATTTCATGTCTTCCATCTCCTCCGTGGGGTAGGCCCTGTGGATGAATGAGTAGGCGTAGTTCTCGCGGCCCTCACCGCGTTCCAGGTCGCGCGGTGCGCGGCAGATGTCACAGTTCGCTGCGGTTCCTGTCTTGCCGAACGTGTGCTTCGCCGGGACGAACGGCAGGTTGCCGTCCTCGTCGTCGAACTGCACAAAGCTGTACTCGCCGTTGGCCTTGCGCGAGCCGTACAAGGTCCGCCGCGACACGATCCCAGTCATCTGGGTGATAGACGTGCCGTAGAGCATGTTGCGGAAGATGTGCTCGCGACGCGTGCCGAAGTCCGGTTCCCAGTCCTCGAGCCCGAGGAGCAAGCGGGCGGCGATCTCCCTCAGGAAGATCCCGGACTTGCAGAACGGGTCGAGCCACCGCAGGGTCGGGTCCGACCAGACCTCGTTGGGGAGCAGGTCGAGCATCGCCCGAGCCAGCTTCGGCGGTGTCGGCACCTCGTCGTTGGACAGCTGGGCCAGGGTGTCGAGGATGTCGGGGACGTGCGAACCGCCGAGGTTGACCCGGGTCATGCTGACGCTCTCTTGCGCACGGGTTCCGGGTTGTCCGCCAGTAGCGAGTAGTGCACCGGGGCCTCGTCCTGCACGGGTTCGTCGTCCATGCTGAATAGGTCGACCGGGGCCGGCTCGGACTCTTGCAGAGGCGACCAGCGCCGCAGGAACGCGTTGCCGCGAGACGGCTGGTACTCGACAAGGATCAGCGTGGCTGCGTCGGTGAGCGTGTTGGCCCGGACAATGTTGGTCTCCAACACGTGGGTCACGGCCGCGTAGAAGCCGGTGCTGGCGTCCCTAGTGTTGAGCTGGGAGTGCAGGTGCCATTCCAAGACGTCGTGGAGGCGGCGTCGTGCTTGCTCTACGTTCTCCTGGTCGATGTCGATGCCGTACGTCGAGGTTAGGCACCGGAGGACCCGGAACTCGAACCGCTGGCCGCGTCCGTAGCGCTGGCTCGTTACTGTCACCAGCTTGCGGCGCAGGATTGCCTCGAGGAAGTTGCCGGACCCGCACGCCGGCTCGAGGAACCGGCGATCGTGGTTCGCAGGGTCGACCTCTGACGGGAACATGTCCGGAACGAGGTCCAGCATGGCGTTGACCTCGCGCTCGTGCGTGTAGACCTCGGCAAGGTCACGCACCCGTTGCTTCGACTTAATCTGGGCAAGCTGGACGGTCGGGGACGTGGCGACCACAACAGCGCTCCCGTTCACCACTGAGCTCATCTGGTTGCTCTCCTCTGCCCTGCCCGTTCAGACCGGTTCCGTCACTTGGAGGACAAGCCGCAACCGGAGGGTTTCCGTTCTAACCTAGCCGTCGGCACCGACAGGGGCTGACAGGAGCCGGGCGTCATCGGCAGGGGTCACATCCGGCCGCGTAGCTGACCGGCGTCGCTGACTGGTCGACGGAACCCATGCGTACGCCAGTTCGATTAGATTGTTCTCATGGCGGGTGGCATGTACGGGCGACGCGGCCCAGGGGGTGCCGCTCACGGACCGCGGCTCGGGCTTGCCATCCTCCCCACCGGCTCTCTCACTGCCCGCTGGGCCGACGGTGCGTTCACGGACGCGGCATGCGTGGGCGCGTCTGTGGCCGGGAGCGGCTGAGGTGGAGGCGTTGGTGGTCAGCTGGCAGAGCACCCCTGATGGGTGGGCGGCCTGGGTGGTGTGTGCGGTTGAGGAGGACCAGGTGGTGACTGTGCGGCTGCCCGCTTCGCACCTGCGGCCGGCCATCTGAGGGAACGTCTCTGCTTCGAGTGAGTCCCTGAGCCCGCCTGCGCCGCTTTAGGGGGTAGGGAGTCTGGCCCCGTTGCCGGACACCCCTGACCCAGGAGGTGGCCATGATCTGCGAGCCGTGCCGGCCCGTTCATACGCCGGCGGACTGCATCGACTCCAACGCGGGACGGGAGTACCCGTGGCGGCATTGCGTCTGCCAGCACCAACCCCGCCTCCAGATGAGCGTCTGCGACGTGGTCGAGGACGAGCCGGAGGGAGCGTCCGTGGATGAGTGAGAGCCAGAATCTCAGGCTCCAGCAGGATGGCCGGGCCGAAGGGTGGGGTCGGTCCTTGCATGCCCTGGCCGAGTCCCGACACGTCCTGGTAGGGGCGCGTGAAGGGGTCCAGGCGATGCAGGACGAGCTCGCTCGCGCGTCCCGGCTGCTGGAGGACGTCGACTGGGCGCAGCGCGGGGGCCAGTGGCCCCCGGCCCCGGACCGGCGGGCCTTGCTGCGCGCCTTCGCCGACCAGTGCGAGACCGCGGCCGCCCAAGGCGAGGACACACAGAAACGGCTAGCTTCCGCGCAGGGGTTTCTCACCGCAGGGCGACAGGGGGCCGAGGCGATCGACCCAAGGACCGAGCGGGAGCAGGAGGACCAGGCGCGTCTTCGGCATGTCGCGACGGGCTTGCACCGGTCGCTGGAGGAGGCACGGGTGGAGCTGGAGCGCACCCAGGCTGCCCTACTCAGGTCAGCTGCCGCGGCGCGGGAGTCCGCCCCGACCAAGGGGTCGGTAGAGACCGTTCACACCGACCTGCTGAACCGCACGCTGCGCGCGGCGTCCACGGAAGGGCACCGGGTTGATGAGGTGGTCTCCCGGGTGTCGAGCCAGACCAGCACCGTGCTGGGGGCGATCGATCCCGTGGGACAGGCAGCACGCGAACGGATAAGGGCCCACCGGGACCTGCCGGGTGGTGGAGCCGGTCCACCCGCGCCAGGGGTGTCGATCGATGAGAGGTGAGACCCAGGGGCCTCCTCGGCCGCTTTGGTAAGTAGGCGGGTTCACGTATGAGCCCGGTGCGAGAGAAGGGACAACTGCCATGACACAACCGAACACCTATGGGCTCGTCACCGCCGCCGAGGAGCTGCGCGAGGCCCAGGCGGCCACCGACAGGGTCGGCGACATGCTGGACCAGGCCACCGCGCAGCTCGATGACCTCCTGACCGACCCGGAGGTGACCGGTTCCCATGAGTGAGATCACCACAGACACCAGGAATGACCTCGCCGACACCCGGTGGATCCTGGCCGAGACCCACCGTGCCCTGCAGGATGCCCGCCAGCAGCTTCGGCAGATGGACAAGAACACGAATGACGCACGGTCCTGGCTGTCCCTGGTCGAGGGGGTCCAGCAGGACCGGGTCAAGAGCTTGGACCGTGAGAACCAGGGTGAGGCACTTCGCTCGTTCGCGGGAGCCTGCGAGGAGGCCGGCGAGGCCGGCCTGGGTGTGGACCGTCGGACCTCACGCGCGGTGGCCAACCTGAAGGCCGCGGTGGTGATGGTCGACGGTCTGCACCCGGGCAGCACCCGCGAGCAGATCGATACTGGCCGGCTGCGTCGCCAGCTCATCTCGCTGCAGGAAGACCTGGAGACGAGCCGACCGGTGATCCAGCGCGCCAGCGAACGGCTGGGGGCCGAAGCAGACCGCGCCCGCCAGTCTCTGCCGCGCCCCGGCCGGGACCGGACCGGGCCCGATCCCACCTTGGTCTCCGGTTCTCTCCTGGCCGCCTACTCAGACGGTCGGTACGTCGACCAGGAGCTCGACCGCGCGCAGGGCGTGGCCATCCAGGCGTCGCGGGACGTCGACGTCATCGCGCAGCCAGCCCGGGAACGGATGCGCACCCACCGAGAACCCTCCCGCGAGTCCACCCCCGGGCCATCGATGCAGCGATGACCGGCATGCCCCTCGTAGCCTCCCCGATTGCAGGGTCTCCACCTGACGGCCTGGTTGAACGACTGGAGGAACGACTGAACGGTCTGCACAATGCGGTGTCGACCTGCCAGGACGAGCTGGAACGCTGGGGAGCGCATGCCGTGCGGGAGCAGGTGGCCGCCCAGGTGGTCCTCGACCAGGCCGGCCTGTTGCGGCACCAGGTGCGCGACGCAGCCTCGGACGCCGCCCTGCTGCTGGCCCGGGTGCGCGATCTCGAGCAGCGTCCCGGCGAGGTGCGGATTGCCATCTCTCCGGTGACGCTGGCCGTGGCAACAGCGGCGTCCTCGCTGCACGCGACGGTGCATGCGATGAGCCCGGCGTCCTCCGGCCTGTGCCGCGGCGAGCAGTTCGCGGCGACGGTGGACACCTCCCTGGGCGCGTCACGGCGCTTCCTGCGCGTTGCCTGCAGCGCCCTTCTGGACGGGACGCGACTCCTGCGCACCACTCAGGGAGGGGAGGGCGGTCCCGCTTCGACCGGTGACCATCGACCACACCTGCGCCTGGTGACTGACACCGGCGCAAGCATCGAAGGAGATCCACGATGAAGACTCCCCCGACGGACCACCGCTCCGCTACGCCGCAAGAGCCGCGCTTGAGGCCCAGCGTGCCGCGCGGATGCAGGACGCCGCACGCGCCGAGGACCTCGAGAACGCCCGGCGGCTCCAGGAAGCGCAGGCGCACCGGGAGCACGAGGAGCTGGTCAGGGAGAGCGCCGGCCGAGAACGGCGTGACGCAGGGAACACCACTCTCAGCGGCCCGTCGTACTGAGCACGGCTCTCGCCATCGGCGGACCGTCTCCGACGATCGGGGGCCCGTGCTGCAGCTGCGGATGGCGCAGCCGCACCGCGCGGTCCCGGGTGTAGTCGTCGGTGAAGGTCGCCGTCAGCAGGTCGGCGTAGATCCCGGCCAGGTCGTGCCGCAGGAGGTACTGGTCACCGACCTGGGCGCGGGCGCGGTCCCAGGACCGGATGGAGGACCAGGTGGTGAGCACCACGGCCATGACGACGGTCGAGACGTACATGGCAGGGTCCTCGGTGGCTCCCAGCCAGATCCCCACGCCGGCGTGGATGACCAGGCACGCCACCATCACCCGGTGGCTCAGGAAGGTTGCAACGACGCCCCACATGATGGCGATCCACGTGATCCAGACCGTCCACGGGGCCAGCAGGACCATGATGGCCGGGTCGTGACGGGTCAGCCCGGAGCGCATCACCCCGACCTCGTGCGTGATCACCGCCGCCGCTTGCTGTGGTCGCAGCTGCCCTGACCAGAGCGCGTCGATCAAACCCCTGCTCACCACCACGGTGCGCCGACCGAGCGCGGTGACGCCCACCTGCTGGCCCGGACCGACCAGCAGCTCGAGCCGCTGCGGGGGGATGCCGTGTCGCAGCAGGACCTGGGCCACCGGCGCCAACGTGTGCCGCTGGTGGAGCCGGGGTGCGCGTGCGCGCAGGACGAGGCGGGCCAGCCATCTCTCGCCGAGTCCGGTGTCGGCGGCCGCGGCCAGCAGGAGCAGGACCACCAGCGTCAGGGCCGCGGGACCGTACCGCCCCAGGTGGCGGACGGAGTCGTACCAGCCCAGCGCCAGCTCACCGACGACCAACCACATCGGGGCACTCATGAGCATCGGCACGACCAGTGCGCGCGCCCGTGCCCGCCGCGCTCTGCCCAGTGTCATCGCGCCACCTCCCAAGTGACCCACTGCCGCTTTACCGCCAGCTGATTTCGAATCGGTGAGTCCCAGGCCTTTGGTCCCCCGCTTTAGGGGGCATGAACAGCAGCCTGCACGTCGACACCGACAAGGCGCAGGACTTGTCCACAGGCCGGCCCTTCCGGCCTCTCCTCCCCAGATGGGGCAGTACTGGGCTCGACCCGCTCCCCAACCACGTAGCCATGAACCGGACGCCGTCCGGAACGGTACAACCGAAGGAGATCGACCACATGAGCGACACGACACCCGAAGCCGCCCGGGTCCTGGTGCACATGCACCAGCTGCTGTGGCAGGCGGGCACCGAGGCCGATCGGCGGGCTCACCAGAGCCGCGACCTGGACACGGTGGCGCTGGCGAACAACCTGACGTATGCCCGCGACCAGGTGTTCCACCTGGTCCCGGAGTCTTACCGAGATGCGCTCCTGGATCGGCCAGGCGCCGCCGGAGCCGATCCCGTCGAACTGGCCCGTCGTGCGGAGGAGCTGAGCCGGACAGCACCGGTCCACCACTTTCCCCCCGGCATCGTGTCGGTCGTCGAGCTCCTCATCGAGACGGTCGGGGAGTTCTCATGAGCCGGCGACGCCAGCCCACGATCTACCCGCCCAGCGCCGGAGAGCTGATGGACCGTGCCAACGGCCTGGCCCGCGACCTGCTGTACGAGGCGCCCCATCGGGACGGGCGGGCGATGCTCCGGGCCTGGGGCGAGGTCGTCGAGGGAGCCAGAGAGCTGTGGCACCAGCTCCCGCAACGCTCGGACCTGCCCGGTAGCGGCAGGCAGGTCATCGATCAGCTCGAGAGGTCAGCCAGGACGCAGCACCGTTCGGCCGGTGGTGGGATCGATGTCGACCCCACCCTGCAGGAGATCGGCCAGATGCTCACCGAGGCTGCCGCGCTGATCACCCGCAGCGGCGTCATCGAGCGCCGCGAGCCGAACCGGTGGACCGACGCCCATCTTCGCGACTCCTTCGCCGCGCGCGTCAACGTCATGCACACCCTCTACGTCGCTTCCCACGCCGTCTCCGTAGGCCTTGCGCAGACCGCGGTGGAGGAGCAGGGAGACCCCCGTCTGCAGGTCCACCGGGTCACCGGTGAGGAGCTGCGCCACCAGGTCCTCGGCATCGAGCAGATCACCCATGGCTACCTCAACGGGCACTACCCGCATGCGCTGGACGGCCGGCACCGTGAGCCGGCGGACGACACCAGGATCCCCGGTGCCATAGCGGCCTGGGACGTCTACGCCCAACGGGCTTTGACCCGGGAACCCACGACCCACGCGATGACCCGGGTCGCCGGCGCGGCCTTCAAGGCATCCGTGCACGTGCACGCGCTGTGGCGGGCCGCCGTCGAGTCCGGGCAGGTAGACCCGCGGACGTTCGAGAATGAGATCAGTCCGGCCCTGGACACCATGATCGAGAGGTGGGGCGAGGCTCAGGAACACTTCCAGCAGCTCACGCACCCGCACGACTCGAGCCCTCTCGTGTTGAGCAAGGCAGGGTGGGAGCTGGTCGACTCGATGCGCGAGGTCACCGCGAACGCGCGCACGGCTGCCTCGGCCGAGGACATGAGGGGTCGTGTCGACGCGAAGTCCTTGGTGAGGTCCCTGCACCGGTTTCACGCCACCGTGGCCGGCGTGGCCAGCGTCTTCCACGAGGCAGCCCGTAACGCCCCTCTGCTCGTCGACGCCCGAGCAGCCAACAACATCGCGCGAGCCACCTCAGCGGACGACGGACCGGGATCACTTTCCACTCAGGACGCGACCGTCGCACCGCGCGACGCACTCCTGAAGCGGGCTATCCCGATCCCAGACGGCATCCGGAGTCGCGGGGAGGACGCCGGCCGGCAGGCCGCCCTGGCGTCGAGAGCGTCGCTGCGATCGACCTTGACGGCCAGCGACCGCAGGGAGGCCGCCACGTCCCTCCCCACCAGCTCGACGCGTCCCCCCAGTTCGGCGGGCAGGCTCGCCGCCGGTCAGAGGCACGAACACGCGAGCTCGGCAGCACGGCTAGAGAGCGAGAGAGACCTGCACCTGTCTCGATGACACGAGCCTGCTGTCGTTGCCGCCGGGGCTGAACCAGCCGAAAGAGTGGGCCACCATAAGCGCATGGCATCACGGGTAGGCGATCCTGATGGGTTCGGACACTTCGGCATCGTCGACAGTGACCCCGAGGGTTTGGTGTGCCACGAGTGCGGACGGCGGTTCGCGCACCTCGGCCTGCACGCCTGGCGGGGCCACGGGATGACGGCGGACCAGTACCGGGAGCGGCACGGGCTACCCCGCAAGGGGCTCGTCGCTGACACCACCCGAGAGGCGGTCCTGGCCAACGCGCGGCGGACGCTCGCGGACAAGCCCGCCTTCGTCGCCTCCCGTGACCCCGTCAGGGCCAGCCGGGCCCAGCGCAAAGGGGAAGGCGCTATCTCACCGGCCGGCCTCGAAGCCATTCGGGACACTGCCCGGCGACTCCGGGGCCTCAGACGGCACGGGATCGTGGTGGCCTGTGAATGGTGCGGGGTGCAGTTCTGCCCGCTGCTGGCGCCGGGGAAGAGGCGGTTCTGCACCAGGTCATGCGCCTCCCGGCACAACCGAGCCTCGCGGCCCGCCCGCCGCTCGCCGGGCTGACGTAAAGGGGCAACCCGGAGGTCAGCGAAGGTGGCTCTTGATGACGAGCACGTGGTGACCTACGACACCCGCAGAGCCGGGTGACGACGTCGGAACGCCCGCAAGGATCTTTGTGACGCTCGCCGAATGTGTGGCACTTGCGTCGTCTGACGCCCTGGCGGCGCACCCCGGAGCCGGAGGCTGCTGGAGATACGAGAACCCCCGGCGGGCCGGCCACCGGGGGTTCCTCACGTGCTCAGGACTTGTGGGCGGCTTCCCACTGGTCGACCAGGTCTTGGGGGAGTCTGCCGCGCTTGGGGTACTCGATACCCTGCGCGTCCAGCCACGACTTGATGTTCCTGGTCTGAGAGGGGTCACGACGGGTGGTGCTGCCGGGTCCGGACTGGCGACGTCCGCCGACGCGACGGCCGGCCTCGACGTACTTCTGGATCGTGTTCGCGAACTCGTCGGCCTCCTTCTGAGAGAGGTCGATTTCGTAGTCAGCGCCGAGGAAGCCGAACTTGACGGTCTGGCC
>NZ_QZMN01000003.1 GCF_003702705.1 Ornithinimicrobium cerasi | reverse complement strand
CAGCGACCTGCGCGCCCGCAACTTCGACAAAGTCGCGCCAATCCTGGGCAGCGCATAACCGATTCGCGGCAGTACAGGGTGTTTTGGAGTGGGCTCTCAGGTCAGGAGGATGGAGCGGACAGTTTGTGGATGAAGTAGCACGAGGCCCCATCTGATTGGGCGAGGTTGTCGCCAGTGGAGATATATCGGGGATTTCCTTCTTCGTCGAGCGACAGCCTGACTGTTCCCCCACCCCTGAGCCGCGCGTTCGCCTCCTGCAGCATGTCTTGGACGGTCATCGCGTCGTCCTCTGTCAGGTCGGGCGACCGCCCGTCCAGGGACTCGACGCTGGCGACCGTGTCGGCTGAGACCGTGATATCGAACGTACCCAGGAAGGCGCGTTCACCGCACAGGCTGGTGACCTGGAAGTTGTAGTCGGCTGGCGCTGTCCAATCGACCACCTCGTTGACACCAGCGAGCGTTGGCAGGTGCCAGCGGGCGGGCCCAAGCGAGCATGCGGCCGTACTGGAGGCCTCGCCGCCATTCAGGCAGGCCGCGTCGACCAGGTCCTTGCCGAGAGCGTCCGCCGGGAGCTCCACATCGAGGTACTCCACGTCGTTTGCCGGGCAGTCCGCGCCACCCGGAAAGTGATCGACCGGGGTGCTGATGACGACCCGCTCCTCTTCCACCAGGACCGTCGGTTCCAGTACCTCCCCCGTCACGCCGTTGGCGCAGCCAAGCCGGGTGACGCCCAGGTGAACGGTCGCACCCCTAGGGGTCGGTTCAGGTGCCGCCATCACCTGCCAGGTCGCGGCGTCTTGGGGGATCTCGGTCTTGGTTGTAGGGCTGCCCACCGTGCTTTCGAGATTGCCACAGCTCGTCAGACCCAAACCGATGACGGCGGCGACGACCGTCCCTAGGACCGGCCACCGGAGTCCGCTTCGCCCAGCCACGCTGCTACGGCTCACAGTTTCCTCCACTGGTCGAGTGAGCCTCCGACGACGAAGGCAGCCCGATGGTTCCCTATGCCAAATGCGGCAGAACAGTGCGTCAGGCGGCTGCGCGGTCCGGGGGCCGAGGGTCCTTGCGTAGTCATCTGAAGAGATGGAGGAGTGACTGGTGAATTGCAACTCCGACAGCGGTGTTCACAGCCGCGAGGCCAGCCGCTCCAAGGAAGGCATTGAATGACTCGATGATGTTGTCGAACCACAGAAGCAGAGGCCAGCCCAGGGTCCCAACCACGAGGCTGGTCTTCCACCAGCGGCCCAGGGCCAACCCAAACAAGAGCATCGTGGGGATCATCGGTCCCTCCTCAAACCTTCACCGTACGCCGTGAGACCCGGCCCCGGCCAGGATGCGACAAGCGGCAGGGTCTGATGGTTCACGCTCGTGGGCGGCTTGCTCCTCCGAAACTGCGTCTGCCACGCCACATTCTCGTGCCATCGCTGAGGTGTAGTTCGGTCCTTGGCCGGCGCAGAGCACGTTTGATCGTGACGATCGTCGTTGCCGGGTCGGCGAAGGCATCCAAGATGCGTAGTTGCTCGTCAAGGGCTTCCCGCTCGTCCTCGGGTTCGTAGGCGAACTCGATCCATAGGTAGCCACCGGGGAAGGTCAGTTCGAAGAGGTCCCCGCTGAGAGCGAGATCGACCTGGCCTTCACGGCTTGGCACCTCAATGGTCCACGCCATGTCTCCCGGGCGGTCCGGCGTGCGGTCGCGCAGGCGGTACCCCCGCTTGAAACAGTGCTCTTTGACCACTGCTGCAAGCGGGGCTCGTCGCAGCAGTGCGTCTCGATATGGCATGACAACGGCGGTCACACGTGCGAGGTATGCAGCCGCCTTGCTGTCGCCGGCGGTGCCGCGTTCGAGGTCGAGCAGGTTCTCCAGTGCAGAGTCGTCCACTCGACCATCGCTGCTGATGACCCCGGCGAGCCAGGAATCAAGGCCATCGCGGCAAGCAGCGTCGTCCGTCTCCGGAATGTCTCCAGCGTCGAGTTCAAGAGCGAGGTCACTCCAGACTCGTCGCAGGGACGCGACTTGCCGCTTCGACAGCTGCATCACCGCAACGCCCCGCAATCGGGAAGAGACACGCTCATGATGCCTGACACGGTACGGGAGCCAGGCCTGCCGGCTACTTGCGAACCGCGGCAAAGATGCTCCTATTGGTGTCAAGCGGCGTTGAGCCATTGGCGGTAGGCCTGGGCGAGCTGGTCGTCGCGTCGCTTTCCGCGCTCGAGCTGGGAGATGGCGGTGGGCCAGACGTGCAGGTCGGTCGCGGCGGCGGCCAGGGTGAGGTTCTTGGCGTGCCGGGCGGGGCGTAGGTCGCTGTAGTCCGGGACGGTGCTCCGGCCGACGAGGGCTTGGTAGATCTCGCGGGCGACGGCGCGCTTGAGGGAACGGTAGACGTCCTTCTTCGTCCAGTTCCGGGCCAGGTGGGTGTCGCGGTAGGCCCGGGTGCGGGCGTCGTTGGACATGCGGTTGTTCACGATCAGGTGCAGGGCGCTGTTCGCGGCCCGGTCCCCGCCGCGGGAGAGGCGGTGACGGTCGGTGCGTCCGGAGCTGACCGGGACCGGCGCGGTCCCGCACAGGGCGGCGAAGGAGGGCCCGGAGCGGAGCCGCTCGGGGTTGTCGCCGGCGGTCAGCAGCAGCTGGGCGCCGATCACGGGGCCGACACCCTTGATCGCCAGCAGGGCCGGGTTCGCCGCGGCCGCCCGGGCGCCGATCCGCCCGGTGAGCTCCTCGATCTCGGTGGTCAGGTCGCGGTGGCGGCGGGCCAGGGTCCGCAGCGCGTAGAGGATGTCGGCGTGGTCCGCGTCGGCAACCTGCGCCGGTCGGCAGCCAACAAGGGCGGCCAGCAGCCGGGCCGGGGGCAGGTCCCGGTGGCTGTCACGGATCCTGGCGGGGGCGTTGACGAGCAGGGCGCCGATCTGCCGCCACGCGGCCTGCTGGGCCTTCAGGGCGGAGCGTCGGGCCACCATCAGCGCCCGCAGCGGCTCCACCGTGCCGTCCTTGGGCGGGGTGGTCGCCTCGCCGGAGAGGACCGAGCGGGCCGCGCGGTAGGCGTCGAGACGGTCGCTCTTGCCGGCCCGGCGGCGCTCGGCCGGGCGGGTGCGGTTGACCTCCACGACCCTGATGCCGGCACCGGCCAGGGCGGTGGTGATGCCGCGGCCGTAGCTGCTGGTGCCCTCCACCCCGACGAGGGCGACCTGCCCGTGACCAACCAGCCAGGCCACCGCGGCCCGGTACCCGGAGTTGGTGGTGGCGAACTCGTGGTCTGCGACGTCGCGGCCCAGCTTGTCGATCAGCGCGACGTGGATGGTGTCGGTGTGGGAGTCGATCCCGCCGACGAGGCCAGCGTGCGGGATGGGGTTTGTCATGATGGGTGCTGCCCTTCGATCCGATGGGTAGGCACCGTCCGGACCGGGACAGACAGGACATACACCAGGCCCTGCATCGGCCAGGCTCGTATTAGGTCATGACCCGCCCGGGCGGTGCCCAGGTGAGGCGCCCCGGCGGCCGGACCGATCTTTGCAAGGGCAACCCAGCAGGGCGCCAGTCAGACGAAGAGTCACGACCACCGGAGCACTTGCCATCATGTATGTCGGACGAGCGTAGCCGTCCTCCACGCGGCTACGTGTTTCATTGACGGCAGGATCGGGCCCGGCCAGGCTCGGTCCTAGGTGACCGGGGCGGTCGTTCTCTTTGCGGCTGCCCACGCTCCTGGTGTGAGGCTCACATTTGGCGTGCGTCGTCCCGGTCACCGCCAGGGCTGCGAGAGGCTCAAGAGGGGTATGCCCAGCCGTACGTAGCGGTGCCCTCCCAGCTCGACATCACCGTTGTCGTCGCGAGCAAGGGAGCAGAGGGATGGACGAGCAGGAGTCACCGCGGGTCGTGATCGGGATGGACCCGCACAAGCGCAGCGTCACGATCGAGGTCATGACCGCCGGCGAGAGCATCGTCGGCGGTGGCCGCTTTCCCACGGACGCCGACGGGTACGCCCGGTTGCTGGCGTACGCCCGGGCGTGGCCCGAGCGGGTGTGGGCGGTCGAGGGGTGCGCCGGCATCGGCAAGCACGTCGCCGACCGCCTCGTCGCCGACGGCGAGGAGGTGGTGGACGTGCCGGCGAAGATGTCGGCGCGGGTGCGGATCTTCGCCACCGGGCAGGGTCGTAAGACTGACGCCACCGACGCCCACTCGATCGCCCTGGTCGGGGTGCGCATGTCAGGGCTGCGCCCGGTCGTCAACGACGAGCAGCTCGAGATCCTGCGGATGTGCGTGGACCGGCGTCGCTCCCTGGGTGAGGAGCACACCCGCAAGGTGTGCCAGCTGCACAAGCTGCTGCTGGAGCTGATCCCCGGTGGGGCCAAGACGTTCCTGTCCGCGGCCCAGGCCAAGGAGCTGCTGCGCACGGTCCGCCCGACCACCGCGGCGGGGAAGGTTCGCAAGGCCCACGCGACCGAGTTGATGGCCGACCTGGCCAAGATCTACGCGCGCACCAAGGCCGCGGACAAGGAGCTCAAGGCCCTCGTCGTCGAGAGCGGCAGCTCCCTGATGGGCCTGCACGGCATCGGACCCTCCGGCGCCGCGCGGTTGCTGGTCGAGGTCGGTGACATCACCCGCTTCCCCGACCGCAACCACTTCGCCTCCTGGACCGGCACCGCCCCCATCGACGCCTCCTCCGGCGAGCACGTCCGCCACCGGCTCAGTCGCGGCGGGAACCGGCAGATCAACCGGGTGCTGCACGTCATGGCCATCGTCCAGCTCCGCACCAGAACCACCGAGGGCCGCGCCTACTACGACCGGAAGAAGGCCGCCGGGAAGACGTCGATGGAAGCGCTGCGGTGCCTCAAACGGCGCCTGTCCGACCTGGTGTACAAGGCGATGCTCGACGACCTCGTCGGGCACACGACGACGGGCCCGGGAGGGCAAAGGGGTGACGACTCTGACTCCAGCGCGACCGGCTCACAACCCAACACCGGCTCTTCGGACAAGCCACTTCCCGGACCCGCCACGGCCAAGCCTACGACCACCCTCCCAGCGGCCTGTTGACATAGAGGGGTGCCAGAAGCGGATGGGTTCCTGCTACTCCGCAAGTAGGGGTCGTCACGCGGTGCTGTGATGTCGACACCAACAGCCGCCAGGAGTCGTTGCCACCGTCTTAGCCACGGGCGCGAAGAATCTGCCGAAACAAGCCGTTTCGCGACCAACTGGCTGGCTCCTCACGCAGTAAGCGCCCCGAACCTGGCGTCCAGCGCTATGCTCTGCGGAGTCTGGCGTCTGCTGCTCTGCCGGCAAGTAGTCGCCTCCGACGCCGCTCCGCGATAAGGGGGAAGAGTCATGGACATGAGTCAAGTTGTTTGCGCAATCGGTCGGCAAGGGCCTGAGGGGGTTCAACTGCTTGGCACGGGCTTCGCCGTCTCGACCACGAGGATCGCAACAGCTTTTCACGTAGTGGGTCCGAGCGATGAGAATCTCGTTGTTGCGCTACCGAGGTACCAGGACCTTTCCCAGTACCAGGATACGTCTGACCGCCAACTACGCGCCGTTTCTGCCAGAATGGCCGCTCCAGATCCAGTGCGTGATCTGTGCATTCTGGAGGTAGAGCAATACCGCATGAGTTTTCCCTACTCACTCGACGGAACCGACTCTGTACCCCCTGGGACTCCAGTTGTAACATGGGGATTCCCGCACGCCAATTTTGGACGCTTGGTGCTCACACAACAACAAGCGCATGTGGGCGCTCGCATCCTCATCGAAAGTGCTGGCGCAAAGAGCAAGCATATCGTTTTGAACACACAGGCGCGCGAAGGGCAGTCTGGAGGCCCCGTCCTGGACCCGTCATCAAACAGCGTCGTCGCCGTATTGATTGGCAGTTATGCGCCTGGCGGTGGCGGGGGAATCAGCCTCGGCGGAGTCGACCCAGCTACTTTGCATCAAACGACTCATGCAATCTCGGCCGAGTACCTGCGGGAGATGCTGTGACAGCCACAGAGCCGGCGTCGCCGAACCTGCAGCACATTTTCGAGGGTGGGCTGGATGAGTGGCTAAACGCACTGCCAGCATACCAACGAAGGCATGTTCAGGCTATGCTGGAACATGGCACCCCTGAGGATGTGGCCGCTAGTTGGCTTGGCAGTTTAGGGCCCAGCGACACCGCGCCCTATGGCGGCGTGAAGGCCGCAGGGGCGAGTTTCTACGAAAATCTCCTCCGTGAGTTGCAGAGATTGTTCTGCGATCCAGATGCATATGTAGAAGAGCGAAGCCAGTTACAGAAGGCGAGCGGTACTGGACAGTTGATGATAGTTGGCGTGGTTTGTACTGCAATTGCGCCCCACATCGGCGCTGCCGCAGCTTTCATCGGCCCAGCCGTGGCCCTCACACTGGCACTGCTGAGCAACGCCGGGAAAGCTACGGCTTGCCAGCAACTGAACGAAATGCTGGCCCGGCGTGAGTCCGCCCAAAGCCAGGAGTGAGCGCGGGCGCCATCGCATCAACCTCTTCCTCGGCCGAGTTGCCATGGCCTGCGAAACTTGGGGGTGGACGCGGATCGGCCAGGAGTCTCCCTGGCGCGCACCGTTTGAAGCCACCGGCCCACCAGCGGCAATAGGTGCAGGACGATTCCGACAGCAAGCGCGACGGGGGCCTCTCGAGCAATGGTCACGATAGGCGCTGTGATTCTGTCTGCAGATGTGCCCGACAGCGCGTGCGATGCAGCGCTAACGCGCCCATGGCAGCGGAATGCGCTGGCGTCTTAGATACGGTCACCAAGGCCGATAGGGCACATTCGACATACCTCGGGCCGGATTGTAGTCGAGCGTATCAACCAACCAATCCATGGCATCAAAGGCAAGTTTCTGGTTCGGGCCTGGGCCGCAGCGTACTGAGTACAGGGGTCGCGTCGAGGGCTCGCCGAAGTCGAACTCCTGGTATGGAACGAGGAAACTCCGCCCAGCGCGGAATTTCATACCTGGTTGACGGAGATCCCCTTGCTTTTTCATCAGGCGCCACTCACGTTCGCCGGCAAACGCTTCGTGCTTGAAAAATGGGGCAATCGCTTGCAAATCGTCGTTTGCTCCCCGCAGCGCCGTGGCGGGCCCGGGGCCAGACTGGGCAACCGCGAAGGCCCTGCTCAGGATGTCCACTACGTATGGGAGGCAGCCAATTCCATAGAGGACGGGTGCTAGCCTCCAGCCCTCCTGTTCTGCTTGATCCCTCAGTTGCTGAGGGTGAAGGGCGATTGAATATCCGTCCCCAGGATTCGTGTAGGCGCGCCAAAGGTTAAGGTCGTCGTCATCGTCGGTCAGGGCGATGATGTAAACAGCCGGAGCATTGGAATAGGGCCAGCCGAGGCCCTGCTCGAAGAGCGCAGCTGTTTCTGGGTGCGCGGCCCTTAGAGGGCCCAACTCCTGCCAGCCTATCGACAGGTAGTGCTTGGCTTGGGCGAAAACGTAGTGATATTCTTGTGAGTCATTCATATATGAGATTGAACTTCCCCATAGCGTGTGACTGCTAAGGATGGAAAGCAAGCCCGCTCCACTGGTGTAGTGAGCCAGATGATGTGGCAGTTCCGCTTCGCCGGAATCAGTGAAGAACTCGCGCATAACCGCAGCCTACCTCGCCACCGCCGCGCGTCCCCTTGTGCAAGCACCTGAGTTGCCCTCAGGCCGCCCAACTGCGGCGATAATCCGAGACGCGGTGGGCGGCTCTGCCTGCCGTTTGCAGTCGCGGTCAGGCGAAAGCGCTGCTGCGGAACTGCCCGGAGGTTCATACACGGACATCGAGTCTCGCGCGTTCGGCCGCTTCCGAGTGGCTGGTGCGGGCATCCGGACATCGGCGGAATCGCAATGTCACGCCCCCTGGGGGCCGAGACCGGGGTGCGCGCACCACCGGACGCGCCGGTGACCCATTCTGGGCGGAATGACGCCACCCAGGACGCCCCTGAGGACGACCGCTCATCCAGGGAGTCAGCGTGTTACGCCCGGGTCAGGCGAACGCGGTGGACGCGTCGCTCTCGACACCCTGGAATGACACGATCACCCGCCTGCTGAACCCCTAGCGCATCGTCGAGTTCCGACCTCGTCGCGCCTCGATCCTCCGGACCGCGACGATTGCGCTTCACAAGGTCCGCTGTCTCGGAGTGCGCGTCCGCCGTTCATGCAGCGTTGTCATGGGCCTGATCGGACTGTCCTTGCCCTCCCGCCCACCCGCTGGACAACGGTCGCATCAGCGGGCAGTTCATCGACGTTCACTGGGTTACCCCAACCTCCCTCTCGCAGGATCGTCCGCGCCACCTAGAGTGTCCACGTCATACGCGGCCCGACGGGCTTCCTCTCCGGACACGCCCCCACCCGCACGAGTTTCGTGCTGCCTGGGGAGTCCTGTCTGTGTTCCTGCTTCGGTCGTCCGTGCAAGGGCTGTCGGTTGCCGAGGCACAGCTCGCCCAGCACATCGCGGAGCAGATGGCCATCACCACAGGCCGGTCGGCCTCCCCGTCCGAGCGCCGCTCGTGGGAGCGCAGTCTCCCCCGCCTGCGCGCCGACCTCATCGACGCCGGGCTCGGCGACGTCGAGATGCTGGTCGAGTACCAGCTGCCCCTCACCAGCAAGCGCGCCGACGTGGTCCTCGCCGGGCAGCACCCGCAGACGGGGCGCCCGTCATACCTCGTGGTCGAGCTCAAGCAGTGGAGTGTGGCCGAGCGCTATGAGGACAGCGACGTGCTCGTGCGGATCGACGGTTACGGCAACCACCCGGTGCTGCACCCGCTGGAGCAGGTTCGCGGCTACTGCGACTACCTGACCGACTTCGTCGTCACGATGACCGAGGACGAGCACGAGCTCGCCGGCACGGCATACCTACACAACGCGACCAACCTGGGGGTCGCGGACCTGCGGGACATGGCCTCCCCCGATCCCGCAAGGCCCGCGCGGATGTTCAGCGGGCAGGACAGGGGTGAGTTCCTCGACTACCTGAAGAGCCGCTTCGCGTCCGGGGTGTCGGGTGCGGGGTATGCCGACCGGCTGCTGGCCAGTCGCATCGCCCCCTCCAAGCAGCTGCTGGCCCTGGCGGCGGACGAGGTGCAGCGCCGCGAGCAGTTCGTCCTGCTCGACGGGCAGCGCGACGCCTACGAGCTGGTGCTGCACGCGGTCGAGAAGGCGCGGCGGGGCAGCACCAAGACAGCTGTCGTCGTCAGCGGCGGTCCGGGGAGCGGCAAGAGCGTCATCGCTCTGTCGCTGATGGGCGAGCTGTCGCGGCAGGGACGTGCCGTCATGCACGCGACCGGCTCGCAGTCGTTCACCCAAACCCTGCGCAAGGTCGCGGCCGCGCGGGCGCCGCGCGTGCGCAAGATGTTCAGCTACTTCAACAGCTTCATGGCCGCCGAGCCCAACGGGCTGGAGTGCCTCATCCTCGACGAGGCGCACCGGATCCGGGAGACGTCGGAGTCGCGGTTCACCCGCAAGGAGCACCGGACCGGCCGGCCGCAGCTGGACGAGCTGCTGAGCGCGGCGCGCGTGCCGGTGTTCCTGCTGGACCAGAACCAGGTCGTGCGGCCCGGGGAGATGGGGACGGTCCAGGCGATCACCGAGTATGCCGAGTCGCTGGGCATGGACGTGCACGAGATCGACCTCGACGACCAGTTCAGGTGCGGCGGGTCGGCGCTGTATGTCGAGTGGGTCGAGCGGCTGCTGGGGCTCGCGCCCGGCGGGCCGTTCGTGTGGGAGGGCGACCGAGCGTTCCAGCTGGACGTCGTGGACTCCCCCGAGGAGCTCGAGCACGTGCTGGCGCTCCGGCAGGCGGACGGCTATACGGCGCGCATGGCGGCCGGCTACTGCTGGCCGTGGTCGGACCCCGAGCCGGACGGGACGCTGGTGCCGGATGTGCGGATCGGCGACTGGTCGCGGCCGTGGAACCTCAAAGGAGACCGGTCCGTGGGCGGTGCGCCGGCGTCGGCGCTCTGGGCGACCGACCCTGCCGGGTTCGGGCAGGTGGGGTGCATCTACACGGCGCAGGGCTTCGAGTACGACCACGCCGGGATCATCATCGGGCCCGATCTCGTGTGGCGCGACGGGCGGTGGCGCGCAGTGCGTGAGGGCAACCGGGACCCGGTGTTGCGAAACCGCACGAAGGTGTCGGACCGCGACTTCGACCGGCTGGTGCGCAACGTCTACAAGGTGCTGCTGACGCGGGGCATGCAGAGCGCCTGGATCTACTCCACAGACCCGCAGACGAGGGGATTTCTTCGACACCTAGTTAGAGGCTGAACAACAAGAGCGCGCATCAACCCCATCCGACAACAACGGACCGACAGGCTTCCGCAAGAGGACACGCCTCCCCCGTGACAGCAGCACACGAGGCACTCGCATGTCAAAGGCGAGGTACGAGGGCACGGTCCGAGACTTCTTCGAGCAGTCGCGCCCAGGAGCGCTACCGACGCTCTTGGCCAAGCTCAAGCAGAAGGCAGCCCTAGAGGGAGCAGCTCCCGCGCTGACCGGCGAGGAAGGCTCCTGGATCAACAGTCTCCCGACGATAGCCGAACTACTCATGGAGGCCGGTTTGGCCAAGGCCGGCGTGCTCCTTGAGTACAACCCGTACCAAGCTGGGAACGGTCGAGCCGACGTCGTCGTCACGGGAACGAAGAACAGCCAGTCAGTAGTGCTCGTGGTGGAGCTCAAGCAATGGAGTCAGGCAACCTGGAACGCAGAGGCGCAGAAGGTGACCGACTTCCAGGCGAAATATTCAACCTCCCGTCACCCGTACCGTCAGGCCGCCGACTACGCGGCATTCATCGCAAACTATACGGAGGGGTTTGAGGCAGACCTTGCGAGGGTGGAGGCCTGCGCTTTCCTTCACAACGCCAACGAGGAAGCTATCCAGACCCTTCGCACAGCTGGCGCTGACGAAGCGTCAAACACCTTTTCTGGGGACGCGACCGGTCGGCTGCGCTTCAAGACGTTCCTCCAGGAGACGATGGACCCCAGCAACGGGCTGGACGTGGCACGCGACCTGCTTCGTGCCAAGTTCCTGCAGAGCGCCAACATCCTCAAGGTCGCCGCCAAGACCTTCCAAGACCCCGAAGCTTTCCCGCTCACTGACGAACAGAACTCGGTCGTCGATCGGATTCTCGACATCGTGCGGGAGGTACAGGATCCAACGGCCGCAAAGAACTCAGCAATTGTAGTGGTGAAGGGGGCGCCAGGGAGTGGGAAGACGTGGATCTGTCTCCACCTCATGGGCCGTCTTGCCGCCGCCCAGTCTCAGGTCGCGTTTGCGACGAACTCGACAGCACTGCGTCAGACGCTCACCCGCATCGCCAGGCAGACCGCTGCCACTCGGGCGATCGCCGGAATGGTGACATCCGCCCGTTCTTACTGGAATACAGATCGCTGGTCATCCCCCTTGGACCTGCTCGTCGTCGATGAGGCACAGCGCATTTCTGAGTTCACGGTCCGAACGGGGCACGCGAATCGGCGTCATGTTCAGGAGCATCTCGAGTCGAAAGGCATCACTCAGCTCTTCGAACTGAAGAAGTCAGCCTCGATCGTGGTCCTGATGATCGACGAGGGGCAGGCGACGACCGCCAGCGACCACCTCACCAGCGTCCAAGCGCGTGACCTGGCAACGCTCGTCGGGTCAGACTTCGTGGAACTGGAGCTCACGGAACAACACCGCTCTGGAGGTTCGAAGAGGTACGAAGAGTGGGTGGATTCACTCGTGGCCGGAACACCGCAGACCTGGAGTGGCGACGACAACTTCACAGTAGAGCTTGTTGAGACTCCAGAGGAGATGGAGGAGAGCCTCCTTTCGAAAGACTCCGAGTCCAAGCGGATCCTTGCAGGCTTCACCTGGGCGTGGCAGAAGCCAACGAGCCCAGACGTCGCCGATCTGCCCAGAGAGGTAGCCATCGGCGAGTGGAGCATGCCCTGGAACCTTCAGCAACCAGTCGCGGATCTCCCCGGCAAAGATCTCTGGGCGTTGACCCCCTCGGGGCAGGGCCAGGTCGGCTCTGTGTTCACCGCCCAAGGATTCGAGTTCGATTACTGCGCGGTAATCATTGGACCGGATCTCCGTCTCGACGCGACAGGCGAGAAACTGGAGCCTGACGTGTCCGCCTCCAAGTACCGCAAGCTAGTGACGGCCGCCAGCAAGAACGCCAGTAAGGTGGATTACATCCGGAATCAGTACCGGGTCCTCCTTACGCGAGCCATGAGGGGGGTGATCATCTACGCAGTCGACCCCGACGTTCGCGAACTGTTGCGCGAACTGATCACGAAGGAGGCTGAGAGTGACGGATAGCCCAGACCAGGTGCAAGAAGCCCTTAGACAGTTCGTTCGAGAACGGGACTGGGGACAGTTCCATACAGCCAAGAACCTAGCCATGGCGCTAGGCGGCGAAGCCGGCGAACTCCTGGCTCTGTTCCAGTGGCTCGGTCCGGATGAGTTGCCACCTCGTGAGAAGCTCACGTCAGAGCTCGCGGACGTCTACACCTACCTTGTCCTCCTGGCGGACTCTCTTGACGTTGATCTGACACAGGTAGCCCTCGACAAGTTGGCAGTCAATCGAGAGCGCTATCCGGTAGACCGCGCACGTGGTTCAGCGGCGAAGTATGACGAGATAGCGCTAGACAAGGCGCCACCAGGCCGGTAGGAGTGGCAGGCTCGTCCGCCCGTCGCGAGCACGAGCCGCGTCGCCAAACGGGAGGAACGGATCCGCAGCAGGCACCCCAGGCTCGGCGGGCTCATCCTCGCGATCTCCGACGACCCGCAGACCACCAAGGCCTGGGCGACCCGCGCGGCCGGCGAGGAACGACTCGGGCGTCGGCTCGACGCCACTGCCGGCCCGCTGGTGCGGGTGCTGCACGACCGGGGCATCCCGGGGAGCCGCGCCAACCTCGACCACCTGGTGGTCTGCCCGACCGGGGTCTTCGTCGTGGACGCGAAGCGCTACCAGGGCCGGCCGCGCCGCGTCGTCGAGGGTGGCCTGTTCACGCCCCGCACGGAGAAGCTGCTCGTCGGCCGACGGGACTGCACCAAGCTCGTGGAGGCCGGGTTGAAGCAGGCAGAGCTCGTGCGGGAAGCGCTGTCGGATGACGCCGTCGAGGTGCGCAGCGTGCTCTGCTTCGTCGAGGCCGACTGGCCGTTGCTCGGCGGTGACTTCGTGGTCCGCGACGTCACCGTCACCTGGCCGAGGAAGCTGGCCGTCACGATCGACCGGCCCGGTCCGCTGACCGAGGAGCAGATCGCAGCGCTCCATCAGCGGCTGGCCACCGCCTTCCCTCCGGCCTAGCTCGCGTACGACGCCCGCGGGGTCACGGCATACCGCGTCATGGCGCAGATAGGGTGATGACGTGCGCCGGATCCTGGATCTCCTGGCCGCCCTCAACGACGCGGGGGTCGACTACGTGGTGGTCGGCGGCGTCGCGGTGGTCCTGCGCGGGCATGCCCGGATGACGGTCGACCTCGACCTGGCGCTCGACCTCACGACCGGCAACGTCACCGCTGCGCTGGATGTCCTGAAGAACCAGGGGCTCGTGCCCAGGCTCCCGGTCGCGCCCGAGCAGTTCGCCGACCCCGACGTCCGGCGCTCCTGGGTGGAGCAGCGCAACCTGGTGGCGTTCCCGCTGCACGACCCCTCGGACGCCCTGCGCGAGGTGGACCTGCTGGCGGCCACCCCCCTGCCGTTCGCCACCCTCCTCGCGTCCTCGGACCTCGTCGATGTCGACGGCGTCCCCGTGCGCGTCGCGTCGATCGAGCACCTGGTGGCCATGAAGCGTGTGTCCGGGCGCGCGCAGGACCTGGCCGATATCGAGGCGTTGTCGCAGCTGGCGGGCCCACCTATGGTGGACGGCGATGAGCACCACGGAGACTGAGGACCTCTGGCGCGGCACCTCGGACACGGGGTCCGCCATCCGGGCGCGTGCGGCGACGACCCCGGCGCAACGGCTCGTCTGGCTCGAGGAGAGCCTTCTGCTCGCGCAGGCGTCCGGGGCCCTGGCGCGGGACCGGGCCCGGCGGCAGCGTCAGGCCGAGGAGTGGGCCTCGCCCCGCTGACGTCTCCGGGTCACCCTCGCTAGGAGCCTCTGGGCCTTCTGAGCGTCTGGGCCTTCTGAGCTGTCTCGACCAACGACGCGTCGGTCCGGCCGGAGCACGTCTTGCGCCCGCGCGAGCGAGACCACGGGCAGCGTTTCCGACTCTCCGTGACAACCTTGGCAGCCACCTGACCGCTGTCAGAGGGTATGAGCGTGGACGCGTACGGCACGGCGACCTCCGCCGTCCCCGAGAACGCCGCGACGGGATTCGACGAGTATGTCGTCTCGCGGGCGTCCGATCTGGTTCGCACCGCGTTCTTCCTCACCGGCGACCGCCAGACCGCCGAGGACCTCGTGCAGACCGCCCTGGCCAAGGTCTGGCCCCGGTGGCGGCAGATCAGCGAATGTGGAGAGCCGCACGCCTACGTCCGGCGGGTGATGACGACGACATACCTCGCCTGGTGGCGCCGGCGGTGGAACGGCGAGCGGCCCGTGGACGCGCTGCCCGAGCCGGAACCGCTCGTCGACCGGCGCTCCGCCGACCGGCTGGACCTGCTCCGGGCGCTCGCCCAGCTCCCCCGCGGCCAGCGCGCGGCCGTGGTGCTGCGCCACGTCGAAGATCTCTCCGAGGCGCGCACCGCCGAGATCATGGGCTGCTCGGTCGGCACGGTCAAGAGCCAGTGCTCGCGCGGCCTCGCCGCCCTGCGGCGCAACCCCCTGCTCGCCGAGGACGGTGACCTCCGATGACACACCTGCAGGACCGACTACGCGACCTGGCTGCCGTCTCGGACCTGCCGGTCGACGGGCCCTCGCTCGCTCGGGGCGCCCGTCGCCGGGCGGCCCGCACCCGCCGCACCGCCGTCGCGTCCGTGCTGGCCGTCGTGGCCGCGCTGTCGGTGAGCGGCACGCTTCTCGCGCTGGACGAGCCTGAGGCGTCGCCCCAGCCGGCGATCCCGACACCGACCCCGGAGTGGCGGGAGCTGTGCGGCGTTCCATCGGGCCTTCCCCTCTTCGAGGAGGCGGTGGTCGGCCTCGACGCCGCCGGATCGCTCACCAGCCCCCTGTCCGCCGTGACGCTGTGCCCCGCGGACCCGGAGGACCCGGTCTGGGACGAGCTGCCGGACACCCTCGTGACGGGTGAGCGCGTGTTCGTCGTGTCCTACGACTTCAGCGGCCCACCGGTCGAGCGCTGCGGCGACGGGCTGGCGGCCGCACCGCCGTTCGCCCTCGTGGGGGTGCGCGAGGACGACGGGTCGGCCCTGCGGCTCATCACCGCCGATGGCTGCCGCAGGTGGCACCAGATCCGCTCCTACTTCGCGGCGGTGGCCCAGGAGGCCATGGTCACGCAGCCCGACAGTGACACGGCGCAGCACTGCTCACCCATGGGGACCCATGGTGGCCTCGGCCCGAGCGAACCGCTGACGGGGGACTACGTCGAGGTGACGATCTGCGTCCACCCGTGGCAATCGGAGCTTGTCGACCAGGTGCCGACCTACCACCCGGTCCGCGCCTCCGTCCTCGAGGGCGCGGAGCTGGAGACGGTCACCCGGGAGATGTCCCAGGGCGAGAGGGGCGAGCCGCGCCCGTCCCGTGAGTGCCCCTACCGCAACGCCCTCGTGGAGATCAGCGCCACCAGGTCCACAGGCGAGGAGGACGTCGGTCTTGTCCGGTGCGTGAGCACAGGCTTCGACGACGATGGGGAGGCGGTGTACTGGCCCGTCTTCCCACCCGCGACGCAGACGGTCATCGAGCGCACGGTGCGGGAGGCCGGGGTGACCGGCTAGCCGGGGGCCACCGTGCGCCGGCCCGGTCGCGAGCCTGCCCGCCGTGCGCACCCCGGCCTCCCCCGTCCAGGTCTATCGTCGGATCTGACGGCGCCGGCCCCCGTCCGCACGGGCGGAGCCCTGACGCCGGCGCGACGTGCAGAGGACCCGACCGTGACAGCTGCCCCTCAACCGGGACCCGCGCTGCCCTCCGGCCGCGTGACGTTCCTGATGACGGACATCGAGGGGTCGACCCGGCTCTTCCAGGGCCTGGGCCGCGACTATGTCGCGCTCCTCGCCCAGCACAACGCCCTGCTCCGGGCGGCGTTCGCGCGCCACGGCGGGGCCGAGCTCGACACCGAGGGCGACGCGCTGATCGTCGCCTTCGCCGACCCCACCGAGGCGGTGGTGGCGTGCGTCGAGGGTCAGGTCGCGCTGCGCGAGCACCCGTGGCCCCCCGGGGCCGCGATCCGTGTGCGCATGGGCCTGGACACGGCCGACGCCGCCCCGGTCGACGGTCAGTACGTGTCCCTCGCGCTGCACCGCGCGTCCCGGATCTGCGCCGGCGGGCACGGGGGCCAGGTCCTGCTCTCGGAGACCACCGCGGTCGAGGTGCGGGGCAGGCTCCCCTCCGACGTCATGGTGACCGCGCTGGGTCGCTTCCAGCTGCGCGGCTTCGCGGAGCCGACCCGCCTCTTCCAGGTCGCCCACCCGGCCCTCCCGGTCGACTTCCCGCCGCTGCGGGCCCAGGGTGTCGTCCACCACAACCTGCCCTTCCACCGGGCCGGGCTCGTCGGTCGCGCCGGCGAGCGGGCCGCGCTCGCCCGGGCCATCCACCAGACCGGGATCGTCACCGTCGTCGGCACCGGCGGCGTGGGCAAGACCCGCCTGGCGGTGCAGGTCGCCTTCGACGTCATGGACGACTTCGAGGACGGCACCTGGCTGGTGGAGCTCGCCTCCGCCACCGGCCGGCAGGACGTGGCGAGCGCGGTCGCGGGGGTCCTGCACGTCACGGGACGCCCCGGCGCCAGCCTGGAGGAGGCCGTGCTGGACGAGCTCTCCACCCGGTCGGCGCTGGTCGTGCTTGACAACTGCGAGCAGGTGGCGGACACCGTGGCCGGCTTCGCCGAGGAGCTGGCGCAGCGCGCCCCGAGGGTGGTCCTGGTCGCCACCAGCCGCGAGCCGCTGGGTGTCGAGGGCGAGGTGGTCTGGCGGCTCGGCCCCCTGCCCGTCCCCCACCCGGCCGAGGTCACCCGGGCGGCCCAGCTGGTCGACCTGGACGGCGTCCGGCTCTTCGCCGAGCGCGCCACCCTCGTCCGGCCCGGGTTCACCGTGACGGACGACAACGCCGGGACCGTGGCACGGATCGTGGCGCACGTGGACGGCATACCCCTCGCCATCGAGCTCGCCGCCGCGGCACTGGCCGACCGGAGCCCCGAGTCGGTGCTGGCGGGCCTGGCCGACCGCTTCGCGCTGCTCGTGGACGGGCGCCGCACCGCGCCGGAGCGTCACCAAGCCCTCCGCTCCGCGCTCGTGTGGAGCCTGGACCTCCTCTGCGCGGAGGAACGCCTCCTCTTCGCGCGGCTGGGGGCCTTCGCGCGGACCGGCACGATCGAGGACACCAGCGAGGTATGCGGTGCCGCCCCCCTCTCCGCGGCGGAGGTGCCCCGGCTGCTCCGTCGGCTGGTGCGCGCCTCGCTCCTCACCCTCGCGGACGACCACGAGCGCTGGTCGATGCTCGAGTCGGTCCAGGAGCTGGCCGGGTGGGAGGCCCGGTGCACCGGCGAGGCCGCGGTGGTGGCCGAGCGGCACCGTGAGCGGTTCGCGAGCCGTGCCGAGACGCTCGGCCCCCAGGTGGGGCTGCGCGGACGTCGGGCCGTGGTCACCGCCCTGCTCGCCGACCTCGACAACGTCCGCCGCGCCCTCGCGACCGGGGTGGAAGCAGCGGACACGGACCGCTGCCTGCGGCTCGCCACAGGCATGACGCGGTTCTGGATGTCGCGGGGGGACTGGAGCGCCGGGGTCGGCCACCTGCAGCAGGCGCTCGCCCTGCCCGGTGGCGCCGACCGTCTCCGGGCGCCCGCGCTCGACGCCCTGGGCAGCCTCCTCATGCTGCGCGGCAGCGTGCCCGACGCCGAGGACGCCCTGCTCGAGGCGGAGGCGGTCGCCCGCTCGCTCGGCGACCATGTCACGCTCGCCAGGTCCCTGTCGGGGCTCGGCTACGTCGCCTTCCGCAGGTCGGAGCTGGACGTGGCGGAGACCCGCTGGCGCGAGGCCCTGCTGCACGCGGAGCGGGCGGGCGACGAGCGCGTCGTGGCCGGGATCCTGCGCAGCCTGGCGATCGCGGTCGCGAGCCGGCACGACCAGGAGGGCGCGAGCGCGCTGCTCGACCGGGCGATCGGCGCGGCCGAGCGAGCCCAGGACGACCAGCAGCTCCGCCTCGTCCTGTCGTCCAAGGCGGAGGCGCAGATCTGGTTGGGCCGGTATGCCGCGGCCCAGGACCTCTACACCCAGGCCCTCGACCTCGCCGTCGGCCTGGAGGACCGCCCGGGTCAGGCCCTGCTCCTGGCCGAGCTCGGCTGGGTGGCCCTCCTCGCCGGGGACGTCACAACCGCCGTCCGGCTGGCCAACCAGGCGGTCGCGAGCGCGGAGGACCTGGAGAACCCGCGGGTCCTCGCCAGCGCGCTCCGGGTGCGCGCCGAGGCGAAGGCCCGGCAGGACCGACCTGACGAGGCGGACCGCGACCTGACGCGGGCGCTGCCGCTGGCCGAGCGGCAGGGGGACCCGGCCGAGATCTCGGGCGTGCGCTGCTCGCTGGCGTACGCCGCCCTCGAGCAGCTGCACCTCGACGAGGCGAGGGCCCACGCGACGGCCGCGGCCGGGCTGTCGGCGCTCCAGCACACCCTGCGCCTGGTCTTCCCGCAGTGGGTGCTGGGGGTGGCGGCCCTGGTGGACGGTGACCTCGAGGTCGCCTCCAGTCTGTTCTGGGACGCCGTCAACCAGAGTGCCTCCGGCGGCGCACCACGACACCAGGCCGCCAGCCGGTGGGGGCTGGCCAGGGTCAGCGCCGCCGCGGGCGACCTGGGCCAGGCGGCGCGGCTGCACCGGGAGGCCCTCGTCCTCCGCCGCCGCGTCGGCGACCGGCTCGGCGTGGCGGAGTCGCTCCTGGGGTCCGCCGAGGTCGTGGCCACCGCCGACGCAGCGACAGCGGCCGTCCTGGTCGGGGCTGCCGAGCGGCTGCTGAACCGGCTCGGCGCCGCGCTCACCCCGCGGCTGGCGGCCGACCTCGCGTCAGTCCCGGCGCTGGTGGGCCACGAGCTGGTCGAGATGACCTCGGCGCACGCGCGCGGCATACCGGAGGACGAGGACGAGGACGAGGCGGAGGCGCGGGCCGAGGCCGCGCTCCGGGCTGTCGAGGCGCTGACACGGGAGCAGGACGCTGACGAGAAGGGAGAAGGACATGGGTTGGCTCGAGGGTGACGTGGCACTGATCACCGGTGCCGGGTCGGGGCTGGGCAGGGCGCTGGTCGACCGCTTCGTGGCCGAGGGTGCGCGGGTGGTGGCCCTCGACCGCAGCGCCGACCGGGCGGCGGCCGTGCAGGCCGCGCACGAGGGGTCCGTGGTCGGGGTGGCCGGGGACGTCACGGTCGTCGAGGACAACGAGCGGGCGGTGGCCAGGGCGCTGGCGCAGTTCGGGCGGCTGGACACGTTCGTCGGCAACGCCGGCCTCTACGACTACGGCGCCCGGGTGGCCGACACGCCGGCGGAGGCGCTGAGCCGGGGCTTCGACGAGCTCTTCGCGGTCAACGTCAAGGGCTGTCTCCTCGGCGTCAAGGCTGCCCTCGACGCGCTGGTCGAGACGTCGGGCAGCGTCGTGCTGACGGCGTCGCTGGCGGCGCGCAGCGCCGGCATCGGGGGCGCGGTCTACACGGCCTCCAAGCACGCCGTCGTCGGCCTCGTCGGGCAGCTGGCCCTCGAGCTCGCCCCCCGGGTCCGGGTCAACGCGGTGTCGCCGGGGTTCATGCGCACCGACATCCGCGGACCGCGCGCCCTGGGCCTGGACGACCGGACGCTGGCCTCGTTCCCGGACCTCGACGAGCTGGCCCGGGCCGTGCTCCCCCTGCAGTTCCTGCCGGACCCGGCCGACTACACCGGGCACTACGTCCAGCTCGCCTCGCGGGCCAACGCCGCGGCCACCACGGGGGTCGTCGTGGACTGCGACGGTGGTTTCGCCGTGCGCGGGATGGGGCCGCCACCGGGGTGACCGCCCGCGACGCGGTCCCCGCCCTCAGTCGACCTGGAGCTCACCCATCGCGTCCCACCCGTCGCCGTCCACCTGGCGGGAGACGATCTTGGGGGTCGCCGTGATGTGCGGGCGCATGGCGTCGATGCCCTGCTGGAAGTGGGGGCTCTGGACGTGGGCGGCGGCACCCTCGTCCGTGAAGGCCTCGATGAGGACGAACTCGTTGGGGTCCTCCACGCTGCGCGCCCACTCGAAGAAGAGGTTCCCCTCCTCGGAGCGGCAGGCGGACGTGTAGTCGGCGACGATGTCCATCCAGCGGTCGGCCGACTCGGGCTTGACGGGGAATTTCACCACGATGAAGTACATGCACGGCATCCTCCCGAGCCTGCCGCCGGGCCGCAAGGCCACCCGTCCCTCACCCCGTCGGGGGGTTGGCGGTGTCGGTGGGCGTTGCTAGCGTGGCGCAGGTCACACAGAGGTGGTCGACCTGCAAGGAGGCAGTCCGTGAGCCAGAGGCACGAGGCAGACCGACGAGGCGCCAAGGATCCCGACGACATCAAGCGCGACACCAGCGCGGCGGTGGCCGGGGAGCCGGCGCAGCTGACCGAGCGGCAGAGGGCGATCCTGGTCAGACTGCTGCGCGCGGCATACCCGCACGACTCGTTCCCGGACGGGCCCTACGAGCGCACCGCCGACGCCGTGATCGCCGCCACGGCCGACGACCAGCGCTTGGCCCGGACCCTGGGCCCCGACCTCGACCAGCTCGACGTCATCGCGGGTGGCGACTTCTGCTCGGTCGACGAGCAGACCGTCACCCACTGGCTGCGGGAGTACTCCGAGGAGCCCTACTTCCGCGCCATCCGCGGGATCGCGGTCGTCGCCCTCTACGACGACCACGAGGTCTGGGAGCTGCTCGGCTACGAGGGCCCCAGCGTGGACCAGGGCGGCTACCTGCACCGCGGCTTCGACGACCTGGACTGGCTGCCGGACCCCCGGATCGAGGAGTACGACGGCGAGCCCCGCCCCGACATCATCACCTCCGACACCCAGGGAGCGGACGCATGAGCGAGATCACCGACGCCCGTCCGACCCAGCACGGCAAGCCGATCGAGCACGGCGACCCGGTCGTCGTGATCATCGGCTCCGGCGCAGGCGGCGGCACGATGGCCCACGAGCTGGCCACCAACGGGGTCCGCTGCGTCGTCCTCGAGGCCGGGCCGTTCCTGCAGCGCGAGGACTACGTCAACGACGAATGGGAGGCCTTCTCGCAGATGGCCTGGCTCGACATGCGCACCACGTCGGGCTCCTGGCGCATCGCCCGGGACTTCCCCAACCTGCCGGCCTGGATCGTCAAGGCCGTCGGGGGCACCACCACGCACTGGTCGGGCGCGACCCCGCGGTTCATGGCCCACGAGTTCAAGGCCCTGTCCACCTACGGGCCGGTCGAGGGGGCCAACCTGCTGGACTGGCCGATCACCCTGGCGGACCTCGAGCCCTACTACGACCGGGCGGAGAAGGCGATCGGGTCCACGCACCGGCACGGCCGCCCGCCGCTGCCGGCCAACAACAACTACAAGGTCTTCGCCAACGGGGCCGAGCGGGTGGGCTACAAGTACTACGCCACCGGCCCCTACGGCACCAACGCCGAGCCCTACGACGGCCGTCCGGCCTCCATCCAGGACGGCTTCAACTTCCAGGGCGACAAGTCGGGCGCGAAGTGGTCGATCGCGGTCCGTGAGATCCCCCGGGCCCTGGAGACCGGCAACGTCGACCTCCGCCCCCAGTGCCATGCCGTGCGTATCACCCACGACCCGGCCGGCAAGGTCGACGCGGTGGAGTACCTCGACGCCGACGGGGCCCTGCACCGGCAGGCCGCCCGCGTCGTCTGCGTGGCCGGCAACTCCATCGAGACCGCGCGCCTACTGCTCATGAGCGACTCCCCGCTCCACCCCGACGGGCTGGCCAACTCCTCCTCCGGCCAGGTCGGGCGCAACTACATGCGCCACCTCACCGGCTCGGCCTACGCCCGCTTCGACGAGCCGGTGCGGATGTACCGCGGCGAGACCATGGCCGGGATCATCGCCGACGAGGCGTCCCACAACCCCGCCCGCGGCTTCGTCGGGGGCTTCTACATGGAGACCCTCTCGCTGGGGCCGGCCTTCCTCGCCAGCTTCGTCGAGCCCGGCTCCTGGGGGCGCGAGTTCACCCAGTTGCTCGAGGCCTACCGGAACACCGCCGGGATGTGGATCGTCGGCGAGGACATGCCGCAGGCCTCCAACCGGGTCACCCTCAACACCGACGTCAAGGACCAGCACGGCCTCCCCGTGCCCAACGTGCACTTCGACGACCACCCCAACGACGCGGCCATGCGGCGCTACGCCTACCGGGCGGCCGACGAGCTCTACCGCGCCGTCGGGGCCAGGGGCGTCCACCACACGCCTCCGTACCCCGCGACCCACAACCTGGGCACCTGCCGGATGGCCGAGCGCCCCGAGGACGGGCCGCTGGACGCGTGGGGCCAGGCCCACGACGTCCCCGGCCTTTTCGTCAGCGACGGGTCGGTGATGACCACCGGCGGCGCGGCCAACCCGACGCTGACCATCGTGGCGCTGGCCATGCGGCAGGCCGACCACGTCGTCGACCTCCTGCGGCGCGACGAGCTGTGAGACGGGCGGGTCGCCGGCCGCTCCTCACGGGCGCCCGGTGACCCGCTCCCGCACCAGGTCGCGGTGGTATGCCTTCGGCTGGCCGGACCCGTCCTGCGCCACGCGGCTGGTGCTCTCCTCGGACGACAGGCTGCTCAGCGCCACACCCTCGTCCGCGGGCTCCTCCCAGAACGCCGTGTGCGTCGTCGGCACGAGCTCCCCGCCGTCGTCCTGCCCCCTCCGCCACCGCGTACGGGCTGGGCAGCACCCGCGCCGCGTCGGGGTCGTCGGTCCAGAGCACGCTGTGGTCGACGGCCCCCCACGGCAGCGCGCCGGGGCTGTCGGGGTCGAAGTGGTCAGCCAGTCCGACGGTCCAGCCGCCCTCGGACTGCCCGTAGACCTCGCTGTAGCCACCCCCGGGCAGCAGGCCCAGCGGCTCGATGACGTCCGGCGACGGCCAGCGCGCCGCCGCGAAGTGACCCTCGAAGAAGTCGCCGTACCAAGCACCCCCCGCGGCCTGACCGGCGTCGTTGATCACACGGGGGAAAGAGTCCCCGTCGTTCCCCGGGTTGCTGGCCAGCAGGGTTGGGCTGCCGTGCAGGTCCCAGGTCACGCCGTAGGTGACGATGGCGTCGTACTGCTCGACGTGATGGTCGAAAACCCCACGACGGGCCTTCCTACGCTGGACGACGATGAGCACCGAGGCTGAGGATCTGTGGCGCGGCACCTCAGACGCCCGCGCCGTGATCCGGGCGCGCTCCGCGTCGACACCGGGCGAGCGCCTCGCCTGGCTCGAGGAGGCGCTGACGCTCGCCCTGGCCTCGGGCGCTCTCGCCCGGGACCGCGCCCGTCGACAGGAGCTGGCTGACGCATGGGAACGCCCCGGGGGCCCCCCAGGAGGCGGCGCAGGTCATCAAGGAAGAGGCCCTCGGGGACGGACGACCCTAGGGCTGCGTTCCCCACCGCGCACCCTGGGGTTCGCTCACGGCATCGGGTCGCCCGGACCCAGCACGTCCATCCAGACGTTCGCCGCACCGAGGGCACCGTTGCTCCCGACCATCCAGTCGGCGGAACGGCCGTCCACCACGATCGCCGAGCGCAGCCCGGTCAGCTGGGCCCCATCGCGGTCGACGCGCAGCGCGGTCTGCTCGCTGATCCCGAGCGAGACCACGTCCGGGCGGTCGTAGGCCGCACCGTAGAGCCGGCCCCACCGGTAGTCGTAGGTCAGCCACGGCTCGAGCTGGTAGCCGTCGACCAGGCCGAGCCCCTCCCGCGTGTCGACCTCGTCGGCACGGAACATCGCGATCGCGTCGTCGGCGAAGCTGCGGTCGGCCTCTCCCGGGGTGGGGTCGGCGACATACGTGCTGCCCAGGAGCGCGGTGGCGGCGTCGTCGGTCATCACCGGTCCCGGCTGCTGGACCGCCTGGGCCAGGACCCGGCCCAGGGTCCGGTCCGAGACCGCGTCGCCGAGCAGGGACTGGTCGCCCCCGACGACGAGCAGCCCGGCGGCACGAGCCACCGCAGAGCTGGACAGGTCTCCGGCGTCGACCACCTCGATCGCACCGGTCCAGCCGACCGCGCGCAGGGCGGAGGAGTATGACGTGACCGCCCGGTCCCGCGCGTCGGCGTCGGCGTAGGCCACGGTGGCCAGCAGGATCGGGCCCCCGCGCGACCCCGGCCGCGCGCTCCGGGCGGCGTCGACGAACTCGGCCAGCGGCTCGGACGTCGCCCGGTTGTTCTGCCCGCCGCCCAGCCACAGGCTGCCCCGGCCGCCGATCGACAGGTCCGGCAGGGCCGCGCGGTCGCCCGGCTCGACGACCGTGCCGTCCACCGAGACCGACCGGCCGGTCACGTCGTAGGTCAGGCCCGTGCCAGGTGCGAGCAGGTGGGTCAGGACGTCGTCGGCCGACAGCGTGTCGCGAGGCCCGACCCAGTCCAGACCCGTCGCGCGGCTCGCGTCGATGATCGCGCTGGAGCTCACGCCGAACGCATCGGCGGCCAGCGCGTCGTCGGTCACGACCAGGCCGGTGCCCCAGTCCACCCCGATGCCCAGCTTGCCGGGCTCGCCATACCGCTCCACCGACTGACCGACCCAGGACAGGAGACGGCCGAACCGCCCCCGCTCGTAGAAGTGCTGGTCGAAGATGATCTGCTCCGAGCCGAAGGAGAGGCCGCGCTCGTCGGAGGCCAGGTCGTCGCCCCAGAAGATGATCGACATGTCGCGCTCGAGCGCGTTGTAGGGCCAACCGGGCGCGGGGTAGCCGGCGCCCATCGAGCGGGACTCGACGGCGTTGCCGGCGCTGGTGCCGCCGACGATGGCGCCGCGCTCGAAGGCGGTCTCCGTCGCCTCCTCCGCTGGGCTGTTGGCCAGGACCTGCATGGCCAGGACCTGGTCGCCGCCGAGGACGTACATGCCGTCCACGCCCGGCTCGCGCAGCGGTGCCGAGACGGCCGGGTCCATCGCGTCCGAGCGTTGCAGGATCGGCAGCAGCGTGGTCGCGCACGTCGTCGGTGCGGTGACCACGCTCTCGCACGCGGCGTCGATCTGGTCGGCGCGCTCCTGGGCGAGCTCGAGGTTCTCCTCGCGATCGGCCGGGTCGTCGCCGTAGGTGGCCGGGATGACGTAGATGTCGACCGTGCCGTCCGTGGCGTGCTCCGCGGCCCCGGCACCGAACCCCTCCAGGGTGGAGACGTCGTAGCCCCCACCGATCGGCACGTAGCGCTGCGGTGGGTCCTCCTGGGCTGCGGCCAGGCCGGGAGTCAGGGCTCCCGCAGCGAGGGCGAGGCCGGTGAGCCCGACCAGGGGCAGGCGTGTGGTGCGGGACATGCGGGACCCTTCGTCGGACGGAACTGGCGGGAGGCGCCCTCGTCACGCTAGGCCGGTCCCGGTCAAGACGGGGTATGGCGCAGGTCAAGACTTGGGCAGTCCACGACCTCACGGCAGCTCGGTGATGCGCTCCCTCCCGGCCACGCGGTGGTATGCCAGGGTGACCGATCGTGGTCGTGATGACCACCACGATCGGTCACGGTGCTGCCGTGGCCGCGCCGCCCCCGCCGCCGCGGGGGTTGTCCCCCCTGCGACCGGGCCGCCTCCACCCTGGTCCGCCCTCCCCCTCCCCGCCAGTCTGGGGACATGCCGCTCGCCGCTGCCTCCCGCACCCAGCCTGCCGATCCACCCGTTCGGCGCACACCTCATCCCCTGGTCGGACTCGCCGTCGACCCCAGGATGATGCAGCAAAGGCCCCTTATCCGACACCATCAGGGCATGGGGATGTCCATGAGCCGCCCCGGCGCGCGTCGGCGTGCCGTCCGGCCACGCCGCGTGCTGCTGCTGAGCGACTGCTACCGGCCGACCGTCAACGGAGTGGTCACCTCCATCGACGAGCTCCGCAAGGGTCTGATCGAGGCCGGCCACGACGTCCGGGTCCTCACCGTCGGTCCGGTGCGGCGCACCACCTTCGACGGCAGCGTCTACCGCCTCCCGTCCGTGGACGCGCGTCACATCTACCCGCAGGCGCGGCTCGGACGCCCCGTCGACGCCGAGACCTTCGCCGACCTCGTCGCCTGGCGGCCGGACGTGCTCCACTCGCACACCGAGTTCGTCGCCTTCTGGTGGGCCCGCCGCCTGGCCCACCGGCTCGGGGCGCCGCACGTGCACACCTACCACACGCTCTACGCCGACTACACCCACTACTTCTTCCCGCACCAGCGCACCGGCCGCGCCCTGTGCGCCGGCTTCGCGCGGCAGACGCTCAACCGGACGACCACCGTGATCGCGCCGACCGCCAAGGTCGAGCAGCTGCTCCGCGGGTATGACGTCCGCGTCCCGATCGCGGTCGTGCCCACCGGCGTCGACCTGTCCCGGTTCACCCCCGGGACCCCCTCGCAGACCTTGCGGGACTCGCTCGGCCTGACCCCCGGCATACCCGTGATCCTGAGCCTGGGCCGGCTCGCCGCGGAGAAGAGCGTGACCGAGGTCGTCGACCTGCTCGCGCGCGTCCGCGACGAGCGGTGGCAGCTGGTGGTCGCCGGCGACGGGCCGCAGGCCGGGACCCTGCGCCAGCAGGTGGAGCGTCTCGGGTTGAGCGACCGGGTCCGCTTCGTGGGTGCCGTCGACCCGGCCCACGTGCCCGACTACTACCGACTCGCCGACGTCTTCGTCTCCGCCTCCCGCAGCGAGACCCAGGGGCTGACCTTCCTGGAGGCCCTGGCCAGCGGGGTCCCGGTGATCTGCCGCGACGACGGCTCGCTCGACGGGGTCGTCCTGGACGGCTACAACGGCCGCCGCTACCGCCAGCCGGAGGAGTTCGTCGCGGCGATGACCTGGCTGCTGCGCGACCCCGCGCTGCGCCGTCGGTGGTCCTCCGGGGCCGTGCAGACGGCCTCCGGGTTCGGGCGGGCCGCCTTCGTGGACGCCGTCTGCGCGACCTACGACCGGGCCCGCGGCTGCGTCGGCACGGCGAGGTGGGCGGCATGAGCACCGTCGCGGTCGCCGGCCCGCACCCGACCCTCTCCGCCCGGCCGACACCGACGGCGACCACCTTCCTGCGCTGGTCACGCCGCGCCACCGTCGCCGGCTGGCTGGGGTGCGCGCTGCTCGTGGCGTGGGGGGTGCAGTCAGGGGTCCTGACCTCGGTCGGGCAGCTGCAGGCCTTCCTCGCCGGCTTCGGGCTCTGGGCGGCCGCGGTCTTCGCACTGGTCGGGGCCAGCGAGGCGCTCTTCCCGGTCTTCCCGGGCTCGATCACGATCATCGCCGCACCCCTGCTCTTCGGCCCGGTGGTCGGGACGCTCGCGGCCTACGCCGCCACCTGCCTGGGCTCGGTCGCCGTCTTCCTCCTGTCGCGCCATGTCGGTGCTGACCTGCTCGCCGCCCGGTTCCGTCCGGCCACCGTCGACAGGTGGCTGCGCCGGGTCCGGCACCGGCACTTCCCCCGGTGGTTCGCGGTCGCCATCGCGATGCCCGTCGGGCCGGACGACCTCCTCTGCTACCTCGCCGGGGTGTCGAGGATGAGCTTCCGCTCCTTCCTCCTCATCGTCCTGGCGCTCAAGCCGTGGGCGCTCCTGGCCTACATCTTCGGGGTGCTCGCGCTCGTGCGGGCCTTCGTGCCCTGGCTCGCCCCGTGAGCGCGAGGCAGACGGAGGAGGACACCCCCCTCGTCGTCAACATGGCGAGCGAGAGCGACGTCTCGGTGCAGGGGCACGGAGTGCACACGGCCTACGTCGAGCTGGCTCTGGCGCTGGAGCGTCGTGACGACGTCACGCTGGTGCGGGGCGGCTACGGCGAGTCGGTGGAGTGCGACGTGTACCACCTCCACACGCTCGGGTCGGCCATGTGGCGCAAGATCCTCGACCCGAGGGCCAGGAAGGTCGTGTCGGCCCACGTCATCCCCGACTCCCTGGTCGGCTCCATCCGGCTGGCGAGGTACTGGCGCCCCCTCGCGCGGCGCTACATGCGGTGGTTCTACGGCCGGGCCGACCGGGTGCTCGCGGTCTCGGGCACGGTGGCACGGGTCCTGCAGGACGAGCTCAGGGTGCCCGCGGAGCGGATCGAGGTCCTGCACAACACCGTCGACATGCGGGCCTACCGGACGACGCCGGCGGACCGGACCGCCGCGCGACGGCACCTGGGCATCGCCGACGACGCGTTCGTCGTCGTCGGCGTCGGCCAGGTCCAGCCGCGCAAGCGGATCGACGTCTTCGAGCAGCTCGCGCGCCGGCACCCGGACGTCGTGCTCATCTGGGTGGGCGGGGTCCCGTTCAAGCACCTGGGGGCCGAGTATGGCGCGATGCGTCGCCTCATGGAGCGGGCGCCGGGCAACCTGCTCTTCCCGGGCGTGGTGCCCCACCCGGAGGTGAGGCGCTACCTGCAGGCCGCCGACGTGTTCTGCCTGCCCGCCGAGCAGGAGAACCACCCGATGTGCATCCTCGAGGCCGCCGGCGTCGGCCTGCCGGTCGTCGCGCGCGACCTGCCGGAGTACGACGACACCTTCGGCGACGACGTCCTCCGCTGCGAGGACGCGACGTTCGCCGACGCCGTCGCCCTCCTGCGGGACGACCCCTCCGTGTACGCGACCTGGCAGCAGGCCTCGGCGCGCATCGCCGAGCGGTTCGACAGCTCGGCGGCGGCCGAGCGCCTGGTCGGCATCTACCGCGACCTGGTCGCCGACGTCGGGCCCAGGGTCAGCGCCTGATCAGTCGCTGCGCCGCATCGAGCGTATCCCGAGTGCCAGCCCGAGAGCGGCGGTCACCCCGGCCGCTCCGAAGCCCCACAGCACCGGCGCCGCCAGCAGGTCCCCGGCGAACAGCGCCCGCTCGGCGTCCACGACATACGTCAGCGGGTTGAGGCGCGCGAGAGCGCGCATCCAGCCCGGGCCGCCCTCGAGCGGCAGCAGCATCCCGGAGAGGATCATCACCGGGAAGAGCACCGTCTGCTGCACGACCCAGAACATCCAGTCCTGCTTGCGGACTGCCAGCGCCAGGGCGTAGCTGAACGAGCTGATGCCGACGCCGAGCACCGCCAGCAGCACCAGACCCGTCAGCGCGCCGAGCGGGTGCAGCCGGAAGCCGAAGGGCAGCATCACCAGCACGATGACCGCCGCCTGGGCGACGAGCGTGACGATCTCCTTCAGCGCCCGCCCGACGAGCAGCGACGAGCGGGCGAGCGGGGTGACGAGCATCCGCTCGTGGGCGCCGGTCTGCATCTCGTAGAGCAGGTTGGCCCCGACCGTGCTCGAGCCGAAGAGCGAGATCATCACCAGGATGGCCGGGACGAACCACTGCCAGACGTCGCCGCCGGGCAGCCCGCCGCCGAGGTTGCCGGCCAGCAGCGGCCCGAACAGCGCGAGGAAGAAGATCGGCTGCACGAGGGAGAACACGACCGAGAAGGGGTCGTGCAGGGTCGGCCGCAGCTCGCGGGCCAGGACGATCGTGGTGTCCCGCACCAGGGAACGTCGCGGCGGTCCCTGGGTGGCGGTGCCCGTGGGGGTCAGGGTCGTGGTGCTCATGCCGCCGCCCCCTCGCCCGTGGTCGCGGTGTCGGCCTCGCGCAGGCTGCGGCCGGTGAGGGCGAGGAAGACGTCGTCCAGCGTGGGTCTGCGCACCTGCACGTCGGTGACCTGTATGCCGTCCGCGTCCGCCGTCCGCACGAGCTCGGTCACCCGGGTGGACCCGGCGACGATGCCGGCGCGCAGCGTCGTGCCGGTCAGCTCGACCCCGCTCGTGCCCTCCCACGCCTCCAGCCGGGCCTCCAGCCGGGCGGCCAGGCGGGCCGTCTGCTCCGCCGTCGCGGTGGTGACGATGAGCCGGTCACCGGCGTGCCGGGTCTTAAGCACCTCGGGGGTGTCGTCGGCGATGATCCGCCCGTCGTCGACGATGACCACCCGCGCCGCCATCGTGTCCGCCTCGTCGAGGTAGTGGGTGGTCAGCAGCAGCGTGATGTCGTGCTCGGTGCGCAGCGCGCTGATGTGCTCCCACAGGTTGGCCCGGTTGTGGGGGTCGAGGCCGGTCGACGGCTCGTCGAGGACGAGCAGGTCGGGTGCGTGCATGAGCCCCATCGCGACGTCGAGGCGGCGACGCTGCCCACCGGACAGCTCGGAGACCTTGGTGCGTTCCTTGCCGGCGAGGTCCAGGCCCGCCATCAGCTCCTGCGCCCGGGAGCGCGCCGCCCGCCGCTCCAGGCCGAACGTCACCCCCTGCACGTAGAGCTCGTCCAGCGCCCGCTGGCCGTGGCCAGCGCCGTTGCCCTGCCCGACGTAACCCAGGCGGCGGCGCACCTGCGCGGGGTCGGCCACCACGTCATACCCCGCGACGCGGGCGGTGCCCGCCGTCGGGGCGATCAGGGTGGTGAGCATGCGCATCGTCGTCGTCTTCCCGGCGCCGTTCGGCCCGAGGACCGCCACGGTCTCGCCGCGCCCGACGTCCAGGTCGACGCCCCGCACCGCGTGCACCGTCTCCTTGCGGCTGACGAAGTCCTTCGTCAGCCCCCTCGCCTCGATCATGGTCCGCCCTTCCCGTGTCCGCTGTCAGCCGTCGCTGTCCGTCGTCCGGCTCCCTTCCCTCCCGACGATAGAAGCGGTAGAGGTCAGATCCTGACCTCTACCTCCCGGCATACTCGAGGACATGACCACCCCGTCCGGACGGCTGCTCAGCCTGCTCTCCCTGCTCCAGGCGCGGCGGGACTGGCCCGGCGAGGCGCTCGCCGACCGGCTCGGGGTGAGCCGGCGCACCGTGCGCCGCGACGTGGACCGGCTGCGCGAGCTGGGCTACCCGGTGCAGACGACCAAGGGGCCGGCCGGCGGCTACCGGCTGGCCCCCGGCGCCGACCTGCCGCCGCTGCTGCTCGACGACGAGCAGGCGGTCGCCGTCGCGGTCGCGCTGCAGACCGCGGCGCTCGGCGTGGTCGGGGTGGAGGAGGCCGCGGTGCGGGCGCTCGCGACGATCCGCCAGGTGATGCCCTCACGGCTGCGGCACCGGGTCGACGCCCTCCAGGTGCTCGCCGTGCCACCGACGTCAGCCCCGACGGTCGCGGTCGACCCCGGCGTGCTGCTGCAGGTCGGCGAGTGCTGCCGGGACCACCAGGTGCTGCGCTTCGACTACACCGACAAGGAGGGGATCGCGTCGCTGCGCCGGGTGGAGCCGCACCGGCTGGTGAGCCGGGGGCGCCGCTGGTATGCCGTGGGCTGGGACCTCGACCGGGACGGCTGGCGCACCTTCCGGGTGGACCGGATGCGGCCGCGGGCGCCGGTCGGTCCGCGCTTCACCGCCCGGGAGCTCTCGGACGCGGTGGTCGCCGACCTGGTCCGGCCGCCGGACGAGGACGCGTGGCCGGCCCGCGGGCGGGTGGTCCTGCACGCCCCCGCCGCCCAGGTCGCCCGCTGGGTGCGGCCAGACCAGGGCACGGTCACCCCCCGCGGCGACGGCTCGTGCACCGTGGAGGTCGGGTCGTGGTCGTGGCCGTCGCTGGCGGCCTGGCTGCTGATGTTCGAGGCCGACTTCGAGGTGCTCGACCCGCCGGAGCTGGTGACGGCCCTGGAGGACATCACCGCCCGCGTGGCCCGGGCGGCGCGGGCCTCGGCCGGCCAGGGACCCGGCTGAGGTCGCACGTACGATCGGACGGGTGAGCAGCGCCATCGCGAGGTCTGGCACCGACGTGGCACCACGGCATACCCTCAGTGCGGTCGAGCGCCGCAGCATGGTCCTGGCCGCGCTCGCGGTCCTCCTCCTCCACCTCGTCGGCTGGGGTGGCCTGATGCTGCTCGTGGCGCCGGCCCGGCTGGAGCTGGGCGGCGTGGAGGGTCAGGTCCTCGGCGTCGCCGTCGGCATCACCGCTTTCACCCTCGGGGCCAGGCACGCGTTCGACGCGGACCACATCGCGGCGATCGACAACACCACCCGGCGGCTCGTCGCGGAGGGCCGGCCGGCGACGAACGTGGGGTTCTGGTTCTCCCTCGGCCACTCCACCGTGGTCGTCGTGCTGGCCGGGCTGGTGGCGGCCGGGCTGTCCACCCTCGTGCGTGAGGCCACGAGCGCCGAGTCGACGTGGAACCGGTTCACCAGTGTGTGGGGTCCGCTCGTCGCCGGGGTCTTCCTGCTCGTGATCGCCGCGGTCAACGTCGTGTCGCTGCGGTCCTCCGGCGGTCATGGCCCCGCCGGGCCGGTGACCGCGGTGCTGGACCGCATCGGCACCCGGATCCGCACACCTCGTCAGATGTATGTCGTGGGACTCCTCTTCGGTCTCGGGTTCGACACGGCCACCGAGGTGAGCCTGCTCGTCCTCGCCGGCTCGGCAGGGGTGGCCCAGCTGCCGTGGTGGGCCGTGATGACGCTGCCCGTGCTCTTCGCGGCGGGCATGTCGACGTTCGACCTGCTGGAGGGGTGGGTGGCGCGGCTGGCCTACGGCCGTGCGGCCGAGCGGCCCGAGCGCCTGCGGCGGTACAACGTCGGGGTCACGGCGGTCTCGGTCGTGGTGGCCGGTGTCGTCGGGCTGGTCTCGCTCTCCGGCGCTCTGTCGACCTGGGGCGGCTGGCCGGACCCGCTGGCGTGGACCACCACCCTGGCGACCGACTACTGGGGCTGGGCGCTCGCCGCCGTCCTGCTGGCGACGCTGCTACGGCTCACCGTGACCCGCGCCCGGCGGCTCGGTGCCACACTCGAGGGGCACGTGCTCGGCATACCGGAACGGGTGCGGCGAACGAGAGGGGAACGGCCATGAGGACGACGCGAGCACGGACGATCACCAGCACGCTCGTGGCGGGCCTCCTGCTCGTGCCGGCGACCGCGGCGGTCGCCGCCGCCGGCACCGACGCGGGGGCGCAGCGGGCCGAGGGGTCGTTCGTGGCCTCCGTCGACTTCCCGACGCTGCAGGCGCGTGACGTGCGGGGCAACAAGTGCGAGTTCACGGTCGAGGGCACGCTGACGTTCTCCGGGGACGTGGTCGGCGAGGCGGTCGGCACGACGACCGCCGTGATCTTCGCCCCGTGCTCCGACGCGCTCGCGTCGCCGCCCGGGACCTCCTTCGACGTCTTCCGCTTCGAGGGGGTCTTCTCCGGGGAGGTGCTCGGTGACCCGACGTCGGGGGCGCTCAGCTATGCCGGCGTCACCCGGGTGGGGGGCGCCATCGACGCCACGGTCATCCTCGACGGCGACGACGGTGCGCGGGCGGTGGTCCGCGCCGACGCGCAGGTGGCCGTGGGTGGGACGTACTCCGGGGTCGCCAGGCGGTCGTGAGGGGGCTGGGCCGGCTCACTCCCGCCCCAGCCCGACCCTCCTCGCCCGCGCGATCGCCTCGCCGCGACCGGCGGCCTGCACCTGCGGCCGGTTCGGGCGGGGTGCGCCACGGCATGCCCGCGGCCGTCGGTCCCCTGTCACCTGCCGGGGTGATCGACGATCCGCGATATCCGTCTCAGGGTGCCCCTCCGCCGGCCGCAGGATCGGCACCCGTGTCGGCACCGGGCAGCACCTCGGTGACCACCCCGTCCGCGACCTCCCACCGCCGCGTCAGCCGCACCGTCTCCAGCATCCGCCGGTCGTGGGTCACCAGCAGCAGGGTGCCCTCGAACGCGTCGAGCGCCTGCTCGAGCTGCTCGATCGCCGGCAGGTCGAGGTGGTTCGTCGGCTCGTCGAGCACGAGCAGGTTGACCCCGCGCGCCTGAAGCAGCGCCAGCGCCGCCCTGGTCCGCTCACCGGGCGAGAGGGTCGACGCCGGCCTCCCGACGTGCCCGCCTGCCAGCCCGAACTTCGCCAGCAGCGTCCGTCGGTCCGCGTCGGTCCACTCCGGCAGCTCCGTCGCGAGCACCCGGGCCAGGGGCGTGTCCACCGCCTCCAGCAGCCGGCGCGCCTGGTCCACCTCCCCGACGACGACCCGCGACCCGGACGTGACGCTCCCCTCGTCCGGCGCCTCCCGGCCGAGCAGCAGCGCCAGCAGCGTCGTCTTCCCGGACCCGTTCGGGCCGGTGATCGCCACCCGGTCGCCGAGGTCGAGCTGCAGGTCGACCGGCCCGAGGACGAAGGCGCCCGCCGGCGAGGACCCCGTGCGCCGCACCACCGCCTCGCGGGCCACCGCCACCACGTCCCCCGACCGCGGCGCCTGCGCGATGGTGAACTGCAGCGACCACTCCTTGCGCGGCTCCTCGACCACGTCGAGCCGCTCGATCATCCGCTGGGTCTGCCGCGCCTTGGCCGCCTGCTTCTCCGAGGTGGCCTGCTGGTGGAAGCGGATGTGCTTGTCGCTCTCCTTGCGCCTCGCCAGCTTGCTGTTGGCCGCCCGCACCCCCTTGCTCATCCAGTCACGCTGCATCCGGGCGCGCGACTCCAGGCCGCGGCGACGCTCGGCATACTCCTCGTAGGCCTCGCGCGCGTGCCGACGGGTGATCGACCGCTCCTCCAGGTAGGCGTCGTAGCCACCCCCGTAGGCCACCACCCGCTGCAGGCTGCGGTCGATCTCGACGACCGTCGTGACCGTGGCGGAGAGGAACGCCCGGTCGTGGCTGACGAGCACCACCGGGGCGTCGAGCCCGACGACGAACTCCTCCAGCAGGTCCAGCCCCGCGACGTCGAGGTCGTTGGTCGGCTCGTCGAGCAGGTAGCCGTCGTAGCGCGACAGCAGCAGCCCGGCCAGCCCCACCCTCGCCGCCTGGCCGCCCGAGAGGGTGCGCACCTCGCGGTCGAGGTCCACCGCCAGACCCAGGCGGGCGGCGACCTCCTCGGCCCGCTCGTCGAGGTCGGCGCCACCCAGCGCGAGCCAGCCCTCCAGAGCGGTCGAGTATGCCGTCCCGCTCGCCTCCTCCTCCGGGTGGTCGGCCAGCAGCTGGGCCGCGGCCTCCATCGCCTCCCCCGCGGCGCCGACCCCCGTGCGGCGGGCGAGCGACTGCCGGATCGTCTCCCCGGCCCGCGCGTCGGACTCCTGGGTGAGCAGCCCGAGGTGCGCGGTCCGGGGCGAGACGACGACCTCGCCGGCCTCCGGGGCCCGTCGACCGGCCAGCACGTGCAGGAGGGTGGACTTCCCGGCACCGTTGGGCCCGACGAGCCCCACGACGTCACCCGGCGCGACCACCAGGTCGAGCCCGGAGAAGAGGATGGTCGCCCCGTGGCCGACGGCCACGTCCCGGGCCTGGATCGTCGCGGTCACCACGCCATCCTCCCAGCCGACGGGGCCGACGCCGACCGCCAGCACGGCGTAGCGTCACCCGGATGGACCTCCTCCGCTCCGACGACCTGCAGGCGGAGGCCCGACGGACCCGCGACCTCGTCGCCGCCGAGCTGGCGGCCCTCGGCGTCGCCGGCGAGCTGGAGCTGACCGGCGCCACGTCCGTCCCCGGCGCCCTGACCAGGGGTGACGTGGACCTGCACCTACGCGTGCCGGCCGACCTCTTCGACGAGACGGTGCGGCTCCTGCGGACGGCCTACCCGATCGCCAGCCCGACCGCCTGGGCCGCGACCCTGGCGGTCTTCGGCATCCCGGGCACCCTGCCGACCGGGCTGGCCGTCACCCCGGTCGGCTCCGAGCACGACGTGCGCTTCGTCACCGGCTGGCGCGAGCTGAGCGGCCGCCCCGAGCTCCTGGAGGAGTACAACCGCCTCAAGCGGGAGGCGTCGGACGAGGCGGACTACGAGGAGCGCAAGTCGACCTTCTTCACCGCGCTCGGCCGCGCCGGGACGGCATACCCCTGACGCGAGAGCATGAGGGTCGGGCACGGTGTCGTATGCCGGCCCTCGCGTTCGTGGAAGAGGTACAGGGGGCGGCCGACCGGTCGCCCGGTGGAGCACGGTGACCCCGTCACCGACGAGGAGAGGAGACGACGTTGACGGAATACCTCATCGCCTTCAACGACGAATGGGTGCCCGAGCACTCCCCGGAGCAGCTGACCGCCAAGAGCGAGGCGGTGTGGCCGGTGATCGAGGACATGCAGGCGCAGGGCGTCCTCGTCTATAGCCACGGCGGCATCGACGGCTCGACCGCGCTGTGCAGCGTCGAAGCCTCCGGCGGCGAGCCGGTGTTCACCGACGGGCCGTACGCGGAGACGAAGGAGCACCTCGGCGGCTTCGCCGTCGTGGACGTGGCCGACGACGAGGCGGCGCGGCACTGGGCCGGTCGGCTCGCGGTCGCCCTCGAGTGGCCGCAGGAGGTGCACCGGTTCCCGCCGCGCATGCCCCACGACAGCACCCGTGCCGGGTCCGGGGAGGTCTGAGATGCCCAGGTACCTGCTGTCCGTGTTCGGCCCGGTCGAGCGCCAGCCGTTCGGCCCCTACCCCTCCAAGGAGGCCATGCTCGAGGCGTTCGCCGACACCGGCGCCTTCAACGACAGACTGGAGCGAGAGGGCCGCCTCGTCTTCGCCGACGGACTGGACCCAGGTTCGACCGCGACGACCGTCGACGCTCAGGGGGAGCGACCGGTCCTCACCGACGGCCCCTACCTGGAGACCAAGGAGTGCCTCGGCGGCTTCTGGGTCATCGAGGCCGCCGACCTCGACGAGGCGCTCGCACTCGCGGCCGAGGGGTCACGGGCCTGCCGCGGCACCGTCGAGGTGCGCCCCTTCCAGTCCGAGGAGTCCGTGCGGGCGCTGCTGGAGTCGTGACCGACCCGCTGTCCGAGGCGATCGCCCGCGTCCACCACGAGGAGTGGGCGCGGGTGGTCGCCGGCCTGGCCCGCCGCTTCGGCGACCTCGACGTCGCCGAGGAGGCCGCGGCCGAGGCGTTCGCGGCGGCGGTCGAGCGCTGGCCGCGCGACGGCATACCTCCGAATCCCGGTGGGTGGCTGGTCACCACCGCCACCCGCCGGGCGATCGACCGGCTGCGCCGCGAGTCCCGCCGCGACGCCAAGCACGAGGCGGCCCTCATGCTGCACGACGACACCCCCGCCGAGCCGAAGGGCCCGGTCGAGGACGACCGGCTGCGGCTCGTCTTCACCTGCTGCCACCCGGCGCTCGCGATGGAGGCGCGGGTGGCGCTGACGCTGCGGATGCTCGGCGGCCTCAGCGTCGCCGACATCGCCCGGGCGTTCCTCGTGCAGAAGACGACGATGGCGCAGCGGATCACCCGGGCCAAGGGGAAGATCAGGGCAGCCTCCATCCCCTACCGGGTGCCGTCGGCGGCGGACGTCCGGGAGCGGCTGGCCGGGGTGCTGGCGGTGCTGTACCTGGTCTTCAACGAGGGCTACCTGGCCGGCGCGGGCGAGGACCCGGTGCGGGTCGACCTCTCGGACGAGGCGATCCGGCTCACCCGGCTGCTCCGGACGCTGCTCCCTCAGGACCGCGAGGTCGCCGGTCTGCTGGCGCTCATGCTCCTCACCGACGCCCGGCGCCCGGCGCGCTTCTCCGGCACCGGTGAGCTGGTCACGCTGGCCGAGCAGGACCGCGGCGCGTGGGACGCCGAGCTGGTCGGCGAGGGTCTCGCGATCGTGCGGGAGCGGGCGGTGGTGGTCGCGACGGGTGGCGAGCGGCCCGGGCGTTACCAGCTGCTCGCCGCGATCAGCGCCGTCCACACCGGCGCCCCGTCGGCCGGGGACACCGACTGGGCACAGGTCGTCTCCCTCTACGACCGCCTGCTGGACCTCGACCCCTCGCCCATCGTGCGGCTCAACCGGGCGGTGGCCGTCGCGGAGACCGACGGGCCGGAGGCGGGGCTCGCCGAGGTGGAGGCGATCGCCGACCGTCTCGACGGCTACCACCCGCTGCACGCCACCCGCGCTGACCTGCTGAGGCGCCTCGGCCGCGCCCGCGAGGCGCGCGCCGCCTACGACCGGGCGATCGGTCTCACCGGCAACGTGGCCGAGAAGACGTATCTCGCCCGTCGGCGGGACGAGACGCGGTGACGGGTATGCAGTCCCCTCCCGACCTCCTCGGGGAGCACGGTGCTTGTCGCAGACAGCGGACGTGGGATGATGGCAGTCGGAGATCGAGGCGGTGCACCAGCGTCGGATTGCCGACACACGTGCCCCGTCTAGCCGCCGGCGGGCTGCACCTGCTCGTCGGCCACCACGGTGCCCTCGTCGACGGGCACGAGCACCCGCACCGGCTCCGGGCAGTCCTCTGACGGGACGGTCACCACCTCGACGCCGTCCTCGGAGGTGGCGAGCGCCACCACCGGCACCCCGCCGAGCCGGGCCCGGTCGGCGCAGGCGTCCCCCAGCCGGTCCGCCCACAGGTCCTCCCCCTCCGGCAGGACGAGAGTCGCCCCGACGGGCCTGGCCGGCAGCGCGTCCGCCTCCTCCGCCGGGTCCGCGGGAGGGTGCGAGGCCCAGGCGAAGACGACGAGGGACAGGGCCGAGAGGAGCGAGAGGCCCAGCACGACCGCGGACACCCGCCTGGCACGGCCGCCGATGCGCAGGTGCCGGTCGAGCTGGGAGGCCCGCCGCACGCCGTCGCGCAGGTTCGCGTACGCGGCCGTCCGGGCGGCCGCACGGTCCTGGGCGAGACCGACCTCCAGCACCGCCGGACCCGGCACGACCTCGCCGGCGGCCGCGAGCCTGGCCCGGACCACCTCGGCCTTCGCCGCGTAGTGCCGCTCGCTCGCCTCCTCGAGCCGGAGCAGCAGCGTGTCCAGGTCGCCCTCGCCCCGGTGGTATGCCGAGTCCCGGCTGACCGAGTCCAGCACCTCGGCGGGCCTGCGGGAACGGACGATCTCCTGCAGCCGCTCGATGTCGCTGCCGGGACCGGGGGTCTGGACCCAGGCGAGCAGCCCGAGCGAGACGACCACGCAGACCAGGACGACGACGACCGTGACGCCCGCCGCGACCATCCGCACCCGGTCGTCCGGCCAGGTCAGCTGGCCCACGTCGGAGAGCTGCGTGCCCGCGACGAGGAGCGCTGCGATGGCGGCCAGGGCGCCGATGAGCCACTTGACCGAGGTGAGCAGCTGCTCGTCCTCGCGGGCGAACGGGTTGACCGGTGCTGCGTCGCCCCCCGATCCGCCACCGCCACCCCCACCAGCCGTGGCCGCCGTCGCGCCGCTGGAGCCACCTCCCGCGCCACCGCCGGCCGTCGGAGCAGCCCCGCCGTCGGCGCCGTCCTTCCCGTGCCGGAGGACCCGTAAGGCGGCCGCGACCGCCGTCGGGATCCGGCCCAGGTCAGGCATCGGTGTCGGTGATGCGCACCTCGACGGAGCCGACCTGGGGCTCGAGCACGTCGACGATCTCGGTGGCGGACAGGCCGCCCTCCTCGGCGAGGACGTGGACGGCGAGGTCGTCCGGCTGGGTCCTGGCCCACTCCGCAAGCGCGCCCCGCGTGACGTCCGGGGTGAGCGAGACGTAGCGGATCGGCCAGCCGTCCGGATCGGTCTCGTCGGTGACGATGTTGATGGCCATGGGTCGCTCCTCCCGAGACCCTCAGCATCCCGCCGTCGTGTGACGGGTGTCAACGACCACGACAGACCTCGACGGGATGCTGGCGATCCCGCTGCCCGCCTGCCCCGCAGGCGCCACTCACGTGAGTGGCGCGTGGACGCCATACCGGCACGGGCCGTGCCCGACCCACTCACGTGAGTGGCGGGTGCACGCCATACCGCCCGTTGCCGTGCCCGACCCCCTCACGTGAGTGGTGCGTGCACGCACCCACCCGTCCTGAGGCAGCGGCCCGGGGTCGGCGCCTGGTCTGGCAGCTGGGGGGCGGTCCTGCAGGCGGGCGGGGGCCCGAAACCGTGCCGTCGGCCTCGCCCGGCGTGCGTTCTGCTGCACGCCGCAGCCGGCGCAGCAGGATCCACCCGAAGCCGTGCCGTCGACCCTGCTCGGAGTGCGTTCTGCTGCACGCCGCAGCAGGCGCAGCAGGATCCACCCCGTGCAGCGCCGTCGACCTGGTCCGGGGTGCGTCCTGCTGCATCCGCGGATCGGGCAGCGCGGCACCGCCGCCGCGGCGTCAGCGCACCGGCACGTCGCGGTGCAGGCGCTCGACGAGCTCGATGACCGCCACGCTGTCGCGGGGGTCGACCGGGGGCGGTGCGCCGTCGAGCAGGCTGGCCGCGACCCCGCGGTAGAACAGGTCGTAGCGACCGCGCTCGAGCGGCACCTCCCGCTGCGCGCCCGGCACCCCGACCACGCCGGTGCGGCCGCCGGTGACCTCGGCGAACCCGGGGTCGGCGGGGCGCGCGCCCTCCTTGAGGGCCCCCTCCAGCGGTTCCAGCCCGTATGACGTGAAGCCGGCCTCCGAGCCGACCACCCGGAAGCGGGGCGATCGCCCGCCCGCACGTCGCGACGGTGCAGATCATCCTCAACGTCCTGCGCCGCAAGCCGCTGGAGCAGGTGACGGCGGCGGCGCAGGAGGCGGGCGTCGGCATCATCGCGCGCGTCCCGCTGGCCTCGGGCCTGCTCACCGGCCGGTTCGAGGAGACCTCGACGTTCGCCGCCGACGACCACCGTCAGTACAACCGGCACGGCGAGGCGTTCGACGTGGGTGAGACGTTCGCCGGCGTGCCCTACGAGGTCGGGGTCCGGGCGGCCCGCGAGTTCGCGGCCGTGGGTGGTGACGGGGCGGCCGGCACCCCGGCGCAGCGCGCGCTGCGGTGGATCGTCGACCAGCCCGGCGTCACCACCACGATCCCGGGCGCCAGCTCGCCGGACCAGGCGCGGGCCAACGCCGCCGCGGCCTCGCTCGCCCCGACCACCCCCGGGGCCGAGGCCGCCTACGCCGACATCTACGACCGCTACGCCCGGGAGCACGTGCACCACCGCTGGTGACCCCGGGGTCGCCCCGGGACGGGCCGACCGACGTGCGCCCTACTCCGCGAACATCTCCAGCTCGGTCGCGAAGCGCCCCAGCACCCGCATCAGCTCGGGCAGCTCGGGGTGGCGGGCGATGACCATGCCGTCCGAGAGCAGGGTCGCCCGCCAGTCGCGGCGGGGGGTGCCGACGGGCAGCAGGTCGACGACGCAGACGTGCTCGCCCTCCTCGCGCAGCAGCCGCTCAAGGCCCTCGACCCGGGTGATCCGCCCCGACCCCTGCGCCCGCTTGAACATGCTGGCCGCGTTGAACCGGTGCGTGAGCGGCGGCGCCTGCCCCGTCGTCACCGCGAGCGCCCAGGTGTCGAAGAGGTCCCCGTCGGTCGCGTAGTTCATGACGTCGACCGTCCGCGCGCCGGGCGGCCGGGCCCCGATCTCGCCGAAGACCACCTCGCCGTCCGCGGTGCGGTACCACTCCATGTGCGTGAACCCCGAGGTGAAGCCGAGCGCCGTGAGGACGCGACGCCCCATGTCCAGACCACCGGCCAGAGCGGGGTCGTCCTTGTCCCGCAGCGCGATCGTCATCGGGCTGACCCACTCGTGGCTGCGCTGCTCCAGCGGCCGGGGCTGGTACCAGCTGACGTTCTCGAAGAGCACCTCCCCGTCCCCGCAGACCGTGTCGTAGGTGAACTCCTCCCCCTCGACGAACTCCTCCACGCTGACCCGCGGCACGTGCTGGATCATCTGCTGCACCTCGGCCAGCCGGGCCGGCGTGTCCACACGGTAGGTGTCGGCCGAGCCCGCGCCGGCGACCGGCTTGACGATGAGCGGGTAGCCGACCTGCTCCGCCGCCTCCCACACCTCGGCGACCGTGGTCGCGCCGGCGTGCCGCGGCGTGCGGACCCCGGCGGCGTCGAGCACCCGCTTCATCACCTCCTTGTCACGGAACCACGTCGCCTCCTCCACCCGCATGCCCGGCAGGTCGAGGTGCTCCCGGATGGTGGCGGCGAGCACGACGTAGGGCTCCCAGAGACACTCGACCTGGTCGATGCGCACGTGGCGCGCCAGCCCCCGGAGCGCGGCCAGGACCGCCGCGGTGTCGGCGAGCGGCACGTGCTCGTAGTGGACGAGGTGGTCGCGCACCGTCGCCGGCAGCGCGCCGACCGGCTGGTCGCCGATGCCGATGACCCGTGCGCCGGTGCGGGCCAGGGCCCGCGTGAAGGATGAGACGTCGAGCGGGAAGCCCGGGGACAGCAGGACGACGTTCATCCCCCTCACGCCTCCTCGACCAGCTCGACGCGGACCCGGGAGACGATGAGGTCGAGGGCCTCGCGGACGGCGTCGGTGTCGCGGTGGCGCACGGTGATGAACCCCTCCCCCTCGTAGCCCGTCGACGAGGGTGCCCCCGGCCGTGGCAGGCGTGAGTCCACGACCAGGTCCCCCAGCTCACGCCATACCTCCTCGAGGCCGTGCACGGCGCGGACGCGTCCGCGCCCCAGACCCCGCAGGTATGCCGTGCCGCACGCCCAGGAGCGTTCGGGCCGGGTGAACTCCTCGAGGATCATCAGCCGCGCCCAGAGGTCGAAGAAGTCGACGTCGTGGGCGAGGCCGATCATCGAGGCCAGCTGCGCGCCGGGCGGCCGGGCGCCGACCTCGGAGATGGCGACGGTGCCGTCGGGCCGGGCGAACCACTCCATGTGCGAGATGCTCGTCCGCACCCCGAGCGCGGCGAGGGCGGCGGGTCCGACGCGGTGGATCTCGCGGCACTCCGGCCCGTCGACCGCGTGCGGCAGCACGACCTGCCACTGCACCCACGGGTTGCGCAGCACCTCCAGCGGGGTGGGGTGGTAGTCGGCGACCGAGGAGAAGACCGTCTCGCCGTCGATCGTCACCGAGTCGAAGGTGTGCTCGCGGCCGGTGAGGAACTCCTCCAGCAGCCAGGCCTCCCCCGCCTCGCCGCGCGCCATCTGCAGCCAGGCGTCCACGTCCGCCCAGGTGTCGAGGCGGAAGGTCGCGACGGCCCCCGCCCCGTCCGGCGGCTTGGCGACGACGGGCAGCCCCACCAGCTCCAGGAAGTCGATCGCCTCCTCGGTGCGGGTGACGAGCCGGTGGCGCGCGCAGGGCACGCCGGCCCGGCCGAGCACGGTCTTCATCCGCGCCTTCTCGCGCACGTTGCGGGCTGTCTCCTCGTCCATGCCCGGTATGCCGAGCGCGTCCCGGACCTGGGCGAGCGGCACCTGCAGCTGCTCGAGGATCCCGACGAGCCGCTCGACCGGCCCCAGCCGCGCGCCCAGACCGCGGACCGCGTCGGCCACCTGCTGGGGGTCCAGGGCGTCGGCGACCTGCCAGTGGCCGGCGATCGCCTCGCGCAGCTCGGGGTCGAGACGGTCCGCGGGGGTGGCGGTGACGACGGCGAGGCGGACGCCCGGGACGCGCGCGGCCGACAGCACGAACCTCCGGGTCGCCTCGAGGAGGAACGGGGCGACGAAGGCGGCGGTGACCATGGCCGATCGTAACCAGGTGGGCGCCCCGCCCGCCGGGAGCGGGCGAGGTCCCGGGTCGCCTAGGGTGTGCGGCCATGAGCCCCCCGCGACCGAGCACCGCGCAGCGGCTGGCGGCGGCCGCGGTGCACGCCTACACGGCTCTCGGGTCGGTGCTGGCGCTGCTCATGGTCCACCTGTCCTACGCCGGCGAGGTCACCGCGGTGCTGTGGCTCTTCCTCGTGGCGATGGTCGTCGACGGCACCGACGGCTTCCTCGCCCGCCGCTTCCGCGTCAAGGAGGTGCTGCCCGGCTTCGACGGCGCGCTGCTCGACAACATCGTCGACTTCATCACCTACGCGTTCGCGCCGATGGTGCTGCTGTGGAGCGCGGGCTACCTGCCGGACGGCTGGCTCGGCGGCGTCGTGGCCGCGGTGCCGGTGCTCGCGTCCTGCGTCCAGTTCTGCCGCACCGACGCCAAGACCGAGGATCACTTCTTCCTCGGGTTCCCCAGCTACTGGAACGTCGCGGCGTTCTACCTGGTCGTGCTGGACGCGGGCGCCCCCGTCGTCACGGCGGTGCTGCTCGTCCTCGCGGTGCTGGTCTTCGTGCCGGTCCGCTACGTCTACCCGTCGCGGACGGCGACGGCCTGGCGGCTCACCATGGCGCTGACCACCGGATGGCTGGTCCTGTATGCCGTCATCCTCGCCCGCTCCCCGTCGCCGGAGCCGTGGCTGGTCGCCCTCTCGCTCGCCTACGTCGTCTACTACACCGGGCTCAGCCTGCACCTCACGCTGAGCCGCCGCCCCGCCCTCACTGGAACGCGTTGACCCTGGTGTCGACCACCCAGCCGCCGGCCCGGTCGGCCTGCGCGACGCGGGCGACGACGTGCGGTCGGTCGCCGCGAGCCTCGATCAGCACGACCCCCCAGTCGTCGGCCGCCAGGACAAGACCCTCCCGCCCCTGGACCGCACGGCCCGTGCCGTAGCGGGTGTCCGGGGTCGGCGTCCAGTCGTCGAACATCTCGCCGACGGGGTGGCAGCACTCAGCGGTCAGGTGGTAGCCGTCCGCGACGAGGACGCCGATCGTGGTGGGCGAGCTCAGCCAGAGGTCGTGGTCCGAGCGGCGCAGCGGTCCGACGGGCCCGAACCGGTCGGCCCGGACGTCCACCACCCAGTCGCCGGCCCTCGTGTCGTGGTTGGCGTAGGCGGTGCTGCGCCACCGTCCGTCCTCCAGCTCGAGGAAGCCGTGGACCGCGGGCGTCGTGACGAGGACGCCCAGCCGGCCCGAGGCACGCAGGTCGGCCGCCGGGCCCACGCGCACGAGCTCGGGGTCGAGCGGGTCACCCAGGCCGAGGTCCTGCCCCGGGTGCAGCCGGGCGACCACCCGGAGCACCCCGTCGACGACCTTGACCATGGCCAGCCCCTGCGCGCCGTGCAGGACCAGCTCGTCCAGCCCGTCGCCGTCCAGGTCGCCCGCGGCCACCACCCGGTCCGCGCGGGGATCGAGGGTCCAGCCACCGAGGTCCTCGCCGGCGACGGCACGGGCGCGCAGCAGCACGCGGCCGCCGTCGGCACCGAGCACCGACAGCGCGTCGTCGGTGAGGAACACCGCGTCGTCACGCTGTGCCTCGACGAGCCACCCGCCCGGACCGGCGCGCAGCTCGCGACCGGGCACCAGCTCCGCCCGCTCGGACCCCTCCGGCAGGTGCGCCAGCTCGGCGAACCCCGGCCCGTCGCCCGTCACCACGCTGAGCCCCGCCGGGCCGCGCACCCACACCTGGTCCACCGGCACCGTGGGGTCGAAGCGGCCGCTCGGCCCGAACCGGTCGGCCGAGGTGTCGACGGTCCACGCCCCGAAGGCGGTCCCGTTCGGTGCCATCGAGCGGCTCGTCAGGCCGGCGTTGCCGTCGTCGCCGAGCAGCCCCACCCCCCAGGGGCTGCTGACCAGGATCTCCCCCGCCCCGTCCCCGTCGGTGTCGAGCCTGCGCAGCTCGTCGCGGGGACAGACCCGGCCGGTCCAGGAGACCGACTCGTGGTTGACCCCGAGCCGCCAGCGCCGGGTCTCACCACCCTCGATCGTCCCGGGTCGGACCTCGAGGGAGCGCCCGTAGCGGACCGTGCCGTCGGGCGTGAACCCGTAGGTGTGCGCCTCGAGGCGTTCCACGGTCCAGGCCGAGCCGAGCGAGCGGCCGAGGGTGTCCAGGAAGCCGTCGCGCGCGGGCGCCGTCCGCTCCTGGAACTCCTTGGTGAACTCCTGGTAGGCGTTCCTGCGACCGGGACCACCCTCGTCGTCGCTCTCCCACAGCTGCAGCGCGAGGGTGAGGTGACCGTGGCGGTCCGGCACGCCGGTGGCCCGGAACGTGCGGCCCAGCCCCCGGCGCTCGCCGGTGTCCACGTCGGACCAGGGCCCGAAGAGGTGGTGGTCGGCGGTCCGGGACGCCTGGTTGACCAGCATCGCGATGAGGAACGGCTCGTCGGAGTCAGAGCCGCGGTCCCAGTCCGACTCCTCGACCGCCTCCAGGGCGTCCAGCCGCACCTCCCAGTCCGAGACGTGGACGTGGCCGAGCTGGTGACGGCGGGAGCGGCGGATCGTCCCGTGCACGCGGTAGTGACCCTCGCCGCCGCCGTTCAGGTCCACGCTGAACGGGCTGGCGGAGCCGGTCAGGCCGGCCAGCTGCGCCGGCGTCCACACCCGGTGCTCGGTCGCCACGTGGTCGGCGTGACCCCCGATCAGGCTGAGCAGCAGGTCCCCGATCGCGTAGACGGCGTCCCTCACCGCGTTGACGAACGTCCGGCCGAGGGCCTCCAGCACGTCGCCCAGGTCGGCGTCGGCGTTGCGCAGCACCAGCTCGGAGGGGAAGGAGTCGAACGGACCGATGTGGAACACCTGGTCGTCGCCCTTCTCGAAGTCGTCGTAGGCCAGCAGCGGACCGGCGTCGGGCATGTTGTCGAGCAGGTGCTCCCCGGGCCCGCTGTCGACCGAGGCGTAGATGTCGGCGTCGGTGCCGGCACCCGTCTCGTCCGCCGTGACCAGGCGCAGGCGGACGTACCACTCCTCCGCGACGGGCGCAGGCTTCGGCGGGTACTCGCCGGTGCCGAGGAAGCGCACACCCTGGCGGTGGAAGTCCTCGAACTCCGCCTGCCACCCCTCCTCGTCCCCGGCCGGGTCGGACCGGACGTGCTGCCAGAAGGTCGCCAGATCGGGCGCGACCAGCGCCCGGGTCAGCCCGCAGAGGATCTCGGCGCTCTGCCGCCCGGCCAGCCGCAGCGCCGTCGTGAACAGCATCTCCGCGTCCGCCTGGGGGAAGCCGCGCTGCTGGGCCCCGATCGGCGCGACCCACCGGGAGTCGAGCGCGATGCCGGGCGGGGCGAGGTGGACGAGCCCGGCGGGGACGGGCACGCCATACACGGTGGTGGAGCCGAGCGCCACGCCGTCCTGGCACGCGCGGTACATGTCGCAGACGGCGTTCTTGGTCAGCGGGGACACCGGATGGCAGAGGACCTCGAGCAGGCCGGGGTCCATGCGCAGCACGGTGCACTCCGGGGCGAACCGGCCGTGGTGGGCGATGCCGGTCACCGGGGACAGCTCGTAGTTGCCGGTGTAGATCGGGTGGTCCCCGGCCAGCTCGTGGGGGTCGGTCCACAGCAGGCCGCGCCGCGACGGGTCGTCCACCCAGGAGGAGTGGGAGTAGAAGTCCTGCACCGGGTGCAGCGCCACCCCGACGACGTGCCGGGCGGCCGCGACCCGGGCCGGCAGCGGCAGCGGCAGGTCGGCCGCCCAGAGCACGCCGGCCAGCAGCCCGCCCCGGTAGCGGTGCCACATCACCTCGATCTGGCGGACGTCGGTGAGGTCGTCGAAGTGGATCTTGGTCAGGGTGGGCGCCAGCGACAGGGCCGTCTTGACCCGGTCCAGACCTCCCTGGAACCACCACAGCGGGTTGTAGAGGTAGCTGTCGACGTAGTCGGTGTGCCACGACATCTCCATGGCCGCGTCCTCGGCCCAGCCGGAGGCCCGGGCGGCCTCGAAGGAGAGCCGACGGTGGTGCCAGTTCTCGAGGTCGTCGGCCTCCAGGAGGGGGTCTTCCCCGCCGAAACGCAGCAGGGACACGGCCGCGACGTGCAGCGGGAGCTGGACCGCGACGACGTGCCGCAGCACCGTCCGGGCGGAGGTGAGGACCGCGCGCACCGACAGCGGCAGCGGGAGCGGCATGGGCTCAGTGCTCGCGGTTCTTGGCGATGGCCACCCGCAGCCGGGCCGAGAAGCCGGTGCCCTCGACGTCGAGGAACCAGCCGGGGCGCGACCTGATCTCCTCCAGCCGCTGCACCGTCGCCTTGACCCCCAGGTGGGCGTCGGCGGCCGCGAGCTCCCGCAGCGCGGCGGCGTCCTTCGGGTCACGCTCGCTGAGGTACTGCTCACCGGTGTGCAGGAACAGCTCGGCGTGGGTGCCCGGGAAGACCTGCACGTAGTACTGCTTGCGGAAGATGACGTTGTCCGAGAAGCCGATGCCGCGGGTGTCCCGCTCGCCGACGTAGACGTCGAGCCGGAAGACCATGCCCTGGGCGTCCTGCCCCGGCCGGATCCGCCCGTCGATCCAGCCCTCCCAGATGAGCCGGTCCGGCCCCGCCCAGCCGGTCGTCCGGTCTCCCTTGTCGGCGAGCGGACGGCGCAGCTCGGTGTCCAGGTCGGGTGGACCGTCGCTGAGGTCGGCCCTGGCGAACGGGCCGTAGCAGTTCTCCGCCTCCGCGCTCTGGTGGAACAGCTCGAAGTCGACGTAGCGCGGCTTGATGCTGACGCCGAAGTAGAACTCGCTGTCCCCGAACCAGTCCTTGCCCCGCGTGATCTCGGCCTGCTCCATCCACAGGCTGACCTTGTGCGTCCCGTGCAGGAACCGCATGGCGATCTCGTAGGTCTCGCGGGAGTTGACGACCGAGTCGCTGCCGCCGTGGCTCTTGTGGACGAAGGTGCGGGGCGCACCGGGCAGCTGGGCCGAGGAGTGCTTCACGAGCCCGTCGCTGCGGTTGGTGGCCAGGTTGCCCTCGTCGAGGAGCGTGGAGAGCCGGTTGAGCACGCTCGCCGGCCCGACGGAGTAGCTGCGGTAGTTGGTGCCCACGACGGTGAGGATCCGGTCCAGCGGGAACGCCTTCTCCAGCTCCAGGAACCGCGTCGACCGCGGGGAGAACGACTCCAGCTCGTCGGAGCCGCCGCTCACCCCCGGCAGGGAGTCCACGAGCCAGCGGGGCAGCCGCTGGAAGGCGATGCCCCGGTGCGGGGTCCCCAGCGTGACGACGCGGTGCACCAGGTCGGCGGCCGACCCCTCCTGCTGCTCGTGCATGGCCAGGAGCGCCTCGCGCATCACCAGGCCGCCCATGCTGTGGCACACCAGGTCGACGCCGTCGAAGCTCCCAACCTGACGCGACTCCACCGCCTTGCGGATGAGCTTGACGAGGCGCACCAGCCCCTCGCCGTAGGTGCGCAGGGACCGGGGCGACAGGTCGTAGAAGCGGTAGACCCACAGCGTCCCCTTGGCCGCCTCCCGCAGCACCCGACGGGCCACCTGCGCGTCGATGACCACGGTCCCCTCGGTGTCCTCGGCCGTCCAGCCGCCGAGGTCTCCCCCGGGCGAGGAGACGGGGGTGGAGTAGTAGCCGACGACGTTGGTGGCGTCGGCGTAGGGGTAGTCCGTCGACTTCAGGGCCCGCAGCAGGAAGCCCTCGTAGATGTAGTTGTCGCCCCGCCGCCCCGGGTAGACCGTCCCCTCGTTGAACCCCTGGTAGGCGTTGGCCTGCTCGGAGCCGATGTCCAGGCCGCCGAAGCCGCGCACCAGGATCAGCGGTCGGGTGCTCTGCTCGTCCATGTCTCTCCCCTGAGCCGTCGGGTCGCGGTCCTGCTTGGTCTAGCAGCCCGGCGTGCTCCGTGGGGATAGGTAGTTGTACCTATTGACGAACCGGCCAGGCGGCGGGACGCTGCGGGCGTGGCTGGACCTGATCGGGAGGCGGGGCCAGGGTCGGTCGGGGCCGATCCCGCGCGGGGGTATGACGTGCCCGTCGTCAGCGGGAGCGGGTCCGTCGCCGTGGAGGTTGCCGTCACCGGCGCCGGGACCGTCACCGGGACGGTGGCCGGTGCGGTGCGGGACGCAGGTCCGGGCCTCGTGCTGGTGACGACCCTGGTCGACGGCGTCCTGGACCGGCACCGCCGCGACTACGCCCGCACCTGGCCACGGCGTGACCCCGCGTGGCCGGAGGACGGCCCGCGGCAGCCGGCGCAGGACTGGTTGGCGGAGGCACGTTCGCTGCTGCGGTCCGAGGGGCTGGTCTTCGGCCGGGTCGCCGTGGTGGCATGGTGCCTCCTGGACGACGACGTGGCCGAGGAGTCGGTCGCCAGCGGGCTGCTGGGCGCCCTGGCCGCGGAGGTCAGTCCGTCGCTGGCCGACCACCTCTCCGCGGGCGGGCGCGACCTCCTGCGCCGCCGGGCTCCGCTCATCGCGCTCCAGGAGGGTCTGCTGCCCGTGTCCGTGGAGGGTCCCCTGGACCCGGAGGACCCGGTGCGTCACCTGGCGCTCCGCGGACCCTCGAGCACCGACCGCGGCGTCGGGCGCTGGGCCATGGGCTTTCCGGCACGCGTGAGCGTGGGCCGGGGGACGGAGTCGGAACGGGTCTACCCACCGTCCCCGCCAGGAGACACGGATCCGCCCGTGCACGTCGACGTCTCGGCCCTCGGGTGGTCCCGGCGGGGGACGCTGTGGGTCATCCTGGCCGACGGGCCGGACGGCGGCGTGGTGCGGTGGGACGCGGCGCAGGAGGCCGTGCTCCCGCTCGGGAAGAGCTGGCCGCACGGCACGGTGGCCGCTGTGGGCGAGGGGGGTGTGGCGCTGGTGCCCGGTCAGGGGGAGGACGGGAAGATCCTCTGGGGCAACGTCGACGACGGCGCCCCGGTGGTCCTGGCTCCGCCGGGGCCGCAGCCTGTGCGGCTCGCCGCCTCGGGACGGACGGTCACCGCTCTCCTCCCGGACGGCACCGTCCGGGCTGTCGACCTCACCCGGGTCGACGGGCCGTGGTACCCGGGCGGGTCGGGCACCGCGGGCGTGACCGCGATCGCCCAGCAGCTCACCACGAGCTGGTTCGGCACGGACACCGGGTCTGTGGGGTCCTTCACCCCCGACGGGTCGGCCACCGCGCCCACGGTGGCGCTGCCCGGCGAGCGGATCGAGCACCTGGCCTGCGGCGGGGGGCTGGTCGTCGCCGCCTCGGGCACGTCGGTCGCCGTGCTGCGGGACGGGGCTCTGGTGTGCCGGTGGCGCAGCACCCAGGGTGGCGGACCGCAGGTCGTTGCGCTGAGCCCGGACGGTCGCTCGCTCGGGATCTGCGCGGACGGACTCGTCCGGATGTGGCGGGTGGACAGCCAGCCGGAGCTGCGCCTGACGGGCTACCTCGCGGACACGCCGCAGGGCGAGGACCTGCTGGACATCACCCCCACCGTGAAGGCCCTCGCCGCCGTGGTCTGCGCGCACGTCGTGCAGCCTCCGCTGGCGATCGGGCTGTTCGGGTCCTGGGGTTCCGGTAAGAGCTTCTTCATGGAGCAGCTGCACGCCAAGGTCGAGGAGATCACCGGCACCGCCCGGACCTCCGGCCGCACGCAGTCGCAGCTGTGGGCCTGGCGCAACGTCCGTCAGGTGCGGTTCAACGCCTGGCACTACGCTTCCGCCGACGTCTGGGCGGGGATGCTCGAGCAGCTGATCGCCGGGATCAGCGTCGACGGCGCCGCACGCGACGTCGAGCTGCCGCTGCCGCCCGGACTCTCGGCTGCGGAGGAGGCGCGCGTGCGGCGACTTGCCGACGCGGAGGCCGAGGTCCGGACCCGTGCGGAGGCCCTGGCCGAGGCGGAGCGGCAGGGGGCCGAGGGTCTCTTCGAGCTCGCGTCCACGAGCACCCTCGAAACCTTGCGGAGGAACCTCGACGGCGCCGATCTGAAGCTGGAGAAGGACCTGAGCACCACCCTCACCGAGGTGGTCGCCACCCGCGAGAAGCTCCGCCAGGTGGGCTGGCTCACCCCGGGGACCCGCAGGCAGCTCCTCGTCACCTCGGGAAAGGTCGGTGCCGTGTTCGCCGTCGTCCTCGGGGTGCTCCTGCTCCTGCTGCGCTGGACGGACGTGAGGACGATGACGTGGGGACCCATTGCCGCCCTGGTCAGCGCCGCAGCCGGAGCGGCTACCTGGGTGCGGGAGAAGGTCCAGCAGTACGCGGCCAGGGTCGAGTCGGTCACGGCCGCGCAGCAGCTCCTCGAGGAGGCGCAGGCGAACCTCGAGGCAGCCCGGGAGCAGGCCCGGCCCGCGAGCGTCGGTCGACTCCTCAACGAGTACCTCGAGGGTCGCGTCACCACCGACGACTACCGCAGCCAGCTCGGTCTGATCGGCACGGTGCACCGCGACCTGCGGGTCATCTCCGACGGGGTCACCCGCCACAACCGCAGGCTGCTGGAGGCGCCCGAGGCCAGTCGGGAGGAGGGCGCGGACGCGGTCAACCGGGTCGTCCTCTACATCGACGACCTGGACCGCTGCCCCCCGAAGACCGTCGTGCGGGTGCTCGAGGCGGTCTCGATGCTCCTGTCGTTCGAACTCTTCGTGGTGGTCGTCGCGGTGGACGCGCACTGGGTGTCGACGTCGCTGTCCACGGTCTACCCGACCTTGCTCGAGGGGGGCGAGGTCACGGCAGACAACTACCTGGAGAAGATCTTCCAGCTGCCGGTGTGGCTCGACCGCCCCGGGCCCGAGGCCGCCACCTCGATGGCCCGCCACCTGCTCGGCCAAGCCGCCGCGACGGGACGTGGTGAGGGAGGTGCCGGACCCGCGTCGGGCACCCGTCCGGAACCCGACGCCACGCAAGGATCAGCGGAGGCTGCGACGGACGGGGAGGGGACGGCATACCCCGGTGGGTCTGCGTCGGGTGCGGGCGAGGGGGTCGGCGCGCCGCTCGCCACCAGCCCACCTGCCCCGGTCACTCTCCTGGAGGGCGAGGCGACGTCGATCGCCGCGCTGGCACCGATGCTGGCGCGGTCACCGAGGGCGCTCAAGCGTTATCTCAACACGTACCGGCTGCTCAAGGGACTCGTCGACGAGGAGGACCTGGAGGCGGCCAGGCTCATGCTGGCGGTCGCGACCGGGCGTCCCCGGACGGGCGAGCGGCTGCTCGACCAGATCGCCGGCGCGGAGCCTGGGGTGACGCTCGAGACGCTCGTCAGGGCCTGGCCGCCGGAGGACCGGGAGTGGTTCACGGGTACGGTGCCGGTCGAGCTGCGGACGTGGTCGACGTGGACGGCCGGGTCGCTCCGCCCGGCCGCCGAGGCGGTGCGACGCTTCGTCTTCCGGACCGCCGGGACGCCGGCGCCGACATCCCGACCGGCGCCGATCGGGGACCCGGACGACTGACGCGCTGAGCTGGGTCAGCCGCCCCAGCGCCGGAGCAGGTCCTGCCAGTCCGCCCACCGCGGGTAGAGGGCTGCCGCGTCGAGCTCCTCCTCACGGTGGACCTTGCCCCAGTGCGGGCGCGCCGCGAACGGCGCCAGCCGCGCCTCCAGGGCGGGCAGCACGGCGGCCACCCCCTCGGGGTCGAGGTGCCAGGTGAGGTGCAGGCCCACGACGTCGGTGCCGGAGGCGCCGCTGAGCCACAGGTCGTCGGCGGCGACGGTCCGGATCTCGCACACCTGGAGCAGGGGTGCGAGCCGGTCCGCCAGACCCCGCACCGCCTCCAGCGCTGCGACCGCGTGCGGCCGGGGCAGCAGCCACTCGCTCTGGATCTCGCGGCCCGCGGAGGGCACGTGGTCGGCCCGGAAGTGCGGGAGCCGGGACCACCAGGGCCCGGGCACACCGCCCTGCCGGGTGGCCGGGGCGGGGTCGACCCCCGGTATGGGGTGGCGCGGCCCGTCCGCGGGCCGTCCCCCGAGCGCGGTGGCCGGGTCGGGACCGGCGGGCCGGTCGGTGCGGCGCTTGACCCACACCTGGTCCAGGACGTCGGGGTCGGCCCAGGTGGTGAACAGGGAGACGCTGTGCCCGAGCGAGGTCGCGGCGTCCAGGTCGTCCAGGACCGCGTCGAGGGGGACCTGCTCCACCACCGTCTGGCCCACCTCGTAGGTCGGCTCCACCGCCAGCTCGAGGGCCGTGACGACGCCGAGGCGTCCCAGGCTCACCACGGCGCCGGGCAGGTCGGGGTGCCCCGCCGCGAGCCGCCGCAGCTCACCGTCCCAGCCGACGATCTCGAGCGCGGTGACCTGGGTGGCCAGCGACCCCAGGGCGTCGCCCGAGCCGTGGGTGCCGGTCGCGACCGCGCCCGCGACCGTGATGTGCGGCAGCGAGGCGAGGTTGGCAAGGGCCGTGCAGGTCCGGTCCAGCTCGGGCACGAGGTCGCTGTAGCGCGCGCCGCCCTCGACACGGAGCACGCCGCGGTCCCGGTCGACCGAGGCGGACCTGGGCAGCGACGCCGTGGACACCTGCACGCCGGGGGTGTCGGCCACCCTGCTGAAGGAGTGGCGCGAGCCCAGTGCCCGCGCCGCCCCGAGCGTCGGCAGCACCTCCTGCAGCTGCGCGACCGAGACGGGCTCGACGAGGCGGGTGGCGGCATACCGGAGATTGCCACCCCAGTTGGTGCGGGTGCTCACGCGAGCACCTCCCCCAGCCAGCGGACCGACCGCAGCCACTGCTCCTGCCCGCCGCCCTCGTGACCGTTGAAGGGGTAGACCTCGACGGTGGGCGGGACGGGGATCGCGTTGGCCGCCGCGAAGACGGTCGAGGGCGGGCAGACGTCGTCCATGAGGGCGACCGAGACCATCGTCGGGGCCGAGATGCGGCGCGCCATGACCACGCCGTCGACGTAGGACAGCGTCCGGAAGACCTGCTCCGCCGCTCCCCGGTGGACGGCGAGGTAGGACGCGACCTCGGAGTAGGGCGCCGCGTCGGTGATCGAGACCGCCCGCTCCAGGTGGCACAGGAACGGCACGTCGGCGACCACCGCCGCCACCCGCCCGTGCAGCGCCCCCGTGGCGAGCGCCAGCCCGCCGCCCTGGCTGGTGCCGACCACCGCCACCCGGTCCGGGTCCACGTCGGGACGGGTGAGGACGTGGTCCACGGCCCGGACGGCGTCGGTGACGAGGCGGCGGTAGTAGTAGGTCTGCGGGGACTCGATCCCGCGGGTCATCACGCCGGGGTGAGCGGGTCCGGACCCGTGCGGGTCGGGCGTGCCGCCACCGCTGCCCCAGGTCGAGGCCTGGCCGCGCGTGTCCATGACGAGGGAGGCGTAGCCGGCCGCCGCCCAGCCCAGCCGCTCGTGCGGCAACCCCCGCCCGCCCCCGTAGCCGATGAGCTCGACCACGCAGGGCAGCGGGCCGGGGACCGGTGGGGCCACGAACCACGCCCGCACCGGCTCGCCCCCGAACCCCGGGAACGTGACGTCCTCGACCCGCAGGGCCGTCACGGGGGTGTCGGCGGGCTCGCTGGTGGCGACGGTCGGGGCCGACCGCGCCTGCGCGAGGGTGGTCGCCCAGAAGTCGTCGAAGTCGTCCGGCTCCGGCACCTCGGGCCGGTAGTCCCGGAGCTGGTCCAGGGGCAGGTCGACGAGCACGGTCCTCCTCCTCAGGCCGCCAGGAAGGCGACCGGTGCGGTCACGACGCGGGACAGGTGCAGCAGCGCGCCACCGCTGGCCCCGGCGACGTCGTCGGGGTCGCGGACGACCTCCAGCGGCATCCAGTCGGCGGCCATCACCCGGGCGCGGAGCCGGGCCTGGACGGTCGGGGTGATCCGGTCCGCGAGGTCGCCGATCTCGCCGCCGAGCACGATCGTGGGGACGTCCAGCAGGTTGACGACCCCGGCGAGGACGACGCCGAGCGCCTCGGCGGCGAGGTCGATGGCCGCCCGGCTGGCCGCGTGCCCGTCCTCCGCCAGCCGGTCCAGCTCGGCGAGCGTCGTGGTCGGGGGCAGACCGGCGCGACGGGTGAGGGCGAGGCGACCGGCATACCGCTCCAGGCAGCCGTCCGAGCCGCACGGGCACGGGTCGCCGCCGGGGCGGAAGGGCATGTGCCCGATCTCGCCGGCGAAGCCGTGCCGGCCGGTCTGGACGCGGTGGTCGGTGACGACGGCACCCCCGATCCCGATCTCGCCCGAGACGTAGACGAAGTGGCCGGCACGTCCGAGGCGGCCCGGCGCGGGCTGGACGAACGCGTGCGCCGCGAGGTTGGCCTCGTTCCCCAGGCTCAGGGGTATGCCGTGGAGCTGTTCGCGCAGGCCGGTGCCGGGGGCCAGGTCCCGCCAGCCGAGGTTGGGCGCACGCAGCAGCCGCTCGCCGGACCCGTCGACCACGCCGGGCAGGGCAAGCCCCGCGCCGACGACCCGGCCGCCCTCGGGCGTGCGGGCGAGGACCTCGCGCAGGTGGTCGGCGAGCAGGTCGAGCGCCACGGCCGGTTCGGAGCCGACGAGGTCGGGCTCGGACCGCGACTCGGACAGCATCCGTCCGCCCAGGTCGATGAGCCGGGCGGCCACGTGGGCGGCGTTGACCTGCAGGCCCAGCGCGCAGACGCGACCCGAGGGCCGCAGGGGTGTCGCCGGCCGCCCCGGACCGGCGAGCAGGGCAGCGCCCTCCTCGACCAGACCGCCGGCGACGAGCTCGTCGACCAGGCGCGAGACGGTCGAGCGGGTCAGGCCGGTCGCGGCCGCGACCCCCGCCCGGGAAGGCGGCTCGGCGGCGCCGGACACGCACCTCAGCACGACCGCGAGGTTGGTCTCGCGCAGCGTCGACTGGTGGGCCAGGAGCGGCGCGGCCGCGTCGGACACCGGGAGCATGCGGCCCAGCGTACGCACCCGCGCGCCGTGCGGGCCCCGCCGACCCGAGATAAGTTTTGTGACGAAAGTTTTGTGCCGCAACGACGGGGAGCGCGGAACCTCCTCCGTGCTCCACCGACCGGTCAGGGACGAGCGGGGCTGCCGCCCACCACCTGCGCACGTCCCGCACGGTCGTCGCGATAATGGCGCCATGGTGACCTACGGCCGCGTCCGGATGGAGGACGTCGCGCGACAGGCCGGCGTGTCCGTCGCCACCGTCTCCAAGGTCGTCAACGGCAGGTATGGCGTGTCCGCCACCACCACCGCGCGCGTCGCCGACGTCATCTCCGAGCTGGGCTACGAGGCCAGCCTGGGGGCGCGCAGCCTGCGCAGCACGCGGACCGGCATCCTCGGGGTGCTGGTCGCGGAGTTCGAGCCGTTCAGCACCGAGCTGCTCAAGGGGGTGTCCGGCGCGATGGCCGACACGGACTACGAGCTGATGGCCTTCGCCGGGGCGACCCACGGCGAGACGGTGGGCTGGGAGCGCCGGTCGCTGCGCCGCCTGGGCGGCACCCTCCTGGACGGGGCGATCGTCGTCACCCCCACCGTCATCGAGCCCGGTGCTGCGGTACCGGTCGTGGCCATCGACCCGCACACCGGCAGCAGCGACGTGCCGACCGTCGACTCCGACAACGTCGGTGGGGCACGGTCGGCCGTCGAGCACCTGATCGGCCTGGGGCACACCAGGATCGGGATGATCCGGGGGCGGGAGGACCTGGAGTCGGCCCGCCTCCGCGAGCACGGTTTCCGGCAGGCGATGGCGGCGGCCGGCCTCGAGGTCGACGAGACCCTGCTGGCGACGGGGTCCTACCGGTCCGAGTCGGCCGTCGCACCGGCGCTGCTGCTGCTCGACCGGCGCGACCGCCCGACGGCGGTCTTCGCCGCCAACGACCTGATGGCGATCCGGACCGTCGAGGTGGCCCGGACGCTGGGGCTGCAGGTCCCCGCGGACCTCTCCGTGGTCGGCTTCGACAACATCCCGGAGTCGGCGCTGGCCCAGCCCGCGCTGACGACGGTGGCGCAGCCGCTGCGGGAGATGGGCCGCTGCGCTCTCGACCTGCTGCTCTCGCTGCTCGCGGGCGAGGAGCTGGCCCAGCCGCACGTGCGCCTGGACACCCGGCTGGTCGAGCGCGCCTCCACCGGCCCGCCCGCACCCGGCCGGCTCTGACCGCGTCCGGACCGGGCGACGGTCCAATCGCGGGTCAGCGCGCCGGTGCCGACCGGCGCCGCCCGAGCCGGGCGCGCACCTCGCGGCGCGCCCGGTTCCAGGCCCGGCGCGCCCGATCACGAGGAGGGTGCGCCGCCATCCAGCGCTCCAGCTCGACCTGGGCGGCGGCCCGCCGGTCGTCCGGCACGGTGACGTCGTAGGCGCGGACGGCCGCCTCCTCGTCCGCGCTCATGGGCGGGGCGAACCGGTGGACCTCCTCGGTGATGGCGGGGCGGTAGCGCTCCGGGAGGAGCTGGAGCGCCGGCTCGTAGGAGCGGACGAGCCAGTCGCGCGGATCGGGGCCGGCCTTGGCCGCCACCAGCCGCAGGAGGTCGCTGCGACCGCCCTGGGCCAGGTAGCGGTGCACGCCGTGGGCCAGCACCGGCTCGACCTTCATCGGCTCGGCCAGGAGGTGCTGACGTGCCTCCCGATCACGCCACTGCCGCTCCAGCGCACTGTCGCCGGGCCACCTGCCGCTCACCGTGGCGGCCAGCAGCGTCTTGCGGGTGCACTTGGGGCACCGTCCGCACGGGCGCCCCAGGCGGGGGCCGCGCACGCAGGACTGGGCGGCCTCCCCGAGCGGGTGCTGGTGGACGATCGCGCTGGTCACCACCTCCGACACCCCGGCGACCGGCACGCACACGGGCAGGCCCAGGACGTCGAGCACCGGTCCCCACTCGGCGACGAACGGCGACTGGGCGTAGTCGCGGTACCGGCCCCGCTGCAGCCGGTAGGTGGCCTCCAGGGGCGCGCCCCAGGCGACGGCGTCGAGGCGGCGGACGTCGGCGTGCAGCAGCAGGGGGACGGCCGTGGTCAGGTCGTGCGGGAAACCCGTGGGGTTCCGGAGGTACTCGACGTCGCTCGGCACGACGGTCACCGGGCGCCTGTGCCGCCGCAGGACCTCGCACGACTGCAACGCCGCCCGTCCGTCCATCATCGTGGCCCGACGCTCGTCCTCCGGCGTCTGCCGGGAGAGGTGGTAGCTCTGGGTGGTGCCCGGCATCAGGACGAGGGCCGCGACGCTGTCCGTGCCCCCGCTGAAGCAGAGGCCGGGGCTACCGTCCTGCGGGGCCGGGCGGGGGGAGCCCTCCCCCACGTGCGCCAGCCTCAACCGAGGACCGGAGCGGACGGCGTCGGCCAGCTCCCGGCTCGCCGGGACGGAGCAGGAGAAGGGGGTGGACCGGTGCACCCACGGGCGGGCGCAGAGGAGCGCGCTGACGACGAGGAGGTCCGGGTGCACCTGCCCCGGCGGGACGTCGAGCAGGAAGCTGGCGCTGCGGCGTGCGAGCTCGACGCGCCGGCCGGTGCGCTCGGCGGCGCCCGGCTCCAGCGTGAAGGTCACCCTGCCGGGCGTGTGCTCGACCTCGACGTGCATCAGCCGGTCCGCGGGTCGTCGGCGCGGTCCACCGGCACAGGAGTCACGCAGCGGAGACTACGGCCGGCCGGGGCGGCTGTCGACCGGCCTCGCCGGTCCCGGCACGGACGCTCCCGCGAGGCGTCAGATCCCCGTCCCGACCTCCACGGTGGTGCGGCGCGGGTCGTGCAGCGCCACCTCGTGCACGCCGCCGGTCAGCATGACGGTGCGCAGCTGGCGGCGGTCGGTGACGCAGTCGCCGACCCACACCTCCACCTCCCCAGGCTCGACGACCCGCCGCCCGTCGCGGACGGTGAACGAGAGGCGGGAGGGCGGCACCCGCAGCGTCAGGGTGCGGGACTCACCGGCGGCCAGCCGGACGCGGGCGTAGCCCACGAGCTGGGCCACCGGGCGTGTCACGGAGGCCACCAGGTCGCGGGCGTAGAGCTGGACGACGTCGTCCCCGGGGCGGTCCCCCGTGTTGTGCACGCGGACCCGCACGACGACGTCGTCGGCGGTCGAGCCGGCGAGGACGTCGAGGTCGGTGAGCTCGAAGGTCGTGTAGGACAACCCGTGCCCGAACGGCAGCGCCGGTCGGCTCGAGAGGTTCGTGACGTCGGAGTCGCCGCCCAGCGCGGGGTGGAGGTAGGTGTAGGGCTGGCTGCCGGCCGACCGCGGCATGCTGACCGGCAGGTGCCCGGAGGGGTTGACCCGGCCCGAGAGCACCCCCGCGACCGCGCCGGCGCCCTCCTCGCCCGGGAAGAAGGCCTGGACCACGGCGGCGCACGAGCCCAGGGCCCAGTCCACGGCGTAGGGGCGCCCGGTGACGAGGACGAGGACGACGGGGGTGCCGGTCGCCACGACCTCCTCGACGAGGCGGCGCTGCACGCCCGGCAGCTCGAGGTCGTCGCGGTCGCAGCCCTCCCCGGAGGTGCCGCGCCCGAAGAGCCCCGAGGAGTCACCCACGACGAGGACCGCCACCTCGGCCTCCCGCGCCGCGGTGACCGCCTCCTCGATGCCGGTGACGTCGTCGGAGTCCACCTCGCAGCCTCGTGCGAACCGCACCTGGACGTCCGGCCACTCGCCCGTGAGCGCCTCGAGGACCGTCGGGACCTCGATGCCCGGCTCGGTGCCGGGGTGCTGCGGGATGACATGGTTGACGAACGCGTAGCAGCCGAGGAGGGCCGCCAGCCGGTCGGCGTTCGGGCCCAGGACCGCGACCCGGCGCGGAGCCGCGAGCGGGAGCGTCCCGTCGTTGGACAGCAGCACCACGGACTCCTCGGCCAGCCGGGCGGCGAGCGCCCGGTGCTCGGGACCGTCGAGGTCGACCTCGGTCGGCGGCTCGTCCTCGAAGGTGGCCCCGAGCAGCCCGAGCTCGGCCTTCTGCTCCAGCGCCCGGGTGCAGGCCCGGTCGACGAGGGACTCGTCGACCGCACCGGAGCGCACCGCGGCCGCGAGCGGGCCGAGGTAGGCGTCACCGGTGGGCAGCTCGACGTCGACGCCGGCGAGCAGCGCCTGACCGGCGGCGTCGCCGAGGTCCGCGGCGACGTGGTGGAGCAGCGCGAGGAAGGCGACCCCGAAGTAGTCGGCGACGACGGTGCCGTCGAAGCCCCACCGCTCGCGCAGCACCCCGGTGAGCAGGGTCGGGTCGGCGGCGACGGGGACGCCGTCGATCTCGCTGTAGGAATGCATGACCGACCGCGCGCCGCCCTCGACGACAGCCATCTCGAAGGGCACCAACAGCACGTCCTCGAGCTCGCGCGGCCCGGCGTGGACGGGGGCGAAGTTGCGCCCGGCCTGCGAGGCGGAGTAGCCGACGAAGTGCTTGAGGGTGGCGTGGATCCCTGCGGACTGCAGGCCCACGACATACCCGGTCCCGACGGTGGCGACGAGGTAGGGGTCCTCGGAGATCGCCTCCTCGACCCGCCCCCAGCGGGGGTCGCGGACGACGTCGAGCACGGGCGCCAGCCCCTGGTGCACACCGAGCTGCCGCATCGAGCGGCCGACCAGGGCCGCCGCCTCGGTGACGAGGTCGGGGTCGAAGGTGGCACCCCAGGCGAGCGGGGTCGGGTAGGTGGCCGCGCCCCACGCGGACAGCCCCGTCAGGCACTCCTCGTGGACCAGCGCCGGTATGCCGTGCCGCGTGCTGCTCACGATCCAGCGCTGGAAGTCCCACAGCCAGCGGGCCCGCTCGAGCGGGTCCACCGGCCGGGTGCCGTAGACCCGGGTCAGGTGGCCCAGTCCGGAGGCGGCGACGTCGTGGAGGCTCTTCGGCTCGACGAAGGCGCCCTGCAGCGGCGCGACCGCGTCACCGTCACCCTTGTCCCAGAAGCCGACGATCTGGGCCAGCTTCTCCTCCAGGGTCATCGACGCGACGAGGCCCGCCACGTCGGTGGGGTCCTCGGGGACCGCGACGGTGCTGGTGCTGGTGTCGGGCTGCGCGGTGGTCTGGCTCATGGGGCAGGTCTCTCTGGGCGGAGGTGTGGGGGGGCCGGGCGGGTCGGCAGGGTCACGGGCGGGTCAGGGGCGGTCGAGGACGGTCAGCCCTTGACCGCGCCCTGCAGGCCGCTGACGATCCGCTTCTGCATGGCGAGGAAGAAGATCAGCGCGGGGATCATCGCCAGCGTGGTGAAGGCGAAGACGCCGGCGGTGTCCGAGGAGTACTGCGAGGAGAAGTCGGCCACGCCCAGGGGCAGCGTCTTCATGTCTCCCCGCAGCAGGAGCAGGGGCAGCAGGTAGGCGTTCCAGGAGCCGACGAAGGCCAGCACCCCGACGGTGATCGCGCCCGGCGCCGACAGCGGCAGCAGGATCCGCCAGAAGAACTGCAGCCGTGAGGCGCCGTCCACGGTCGCGGCCTCCTCCAGCTCGCGCGGGATGGCCATCAGGAACGGGCGCAGGATGACGATGGTCATCGGCAGCGCGAACGCCGCCTGGGGCAGCGCGACGCCCCACCAGGTGTTGCCGAGGCTCAGGTCACGGGTGACGAGGATGAAGAGCGGGATGATCGCGACGGTGGCCGGGAAGAGCAGGCCGACGACGAAGACCATGAACAGCGGCTCGCGCCACCGGAACTGGTAGCGGGCCAGCGGGTAGGCGGCCATCAGGCCGAGGACGACGGTGACCACCGTGGTGATCACGGCCACTGCCACGGAGTTGAGGGCATAGGTCCAGAAGGCGCCCTCGGTGACGACGCGGCGGTAGCTGTCCAGCAGCCAGGGGTCGGGCAGGCCGGCGGGGTCGGCGGCCAGCTGCGCGTTGCTGCGGAAGCCGCCGAGCACGGCATACAGGACCGGGCCCAGGGTGATGATCACGACGAGCAGCGCGGCGAGGTAGACCAGCACGCCGCCCTCGCGGCGGCCGCTGCCCTCGCGGGAGCCTCGGGTGACGGGAACGGCGCTCATCGGACCCCCCGGACGACGTCGGCGTCGTCGGTGTCGCGCCGGAGCACGAACCGCTGGTAGAGGAGAGCCATCACCAGGGCGATGACGAAGAGGACGACCGACGCGGCGGCGGCGATGCCGTAGTTCTGCCGCTTCGTGCCCTCGTTGACGAGGAAGGTGGCCATGGTCGTCGTCGCGTTGGCGGGTCCGCCGCCGGTCAGGATCCACACCATGTCGAAGAGCTGCAGCGAGCCGATCATCGACAGGAAGGCCCACATCCGGATGGTCGGACCGAGCAGCGGGATGGTGACCCGCCACTGGGTCTGCCACCAGGTGGCCCCGTCGATCTGGGCCGCCTCGGAGAGCTCGGCCGGCACGCCCTGCAGGCCGGCGAGGAAGAGCAGGACCGCGAGGCCGACGTACTTCCAGGTCAGCACCACGATGAGGGTGGGCATGGCCAGCTCCGGGGTGCCGAGGAACCCCTGGAAGGGCCCCTCGAGACCGACCGTGCCGAGCAGCGTCTCGACGACGCCGCGGCCCGGCTGCAGCAGCTGGAACCAGACGACACCGGCGATGACCTCCGACAGCACGTACGGGACGAAGATGATCGTCCGGAGCACGCCCTGACCGCGCATCCGGCGGTTGAGCAGCAGCGCGATGGCCAGGCCGAGCGGCAGCTGCACGAGGATCGAGAGCACCACGATGAGCAGGTTGTGCCCGACCGCACCGGTGAAGACGTCGTCGGTGAGCACGCTGACGTAGTTCTGCAGGCCGACGAAGTCGACGAGGGGGCCGAAGCCCTTCCAGCGGTAGACGGAGAACTGGACGGCACGCAGGATCGGCCAGACCACGAAGACGGCGAAGAGCAGCAGGGCCGGGGCGGTGAAGCCCACGATCTCCAGCGCCATGCGCCAGTCGCGACCCCGGGCCCCCGCCGGCCGCGAGGCGCGGCCGGCGGAGGGATCCGTGGTCGCCCGGGGGGCGACGGGGAGGACGGTCATCGTCAGGCGGGCGGTCAGCCCGCGGAGTCCGCCGCGGCCTGGGTGTCGGCCACGATGTCCTGCGGGGTCGCCTGACCGGCGAACATCAGCTCGATCGCGTCGTTCATGGCCCCGCCGACGGACTGGACGAAGGCGGTGTCGAAGTAGAGCTGGACGTAGGGGGCGCTGTCGCGCACCTCGAGCAGACCGGCCAGTGCCGGGTCCTGGACCGCGTCGCCGACGTTGGGGTTGGTCGGCAGGCCCATGTCCCGCTCGGCGAAGCCCCTCTGGACCTCGTCGGAGAGCAGGAAGCGCACGAAGTCGACGGCCTCGTCCGGCGCGTCGGCGGAGACGCCCCACGCGTCGCCGCCGCCGAGCTGGGCCTCGGGATCACCCTGGCCACCCTCGACCTGCGGGAACGGGAACCAGCCGAGCTTGTCGCCCAGCCCCTCGCCGTCCTCCGTCAGGCCGGCCATCACGCCCGGCTCCCAGTGGCCCTGCATCTCCATCGCCACCTGCTCCGTCGCGAGCAGGCCCGAGGCGCTGGTCGGACCGGACTGGGCGGGGGTGGACAGGAACCCGCGGTTGAACGGCTCGGCGGCGATCAGCCGCTCGACGTCCTCCCCGGCGCTGATGAAGCACTGGTCGGAGAAGTCGAGGGACTGGACGGCGCTGGTGAGCACGTCCTCGGCGCAGTGCCGCAGCGCGAACTGGTACCAGTAGTGCGCGGCCGGCCAGCCGTCGCCCGCCCCGACCGAGATCGGCTCCATGCCGGCGGCCTTGAGCTGGTCGATGGCCTCGTACATCTCGTCCCAGGTGGCGGGCGGCTCGGTGATCCCGGCCTCCTCGAACATCTCGGTGTTGTACCAGAAGCCCACGACGCCGACGGAGAACGGCAGCGCGTAGACCCGGTCCTCGACCGTCCACCCCTGGACCGTGCCGCCGAGCAGCTCGATCTCCTCCGCGGCGTCCTCGGTGAGGTCACGGGTCAGCCCGGCCTCCACGTGGTCGGCGAGCTCGCCGCCGCCGCGCTCCATGTAGATGTCCGGGGCGTCGCCGGCCTGGAAGGCCGCGTCGAGCTGGGTGAGCATGTCCTCGTGCTGCATCGCCTCGACCTGGATGGTGATGCCGTTCTCCTCGGCGAAGTCGTCGGCCAGCTGCTGGTAGTACTCCAGCCCCTCCCCGGTGTTGGAGTTGTGCCACCAGGTGATCGTCGTGTCGCCGGCGGCGGCTCCCCCACCCGTCGACCCGCCCTCGTCGACCTCCTCACCACCGTCGCCGCCGCAGGCGGCGAGAGTGAGAACCAGGCCTCCCGAGGCCATCAGGCTCAGTGCGCGGGTCATCTTCATGGTCATGCTCCTCAGCGTCGAGTGAGTTCCGTAGCCTGAATCTGCCAGTTAGTTGCGCCGCGTGTCAAACGTTATCGATAACGATTTCGCAACGGTGACGGTGGGGTTGCGCGCGAGCCTGCGACTGGATAGTTTTGACGCACAACCAACCAAGGAGGCTCTCGTGCCCACCACGCTCGCCCAGGTCCCGTTCACCTTCGGCCTCTGGACCGTCGGCTGGTCCGCCCAGGACCCGTTCGGTGACGCGACCCGCGCCCCGATCGACCCCGTCGAGTCCGTCCACCGCCTCGCCGAGCTGGGGGCCTCCGGCGTCACCTTCCACGACGACGACCTCGTCCCGCTGGGAGCCTCCACCGCCGACCGGGACGCGACGCTGGCGCGGTTCCGCACCGCGCTGGAGGAGACCGGTCTCACGGTGCCGATGGTCACCACCAACACCTTCAGCCACCCGGTGTTCAAGGACGGCGCCCTCACCAGCAACGACCGCGGCGTGCGCCGGCTCGCCCTGCGCAAGGTGCTGCGCCAGGTCGAGCTCGGTGCCGAGCTGGGAGCGGCCACGTTCGTGATGTGGGGCGGCCGCGAGGGGGCGGAGTACGACGGCGCCAAGGACCACAAGGCCGCGCTGGACCGCTACGCCGAGGGCGTCGACGCCGTCGCGTCGTTCATCAAGGAGCGCGGCTACGGGATGCGGATCGCCCTCGAGCCCAAGCCCAACGAGCCCCGCGGGGACATCCTCCTGCCGACGGTGGGCCACGCCCTGGGCTTCATCTCCACCCTCGAGCACGGGGACATCGTCGGGCTCAACCCCGAGGTCGGGCACGAGCAGATGGCCGGGCTCAACTTCACCGCCGGCATCAGCCAGGCGCTGTGGCAGGGCAAGCTCTTCCACATCGACCTCAACGGTCAGCACGGGCCGCGCTTCGACCAGGACCTCGTGTTCGGGCACGGCGACCTGCTGTCGGCGTTCTTCACGGTGGACCTGCTGGAGAACGGCTTCCCGGGCGGCGGTCCGCGCTACGACGGCCCCCGGCACTTCGACTACAAGCCCTCGCGGACCGAGGACCTGGAGGGGGTGTGGGTGTCGGCGGCCGCCAACATGGAGGCCTACTCGCTCCTGGCCGAGCGGGCCGTCGCGTTCCGCGCCGACCCGCAGGTGCAGGAGGCGATGCGCGCCTCCGGGCTCGAGGAGCTGGCCCGCCCGACCCTGGACGAGGGCGAGTCGCCCGCCTCGCTGCTCCGGACCGAGGGCGACCTCGGCGTGGAGATCCTCGAGGAGTCCGAGCGGCTGGGCTCGCGCGGCTACGCGCACGTCCACCTCAACCAGCTCGCCCTGCGCCACCTCCTCGGAGCCGTCTGAGGTATGCCGCTCGTCGCCGGGATCGACTCCTCCACCCAGTCCTGCAAGGTCGTCGTGCGGGACGCCGCCAGCGGGGACCTGGTGCGCTCCGGGCGTGCCGCCCACCCCGACGGCACCGAGGTGGACCCGGAGGCCTGGTGGCGGGCGCTCGGGGAGGCGGTCGCGCAGGCGGGCGGCCTGGATGACGTGGCAGCCGTCTCGGTGGCGGGGCAGCAGCACGGCATGGTCGCGCTCGACGAGGCGGGGCAGGTGGTCCGCCCGGCGCTGCTGTGGAACGACACCCGCTCCGCCCCGCAGGCCGAGCGTCTGGTGGAGGAGCGCGGGGCGGCCTGGTGGGCGACGACCACCGGCTCGGTACCGGTCGCGTCCTACACCGTGACCAAGCTCGCGTGGCTCCGCGAGCACGAGCCGCAGCACGCCGACCGTACGTCGGCAGTCGCCCTCCCCCACGACTGGTTGACCTGGCGGTTGCGCGGGACCGGCCGGCTCGCCGACCTGACCACGGACCGGTCCGACGCCTCCGGCACCGGCTACTGGCACCCGGCGGCCGGCCGATACCTGCCCGACCTGGTCCGAGAGGTCCTGGGTCGGGACGTCGGGCTGCCGCGCGTCCTCGGGCCGGCCGACAGCCCCGGGACCACCAGGGGACGCAGGCTCGACGCCGGCGCCGCCGCGCGCGGACCCGCCGCACGCGGAGCCGGCGCGGACGGCATACCCCTCGGCCCCGGGGCGGGGGACAACGCCGCGGCCGCGCTCGGCCTGGGCGCCGGCCCCGGTGACGTGGTGCTCTCGGTCGGCACGTCGGGGGTGGTGTCCGCGGTCACGGACCGGGGTACCGCAGACGTCAGCGGCCTGGTGAGCGGCTTCGCCGACGCCACGGGCCGCTTCCTGCCCCTGGCGTGCACCCTCAACGGCGCGCGGGTGCTCGACGCGACCGCCCGCCTGCTGGGCACGGACGTGAGCGGGCTGGACACCCTGGCTGCCCAGGCTCCGGTGGGCGCGGGCGGGCTGGTCCTCGTGCCGTACCTCGAGGGTGAGCGCACGCCCAACCTGCCGCTGGCCACGGGCTCCCTGCACGGGCTCACCCTCGGCACCACGACGCCCGCGCACCTCGCCCGCGCGGCCGTGGAGTCGATCGCCTGCCTGCTCGCCGACGCGGTGGACGCCCTGGCGGCCGAGGGGGTGCTGGCGCGGCGCTTCCTCCTCGTGGGTGGCGCAGCCCGGTCGCTGACCCTGCGGCAGGCGCTCGCCGACGTGCTCGGCACGCCGGTGCTGGTGCCGACGCCGGACGAGTACGTCGCCAACGGCGCCGCCCGGCAGGCCGCCTGGGTGCTCGCGACGTCCCAGGCCCCGCCCCCCGACTGGCCGCTGCACGAGACCGTGCTCGTGGAGCCGGGTCCGGGCGGCGACGGCGCGCGGGTCCGGGAGCGCTACGCCGAGGCCCGCACGCACGTCCTGGAACGCCCGCAGGACAGCTGACCCGAGACCTCTGGTGCTACGCTGTGTAGTAGTGCTAGGAGGCACGAGATGGGTGTCGACGTCCGAGGACGGTCCGCAGGCCCTCCAGCCGCAGGAGGTGTCCGGAGCTCGCCGTCCACCGCGCGTGCGCGTGACGGGAGCGGCTTCGGCGCCGGGGTGGCCCTGGCCACGGCGGCGCTCACGCTGGTGACCTTCGCCCTGGCGCTCACGGCGCTGCCGGACAAGGTGCCGTACCCCTTCACCGACGAGGTGATCGTGGCGCAGTGGCCGGGTGACTACCTCTGGATGTTCCCTGCCATGGTGCTCATGGTGCTGTTCGTCGCGCTCGTCGCCGTCGTGCACCAGCACGTCGAGCCCGAGCGGAAGGTCTACACCCAGATCGCCCTGTGCCTGGCGACGATCGCCGCGGCCGTCCTCCTGATCGACTACTACGTCCAGTCGTCGGTGATGCCGCTCGCCCTGGAGAAGGGGCAGCTGGACGGCTGGGCGCTGTTGACGCAGTACAACCCCGGCGGGGTCTTCATCGCGCTCGAGGAGCTGGGCTACCTGCTCATGAGTCTGTCCCTCCTCTGCCTGGCGCCGGCGCTGTCGGCGGGGTCGCGCGTCGAGCGGGTGCTCAGGTGGGTCCTCGTGGCCAGCCCCGCCTCCGTGGCAGCAGGTCTCGGAGTGGTGTCGGTGGTGCAGGGCCGGGACCGCGGTGACGTCTTCGAGATCCTCGTGATCAGCATCGTCTGGCTCACCCTGATCGTGGCCGGGCCTCTGCTCGCGGTCGTCCTGCGCCGTCCGGTGCCGGTCGAGGGTCGGCGCCCGTGACGAGCGCGGTCGCGGGTCGCCCGCGGACGGGCCTGGCCGCTCGTTCGGTGCTGGCCTGGTCGGTCCCGATCTCGCTCCTGGTGCTCGTGTGCAGCGTCGCCGGGCTGACGGACCCCCGCGTCTACGCCCAGGAGACGGTGAACTGGGCGACGCAGGCCAGGGGCCAGGACGTGGGCAACCTCGTCGCGGTCGTCGTCCTCCTCGCAGCGGCGGTGCGGCACGCGCACGGGTCCATGCGGGCCGGCCTCGTCTGGCTGGGAGCCCTGCTCTACCTCGTGTACGCCTTCGTCGTCTACGCGATGGCGGTCCACCTCAACTACCTGTTCCTCGCGTATGTCGCTGTGCTGGGGCTCAGCGCGTGGGCGTTGGTCGTGCACGTCGGGCCACTGCGCAGCGGCGGGTTCGACTTCCCCCACCGGACGTGGACGCGGGTCGCCGCGGGCGTCAGCGTGGGCACCGGCGTCCTCTTCGCAGCCCTCTGGCTGGGCGAGCTCGTCCCTGCGGCCGTCACCGGGACGGTGCCCGACAGCCTCACCGAGGCCGGGCTGTGGGTGAACCCCATCCACGTGATCGACCTGTCGATCGTGCTGCCGGCCCTCGTGGTGACGGGTGTGGGCGCCTGGCTCGGCCGGCCTGGGGGGTTGTTCTGGCTCGGGCCGTGGCTCGTCTTCTCGGCGCTGATGGGTGCCAGCATCGTCGTCGCGATGCTGCTGATGCTGGGGACCGAGGGGGCTGCGGCCATACCGCCGGCCGTGATGGTCTCGTTCTTGGTGGCGGTCAGCGTCGGCGCCGTGACGGCATACCTGCGGCGGGTCCGTGAGGTGGGTGTCAGAACGGTGGCGGGTCATCCTGCGCGTTCCAGGTCGTCGTCCGCGGGGCCGGGTCCGGTTCGGTGAACGGGTCCGTCCAGTGCGCCGCCCTCAGGATGGTCGACGCAGGGACGGAGATGACCTGCTCGGGTGTCGGCGTGCCCGGCCGCGGTCCGGAGATCTTGCGACCGTCCCGCTCCCGGGTGCGACGCAGCCAGACGGCCGGGTGCCGCCGCCCGGGCAGCGTGTCGTCGCCGTCGGGGTCGTCGTCGGAGGCCTCCAGGGGTGCACCGACCTGGCGCGCGGTGAGTGCGGCGTAGGTCAGCCAGGACGCGAGCTGCCGGCGGTCCTCAGCGCGCAGTCCCACCGCGTTGCCCGGGTGCGTCGACTCCCCCGCCTCCACCTGGCTCACTCCTGTGGAGAGGTACTGGCGGTAGTCGTGGACCCGCGTGCGGTAGACGCGCCCGAAGAAGGAGGTCCAGGTGACGTCGCGCAGACGGCCGATGGTCGCGGCCCACTCCTTGCGCGTCTTGCGCAGGTGGGAAGCCACGTCCAGCGCCTGGAGATTGGTCTCGCTCGTCTCCCCGCCCGCGAGGTACTCGAGGACGTGGTCGAGCTGGGAGTCCCGGGCCAGGGTGGCCGACCCGAACCCGCGGGACGTGACATCGGCCGCCAGGATCTGCTCCCGCATGAGGCGGTCCGGCTGGTACCTCGCCACCGAGCGCTCGACGCAGCGCCCGTCGGCCGGGTCGACGAGGATCCTCGAGAACGTCGTCCCGGGTGCCAGGGCCATGGCACGCAGCGCTGCACCGGTCAGGAAGACCGGGGTCCTCGACAGCACGTGCCCCACCCCCTCACGCCTCCGTGGTCCCGGAGACCGGGCGGGCGCGGACGACCGTGGTGGGGACGTCGGCTGCGTACCCTCACCGCCTCCCCCGCAGACGCACGATCCCGAGAGCCACGGCTGCCCCGTGAGGGTGTCCCACGGGACGATGACCTGGAGGTGGTACGACGGTGTGCCGGTGAGCACCTGGGCCAGGCGCTCCAGCTCCTCGGGCGCGATCAGGTCGTCTCCCCATCGATCGCCCTCGTCGACGCCCCCGGAGGCAGTCTCGACGCCCCCGACGGTGCCCGCGACGCCCCCGGTCGCCTCCTGGCCGCCGAGGGGAAGCACCCCGTGCAGCAGGAGGGCATGAGCGAGGTCTGCACGGAGCTGGGCCACGGTGCGCCCGTCCCCGCCCTGACGCAGCGTGGTCGCCAGGAGGTGCAGCCGGTCCGCGCACGCCGCCGAGGTGGCGGCGTCACCCCTCACCACCACCTGGCCCTCGCCGTCGTCGTCGATCAGGGCGAAGGCGTCGCGCTCCTGCCGCCTCGCCGCCCTGCGTCTCGCCTCGGCCTCCGCGTCAGCGCCCCGCGCGCGGGCGATCTCCCGGGCGAGCGCCTTGACGAAGAGCGCGTCCTGCCAGGGATCGCTCGTCAGGCTGCCCTCCGGGTCCAGCCGCTCCACGGCTGCGTCGGCGGCCTGGGGGTCGGTGGCGAAGAGCGCTCGCGCGACCAGTGCTGCGTCCTCGTGCGGCAGCATCCGCGTGTCCCTCCAGAACTTGTCGACCTGCCACCACGACGCGATCCCTGAGTGCAGAGCCTGGTCGACCGCCCGACGGGTGGTTCGGGGCGTCAGCGCGATGGCCACCAGCTCGCGCGACTTGCCCCGACCCCACCCGGTGAGTGCGGCGATCTCCTGGCCGGCAGTCATCTTCGCCCGGCGGCGCCAGTCCTCCCGCCGGGTCCTGGACAGCTCGTCCGGGTCTGCCACGCCCTCCTCCTCGAGCAGCACCTCGGCGGCCCGAGCCGCCAGCTCGCCTGCAGCGTGCAGACGCCCCGCAGCCATCCTGCTCATCAGCACGTGCATGGCTTCGATGCCGGTCAGGCACTCCTCCGCCGGGATCGAGGACGTGCCGCCGAGGAAAGGTGCTGCCAGCGCGAACAGATCGGCGGAAGGGCGCTCACGCACCGGTACCTCGGTGCCCTCGGCCCGCCCAGACGTCCCCGCCACCTCCGCCCTCCCGGCACCCTCGGCCCCGGCGACCCCCTCCTGCACGTCGTCCACGTCGTCAACACGTCGCAGCCACCGCACCCGGACCACCCCGTCCAGCCCGACGACCGCGTGGTCACGCCACCGGGGAGGCACGACGTCCTCCGTCAGCCACCGCGCACCGTGGGGCACGTCGCCGCTCACCCCGAGGCCCTGCACCAGCATCGCCGGCCGAGCGGTGTCGGCCCTACCGCCACGTCCAGTCATCTCCTCCACGAGACTCCCCTCCCGTCCTCCCCTGCTGACACCAACTATAGAACACCTGTACGACATACCTGCGGAAGCGCGCTGCGTGTCGCGGACTCCACCGGGCAGACTGACCCCATGCCACGCACCATCGCCACGACCACCGACGTCGGTCTCCAGGAGCTCCTGGACTTCGTCCGCCCGCGCCACAACCTCGTCCTCATCACCAGTCGCTCCGACGGGCGCCCCCAGGCCTCGCCCGTGACCGGGGGCGTCGACGACCGAGGCCGGATCGTCATCTCGACCTACCCCGAGCGGGCCAAGACCACCAACGCCCGCCGCGACCCCCGGGTGAGCGTCGTCGTCCTCTCCGACGACTTCGGCGGCGCGTGGGTGCAGGTCGACGGGGAGTGCGAGGTGATCGACTGCCCCGAGTCCGTCGAGCCGCTCGTCGACTACTTCCGGGCGGTGGCCGGTGAGCACCCCGACTGGGCGGAGTACCGCGAGGCGATGGTCGCTCAGGGCAAGTCGCTGCTGCGCATCACCCCGACCCGCTGGTCACCCGTCGCCACCGGCGGCTTCCCGGCCCGGCTGGTCGAGGACAGCTAGACCCTTCTGCAGGAGGCGCGGGTATGCCGCCTCCCACCCCCAGGTGAGCACCCGCCGACCAGGTGAGCACCCGCGGACGACCGCGCTAGACCCGGGGGCGGCGAGCGAGGGCATACCGCCTCTCACCCCCAGGTGAGCACCCCCCGGACGACCGCGCTCAGCCCCCCGGCCGCCGCCAGCAGGGTGGCCGTCCGCCGGGCCGCCGACGCCGAGACCCGGGACACCAGCACGCCCCCGACGGCGATCCCGACCAGGACGGCCGCGACGGCGAGCGCGACCAGCCACCACGGCGGCGTCCACGTGGTCACCGGGGTCATGACCGTCTTGGCCAGCACGGACAGGGCACCCATCGTCATGTAGACCGGCTGCATCGTGGCCGCGAACCCGGCCTGGCCCCACCGCACCAGCCGCGCGTGCACGACCATGACCGGTGCCGCCACGCCCGCCGTCGTGTTGAAGGCCGCACCCAGGAACCCGGCGGCCGGGGTCACCCACGGCCGTCGCACCTCCGGCAACCGCCCGAGCAGGGCCGCCAGCGAGCTCAGGCCCAGCGCCACCAGCACGATGGCCCCGACCAGGACCTGCAGCGCCGACGCCGGCACGTTCCCGACGACCAGCGCCCCAAGCGCCGCACCGGGCACCGCGAACACCCCGATCAGCAGCGCCCGCCGCCACTCGACGTCGCGGCGCACGGCCAGCGTCAGCAGCAGCGCCGACACCGTCGTCGTGGCGTTGGCCAGCAGCACCCCCGGCGCGGCCCCGAGAAGCACCGCGAGCAGGGGCGCGACGACAAGCCCCATCCCCGTGCCGGAGACCCGCTGCAGCGACGCCCCGACGACGATCGCCGCCACCATGACGAGCACGGTGACGGCGGTGAGCTCCATGCCGCCCATCGTGCCCTGTCACCCGCCCCGGCCGGGGCAGGACCCGTGGAGGGCGGACCGTTGCGGGTCTAGGGTCGGTCCCATGACACTGCAGACCCTCGGACACTGGATCAACGGCCAGGAGGTCGCCGCCCCCGCGGACGCCCGGACTCTTGACGTGCACAACCCCGCCACCGGCAAGGTCGTCCGACGGGTCGCCCTCGCCGACGCCGACCAGGTGGGCGAGGCGGTGGCCGCCGCCGCAGCCGCGTTCCCCGGCTGGCGGGACACCGCCCTGTCTCGGCGGGCCGCCATCCTCTTCCGCTTCCGGGAGCTGCTGAACGCGCGCCAGCCCGAGCTGGCGGCGCTCATCACCGAGGAGCACGGCAAGGTCCTCGCCGACGCGATGGGCGAGGTGAGCCGCGGCCAGGAGGTCGTCGAGTTCGCCTGCGGTATGCCGCACCTGCTGAAGGGAGGGTTCACCGAGAACGCCTCGACCGGCGTCGACGTCCACTCCGTGCGTCAGCCGCTGGGCGTGAGCGCGATCATCTCCCCGTTCAACTTCCCGGCCATGGTGCCGATGTGGTTCTTCCCCGTCGCCATCGCGGCCGGCAACACGGTGGTCGTCAAGCCCTCGGAGAAGGATCCCTCGCCGGCCAACTGGCTCGCCGCGCTGTGGGCCGAGGCGGGCCTGCCCGAGGGTGTCTTCAACGTCGTCCACGGCGACAAGGAGGCCGTCGACGCCCTCCTCACCGACCCGCAGGTCGCCTCCGTCTCCTTCGTCGGCTCCACCCCGGTGGCCCGCTACGTCTACGAGCACGGCACCGCCTCCGGCAAGCGCGTGCAGGCCCTGGGCGGCGCGAAGAACCACATGCTCGTGCTGCCCGACGCCGACCTCGACCTGGCGGCCGACGCCGCGGTCAGCGCCGGCTACGGCGCCGCGGGCGAGCGGTGCATGGCCATCTCCGCCGTCGTCGCCGTCGACTCGATCGCCGACGAGCTGGTCGCCAAGATCAGCGAGCGCACCCAGGGGCTGCGCGTCGGCGACGGCACCCGCAGCTGCGACATGGGCCCGCTCATCACCGCCGAGCACCGGGACAAGGTCGCCGCCTACGTCGACGCCGGTGAGGAGGCCGGTGCCACCCTCGTCCTCGACGGTCGCACCGTGGACCCCGACGCCGAGGGTGACGGGTTCTTCCTCAACCCGACGCTGCTCGACGACGTCACCCCCGACATGACGGTCTACACCGACGAGATCTTCGGGCCGGTGCTCTCCGTGGTCCGCGTGGAGGGCTACGAGGAGGGTCTGCAGCTGATCAACGGCAACCCCTACGGCAACGGCACCGCGATCTTCACCAACGACGGCGGCGCGGCCCGGCGCTTCCAGAACGAGGTGGAGGTCGGCATGATCGGCATCAACGTCCCCATCCCGGTCCCGATGGCGTACTACTCCTTCGGCGGGTGGAAGAACAGCCTCTTCGGCGACTCCCACGCGCACGGGACCGAGGGCGTCCACTTCTTCACCCGCGGCAAGGTCGTCACCAGCCGGTGGCTCGACCCCAGCCACGCCGGCCTGCAGCTCGGCTTCCCCACCAACGCGTGAGCCAGCCGGTCCGCCAGCCACCCGCTCACCCCGACCCCCGGAGGCCGCACCGATGACCACCGACACCACCCCGATCTCGGCGACCGACCTCGAGGCCGGCCGCCGCGCCCACGAGCTCGACCGGGCCCACGTCTTCCACTCCTGGCAGGCGCAGGCGCTCTTCCAGCCGATGACGGTCCTCGCCGCCTCGGGGTCCTACGTCTGGGACGGCGACGGCAACCGCCTCATCGACCTCTCCTCCCAGCTGGTCAACACCAACATCGGCCACCAGCACCCGGCCGTCGTCGCGGCCATCCAGGAGCAGGCCGGACGCCTGTGCACCGTCGCGCCCCAGCACGTCAACGACGCCCGCTCGGAGGCGGCCCGCCTCATCACCGAGCTCACGCCCACCGGGCTGGACAGGGTGTTCTTCACCAACGGCGGCGCGGACGCCGTCGAGCACGCGATCCGGATGGCCCGGTTGCACACGGGGCGGACCAAGGTGCTCTCGGCCTACCGGAGCTACCACGGCGGGACCCAGCTGGCCGTGAACGTCACCGGCGACCCGCGCCGCTTCGCCAACGACTACTCGGCCGAGGGCGTCGTCCACTTCATGCCGGCCTACACCTACCGCAGCTACTTCGGCTCGACCACCGAGGAGGAGGAGACCGAGCGCGCGCTGCGGCACCTGGAGGACCTGATCGTCCTCGAGGGTCCGACCAACATCGCGGCGCTGATCCTCGAGACCATCCCCGGCACGGCGGGCATCTACCTGCCGCCTCCGGGCTACCTCGCCGGGGTGCGGGAGCTGACGCACCGCTTCGGCATCGTCCTGATCGCCGACGAGGTGATGGCGGGCTTCGGGCGCAGCGGTGCGTGGTTCGCCTTCGACCACTGGGACCTCGAGCCCGACCTCGTCGCCTTCGCCAAGGGGGTCAACTCCGGCTACGTCCCGCTCGGCGGTGTCGCGATCCGGGACGAGATCGCCGCGACCTTCGACGAGCGCGCCTACCCGGGCGGCCTGACCTACTCCGGGCACCCGCTCGCCTGCGCGGCCGCCGTCGCCACCATCACCGCGATGCGGGAGGAGGGGATGGTCGACAACGCCGCCCGGCTGGGCCGCGAGGTCATCGGGCCGCGCCTGCGTGAGATCGCCGAGCGCCACCCCAGCGTCGGCGACGTCCGCGGCCTCGGCTGCTTCTGGGCCGTCGAGCTCGTGAGGGACCGGGAGACCCGGGAGCCGCTGGCGCCCTACGGCGGCAGCTCACCCGCGATGACCGAGCTCACCGCCGCACTGCGCACCGGCGGCGTGCTGCCCTTCGTCAACTTCAACCGGGTCCACGTCGTCCCGCCGCTCAACATCCCCGACGAGGACCTGCACGCCGGCCTCGACGTGCTCGACGAGGCGCTCTCGGTGGCCGACGCGCACGTGGGCTGAGGTCAGGCGGTCCCGCCCTCCACCAGCCGGGTCGGGAGCACCTCCGGCGCCACCTCCTCGCCGCGCAGCAGCCGCAGCAGCAGCTCGGTCGCACGGACGGCCATCTCCGAGACCGGGTTCTCCACCGACGTCAGCGGCGGTCGGGTGAGCGACGCGGCGGCCGAGGCGTCGAAGCCGACGAGCGCCACGTCCTCAGGGACCCGCCGGCCGGTGGCCTGGATCTCGGCCATCGCCGCGGCCGCCATCAGGTCGGAGGCCACGAAGACCCCGTCGAGGTCCGGGTGAGCGGCGAGCAGGCGCCGCATCGCCTCCGCCCCGCCCTGCGACGTGAAGTCCCCGGTCTCGACCGCGTCGGTCGGCAGACCCGCCCCGGTCAGCGTGTCCCTCCACCCCTCGAGCCGGTCGATCCCGGCCGCCATGTCGGTCGGCCCGGTGATCGTGGCGATCCGCCGGCAGCCGCGCTCCACCAGCCGTCGCGTCGCGATGCGCCCGCCCTCACGGTTGTCGACGTCGACGTAGGCGAAGGCCGGCCCCTCGGTCAGCGGCCGCCCGACGAACACCGTGGGCAGCCGCGTCTCGGTGAGGACCGAGACCAGGCCGTCGCCCCTGTGCGCGCTGACGACGATCACCCCGTCGGTATGCCCGGCGCGCAGGTAGCGCTCCATCCGCGCCGCGTCCCGGGCCGGCTCGCCCAGCAGCAGCACCATCTGAAGGGGGGTCCCCGCGAGCCGCGAGCTCACCCCGCGCAGCATCCCGCTGAAGAACGGGTCGGCGAAGATGCGCTGGTCGGGCTCGTGGATCAGCACCGCGACCGAGTCGGGCTCGCGGACCACGAGGGACCGCGCCGCCCGGTTGGGCAGGTAGCCCAGCTCGGCGATCGCCGAGGTCACCGCCTCCCGCGCGCTCTCGCGCACCCGGGGGTCGTCGTTGACGACGCGCGAGGCGGTCGCCCGCGAGACACCCGCCCGGGCGGCCACGTCCTCCAGGGTCGGTGGTCGTCGCGCGCTCACTCAGGTCCTCACTCCGCCGTGGCCCCCGCTCCGTTCCGGCTGCGGATCAGCCCCGATCCTGCCACGTCGGCGTACCACCGGGCGCTCGCCTTGGGAGTCCGCCGCTGGGTGTCGTAGTCGACCCGCACGATCCCGAACCGCTTGGTGTAGCCCCAGGCCCACTCGAAGTTGTCGAGGAGGGACCAGACGAAGTAGCCGTTGACGTCGGCCCCCCGGGCCAGCGCCTCGTGCACGGCGCGCAGGTGCCGGTCGAGGTAGTCCACGCGGTCCCGGTCCTCGACGTAGCCCGTCGCGTCCGGCACGTCGTCCATCGCCGCGCCGTTCTCGGTCACGGTCAGCCGCACCCCCAGCGGCCCGGTGTAGTCCTTGTGCAGCCGCAGCAGGAGGTCGCTCAGCCCGTCCGCCGAGATCTCCCACCCCATGTCCGAGACGGGTATGCCGCGTCGCACCACCGCGACGTGCTCGGACCCGACCGACGGCGAGGGCAGGTCGTGGCGCCGGGCCTGCGCCGCCGCGAGCGGTGCCCGCTCCGGCGGGCAGCCCGCGGTGACCGCCTGGGTCGCGTAGTAGTTGACGCCCAGCACGTCGATCGGCGTGGAGATGACCTCCAGGTCACCGTCCTGCACGAGGTCCTGCGGCCACAGGTCGCCCAGGTCCGCGAGCACGTCCTGCGGGTAGGCGCCGAGCGTCACCGGCTCCACGAAGAACCGGTTGGCCAGCCCGTCGAGGCGGCGGGCCGCGTCCTGGTCCCGCTCGGACGCCGGGTCCAGGGGCTGGGTGTCGGTGAAGTTCAGCGTCAGCCCCAGGCTGAGGGAGGGGTCTCGGCGGCGCAGCTCCTGGGTGGCCAGTCCGTGGCCGAGCAGCAGGTGGTGCGCCGCCCGGAGAGCCGCCTGCGGCTCGGTGCGACCCGGCGCGTGCACGCCGGCGGCATACCCGAGGAAGGCCGAGCACCAGGGCTCGTTGAGGGTCGTCCAGTAGTGCACCCGGTCCCCGAGCGCGTCGTGCACGGCCGCCGCGTAGTCCACGAACCGCAGCGCGGTGTCACGCTCCGGCCAGCCGCCGGCGTCCTCGAGCGCCTGCGGCAGGTCCCAGTGGTAGAGCGTGAGCCAGGGCGTGACGCCCGCCCCGAGCAGCTCGTCGACGAGGCGCGAGTAGAAGTCCAGCCCGGGCCGGTTCAGGGTGCGCCCGTCCGGCAGGATCCGGGTCCAGGCGAGGGAGAACCGGTATGCCGTGAGGTTGAGCTCGCGCATCAGCGCCACGTCGTCGGGGTAGCGGTGGTAGTGGTCGCACGCGGTCAAGCCGTCGTGGCCGTGGAGGACCTTGCCCGGCATCCGCGAGAAGGTGTCCCAGATGCTCTCGCTGCGGCCGTCGGCGGTGCCGGCGCCCTCGATCTGGTAGGACGCGGTGGCGGCGCCCCAGAGGAAGTCGCCCGGGAAGGACGGTGCGGGACCGGGGGTCATTGCTTGACAGCTCCTTGCATGATGCCGGACACCAGCTGGCGCCCGGCCAGGGCGAACAGCACCAGCAGCGGGACCGTCGCGAGGACGGCCCCCGCCAGCACCAGCGAGTAGTCGACGAAGTGGGCGGCCTGCAGCTGCTGCAGCGCGACGGGGAGGGTGGGGTTGGACGGGCCGAGGACGATGAAGGGCCAGAAGAAGTTGGTCCAGGTCGCCACGAAGGTGAAGAGGAAGAGCATCGAGGCGGCCGGCCGGGCGGCGGGCAGCCCGACGTGCCAGAAGGTGCGGAACATGTTCGCCCCGTCGACGCGGGCGGCCTCGATGAGCTCGGAGGGCACGGCCTGGGCGAGGTACTGCGCCATCCAGAAGACCCCGAAGGCGGTCACCAGGCCTGGGACGATCACCGCCGTCAGCTCGCCGGTCCAGCCGAGCCGGGCCATCACCTGGTAGAGCGGCACCACTCCCAGCTGGGTCGGCACCGCCATGGTGGCGATGACGAAGACGAGGAGCGGTCCGGACCCGCGGAAGCGCAGCTTGGCGAAGGCGTAGCCCGCGAGCGTGGAGAAGAACACCACCGACGCCGAGACGGTCGTGGAGACGATGACCGAGTTGAGCGTGGCGCGCCAGAAGGGGACCGTGTCGAGCACGGTGGCCGCGTTGCGGAAGAAGTTGCCTCCTGGCAGCAGCGGGAAGCGGTCCCGCGCCAGGACCGTGGAGTCGTGGCTGGCCACCACGATCGACCACCACAACGGGAACATGCTGCCGAGGACGACGGCCGCGAGCAGCCCGTAGACGGTCCAGCCGGGGCGTCTCATCGACGGCCTCCCTCGTCGTGGGCGATGCGTCGGGTGAGGAGGAAGTTGACCACGCCGAAGGCGACGATCAGCAGGAACAGGAGCACGGCGACGGCCGACGCCATACCGAAGTCGGCGCGCGTCCAGCCCAGCTCGTAGAGATAGATGGTCAGCGTCTGCCACTGCTGGTCGGCGCCGCCGCGGCCGAACTGGTCGTACATCTTGGGCTCGTCGAAGATCTGGAGGCCGCCGATGGTGGAGGTGATGATGACGAAGATGAGCGTGGGACGCAGCATCGGCACGGTCACCGACCAGAACTGCCGCCACGCGTTGGCCCCGTCGATGGCGGCCTGCTCGTAGAGGTCGCGCGGGATGGCCTGCATGGCGGCCAGCAGGATCAGCGCGTTGTAGCCGGTCCACCGGAAGTTGACCATCGTCGCGATCGCGACGTGGCTGGCGAACCGGTCGGAGTGCCAGCGCACCGGCTCCAGCCCGGCCGTCTCGAGCAGCAGGTTGATCAGGCCGAACCGGTCCGCGAACAGGTTGTTGAAGATCAGCGCCACGGCGACCGGCGCGACGACGTAGGGCAGCAGGACCCCCATCCGCCACAGCGTCCTGGCCCGGAGGTTGCGGTCGAGGAGGGTGGCGATGAGCAGGGCCGCCAGGATCTGCGGGACCGAGGAGAGGACGAAGATGCTGACCGTGTTGGACAGCGCTCGCCAGAAGCCCCGGCCGGTGAGCACGTCGACGTAGTTGGCCATCCCGACGAACTCGCCCTGACCCATGATCTGGTCCCAGTCGTGCAGCGCCACCCACCCGGTGTAGACGAGCGGGAAGAGCCCGGTGACGAGGAAGAGCAGGAAGAACGGGGCGATGTAGAGGTAGGGGGAGACGGTGCTGTCGAGCCGGCCGAGCCGGCCCCGGCCCCGGCGTCCGCCGCGGGGCGGGACCGGGGCCGGGGCCGGCATGGAGTGGCTCGCCGGTGGAGCCGTCGTCGCTGCTCCCACGGTCAGCCCAGCGCCTCCACGGCCGCGACGAACTTCGCCCAGCTGCTGTCGGGGTCGTCCGAGCCGTCGACGTCGACCCGGGTGATGGCGTCCTGAAGGGCCGTGTTGATCTCGAAGTACTTCGGTCCCTTGTGCGGCATCATCGTGACGGCCTCGGCGCGCTCGGCCAGGATCTGGCCGGTCGGGGCGTCGTTGAAGAAGGCGTTGGTGGACCCGAGCAGGACGTCCGACTCGAGCGCCTCGACCTGGCTGGGGAAGGTGCCCTTGGCCTCGAAGGCCTTGATCTGCTGCTCCGGCGCGGTCAGCCAGGCGGCCAGCTTGGTGGCCTCCTCGATGTTCTCGCCCTGGGCCGGCACGGTCAGGTAGGACCCGCCCCAGTTGCCGCCGCCGCCGGGGAAGACGTTGGCCACGTCCCAGCCCTCGACGCCCTCGGCGTTGCCGGCGATGACGCCGAGCATCCAGCCGGGGCAGAGCATCGTGGCGAACTCGTCCTCCTGGAACGAGGAGCTCCAGTCGCTGCTCCACTGGCCCAGCCCGGCCGAGAGCTCGTCGTCGACCGAGGCGGCGAGCACCTGGTCGTAGAGCTCGCGCACCTGCGGGTTCGTGGTGGCGACGACGTTGTCGTCGGCGTCCTCGTAGGCGTAGTCGACCTGGTTGATCATCCCCTGCCACAGGGCACCGGCCGAGTCGTACCAGGCGGCGTCGGAGGCCGCGACGAACTCCTTGCCGACGGCGAAGTAGTCCTCCCACGACTCCCCGAGCAGCTCGGCGACCTCCTCGCGGTCGGTGGGCAGCCCGGCCTCCTCGAAGAGGTCGGCGCGGTAGCAGACGGCCTCGGGGCCGATGTCCGTGCCGTAGCCCATGAGCGTGCCGTCCTCGAGGGTCACCGCCTCGGTCTTCCAGTCCAACCAGCGGCCCTCGACGTCGGCGGAGCTCAGGTCCGCGAACTTGTCGGGGTACTGCTTGAACTCGGTGACCCAGTCGACCTCGATCGCCTCGATGTCGGCGGCCCCGGAGTTCGCGCCCAGGCTGTTGCGCAGCGCGGCGCGGGCGTTGTCGGCGGTGTCCGCCTTGACGTGCTCGACGGTGACGCCGGGGTTGAGGTCCTCGTACTCCTCCAGCAGCTCCTCGTAGCCGAACTCGTTGAAGGTGGCCACGGTCAGCGACACCTGCTCGCCGTCACCGGCCGAGGCAGCGTTCCCGTCCCCGCCGTCGTCGCCCGCGTCCGAGGCTCCCCCGCAGGCGGCGAGCACGAGGCTCGCGGCCGTGCCGGCAGCCAGCAGGAGGTAGGGGGAGGTACTGCGTCTCATCGCGACTCCTTTGTCCGTGGCAAGCACCCCGGCCCGGTCGTGGACCTTTGTGAGAGCGCTCTCACGACTGACTATGGCGGTGCCGGATCCTTCTGTCAACCCCCTACGGCGTGGGGTCCGCCAGCAGCCTGGCCTTGGCCGCCGTGAACTCCGCGTCGGTGAGGCCCCCGCGATCGTGCAGGTCGGCCAGCGCCGTCAGCTGGGCCACCAGCGGGTGCTCCGACGCCCGGACGGGCGCAGACCGTGGGCCGACGACGTCCCCGGGCTCGCGCCCCCCAGGACCTGCCGGCGCCTCGCCCCAGGGCGGCACGGTCGGGATGACGGGCATCGCCGTGTCGGTGCGGGCGAGGACCTCCTCCAGGCGGAGGAAGGTGTCCGGTCCGAAGGTCAGCGTGCCGAGGCTGACCTCGCCCTGGTCGGTCGTCGCCGTCACCAGACCGGAGGTGAAGACCTTCTCGCGCTCCACGTGCAGGCTGACCACGTCGGCCCGCACCACCTCGTCCACCACCGGCATCCCGACGTGCTGGTCGCCCAGCGTCAGCAACCGCCGGTCGGTCACGACCAGGAGGGTGACGGAGCGGCGGAAGCGGGTGACGGCGAACATCCCGAGGACCCGCTCCCCCGGGTGCAGCACGAGCCGCAGGGACTGGCGCGCCGTGTGCAGCAGCCGCCTGCCCACCTTCGGGTCGGTGTATGCCGCGTTCTCCCCGGGCACCCCGTCGATCTCCTCCTGCACGCCCCTGCCTCTCTGTGCTGAGTGCACCACGCTACCGAACGCCCCCCTCGCGCCGGCCACCGACGCCGCGGGCGGGCGCCCACGGCACCCGCCCCTCGTCATACCCGCGCCCTCACTCGTCGGGGTTGTACCAGTTCTGCGTCGGGAGCGTGTCCCAGAAGGAGGTGTCGACCGTCTCGACCGACCCGTCGGCGATCGCCCGCGCCGTCGCCTCGAGGGTGATGACGGTCTGACGGATCAGGTAGCCGCTGCTGCGCGCGCCGAGCACCGACGTGGGGCTGGAGTGGTCGGACATGCCCCGCATCTCGAACAGCAGGGTGGCGATGCCGTACTCGACCGCGAGGCCGTTGCGGCTGATGGTCTCCGCGGAGCCGCCCTCGTACCTGGCCAGCAGGCCCCAGCCCGTGGAGTCGACGGCGTCGTAGACCACGGCGCCCAGCTGCTTGGAGCGCTCGACGACCTCCGGGTCGGCGTTGGGCGTGGTCGGGTAGAGGATCGAGCCGCTGACCCACTCCTCGCCGATCGCGCTGTAGGCCCCCTGGTGGTGCAGGTCGATCATGTAGTCGATGTCGTAGGCGCCGAGCACGTTGTCGTGCAGCGCCTGCGTCTCGGGCTGGACCCGCGCGACGTGGTCGCGGTTGAGGTCCACGCCGACGGCGTTGGCGCGGGTCAGGTGCCGGTCGCCGTGGGCGATGTAGTTGTCGAGGGAGAAGTTGACGTCCCCCATGGCGCCGTCCGGGTTGAGCATCGGCACGACGAGGATGTTGACCCCGTCGAGCACGTCGCTGCCCCGGCCGGTGCCGAGGTGCTTGATGAACTCCATCGCGCCCTCGGTGGTCAGCTGCTCGTTGCCGTGCTGCTGGGTCAGGTACAGGATCGTCGGGTTGTCGGGGTCGCTGACCCAGGACGCCAGGTAGAGGTCGCGGCCCTTGACCGACTGGCCGATGACCGTGAGCTCCATCGCGTCCTGGCGGGCGTCCTGCGTGTGCAGGAAGTCGGCGAGGTCGTCGTAGGTGGACAGGTGCGCGGTGGTGATGTTGCCGTTCCCGCCCCACTCGGGACCGTTGCCCACCGCCAGCGCGGGGAGGGAGCCGAGGGCGATGGGTGCGGCGACGAGCGCGGCGACGAGACTTCTGCGGCTGAGTTCCATGCCCGCACGCTAGGCAGGTCGACGGGCCCCTGACCAGGCTTCTGACGCAACCCAGACCGAACCCTGACCAGGTCTTTACCGCTCCCTGGCCGCGTCCTGACGCAGCGACGTGAACCGCACCTGCTGGCCCGGTCGCAGCTGGGCGCACCGGTCGACCGCCTCGTCGTCGACGTAGCCGATGACGGGGTAGCCACCGGTCACCGGGTGGTCCGCGAGGAGGAGCACGGGCAGACCCGACGGCGGGACCTGCAGGGCGCCGCGCAGCATCCCCTCGCTCGTCAGCTCGCCCTCGCGGGTGCGGACCAGCGGATCGCCGACCAGCCGCGCGCCGACGCGGTCGGACCGCGGGTCGACGGTCCAGGCCTGCTCGAGGAGCCGCCGCCACTGGGCGTCGTCGAACCAGTCGCGGCGGGGGCCGGGGGTCACCGGCACGGTGAGCAGGTCGCCGGTCGGCTCCGGGACCGCGGCGACGTCCACCCCGGGCACCGGCCGGGGGGTGGTGCCCACCGGGAGCCGGTCGCCAGCCGCGACCACCGGGGGGCCGAGCCCGGCGAGCACGTCGGTGGAGCGGCTGCCCAGCACCGGCTCCACGTCGATGCCGCCGCGCACCGCGACATAGGTGCGCAGGCCGGCCGCGGGTATGCCGAGGCGCAGCTCCTCCCCCGGTCCCAGGGAGAAGGGGCCCAGGTGGGGCACCCCCGGGCAGCGTGCCCCGGTGGTGGCGACGACGACGTCCCCGTCGGCGGTCAGCACGAGCCCGCCGAGGGTGACCTCCAGGGTCGCCAGCGTGGGGTGGTTGCCGACCAGGGCGTTGGCCAGCCGGTGCGCCCCGCGGTCGCAGCAGCCCGAGCGACCGACGCCCAGGGCCGCCTGCCCCGGCCGGCCGAAGTCCTGGACCGTGGTGAGGGTGCCGGGCTCCACCACGGTGAGCGACGTCATACCCGGGCCTCCACGAAACGCACCGGGGTGCCGGGCAGCAGCAGCGAGGGCGGGTCGCGGTGGAGGTCGAACATCGGCACGAGGGCGTGGCCGATGAGCTGCCAGCCGCCCGGCGACTCCCGCGGGTAGACGGCGGTGAACTCCCCCGCGAGGGCCAGCGCACCGGCCGGCACACGGGTCCGCGGGGAGGTGCGGCGAGGGGTGTCCCAGCCGGACCGGGTGCCGCGCAGGTAGGCGAAGCCGGGGGCGAATCCGCAGAACGCGACCGTCCACGCCTCCTCGCGGTGTCGGCGCACCAGCTCCTCCACCGAGCACGCGAGCAGGTCGGCCGCCTCGTGCAGGTCCTCCCCGTCGTAGCGCACCGGCACCTCGACGGGGTCCAGGTCGGCGCCGGCGTGCTCGACCGGCGCGACCGCCCGGACCCGCTGCTCCAGGGCGCGCAGGTCGGTGCCCCGGTCGGCGACGACGAGGATCGTGCGTCCGGCCGGGACGAGGTCCAGGACCGGGAGGTCGACCTCCCGGAGCGCGGCGTAACGGGCCAGGACCTCCTCGAGGGAGTCCAGCTCCAGCAGCAGCCCGCGGGAGCCGCTCGGCAGGACGCGCACGCCTCAGACCGTCGCGACGAACGGGGCCAGCGTCACGCCCGCGCCCTGGAGCGCCGCCCGCACCGCACGGGCGATCCCGACCGCCCCGGGGGTGTCGCCGTGGACGCAGAGGGAGTCCGGGTGCACCGTGAGCGGGTCGCCGTTGACGTCAGCTACCGGCTCCCCGGTCGCCATCGCGACGCACCGCCGGGCGATCAGCTCCCGGTCGTGCAGGACGGCGCCAGGACGGGTGCGCGGCACGAGCTGCCCCTCCGGCGTGTAGGCCCGGTCCGCGAACGCCTCGCGAGCGGTGCGCAGACCCGCCTCCACGGCGAGCCGGAGCACGACGGAGCCGGGCAGCCCCACGAGGACGAGGTCGGCGTCGTACTCGCGCACGGCCCGCACGACCGCGGCGGCCTGCTCCTCGTGCGTCACGACCGCGTTGTAGAGGGCGCCGTGCGGCTTGACGTAGGTGACCCGGTGGCCCGCGCGCCGGGCCATGCCGTCGAGCGCGCCGATCTGGTAGACGACCTCGTCGGTGAGCACGTCCGGCTCCATGTCGATGAACCGCCGGCCGAAACCGGTGAGGTCGCGGTAGGCGACGTGGGCGCCGACGGCCACCCCGCGCGCCGCGGCCATCGTGGTGACCGCCCGCATGATGGGCGGGTCACCGGCGTGGAAGCCGCAGGCGACGTTCGCGCTCGTGACGATGCCCAGCAGCGCCTCGTCGTCGCCCATCCGCCAGCTGCCCAGACCCTCGCCGAGGTCGGAGTTGAGGTCGATCTGCATCTGCGTCACCCCGTGCTGGGCTGGAGGAAGCTGGGCGCCGGTCGTGACGGAGGTCGCGCCGCCACACCACGCCCATCATGGCACCGCCCCCACCACCGGGCCGAGCCTCAGCGCGTGCTGAAGGCGGCGTCGAAGGCGGCGGTCGGTGCGTCGAAGAGCGAGCGCCGGACGAACTCCAGGGCGTCCGGGGCCCCGACCAGGCGGTCCATGCCCGCGTCCTCCCACTCCACCGAGATCGGACCGTCGTAGCCGATCGCGTTGAGCATCCGGAAGCACGCCTCCCACGGCACGTCGCCGTGGCCCGTCGAGACGAAGTCCCACCCTCGCCGGGGGTCCGCCCACGCCAGGTGCGACCCCATCCGGCCGTTGCGGCCGTTGCCGACCTGGAGCTTCGCGTCCTTGCAGTCGACGTGGTAGATCCGGTCCTTGAAGTCCCAGAGGAAGCCGACCGGGTCGAGGTCCTGCCAGACGAAGTGGCTCGGGTCCCAGTTGAGCCCGAAGGCCTCGCGGTGCCCGATCGCCTCCATCGCCCGCTGGGTGGTCCAGTAGTCGTAGGCGATCTCCGAGGGGTGCACCTCGTGCGCGAACCGCACGCCCTCCTCGTCGAAGACGTCGAGGATCGGGTTCCACCGGTCGGCGAAGTCCTGGTAGCCGGCGTCGACGAGCTCCTGCGACACGGGCGGGAACATCGCGACGTACTTCCAGATCGAGGAGCCGGTGAAGCCGATCACGGTCTTCACGCCCAGCCGGGCCGCGGTGCGCGCGGTCAGCGTCATCTCCTCGGCGGCCCGCTGCCGCACGCCCTCGGGGTCGCCGTCGCCCCACACGCGCTCCGACAGCATCCCCCGGTGCCGCTCGTCGATCGGGTCGTCGCAGACGGCCTGACCCTTGAGGTGGTTGGAGATGGCCCACACCTGCAGGCCGTACCTCTCCAGCACGTCCTTCTTGCCCTGGATGTAGGCGTCGTCCTCGGCACCCTGCCACGGGTCGAGATGGTCGCCCCAGCAGGCGATCTCGAGCCCGTCGTAGCCCCACTCGGAGGCCAGGCGCGCCACCTCCTCGAACGGCAGGTCGGCCCACTGGCCGGTGAAAAGCGTGATCGGTCGGGACATCAGCTCTCTCCTTCGGTATGCCGTACGGGCCTGGTCGTCCCCGTCGTGGTGTAGCGGCCCTCGTCCTGGCTCGAGCGCTCGACCGCGTCCAGCACCCGCTGGACGGTCAGGCCGTCCGCGAAGGACGGGCGCGGCTGCTCCCCGTCGGCCACGGCCGTGACCAGGTCCACCACCTGGTGGACGAAGCCGTGCTCGTAGCCCAGCCCGTGGCCCGGCGGCCACCAGGCCGCGACGTAGGGATGGTCGGCCTCGGTGACGTAGATGCGGGTGAAACCCTGCTCGGCGGCCGGCGCCGACGCGTCGTAGAGGTGCAGGACGTTCATGTCCTCGAAGTCGAAGGCCAGCGAGCCGGTCGACCCGTTCACCTCCACGCGGATGGCGTTCTTGCGGCCCCACGCCATCCGGGTGGCCTCGAAGACGCACGGGGCCCCGGACTCCAGGCGGCCGGTGAACATCGCGACGTCGTCCACCGTGACCGGGGCACGGTCGGCGCCGGCCACGCCACCGAGGCCGGGGACCGGGACGTCCTGCGCCACCGGTCGCTCGGCGACGATCGTGTCGAGCATGCCCGACACCCCGGCGACGCGCTGCCCGGTGATGAAGTGGGTCAGGTCGACGATGTGGGCGCCGATGTCACCCAGCGCCCCCGACCCCGCCAGCGCCTTGTCGGTGCGCCACGAACCCGGCGCCTGCTCGTCGGCGAGCCAGTCCTGCAGATACTGGCAGCGCACCTGGCGCACCTCCCCGATCCGGCCCTCCGCGACGAGGCGCTGTGCCAGCGCGACCGCCGGGACGCGTCGGTAGGTGAACCCCACCATCGACCAGACCTGCCGGGCGGCTGCCCGCTCGGCGGCCTGCGTCATCCGCTCGGCCTGGTCGAGCGTGTTGGCCATCGGCTTCTCCACGAGCACGTGCTTGCCCGCCTCGAGGGCGGCGACCGCGATCTCCGCGTGCGTGTCGCCGGGTGTGCAGATGTCCACCAGGTCCACGTCGTCCCGCTCCAGGACGGCGCGCCAGTCCGTCTGCGCCTCGGCCCAGCCCAGCTGCCGGGCCGCCTCCTCGGCGCGGTCCGGGGACCGGCCCACCAGGACCTGCATCACCGGCTCGCGGGGCAGGTCGAAGAAGCGGGGCGCCACCCGCCAGGCCTGGGAGTGGGCCCGGCCCATGAAGGCGTGCCCGATCATGGCCACCCGCAGCCGGCCGTCGGCGTTGCTCATCGTGTCCTCTCTGACGTGCTGGGTCGTGGTGCGGCGGACCCGGCCGGTGGCCTCGCACCGGCCGGGTCCGGCGTGGATCAGGACTCGAACGCGGTGTCGAGGTACTCGTCGACGTTGTCCGCGGTGACGACCGGGGCGTAGAGCTGGACGAGGCGGGGCACCTCGATCTCGACGAGGTCGCCCATGCCCTTGCCCTGCGCGACGAGGCGCGCGAGCCGGATGCCGTCGGCGGCCTGCGTCGAGGGGTAGATGACGGTGGCCTCCACGACGCTGTCGCCGGACTGGATCTCGCGCATCATGTTGGCCGAGCCCGCACCGCCGACGACGAAGAACTCGTCGCGCCCGGCGTTCTCGATCGCGGCGAGCACGCCGACGCCCTGGTCGTCGTCGTGGTTCCACATCGCGTCGATCTCCGGCGCCGCCTGCAGCAGGTTGGAGGTGGCCGACTCGCCGCCCTGCACGGTGAAGTCGGCGGCGACGCGGTTGTCGACGTCCAGACCGCACTCGCCGAGGGCGTCCTCGAAGCCCTGGCTGCGCTCCTGGGTGAGGGGCAGGTTGTCGATGCCGGCGACCTCGGCCACGACGGCGTCGGGCTGGTCGGCGAGCCGCTCGCAGATGTACTCGCCGGCGCTGCGGCCCATGCCGTAGTTGTCGCCGAGCACCGTGACGCGGGCCGCCTCGGGTGCGCTGAACTCGCGGTCCACGTTGATGACCGGGATGCCGGCCTGCATCGCCTCGGTGGCGATCTCGGTGAGCGCCGCCCCGTCGAAGGGCAGCAGCACGATCGCGTCGACGCCGTCGTTGATGAAGGTCTCGACCTGGGAGATCTGCAGGTTCACGTCGTTGGTGCCCTCGGCGACCCTCAGCTCGACGTCCTCGTGGCTCTCGGCCTCCTCGATCGCGGCCTGGGTGATCGCGCCCATCCAGCCGTGGTCGGCGGCGGGGGCGGAGAAGCCGATGACGACCGTCTCACCGGTCTCGTCGTTGCTGCCCGGCGCGGGCGCCGCCTCCTCGGAGGCCTGCCCCTCGTCGTCCTCACCGCTCACCTCCGCCTCGGTGTTGCCGGTGCAGGCGGCCAGCAGCGCGACGGCCGACAGGACTGCGGCGGCGCGGGAGGCTCGGCGGACTCGGGTGGTGCGTGCCATGGTGGGTCTCCTTTGACGGGATGGTGCGGGTTGGCTCTGGCGGTCACGGGGGTCGGGGGTGGGTGGGGAGCGGGTATGCCGTCCCTCACCGGGTCGGGGTCGCTAGGACGAGCGCGACCGGGCCGCGAAGCGCTGCTGCAGCAGGACGGCGACGACGATGATCGCGCCCTTGGCCAACGACTGCGCGGAGATCGAGAGGTTGTTCTGGATGAAGAGGTTGGACAGCGTGGCGAAGATGAGGACGCCGAGGACGGTGCCGATGATCGTGCCGCGCCCGCCGATGAGCAGCGTGCCGCCGACCACGACGGCGGCGATCGCGTCGAGCTCGTAGAGGTAGCCGTTGGTGGAGGTGCCGGCGGTGGTCCGGGCCAGCATCATCACGCCGGCGATCCCCGCGGTCAGCCCGCTGAGCGCGAACACCATGACGGTGTGCCGCCGGATCTTGATGCCCGCCAGCCGGGCGGCCTCCGGGTTGCCGCCGATCGCGACCGTGCGGCGGCCGAAGGTGGTGCGGTTCAGCAGGAACCAGCCGGCCGCGGCGACGAGCACGAAGATCCAGACGATGACCGGCACCCCCAGGACGGAGCCGCGGAAGGCGTCGAGGAAGGGGTCGACCCGGACGATCTGGGTGCGCCGGTCGGAGATGATCTCGGCCAGGCCGCGGGCGGCGACGAGCATGGCGAGCGTCGCGATGAACGAGACCACGTTGCCGTAGGCCACGATGAGACCGTTGATGACCCCGGCGGCCGTGCCGACCGCCAGCGCGGCGAAGATCATGACGACCCAGTGGATGTCCTGGGCCATGGTCTGGGTGGCCAGCGTCGAGGCCCACACCGTCGCCAGCCCCATCACCGAGCCGACCGACAGGTCGATCCCGCCCGAGGTGATGACGAAGGTGACGCCGATGCTCAGCACGCCGATGATCGCCGCCTGCTGCAGGATCACCATCAGGTTGCCCACGCTGAGGAAGCGCTCGCCCGAGGTGGCGCCGCCCAGGACCACGAGGGCGACGAGCGCGAGGATGAGGCCGAGGTCGCGGCCGAGGCCACCGAGGGAGGGCAGCCCCCGCCGACGGGTCCCGGCGTCCTCGTGCCCCCGCTCGGGGGCGGGGCCCTCGGCCGGCGTCTGCGGCGCGTCGGTCGTCGTCATGTGTGCGTTCCTTCCATGACCAGGTCGAGCACCCGGTGCTCGTCGATGTCGTCGGCGGGTCCCTGGTGCACGACCCGACCGTCGGCGAGCACCAGCACCTGGTCGCTGAGCTGGAGCACCTCCTCCAGCTCGCTCGACACCAGGACGATGGCCGCCCCGTCGGCGGCGAGCCGCCGGATGAGGCGGTAGATCTCGGACCGGGCACCGACGTCGACCCCGCGGGTCGGCTCGTCCAGGAGCAGGACCCGGCAGCCGTGCACGAGCCAGCGGGCCAGCATCACCTTCTGCTGGTTGCCCCCGGAGAGGGTCCGGGTGATCCGGCCGGGGTCGGCCGGAGCCAGGCTCAGGGCGGCGATCTGCTCGTCGGCCACCCGCCGCTCGGCCCGCTCGTCGAGGACCCCACCGCGGGCGAAGCGGTCGAACGTGGACAGCGTGATGTTGCGGAAGACCGGCTCGTCGAGGAGCAGGCCCTGCGACTTGCGCTCCTCGGGGGCCAGCCCGATGCCGGCCGCGACGGCCGCCGGCACGGACCCGCACGCCAGGTCGCGACCGTCGACCCGGACCTGCCCGGCGGTGGCCCGCCGCGCCCCGAAGACGGTCTCCAGGATCTCCGAGCGTCCCGCGCCGACGAGGCCGGCGATCCCCACGACCTCCCCGGGACGGACGGCGAAGGTGACGTCCTCGAAGGTGCCGGCGAGCGAGAGGCCGGACACGTCGAGCAGCGGCTCCTCCCCCTGCAGGCCGGCCGAGCCCCCACCGAAGTCGGTGACCACCTCGCGCCCGGTCATGAGGGAGATGACCTCGGCCGTGGTCTCGTCCTCCACGCGGAGGTTGGTGGCCACCGTCCGGCCGTCCTTGAGGACCGTGACCCGGTCCCCGATCCGGCGGATCTCCTCGAGCCGGTGGGAGATGTAGACCACCGCCACCCCCTCGGCGGTGACCGCGTCCACGACCCGGAAGAGGTTGTCGACCTCCTCGGGGTCCAGCACCGCGGACGGCTCGTCCATGACGATGACCCGCGCGTCGCGGGACATCGCCCGCGCCATCGAGACGATCTGCTTGCCGGCCGCGGACAGCTGCCCCACCTCGCGGTGGGGCGGGAGCTCGGGGTGGCCCAGCCTGGCCAGCAGGTCGCGGGTCCGCGCGTGGGTCTCGCCCCGGCGGAGCACGCCGGCCTGCTGCAGCTCGTGACCGAGGAAGACGTTCTCGGCGATGCTGAGGCCGTCGACGACGTCCAGCTCCTGGTACATCGTCGCGATCCCCAGCCGCAGCGCCGCCGTCGGCGAGTCGATGCTGACCGTGCTGCCGTCCATGAGGATCTCGCCGCGGTCGGGCCGGTGGGCCCCCGCCAGCGTCTTGATGAGCGTGGACTTCCCCGCGCCGTTCTGCCCGAGGAGGCAGTGGACCTCGCCGGCTCGCACCTCGAGGTCGACCCCGTCGAGCGCCTTCGCGCCCGGGAAGTGCTTGACGATGCCCGTCATCCGCAGCAGCGGCGCGGGCCCCCCGGGGGGGTCGACGGTGACCATGCGCGGAACGCTACGCACCCTTATGTCGGGCGTCAAGCAAAAGTGAGGATGTTCTAGTCACTGTTCTGACCTGTCCCGTACCCAAGGGGGGGTGGTTTACTTCGGACATGGCTGTTGCACCCCCCGCCGCGACCCTCCGGTCGGGCCCGACCGGACCCCCGGGACAGGGCCTCTCGGGCGGACCCGGGGCCCTGTTCCAGCTGCTGCGCGACGGCGTGCCCCGTACCCGGGCGGAGCTCGTGCGGGCGAGCGGCCTGGCGCGGTCCACGGTCACCGGGCGCGTGGAGGAGCTGCTCTCCTCCGGGCTGGTGACGCTCACCGGTGCGGCGGAGTCCCACGGTGGCCGGCCCGCGGCGACCCTGGCCTTCGCGCCGGACAGCCGGGTGGTGGTCGGCGTGGACCTCGGGGTGTCGCACGTGCACGTGGCCGTCACCGACCTGGCCAACACCGTGCTGACCGAACGGCTCGAGGACATCCGCATCACGGACGGTCCCGAGGTCGTCCTGGGCGAGGTGGCCACCGTGACCGAGCAGCTGCTCGAGGCCGCCGGGCGCACGGCTGCCGAGGTCGCCGGGATGGGCATCGGCCTGCCCGGCCCCGTCGAGTTCAGCACCGGCCGCCCGGTCAGCCCCCCGGTGATGCCGGGCTGGGACCGGTTCGAGGTGCCCGCGTTCTTCGCCGACCGGCTGGACGCCCCGGTCCTCGTCGACAACGACGTCAACATCATGGCTCTCGGCGAGCACGCGGAGCGCCACCCCGACGTGCTGGACCTGGTCTTCGTCAAGGTCGCCTCGGGCATCGGTGCCGGCATCATCAGCGGGGGCCTCCTCCAGCGCGGCGCCGAGGGCGCGGCCGGCGACCTCGGCCACGTCTCGGTCCCCGACGGCAACCAGGCCCTGTGCACCTGCGGCAACCGCGGGTGCGTCGAGGCGGTGGCCTCCGGGACCGCGATCGCGGCCTCCCTGCGGAGCCAGGGCCTGGACGTCGCGGGCCAGGCCGAGGTCGTCGCGCTGGCCCGGGCCGGTGACCCCGCGGCGATCGCGGCGGTCCGGGAGGCCGGGCGAGACATCGGGGCCGTGCTCGCGGGGGTCGTCTCCCTCCTCAACCCCTCGGTCATCGTCGTGGGTGGGCGGATGGCCGCGGTCGGGGAGCAGCTGCTCGCGGGGATCCGCGAGTCGGTCTACCGCCGCTCGCTGCCGCTGGGCACCCACCACCTGCGCATCGTCGGGTCGGCCTCCGGTGCCAGTGCCGGCATCGTGGGCGCGTCGGTGCTGGTCACCAACCTCGTGCTCTCCCCCGAGGGCGTCGACGCCTTCGTCCTCCGCGGCCGCTGAGGCTCGCCGGCCGCTACCGTGCCTTCGTCCTCCGCGGCCGCTGAGGCTCGCCGGCCGCTACCGTGGACTCACCCCCACGTGCGAAGGCGGCCCCCGATGACCGACTCCCTGCCCGTCCTCACCGTCCTTCCCCCGCTGCTGGCGATCGTCCTCGTCATCGCCACCCGCAAGGTGCTGCTCAGCCTGGGCGCCGGGGTGCTCGCGAGCGCCGCCCTGGTCGCCGACCTGGCACCCCTGGCCACCCTGGGGCTGGTGTGGGACGCCTTCTCCGGCATCTTCTGGGAGGAGGGCGGCCTCAACACCACCTACGTCTACATCCTCGTCTTCACGCTGCTGCTCGGCGTCATCGCGGCGCTCGTCATGATGGCCGGCGGCAGCGCCGCCTTCGCGGACTGGGCGCTGGGACGCATCCGCACCCGCCGGGGGGCGACCGTGCTGCCCGCGGTGCTGGGCATCGTCATCTTCATCGACGACTACTTCAACGCGTTGGCGGTCGGGCAGGTCTCGCGGCCGGTCACCGACCGGATGCACGTGGCGCGGGCCAAGCTGGCCTACCTCATCGACTCCACGTCGGCCCCGGTGGCGGTGCTCGCCCCGTTCTCCAGCTGGGGCGCCAGCATCATCGGCATCATGGCCCCGATCGTGGCCGGCTCCGCCCTGGCGGTGAGCGACGTGGAGGCTTTCCTCGGCGCCGCGGTGATGAACTACTACGCCATCGCCGCCGTCCTCCTGGTGTGGATCGTCGTCCTCCTCCAGCTCGACCTGGGGCCGATGCGGCGCGAGGAACGGCGCGCCATCGCCGAGGGGCGGACCTTCGACGCGACCGAGGAGGTGCCCGGGGAGCTGGCCGAGGACCTGCCCGTCCACCAGCCGGGCGCCAAGCGCGCCCTCGTCATCCCCTTCCTCGTGCTCGTCGTGGGGGTGCTCGCGGGGATCACCTGGACCGGCTACCGCGCGGGCGGCAGCTGGGCGCCCCTCGACGTGCTCGCCAACACGGCGGTGACCGACGCCCTCCTCTACGGCGGGCTGCTCGGGGTCGCGGCGGCGCTCTACTACTACGTGCGCTACACGACGTCCAACCCGCGGTTCTCGGCCGCCACCCTGGGCCGCGGGACCTGGGAGGGCGTGCGGTCGATGCTGCCCGCCGTCTGGATCCTCCTGCTGGCCTGGATGCTCGGCTCCCTCATCGGTCAGCTCGGCACCGGGGAGTACCTCGGCACCCTCGTCGAGCGGGCGGACCTGCCCCCCGCCTGGCTCGTCCCCCTGATGTTCGTCCTGGCCGGCGCGATGGCCTTCTCGACCGGCACCTCCTGGGGTTCCTTCGGGATCCTGCTGCCGATCGCCGGCCAGGTGATGACCACCGTCGAGGGCGGCGACCAGCTGCTGCTGGCGGCCTTCGGGGCCGTCCTGGCCGGCGCGGTCTGGGGCGACCACTGCTCGCCGATCAGCGACACCACGATCCTGTCCAGCACGGGCGCCGGGTGCAACGTCATCACCCACGTCACCACCCAGCTGCCGTACGCCGTGGTCGGTGCGGTCGTCGCGCTCGGTGGCTACGTCGTCTTCGCGCTCACCCTCAGCACCTGGCTGGGTCTGCTCGCGGTGGTCGCCGGCCTCGTGCTCGTGGCGGTGGTCGGCCGGGTGGTGTCCACGCGGCTGGAGGAGGAGATCCCCGAGACCGAGCAGGCGGCGATCAGCCGCACCTGAGGCGGACCGGCGTCCGAGGAGGTCCGGCGCCGGGCGGCGGTCCCCGGCCCGCGGCATACCCGAGCCCCTCAGACGCGGTGCGCCACGTCCACCGCGCGCGCCCACCGGGCCACGTCGTCGGGGAGCTGCGGGGAGGGTGTCACCGGGTCCAGCAGACCGATGACCTCCGGCGCCGGCACCCGGGCGCCGCTGCGGCGGGTGAGGAACCGGCCGGCGACCAGCCCGCGGGCGATCCGCCCCGTCCCGCGGTCGAAGACCTGCTCCAGGTAGACCACGCGGTCGTCCCAGCCGACCACCCGCGTGGTGATCCCGAAGCGCTGGCCGAGGGTGAGCGAGCGGCGGTAGGTCACCGTCTGCGCGGCGACCACGGGGTACCAGCCGCGCCCGCGCAGCAGCGGGAACCCGCCCAGGTCGGCGATGTAGTTGCTGCGCGCCACGTCCATCATCTGGAGGTACACGCCGTTGTTGACGTGCAGGTAGAGGTCCAGGTCCGGGGGACGCACGCGCATCGTGGTGACCGAGGGGTCGAGGATCCCCTGCCCGGGGATCGCCGGTCGCGGGCGCGCGCTGGCGCGGAGGAGCTGGAGCTGTCGGGCCACGGGTTGCACGCTACCCAGCCGCGTCGCCCCACGACGCACCCGGTCGGGGGTCTAATGGACCCCACGCGACGGTGCGTGCCGGCGCGGCGGGCGAGGAGAGACGATGGACCGAGCGAGCCACGACCACGACCACGACCTGGACCGCGGCCCGGCGGGCGGGTGGGCCCGGCTGGAGGAGGAGCTGGCCGCCTCCCTGGGCGAGGGGCGGGTGTCCTCGCGCGCCCTCGACCGCTACGCGCTCGCCCACGACGCCTCGCACTACCTGCTCGTCCCGGAGCTCGTGGTGCGGCCCGGGGACCGGGACCAGGTGGCCGCGGTGATGGCCGCGTGCGACCGCGCGGGCACCAGCCTCACCTTCCGCGCGGGCGGCACCAGCCTGTCCGGTCAGGCCGTGACCGACACGGTCCTGGTCGACGTGCGTCGGCACTTCCGCGACGTGGAGGTGCTCGACGACGGGGCCCGGGTGCGGGTCGGGCCGGGGGTGACCGTCGGCCGGGTGAACGCGCTGCTGGCGCGGCACGGCCGCCGGCTGGGCCCCGACCCGGCCAGCGAGAGCGCCTGCACGGTGGGCGGCGTGGTGGCCAACAACTCCTCGGGGATGCAGTGCGGTACGGAGGCCAACACCTACGCCACGCTGGAGTCGCTCGTGGTCGTCCTGCCGACCGGGGTGGTCCTCGACACGGGCGACCCGGGGGCCGCCGGGCAGCTGCGCGCGGCCGCGCCGGACGTGCACGAGGGGCTGCTGAGGCTGCGGGACCGGGTGCGTGGCGACGCGGGCTCGGTCGCGACGATCCGTCGCCTCTTCGCGCTGAAGAACACCATGGGGTATGGCGTGAACGCCTTCCTCGACTTCGACGAGCCGGCCCAGATCCTGGCCCGGCTGATGGTGGGCAGCGAGGGGACGCTGGGGTTCGTCGCGTCGGCGACCTTCCGGACGGTGCCCGTGCGCCCGCACGTGGCGACCGGGCTGCTCGTCTTCGACGACGTCGTGCGCGCGACCGGGTCGGTGCCGGAGCTCGTCGCTGCCGGGACAGCGACGGCCGAGCTCCTCGACGCGGCGTCGCTGCGCGTCTCGGCGCAGGACCCGTTGTGCCCCAGGCTGATCGCCGACCTCGAGGTCGTCGACCACGCCGCGCTCCTAGTCGAGTGGCAGGACGACGACCGGGCGCGCCTGGAGGAGACCGTCGCGCGCGTGCAGGGTGAGCTCGGCCACCTCCCGCTCACCGTGCCGGTCTCGCTGACGCGCGACCCGGTGGAGCGCGCCGGCCTGTGGCGGGTGCGCAAGGGGCTCTACAGCGCGGTCGCCGGGGCGCGGCCGGCGGGCACCAACGCGCTCCTCGAGGACGTCGTCGTCACCGTCGACCGGCTCGGCGACACCATCCTGGCGCTGACCGAGATGTTCGAGCGGCACGCCTACCCGGAGTCGGTCATCTTCGGCCACGCCCGCGACGGCAACGTCCACTTCATGCTCAACGAGCAGTTCGCCGACCCGGCGTCGATGGCCCGCTACGAGGCCTTCACCGAGGACATGGTCGACCTCGTGCTCGGCGAGGGCGGGTCGCTGAAGGCCGAGCACGGGACCGGGCGGATCATGGCCTCGTTCGTGCGGCGGCAGTACGGCGACGAGCTCTACGAGGTGATGTGCGAGCTCAAGCGGCTGCTCGACCCCCGGGGCGTGCTCAACCCCGGGTCGGTCCTCTCGGACGACCCCACGTCATACCTCGCGGACCTCAAGACCGCCCCGACGGTCGAGGCGGAGGTCGACCGGTGCGTCGAGTGCGGGTTCTGCGAGCCGGTCTGCCCCTCGCGGGACGTCACGACGACACCCCGCCAGCGGATCGTGGTGCGGCGGGAGATGCGGGCGGCCCAGCTGCGCGGCGACGACGCCCTGGCGGCCGAGCTGGCCGAGCAGTACGAGTACGACGGCACCGACACCTGCGCTGTCGACGGGATGTGCCTGACGGTCTGCCCGGTCCTCATCAACACCGGCGACCTCACCCGCCGGCTGCGGGCCGAGGCCTCCGGGCCGGTCGGGGAGGTCGCGTGGCGGGGTGCGGCACGGGTGTGGGGGGCCGGCACGGTCGCCGCGTCGGCGGCCCTGACCGCCGCACGGGTGCTCCCCCAGGTGCCGTCGCTGCTGACCCGCGCGGGCCGCACGGTGGTCGACCACGACGCGCTCCCCCGCTACGACCGGGGGCTGCCTCGGGGCGGACCGCGGCGTGGCGGGACCGACGGGGCCGTGCCCGGGGCCGCGGCGGTGCACTTCGCCCCCTGCGTGGGCACGATGTTCGGGCCCGAGCCGGCCACCGGCGGTGTCGGCGCCGAGCGGGCGCTCGTCGCCCTGGCCGGGCGCGCCGGGGTGGGTCTGCGGGTCCCGGACGGGGTCGGCGGGCTCTGCTGCGGGACACCGTGGAAGTCCAAGGGGCGCCGGGGCGGGTATGCCGCGATGGCCGCCCGGGTGCTCCCCGCCCTGCTCGGGGCGAGCGAGGCAGGAGCGCTGCCGGTGGTCTGCGAGGCGGCCTCGTGCGCCGAGGGGCTCGTGCAGATGCTGGGGAGCGATCCGGCCTACCGGGAGATCCGGGTCGTCGACGCGACCGCGTGGGTCGCCGACACGCTCCTGGACCGGCTCCCGGTGACCGCGGCGACCGGGCCGGTCGTCGTCCACCCGACCTGCTCGAGCACCCACCTGGGCACCACCGACGCGCTCGTCCGGGTGGCCCGGCACGTCAGCGACGACGTCACGGTGCCGGTCGCGTGGGGGTGCTGCGGCTTCGCCGGGGACCGGGGCATGCTGCACCCGGAGCTGACCGCCGCCGCGACCGCGCCCGAGGCGGCGGAGGTGGCGGGGCGGGAGTACGCCGCCTACGTGTCCAACAACCGGACCTGCGAGCTGGGGCTGACGCGAGCCACCGGGCGTCCCTACCAGCACGTCCTCGAGCTGCTGGAGGTGGCGACCAGGCCGTGAGGGCCCCGTCCCGCTGCCCCGGGGGCTAGGACCACTCGAGGAACAGCTGGGTCTGGGTGGTCGCCGAGACCTCCTTGCCGTCCCCGCGGGTGGTGACGACCTGGACCACGAGCGTCGTCCGGCCGACGTGCAGCGGCGTGGCCACCGCGGTCACCGTGTCGTCGACGCGGGCCTTGCGGAAGAAGTTGGTCTTGGCCTCGAGCGTCACGTTGGTGAACCCGGGCGGGCAGAGCGCGAAGGCGAGCGTGCCGGCGCAGTGGTCCACGAGCGACATCAGCGCGCCGCCGTGGAGCACGCCGTTGCGGTTGGCGAGCGCGTCCGTGACGGCCATCCGGGTGACGGCGCGATCCGTGCCGACCTCGACGTCGTGCACACCCAGGTGGTCGGAGAAGCTCGACGAGGCGGGGCCCCGGGTCGCAGGTTCCATGGGGCGGAGGTTAGCCGCCCCGGGTCCTCGTGACGAAGCGGGGGCTCCGCCGACCTCCGCCGTAGGCGAACGGCTCCGTCGGCGGGCGCTCGCGCAGGTCCCGCCGGAAGCCGTGCCGGGCGAGGAGGGTGAGCACTCCGGCCACGAGGAGGGCCGCCGCGGCGGCCTCCCAGGCGCCGCGGAAGCCGAGGCCCGCGACGAGCAGGCCGAACCCGACCGGGCCGAGGGCACCGCCGACGAAGGCACCGGCCTGCACGACCGAGGACGCCTGGGTGGGCGCGTCCCGCCCCACCCGCGCCACGGCATACAGCATCAGGCCGGGCCAGGACCAGCCGACCGCGAAGGCCAGGAAGCCGAACAGCAGCACGCTCCACACCTGCGGCACCGCGCCGATCAGGGCCAGGCACGCCGCCCCGGACAGCATCATCGCCGCGACGACCGACAGGTTGCCGCCGTGCCGGGCGTCGGCGCGCAGCCCGCTGACGACGCGGACGAGGACCGAGCTGCCGGAGCCTGCCGCCATCAGGAGGCCGGCCTGGCCGATGGTCAGCCCCACCTCGTGCGCCCAGCTCGCGAGGTAGGCGCCGAGGAAGTTCGCCGCGGCGCTGGCGAAGGTGATGGCCACCCCGCACAGCAGGAGAGGTCCCCACGGCGCCCGGTCCCGGTCCTCGGGGGTATGCCGTCCACCTCGCCCCGGGACGGCCCCGGCACCGTCCCCGGGCCGAGCGGCCGCGGTCCTGCGGTGCCGGCGCCGGCCGGCCAGCGCGGAGGTCAGGGCGGTGAACGCGAGCAGGACACCGAGGAGGCCGGTGACGACGAAGGTGCTGCGCCAGCCCAGCGCCGCCGTCGTCGTGGGCACGGCGAGGCCGCCGAGCATGATGGCGGCCGGCACCGCGCTCTGCTTGACGCCGAACCCCAGGCCGCGGCGGTGGGGCGGCAGGGCGGTGGCGACGGTCCGGTTGGAGGTGCCCTGGCAGGTCGCGTTGCCGGCGCCCAGCACGGCCATCGCCGCGACGAGGGAGGGCCAGTCCCGGACGAGCAGCGCCAGACCCAGGCCCCCGGTCGCGACGAGCAGGCCGGCCACGAGCCGGCCTGCCGGGTCGCCCCACCGCTCCAGGCGCGAGCCGCCCAGGATCGTCACCAGCGCCGCCACGGCGAAGAAGGTGCTCACCGCCAGCCCGAGCCCGGCCGGACCGAAGTCGAGGTCCCGCATCAGCAGGACCGCCTGGGCGCCGACGAGGAACGGGGGGATGGCGCCGAGGGTGGTGAGCGCGCTGGCGCCGAGCATCAGGCGGGCGCTGCTCCCCTCACCGCTCCACCGCACAGCCGAAGCCTAGGTGGCGGTTCAGCGGCACGTGCGTCCAATCCGCCCCGGCCCACGGCTCCGAAGACCTCCTACCAGGGCGACAGGACGTCGCCCGATCCACGAAGGAGTGATCATGAAGGTCCGCGCAGCTCTCTCCAGCCTCGCCGTCGTCGCCGCCGTCACCGCGGTGGGTGCCGCCGCCCCGGCCTCGGCCGGGCACGACCGCAACCCGTCGGAGCGGGTCGCGACCTACGCCTACGGGCTCGCGCCCGTCCAGGCGGAGTCGGTCCCCAACAGCCAGGCGGGCGGGTCGACCCGCATCACGGCGCTGCCCAACGGCAAGGTGCAGGTGAGCGTGCAGGCCTGGGGTCTGGCGCCGCTCCTTCCCCACGCGATGCACCTGCACGGCTTCACCGACCAGGCCGACCTCGGCTGCCCCGGCCCCGCCGCGGACAGCGACGGGAACGGCCTCGTCAACGTCATCGAGGGGGCGCCCTCCTACGGCGGCATCATCGCCTCGCTCACCACCTCGGGCGACACGAGCCCGAGCAGCGCCCTCGCGCTCGACCGCTTCCCGGTCGCCGACGCCGACGGCCGCCTGAGCTACACGAGGACCTTCGTGAACGGGGACTCGCTGGCCAACGCCGACACCGCGCAGGTCGTCGTGCACGGGATCGACCTCAACACCAGCGGTACCTACGACTTCGACGCCGGTCCCTCGGAGCTGACGGACCAGGCGCCGCTCGAGGCCACCCTGCCGGTGCTGTGCGGAGGCATCGCCAACTGACGCCGTCCGCTGTCACGCCGGACGGGCACATCTGCAGATCCGGGCGCATCCGCCCAGGACCGGGTCAGGTGTGCCCGTTCGGCGTGACGCCCCCGCGGCCGATCACCCGATCCGCAGCTCGCCCATCTCCTCCCAGCCGTCACCGTCCACCCGTCGGGACACGATCCTCGAGGTGGCCGACAGGTGCGGCCGCATCGCGTCGATCCCCTGCTGGAAGTGGGGGCTCTGCACGTGCGCGGCCGCGCCCTCGTCGGTGAACGCCTCGACGAGCACGAACTCGGACGGGTCCTCGACGCTGCGGGACCACTCGAAGAAGATGTTGCCCTCCTCCGCGCGGCACGCAGCCGTGTAGTCGGCGACGACGTCCGTCCAGCGCTCGACGGACTCGGGCCGGACGGGGAACTTCACGACGATGAGCTACATGCCCTCATCGTGTCAGGTCGCCCACCTCAGGCCGGGATCACGCCGCCCCAGTCGGTGAGGTAGCGCAGGACGGGCGTCCCCGGGATCTGGTCGTCCCAGATCGTCGGGTCCACCTGGAACACCGACCCGTCCGCCAGGCCGTCGAGCCAGGCGGTCAGGCCGAGGACGTTCTGCCGCACCATCTTCCCGCGGGCCTTGTGCCCGATGTTGCCGTCGCGGGTGTTGCCCGAGGTCTCGAAGAAGACCGCCGGGTTGCTGTGCCCGGTCGGGTTGAGGCCGGCGTGGTCCAGCCCCAGCATCATCGCCGACACCACGCCGCCGCGGATGTCGATCACGGTGCCGTGGCCGACGTCGTACTTGTCGATACCGACGAACCCGTAGTCCTTCGTCTCCAGCCACACGTGGCTCTGCATCTGCCTCGTCAGCACGTCGTAGGCGCCGCCCTCCAGCGTCGGCAGCGTCGGGCCGCCGGGGGCGAGGGAGATCCCGAGGGAGAAGGTGATCTCCTCCCCCGTCACGTAGTCCCGCTTGAGGCCCTGGTGGTGGATGTCCAGCGCGTAGGCGGGCTTCACCCTCGTCCAGTACTCGTACCAGGCCAGCGACTCTCGCGCCACGAAGCCGGTCGGCGACCAGTCCCGGTTGAGGTCGATCCGCTGCTGCCGTCCCTGCGCGTCGAGCCGCGGTGCGTCGGCCGCCCGGTCCCACAGGACGGTCTCCCGGATGTTCGCCTCGGACCCGTCGGGGTTGTAGACCGGGATGACGTGGACGGTGAACTCCTCGCGGATCCGTGCCCACTGTGCCGCACCGCTGGTCGCCAGGCTCCTGAGCACGCTCATCGTCGAGTCCAGCCCGTAGGGCTCGTTGCCGTGGATCCGGCCCTGGACCCAGACCGGTGTCGCTCCGGAGCCGACGGTCGCGACATACAGCTCGCGTCCCTGCTCGGAGAGCGACTCCTGGGTGCCGATCTGGGAGAGGGTGCGCACCGTCACCGGGAAGCGGCTGCTGCGCGCCAGCGCCTGCAGCTGGTCGACCATGTCGCCGTAGCTGCGGATCGCCGAGAGCGGCGTGCTGCTGCCCGGGTCGGGGAAGGTGGGGGCTGCGGAGGCCGTGCCCGCCCCGGCGAGCGGGATCGAGAGCGCGGCGAGCGAGCCGAGGCCGAGGAGGGAGCGGCGGGAGAGGTCAGTGCGGTCCATGCCCGCACGCTAGGACGGGCCGGTCCCGGGCACCAGCCTTCTTACCAAGCCTTGACCGAACCCTGACCGAACCCTGACCAAGTCCTGACCCGCGGCCCCAAACCGCCCGGCCTCCTCGCGCCGCACCTCGAGCGTGAAACCCTGGGCCCGCAGCGCCGCCACGAGCCGGTCGCCCAGCGCCACCGCCGGCGTGAGCACGCCTCCCTCGCCGGCCGTCCCGTCCCGGCGCGTGGACACCAGGACGAGGGCGGCCTGGCCCAGCATCACCGCGGTCGCGCGGTAGCCGGGGTCGCCCTGCGCGGCGACGGTCGCGGCATACCTCGTGCCGTCCTCGGTCGTGGTGGTGGTCTCCATCCGGAACCAGCCGCTGTCCCGCACCCGGGCGCTCGGCCCCTCCCCCGGCGACGGGAGGGCGCGGTCCAGCACCCGGCGCACCCCCGGGGTCGCCATCCCGGCCGCGAGCGCGCCGAGCCCGGCGACCACGCCGGCCGCCCGCGCCGCGCCCCGCACCCCGCGCCCGGTCGCCATCAGCTCCCGGTAGCGGAAGCGCTCCCCGTAGCGGCGGCCGGTGAGGGCGTTCGAGCGGCGCACCACCCGGGTGTTGTAGGGCCCCATGAAGAAGGGCACCACCCAGCGGCCGGTGCGCTCCTCCACGAAGGGGCGCCACACGTCCTCCTGGCCGGGGGCACCCGCCACCCCTCCGGAGAGCGCCTCGGGGTCGGCCATGACCGCCCGCTGCGAGGGGTCGTCCGCGAGCTCCTGCACCATCAGCCGCATGGATTCGACGGTGCCGCCGCTCACCCCTCCGCTGGCCCTGGCGACCAGGGTGGTGTCGGTCAGCCCGCCGGCGCCGTCCTCCTCCGCCCTGCGGTGCAGCAGGTGCACCGCGAGGTCGGAGGGCACGGAGTCGTAGCCGCACGAGACGACGATCCGCGCACCGGTCCGGCGGGCGGTGGGGTGCGCGCGCCCCACCGCCTCGCGCACGAAGAGGGTCTCGCCGGTGAGGTCGGCGTAGTCCGTGCCGGCACGTGCGCAGGCCAGGACCAGGGGTATGCCGTGGCGCCGGTAGGGCCCCACCGTGGACACCACGACCCGTGAGCGGGCGGCCATCGCCTCCAGCCCGGCCACGTCCTGGGCGTCGGCCACCACGACCTGCCAGGCCGAGGCCCGGGGGCCGAGTCCGCGGCGGACCTCCTCCAGCCGTGCGACGGACCGGCCCGCGAGCGCCACCGTGACGCCGTCGGGGACCGTCGCGGCCAGGTGCTCGGCGGTCAGCCGCCCGACGAAGCCGGTCGCGCCGAACAGGGTCAGGTCGAGGTCGCGGGTCATCGGGCCATCGTGCCAGCGAGGTCGTCTGGCATCGTGGGCGACGCCCGCCCCGACCGCCAGGAGGTATGACGTGGACGTGACCCCGGAGCTCACCCGGCAGGTGCTCGACTGGCACGCCTGGCTCGACGCGCACCCCGAGCCGGCGTATCGGGAGACCGGCACCACGGCATACCTCGTGGAGCAGCTCGCCCGCCTGGGCGTTCCCGCCACCGAGGTGGAGGGGCGCACGGGGGCGGTCGCGGAGCTGGGGGACGGACCGCGGTGGGTCGCGGTGCGTGCCGACCTCGACGCGATCTGGACGGGTGAGGACGCCGACGGGCATGCCGTCCACTCCTGCGGTCACAGCGCGCACATGGCGGTGGTCCTGGGGGTCGCCTCGCTCCTGGTCGGCGAGCGCCTGCCGGACGGGGTCGGGGTGCGGTTCCTGCTGCAGCCCGCGGAGGAGACCGGCGAGGGGGCGCTCGACCTGCTCGAGCGGGGCGCGCTGGAGGGGGTCACCGACCTGTTCGGGCTGCACCTACGACCGGTCGAGGAGCTGGCCGCCGGCGAGCTCGCGCCCGCGCTGCACAGCGGGGCCTCGCTCACCGGGCTGGTGACCTTCACCGGGGAGGACGCCCACGGTGCGCGGCCGCACCTCGGGCGCAACGCCGTCGACCCCGTGGTGGCGCTGCACCAGGTGCTGCCCGCCCTGCGGTTCAACCCGGCGGAGTCCTACTCGGCCAAGATCACCCGCGTCCGGGCCGGCGGGGCGAGCCTCAACGTCATCCCCGGCACGGCCGAGGTGGCCCTCGACCTGCGGGCCCAGCGCAACGCGGTGATCGCCGAGCTGCGCGAGCGGGTCGACGAGGCGGTGGTCCGCATCGCCGCGACGTACGGCGTGCAGGTGCAGGTGCACTGGCACGGGGGCACCCCCGGCGCCGAGGTCCACCCCGAGGCCGCCGCGACGCTGGCCCGGGCGATCCGCGAGGTCGCCGGCGAGGAGGCGCTGCGGGAGGAGATCGTCACCACCGGCGCCGACGACTTCCACCACTACGCGGTCGCACGGCCCGGGCTGCGGTCGGCGATGCTCGCGGTCGGCGTCGGGCTCACGCCGGGGCTGCACGTGCCGACGATGACCTACGACACCGCCCCGCTGCCGACCGCCGCCGCCGTCCTGGCCCGGGCGCTGGTGCTCGCGGCCGGCCGGGACTGAGCGGCGCGGCCACCACTCCCCGTCCCCCCTCCCCGACTCACAGGCGCCGAGTCACACCTCCAGGGGGATGCATCCGCCGTTGCGCAGGGTTGCCGCCTGTGAGCAGCGAGGGGCGTCGCGGCGGCGGCAGCGGTCAGCCGGCGGCCTCGTACGCCGAGGGGTGGTCGAAGATCGCCCGCACACGCTCCATGTCGAGCTTGGCCGACCGGTCGAAGGCGTAGATGCCGTTCTTCTCCTGGAACACGTCGGTGAGCTGGGTGTAGCAGTAGCCGAACATCAGCGGGTCCTGGTCGAGCACACGGGTCAGCCCCTCGGCGCGGGAGTAGAACTCCTCCTCGTCGGCGGGCCGGTTGCCGTACCCCCACGACTCGCCCTCGTCGTTCGTGGCGTCCTCCTCGGTGCGCTCCTGCGGCGGAACCCACCAGATCCCGCCGTACTCGCTGCAGAAGTAGGGCTGGCCGGCGTACGGCGTGGAGTAGTCCGGAGCACCGGGCACCGCTGACCCGGTGTTCTCCCCGGTGTTGGTGTGCGGGCGGCCCGTCGCCAGCCCGCCCATCACCTGGGCGAACTCCCGGGGGTCCTGGGTGTAGTCGTGGCTGTCCCAGACGTCGGTCGTGGGGACCCGGTGGCTGTAGCCCGAGGCGTCGATGACGGGCCGGGTGCGGTCCATCCCCTTGGTGGCCCAGTACATGGCCTGGGTGACGTCGTCCAGGACGGTGAACCGGTCGTGGAGATACTGGTGGGTCTCGTTGAGCGGGCACCAGCCGACGATGCTCGGGTGCGAGTAGTCGCGCTCCACCGCCTCCACCCACTGCGCCACGAACGTCGCACCCGGCTTCTGGTTGTGCCCGGCCGGACCCTGCCCCGACACCCCCCAGTCGGGGAACTCCCCCCAGACGAGGTAACCCCTCCGGTCGCAGTGGTGCAGGAAGCGCTCCTCGGCGATCTTCTGGTGGATCCGGGCGCCGTTGAAACCCGCTGCCAACCCGAGCTCGACGTCGCGGACGAGCGCCTCCTCGCTCGGCGCCGTCATCAGCGACTCCGGCCAGTAGCCCTGGTCGAGCACGAGCCGCTGGAAGACCGGCCGGCCGTTGAGCAGCACCTTGTGACCCTCGACGGCGATGGTCCGCAGCCCCGCGTAGGAGTCGAGCCGGTCGACCACCTCGCCTCCCGCGTCGAGCAGCTCGAACGTCAGACCGTAGAGGTGCGGGTCCTCCGGCTGCCACACCCGCCGCCGGTCCTCGGGCACCTCGAGCCGCAGGCGGGGCACCATCTGCAGGCCCACCCGCGTCTCGGCGACCGCCACCTGCCCGGCGTCGTCGGAGAGGACCGCCCGCACCCGCTGCCCCACCCTGCCGTGACGCACCGTGGCGTCGAGGTCGAGAGCCACGTTGGCGTCGGGCGTGATCCGGGGTCGCTCCAGGTATGCCGTCGGCACCGACTCCAGCCAGACCGTCTGCCAGATCCCGGTGGTGCGGGTGTACTGGCAGTGGGTGTTGGCGAACCACGTCGCCTGCTTGCCCCGCGGCAACGGCTCGTGACGCGGGTCGCGCGCGCGGACGACCAGGGTGCCGCTGCGGCGGCCCGCGAGCGCGTCGGTGAGGTCGAGCGTGAAGCTCGTGTGCCCGCCCCGGTGCCGCCCCACCTCGACGCCGTCGAGCCAGACGGTCGCGTCGTGGTCGACGGCCTGGCAGTGCAGCAGCACCCGGTCACCTTCGGGGAAGGCGTCCGGCAGCTCGACGGTGCGGCGGTACCACACCGCCTCGTGCCAGTCCGGGTCGGCGATGCCCGACAGCTCGGACTCCGGGCAGAAAGGGACGAGGATCGACCCTTCCAGCTCCCGCCCGACCAGCCCTCGCTCCAGCCCCGAGTCGGAGGGGTCGCGCTCGAACTGCCAGGAGCCGTTGAGGTTGAGCCACCTCTCCTCCGCGCGGACGAACTGGGGTCGGGGGTGCTCGGGGCGGGGGATGTCCTGGTGGTGGGTCATCAGCTCTCCGGTGCGATGGGGGAGGAGACGGTGGGCGGCTCGACCTCGACCGACCCGTCGTCGGCGAAGGTCACGCGGGACAGCCACATCTGCCGTCCGACGGAGTCGTCCCCGACCGCGCCGGGCACCCACGCGTGGTAGACCATCCACACCTGGCCGTCGACCTCGACGAGCGAGTTGTGGCCCGGCCCGGCGGCGACGTCGTTGCCGCGCAGCACCGGCTCCTCGTCCTTGACGAACGGGCCCGTGGGGCTGTCCGAGACGGCGTGCCCCACGGCATACCGGTCCGTCCAGAAGCCGTTGCCGGAGTAGAAGAGGTGGAAGCGCCCGTCGTGCTCCCACAGCGAGGGGCCCTCGACGAGCATGTCCTCCCACGGCAGGTCCTGCTGCAGCACGTCAGTCGTCTCCCCCTCGACGCTCATCCCGTCCTCCGACAGCCGCGCCGCCCGGATGAAGGTGTCGACCCCGATGTGGTTGCCGTCGTTCTTCCAGTAGAGCCACGCCGTCCCGTCCGAGGCGACGAAGGGGCTGGTGTCGATCGACCCGCCGTCCTCGATCTCGCAGATCAGCGGCTCGCTGGAGTCGTCCGTGTAGGGACCGGCCGGCGTGTCGGACGTCGCCACCGAGATGCACTGCCGGTCCTGGCCGGCGAGCGCGGTCGTGTAGTACATCCGGTAGGTGCCGTCCGCCCACGCGATCGTCTCCGGGGCCCAGACCTTGCCGGGCGTGGACCACGACGGCAGCTGCGGCAGGGCGTCGCTGCCCTGGCGCCAGGTGACCATGTCCTCGCTCGTGGCGGTCTGGACGTTCATGGCGTTGCCGTTGGTGGCGAAGGCGAGGTAGCCGCCGTCCCCGTCCGCCAGGATGTGCGGGTCGGCGAAGTTGGTCGCGTAGACGGGGTTGGTGAACCCACCGGGGGCGCTCGTCGAGGACGCGTCCGCGGCCTCGCTCGTCGCCGCGCCCTCCCCCTCGCCCTCCGCGGCGCAGCCGGAGAGGGCGAGGACGAGCAGGCCGAGAGGTATGCCGTGGCGCAGGTGGGCGGTCACGGTGCCGTCTCGTAGACGGTCACCTCGTGGAAGCGCGCCTCGACGGGGGGCTGCGCACCGCCGCCCGCGTAGAGACCGACGCGCGGGTCCGCGTCCGCGGGGAAGGTCCACGCGGCCCCCCACACCCAGGACTCGCCGTCGCGGCTGATGCCGGCCCGGTAGACGTGCTCACCGTCGGCGTTCGTGCTGTGCGCGATCCGCATGGACATCGTGGGCGCCGGGGCGCCGATGATCGCGCCGGCGAAGATCGTGCGCGGGTCGCCGGGGGCGACGGCCACCTCGCGGCCGTACTCCACGGTGCGGGTGTTCCAGATGGCGACGCTGCCCAGGCGGGCGAAGTCGTCGTCGGTCTCGTGGACGACGATCCCGGCCTGCTGGTAGTTGCGGACGGTCTCCTCCCCGAGGTCGAGCGTCAGGCTCGTCTCGAGGATCCAGTCGCCGGCGGGCATGTCGCGCAGGAGCAGGGCACCGGAGTTGGTGCCGCCGACGAGGTCCACCGACCGCAGCGGCCAGACGAGGTCGCCACCGGCCACCTCGATGCCGTCGTCCGGCCGCACCCACGACCACGACGGGTCGAGGGCCCCGGCGAAGGTCTCCTGGAAGAGGACCTCCCCGGGCTCGGGGACGGGCGCGAGGGTCGCGGTCTCCTGGTGCACGGTCTGCACGGTGAGGTTGTCGACGCTGGCACCGTCACCGGAGAGCACGACGGGCGCGGCGGTGAGCGAGAAGCCGGGGAACCGCGTGGCGGCGACCGCCATCGGGTCGTTGAGGTCGGAGGCCGACACCTGCGCCTCAATGCCGCGGCCCGCCACCTCCAGGGACAGGCTGCGCCAGCCGTCCCCCCCGGGGAGGACGGCGGTGCCGGTGCTGACCACCTTCCTGCGGCCCATGACGACCTCGGTCCGCAGCACTCCCGCAGGCCCGTCGTGGGTGACCCGGACCTGCTTGGGGGCGGCCCCCAGCGTCACCGAGACCACCTCGTCGGCGCGGACGTCGAGCCGGACCCGGGCCTCGTCGGCCGGTGCCGGGGCGGTGCTCGTCGCGGTGCCCTGCACCACGCCCGTGACGCCGGCCTGGGGGTCCGAGCCCGACGCCATACCCGCGAACGCGGTGGCCGGCTCGGCCGGGTCCCCGGGCAGCAGGGACGAGGTGACCGGCAGCGGCTGCGGCGTGGCCGACGGGCCGGCACCCGCGCGGGTGCGCGGCCACCCGTCGACCCAGTCCAGCCGGTCGACGAGCATCGGACGGCGGTTGATGCCGAACGGCTCGGTCAGCCACGGCTCGTCCTGGTCGATCGCGTGGTAGGCGATGAAGTCGCGTCCCTGCGCGTCGGTGAAGACCGCGTGGTGACCGGCCCCGATCCAGTCGTTCTCGCCGTTCTGCGTGAGCACGGTCGTGCCGCCGGTGACCGAGGCGTTGAGGTCGAGGCCGTCGGCGTCGAGGAAGGGGCCCTGCGGCGAGCGGGACCGTCCGGCGAAGACCGAGTAGCCGGTCGCGGGCCCGGCGCAGCAGTTGGCGGAGCTGGCCGTCAGGTAGTACCAGCCGTCGTGCTCGACGACGTAGGTGCCCTCGTAGCGGTCCCAGGCGGTCACCTGGGTGGGCTCCCCGACCGGTGTCAGGCCGTCGGCGCTCACCTCCACGACGTGGACGCCGCCGAAGTAGGACCCGTAGTAGAGCCAGTGACGCCCGTCGGTGCTGGTGAAGCCGGCCGGGTCGAAGGTCCAGAAGAAGCCCCCGTCACCGGTGGGCCGGGGCGGCACGATCGGTTCGTCCGCCGGGACCCAGGGCCCCGCGGGCGAGTCGGACGTCGCGACCCCGATGGCGGAGTCGCCGCCGGGGTTGACCGTGGTGTCGGTGACGGTGAAGTAGAGGACGTAACGACCGTCGACGTACCTCACGTCCGGGGCCCACAGCCCGGCGGTCGGCTCGGCCCAGGAGGGCCGGTTCTCGTCGGTGAAGAGGGTGCCGAGGTACTCCCAGCTCGACCAGTCCTTGGTCCGGGACACGTGCCCGATGCCCGGAGGGTCACCGGCGCGCAGGGGATCGGCGGTGGCGTAGGCGTACCACCAGCCGTCCTTGCCCTGGATCACCGCCGGGTCGGCGTAGGTGTCGGCGAACGACTCGCTCACCGGGTTGGTGTAGGTGCCGTGCTCGTCGGCGGTCGAGCTCAGCGGGCTGAGCACGGCGCCGCCGAGGGCGAGCGCGGCGAGGACGGACACGGTCGGACGGAGCGTGCGGGTGCGGGACATCGTCGTCTCCTTGAGGTGGACCCCGGGGCGAGGAGCGGTCAGCCCTTGACTCCGGAGCTGGCCACGCCTTCGATCACGAAGCGTTGGACGAAGGTGTAGAGGATGAGGACCGGGAGCGAGGCGATGACGGCGCCGGCCATGATGACCGGGTAGTCGATCGTGTAGGCCCCCTGGAGCTTGGACAGGCCGGGCTGGAGCGTCAGGTTGGCGTCGTTGAAGAGCACGTAGAGCGGCCAGATGAAGTCGTTCCAGTTGGCCAGGAAGCTCAGGACGAGCAGCGTGACCAGCGCCGGGGTGGCGTTGGGCAGCATGATCCGGAAGAACGTCGTGAACGGGCCGGCCCCGTCGATGCGCGCGCTCTCCTCGAACTCCTTGGGCAGCGAGAGGAAGAACTGCCGCATGAAGAACACCCCGAACGCCCCGGCGGCGCCCGGCACGACGATGGCCAGCAGGGTGTCCAGCCAGCCGAACCGGTCGAGCATGAGGAAGTTCGGCATCATGAAGATGAAGCCCGGCACGAACATCGTCGAGATGATGATCGCGAACATGATGTTCTTGCCCCGGAAGTCCATCCGCGCCAGCGCGTAGCCGGCGAGCGAGGCCGTGATCACCACGAGCACCGAGTGCGCCGAGGCCGCGATCAGCGAGTTGAGGAACCAGCGCAGGATGGGGTTGTCGGGCGAGCTGAAGAGCAGCTCGAACGCCCGGGCGGTGAACTCCGACGGCCAGAACGACCAGTCCGCGGCCTGGGCGTCGCCGGGCGTCTTCAGGGCGGTCAGGCCCATCACCACGAGCGGCCCCATGAAGATGAGCGAGAGCAGGAGCAGCAGCACCCACAGCAGCGGGTTGCGGGCGACCTTGGTCATCGGGACACCTCCAGGCTCGCAGGGGTCGCGGGCACGTCGTCCGGACGACGGGTGCCGGTGCCCTTGCGCTGCTGCTTGAGCAGCTTGTTCTGGGCCGCGGCGTCCTTGTCCCGCATCAGCCAGAAGTTGACGATCGAGACCACGCCGAGGAACAGCGCGAGCAGGTAGCTCTCCGCCGCCGCCGCGCCCATCTGGTAGCGCGACAGGCCGAGGTCGAGGATCTCCATGATCGCCGTCTCGGTGGAGTTCGTGGGGCCGCCCTGGGTGATGAGGTAGGACTGCCCGAACATGTTGGCGCTGGCCAGGATCGTCGTCACCATGATGAACACCAGGACGGGCCGCAGGCCGGGGAGCGTCACGTTGACGAACTTGCCCCACCAGCCCGCGCCGTCGAGGGCGGCCGCCTCGTACTGCTCGGTGGGGATGTCGCCCAGCCCGGCGAGGTAGATGATCGCGTTGAAGCCGAGGGTCCACCAGACCGTGACGAAGACGAGGGAGACCCACGCCCAGGGCTGGGAGGTGGTCCAGGCGATCTCGGTGCCGAGGATGTCGTTGACCATGCCGAAGTTGCTGTCCAGCAGGTAGCGCCACATCAGGCCGATGACCGCGACGCCGAGCACGTAGGGGGCGAAGAACATCGCCCGGAAGAAGGTCCGACCCGGGAACCTCTGGTGCAGGAGCAGCGCCAGCAGCAGCGGCAGGACCACGAGGAAGGGCACGCTCGCGACCGTGAAGATCAGGGTGTTCTTCATGCCGTTCCAGAAGTCCGGGTAGTAGACGGACGTCTCGTCGAACAGCGCCGCGTAGTTCTGCAGCCCCACGAAAGGACGGTTGTCCAGCATGTAGTCCCAGTTGTGCAGGCTGATCCACAGGCCCAGCACGGCCGGGATGGCCACGAAGGTGACGAAGAGGACCAGGTACGGCGCCAGGAACAGGTAGGGCGTCAGGGGCGAGCCGGCGCGGCCGCCCGCCCCCGCCGAGGTGCGGCGTGCCATCGTCAGCGGCCGTACTTGGTGGCGTTGTCCTCCAGGATCTTCTGGGCGCGCGCCGCCGCGTCGGCCAGCGCCTTCGCCGGGTCGGCGCCGCCGAGCACCGAGGCGTTGAGCGCCTTGTCGAACTCGCCCATGCAGTCGCCGATGCCGGGGACGGCCGGCAGGAACTTGAGGTCGTCGATCTGGCTGGCCAGCGTGTTCTGCTCCTCCAGCGAGGTGAACTCCTCGGCCTCCCGTGCGGAGTTGCGGGCGGGGACCTGACCGGCCTCGCCCCAGGCCTGGGACTGCTCGCTGATCCAGTTGAGGAACACCCGCGAGGCCTGGGCCTTGTTCTCGTCGGCCGACTTCTGCACGGGGAGCACGAACTGGTGCGACCCTGCCCACGCCGCCGGCGTGCCGCCGATGTTGGGCAGGGCGGCGACGCCCCACTCCAGGTCGGTCTGCTTCAGGTCGTTGATCTGCCAGATGCCGTTCCAGTTGAAGGCGTTCTCGCCGTTCTTCAGGGCGACGTAGTCGGCGTCCTGGTCGACCTTGGCCGGGGAGTACCCCTGCTTGATGAGGTCGGCCCACCAGGTCATCGCCTTGACGCCCGGCTCCTCGGCCCACAGGACCGTGGTGCCGTCCTCGTTGAAGAGGCTGCCGCCGAACTGGTAGATGAGGCTCTGCACCGACAGCCCGCCGGTGAAGGGGAACGGGCTGGCCCAGTGGCCCTGGATGCCGGCGCCCTTGAGGGCCTCGAGCGCCTCCATGTAGGACGCCTCGTCGGTGGGCGGGGCCTCGGGGTCGAGACCGGCCTCCTCCATGAGCGCCTTGTTGTAGTAGAAGCCGAGCGGGTGGACGTCCAGCGGGATGGCGAAGCGCTTGCCGTCGAAGATGCCGGCCTGCCACGGCACGGGGGCGAAGTCCGACTCCTGCAGCTCCAGCGCGGTGGCGACGTCGTCGAGCGGCTGGATGACGTTGCGCGCGGCGTTGGTGGCGACGGAGTCGACGTGCATGATGCCCACGTCGGGACCGTTGCCCGAGGACACCGCGGTCGGCAGCTTGGAGTAGTAGTCGGCCCACTGCATGGTCGTCATCGTCACCGCGATGTTGGCGTGCTCGGTGTTGAACTGGTCGACCAGGGCCTTCATCGTCGGGCCGTCACCGCCGGTGAAGCCGTTCCAGAAGGCCAGGTCCACGTTCGGACCGTCGTAGCCGCTCGCGCCGCCGTCACCGCTCGCGGCGACGGGATCGGCCCCGCCCGCGTCCCGGGGCGAGGTGCCTCCGCCGCAGGCGGCCAGCGTGGCCGACATGCCTCCGGCTGCGGCCAGCGACAGGAAGGTCCGGCGGTTGAAGGGGGTGCGGCTGCTCTGCGGGTTCATTGCGACGTCCTTGTCTCCCGGGTTTACAACGGATCACCGTTGCGGCTCTGCCTGAGTATGCCGGTGGTGTGCAACGTTGTAAAGACGAACCGGCACGGCCCCCGGCGCGACCCTCCCGCCCCCTACGATGACCGCATGGCGGTCAGGCTGAAGGACGTGGCGCTCCATGCCGGGGTGTCCGTCAAGACCGTCTCGAACGTGGTCAACGACCAGCCCCACGTCAGTCCGGCGATGCGCGAGCGGGTGAGCGCGTCGCTGACCGCCCTCGGCTACCGGCCCAACCTCGCCGCCCGCCAGCTCAAGCACGGGCGCGGCGGCTTCATCGCGATGGCCCTGCCGCAGCTCACCCAGCCGTACTTCGCCGAGGTCGCCGCGCGGTTGTCCGAGCAGGCGACCCGTCGCGGGTTCCTCCTCCTCCTCGACGAGACCGGCGGGGACCCCGAGCAGGAGCGTCTCGTCCTCTCCGGCATCCGGGCCCACATGGTCGACGGCGTCATCCTCAGCCCGCTGACCCTGACCGCGGAGGAGATCGCCGCCCGCACCGACAGCCTCCCCCTGGTGCTGCTGGGCGAGCGGCGGACACCGACGCAGTTCGACCACGTGGCGGTGGACTCGGTCGCGGCGTCCCGAGCGATGGGCGAGCACCTGCTCGGCACCGGCCGTCGCCGGCTGGCCGCGCTCGGGCGGCAGCTGCGCGAGGGCACCGCCTCGGTCCGGCTGCGGGGCTACCGGGAGGCGCTCGACGCCGCCGGGGTCGAGCTTCCGGCCGAACGGGTGGTGCGCGTGCGGGGGTTCGGTCGGGCGGAGGGCTACCTCGGGATGCGCGCCCTGCTCGACCTGCCCGCGGCCCACCGCCCGGACGCCGTCTTCGCCTTCAACGACCTGATGGCCGTCGGCGCGCTCCGAGCCTGTTTCGAGGCAGGGGTCCGGGTCCCCGACGACATCGCCGTCGCGGGGTTCGACGACATCCCCGAGGGGCGCTTCCACACCCCGGCCCTGACGACGATCCGCCCGGACCTGGACGCCCTGACCCGCACCGTCCTCGACCTGCTGATCGACCGGATCAACGGGTCGACGGCGCAGCCCGCCCACCCCGACGTGCCGTGGTCCCTCGTGCCGCGGGAGTCCACCACCGGCACCCGCCACCCCGTCGTCGTCCTCGAGGAGAGCGCATGACCGTCAACGGCAGCATCACCACGCTCGTTGCCGGGAGCTACGAGGCCCGGGTCGGGCAGGTGGGGGCCAGCCTGCTGTCCCTCACCCACCGGGGCCGGCACCTCGTCCAGCCCGTCCGCGCGGACGACGACCTCGCCGACGGCTACCAGGGCCGCACCCTGGTCCCGTGGCCGAACCGGGTGGTGGGCGGCCGGTACGAGGTGGGCGGCACGTCATACCGGCTGCCGGTGGACGAGCCGCAGACGGGAGCGGCCCTGCACGGGCTCGGGGCCTTCCAGGCATGGGACCTGCAGACCTCCTCGTCGGGGGCGGGGTCGTGGGTCCTGGACCTGCCGGCGACCTACGGCTACCCCTTCGACGTGCTCTGCCGGGCCACCTACGCGCTGGACGCTGGGCAGGGGCTCACCCTGACCGTCACCGGCACGAACCAGGGGTCCGGACCCGCACCGTTCGGTGCCTCCACCCACCCCTACCTCTCCTGCGACGACCGGCCGCTGGCGGAGTGCACGCTGCACCTCCCGGCGCCGACCGTGCTCCTCACCGACGAGCGGCTCTCGCCGGCGGGGCTGGCCCCGGTGGCGGGCACCCCGCACGACTTCCTCGCGCCCACGGAGGTGGGTGAGCGGCTGGTCGACAACGCCTACACCGACCTGCCGGAGGGCCGGTGGGTGGTCGAGCTCACCCACCCGGACACGGTGGGCGTGCGGATGACGAGCGAGGCCCGCTGGGTCCAGCTCTACACCGGCGACCGGATCGGCCGGCGGGGCGCGGCGATCGAGCCGATGACCTGTCCCCCGGACGCCTTCAACAGCGACCCGGACGGCGTCCTCCTGCAGCCGGGCGACTCCCGGTCGCTGACGCTGACGCTCGCCGCGATCCTCTGACCACCCGCCCGCCCACCCACCCACCGCCCGCCCGCCGCCCGCCTGACCTCCCTCGTCGCGGCAACTCACAGGCGGCAATCGTGTGAAAGGGCGGATGCATCCGGCGTTCTTGAGGGTTCGGGCCTGTGAGTGCCGCAGAGGGCGGGCACGGCGCGGCGGGGACGTCGGCGCACGGTCCGACCACCATCCCCCGGGCCGCCGGTGGTGCCCTACCGTGTCCCGGTGACCATCAGCACCGACGTCGTCGGCGAGGGACCGGCTGTCCTCCTCCTGCACGCGGGCGTGGCGGACTCCAGGATGTGGCACCACCAGCGGGACGTCCTCGTGACCGCGGGCTACCGGGTGGTCCTTCCCGACCTGCGGGGCTTCGGCAGGACCCCGGCCGGGACCCGGCCGTGGGACGCGGCGGACGACGTCCTCGAGGTGGCGGACACCCTCGCGCTCGACCGGTTCGCCCTCGTCGGTGCCTCGGCGGGGGGCTCCGTCGCGCTGCGGGTCGCGACCCGGACGCCCGCCCGGGTGGCCGCCCTGGCCCTCCTGTGCCCCGCGGCCCCCGACCTCACCCCGTCGGAGGAGCTCCGGCGGCTGTGGCGGGAGGAGGTCAGGCTCGTCGACGCGGGCGACCTCGACGGCGCCTCGGAACTCATGGTCGATCACTTCGTCGGCCCCGAGGCGGACGACGCCGCCCGGGAGCTCGTCCTGACGATGCAGCACCGGGCCTACACCCTCCAGCTGGCCGCCGGCGCGGCCGAGGAGTCCGACGACGACACCCCCCTCGACCTCGCCGACGTGACCGCGCCGACCCTGGCCGTGGCGGGCGGCCACGACCTCCCGGACTTCTCCGCGACCGCCCGTCGGGTGGCCGGGGAGGTCCCGCACGGCAAGCTGGTGGAGCTCGCCTGGGCCGGTCACCTGCCCAGCCTCGAGCGTCCGGTCGAGACCAGCCGGCTCGTGCTGGGTCACCTGGACCACGTCCGCGGCGTGGAGCGTTTGGCACACTGGCCCGCATGACCGTCAGCGCCGCCGGACCTGCCCTGCCCGCCGGGTTCACCGCCTACCCGCCCGACGCCGACGACCTGGACGACCTCGCGCGGCTCCTGCGCAGGCACGAGCGGGAGGCGCGGGGCTGGCCGGGGGCGGACAGCCAGTCGGTGGCCGCCGAGGTCACCGGCCGCGGCGCCAGCACCCGGCTGCACGAGGTGGTCCGCGACGCCGACGGGGTCCTGCGCGCCTGGATCAACTGCCACGACCGGGCCGCGGGACGGGTGCTGGTGGGCGTGACGGTCGACCCCGACCTGCCCGACCACCACGCCGACCCTCTGGCCGCGCACGGCTTCGGCCGGGCCGAGGACCTCGGACGGGAGGTGCTGGAGCGCCGCGGCATGGCCACCACCCAGCTGGACTCGGGCGCCTACGCCGACGACCCGCGCCAGCAGCGGTGGCTCGCGGCGGCCGGCTACGAGCAGGTCCGCGAGTGGTGGCAGATGACCCGGCCGGTGGACCCGGGGACGGATGCCGAGCCGGTGGTGACCCGGCCCGGCGTCGAGATCCGCCGCGTCCGGCGTGACGACGGCGTGGGGATGCCGCAGGAGGAGGACCTGCGCGCCGTGCACCTCGTCCTCGAGGAGTCCTTCGCCGACCACTTCAACTCCTACCGCGAGACCTTCGAGGAGTTCGTCAACCGGCTGCGCGAGGATCCGGGGCACCGCTGGGACCACTGGTGGCTCGCCACCGTCGACGGCGAGCCGGCCGGTGCACTCGTCGCCACCACCTCGACGGGGGGCGTCGACGAGCACGGACGCGCCCGCCCCGACTCCACCTACGTGGAGTACATCGGCGTCCACCGCCGGGCCCGGGGCCGCGGGGTGGCCAAGTCCCTCCTGCGCACGGTCGTCGCGGACGCCGCCGTCCGGGGGCGCGAGTCGGTCAAGCTCGAGGTGGACGCCCACTCGCCCACGGGGGCCGACGGGCTCTACCTCAGCCTGGGCTGGACCACGGCCTACACGACGCAGTCCTGGCACCGCAGCCTGAGCCTCCCGGGCTCGGCGGGGCCCGGGCGTTAACCTGCCTACGTGTACTTCACCGACCGTGGGATCGAGGAGCTGGCCGAGCGCCGGGGCGGGGACGAGGTGACGCTGGGCTGGCTGTCCGAGCAGCTGCGGACCTTCGTCGACCTGCACCCCGAGTTCGAGACCCCGGTCGACCGGCTGGCGACCTGGCTCGCCCGGGACGACGACGAGTGAGCGACCCAGCATGGCGGAGGCGATGACGACGTGACCACCGACGAGCGGACCGACGGGGGACCCGTCGACCTGCACTACACCCCCAGCGCGGACTTCACGGTCACGGAGGGACCGCGCGACATCGGGCTCTGCTTCGTGGGCGACGGCTTCGTGGCCGGGTACGGCGACCCGAAGGCCCTGGGCTGGGTCTCCCGGGTGGTGGGCCGCACGGACACCCAGGACGCCGGCCTGACCTCCTACAACCTCGGCGTGCGCGGCAGCAGCTCGGCCGACGTGATGAACCGGTGGCGGGTGGAGTGCCCGCCGCGCTGGGCGGGCAGGTCGGAGCGGCGGCTCGTCGTCTCGATGGGCGCCGAGGACGTCGCGCAGGGACTGACGACCGCGCGTTCGCGACTCAACATGGCGAACATCCTCGACGAGGCCAGCTCGACGGGGATCGCCTGCTTCGTGGTCGGCCCCACCCCGACGCTGGACCACGAGGTCAACGACCGGGTCCGGGTGCTCATGGAGGCCCAGTCCGACGTGTGCCAGCGCCGCGGCGTGCCGTTCGTGGACTGCTTCACCCCGCTCGCGTCCCACGACCAGTGGCAGTCGGACCTCGCCGCGGGCGACGCGGTCCACCCCGGTCAGGCCGGTTACGGCCTGATCGCCTGGCTGGTGCTCAACAACGGCTGGCAGCACTGGCTGCGGCTGGACGCCTGAGGGCCTACCCCCGGGTCAGCCGTTCCACCCATCCCTGGGCCTCTGCGTAGGCGTCGTCGTCGGCGTGCGGCGGCACCTCGGCCGCCCGACCGTCGGCGCGCGGGTAGGAGCCGAGGAAGCGCACCTCGCGGCAGGTGCGGCGCAACCCGGTGAGCGCCTCGCGCATCCGCTGCTCGGACAGGTGGGCGTCGGCGTCGATCCAGAAGCAGTACTCCCCCAGGCCCTCCCCCGTCGGCCGCGACTCCAGGCGGCTCAGGTCGATGCCCCGGGTGGCGAACTGCTCCAGCAGCTCCAGCAGCGCGCCCGGTCGGTTCTGCCAGATGAGCACGACCAGGGTGGTCCGGTCGCCCCCGGTCGGCGCGGGCAGGGCCGCGCCCCGGCGCAGCACGACGAACCTGGTCACCGCTCCCTCGCGGTCGGCGATGTGCTCCGCTGCCGGGACCAGCCGGTATGCCGTCGCCGCGCCGGGAGCGGCGACGGCGGCGTCATACCCGCCCTCGGCCACCGCCTGGGCGGCCCGCGCGGTGGAGCTCTCGGGCACCTGCTGCGCCTGCGGCAACCGGGCCGAGAGCCAGTCGCGGGTCTGGGCGAACGCGTGCGGGTGGGAGGCGACCGTGCGCACCTGCCCGAGCGTGGTGCCCGGCCGGACGAGGAGGGAGAACTGCACCTCGACGTGGAGCTCGCCGATGATCCGCACCCCGTCGTCGGTGCTCCCGTCCAGGAGCGCCTGGAGGGTCGCGGGGACCGATCCCTCGACGGAGTTCTCGAACGGGACGACGGCCTCGCGCACGCGCCCCTCGCGCAGCGCCTCGACGGCCGCCGGCACGCTCGGCGCCGGCCAGGCGTCGGCGGCGTCGTCGGGGGCCCACTGCCTCGCGGCCTGCTCCGTGAAGGTGCCCGCGGGGCCGAGGTAGGCGATCTGGGCGCTGGTCACGCCCGCACCCTACCCACCGGCGCGCGGGCCGGTCAGTAGGCGCCGGAGGTGTCCGGGCGCACGACCACGGCCGCGGTCCGCCACAGGATCATCAGGTCGAGGAGGGGGGTCCAGTTCTCGACGTAGTAGAGGTCCAGGCGGATCGACTCGTCCCAGGCCAGGTCGCTGCGGCCGCTGATCTGCCACAGGCCGGTCATGCCCGGCTTGACGAGCAGCCGGCGCCGGGCGTCCACCTCGTACTCGGCGACCTCGCGGGGCAGCGGCGGCCGTGGCCCCACCAGGCTCATGTCGCCGCGCACGACGTTGAGGAGCTGGGGCAGCTCGTCGAGGGAGTAGCGGCGGATCACCTGGCCGACGCGGGTCACCCGCGGGTCGCTGCGCATCTTGAACAGCGGACCCGAGCCCTCCGAGGCCAGGAGCAGCCGGGGCAGGTGGTTCTCCGCGTCGACGACCATGCTGCGGAACTTGTACATCGAGAAGGTGCGGCCGTCGCGGCCCACCCGCTCCTGGCGGAAGAGCACCGGGCCGCCGTCCTCGAGCTTGACGGCCAGCGCCACCCCCAGGATCAGGGGCAGCAGGATGATGCTGCCGAGGATGGCCATGGCCCGGTCGCTGACGTTCTTGAGGACGAGCTGGGGCCCGGCGAAGGTCGGTGCCTCGACATGGATGAGCGGCAGGCCCTGCACCGGACGGGTGAGGACCCGGGGCCCGGCGACGTCCATGATCCCCGGGGCGACAACCAGGTCGATGTCGGTGCCCTCGAGGGCCCAGCCCAGCTTGCGCAGACCCGTCTGCCCCAGGCCGGCCGAGGAGGAGACCGCGACGACGTTGACGTCGAGCTCCAGGGCTCGGACGAGCACGTCGGCCTCCTGCCCCACCACCGGGACCCCTGCGACCTTGCCGGCGGGGGTGGCGTCGACGCAGGCGCCGAGGACGTGGTAGCCCGCGTCGGGGGCCCGGCGCAGGGCCACGACGAGACTGGCCACGTGCTCGCGGTCGCCGACGAGCAGGACCCGGTCCGAGAGCAACCCGCGGCGCCGCTGACGGACGAGCCAGCGACGGGCCGACCAGCGGCCGGCGAGAAGGAGGACGGTGCCCAGCGGGAAGGCGATGAGCACGAAGAGGCGCGCGAAGTCGAGCTTGAGGGCGAACGCGACGATGGCCAGCACGGCGAAGAGCCACGTCGAGGCCTGGAACACCTGGCGGTACTCCTGCACCCCGTGGCCGACGAGCCGGCCGTCGTAGGCGTTCTGCAGCCGCAGGCTGAGCAGCCAGCCGACCCCGAGCGCCACGGACACCGAGGTGTAACCGATCGAGAACCAGGGCGCGTTGAGCGAGGGCGAGTCGGTGCCGAAGCGCAGCAGGTGCGCGGCGAGCAGGGCGAGGGTGACGCACACGACGTCGAGGAGACGGATCGTGCGCAGGTAGCCCCTCAGATACCTGCGGGCCCCGGCCGTGGTGCGCACGCGGGAGCTACGGCCCAGCGCGAACGCGTCGGGCATGACGAAGAACGGAGGCGCACCCACGGCTCGCTCGCCGTAGACCGCAGTCACCCCCGACCGCGGAGAGACCTCGATTGAAGCTGTCACTGATGACCCATCTGCCGTGCTGGCAGGAAGGCCGACTATTCACGGGACCGGCATTCTTCCTTACCAACTCTTTACCCTCGGGCATTTAATCAGTCCCTACCCCACCGCGTCTACCCTCATGCGCAGCGAAGTCAGGAAACCCCCGGGGGTATGACTGGGGAGGGTCGGGCCCTGAGCGCCCGCAGCAGGTGCGGGAGAGCCGTCGAGACCTGGTCGCGCATGAGGTCGTAGGTGGCGTCCTCGCGCCGGAAGGGATCGACGACGTCGTGGTCCGCAGCCTCGGCCGGCAGGTGCAGACCCCGGTTCTGGACGGCGACCCGGACCAGCTCGCGGACCTGCTCCGCGGGGTCGTCGCGGGCCGGGAGCTCGTCGTCGGCGAGGCGGGAGACGATGTCAGCCAGCTCACGCACGGTGAAGGTGCGCTTCAGCGCGCGCGGGTGCATCCGCACGACCTGGGCCCGGTGCTCCCGCGTCGCCGTGAGGACGAGGTCCGCCCCGGCGACCATCGGCTCCGCCAGGCGGCGGGCCCGGAAGCCGTCGGCCCGGCCGCCGAGGCCGGCCAGCACCCTGGCCGCGCGCTCGTCGATCGGGTGGTCGACCAGCGCTCCGGTCCCGGCCGAGCGCACCTGGACGGCGCCGGCGCCGTAGCGTTCGTCGAGCCCGGCCTGCAGGACGCGCTCGACGACGGGGGACCGGCAGATGTTGCCGGTGCACACCACCAGGATCGCAGCGTTGTCCACGGGGCTCACCCTACGGGAGCAGGCTCTGCAGGTCCCGCCACCGGTCCCCCACCGGGCGCAGGGTCACCGTGCGCGACTGCTGGTCGCCGTCCTCGGTGCCGGAGCGCTGCAGCTCCAGCTCGAGCAGCTCCTCGGCGAGGTGCTCGGCCAGCCCGTGCCCCCACTCCACGACCGTCACCGACTCCTCCAGGGAGGTGTCGAGGTCCAGGTCGTCCAGCTCGGCCTCGCCCCCCAGCCGGTAGGCGTCGACGTGGACCAGCGCCGGGCCGCCCACCAGCGACGGGTGCACGCGGGCGATGACGAAGGTCGGCGAGGTGATCGGCCCCCGCACCCCGAGGCCCTCGGCCAGGCCCTGGGTCAGGGTGGTCTTGCCCGCTCCGAGGTCACCCGTCAGGACCACGAGGTCCCCCGCCCTCAGCAGTGCGCCGAGCCGGGCACCCAGCGCGCGGGTGTCCTCGCTCGTGGGCAGGTCCAGGCGCAGCGGCCCGCTCACCCGTCCGCCCCCGAGATGGTCCCGCCGTCCCGGCCGACGTCCGCGCCGACGTAGACCCGGGGCACGCGTGGCCCGAACCTCGTGACGATCTCGTAGCTGATCGTGCCGGCCGCCTCGGCCCAGTCCTGCGCCGTCGGCTCGTCGGCGTCCCCGGCGCCGAAGAGCACCACCTCGTCCCCGGCCACGACGTCGAGGTCGCCGACGTCCACGACGAACTGGTCCATGCAGACCCGGCCGGAGACCCGGAACCGCCGGCCACCCACCTGCACCGGCCCGGTGCCCGAGGCGTGGCGGGGCACGCCGTCGGCATACCCGAGAGGGACGTCGACCACGGTGGTCTCCGAGGAGGGCGCGTAGGTGTGGCCGTAGGAGACTCCCTGACCGGCGGGGATGCGCTTGGCGACCGCGACCCGGGCGCTGACCCGCATGGCCGGGCGCAGCCCGAGGTCGGTGGCGCTGCCGACGTCCGGCACGGGCGACAGGCCGTAGACGGCCAGCCCGGGCCGCACCATGTCCCACGTGGCCGAAGGGTTGGTCAGGGTCGCGGCGGAGTTGCTGAGGTGTCGCACCTCCAGCGCCAGACCGGCCCGCTCGGCGACAGCCACGGCGTCGGCGAACACCTCCTGCTGCGCGCGCACCGTCGGGTGCTCCGGGGCGTCGGCGTAGGCGAAGTGGCTGAAGACCCCGCGCACGCGCACCGCCCCCTCGGCCTGCAGCCGGGCCGCGCGGTCGGCGAGGGCGACCCAGTCGGTGCGGGGGTCGTCCGGGCGGACGCGCAGGGCGTAGGCGCCGTTGCGCGCCAGCCCGGTGTCCGCCTTGAGCTGGACGGTGGCCGGACGCCCGGCGGCGCGGGCGGTGGCGGCGAGCTCGTCCAGCAGGCGGGGGTCGGACACCGCGACCTCCACGTCGGCGTCCACCAGCGGCCGCAGGTCCGGGCCGGGCACGACCAGCCAGGTGAGCACGGGCGCCTCGACGCCGGCCGCCCGCAGGGCCAGCGCCTCGGCCGGCTGGGCGACCCCGAGCGCGCAGGCCCCGCCGGCGAGGGCGGCCCGGGCCGCCGGGACCAGCCCGTGGCCGTAGGCGTCGGCCTTGACGACAGCCATCAGCTCGGCGCCCCCCACACGATCACGCAGGGTACGGACGTTGTCACGGATCGCGTCGAGGTCGACGGTCACGTGCGCGGGCCAGAGGCCTGCCGCGGTGGTCACGACGACGGCCGCAGGCCGGCCATCACCCGGGCCAGCTGGCTCATCAGGCTGCCCTCCACCTCGGGGGCACCCCCGTCCCGGACGAGCGCCGCGACACGCTCCCCCAGCTCCTGCGTCGAGGCACCCATCCCCGCGCCGGCGAGCGCCGGGAGGTCGGCCAGCACGGCGGCCGTCGCGGACTCGACCGCCGCGGCCGCCTCGCCCTCGCCGAGGTGCCCGAGCATCATCGCCAGGGAGAGGCAGGCACCGGCAGGGTTCGCCCAGCCCCGGCCGGCGATGTCGGGCGCCGACCCGTGGATGGGCTCGAACATGCTCGGCGCGGCCCCGTCGAGGTTGAGGTTGCCGCTGGCCGCCACGCCGAGCCCGCCCTGCAGGACCGCACCGAGGTCGGTGACGATGTCCCCGAAGAGGTTGTCGGTCACGACCACGTCGAAGCGCTCGGGGCTCACCGGCAGGTGCATGCACATGGCGTCCACGTGGACGTAGTCCGTCTCCACGTCCGGGTGACGCGCGCCGACCTCCTCCATCACCGCCGTCCAGAGCCGACCCGCCTCGACGAGCACGTTGGTCTTGTGGCACAGCGTGAGGCGCCCGCGGCGCTCGGACGCCAGCCGGAACGCGAAGTCCACGGCGCGCTCGACGGCATACCAGGTGTTGACCGACTCCTGGACCGCCACCTGCGCGGGGGTGCCGCGGTGGACGGTGCTGCCCTGGGCGACGTAGGCGCCCTCGGTGTTCTCCCGGACGATGACGAGGTCGCAGCGCTCCGGGGTGAGCCCGCGAATGGGGGTCGGGACGCCCGGGTAGAGCCGGACGGGCCGCAGGTTGATGGCCTGCCGCATGGCGCCGCGCAGCGCGAGGATGATGCCGCGCTCGAGGATGCCGGGGGCCACGGCGGGGCTGCCGATGGCGCCGAAGAGGATCGCGTCGTGCCCGCGGAGCTGCTCGACCGCCTCGTCCTCGAGCAGCTCGCCGGTGGCGAGGTAGTGCTCCGCGCCGAGCGAGACGTCGGTGCGGGTGGTCGTGAAGCCGTGCCGCTCCTGGGCCGCGTCGAGGACGGCGAGCGCGGCCGACGTCACCTCGGGACCGACGCCGTCACCGGGCAGGACGGCGATGGAGTGGGAGCGCATGGAGGACCTCCGGTGACGTCGCGTCAAGGCACGGGCACTACAGTGCATGCATTCTTACCCACCCGCCACGACCCGCAGGAAGGGGCCCGTCATGGCTGGCCGCACGATGGCCGAGAAGGTCTGGGCGCAGCACGTCGTCCGTTCTGCGGACGGTGAGCCGGACCTGCTCTACGTCGACCTCCACCTCGTGCACGAGGTCACCAGCCCGCAGGCCTTCGACGGACTGCGGCTGGCCGGGCGGGGGGTCCGCCGGCCGGACCTGACGGTGGCGACCGAGGACCACAACGTGCCGACGACCCTCGGCCCGGTGACCGACCTCACCTCGCGGACCCAGCTGGACGCGCTCCGGACCAACTGCGCCGAGTTCGGGATCGTCCACCACGAGCGCGGCCGTCTCGGTCAGGGCATCGTGCACGTCATCGGGCCCGAGCTCGGCCTGACCCAGCCGGGTATGACGATCGTGTGCGGCGACTCGCACACCTCCACCCACGGCGCGTTCGGCGCGCTGGCCCTGGGCATCGGCACCTCCGAGGTCGAGCACGTGCTGGCGACCCAGACGCTGCCGCTCAAGCCGTTCCGGACGATGGCCGTCACCGTCGAGGGCGAGCTGCCGGTCGGGGTCGGGGCGAAGGACATCATCCTGGCGGTCATCCACCGCATCGGCACGGGAGGCGGGCAGGGCTACGTCCTGGAGTACCGCGGCTCGACGATCCGGAGCCTGTCGATGGAGGGCCGGATGACGGTCTGCAACATGTCCATCGAGGCAGGCGCGCGGGCGGGGATGATCGCCCCCGACGAGACGACCTTCGCCTATCTGCAGGGTCGGCCGCACGCCCCGCAGGGCGCCGACTGGGACGCCGCCGTCGCGGCCTGGCGCCAGCTGCCCTCCGACGTCGACGCGGTCTTCGACGCCGAGATCCACATCGACGCCACCGAGCTGACCCCCTACGTCACCTGGGGCACCAACCCGGCCCAGTCGGTCCAGCTCGGCGAGGCCGTCCCGGACCCGGAGACGTTCGGCGAGGACGACGCCAAGGACACGGCTCGCCGGGCGCTGGAGTACATGGGTCTGGAGGCCGGCACGCCGATGCGGCAGATCCCGGTGGACGTCGTCTTCCTCGGCTCGTGCACGAACGGCCGGATCGAGGACCTGCGGCTGGCCGCCGACGTGCTGCGTGGTCACCGGGTGGCGCAGGGAGTGCGGCTCCTCGTCGTGCCCGGCTCCCACGCGGTGCGGCTGCAGGCCGAGGAGGAGGGCCTGGACGAGGTCTTCACCGCAGCCGGGGGCGACTGGCGCCTCGCCGGCTGCTCGATGTGCCTGGGCATGAACCCCGACCAGCTCGCCCCCGAGGAGCGGTGCGCCTCCACCTCCAACCGCAACTTCGAGGGCCGCCAGGGCGCCCGGGGCCGGACCCACCTCGTCTCCCCGGCGGTGGCCGCCGCAACCGCGGTGCGCGGCACCCTCTCCTCCCCCGCCGACCTGGAGGTCCTGGTCTGATGGAGCCCTTCACCACGCACACCGGTGTCGGGGTACCCCTGCGGCGCTCCGACGTCGACACCGACCAGATCATCCCGGCGCACTACCTCAAGCGGGTCGCGCGGACCGGCTTCGAGGACGGGCTGTTCGCCCGCTGGCGCGAGGACCCCGGGTTCGTGCTCAACCAGCCGGGGTATGCCGCCGGCTCGGTCCTCGTGGCCGGTCCCGACTTCGGCACCGGCTCCAGCCGGGAGCACGCGGTGTGGGCGCTCCAGCAGTACGGCTTCCGCGCGGTGCTGTCCAGCAAGTTCGCGGACATCTTCCGGGGCAACTCCGGCAAGGGCGGGCTGCTCACGGCCCAGCTGGGACAGGGTGACATCGAGCTCATCTGGAAGCAGCTGGAGGCGGAGCCCGGTACGACGGTGACCGTCGACCTGCCGGCCCGCCGGGTGACCTGCGGCGACGTGGTCGCCCCGTTCGAGATCGACGACTACGTCGCCTGGCGGCTGGAGAACGGCCTCGACGACATCTCACTCACCCTCGAGCACGAGGCCGACATCACGGCCTTCGAGGCGCGGCGGCCGGGCTGGACACCGGTCGTCACCGCCGCCGTCGAGTAGGTCCTCCGGCCACGGCAGGTCCGTGCCGATGAGATGCCGGTCCGGACCGGCCCCGAGCGCGCTCGCTCGTGCCGGTCCGGACCGGGTGCCGCCGCGACGGACGCTGTGGCTTCAGCCCTCCGGGGTGGCCCAGAAGATGGCCTGCGCCGCCTGGCTCTGACCGCCCTTGGGGTGGGTGCGGTAGAAGACCGACGTCCCGAAGACGACGGCCTTGCCGCCGGTCGCCGACTCGCCCGAGATCACCGACGCGTTACCGGCCGCGGCCAGCGGGCCGTCCGTCGCGCTCGTCGCACGCCAGTGGCCGGCCAGCAGCGGGTCCCCCTCGCCGTAGGTCTGCTCGGCCCTGGTGCCGGCGCCGAGCCCGGTGTAGGACTGCGCCGGGTAGACGAAGGCCGAGGACTGCGGGTAGTTGGCCAGGATCGAGTCCTCCGGCGTGTCCACCGCGACGATGCCGTTGCCGTCGCGGTTCCCGTTCCTCGCGGTCGCGGAGACCAGCCCGAAGGTCCGTGCCGTGATGAAGGCGTTGTTGCCGGACCCGACGAGCGCGTGCCCCTCGTCGAGCCACGCCTGCAACGCGTCACGACCGGTCGCCTGGGTGCCGCTGAAGCTGAGCGCCGCACCGAGCCAGATCACGTCGAGGTCCTCGAGCAGGGAGGGGTCGGCCGTGATCGTCGCCGTGGAGACCGGCACCGGGTCGAAGCCCAGCTGCCGCAGCGAGTTCACGTGGTCCTGGTTGCCGGTGTAGCCGACGTTGACCTCGTCCAGCTCCTTGGCCCCCCCGGCGGTGACCGTCGCGATCTCCGCGCGAGTGGCGGCCCGGAACGCGATGTCGTGCTCCAGCGCCACGTTGACGGCCAACGAGTGCGACTCGGGGGCGACGACCGCCTGACCGGAGGGGAGCAGCCAGGCCACCGCCTCGTCCGCGAGCAGGTCGTTCAGCGCCACGTAGTCCCGCGCGCCGGCGACGTCGAAGGTGACGTGCTGGGCGCGGGCCGGGACGGTGGCCTGCCGGGTCGCGCGCTCGACCGCAGAGGTCCGCAGCACCCGGCCGTCGGTGACGTCCCCGACCTTGTCGACGCTCGCCCCCCACAGGTAGGAGTAGCTCCACGCCGAGATGTCGTACATGAACGGCACCTTGGCGGAGATGTCCGTGCCCAGGTCCAGCAGCGTGTTGGCGAGGGCCCGCTTGGGCTGCGCCATGTCGACGACGTAGGAGCCGCGCGGGTACGTCGTGCCGGCGACCGTGGTGGCCGCGTTGAGGGTGCGCACCTCGACGTCGTGCCGCAACAGCTGGTCCACCAGCGCCGTGGCGTCGCTCAGCGACCGTTGTCCGGCGCCGACCGGGATCACGTAGGCCTGGGGCAGGGCGACCGGGTCCTGGTCGTCCGCGACGTCCCACAGCTCCTTCCACTGCTCCGGGCCGGGCACCGCGGCGACGTCCTCCTGCGTCAGGGCGGCCTTCGGCTCGCCGGAGAGCCCACGCCGGAAGAACTCGATCTGGTTGGCCAGGATCTCGGTGTCGTTCTCCGCCATGTAGTCGACGGTGCTGCGGATGACCTGCAGCGCGACAGCGCTGTTGGTCGCCGCACCAGAGGGGGTCTGGACCCCTCCGACGCGCCCCAGGGGCAGCTCCACGGTGCTGGTCAGGGCGCCGTAGTAGGCGGCGTACTGAGCGGTGAAGATCGGCGGGTAGTCGTCCCAGCCCGAGGGGGTGTCCCGGTAGGGGATCCGGATCCCGCCGGCGCCGGTGAGCGGGTTGCCCTGGATGTCCGCCTCGACGACGTCCCGCTCGATCTGCAGCGAGAGCGCGTAGTTGTGCGGGATGTACAGGTCGTACTCGTAGTTCTCCCCGTGCGGCGGCCCGCACGGCTCCACCTGCAGGACGCCGGTGTAGCCGTGGATGTCGGAGGCATAGAGCGGCAGCAGCGCCTGGGTGGTGCGCACGTAGGAGGCGGACTCCGGCGTCACGTTGGTGATCATGTCGCGGTTGGCGTCGAAACCGAGCGCCGTGGCCCGCTGACCGAGGAAGCGGCCGTCCGGGTTGAGCGTCAGCGAGAAGTAGAGGCGGTGGTTGGTCAGCAGGTCCTCGACCTCCGTCCACGGGGCCGTTGCCAGCTCCTCGATGTAGTCCAGGGAGGCGTCTGTGCCCTCCCACTCGTTACCGTGGATGTTCGAGGAGAACCAGACGGGGGTCTTGTAGTCCGCCGCGAGCTTCTTGTCCCGCGCCGCCTTCTCGGGGGCGTTCTGGATCAGGTCCCGGTATGCCGTCTGGCGCCGGGTCTCCGCCGCCCTCTCGGGCGCGGTGAGGGTGACGAGGTAGAGGTCCCGACCGCTCGTCGACTGCCCCACGACCTGCACCGACACCCGGTCGCTGCGCGACATGAGGTCGTTGAGCCTGGGCGCGAGGTCGGCATAACCGACGAGGTCACCGGCGTAGGAGCGGTCCGTCGCGTCGGCGGGGTAGACCGTGAGCTCGGGCTGGAAGGGGTAGGACGCCGGCATCTCCAGCCCCGAGACGGGCGCCTCGACCGGGCGGGGACCGCGAGCCTCGCGGCGCTCGGCCGCCTCGACGTTGACCTCCTGGCCACCCTTGCCCCCGCCGTTCCGCGGTTCGGAGAAGGCGACGGGCGCGGAGACCACCGTCAGGGCGAGGGAGGAGGCGACGACGCCGACCACGGCACGGCGGGAGGAGAAGGGGACCATGAGCACTCCTGGAGGGGTTCTGCGTCGGACGCGGGGACGGGCGTCCGGCCAGTCTGCCGCTCAGGGAGCGGGGGGAGAAGAGACTTGACCAAGTCTTGACCGAGGACCTCGCCCGTCCGCGGCGGACCAGGCTGTGACGCGACCCACCTTGACGCGGCGTCACGTGCATCGGCTAGGGTGGCGGGCGATGACTGCTCTGCTCCTCCTTCCGCGCCGCAGCGAGACCTCCTAGGTCCGGCCCTCGCTGCGGAGTCCTGCTGTCGCCCGACGGACCACGGACGCAGACCCAGCGAGAGAGCCCGCACCCCCATGAGCATCCAGACCCCCGTACCCACCGCCGACCCGGTGACCTCCCCCGCGTCGACGACGCACGTGATCCGCCGCAACCCCCAGCAGCCGAGCGGCATGCCCGTGAGCCGCTACACCGCATACCCGGCGGTCGACCTGCCGGACCGCACCTGGCCGGACCGCACCATCGCCGCAGCGCCGCGCTGGTGCGCGGTCGACCTGCGGGACGGCAACCAGGCGCTGATCGACCCGATGACCCCCGAGCGCAAGCGGCGCATGTTCGAGCTCCTGGTCCGGATGGGCTACAAGGAGATCGAGGTCGGCTTCCCCGCGGCCAGCCAGACCGACTTCGACTTCGTGCGGATGCTCGTCGAGGAGGACCTCATCCCCGACGACGTCGTCATCCAGGTCCTGACCCAGGCGCGCGAGCACCTCATCGAGCGCACGTACGAGTCCATCGCGGGTTGCCGGCAGGCGATCGTCCACCTTTACAACTCCACCTCGACGCTGCAGCGCAGGGTGGTCTTCGGCGCCTCCGAGGACGAGATCGTCGACATCGCCGTGCAGGGTGCGCGCATCTGCGTCAAGCACGAGGAGCAGCTGCGGGCCCGCTACCCCGACACCGAGATCACCTACGAGTACTCCCCCGAGTCCTACACCGGCACCGAGCTGGAGTTCGCCGTCCGCGTGTGCAACGCGGTGATGGAGGTGTTCGTCCCCACCCCGGAGCGCCCCGTCATCATCAACCTGCCGGCGACCGTGGAGATGGCCACCCCCAACGTCTACGCCGACTCGATCGAGTGGATGAGCCGGCACCTGGACCACCGTGAGAACGTCGTCCTCTCCCTGCACCCGCACAACGACCGCGGCACCGGCGTCGCCGCGGCCGAGCTGGGCTACCTCGCCGGCGCCGACCGCATCGAGGGCTGCCTGTTCGGCAACGGCGAGCGCACCGGCAACGTCTGCCTCGTCACCCTGGGCATGAACCTGCTCAGCCAGGGCGTCGACCCCCAGATCGACTTCTCCGACATCGACGAGGTGCGCCGCACCGTCGAGCACTGCAACCAGCTCCCGGTCCCCGAGCGCCACCCCTACGGCGGCGACCTGGTGTTCACCGCGTTCTCCGGCAGCCACCAGGACGCGATCAAGAAGGGTCTGGAGGCGCTGGAGCGGGACGCGCGCGCCGCCGGGGTCCCGGTCGAGGACTTCCGCTGGGAGGTCCCCTACCTGCCCGTGGACCCCAAGGACCTGGGCCGCAGCTACGAGGCGGTCATCCGGGTCAACAGCCAGTCCGGCAAGGGGGGCGTGGCCTACGTGATGAAGTCGGAGCACAAGCTGGACCTGCCCCGCCGGCTGCAGATCGAGTTCAGCGGCGCGGTGCAGCGGCACACCGACACCGAGGGAGGCGAGATGTCCCCGGCGCAGATCTGGGAGGCGTTCCAGCGGGAGTACCTCCACAACAGCGGACCCGTCGTCGGCCACGACTACACGGTCACCCACGACGACGAGCACGGGCACGACCGCATCGAGGCCTCCGTCACCGTCCACGGGGAGGAGCGGCGGGTGGTCGGCACCGGCAACGGCCCGATCGCCGCGTTCACCGACGCCCTCGCCTCCGAGGGCATCGACGTGCGCGTCCTCGACTACCACGAGCACGCGCTGAGCTCGGGCTCGGACGCCCTCGCCGCCTCCTACGTCGAGTGCGCGATCGACGGCGCGGTCCGGTGGGGGGTCGCCGTCCACCCGAGCACCGTCACCGCCTCGCTGCGGGCCGTGACGAGCGCGATCAACCGGCCGACCGCCGGGTGACGTCGGTGATCGAGCACGTCGCGCGGATGGAGGAGGTCGGCCGCCGGTGGTGGTCCCCGCCCGTGCGGTGAGACCGGTCGTGAGGTTGACGCTTCAACGGGATTGTCCCTACACTTCCCGCACGAGGGGAGTACTTCCCGAAGCCGCGACCGGTCACTGCGTGGAGCCCGATGCTCCGCCCGGCGCGCGCCCCGTCCCGACGGGGTGAAGGAGACCTCGCTGACGTCCGTCGCCAGTGAGGTGCACCCGTGTCACTCCCCCTGTCCCTGCCCGCCCCCGGCGGCACCACGACCATCGCCGACCCCTGGCTGTGGTCGGTCACCGTCGCGGCGGTCCTGCTGCTGCTCGCGCTCGACTTCCTCCTCACCCGCCGGCCCCACGAGGTCTCGATGCGGGAGGCGCTGGGCTGGTCGGCCTTCTACGTCGCGCTCCCGCTCGCCTTCGGCGTCTGGGTATGGCGCGTGCACGGCTCCCAGACCGGGCTCGAGTACTACACGGGCTACCTCGTGGAGAAGTCGTTGTCGGTCGACAACCTGTTCGTCTTCATCATCATCCTCACCGCGTTCGCGGTCCCGCGGGTCCTGCAGCAGCGGGTGCTGCTCATCGGCATCGTCGGCGCGCTCGTCCTGCGGGCGATCTTCATCGCCGTCGGCGCCGCCCTGATCTCGCGCTTCTCGGTGACCTTCCTGGTCTTCGGGCTGATCCTGCTCGCCACCGCGTGGAAGGTGCTGCGGGACACGCGCAAGGGGGAGCAGCACGTCGACGTGGCGACGCTGCCGGTCGTGCGCCTGACCCGGCGGCTGATGCCCGTCACCGAGGACTACCGGGGCACCCGGATGGTCGTGCGCCAGGGCGGTCGTCGGGCGCTCACCCCGCTCGCGCTCGTCGCGCTCGCCATCCTCGGGACCGACGTCGTCTTCGCGATCGACTCGGTGCCGGCGGTCTACGGGATCACCGGCGACCCCTACCTCGTGTTCGTCACCAACGCCTTCGCGCTGCTCGGCCTGCGGGCGCTGTACTTCGTCCTCGAGGGCGCCCTCGGCCGGCTGCGCCACCTGGGCTACGGGCTCTCGGTGATCCTGGCCTTCATCGGCGTCAAGCTGGTGCTGCACTGGGCCCACGGCACGTGGGAGTCGGTGCCGACCGTGCCCACCCTGGCCTCGCTGCTCGTCATCGTCGGCATCCTCGCGATCACCGTGGTGACCAGCCTGCTCGCCGACCGCCGGTCGTCGAGGGAGGTCAGCCCCGACCGTCGCCCAGCAGCGTCAGGCCGTCCTCGGTGACGCTCCAGTAGGGGTTGTAGGCGATCTCCCAGATGTGGCCGTCGGGGTCGGCGAAGACGCCGGAGTAGCCGCCCCAGTAGCGGGTGGCGGGGGCGCGCAGCACCTCCGCCCCCGCGTCCACCGCCGCGGTGAACTGCTCGTCGACGTCGCCGGCGCTCGGCACGTTCAGCCCGAGCACCTTGCCGCCCCAGCCGTCGCCGCTGCCGGGCGTGTCCTCGTTGTCGTCCTCGACGTCGATCCCGGAGTCCACCGCGAGCGCCATCCGCTCCCACAGGGCCACCACCATGCCACCGGCCTGGAAGAAGACGATGTGCTCCGGGGACGGCCCGGGCCGCCAGCCCAGGGAGGTGTAGAAGCTGCGGGCACGGTCCATGTCGGCCACGCCGAGGGTCACCAGGGAGACGCGCTGTTCCATGCCGCCAACCTAACAACAGGCCGCCGGCCCGCTCGACGGGGTGGTGGCCCAGCGGCGCCCGGCACCTCCGGAGTCTCCGGTTGCCGCGAACGGGCACATCTGCCGATCCGGCCGCGTCGGCCCAGGAACGGGTCAGGTGTGCCCGTTCGGCGGGACGGGCGGAGCAGGGCGGTGGCAGAGCAGGGCGGTGGCACGGCACGGCGGTCGGCCGCGATGGCGGTGCGCGGCGGTCAGCCCCGCAGGAGGGAGGCCACGACCCCCGGCACCCCGCGTGCCACCGCGAGCGCGCGCGCAGGGCCGCCCGGGTTGGCCCGCCCGGCGGCCAGACCGTGCACCATCGCGGCCAGGGAACCGGCGTCGCGCGGGTCCAGCCCACCGGCGAGCAGCACCCCCGCCACCCCCGCGAGCACGTCACCCGCACCGGCGGTCGCCAGCCAGTGCGGGGCGTCGGCCTGCGAGCGCACCGGCACAGCCGGGTCCGGGTCGACGACGAGCGTGGTGGCGCCCTTCAGCAGGACGGTGCAGCCGGTGAGCGCGGCGGCCCGGCGGGCGTGCTCAACCGGCGCCGCCTCCACCTGACCACGGGTGACGTGGTGCTCGGCCGCCTGCGCCCCGCGGGGCAGGTCAGGCTCGTCCTGGCCAGCCACGACGACGCTCAGCAGCTGGGCCAGCTCACCCGCGTGCGGCGTGAGCAGGGTCGGCGCGGCCCGCCGACCGCCCGCCGCGAGCCAGCCGGCGAGCAGGGGAAGGGCGCCGGCGTCGACGACGAGGGCCAGCTCCTGGTCCGCGAACGCCTCGCGCACCCTCTCCACCTGGTCGTCGTCGCAGTCCGGGTGGTCGCAGCCGTGCGGCTCGATGCCGGGCCCGACGACGGCCGCCTGCATCCGCCCCGGGCCGGGGACCACCTCGGGGCAGGCCGCGAGCACGAGGTCCGCGCAGCGCCGCGGCCCGAGGTAGCGGACCATCCCGGCCCCGGCCTCGACCGCGGCGGTCGTGCACAGCACCGCGGCACCGGGATAGGTGTCGCTGCCGGCCACCACCCCCAGGACCCCGCGGGTGTACTTGTGGTCGCGCGCACCGGGCACCGGCCACAGCCGTGCCGCGTCGGCGGGCTCGAGCCGCTCGACGGCGGGGCGGCGGCCGGGCGGGACGCCGATGTCGACGACGGTCAGCCGTCCCACGGCGGGCTCGGTGGCCGGCAGCAGGTGCGCGGGCTTGAGCATGCCGAACGTCACCGTCTCCTCGGCGCGGGCGGCGTCGCGCACGCACCGGCCGTGGAGCGCGTCGCCGAGGGAGGTGGTCCCGGGCGGGCGGATCCCCGCGGGGTCGACGCCGCTGGGGAGGTCGACGCTGATCAGGTATGCCGTGTCCGGCACGACGTCCAGGGCGGCCGCCATGGCGCCACGCAGGCCCGGGCGGGCGCCGATGCCCAGGAGCCCGTCGAGGACGAGGTCGGCCCTGGACAGGAGGTCCTCGACCAGCGTCGGCAGCGGCCCGTCCGGGGCGACCTGGTGCACGACCACCCCGGCCCGGGTGGCGGCGGCGAGGCCCCGGGCGTGCAGGTCCCGGGCGATCCCGACCGCGGTGACCTTCAGGGGCCCGGCCAGCAGGGCCGCCGCGTGCAGGGCGTCACCGCCGTTGTCGCCGGGCCCGGCGAGCACGACCAGGCCCGTGGCCTGGCGCTCGGCGGCCCGCTCCCGGACCACGGCGGCCAGGCCGCGGGCTGCCCGCTGCATCAGCTCGCCGTACGGCAGCCGCCCACGCACCTGGGCCTCGGCCGCGCGGACGTCCTCCACGGCATACCCCTGGAGCACTCAGGCCTCCTCGGCGGCGGGGACGGGGGCCTCGCCCTCGGCGACGACGACGGCCGAGGCGATCCCCGCGTCGTGGGACAGCGACACGTGCAGGGCGGTGACGCCGAGCGCCTCCGCGCGCGCCTGCACGGTGCCGGTGACCCGCAGGTGCGGTCGCCCGTCGGCGGCGCGGACCACCGTCGCGTCGGTCCAGCGCAGCCCCACGGGTGCACCGAGCGCCTTGGCGAGCGCCTCCTTGGCGGCGAACCGCGCAGCCATCGACTCCGGACGCAGGCCCAGCTCCTCCGGCGTGAAGAGGCGCTCCCCCAGGCGGGGGGTGGCCTCCAGCCGAGCCGCGAACCGCTCGATGTCGACGACGTCGATCCCGACCCCGACGATCATCGGCTCACCTCACTCGACGGTGACGGACTTGGCGAGGTTGCGCGGCTGGTCCACGTCCAGGCCCTTGGCGGTGGACAGCTGCAGCGCGAAGATCTGCAGCGGGACGACCGTCAGCAGCGGGGCCAGCAACGCCGAGGTGCGCGGCACCCGGATGACGACGTCGGCGAACGGCACCACCTCCTCGTCCCCCTCCTCGGCGATCACGAGGGTCCGGGCGCCGCGGGCGCGGATCTCCTGGATGTTGGAGACCACCTTGCCGTGCAGGCCGTGCTCGCTGTCGGGCGAGGGGACGATGACGAAGACCGGCTGACCGGGCTCGATCAGCGCGATCGGGCCGTGCTTGAGCTCACCGGCCGCAAAGCCCTCGGCGTGGATGTAGGCGAGCTCCTTGAGCTTGAGCGCGCCCTCCATGGCGACGGGGTAGCCGACATGGCGGCCCAGGAAGAGGACCGAGCGCGAGTCGGCCATGTAGTAGGCGATCTCCTTGACACGGTCCATGGAGCCCAGCAGCTGCTCGATCTTGGCCGGCACCTCGCGCAGCTCGGCCATCACCTCCGCGGGGTCGGTGCCCGAGGCCGTCATCGAGCCGCGCAGCGAGGCGAGGTAGAGACCGAGGATGTAGCTGGCCGTGATCTGGGCGAGGAAGGCCTTGGTCGAGGCGACCGCGATCTCGGGGCCGGCGTGCGTGTACAGGACGGCGTCGGACTCGCGCGGGATGGTCGAGCCGTGGGTGTTGCAGATCGAGACCGTCCGGGCACCCAGCTCCTTGGCGTGGCGGACCGCCATCAGGGTGTCCATCGTCTCCCCCGACTGGCTGATGGAGACCACCAGCGTGTGCTCGTCGATGACGGGGTCGCGGTAGCGGAACTCGTGGGCGAGCTCGACCTCCACCGGGATGCGGGTCCAGCGCTCGAGGGCGTACTTGGCGACGGTTCCGGCGTAGGCGGCGGTGCCGCAGGCGACGATGACGATCTTCGTCACGGCGCGGAGCTCGTCCTCGCTGACGTGCAGCTCGTCGAGGGTGAGGTTGCCGTCGGCGTCGGTGCGGCCGAGCAGGGTGTCCGCGACCGCGTGCGGCTGCTCGTGGATCTCCTTCTCCATGAAGGTGGCGTAGCCGCCCTTCTCGGCGGCGGCGGCGTCCCAGGTGACCTCGTAGGCCTTGCCGTCGGTGGGGATGCCGTCGAAGTCGATGACCTCGTAGCTGTCCGGGGTGATGGTGACGATCTGGTCCTGGCCGAGCTCGAGGGCGTGGCGCGTGTAGCCGATGAACGCGGCGACGTCCGAGCCGAGGAAGTTCTCCCCCTCGCCCAGGCCCACGACCAGCGGGCTGTTGCGGCGGGCGCCGACGACGACGTGCGGCTGGTCGGCGTGCACGGCCAGCAGCGTGAAGGCGCCGTGCAGGGTGTTGACGACCTCGCGCATCGCGTCGGTGAGGTTGCCGGTCCGGCCGAACGCCTCGTCGACCAGGTGGGCCACGACCTCGGTGTCGGTCTCGGAGGTGAAACGCACCCCGCGCGCGATCAGGTCCTGCTTGAGCGAGTGGAAGTTCTCGATGATGCCGTTGTGGACCAGCGCGAGCTTGCCGTCCGGGCCGCCGCGGTGGGGGTGGGCGTTCTCGTCCGTCGGCCCGCCGTGGGTCGCCCAGCGGGTGTGACCGATCGCGGTCGCGGTGTCAGGAAGCGGCGCGTCCTCGAGCGCCGAGCGCAGGTTGGCCAGCTTGCCGGCCCGCTTGCGGGTCTCGACGACACCCTCGCCCACGAGGGCGACACCGGCGGAGTCGTAGCCGCGGTACTCGAGCCGTCCCAGGCCCTCCATCACCACGTCGAGGGCCCGCTGGCTGGCCCGGGGTCCGACATAACCGACGATTCCGCACATGGGGTGCAGCCTACGACGTCGTCGGTGCGGATCCCGACTCTGCCAGAATGCGGCGCATGGGTTCCTCGGGCAACGGTGCCAGCATCCCCTCGCCCTACGTCGAGCTGGACCGTGACGACTGGGCACGGCTGCGGGAGGAGCACCCGATGCACCTCGACGCGGCCGACGTCGAGCGGATCCGCGGCCTGGGGGACCGCCTCGACATGGACGAGGTGGAGCAGGTCTACCTGCCGATCAGCCGGTTGCTGTCCTTCTACGAGGAGGCGACCGCGCGCCTGCACCAGGTGACCGGCGACTTCCTCGGGGAGCGCCCCGAGCGGACCCCGTTCATCATCGGCGTGGCCGGCTCGGTGGCGGTCGGCAAGTCCACGACGGCGCGCATCCTCGCCGAGCTCATCTCGCGCTGGGACTCCCGGCCGACGGTGGACCTCGTCACCACCGACGGGTTCCTCTACCCCAACGACGTGCTGACCCGCCGCAACCTGATGGCCCGCAAGGGCTTCCCGGAGTCCTACGACCGGCGGGCGCTGCTGCGCTTCGTGGCCGAGGTGAAGGCTGGCAAGGCCGAGGTCAGCGCCCCCGTCTACAGCCACCTCGTCTACGACATCATCCCGGGCGAGCGGATCGTCGTCCGGCAGCCGGACGTGCTCGTCGTCGAGGGGCTGAACGTGCTCCAGCCGCCGCAGGCCCACACCAACGGCCGGGCGGGGCTGGCGGTCAGCGACTTCTTCGACTTCACGGTCTACGTCGACGCCCACGCCGGCGACGTCAAGCGCTGGTACGTCGAGCGCTTCCTGTCGCTGCGCCAGACCGCCTTCGCCGACCCGGAGTCGCACTTCCACCGGTATGCCTCGCTGAGCGACGACGCCGCCGTCGACATCGCGGAGAACATCTGGGAGTCCATCAACGCGCCCAACCTCGTCGAGAACATCCTCCCCACCCGCAGCCGCGCGACCCTCGTCCTGCTCAAGGGCCCGGACCACAAGGTGGACCGGGTCCGGCTACGCCGTCTGTGACCCGCCCGCCCACGCTTACCCCGAGGCCCGCTCCGGCGCGCCGCCGAGGTCAGAGGTCGGCGTAGCGGGCGCGCGCGAAGCTGTAGAGACCGTAGAGGACCAGCCCCAGCGCGACCGCCAGCAGGAGGGCGGTGCCCAGCGGCTGCTCAGCCAGCAGCTTGAGCGCCCCGTCCATCCCGGTCGACTCCTCGGGGTCGGCCTGGACAGCCGCGAGCACGAACAACCCGCCCACGATCGCGAGCGCGAGGCCCTTGGCGGCATACCCCGCCATCCCGCTGACGACCACGCCGCGACCCACCTTCCCCCCGCCCGTGGTCCGCAGGTCCTCCAGGAAGGTCTTCGCCACGCCCTTGTAGACGTGGTAGGCACCGACCCCGATGACGGCGACCCCCACCAGCCCCACGACGACCCGTCCCAGAGGGGCCTCCATCAGCCGCGCGGTGAGGTCGCTGCTGGTCTCGCCGCTGTCGCTGGACCCGCCCAGGGCGAAGGTGAGCGTGGTGGCTCCCAGGGCGGCGTAGAGCACCGCCTTGGCCGCTGCCTTGACCCTGTCCTTCACCTCGCCGCCGCCGAAGGCGGCCTCGAGCGCCTGCCAGACCGCCAGCGCGGCGAACCCGACGACGCAGCCCCACAGGAGGAACACCCCGGCGGGGGCGTCGCGCAGCGCGCCGAGGGCCCCGCCCTGGTCCGCCTCTCCCCCGCTGCCGAGGGCGACGCTCGCGGCGATCCACCCGATGAGCAGGTGCACGAGGCCGCTGGCGGCGAAACCGACCCGCGCGAGACGCTCCAGCCACGGGTGGTCGGAGAGTCTGCGGGCCGCGCGCTCCGCGCCGGCCCCGGTGTCGCGGAGGTCATTCACAGGGCTAACCATCGCAAACCCCCGGCCGCAGTGCGACCGGGGGTTTGCGGAGTATGCCGAGGTGCCGGCCGTCCGGGTCGGCTCAGTACCAGTTGACGGCCTCGGAGTGGGCCCACGCACCGCACGGGTTGCCGTAACGGCCCTGGATGTAGTTCAGGCCCCAGGTGATCTGGGTGACCGGGTTGGTCTGCCAGTCGGAGCCGACCGTGGCCATCTTGTTGCCGGGCAGGGACTGGGGGATGCCGTAGGCGCCGGACGAGGCGTTCATGGCGAGGTGGTTCCAGCCGGACTCGCGCTGCCAGAGGGAGTCGAGGCAGCCCCACTGGTCGTCGCCCCAGCCGTAGCTGCCGAGCATCGAGCGGGCGATCGAGCGGGAGTCGCCGGAGTAGACCGGGGTCGACGCCGGTGCGGGGGCCGGCGCGGGTGCCGGAGCCGGGGCCGGGGCGGCCTCGCGGGCCGCGGAGCGCGAGGCCTGCTCGGTGGCGGTGCGCTCGGCGGCGGCCTGCGCCGCGGCCGACTCCTCGGCCGCACGGGCGGCGGCGGCCTGCTCGGCCGCCTCCTCGGCGGCCTTCTCGGCGGCCTTCGCCGCAGCAGCCTCCTCGGCGGCGCGGGCGGCGGCGGCCTCCTCGGCCTTGCGCTGGGCGATCGCCTCGTCCTGGCCCTTGACGGCGTCCACACCGCTGCGGGTCAGGGACGCCGAGGCCCCGAGCGACTCGGCGCCCTGCCGGGCGCGCAGCTCGCGGGCCTCGGCGTAGGCGGCCCGCGCCTCGGCGCCGGCGTCGGCGCTACGGCTCGACACGGCGTCGGTGGCCAGGTCGGGGTCGATCCGGCTGATCGCGGCGGTCAGGCCGGACGTGTCCGGGGCCGCGGCGTTCGTGCTGACGGCGTAGCCGGCCACGAGCAGCGACGTCGCGGCGATGCCGGCCGTCACGGCCGCCGCGGGACCGCCGAGGCGGCGACGCGGGCGATGGCGGGCGTTCGGGTCGTGCAGGGGTTCGCGCACAGGGGTGTTCGACATGGGGCTACCTCTCGGAGATCGGCGCACCGCACGCTCCGGGGGAGCAGGTCCCGCATCCTGTCGCGGGACCGCACAGGGACACCCGGATGGGGGACTGGCGGCGTTACCAAATCGTGATCAAGTTCCTCCACGATGCCCGCCGAACCCCCGGGAGGTCAAACCGAGACCCGCCCAGGTGGTCAAGGTCACACCCTGGGGACGCCTCCCGACCGCGTCATCGGCCACCTGCGTCCCAGGAGATCACACCAGACCCGCAGTTCCCTCCAGCATCTCGGTGACGAGAGCGGCGATCGGGCTGCGCTCGCTCCGCGTCAGGGTGACGTGCGCGAAGAGAGGATGCCCCTTGAGCGCCTCGATGACGGCGGCGATGCCGTCGTGACGCCCCACCCGCAGGTTGTCCCGTTGGGCGACGTCGTGGGTGAGCACCACCCGCGAGCTCTGGCCGATCCGGGACAGCACGGTCAGGAGCACGTTGCGCTCCAGCGACTGCGCCTCGTCGACGATGACGAACGCGTCGTGCAGGGACCGCCCCCGGATGTGGGTCAGGGGCAGGACCTCGAGCATGTCGCGGTCGAGGATCTCCTCCACGACCTCCTTGGAGACGACCGCGCCGAGGGTGTCGAAGACCGCCTGGGCCCACGGGCCCATCTTGTCGTTCTCGCTGCCCGGCAGGTAGCCGAGCTCCTGCCCGCCGACGGCGTACAGCGGGCGGAAGACGATCACCTTGCGGTGCTGCCGACGCTCCATGACGGCCTCGAGCCCCGCGCAGAGCGCGAGCGCGCTCTTGCCGGTCCCCGCCCGGCCACCGAGGCTGAGGATGCCGACGTCGGGGTCGAGCAGGAGGTCGAGGGCGATCCGCTGCTCGGCGGAGCGGCCGTGCAGCCCGAACGCGTCACGGTCGCCTCGGACCAGGCGCACGCTGTGGTCGGGCGCCACGCGACCCAGCGCGCTGCCCGAGGGACCGAGGACCGTGAGCCCGGTGTGCACGAGCAGCTCGCGGGCCTCGGGGTGCTCCAGCCGCCCGTGCTCGTAGAGCGTGTGCATACCCTCGTCGTCCACCTCCAGCTCGGCCATCCCCGTCCAGCCGCTCTCCACGGCCAGCTCGGCGCGGTACTCCTCCGCGTCGAGGCCCACCGCGGACGCCTTGACCCGCATCGGCAGGTCCTTGCTGACCACCGTCACGTCCTTGCCCTCGGCGGCGAGGTTGGCGGCGACCGCCAGGATGCGCGTGTCGTTGTCCCCCAGCCGGAAACCGGCGGGGAGCGCGTCCGGGTTGCTGTGGTTCAGCTCCACGTGGACGACGCCGCCGGCGCCCCCGACCGGCACCGGCTCGCTCAGCGTGCCGTGCTCGACCCGCAGGTCGTCGAGGAGGCGGAGCGCCTGACGGGCGAAGTAACCCAGCTCCGGGTGGTGCCGCTTGGCCTCCAGCTCGGTGATGACGACGACGGGGAGCACGACCTCGTGCTCGGCGAAGCGCTGCACGGCGCGCGGGTCCGACAGGAGCACCGAGGTGTCCAGGACGTAGGTCTTCAGGCCGGTGGGCGGCGCCCCGTCGGCGCCGGGCGTCGCGACGGGGGTGCGGGTGGTGGTCGTCATCGAGGCTCCCTGCTGGCACGCGCCCTCACGGTGACGTGCCGTTCGTCGGAGTGGGACCGGGACCGGACCACGCCATGGGAACGAGGAGCCGGTGCCGGCCCTCCGTCCGAAGCGTGAGCTCCATGTGGTGGGCCTCCCGAGACGAGGACGGGGCGTCCTGGCGTCTGCTCCGACGGTATGCCGTGACCCGCGTCACGCCTGGACGACACGGCGACGAGCAGCGGGCGTGTCGCCGAACGGGCGGTGAACGTCAGGGTGATCCGGGGCTGGTGGGTCGCAGGTGGCAGGAGGGGCCGCTGAGGCGCCGAGCGCGTGCGGCATACCTGGAGGCTCTAGAGCACCTTGGACAGGAAGGACTGGGTGCGACGGTGCTGGGGGTCGTTGAGCACCTGCACGGGGTCACCCTCCTCGACGATGACGCCACCGTCCATGAAGACGAGCTTGTCACCGACCTCGCGGGCGAAACCCATCTCGTGCGTGACGACCATCATCGTCATGCCGTCGTGCGCCAGGGCGCGCATCACGTCGAGGACGTCGCCGACGAGCTCCGGGTCCAGCGCCGACGTGGGCTCGTCGAAGAGCATCATGTCCGGGTTCATCGACAGCGCCCGGGCGATGGCCACGCGCTGCTGCTGACCGCCGGACAGGTGCGCCGGGAAGGCGTGGATCTTGTCGGCCAGCCCGACCTTGTCCAGGTTCTCCCGCGCGATCGTCTCGGCCTCCGCCTTGCCCCGCTTCTTGGCACGCTGCTGGGCGATCGTCAGGTTGCGCAGCACGGTCATGTGCGGGAAGAGGTTGAACTGCTGGAACACCATGCCGATGCGCGAGCGGACCTTGTCCAGCTCGGTGTCGGGGTCGGTGATGTCGATGCCCTCGACGAAGATCTGTCCCGACGTCGGCTCCTCGAGCCGGTTGACGCACCGCAGCAGCGTGGACTTGCCCGAGCCGGAGGGTCCGACGACGCACACGACCTGGCCGTGATCCACCGAGAAGTCGATCCCGGTCAGCACCTCGTTGTCGCCGAAGCTCTTGTGCAGGTCCCGCACCTGGATGGCCGGGGCACGCTCGTCGATCGTCTGCGTGGGGTGCAGCTCCTCCATCACCGGCTCCTCTTCTGCTTGCGTTCCATCCACGCGACCAGCTGGGTGAGCGGCAGCGTGATGGCCAGGTAGAGCAGCGCCGCGAACACCAGGCTGGTCGCCGTCCCCGCCGAGGGCCCCGAGCTCATCAGATTGCGCGCCGCCACCGTGAGCTCCTGCTGGCTCGCCGCCATGCCCAGGACGAACAGCAGGGAGGTGTCCTTGAGGAGGATCACCAGCTCGTTGGTCAGCGGCGGGATCACGATCCGCAGCGCCTGGGGCATCACGATCGAGGCCATCGTCCACGAGCCGTTCATGCCCAGCGAGCGGGCCGCCTCGGTCTGCCCCTTCGGCACCGCCTCGATGCCGGCGCGGATCGTCTCGGCCATGTAGGCCCCGGCCACCATCATCAGCGCGACCAGACCGGCGCCGACCACCCCGCCCGGGGGCCGCCAGCCGAAGGCGATCGGCACGCCGAAGCCCATGAAGAGGATGACGACGATCGCCGGGAGCCCCCGGAACAGCTCGATGTAGCCGGTGGCCAGCCAGCGGAAGGGCGCGACCGGGGCGAGCTTCATCAGCACCAGCACCATGGCCAGCACGAAACCGCCGGCGAAGGCCACGACCGTGTAGAGGATCGTGTTCTTGGCCGCCACCAGGATCATGGCGCGCCAGGTGCCGGTGAACCCCTCCCTCAGGAAGAAGTTCGCCGTGATCGCCTCCCAGTCCGCGAGGAGGGCGACGACGACGACGATCACCACGAAGACCGCGTACAGGGACAGGGTCAGTGCGCGTTCGCGCGCTCTGCGTGTCATGTCGCCGCCTCAGTCCTCGTCGTGGGGGCCGGACTCAGGAGTCGCTGGTCTGGGCGGCGTCGTCGACGGCTGCCTCGGAGAAGTACTTCTCGTAGAGGTCGTCGTAGGCGCCGCTGTCCCGCAGCTCGGACAGCTGGCCGTTGACCGCCTCCACGAGCGCGGCGTTGTCCTTCCTCATCGCCAGGCCGTAGGTCTCCTCGGTCGAGAACTCCTCCACGATCTCGAAGTCACCGCCGGCGGTGTGCACGAGGTTGACCGGGAGGTCCTGGAGCAGCGCGTCGACCTGACCGGCCTGGATGGCCTGGTACATCTCGGCGTCGCTGGGGAAGCTGATGACCTCCGCACCCGAGGCGTTCTCGTTGGTGTAGGCCTCACCGGTCGTGCCCTGCTGGACACCGACGCGCTTGCCCTCGAGGTCGGCGATGGAGGCGACGTCGGAGCCCACGGGGACGAGCAGCGACTGCTTGGAGTCGTAGTAGCCGTCGCTGAACGCCAGGTTCGCCTGGCGCTCCTCGGTGATCGTCATGGCCGAGGCGGCGAGGTCGCACTCGCCGGCGTTCAGGGCCAGCCCGGACTGCAGACCGTCGAAGGAGGAGTCCTTGACGGCCAGCTCCAGGTCGAGACCGTCGGCGACGGCCTGGACGATGTCGATGTCGAAGCCGGTGAAGCCCGACGGGGAGGACTCGTCGAAGTCCTCGAACGGCGGGTACGGGACGTCGGAGCAGACGGTGAGGGTGCCGTCGGCGACCAGGTCGAGCTCACCCGCCCCGGCGTCGCCGTCCCCCTCCTCGGACCCGCAGGCGGCGAGGGCGAGCATCGCCGCGGTGGCGACGGACAGGGTGCGGAGCGATCGCAGGTTCATAGCAGGGCAGACTATGCCCATTCCCGGTCAGGAGCCGAAGCGGCGCTCCCGCTCGGCGTAGGCCCGCAGCGCACGGACGAAGTCCACCTCGCGGAAGTCGGGCCAGTAGGCCTCGCAGAAGTAGAACTCGCTGTGCGCGCTCTGCCACAGCAGGAACCCGCCGAGCCGCTGCTCCCCCGACGTCCGGATGACCAGGTCGGGGTCCGGCTGCCCCTTGGTGTAGAGGTGCGCGGCGATGTCCTCGACGGTGACGGTGCTGGCGAGGTCCTCCAGGGTGCGCCCCTGAGCGGCGGCCTCCTCGAGCATCGAGCAGACGGCGTCGGCGATCTCCCGCCGGCCGCCGTAGCCGATGGCGACGTTGACGACCATGCCGGAGACGTCGGCGGTGCGGGAGGCCGCCTCCCCCAGGCGCGCGGCGGTCTCCGGGGGGAGCAGGTCCAGGGCCCCGACGACCCGGACCTGCCAGCGCCGGGTCTGGGAGAGGTCGGTGACGACACCCTCGATGATCCCGAGCAGGGGTTCGAGCTCGGAGGGCGGCCGGTTGAGGTTGTCGGTCGACAGCAGCCAGAGGGTGACGACCTCGACCCCGGCCTCCTCGCACCAGCCCAGGAACGGGGCGATGTTGTCCGCCCCCGCGCGGTGCCCGTCGGCCGACGCGGCGCCCCGCTCGCGGGCCCACCGGCGGTTGCCGTCGAGCATGACGCCGATGTGCCTGGGCAGCTGCTCGGCGGGCAGCTGCCGCCGCAGCGACGAGGTGTAGGCCCGGTAGACCAGGTCCCGCGGCGTCTGCATGCGCCAAACCTATCCCTCCACTCTGGACGTCGGCCGTGGGCGGGCCACCCCCGGCACCGGCCACCCACGTGAGTGGCGCGCGCACGTCATACCTCGCCCGGCCGGGCACCGGCCACGCACCTGAGTGGCGTGCGCCCGTCCCGCGCCTGACCTACGGTTCCGTAACCTACGCCACCGTAAGTTACCCTTGACCCATGAACCGCGCGTCCGAACCCGCCCACGAGAGGGCCAGCTCGGCCGGTGAGGTGCTCGAGGCCGTCGTCGAGCAGGTCAAGCCGCACCTGCGCGGCTGGCTGCACCTCGGCATGGTCCCGGTCAGCATCGTGCTGTCGGTCGTCCTCGTGCTGCTCACCCCGACCACGCCCGGCCGGCTCGCCGCCGTCATCTTCGGCATCACCGCGGTGCTGCTCTTCGCCACGTCCGCCGCCTACCACCGGGGCCGGTGGTCACCGCGAACGGCCGGCGTCCTCAAGCGGTTCGACCACGCCAACATCTTCCTCATCATCGCGGGCACGCACACCCCGTTCGCGGTGCTGCTGCTGGCCCCCGACCAGCAGCGGACCCTGCTGACGGTGGTGTGGGCCGGGGCGATCGCGGGCGTCCTCTTCCGGGTCTTCTGGGTCGGCGCGCCGCGCTGGCTCTACACGGTCGTCTACGTCGCCCTCGGCTGGGTCGCGGTGTTCTACCTGGTGCCGTTCTGGCGGGCCGGCGGCCTCGTCGTGGTCGCGCTGATCGCGGCCGGCGGGCTGCTCTACACCCTCGGCGCGCTGGTGTACGGCCTCAAGCGCCCCAACCCCTCCCCGCGGTGGTTCGGCTTCCACGAGGTCTTCCACGCGTTCACCGTGGCGGCCTTCTCCTCGCACTGGGCCGCGGCGCTGCTCGCCGCCCTCGGTCTGCACGCCGCCACGGCCTGACGCGGCCCGAGCGATCGACGGTCCGAGCGCGTCGGGAGCGGGCCGTCAGGCCAGCGGGTCGGGCTCGTCCGCCCGCGGTCCGGCCACCGGTCCCGACGTCGGCGCGGCACCGGCAGCGCCGGTAGCACCACTCGCGCTGCCGGCTCGCGGCGCCTCGGCGGCGTCCTGACGGAGGGCGGCGAGCCGCTCCTCCTCGCGCAGCCGCATGCGGCGCAGCCGGCGGGTCAGGTCGCGGCCGAGCACCCACACGGCCAGGCCCAGGGCGAAGACGACGAGGAACCCGCCGAGGCCGGCGGTCAGCTCGACACCGGTGCTGTTCATTCGGCGTGCCCCTCCTCGGAGCGCATGTCGTCGCGGCCGTCGCCGTCCGCGTCCTGGCTGCGGGTGGACCGCGCCTCCTCGTCGACGGCGCCGGGAGGCGTCGTCGCGTAGGCGAGGACCAGCTCACCGGACGGGTCGCGCCGGGGTGCGCGACGGCATACCCCGTCGAGGTCGTCGAGGCCGCGCAGCCCCCCGAACAGGTCGTCCTCCGGCAGGTCGACGGGGACGAGCGAGGCGGCCAGCTCGTAGTCCTCGAAGGGCCACTCCTGCCGCTGCACGTCCATCGGCACGGTGAACCAGCTGCCGTCCGGGTCGACCTGCGTCGCGTGGGCGCGCAGCGCGTCGTCGCGGGCCTCGAAGTGGTTCTCGCAGCGCACCTGGGTGGTGATCGTGCGCCGGGGCCGGCTGTCGATGTTCTTGAGCCAGTCGGCGAACGGGGCCTCGTGACCGGCCCGCACCATGGCGTCGTTGAGCCGCACGAGACGCTCCGGGCTCCAGGCGTTGTAGTAGACCTTCAGCGGCTGCCACGGCTCGCCGGCGTGCGGGTATGCCGTGGGGTCGCCGGCGGCGCGGAACGCCGCCATCGTCACCACGTGGGTCATCACGTGGTCGGGGTGCGGGTAGCCGCCGTTCTCGTCGTAGGTGGTCAGCACGTGGGGGCGGAACTCGCGGATCACCCGCACCAGCGCCTCGGCGGTGACCTCCACCGGCTCGAGCGCGAAGCACCCCTCCGGCAGGGGTGGGAGCGGGTCGCCCTCGGGCAGCCCCGAGTCGACGAAACCCAGCCACGTGTGACTGACCCCGAGGATCGCCGCGGCCCTCGCCATCTCGTCGCGGCGCACCTGGGCGATGTCCCGCACGATCTGGGGGTCGTCCCGCATCTTCTCGTTGAGGATGTCGCCACGCTCACCCCCGGTGCAGGAGACGACGCGGACCTGCACCCCCTCGGCCACGTACCGTGCGGTGGTCGCGGCTCCCTTGGACGACTCGTCGTCCGGGTGGGCGTGCACCGCCATCAGTCGGAGTCCCTCGGTGGTCATGCGGCTCTCTCCATGTCGGACAATGGTCAGGCGCACCGTCAGGCGGTGCGCCGCACCCTCCATCCTCTCACCCGCCCGAGGACGTGACGACACCGTGACCACCCCGCCGCCCCCGCACGAGCCCCTCCGCACGGGGCCTCCCGCGCCCCGCGCGGACCAGGAGCCCTGGACGACGGAGGAGGACGAGGACGGGTGGCGGGCCTCGCGCCCGGAGGGTCACCGGAGGCTGTGGTGGTGGGTCGGCGGGCTCGGCGTCACGGTGATGGTCGCGCTCGCCGTGTGGTTCGGCGTCGCCGCGACCGCCGGACGCGTGCACTGGGTGTTCACGGGGCACGACGTCGTCTCGGCCACCCAGGTCGACGTCCGGTTCGACCTGCGCCGGGACCCCGCACGCGCCGTCGTCTGCGAGCTGGAGGCCCAGGACGGCAGCCACACGGTCGTGGGCCGCACCGAGGTGGAGGTCGGCCCGACCGCGTCGTCGCCGTCTCGCCACATCGGGTCCGTGCAGACGGCGACCGAGGCGGTCACCGGCTACGTCGACTCCTGCCGGTATGCCGACGAGGCGCCGCCCGCGGGGCGGTGAGCCCGGCGGACGACGCCTCGGTGGGTGGCGGGGGCCCGAGGCCCTCCGCCGCAGCAGTCAGGCCTTGTAGGGCGAGGCCTCGACGATCCGGACCTCGACCTGCTTGCCGGTCGGGGCCTCGTAGGTGACGGTGTCACCCGGCTTGTGGCCCATCAGCGCGGCCCCCAGGGGGGACTTCTCGCTGTAGACCTTCAGATCGTCGCCCTCGTTGATGATCTCGCGGGAGCCGAGGAGGAAGACCTCCTCGTCGCCGAACAGCTCGACCGTGACGATCATGCCCGGCTCGACGATCCCGTCGTCGGCGGGGGCGGTGCCGACGACCGCGTTCTGCAGGAGGTGCTCGAGCTGGCGGATGCGGGCCTCCATCTTGCCCTGCTCCTCCTTGGCGGCGTGGTAGCCACCGTTCTCCTTGAGGTCGCCCTCGTCGCGCGCCGCCTCGATGCGTCGCGCGATCTCTGTGCGGCCCTCCCCGCTCAGCTGGGCGAGCTCACCCTTGAGCCGCTCGTACGCCTCCTGGGTCAGGTAGCTGGCGTCGTTGGCAATCCCGGTCACGATTCTCTTCCTCCTTCGGCGTGCCTGGGACCCTTACGGCGCCCGCACTGGGCGGGCCCCGTCCCAAACACAAGGTCCGGGCACCTTCTGCCCGGACCGTGGTTGACCTACGAGTCTAGCCCCGAACGGCCGGGGAGTCGAGATGGGACGGACCCGCTCAGACCTGCTCGACCGTGTAGCTCCGGTCCTGGAGGGCACGCACGACCTCGGCGGAGTGGTCGTGGCCGGTGGTCTCCAGCGTCATCGAGATGGCCACCTCGTGGACCTTCAGCCCGACCACCCGCCGGTGGTGCTGGACCTCCAGCACGTTGCAGCGCAGCTCGGCGAGGAGGGCCAGCACGGCGGCCAGCTCGCCGGGTCGGTCGGGCACGCGGACGCGCAGCTGGAGGTAGCGCCCCGCGACCGTCAGGCCGGTCCGGATGATGCGCAGGAGCAGCAACGGGTCGATGTTGCCGCCGGAGACGACTGCGACGACCGGCCCCTCGTAGCGTCGCGCCGCGTCCTCCCCCAGGTCCATCAGGTGGGCGGTGGCCGCCGCGCCCGCCGGCTCGACCACCAGCTTGGCGCGCTCGGCGAGGAAGAGCACCGCCCGCGCGATGGAGTCCTCGCTCACCGTCTCGACGCCGTCGACCAGCTCCGCGACCAGGCCGAACGGGACGTCACCGGGCCGGCCGACCGCGATGCCGTCGGCCATCGTGCTCATCCTCCCCAGCGCCACCGGGTGCCCGGCCGTGAGGGACGGCGGCCAGGCGGCGGCCTCCTCGGCCTGGACCCCCACGACGGTGACCTCGGGGCGCAGGGCCTTGACGGCGGTGGCGATGCCGGCCAGCAGCCCCCCGCCACCGGTGCACACGAGGATGGTCCGCACGTCGGGCACCTGCTCGAGGATCTCCAGGCCGCACGTGCCCTGCCCCGCGACGATGTCCGGGTGGTCGAACGGCGGGATGAAGACCGCCCCGGTCTCCTGCTCGTGCCGGCGCGCCTCCTCGATGCAGTCGTCGATGGTGGTGCCCACCTGCACGACGGTGGCGCCGTAGCCCCGGGTCGCGGCCAGCTTGGGCATGGCGGCGCCGAACGGCATGTAGACCGTCGCCGTGATGCCGAGCAGCCGGGCGGCGAGGCCGACCCCCTGCGCGTGGTTGCCGGCGCTCGCGGCCACCACGCCGCGCCCACGCTCCTCCTCGGTGAGGCGGGCCATCCGGGTGTAGGCGCCCCGCATCTTGAACGACCCGGCACGCTGCAGGTTCTCGCACTTGAGGTGCACCTCCAGCCCGGTCCGCTCGCTCAGCGAGCGGCTCCGCTCCACCGGCGTGGGGGTGAGCACCTCCGCCAGCACCTCGCGGGCGGCGAGCACGTCGTCCAGGGTCACGGCGGGAGAGGTCGGCACGGAAGGGAGCCTAGTCCCGCCCCCCAGCGGGGCGTCAGACGATCCGGGCGGCGACCGCGCGGGCCAGGGCGGGGTGCGCGGGCGCCAGCAGTCCCGCCGCGAGGAGCAGGTATGCCGTGTCCACGCGGGTCCGCGCGTTCGCCGGCGGGCGCCACCCGCCGCCGTGGTCCGCCAGCACCGCGGCCAGCACGGCGTCGGCGTCGGCCTTGGGCGAGTGCCGCAGCACGCCGCCCGAGCCGACGAGGACGGTCACGTCCTGGAGAGGCCTCGGAGCCTCCCCGGGACCCCCAGGGCGACCGTGCCGACGGGCGGCCACGGTCGCCGCGAGCCGGGCCAGGGTGAGGTCGCGGGCGTGGTCAGCGTCGTCGGCGGGCAGCAGCCCCGGGTCCGTCGCGGCCCGCGCCACCCACGCGTCGAGGGCTGGTCCACCCGCAGCACCGAGCAGTCCCTCCGCCCGCGCCGACTCCAGCACCCCCGGCGCACCCCAGCGCATCCCGAGGTCGCCCTCGACCGTCCGGGCGTGCCACAGCGGTGCCACGACGTGCTTGCGCAGCGAGGCGTCCTCGCCCTGCGGGGTGAGCACGGAGTAGACGTCGGTGGTCGCCCCGCCCACGTCGACCACGAGCACGTCGCCGTCGACCACCTCGGCCAGCACCTCGACTCCGGAGAGCACGGCGTCGGGGGTGGCGGCCCGGACGAGGCGCGCGAAGCGGGGCCCCCGCGAGAGGCCCTTGCCCCCGATCACGTGCCGCAGGAAGACCTCCCGGATCGCGCGCCGGGCCGGACCGGGCTCGACCACGCCGATCCGCGGCAGGACGTTGTCGGTCAGCGTCACGCGTCGCCCCGTCGCGGCCAGCTCCGCGGCCACCTCCTCCCTCGCGTCCCGGTTGCCGGCGACCACGACGGGCGCGCCGACGCGGGAACGCGCCAGCCGGCGGGCGTTGTGGAGCAGGACCTCCGCGTTGCCGCCGTCGGTCCCGCCCACCAGGAGCACGACGTCGGGGCGGGCGGCGCGCAGCGCGGCGACGTCGGCCGTGCCCAGCGGACCCGCCGCCACGTGCACGACCTTGGCCCCGGCCGACAGCCCCACGCGCTGGCCGGCCTCGGCGGTGACCGCGCGTTCGTAGCCGACCACCGCGAGCCGCAGCCCGCCCCCGGCGCTGGAGCAGACGAGGACCCGGTCACGGTGCCGGGGGTCGAGGGGGTCGGGGACGTCGAGCCGCTCGCCGACCGTGCCGCCCCGTCGGTCGGTCCTTCCCGACCCGTCGGTCGCGGTGGTGAGGGGGTCGCGGACCGCGAGCGCACGGCATACCTCGATCAGCCCGTCGAGGACGTCCCGGCCGGGACCGACCGTGGTCGGCACCGCGGCCCGCGCGAGGAGGCTCCCCTCCTCCGAGACCAGGGCGGCCTTGGTGAACGTCGACCCGACGTCGGCGAGGAGGTAGGTCACACCAGGGCGAGGATCAGACCGACGACCAGCCACAGGGCGCCCACGGCGGCCAGGATGCCGCCCCAGAGCATCTGCCGCTGCGCGGCCAGGACCTTCCCGCGGTTGTTCTTCACACCGAAGCCGAGCTCGGTGCCGATGTCGAGCGAGCCGGGGGGCCCGCCGAACCCGCCGCGCAACCGGGTGGCCTCGCGGTGCTCGGCGCGGCCGCGCAGGTGGAGGAAGCCCCCGGCCAGGAGGAGCAGCAGCGGCAGGATCACGTAGACGAGCCAGTCGCTGCCGGCGAGCCCCTGCTCGACCGTGGCTGCGGGCAGGGCGTTCACGAGCGTCGGCATGACAGGCAAGGTGCCACAGCAGACCCGGTCGGCGCCACCGGACCTGCCCAGGAACGGGTGCGAGACTGGACGGTATGCAGACCAGCCACACCCTGCCCGGCCGGGCGCACCCGCTGCCCGGCATCCCGACCCACCACACGGTCCTCGGCACCTCGATGCACGGGCCCTGGCCGGAGGGGACCGAGGTCCTCCACGTCGCCATGGGCTGCTTCTGGGGCGCCGAGCGCATCTTCTGGCAGCTGCCCGGGGTGGTGACGACCGCGGCCGGCTACATGGGCGGCTCGACCCCCAACCCGACCTACCAGGAGACGTGCACCGGCCGGACGGGCCACACCGAGGCCGTGCTCGTCGCCTACGACCCGCGGCGCACGACTCCGGAGCTGCTGCTCAAGGCGTTCTGGGAGAACCACGACCCGACGACCCCGGACCGGCAGGGCAACGACCGCGGCACGCAGTACCGCTCGGCCATCTACTGGACGACGCCCGGCCAGGAGGCGGCGGCGCGGGCCACCCGCGACGCCTTCGAGAAGGTCCTCACGGCGGCGGGCCACGGCCGCATCGTCACGGAGCTGCGCCCGGCGGCCGAGGCCGGACCGTTCTACTACGCGGAGGACTACCACCAGCAGTACCTGCACAAGAACCCCGGCGGCTACTGCAACCACGGTCCGAACGGCTACACCTGCCCCGTCGGGCTGGTCCGTCAGGACGAGGTCCCGGCCCAGGCGGACGTGCTGCCGCCGTCCTGAGCGGTGCTGCGGCGGGGACGACCGGCCCCGCCGCAGCCGGCCCGGCTCAGCCGTCGGTGGACGTGCTGTCGTCCACGGACCCGCCGGGGCCCTGGACGATGTCCCCCTCGGCGGGCATCTCGATCTCCTGCTCCTCGCCCCAGTTGTCGGCCGTCATCTCGGTGACGACGCCGTCCAGCTCGAAGGCCAGCTTGCGCATGAGGTTGTCGTCGTCCAGCCAGACCTCGTAGACGAACTCCTCCCCGGCGGCCGAGGTGGCGGCCGCGGCGTCGTCACCGGTCACGCCGGCGGCGTCGAGGGCGGCGGCGCTGTCGACGGTCACCTGGTAGTGACGCATCGTCTGGCCGTCCACGTCCTCCTCGCCGACGTAGACGACCTTGCGTGCCGCCTCCTCCCAGGTGTCCATCTGGGAGGTGATGTCGACCTCCTCCAGGGCGCTCGCCGTGTCGCCGAGCTGCTCCGGCGGCACCTCCAGGTACTTCCCGTCGGGGGTGAGGCCGGCCATCGACATGAAGAGTCGCCCGTCGACCATCACCATCTCCATGGCGCCCGCGCCGGGGATCTCCATCTCCATGTCGAGCGCCGGGCTGTCGCCGGAGACGTCGACGGCGCCGTCCAGGGTGACGTCCTCACCACCCGTCCTCATGATCATCGTCATCGTGTAGGAGGACAGCATGGCCTCGCCGGGGGACTTCATCATCGCGACGAACTCGGTGGGGTCGATCTCCTCGCCCTCGGCCACCTCGGTCGCCTCGGTCGGCGTCTGCGTGGCCCCGGCGTCGGCGGCGGGCTGCGTCTGCGTCGCGCTGCTCTCGGCGACGGTGCCGTCGTCGGAGCAGGCGCCGAGCGTCAGCGTCAGCGCACCCGCGCTCAGCAGTCCCGCCCAACGGGTACGGATGGTGCTCATGGGTCTTCCTTCCCCTCTGGGTGGGGCCAGGGCGCGCCGCGAGCGCGCCTGCGGCCGGTACCGGGTCATCGTGACACACGCCCCTGGGGAGGACGTTCCGGTTCTGCCCAGGGCCGTGCGCTGTGATCGAATGACGCCCTACCCCCCTTCTGCTGCGAGGTTCCTCACCCGTGAACGGCAACGCCACCTTCCGCACCACCGACACCGCGGTGCTGTCCGTCGTCGCGGTCGACGCCCCGGTCGTCAAGACCTCGGCGGAGTTCGACGAGATCATCGGCGCCTCCTACGCCCGCAACGGCCTGCGTCCCGGGATGCTGGCCGCCCTGGCGGGCATCCGGGAGCGACGGTGGTGGGCCGAGGGTGAGGACTTCGTCGACGGTGCCATCGAGGCGGGCCGCCTCGCGATCGAGGAGGCCGGCATCGACCCGGGCCGGATCGGCCTGCTCATCAACACCTCGGTCAGCCGCAGCTACCTCGAGCCCTCGATCGCGGTGCGGGTCCACGCGGAGCTGGGCCTGGCGCCGAGCTGCCTGAACTTCGACCTGACCAACGCCTGCCTCGGCTTCGTCAACGGGATGCAGCTCGCGGCCACGATGATCGACGCGGGCCAGATCGACTACGCGCTCGTCGTCGACGGCGAGGGTTCCCGCGAGCCGCAGCAGCGGACCCTGGCCCGGCTGTCCTCCCCCGAGGCGACCTCGCACGACATCGTCAGCCAGTTCGCCACCCTCACGCTCGGGTCGGGAGCCGCGGCGATGGTGCTCGGGCGGTCGAGCGAGCACCCGGACGGCCACCGGGTGGTCGGCGGTGCCAGTCGCGCCGCCAGCGAGCACCACGACCTGTGCGTCGGCGACTTCGAGCACATGCGCACCGACACCCAGGGCCTGCTCATCGCCGGGATGGGGCTCGCCGCCGACCTCTGGAAGGCCGCGGCGGCCGACTTCGACTGGTCCGACATGGACCGTTACATCGTCCACCAGGTCTCCAAGGTCCACACCGGCCGCACCGCGGAGGCGCTGGGCCTGGACAAGAGCCGCATCCCCCTCACCTTCCCCACCTTCGGCAACGTCGGGCCGGCCGCGGTGGCCATCACCCTCGCCAAGGAGGCGTCCAGCCTGGAGCGCGGCGACCGGGTCCTCCTCATGGGGATCGGCTCGGGCCTGAACATGACCTGCCTCGAGCTGATCTGGTGAGGTGAGCGTGCCCGCGACGAGCCAGCACGTGCACGGCCCGGCGGGGCCCTCCGCCCACGACGCGGCCGGCCTGCCGCGACAGGGGCACGACCTCCCCGGCCTGGACCCGCGCTGGTCGCGGGTGGTCGTGGCGCCCGACGCCGAGGGGGTCAGCCGCAGCTGGCACGTGCTGGACACCGGTCCGCTCCTGGAGGAGCGCGGCGAGGTGGTGGTCGCCACGCTGCTGTGCGTGCACGGCAACCCGACCTGGTCCTACCTGTGGCGGCGGGTGCTCGCGCAGGCCCCGCCCGGCTGGCGCGTGGTCGCCGTCGACCAGCTCGGTATGGGGTACTCGTCCCGTCCGGAGGCGCCCCGCCGTCTGGCCCAGCGTGTGGAGGACCTCTCCCGGCTGACCGACGTGCTGGAGGTGTCCGGGCCGGTCCTGACCCTGGCGCACGACTGGGGCGGCCCCGTCAGCCTGGGCTGGGCGCTGCGGCACCGCGAGCAGCTGGCCGGCGTCGTGCTCACCAACACCGCGGTGCACCAGCCCGCCGACAGCGCCCCTCCGTCCGTCATCCGGCTGGCCCGGGCCCCCGGCGTGCTGGCCCGGGCCTGCCAGCGCACGCCGGCCTTCGTGCGGGCGACGACGGTGCTGTCCGTGCCGCCGCTGCCTCGGGAGGTGCGCGACGCGTTCGCCGCTCCCTACGCGACGCCGGGGCGCCGGGCGGCGGTCGCCGACTTCGTGCGCGACATCCCCTTCGAGGACCACCACCCCAGCCGGGGCACGCTCGACACGATCGCCGAGGGCGTGCGCGGCCTCGACGTGCCGGCGCTGCTCGTCTGGGGTCCCCGGGACCCGGTCTTCGGCGACCGGTACCTGACGGATCTCCTCGACCGCCTCCCCCACGCGGACGTGCAGCGCTACGCCGGCGCCTCCCACCTCGTTCTCGAGGACCGCCCCGAGGGGGTCGGGGTGATCTGGAGCTGGCTCGAGGCCCACCGACCGGGGACGACCACGAGGTCATCCGGACCGGCTGCGGCGCAGCGGGTCCCGATCACCGTCGACGACTCCGCCCCCGACCGGCCGGCCGTCGTCGAGCTGCGCCCCGGCGGACGCAGCGTGACCTTCGGCGAGCTGGCGGCGTTGGTCGAGGACGTCGCACGCGGTCTGGCGCAGCGGGGCGTGGGCCCCGGCGACCGGGTCGCGGTCATGGTGCCCCCCGGTGTCGAGCTCACCACCCTCGTCTACGCGCTGTGGCGGCTCGGGGCGGTCGTCGTGGTCGCCGACGCGGGGCTGGGCCTCGGGCGGCTCGGCGCGGCGCTGCGGTCGGCAGCCCCCAGCCTCGTCGTGGGCATCCGGCCCGCGCTCGCCCTCGCCGCCGCGAGCCGGGTCCGGGCGCGGCGGCTGCGGGTCGAGGTCGGCGGTCCCGAGCTGGAGGCGCTCGCCCTGCTCGGGCGCGGACTCAGCGGGGACGGGCCCGGGGGTTCCGGGGGCGCCGGCTCCGGTGCCGTGCCCGGGGACGCCGACGGGGCGGTGCTCTTCACGTCGGGGGCCACCGGCCCCCCCAAGGGCGTCGTCTACACCCGCGACCAGCTCGGCGCCCAGGTGGCCCTGCTGCGGGACACCTTCGACCTGAGGGCGGGCGAGCGCCTCGTGGCGGCCTTCGCCCCGTTCGCGCTCTACGGCCCCGCCCTGGGGCTCACCAGCGCAGTCCCGGACATGGACGTCACGGCGCCGCACACGCTGACCGCCACCGCGCTCGCCGACGCGGTCAGCGCCGTCGACGCCAGCGTCGTCTTCGCGGCCCCGGCAGCCCTGCGCAACGTGGTGGCGACCGCCGCGGACCTGGACGGCACCGGGCGCGACGGGCTGCGCGGGCCCCGGCTCGTCCTCTCGGCCGGGGCCCCCGTCCCCGTCGAGCTGCTCCGCCAGGTGCGGGCGGTGCTGCCCTCCGCGCAGACCCAGACGCCCTACGGCATGACCGAGGCGCTGCCCGTCGCCACCCTGGACCCCACCGCCCTCTCCCCCGCCGACACGGACGGTCAGGCCGGGGTGTGCGTGGGCACACCGGTGCCGGGTGTCGAGGTGGGGATCGCGCGGCTGGACGCGAACGGCATACCGGAGGAGGACCTGACCACCGCTCCCGGGACCGTCGGGGAGGTCGTGGTGCGCGGGGCGCACGTCAAGGACCGCTACGACCGGCTGTGGGCGCGGCAGGCCGCGAGCGAGCGGCCCGCGGGCTGGCACCGCACCGGTGACGTCGGCCACCTCGACGGTGCGGGGAGGCTGTGGGTCGAGGGGCGGCTCTCCCACGTGGTCCGGACGAGCGAGGGGCCGGTGACGCCCTACCCGGTCGAGGGACGGGTGCGGCAGGTGCCCGGGCTGGCGGAGGTGGCCGCCGTCGGCGTCGGTCCCGACGGGGTGCAGCAGGTCGTCGTCGTGGTCGTGCCCGAGGAGCGTCCCGGGGGCCGAGCACAGGCGCTGGGTGCACCGGCGGGGAGCGCGGTGCTGGCGCCGGCGGGCCTGGCGGCGGCGGTGCGCGCCGCCGCGGCGCCCGTCCCGGTGGCGGCGGTCCTGGTGCGCAGCTGGCTGCCCGTCGACGTGCGGCACGCCAGCAAGGTCGACCGCACGGCGCTGTCCGCGTGGGCCGACGGGGTGCTGCACGGCCGGACCGTCGGGCGCCGGCTGAGGGATCTGCTGCCCCACGGCGCACCGAGCAGGCGGAGCCGCTGATGGCGCGCTCGGTCCTGGTGACCGGCGCGAGCGGCATGCTCGGCGGCGCCGTCGCCGACCTGCTCGCCGCCCGCGGGGACGCGGTCACGGTCATGCAGCGGCGCAGCGCGGGAGGGAGGCACCGCGAGGTGCTCGGCGACGTCCGGCGGCGCGAGGACGTGCGCCGCGCGGTCGACGGCCAGGACGCCGTCGTCCACCTTGCCGCCAAGGTCGACGTGGTGGGCGACTGGATGGAGTTCGTGGACACCAACGTGCGGGGCACCGGTTACGTCGTCGAGGCGCTCCGCGCCCAGGGCGGCGGGCGGCTGGTCCAGGTCTCCTCCCCCTCGGTCACGCACACCGGGCGCTCGCTGGTGGGTGCGCCCGCCGGTCCGGCGACCCCGATGCGGGCGCGGGGGCACTACGCGCGGACCAAGGCTGCGGCGGAGCTGTTCGCGCTCAACGCCGACAGCCCCGAGCTGGCGGTCGTCGCGGTCCGGCCGCACCTGGTGTGGGGCCCCGGGGACACCCAGCTCGTCGGGCGGATCATCGACCGCGCGCGCCAGGGGCGCCTGGTGCTCGTGGGCCGGGGCACCGTCCTCATCGACACGACGTACGTCGACAACGCGGCGGAGGCCATCGTCGCCGCGCTGGACCGGGCCGAGGACGCGCACGGGCAGGCGCTGGTCGTCTCCAACGGCGAGCCACGACCCGTCGGCGAGCTGGTGGCGGACATCTGCCGCGCCGTGGGCGCACCGCCGCCCCGCGTGCACGTGCCGGTGCCGCTCGCCTGGGGGCTGGGGGCCGTCGTCGAGGGCGCCGTCGCGGTCGCGGACCGCCTCCCGCGGGTGCCGTCGATCACGCAGCCGCCCATCACCCGCTTCCTCGCCGAGCAGCTCAGCACCGCGCACTGGTTCGACCAGCGGCGCACGCGCGAGGTGCTGCGCTGGGCGCCGCGCGTGCGCCTGGACGAGGGCCTGGCCCGGCTTGCGGCCACCTCCGGTCGCTGAACCGTCCGCATCGCCTGTGCGCGATGGCCTGTGCGCGGCTGTCGTGTCACGCCCGTCGCCAGGGCGTTCGTCGTGGCACGACAGCCCGGCACAGGCATGTGACGCGAGCGGCACGGCACCCTCGGGGCCCGGACGCGCGCGCCTAGACTCCCGGCATACCGACCCGTTCCCAGGCGCCGACCACCCCCGGCGCCCGTCAAGGAGGATCACCATGTCAGCGCCCCAGGCCGTCATCGTCGCCGCCGCCCGCACTCCCATCGGCCGCGCCTTCAAGGGCTCGCTGACCACGGTACGGCCGGACGATCTCGCCGCCGGCGTGATCCGGGCGGCGCTGGAGCAGGTCCCGGCGCTGGACCCGACGACGGTGGACGACCTCTACCTCGGGTGCGCGGAGCCCTGGGGCGAGCACGGCTTCAACATGGCCCGCGTGGTGAGCGTGCTGCTGGGCCTCGACGGCGTGCCGGGCGCGACGGTCAACCGCTTCTGCGCCTCCTCGGTCCAGACCACCCGCCAGGCCTTCCACGCCATCCGGGCGGGCGAGGGGGACGTCTTCATCAGCGCCGGGGTGGAGTGCGTGTCGAGGTATGCCGAGTTCGGCGGCGCGGGCGGGGGCCGGGAGGCGTGGCGCAACCCGCTCTTCGCCGAGGCCGTGGCCCGCGGCGAGGAGACGGCCCGGACGAACGAGACGTGGACGGACCCCCGCGAGCACGGGGCGCTGCCCGACGTCTACCTGGCGATGGGCCAGACGGCCGAGAACGTCGCCACCTCGCTGGGCATCTCCCGCGAGCGCCAGGACGAGTGGGGGGTGCTCTCGCAGAACCGTGCGGAGCAGGCCATCGCGGAGGGCGTCTTCGCCCGTGAGATCGCGCCGGTCACCCTGGCCGACGGCACCGTGGTGTCCACCGACGACGGGCCGCGCGCGGGAGTGACGCTGGAGAAGGTGTCGCAGCTGCAGCCGGTGTTCCGGGAGGGCGGCACGGTCACCGCGGGCAACTGCTGCCCGCTCAACGACGGGGCGGCGGCGCTCGTGGTGATGAGCGACACGCGGGCCAGGGACCTGGGGCTGACACCGCTGGCGCGGGTCGTCTCCACCGGCGTGTCCGCGCTCTCCCCGGAGATCATGGGGCTGGGCCCGGTGGACGCGTCGCGGCAGGCGCTGGCCAGGGCCGGGATGACGATCGAGGACATGGACCTCTACGAGATCAACGAGGCCTTCGCGGTGCAGGTGCTCGGGTCCGCGGACGCCCTCGGGATGGATCCCGAGCGGCTCAACGTGCACGGTGGGGCCATCGCGCTGGGCCACCCGTTCGGGTCGACCGGTGCGCGCATCTCGACGACCCTCATCAACGCGCTGCAGACCCGGGACGGGCAGTTCGGCCTCGAGACGATGTGCGTCGGTGGCGGGCAGGGCATGGCGATGGTGATCGAGCGCCTGAGCTGACGGCCCGTCCGGGCGCGGCCCGGTGGAGGGCGGCCGCGCTGCACGGGGAGCCGGTTGCGCACGGCACACGCTGCCCCTCGTCCCGGGCTGGCCTACCCTTGGACAGTTCACCGCCCGTCCGTGGAAGAGGTACCCCCGATGGCTGCTGGTCTGGCCGCCCTGCTCGACGACATCGCCGCGATCGCACGGGTCGCGGCCGCCTCCGTCGACGACATCAGCGCCGCCGCGGGGCGGGCGGGGATGAAGGCAGCGGGTGTGGTCGTCGATGACGCCGCCGTCACGCCGCGCTACGTGACCGGGTTCGACCCCAGCCGTGAGCTGCCGATCATCAAGAAGATCGGCCTGGGGTCGCTGCGCAACAAGCTGCTCTTCATCGTGCCCGCGGCGCTGCTCCTCAGCCAGTTCGCTCCCTGGCTGCTCACCCCGATCCTCATGCTGGGTGGGCTGTACCTGTCCTACGAGGGTGCCCACAAGGTGCTGGAGTGGCTCGGCGTGGGTGGCCACCACGACGCCGCGAAGGACGCGCCGGTCGTCGAGCAGGGGCCGGAGCAGGAGAAGAAGATGGTCGCGGGCGCGATCCGCACCGACTTCATCCTCTCCGCCGAGATCATGGTCATCTCCCTCAACGAGGTCGCCGACGAGCCGCTGCTCAACCGGGCGGTCATCCTCGTCGTCGTCGCGATCGCCATCACGCTGCTCATCTACGGGGCCGTCGCGCTCATCGTGAAGATGGACGACGTCGGCCTCCACCTCGCGGCACGCCCGCAGGAGTGGGCCCAGCGGGTGGGCCGGGGACTCGTCAAGGCCATGCCCGTCGTGCTGAAGGTGCTCTCCATCGTCGGCGTCGTCGCCATGCTCTGGGTCGGCGGGCACATCCTGCTGGTGGGTATGGACGAGCTCGGCTTCTCGCCGATCTACGACTGGGTGCACCATGCCGAGGAGGTCGTCGCGGGCTGGCTGCCGGGGATGGCCGGCCTCGCGACCTGGCTGACCAACACCTTCTTCTCGGCCATCCTCGGCCTGACCGTCGGCCTCGTCGTCGTCGGTCTGCTCAAGCTGGTGCCTCGCAAGAAGGACGAGCACGCGGAGGCGGCAGCGCACTGAGCGGGTCGACGCCCACGACGCCCTCACCGGAGTGGCTAGCGCACGGGGACGAGGTCGGACGCGTGCACGACGCACTCACGTGAGTGGCTGAAGCACCCGGCCGAGGTTCAACGCGTGCACGACGCACTCACGTGAGTGGCTCGCGGGGCACGGAGGCGGAGAGGGTCCGTGGCTCGAGGCGGTCCGACGGCTGGCGTCAGGGGAGCGCCCGGCGGAGGGCGGTGAGCCGCTGCGCCAGTTCCTCCTCCGCCAGCCCCACGGAGCGCCAGTCGTGGACCATCACCCGCAGCTGGTCGGGGAGCGCGGCGGCGCCGAGGTCGGGGACGGGGTCGTGCGGCATACCCTCCGCGTCGGAGACGACGTCCGCGAGCGCCTGGACGACCTCGTGGAACCCCGGGACAGCAGGGAGCGCGCGGTCCAGCGGCAGCTGCTGCCACCGCCGGACCACGCGCTCCAGCTCGACGTCGGCCCCGACGCGGTCGTCGGGGCCGATCATCAGTTGTTGCTCTGCAGGATGGAGAAGAGCCGCAGGAACTCGATGTACAGCCAGACCAGGCTCGCGACGAGACCGTGGCCGAGCAGCCAGGAGTACTTCTGCGGCGCGCCGCCGGCGACGGCCCGGTCGACGGAGTCGAAGTCGACGGCCAGCGAGTATGACGCCAGCGCGACGCCCAAGAGGGCGATGAGCCAGCCGAACTGCCCGCCGTAGATGCCCCAGCCGTCGCCGAACCCGAGGAAGGAGGCGCCCAGGTTGACGAGCAGGAAGACCAGGTAGCCCATCGCGACCATGCCGAAGATCCGGCGGGTCTTGCTGGTCACCTTGATGAAGCCCATCTTCCAGCCGATGAACATGCCGACGAAGGTGGCCAGCGTCGCGACGATCGCGGTGGTCACCACGCCGGGGAAGAGGGCGTCGAAGGTCACGCTCACGGCGCCGAGGAACAGGCCCTGCAGCACCGCGTGGGCCACGATGAGCGGGACGTTGACCTTCTTGGAGAAGCCGATGGCGAAGCTGAGACCGAGCGAGCCGAACATGCCGAGCAGCCAGACCGGCATCGCGATGCCCGGCTGGGCCCCGACGAAGAACCAGGTCGCGGCGGTGGCGGCGAGCACGATGCCGAACAGGAACAGCGTCTTGACGACGACGTCGTCGAGCGTCACGCGGCCGGTCTGGACCGGGCCGGCCGGTGCCTGCTGGTACATGTCGCGCAGCTGCTCGGCGGTCAGCGTCTCGCTGGGGCCGGGCTGGTAGCCGGCCGGGATCTGGGGGGCGCCCTGGGGCTGGCCGTAGCTGGTCGGCTGGTTGCCGAAGCCGGCGTACCCGCGCTGGGCGGCCTCCTTGTCGATGCGGTTGAAGACCGGGTTGACGGCCATGGAACCTCCGATGTCGTACCGGCACGCGGGGAAAGTCCCCCCGCGTGTCACGTCACAGACTAGAACGACCGAGGGCCCCGGCGGATTCCGCGCGGCTCAGAGGGTCGCGAGAGAGATGTTGTCGAGCTGGGGGCCGTAGTGGCTGCGCATCGTGATCTTGCGCTCCAGCGACCGGATGATCGCCGGGGCGAAGTCCACGTCGTAGAGGCTCAGGCAGCTGCCCAGGCCCCCGGGGCTGAAGACGTTGACCTCCATGAGCTTGTCGCCGACGATGTCCAGGCCGACGAGGAACATGCCGTCGGCGACCAGCTTGGGGCGCACCGCCTCCACGAGGCCGCGCATCTCGTCGGTGACGTCGACGGCGACCGCCTTGCCGCCGGCGGACATGTTGGACCGGAAGTCCTCGCCGCCGCCCCGGGTCCGTCGGAACGCCGCCACCGCGCCGCCCACCTCGAGCGGCTCCCCGTTCATGACGAACATCCGCACGTCGCCGTCCTTGGCCTGGGGCAGGTACTCCTGCGCCACGACGTAGCCGTCCTTGGACAGCGTCTCGATGATCTGGTTGAGGTTGGGGCGCTCCTTGCGGTTGACCATGAAGACCCCCGAGCCGCCGGAGCCCTGCAGCGGCTTGAGCACCGCCTTGCCGCCGAGCTCGTCGACGAACTCCGAGATCCGGGGCTGGTCGCGGGAGATCAGGGTGCGTGGGCGCACCGACTCCGGGAAGTGCTGGAAGTAGGCCTTGGACAGCGCCTTGGCCAGGGTGGTCGGGTCGTTGACGACGAGCACCCCGCACGAGCTCATGAGGTCGCCGAACGCGACGCTGGCGTTGTTGGCCCAGGCCGCACCGCTGTCGTCGGCAGGGTCCGCCCGCAGCATCACCACGTCGAAGGTGTGCAGCTCCACCTGCTGCTCCGTCTCCGGCAGCTGCACGTCCTCCAGGTAGCGCTCGTGGGAGCGGTAGCGCTTGGAGGCGCCCGCACGGGCCCGGGCGCGCAGCGAGCCGTCGGGCTCGTAGCCGAAGTCCCCCATCCCCATGAGCCAGGTCTCGTGCCCGGCGTTGGAGGCCGCCATGGCGAGCCTCGTCGTCGTGTAGTAAGACTGCTCGGTGGCGACGTCGTTGACCACGAACGCGATCTTCATGCGGCTGTGCTGCCTTCCGTCAGGGTGGTGAGGTCGTCGGTGGCGGCGGCCCGCTCCAGGCGGTCGACCGCCTGCGGGTCCAGCAGCCACCGTGGGGTCAGGCGCGCGGGGCAGAGCACCCCGCGGTCGTGCAGGTCCTGCACCAGGGGCAGGTCGCGCAGCGCGAACTTGCCGAGGAACAGGAGGTCGAGGCGACCCCCGTGCCGCAGGTGCTCGAGCAGGTCGAGGAGCCCGCGCAGGTAGATGGCGTCCTTGGTCAGGCCGCCGGAACGGTAGACCCGCATGGTCGTCAGGTAGGCCGCGCCGGCCGGGATCCCCACCTCGACCAGGGCGGTGTAGGCCTCGCGGAAGCTGGCCCCGGCGAGCATCCGGTGGACCGTGAGCACCCGCACGGCCAGCTGGCGCAGGCGGAAGGGGGTGAGGCCGCCGCACCCCACCTCGGCGAGCACCGCCAGCCCCTCCTGCGTCTCGTCGTAGCCGGCGAGACCCGACCCGAGGGTGCGGACCGGCTGACCGGTGCCGTTGACCTGGGTCACCAGGTGGGTGCCGACCTCGTGGTGGAGCAGCGCCTCGCCGCGCTCGCTCGCGATCGCCGCGTCCTCGCTGATGAGCAGCGTCCCGCCCTCGACGAGCACCCCGCTGACGTCGGGCCGGACCTCCGCGTGGATGCCGATGTCCGGGTCCTGGTCGCGGTAGTGCTCGATCTCGGCCTCGGCCAGCAGCAGGAAGCCCTCGGCGCCGATGAGGTCCACCGGGTCGTCGGACACGTCCAGCCGCCCGACGAGATCCTCGGCGCGGGAGCGCAGCGTCGGCCCGACCGCGCCGTAGAGCTCGACGGAGAGCTGCCGGAAGTCGTCGGTGCCGCGGGCCCGCAGCATCTCCAGCTGGAGGCGCATCTCCCGTTGCTTGCTCCGGAGCAGGTCCGCCAGGGTCGGGTCCTCCACCCGGTCCACCGGCGCGTGCTCGAGCTGGGCCTCCACGACGTCGGGGTCGGCCTCGAGCTCGCGGTAGGTGAAGGCGGGCTCGTCGAGGGTGCCGGCGACGAACTCGGCCCGGTGGGTGTCCGCGTCCACGGGCGTGACGTCGAGGATGAACCGGGTCCCCTCCGCCAGCATCGCCAGGGTGTGGTCGACGGCGAGGTCGCGTGGCCCCAGCCGCACCTGTCCCCCGCGCCCGGTCGAGGAGGTCATCGTCGCGACAGACCCGCGAGCGCGTCGAGCACGGGCTCGTGGGTGGCGGTCAGGGCGCGCTGCAGCTGCGCGAGGTGGTCGGGGTCGGGCTCCCCGCTCCACTCGTCCATGAAGGTCTTGCGGAACTCCAGCGCCAGGCAGACACCGACCCCGGCGTAGCGCTCGTGCACCCACCAGGCGAGCGCGCGCCCCTCGAACTTCACGTTCTCCCGCACGTCCAGCCGGTGGCCCCGCACCTCCTGGTCCCCGAGGGACTGCGCGAAGGCGGCGACGACCGGCCGGAAGACCTCCGCCACGGTCCCCGTGCCGAGGTTGACCTCCGGGTTGCCCTCGACGTCGGCCTCCGGCCCGTCCGCACCGTCCCGGCGGTGGTTGTAGGAGTGGACGTCGTAGACGACGAAGGGACCCCGCGCCGCCACCTCGTCCAGCCGGGCGCCCAGCGCCGCGTAGAAGGCGTCGTAGACCTCGAGGCTGCGACCCACCACACCCTCGTCCAGAGGGTTCTCGCGCCACACCTCCAGGTCCCACGCCTCCTCCGGGGTCCGGTAGACGGCGGTGTCCCGGGGCCGGTTCAGGTCGACCTCGAAGCGGGAGCGGTGGACGACGACGCGGGCCGTCTCGGCGCGCCCGGCACCGATCACGTCCGTGAAGGGGTCCTCCTCGCGCAGCCGCACGGCCTCGTCGAGGACCAGGAGGTCGGAGACCTCCGGCCGCAGGGCGTGACCGGCGTGGATGGCGGTGGCCACCAGCTGGCCGGACCAGTCGCCGGACAGGGTGAACGCGTCGGTGGAGGTCACGGTGCTTGTCTACCCCACCCTGACGCGCGCGTCACCTCCGCGGGGACCGGCTTCCCTCCGTCGGTGCGCGCGGATAGGGTCGGGGGTTCAGGACGTCGAGGAGTCTGGTATGCCGTACGCCGCGCCGCGCGCAGCGCGCCCCCGCAGGGGTGCGCTCGCCGCCGTGCTCGCGGCCGGGCTGCTGGGCACCACGGTGCTCGCCCCGGCGCTCCTCGCCCTCCCCCCGGCGGCGGCGGACGTGCTCCGGGTCGAGGAGCTCGCGGCCCCTGTCGTGGAGGCGGGTTACCCGCGGCGGACCGTGCTGCCCGAGCCGGCGCCGGACCCGGGTGACGCCGCCCTGCGGCTGGGACTGACGCCATACTCCGACATCGCGCGACGGCTCAACGCCGCGCAGGCCGGCTCCGACCGCGTCTCGACGGAGGTGGTCGCGACGACCGCGACCGGCCGCGAGGTCGTGCTGGTCACCCTCACCGCGCCGGAGAGCCTCGCCCAGGCGCGCCAGCAGGCGACGATGCGCGACCGGGTCACCAGGCTGCCCGCGCAGGCCGCGCGGGACCGCGGCCTGGCACGCTCCTACAAGGTGCCGGTCTTCCTCAACGCCAACATCCACGGCAACGAGTACGAGGGGACCGACGCCGCGCTCCGCCTGGTCGAGGACTACGCGACGTCGCAGGACCCGGAGGTCCTGGAGACCCTCGAGCGGTCCCGGATCCACCTCGTCGTCTCGATGAACCCGGACGGCCGCCACGACGGGACCCGGCGCAACTCGGCCGGGTTCGACCTCAACCGTGACCTCGTCACCGCCACGCAGCCTGAGGTGGTCGGGGTCCGAGACGCGATCGTGCGCACCCAGCCGGTCCTCCTGCTGGACCTGCACGGCTACGTCAACGGCACGCTCGTGGAGCCGACGACTCCCCCGCACGGCGAGAACTACGAGTACGACCTCGTCGTCGAGCACGCCTACCCCAACGCCCTCGGGATGGAGGAGGCGATCCGGGCGCTCGGCCACGACCGGGCCGACGGGGTCGAGCCCACCCAGATCCCCCTGCGCGACTGGTCCGAGGGGTGGGACGACTGGCCGCCGATCTTCACGCCGCAGTACGCCGCGCTGCACGGCGCCGTCGCGCACACCGTCGAGGTGCCGCTGCGGGTCAACAACTCCGCCTCCTCGCTGCCGGAGACCGAGCTGCGCCGCCGTGCCGCGATCAACACCGACATCGCGCACGCGGCCATGACCGCGTCGCTCGACTACGTCCGCGAGCACCGCGCGGAGCTGCTCGCGGGCCAGATCGAGATCTTCCGCCGGGGCGTGGACGGCGCGCCGCAGACCCCCGTCGAGGAGGGCCTCTTCGGGCTGATCGGGCCGGAGGACGTCTACCTCGGTGACTACCCCCGCGCCTACGTCGTGCCCGTCGGCGCGGGGCAGCGCTCGGCACCCGCGGCAGCCCGTCTCGTCGACCACCTCGTCGCCAACGGGGTCGAGGTGACCCGGTTGACGCGGCCCGCGTCCATCGCCGGCCAGACCTATCCAGCCGGCAGCTACCTGGTCGACCTGCACCAGGCCCGGAGGGGGATGGCGAACACCATCCTCGGTGCGGGCACCGACATCTCCGAGCGGGTCGAGGCCATGTACGACATCGCCGGGTGGAGCCACGGCCTGCTCTGGGGCGCCGACGTGGTCACCGTCCCCGAGGGCGTGCGGCTCTCCGTCGTCGGGCAGGAGGTCGACGCGGCGGCCGCCAGCGGCTCCCTCGCCCTCTCCTCCGCCGGCTGGCGGCTCGAGCTGGAGGACCCGGCCGACGTGCGGGCCCTCGTGGACCTCCTCTCCGCCGGGGTGCAGGTCGAGCTGCTGGACGACGGTGCGGTCCTGGTGCCCGCCGGCGACGTCGCCGCCGCCCAGGCTGTCGTCGCGGAGCACGGGGTCGCGCTGGCGCCCGCGCCCGCCGGGGCCGCCGGTGACCCGATGGGTCCCCTGACGGTGGGGGTCGCCGGCACGGCCGAGGAGCTGTGGGCCTTCGGCGAGCTCGGCCTGGACGTGGTCCCGGTGACTTCGGCCGCGCTCGACGCGGGCCTGGACCTGGAGGGCGTCGACGCGCTCTACGTGTCCAGCGGGTTGTCCTGGCGTGATCTCGGGGCCCTGGGCCGGGCCGAGCTGGAGTCGTTCCTCGAGGACGGCGGCGGCGTCGTCGGCCGCGGCGGCACCGGCGCCGGGCTCAACGACGCCCTGGGGCTGCTCGACGTGGACGCGGTCGTGGGGCGTGGTGACGCCAACGGCGTCGTCGCCGTCGACAACGCCGACTCCCCCGTCACGGCGGGCGCGACGCCGCACACCTTCGTCTACGCCCCGCTGTGGTTCACCGACCTGGGACCTGGGGTGGAGGCGGACCAGACCTACGCCGCCGACCCGCTGGTGAGCGGGCACTGGCGGGCCGACGTGGACGGGCGCGGCGGCCCGGACGCCGCCGCCGGGCAGGCCGTGGTCGTCCGGGGCACGGACGCCGAGACGGGGGCCCGGGTGGTGCTCATGGGCTCCGAGCCGCTCTTCCGGGCGCACCCCAAGGGTCAGTACGCCCTCGTGGCCCGCGCCCTGCTCTGGTCCTCGCTGGGCTGACCAGGCAGGTGTCGGCTCCTCGCCGACGTGATCAGGCCAGGTGGCGGCCCAGGGCGGTCAGCCCCTCCTCGCCCAGGACCTCCCCCGCCAGGAGGGGGACCTGGATCACCGACAGGTGCGGCAACGTCGAGGCGAGCTGCTCGACATACCCCTCCTCGAGCGTCCTGCGCGCGGCGAGGAGGTCGCCCGCGTCGGCCGGCGATCGCTTGTTGACCACGAGCGCCACGACGTCCATCCCCGCCCGGGTGAGCTGCCCGTGCAGCTCGACCGACTCCAGGACGGGGAGTCGTTCCGCCGCGGTGACGATGACGAACCCGGTGCGGTCGTGGTCCTGGAGGACCGTGCGCAGGTGCCGGAAGCGCTGCTGCCGCCGGTCGAGGACCTCCCGGATCTCGGCGTCACGGCGTGAGCGCCGGTCCGGGGAGCGGCGGGAGCCGACGACGTCGGCGGCGGCCTGGTCGTCGCCCTCCAGCCCGCGCAGCGCCGCGCCGAAGCGCGCCGAGCGGTCCTGGCGGCGCAGCAGCCCCTCGGTCCACGCCTGCATCAGCTCGGGCAGCGCCACGAGGCGGCTGGTGTGCCCGCTCGGCGCCGTGTCGATGACCACGAGCTCGTCGGCCGCGCGCTGCTCGACGACCTCGGCGACCCGTTCCAGCACCGCGGCCTCGTGGGTGCCCGGCGCGTCGCGGGCGAGGTCCAGGTGCTTGTCGACCTCGCCCTGCAGGTGCTCGGGCATGAGGCGCCGCATCGTCTGACGCACCGCGCTGAGGTGGGCGTCGGTGGTGCGGCCGGGGTCGATCTCGACGCCGCGGAGCAGGGGGGCCAGCTCGACGGGCGAGTCGCCCACGGGGCGTCCCCACAGGTGTCCCAGGTTGTGGGCCGGGTCGGTCGAGACGACGAGCGTGCGACGTCCCTCGCGGGCCCTGGCCAGCCCGAGCGCGGAGGCCACTGCGGTCTTGCCGACGCCGCCCTTGCCGCCGACGAAGAGGACGTCCCGGTGGCGGGTGAGCTCGGTGAGGGGGGAGGTCATGGGTCCTTCAGCAGCAGGAGAAGTGGTCGAGCGGCGAGCGGTCCAGCCCCATCCGGCGGTGCCAGTCGTGGAACTGCTCGTAGACGACCGGCAGCAGCTCGACGGTGTAGTAGCTCACCGGGTTCGGCACGCCGAGCGCCTCGGCCATGACGATGACCATGAAGAGGTCGTCCTCGTCCTGGCGGGCGCGGGCGAAGGTGCGCCGGTAGGGGCCGCTGTAGAACTCACGCAGCCCCACCGCCACCTGCGAGAGGCGGCTGCGGGGCTGCGGAGTGTCGCTCATGGGTCCAGCGTAGGCCGCCACGCCCGCCCTGGTGCCTGGCCAGGCCTCCGGGCGGGACGGGACGGGGTCGTCAGTCGCGCGTGGGCGGCTGGTCGCCCCGGTGGCGCTGGTGGTGGTGACCGGCGTCGGTGTCCTCGTGCGGCGCCGGGCTGTCCAGGCCGATGGCGATCTGCGCGACGCTGAGCTCACGCAGCTCGGCGTCGTCGTCACCGGGGTAGTCCCGTGCGGTCCGCATGGCGCTGACCGCCTCGACGATGACCCACACCGCCGCGACGATGATCACGACGTCGATCACCAGGAGCAACCAGTTCTGGGTGTCCCAGAAGGTCCCGAGCTGGATGACCGCGGCGTAGAGCGTCATGAACGCGACGAACACCAGCGGGATGAGGGCCGGGAGCGGCGACCGCCGGCGACGCATGAGCATGATCGCCAGGATCGACAGGGTGAGCGCCGCCATCAGCTGGTTGGTCGTGCCGAACAGCGGCCAGATGAGCATGCCGCCCGAGCCGTCCGCACCGGCGCCGAAGGTCAGCGCCAGGGCGACGCCCACGGCGATCACGGTCGCCACGATCTTGCCGAGGGAGACGCCCATGATCTCGCCGATCTCCTGGACGACGAAGCGCTGCAGGCGCACGCCGGTGTCCATGGTGGTCGCGGCGAAGAGGATCGCGGTGGTCGCCATGATGGTCGCGGACAGTGACTGCGGCAGCCCGATGCCCTGCTCGATGATGGTGCCGCCGCCCTGGACGAAGGCGACCACGCCGCCCTGGCCGAACGCGTTGTAGGTCGCCTCCCAGTCCGTCAGGGTGGCGAAGCCGGCGGTGGTGGCGATGATGGAGCCGAGCGCCAGGAGGCCCTCGCCGACGGCCCCGAAGTAGCCGACGAAGCGGGCGTCGCTCTCCTTGTCCAGCTGCTTGGAGCTGGTGCCGGAGCTGACCATCCCGTGGAAGCCGGAGATGGCGCCGCAGGCGATGGTGACGAAGAGCAGCGGGATGATCGACGGGGTGCCCTCCGGCGGGGAGGAGTTGAACGCCGGGGCGACGATCTCGGGCCGGGCGATGAGCACCGAGACGTAGAGGATGCCGAGGGCGATGAACAGCTGCAGGCCGTTGATGTAGTCGCGCGGCTGCAGCAGCATCCAGACGGGCAGCATCGAGGCGATGCCGGCGTAGACGAACAGCAGGATGATCCACACCGACCGGTCCGGCAGACCCATCATGGTCTCCGGCAGCGCGAGCGGGTTGCTGTCACCGATCAGGATGAGCGTGTAGAGCGCGACGACACCGACGACCGAGACGAGGGGCAGGTTCCACTTGAAGCGGTAGATCGCCTGGCCGACCAGCACCGCCACCAGCAGCGCGCCCCAGGTCGGGATGACGGCGGTCGGGGTGGAGACCAGCAGGTTGGCGATGACGACCGAGAAGGCCGCGTTGACCATCAGCAGCAGCAGGAAGATGACGACCAGGAAGAGGTTGCGTCCGCGGGCACCGATGTAGCGCCCGGACAGGGCGCCGATCGACTGGCCCTTGTTGCGGATGGAGGCCCACAGGGCACCCATGTCGTGCATACCGGCGAAGAAGACGGTGCCGATCGTGACCCAGAGGAAGGCGGGCACCCACCCCCAGATCACCGCGATGGCCGGCCCGACGATGGGCGCGGCACCCGCGACGGAAGTGAAGTGGTGGCCCCACAGGACGTACTTGTTGGTGGGGACGTAGTCGATGCCGTCCTCCAGCTGGTGGGCCGGGGTCGGGATGGAGTCGTCGAGGGCGTAGATCTTCTCCGCGAGGAACTTCGAGTAGAGGAAGTAGCCCGCCAGGATCATCGCCACGCCGACTGCGGCGAGCAACAGGGAGTTCATGGGGACGCACCTTTGCGAGGGGACAGGGGTCGGGACGGCCACACCGTAACGCCCGCCGCCCCCAGAGGTTCCTCGAACCCCCGATCGTGACCGATTCGTGACATATCACGTTCGTGCCCCCGGCGGGATTCGAACCCGCACTGAACCCATTTTAAGTGGGTCGCCTCTGCCTGTTGGGCTACGGGGGCCCCGGCGTGGTCAGGATAACGAGCGCGGCCGTCACGTCACGGCACGCGGCCGGTCCGCTCCTGGAGCACGTGCCCGGCCCGCCGTCCTGGCCCGCTCACAGCCGTCCGACGACCTCGTCGAGCATGGCCTCGGTGAGCCGCCCGGTGAAGGTGTTCTGCTGGCTGACGTGGTAGCTGCCGACGAGCCGCACGTCCCGGCCCTCGCCGGTCCGCAGCACCGCCTCCGCGCCGTGCCCGAACCGTGGCCGGGGCCGGGGGACCTCCCAGCCGACCGACCGGGCGGCGGCCAGCGCGGCGTCCCAGCCGATGCCTCCGAGCGCGAGGACCGAGCGCAGACCGGGGGCGGCGAGCACGAGCTCGCGCTCCAGCCACGGCCGGCAGCTCGCCTTCTCCTCGGTCGTGGGGGCGTTGTCCGGAGGGGCGCAGTGGACGGCGGCGACGATCCGCACGCCGCTCAGCTCCAGGCCGTCGCCGGCGTGCGCGCTGCCCGCCTGCGACGCGAACCCGGCGCGGTGGAGCGCGGCGTAGATCCAGTCCCCCGACCGGTCCCCGGTGAACATCCGCCCGGTGCGGTTGGCTCCGTGCGCCGCGGGCGCCAGGCCGACGACCAGCACCGGCGCGCCGGCCGGGCCGAAGGACGGGGCGGGCCGGCCCCAGTAGGGCTGGTCGGCGAACGCCGCCCGACGCTCCCCCGCGACGCGCTCGCGCCACGCCACCAGACGGGGGCAGGCGCGGCATACCGAGACCCGCGCGTCGAGCTCGGGTATGCCGTGCGCCCCCGCCGCGAGGCGGCGCACCCCGGCGGCGGACCGGGCCGCGCGGGTCCGCGGCGTGGCCGGGTCACCCGGCCAGCCGGTGCCGGGCGGGACCGGCGAGGGGAACGGCTCGCCGGTGACGGGGTGCGGGTCGAGCCTCACCCCGCCCGCGCCTGCGACAGCGCGATGCCGTCGAGGATGTCCGTCTCCGAGGCTCGGACCGTCGCGAGCCGGGAGTCGTGGGCGACCCGTTGCACGACCGTGCGCCAGATGAGCGCGCCGGCCCCGATGACGTCCACCCGGCCCTCGTGCATGAACGGCAGCTCGCGGCGACCGGACCGGGGCATGAGCAGGAGGTGGGTGGCGGCGTCCACCACCTGGTCGGCGGGCAGCTCCGCGCCGTGGATCCGGGCGGGGTCGTAGACCGGCAGGTCGAGGGCGTGGGCCGTCACCGTCGTGACCGAGCCGGCCAGCCCGACCAGGGTGCCCACCCCCGTGAGGTCGACGTCCGTGCCCACGTCGTCGAGCGCACGGACGATGTCGCCCAGCGCGGCCCAGACCTGGTCCTCGGTGGGCGGGTCGTCGTGCAGGTGGCGCTCGGTCATCCGCACGCACCCGATGTCCACGGAGCGGGCCGCCTCGACGTGGTCGGTGCCCCGCACGACCTCGGTGGAACCGCCCCCGATGTCGACGACGAGGTAGGGGCCGGGCGCTCCCGCCGAGCGCAGGCTGCCGGTCGCCCCGGTGAACGACAGCTCGGCCTCCTCGCGGCCGGAGACCACCTCGGGGGTGACGTCGAAGCCGGCGAACGCCTCCCGCACGCCTGCGACGAAGTCCCCGGCGTTGGCGGCGTCCCGCGAGGCCGAGGTCGCGACGAAGCGCACCGACTCGCACCCTGCGTCGCGGCACAGCGCGGCATACCCCTCCGCAGCCGCGACGGTGCGGGTCATGGCGCCCTCGGAGATGCGGCCGGTGGCGTCGATGCCCTCGCCGAGACGGACGACCTGCATCGTGCGGGTGACCTCGGCCAGGCTGTGCCCGTCCGGCGCGAGGTCCGCGATCAGCAGCCGGATCGAGTTGGTGCCGCAGTCGACGGCACCGACCCGGGTCACGACGCCCGGACCGTCGGCCCGTGGTCCTCGTGGGGCGGGTCGACGGGGTGGTGCGCCGGGCAGGTGTTGGCGACCACCTCGTGGAGGTCGTCGACATCCAGGGCGCGGCAGCAGCCGTCCGCCCACCAGTCGGGAAGCGCCTCCAGGGCCTCGTCGCCGAGCGGGTTCACCCCGGGCCCGGCCGCGAGCGAGTGGGCGACGAGGACGTGCAGGCACTTGACCCGGTTGGGCATGCCGCCCGCGCTGATGCCGGCGATCTCCGGCACGTGGGCCAGCTCCTCGCGGCGGCGCAGGTAGTCGTCGTGCGCCTGGGCGTAGTGCCACGACAGCTGCTCGTCCTGCAGGAGACGCTGCGACATCTCCTTCATCAGGCCGCTGCTCTCCAGGGTGGAGATGGCGGCCGTCAGGCGCGGGCAGGTGGCGTAGAAGCTCGTCGGGAACGGTGTCCCGTCGGGCAGACGGGGCTCCGTGCGCACCACGGTGGGGCACCCGCACGGGCACCGGTGGGCGATGGAGACGACGCTGCGCGGCTCACGGCCGAGCTGGCGTGCGATGACGTGGACGTCCTCCTCGCTGGGAGGCTCGTCCAGGGTCGTGCGGTCTGGGTTGCTCATGGCTCCTTGGTCTCAGGGAGACCTTCGTTGGCGATCTTCACCGACTCCCAGACCTGGCCGTACCACGGGCTAGCCGCCAGCACGTCGTCACTGACCGGTGCCATGCCGGGGAGCGATTCAGTGTAGTCCGTCCCGGTGTCGTCCAGAACCGTGAAGGCTGTCTCCCCCTGCTTGACGAAGCGCAGCCGCTCCCGGGCCTGCCGCTCGACGTATCCCGGGTCGTCCCAGCGGTCCAGCTCCGTCTGCAGCGCGGCGATCTCCTCCTGCTCGGCCTCGATCTGCCGCTTCGCCTCCCCGATCTCGGCCCGCTGCCGCAGGTAGCCCGAGAGCACCGGCGCGATGATCAGCCCCATCACCACGACCAGGGCGACGAGGGTGAGCAGCCGGCGGACGTGCGCCGGCGCCCGCCGGACGCTGCTCGCGGCGCTCGACACGCCCCGGACGCCGGGGCGCGGGCCCGGCCGGCGGCTGGCCGGGCGCGCGGCGGGGCGGGCCGACGGGCGCGCGCCGGGCGAGGAGGACGCGCGGGCGCCGCGGGGGCTGCGGGCGGTGCTCATGGTGCTCCTGGGTCGGCTGTGGCGGGGCCCTGCCAGGGTATGCCGTGCCCTCGCGTCCGCCCCGTAGGCCGCGCCGCGCACGCCCTCATCCCGCACCCTCCTCCGCGCCCTCCCCGCACCCCTCCTCCGCGCACTCTCCGCCTCGCGCACTCTCCGCCCGCGCACTCTCCGCCCGCGCACTCTCCCCAACTCACAGGCGCGGAACCCCTCCTCCGGCCGGATGCATCCAGCCGGAGGAACGCTACGCGCCTGTGAGTTGAGGGGGGAGGCGGTGGGGGGGAGGCGGTGGGGGGGAGGCGGTGGGGGGGAGGCGGTGGGGGAAGGGCGGTGGGGCGTGGGGTCAGGCGCGGAAGCGCGGGAAGGCGCCGGCGCCGGCATAGATGGCCGCGTCGTCGAGCTCCTCCTCGATGCGGAGCAGCTGGTTGTACTTGGCGACGCGCTCGGACCGGGCCGGGGCGCCGGTCTTGATCTGGCCGCAGTTCGTGGCCACGGCGAGGTCGGCGATGGTGGTGTCCTCGGTCTCGCCGGAGCGGTGCGACATCATGCAGCGGAACCCGTTGGACTGCGCGAGCGCGACGGCGTCGAGGGTCTCGGTGAGCGTGCCGATCTGGTTGACCTTGACGAGCAGGGCGTTGCCGGCCTTCTCGGTGATGCCCCGCTGCAGCCGCTCGGGGTTGGTGACGAACAGGTCGTCGCCGACGAGCTGGACCCGCTCGCCCAGCGCGGTGGTGATCCGCTGCCAGCCCTCCCAGTCATCCTCGTCCAGCGGGTCCTCGATCGAGACCAGCGGGTAGGCGTCGACGAGCTCGCCGTAGTAGGCGATCATCTCGTCGGCCGACCGGTTGCCGCCCTCGAAGGCGTAGGAGCCGTCCTCGTGGAACTCGCTGGCCGCCACGTCAAGGGCGAGCGCGATGTCCGACCCCACCGTGTAACCGGCCTTCTCGATCGCCTCGACGATGAGGTCGAGCGCCGCACGGTTGGACTCCAAGTTCGGGGCGAAGCCGCCCTCGTCGCCCAGGCCGGTGGCCAGCCCGCGCTCCTTGAGGACCGCCTTGAGCGCGTGGTAGACCTCGGTCCCCCAGCGCAGCGCCTCGCGGAAGGACCCGGCGCCGATCGGCGCGATCATGAACTCCTGGATGTCCACGTTGGAGTCCGCGTGCGACCCGCCGTTGAGGATGTTCATCATCGGCACAGGCAGCACGTGGGCGTTCGGTCCGCCGACGTAGCGGAACAGCGGCAGCCCTGCCGAGTCCGCGGCCGCACGGGCGACGGCGAGCGAGACGCCGAGGATCGCGTTGGCGCCGATCTCGGCCTTGTTGTCGGTGCCGTCGGCGGCCATCATCTCGCCGTCGACGAGCCGCTGCTCGGAGGCGTCGAAGCCGAGCAGCCGCGGCTCGAGGTCGTCCATCACGGCGGTGACGGCGTTCTCGACCCCCTTGCCGAGGTAGCGGCCCTGGTCGCCGTCGCGGCGCTCCACGGCCTCGAAGGCGCCGGTCGAGGCGCCGGAGGGGACGGCCGCGCGGGCGACGGTGCCGTCGTCCAGCCCGACCTCCACCTCCACGGTCGGGTTGCCGCGGGAGTCGAGGATCTCGCGGGCGATGATGGCGTCGATGGCGGCCATGGGCGCTCCTTCTGCAGTGGGTGGTGAGCGGTCTGTCTTGAGCCTAGTGTGCTGCCGGGGGCGCGCCGTCGGGTCCCCGCGCCTCCACGTCGAGGTCCCGGAGGGTATGCCGCAGCGCGGCGCCCGCGTCGACGTCGCCGTCGTGCAGGTCGAGCAGGGCGTGGAGGATCAGGGCCCCTGGGTCATGCCGGCGCAGCCGCTCCTCGACCCAGTCGCGCAGCCACTCCTCCCGCCCGGCCCGGCGCAGGCGCGAGGCGACCTTGACCGCCCGGGCGAGCTCCGGCATACCTGCGGGGATCCCGTCGAGGGGGTGCTGCCGGGAGGGCTTCTCCGCGGCCTTGATCTGCTCCCAGCTCGCCTCGACGGCGGCAGCGTCCGCGGCGACGGCGCCCCCGAAGACATGGGGGTGGCGGCGCACCAACTTGGCGACGAGCCCGGCCGCCACGTCGTCGACGTCGAAGGGGTCGTCCTCGTGCTCGGCACCCACCCGGGCGTGGAAGAGGACCTGCAGGAGGACGTCCCCGAGCTCCTCGACGGCGTGGTCGCGGCCGCCCTCGTCCGCCCCGTCGATCACCTCCAGCGCCTCGACGGCCTCGTGGGCCTCCTCCAGGAGGTACGGCGCGAGGCTGGCGTGGGTCTGCTGGGCGTCCCAGGGGCAGCCGCCCGGCGACCGCAGCCGATCCATGACCGCGACGGCGTCGAGCAGGCGCGAGCCGGGGGTGTCCCAGCTGCCGACGACGATCTCCAGGGTCGGGGCGGTCCCGTCCGGGCCGTCCGGGAGCTCGACCGCGACCGCCTCGGCGAGGCCAGGGTCCCCGTCCGGGGAGCCGATCCAGACCACCCTGCCGTGGGCGGCGAGGTCGAGCAGCCGGCGCGCACGGTCCTGCGGGGTGGCGGGCGGGTCACCGGCCCCGCCGGCCGCGGTCCGTGACGCGGGGACCACCTCGATGCCGGCGGCGGCGACGGCGACCGGCTGGTCGGCCGACGGGTCGGCCGCCACCACGACGTCGGCGGCGTGCAGCGCCTCCCACGCGGAGGCCGAGAGCAGCCCCGGGGCCACCCGCGGGCTGGTCAGCAGCAGGCTGAGCCGGATCAGCTGTCCTCGGAGGCGGGCCGGATCCACCCGGGCACCGACGGGGCGATGCCGCCGTTGACGGTGTCCCACTCGCCGTACCGGGGGTTGACGTCGACGTCCAGCGCCGCCACGTCCTCGGCGGTCACGTTCATCGCGATGGCCACCGCGTCCGCCATCGCCGGGTCCTGCGCGAGCGCCGGGTCGCTGAGCACGGCCTGGTACTGCCGCGAGCGCGCCGCGTCGAGCGTCGCCGGGCCGGGATCGGTGACGCCCCCGGCGCTGAGCAGCTCGCGCACCGCGCCGTCGGTCGCCTCGCGGGGGGACCCGGTGAAGATGCTGTCCAGCAGCGGGAGCAGCGCCAGGTCCGCGAGGACCTGCTGCGGCTCGCTGGGCTGCTGGGAGACGGTGTTGAGCTGCGCGGTCGCCTGCTGCAGCTCCGCCACCGAGTAGTCCTTGCCCTCCACGCTCACCGCGGTGTCGGACCCGAAGCCGGCGGAGCAGCCGGCGAGGGTGAGGACAGCGGTCAGGGCGAGGGCGATCTTGACGGGCTGGCGCTTCACGCGGGCCATCATCGCACGGGGCCGCGCGGTGCCGGAGCGGGCGTCGGGGAATGTCCGGCCCCCGTCGGTCGCTGTCCCCGACATGCGTATCGCCATCATCGGAGGACACGGCAAGGTCGCCCTCAGGCTCAGCCCGCTGCTGCGGGAGGCCGGCCACGAGGTCGACGCCATCATCCGCGACGCGGAGCAGGCGGACGAGGTGGCGGGCACCGGCGCCCTGCCCGTCGTGGCCGACGTGGAGCGGCTCGACACCGACGCGCTGACCGACCTGCTGGCCGGCCACGACGTCGTGGTGTGGTCGGCGGGCGCCGGCGGGGGCGACCCGCAGCGGACCTACGCCGTGGACCGGGACGCGGCAATCAGGTCCATGGACGCCGCGACGCGCGCGGGGGTGGACCGCTACGTGATGGTCTCCTACCTCGGCGCGGGCCCGGACCACGGGCTGGCCCAGGACGACCCGTTCTACGCCTACGCCGACGCCAAGGCGGCCGCCGACGAGCACCTGCGCGGCAGCGCGCTGGACTGGGTGATCCTCGGCCCCGGAGGCCTGACCCTGGACCCGCCCACGGGTCGCATCGAGGTCGTCCTCCCCGGGCAGGAGGTCGGCGGCGGACAGGTCGGTCGTGACGACGTGGCCAGGGTGGTCGCCGCCGTCATCGGTCGCGGCGACCTGGGGGGCCGGACCGTGGAGTTCATCGCAGGCGAGGTCCCGGTCGACGAGGCTCTCGACGCCGTGGCGGGGACCCCCCTGGGCGACGCCTGACGCCCGGTGCCGGACGCGGTGCACCTGCACCGCCCCGCCCGGTCGGCTCAGCGGCTGCTGGCCGAGGCCGCGGCGACGTCGTCGAGGAGCACGGCGCGGACCAGCTGGGCCGCCCAGTCGAGAATGTCCTTGTCGCGCAGCGGCTTGCCGCCGACCCGTGCCGTCCTCGGCGCCGGCACGAGGATCTGACGCACCGCGGGCTTGACGATCGTGCCGGGGTGGAGCCGGTTGAGCCGCAGCTGCTGGCTGTCCCGCAGGTCCGCCACCGGGGCGAAGCGGACCAGCTGGCCCTGGATGCCGATGTCGGAGATCCCCGCCGCGCGGGCGACCGTGCGCAGCCGCGCCACCTCCAGCAGCGTCTGCGCGGGCGCGGGCGGCTCGCCGTACCGGTCGACGAGCTCGGCCCGGATCTCCGCGAGCTCCACCTCGTCCTTGACCTGCGCGAGCTTGCGGTAGGCCTCCAGGCGCAGCCGCTCCCCCGGCACGTAGTCGTGCGGCAGGTGGGCGTCCACGGGCAGCTCGATCTTGACCTCGGCCGGCGCCTCCCGGCCCTCGCCCTTGAAGTTGGCGACCGCCTCCCCCACCATCCGCACGTAGAGGTCGAAGCCGACGCCCTCGATGTGCCCGGACTGCTCGCCGCCGAGCAGGTTGCCCGCACCGCGGATCTCCAGGTCCTTCATCGCGACCGCGATGCCCGAGCCCAGGTCGGTGTTGGCGGCGATGGTCTGCAACCGGTCGACGGCCGTCTCGGTCAGCGGCTTCTCCGGCGGGTAGAGGAAGTAGGCGTAGGCCCGCTCCCGGCCGCGGCCCACGCGGCCGCGCAGCTGGTGCAGCTGCGAGAGGCCGAGGGTGTCGGCACGCTCGACGATCAGCGTGTTGGCGTTGGAGATGTCGAGACCGGTCTCCACGATCGTCGTGCAGACCAGGACGTCGAACCGGCGCTCCCAGAAGTCCACCACGACCTGCTCCAGCTTGTGCTCGCCCATCTGCCCGTGCGCCGTCTCGATCCGCGCCTCGGGCACGAGGTCCCGCAGCCGGGAGGCGGCCTTCTCGATCGAGCCGACCTTGTTGTGCACGTAGAAGATCTGCCCCTCCCGGAGCAGCTCGCGCCGGATCGCGGCCGCGATCTGCTTCTCGTCGTAGCCGCCGACGAAGGTCAGCACCGGGTGCCGCTCCTCCGGCGGGGTGGCCAGGGTCGACATCTCGCGGATCCCGGTGACCGCCATCTCCAGCGTCCTCGGGATCGGCGTCGCGGACATCGCCAGCACGTCGACGTCGGTGCGCATCGCCTTGAGCTGCTCCTTGTGCTCCACCCCGAAGCGCTGCTCCTCGTCGACGATGACCAGCCCGAGGTCCTTGAAGCGCACCGTCGAGCCGAGCAGCCGGTGGGTGCCGATGACGACGTCGACCGACCCGTCGGAGATCCCGGCGATCGTGTCCTTCGCCTCCTTGTCCGACTGGAAGCGGGAGAGCGCCCGCACGGTCACCGGGAACTGCGCGTAGCGCTCGGAGAAGGTCTGGAAGTGCTGCTGGACGAGGAGAGTCGTGGGCACCAGCACCGCCACCTGCTTGCCGTCCTGGATCGCCTTGAACGCGGCCCGGACGGCGATCTCGGTCTTGCCGTAGCCGACGTCGCCGCTGATGAGGCGGTCCATCGGCACCGGCTTCTCCATGTCGGCCTTGACCTCCTCGATCGAGGAGAGCTGGTCCGGGGTCTCGGTGAAGGCGAAGGCGTCCTCGAGCTCGCGCTGCCACGGGGTGTCCGGTCCGAACGCGTAGCCGATGGTGGCCATCCGTGCGGAGTAGAGGCGGATGAGCTCGGCGGCGATCTCCCGGATGTGCTTGCGGGCGCGGCTCTTGGTGCGCTGCCAGTCCGAGCCGCCCAGGCGGTTCAGCGTGGGCGCCTCGCCGCCGACGTACTTCGTCAGCTGGTCCAGCTGGTCGGTCGGCAGATACAACCGGTCCGGTATGCCGTGCCCGCGCGGCTTCGAGCTCGCGTACTCCAGCACCACGTACTCCCGCGTCGCCCCCTGCACGCTGCGCTGCGCCATCTCGACGAAGCGGCCGACACCGTGCTGCTCGTGCACGACGTAGTCGCCCGGCCGCAGGGCCAGCGGGTCCACCTGCTGGCGGCGCTTCGAGGGCATGCGCCGCATGTCCCGGGTGGAGCCGCCGGTCGTGGACGGCTGCCCGGTGAGGTCCTGCTCGGCGACGAGGACGACGTCGCTGCCGGTCAGCACGAAGCCACGGCCCGCGGCGCCGGTGGTCACCGTCACCACGTCGGCCGACAGGTCGTCGGCCGACCCGAGCGGCAGGACCAGCCGGTGCGGGACGTCGTGCTCGCCGAGGACCTCGGCGACGCGGCGCGCCATACCTGCGCCGTCGAGGCTGACGAGGACGCGCCGACCGGCACCGAGCCAGGTCCGCAGGTCTGCGGAGATCGCGTCGCGGTCGCCGCGGTAGGCGTCGACGGGTGCGCTCGGGACGACGAGGGTGCGCACGCCGTCGTCGGCCCCGTCGTCCGCCTGCGCGGCGAGCTCGAGCAGCTCGGCGTCCGCGAGGAAGGCGGTCAGGGACCACCAGGGACGCCCGGTGGCGAGGGTGTGCGCGCGCATGTCGGCGAGCGACCAGGAGGAGGCGGTGCCCAGAGCCTGCTGCAGGTCGATCGGCGCCGCGCCCTCGGCGGTCGCGGCGGCCGCCCAGCTGGCCTGGAGGAACTCCTCGCTCGTGGCCACCAGGTCGTGCGCGCGGGTGCGCACCCGCTCCGGGTCCAGGACGACGACGCGGGCGCCGGCGGGCAGGACGTCCACCAGGGTCTCCATGCCGTCCACGAGGACGGGGGCCAGCGACTCCATCCCCTCGACCGCGATGCCCTCGGCGATCTTGGCCAGCATCTCCGCCGCCCCCGGCAGCGTGCCGACGAGCCGGCGGGCGCGCTCGCGCACGTCGTCGGTGAGCAGAACCTCGCGGCAGGGCGGGGCGTAGAGGCCCTGGTCGGCGATCTCCAGCGAGCGCTGGTCGGCGACCTTGAACCAGCGCACCTCCTCCACGGTGTCTCCCCAGAACTCGATGCGGACCGGGTGCTCCTCGGTCGGCGGGAAGACGTCGAGGATGCCCCCGCGCACGGCGAACTCGCCGCGCCGCTCCACCATGTCGGTCCGGGAGTAGGCCGCCCCCACGAGCGCCTCGACGACGTGCTCGAGCGGACGCTCGTCCCCGGCCCGCAGGTGGACCGGCTCCAGCTCCCCGAGCCCCCTGACCAGCGGCTGCAGGAGCGCCCGCACGGACGCCACCACGACGCGCACCGGACCCGTCGTGCCGTCCGAGCCGTCCGGGTGGGCCAGGCGGCGCAGGGTCGCGAGCCGGCGCCCCACCGTGTCCGAGCGGGGGCTGAGCCGCTCGTGCGGCAGCGTCTCCCAGCTCGGGAAGCCGGCCACCCCGACCCCGCCGTCCTCGAGCAGCTCGCCCAGCGTGCTGACGAGGTCGTCCGCCTCGCGCCCGGTCGCGGTGACCGCGAGGACGGGCGTGGTGTCGACCCGGGTGAGCGCCGCGACGAGGGCGGGGTGCGCGCCGGCGACGAGGGAGACGTCGACCGTGGGCTCGCCCGCGCGGGCGGCGTCGAGCACCGGCGTGGTGCCGGGGTCGGCGCAGAGCAGGTCGACGACGGGTGACAGGTGCATGGGGAGGAGATCCTTCGCCGGGCGGGGCGGTCGGGTGGCGTCCCAGTCTAGGCCGCGGCGCCGACGTGGCCGTCCCGTGGAACCGTCACGACCCCTCGGGCGTCGGGAGAGGTGACGCGTGCCATGCTGGGCCGTCCGGGCACCGCGTGCGGTGGACGCGCGCGATGCAGGTCAGGGAGGATCGCAGACGTGATGGTCAGGACAGCTCGCACGGAACGGCGTCGGTGGGGGTATGCCGCGTCGCTCGCCCTCGTGGTGGCCGCCCTCGGTGCCTCGCCCGCGCTGGCGGAGGAGCCGCTCAACCTGCCCGAGGAGGTCTACGACTCCGCGGACGTCCTCACCGACGCCGAGGAGGAGGAGGCCCGCGCGCAGATCGAGCAGCTGCGCGAGGAGACGGGGCTGCAGCTCTTCGTGGCGTTCGTCGACGAGTTCACCGACGAGACCGGCACCCAGGTCGACGGGCCGACCTGGGCCGAGCAGACCTCCGAGGTCTCCGGGATGGGCACCGGCGACCTGGTGCTCGCGGTCGCCGTCGAGCAGCGTCAGTACGGCCTGGGCGACGTCGGCAGCACGCTGGGGCAGGACCAGCTGCAGACCGTCCAGCTGCAGGACATCGAGCCGGCCCTCGGTCAGGACGACTGGGCCGGAGCCGTCAGCGGCGCGGTCGAGGGGCTCGCCCGGGAGGCCGCCGGCGGCGGGTCGGACAGCTCGGGGGGCGGGGCCCTGGGCGACCAGGGTCCGGTCTACCCGCAGTCCGACGAGGGGTTCGGCACCGGCTTCCCGGTGCTGCTCCTCGCTGCGCCGGTGCTCCTCTTCGGAGGCAGCGCCCTCGTCAGCGCGATGTCCCGCAAGAAGGGGCGGCGGCCGGCGGCCGGCGTCCACGTCCCGCCCCAGGCGCAGGGGCTCAGCCTGCAGGACCTGCAGCGGCAGGCCGCGGAGGCGCTCGTCGGCATGGACAACGCGGTGCGCTCGGCCGAGGAGGAGCTCGCCTTCGCCGAGGCGCAGTTCGGCACCCAGCGCACGGAGCAGTTCCGCGAGGTGCTCGGGCGCGCGAAGGCTGCGGCCAAGGAGGCGTTCTCGCTCCGGCAGCAGCTCGACGACGACCAGAAGGAGCCGGAGGACGTCGAGCGCTCGATGCTCGCCCGGATCATCGAGCTGACGAGCACGTCCCGAAGCGCCCTCGACGAGCACACCCAGGAGTTCGCGACCCTGCGTTCCCTGCAGGACCGGGCGCCGCAGTTCCTCGCCGAGCTGCAGACCCGGGCCGAGGAGACCCGGGACCGGATCCCCACCGCCCGGCAGTCGGTGGACGGGCTCGCCGCCCGCTACCCGGCCGAGGCGCTGGGCACCGTGCGCGAGCACCTCACCCAGGTCGAGAACCTCCTGCGCTCCGCCGACGGCTTCGTCACCGCCGGCCAGCAGTCGCTGCAGCGTGACGACCGCCCGGCCGCCGTGGCGGCCGCCCGCGCCGCCGAGGAGGCCATCGGCCAGGCCAGCACCCTGCTGGACCAGATCGGCCGGGCGGGCGACGACCTGGCCAACGCCGCCGCGGAGCTGAGCGCACGGGTGACCTCGATCAGCTCGGACCTGCGCGACGCCCAGCGCCTGGCCCCGGGCGACCCCGTGGTCGCCAAGGCCGTGCACCGGGCACGGGAGGCCGTGGAGCGCGCCCAGTCGGCCCGCTCCTCCGGCGACCCGCTCCGGGCGCTGTCCGACCTGGACCGCGCCGAGCACGACCTCGACACCCTGCTGCAGCCGGTGCGGGACGCCGAGGCGCACACGACCAGGATGCGCGAGAACTTCAGCCAGCGGGTGGCGCGCGTCGGCGCCCGGCTGCGCAGCATCGACGAGACCATCTCGACCCGCCGTGGCGCGGTCAGCAGCGGGGCCCGCACGCGCATCTCCGAGGCGCTGCGCGTCTTCGACGAGGCCCAGACGGCCGCCCGGACCGACCCGGCGGACGCCATGGGCCTGCTGACCCGCGCCGAGCAGCTGGGCGAGCAGGCGCTCACCGAGGCGCAGAACGACCTCAGCTCATGGGGCGGGTCCGGGGGCTACGGCGGGGGCTTCGGCGGCGGCCGCACCCGCGGCGGCATCGACCCCCTGTCGCTCATCCTCGGCGGCATCCTCCTCGGCGGTCGCGGGGGCGGGCACCACCACTCCGGAGGCTGGGGCGGTGGCGGCGGCTTCGGGGGCGGCGGCGGTTTCGGTGGAGGCGGCGGCGGCTTCGGCGGCGGCAGCTTCGGCGGGGGCGGCGGGGGCGGCGGGGGCGGCAGCTTCACCGGGGGCCGCTTCTGACCACCTCCCCACCCAGCCAGCACACGTCATACCCGATCGACCGCCGCAACCGGCGGCCAACGAAAGGAACGAGCATGACCCAGAAGCAGACCATCCTCGGCCGGATCAGCCAGCTCGCGCGGGCCAACGTCAACTCCCTCCTCGACCGCGCGGAGGACCCCGAGAAGATGCTGGACCAGCTGATCCGGGACTACACCAACAGCATCGCCGAGGCCGAGGAGGCGGTGGCGCAGACCATCGCCAACGTGCGGATGGCGGAGTCCGACCTGCAGGCCGACCGGGAGGCCGCCTCCGAGTGGGGCCGCAAGGCGTCCGCCGCGTCGGCCAAGGCCGAGCAGATGCGGGGCGGGGGCGACCCCGACGGCGCCTTCAAGTTCGACAACCTGGCCCGGGTGGCCCTGGGGCGTCAGATCCAGCACGAGAACGACGTGCGCACCACCGAGCCCGCGATCGCGCAGCAGAACTCCACGGTCGAGCAGCTCAAGGACGGGCTGACCCAGATGAAGACCAAGCTGGAGGACCTCAAGTCGCGCCGGGGCACCCTGGTGGCCCGGGCCCGCAGCGCGGAGGCGCAGGGCAAGGTGCAGGAGGCCATGGCCTCGATCGACGTCATGGACCCCACCAGCGACCTGGCCCGCTGGGAGGAGAGCATCCGCCGGCAGGAGGCGGTCGTGCAGGGCCGGTCCGAGGCGCAGGCCACGCGCCTGGAGGACCAGTTCGCCGAGCTCGAGACGTCCGGCGAGGACGCCGAGATCGAGGCGCGGCTGCAGCAGCTCAAGCAGCAGGGCTGACGCCGGCCCGAAGGCCCCCGACCGGACGGTCGGGGGCTTTCGGGTGCCTGGCGGGCGCACGCGGCTCGGTCCGAGCGTCCTGCGATCTGGTGCTGCGTCTTGCGACCTGTTCCTGTCCTGTGAGTCGGACGCATCAGACTCACAGGACACAAGCGCGTCGTGGGACGGCGCGCGTGGGGGTGGGTCAGGGCGGGCGCCGCTCCGGGCGCCCAGCCGGTCAGCGGGAGTGCCAGCGCTGCTGCGCGGCGACCAGCCCCAGACCGGTCAGGTCGAGGACCGCGTCGGCCCCGTCGCCCACGAGCAGCTCGGTCTCCTCGCGGTCACGGGACGGGAAGTCGGACAGCACGTAGTCGGCCGGGTCCTGGCGCCCGGGCGGTCGGCCGATGCCGAGCCGGACCCGGAGGTAGTCCCGGGTCCCGAGGCTCTGGCTCACCGACCGCAGCCCGTTGTGCCCGCCCTCGCCGCCGCCCTGCTTCAGCCGCACCTGACCGGGCTCGATGTCCAGCTCGTCGTGGACGACGACCACCTGCCCCACCGGGACCTTGTAGAACTTCGCGAGCCCGGCGACCGGCCCACCGGACAGGTTCATGTAGGTGGAGGGCCGGGCGAGGACGGCGCGCGGGCCGGGCAGCCCCCCGGCGCCCGTCCCGAGCCGCACCTCCGCCGCCCAGGCCTGCCCCGCCTTGTGCGCGCGCAGCGTGGCCGACGCCTGCCGGGCCAGCTCGTCGACGACCATCGCCCCGACGTTGTGGCGGTGCCCCGCGTACCTCGCACCGGGGTTGCCCAGACCGACGACGAGCCAGGGGGCGGTGTCCATGGGCGGGCTCCTCCGTGCGGTGGTCGGGGTCGTGGTCGAGGGTATGCCGCCACGCGCCGACGCGGCCACGTCCCGGGCGCGTGGGCGCAGGGGGCGTGGCCGCGTCGTCCCGGGAGCGGTGCGGCTCCCGGCCGTGCTGCGAGCGGGGAGGCTCAGGCCTCCTCGGACTTCTCCTCGCCGGTGGCCTCGTCGGACGCGGTGGCCTCGCCGGCCTCGCCGGCCTCGTCGGACGCGGCGGCCTCGTCCTCGGGCTCGTCGTGCTCGATGCCGGCCTCGGCCTCGGCCTCGGCGAGCTCGGCCTCCAGGGCCTCCTCGGAGATGGCCTGGGTGACGTTGACGACGAGGATGTCGCCGTCGGTGACCAGGGTGACGCCCTCGGGCAGCTCGACGGCGTCGGCGTGGATCTGGGTGCCGGCGGTCAGGCCCTCGACCGAGACCACGAAGGACGCGGGGATGTGGGTGGCCTCTGCCTCCACCGTCAGGGTGTTGTTCTCGAGCGTGACGACGGTCTCCGGGGCGGCCTCGCCCTCGACGTGCACCGCGACGTCGACAGTGACCTTCTCGCCCTTGAGGACGATGACGAGGTCGACGTGCTCGATGCTGCGCTTGATCGGGTCGCGCTGGACGTCCTTGGCGAGCGCCAGGTGCTCGTCGCCCTCCACGTCCAGGGTGAGGACGGCGTTGCTGTGGCGCAGCGCGAGCAGGGTCTCGTGGCCGGGCAGGGTCACGTGCACCGGGTCGGTGCCGTGGCCGTAGAGGACGGCGGGGATCTTGTGCGCGCGGCGGATGCGGCGGGCGGCGCCCTTGCCGAACTCGGAGCGCTTCTCGGCGGAGATCTTCAGCTGGTCGGACATGGGTCGGGCCTTCTTCTGCTCGGGGGTGATCGACTGAGACGGGCCTCGACGCGGGACACGGCACGGCGCTCCACGGAGGCGTCAGGACCCGCCCGAGCTGGTCGGGCGCGGCGACGCGCTTCGTCGAATCACGGCCACCACACGTCCGTGCGGTGTCCCTCGCCGAGGCAACTGCTGCAGTCTAGCCAACCCCGCGGGGCAACCTGAAATCGCCGGTGACCCCCGGGACGCCGGGCGTCACGGCATACCCCTCAGGCGACGCCGTCGAACATCGAGGTGACGGACCCGTCCTCGAAGACCTCCTTGATCGCCCTGCTGACCAGCGGGGCGATCGAGAGCTCGGTGATCTTGTCCAGCGCCCGCGCGTCCTCGGACAGCGGCAGGGTGTTGGTGACGACCACCTCGCGAGCGACCGAGTCGCGCAGCCGCTGGACCGCCGGCTCGGAGAAGATCGCGTGCGTCGCCGCGACGACCACGCTGCTCGCGCCCTCGGCCATCAGCGCGTCCGCCGCCTGGCAGATGGTGCCGCCGGAGTCGATCATGTCGTCGACCAGCACGCAGGTGCGACCGGTGACCTCGCCGACGACCCGCTTGGCGACCGACTGGTTGGGGCGGGTGATGTCGCGCGTCTTGTGGATGAACGCCAGCGGGACCCCGCCCAGGCTGTTCGACCAGTACTCCGCCACCTTGATCCGGCCGGCGTCCGGCGACACGACCGCCAGCTGCTCGTCGCCGTACTTCTCGCGCACGTAGTCCGCCAGGATCGGCAGCGCCATGAGGTGGTCGACCGGCCCGTCGAAGAACCCCTGGATCTGCGCCGTGTGCAGGTCGACGGCCATCAGCCGGTCCGCGCCGGCCGTCTTGAACAGGTCAGCCATCAGCCGGGCCGAGATCGGCTCGCGCCCGCGGTGCTTCTTGTCCTGCCGCGCGTAGCCGTAGAACGGCAGCACCACGGTGATCCGCTTGGCCGAGGCGCGCTTGAGCGCGTCGACCATGATGAGGTGCTCCATGATCCACTCGTTGACCGGCGCGGTGTGGCTCTGGATGACGAACGCGTCGCACCCGCGGACGGACTCGTTGAAGCGCACGTAGATCTCGCTGTTGGCGAAGGCGTAGGCCTCCGTCGGCACCAGCGGAGTCCCCAGCTTCTGCGCGATCTCCTCGGACAGCGCACGGTGCGCCCTCCCCGTGAAGAGCATGAGGTTCTTCTGGGTGGTCTTCAGGATCCCGGTCATGGGCGCTCCTCGGTGCTGGGGGTGGGCGGGGTATGCCGTCGCGCCAGGGCCTCCTCGGCGGCCGCCGCGGTCCTGGTGCCGGGTCGGCGCCGGGCCACCCAGCCGTCGACGTTGCGCTGACGACCGCGGGCGACGGCGATCTGGCCCGGTCCGACCCGGCCCTCGATCGTCGACCCGGCGGCGACGTAGGCACCGTCGGCGATCTCGACCGGGGCGACGAGCACCGAGTCGGACCCGACGAAGGAGTGGCGACCGACCGTGGTGTGGTGCTTGGCGACCCCGTCGTAGTTGGCGAAGATCGTCCCGGCCCCGATGTTGGCGCCCTCGCCGATGGTGGCGTCCCCGCAGTAGGTCAGGTGCGGCACCTTGGCGCCGTCCCCGATCCGCGCGTTCTTGGTCTCGACGAAGCCGCCGATCTTCCCGGCCGCCCCCAGGACCGTGCCGGGGCGCAGGTAGGAGAAGGGGCCCACGGTGGCCCGCTCCCCGATCACCGCCGCCTCGGCCTGGGTGCGCACGACGCTGGCGCCGTCGCGCACCTCGGTGTCGGTCAGCGTCGTGTCCGGGCCGATGACGACGCCCTCCCCCACCGTGGTGGCGCCGAGCAGCTGGGTGCCCGGGCGGACCACGGTGTCCCGGCCGATCGTCACCTCGGCGTCGATCCAGGTGGTGTCGGGGTCGACGACGGTCACGCCCTCCCGCATCCAGTGCTCGACGGTGCGCCGGTTGAGCTCCTTGCCGAGCGCGGCCAGCTGGACGCGGTCGTTGACGCCCTCGGTCTGCCACAGGTCCTCGACGAGGTGGGCGCGGACCGTGCGGCCGTCCCGGCGGGCGATCCCGATGACGTCCGTGAGGTACTTCTCCCCCTGGGCGTTGTCGGTCCCCACCTCACCCAGCGCGGCGCGCAGCACCGCCGCGTCGAAGGCGTAGATGCCCGAGTTGATCTCGCGCACGTCGACCACGTGGGCCAGATCGTCGCCCGCTGCGCGGTGGGCCAGGGCGTCCTTGTGCTCCATGATCGCGACGACGTCACCCCGCTCGTTGCGCACGACCCGCCCGTAGGACTTGGCGTCGTCGAGCTCGGCGGTGATGACGGTGACGGCGGCCCCGCTCGCCTCGTGCCGCTCGGTGAGCTCCACGAGGGTGCGGCCGGTGAGGAGCGGGACGTCCCCCATGGTCACCAGCACGGTCCCCTCGAGGTCCGCCGGGAGGGCGTCGAGGCCGCACTCGCAGGCGCGCCCGGTGCCCTTCACCTCGTCCTGGTCGGCGACGACCGCCCCCGGGTCGAGCGCCGCGACGTGCTCGGCGACCCGGTCGCGCTCGTGCCGGACCACGACGGCGAGGTGCTCGGGCGAGGCCTGCCGCGCGGCGTGCAGGGCGTGCCCGAGAAGACTGCGACCCCCGATGCGGTGGAGCACCTTGGGGGTCGTGGACTTCATCCGGGTGCCTTCGCCGGCGGCCAGCACGATGACGGCTGCGGGGTGGTGGGACGTCACGGTCCTGACTCTACTTGGCATGATGAGGGGGTGACCGCGCCCCCGACGAAGTCCTCGCCCCGCAACCGGATGACCGGCCCGCAGCGGCGTCAGCAACTCGTCTCGGTGGGCCGGGCCCTGTTTGCGGAGAAGGGTTTCGAGGGCACGAGCGTGGAGGAGATCGCGGCGAAGGCGGGCGTCTCGAAGCCGGTGATCTACGAGCACTTCGGCGGCAAGGAGGGTCTCTACGCGGTCGTGGTCGACCGTGAGATCCAGGCCCTGCTGGGCCAGATCACCGACGCGCTGACCGAGCACGAGGGCAACGCCCGCGCGTTGCTCGAGGCCGCGGCCCTGGCCCTGCTCAACTACATCGAGACCTCGACCGACGGCTTCCGGATCCTCGTGCGGGACAGCCCGCCCGGGCAGTCGACCGGGTCGTTCGCCAGCCTCATCAGCGACATCGCCAGCCAGGTCGAGCACATCCTGGCGGCGGAGTTCCGGCGGCGCCGCCTCGACCCCAAGACCGCACCCCTCTACGCCCAGATGCTGGTCGGCATGGTGGCGATCCCCGGCGGCTGGTGGCTCGACTCACGGAAGATGAAGAAGGAGGACGTGGCCGCGCACCTCGTCAACCTCGCGTGGAACGGCCTCTCCGGCATGGAGGCGCGCCCGACGCTGCGCACGACCGGGCACTGACGCGCCTGTGGGCGGGTGGCCGCGACCCTCGACCGCGTCCGCTCCCCCCGCCCTCACGCGTCCGGGGTGGGGCGGTGCTGCTTGGGCGACACCCAGCCACCCCGACCCGCGCCGTCGACGCCCGGGCCACCCATCGCCACCGTGACAACGACAGCTCCCCCCGCGGGCGCCAGGCCCCTGGACCGCTCGCGGGGTGACCTAGTCTGGTGGGGTCCTCCGGGACGTTCCCCGGTTGCTCTGCTGGTAGGGGCCGCCTGACTTTGAATCAGGACTAGCGACGTTGGTTCGATTCCAACCCGGGGAGCCGATGGGTGCACCGGCGCACAACCCGGGGAGCCGGCGACCGCTCGCCTAGGCTGCAGGCCATGCAGACCCGCCAGCTCGGCCCTTTCTCCGTCTCCGCCATCGGCCTGGGAGCCATGCCGTTCTCGCTCGGACGGACCCCGGCGCCGAGCGAGGAGCAGGCGGTCGCCACGGTCCACGCCGCCCTCGACGCGGGTGTCACCTTCATCGACACCGCGGACATCTACGCCCCGAGCTGGGACCAGATGGGCCACAACGAGCGCATCGTCGCGACGGCGCTGCGGTCCTACGGCGACACCAGCCACGTCGTGGTCGGGACGAAGGGCGGCATCACCCGCTCCGAGGGGGAGCAGTGGGGCCGGGACGGGTCGCCGGACTACCTCCGGCGGGCGGTCGAGGCCTCGCTCCGCGCGCTCGACGTCGACGTCATCGACCTCTACCAGTGGCACCGCCCGGACCGGTGGCGCGTCTACGGCGAGGTTATCCAGACCCTGAAGGACCTGCAGACCGAGGGCAAGATCCGCGCGGTCGGCATCTCCAACGCCGACGTCGAGGAGATCGACGTCGCCCTCGAGGTCCTCGGCGAGGGCGGGCTGGCGTCGGTCCAGAACGAGTTCTCCCCGCGCTTCCGCTCCAGCCGCGCGGAGCTCGAGCACTGCGGCGAGCACGGGATCGCGTTCCTGCCGTGGAGCCCGCTGGGTGGCACCGGCGCCGCGTGCGACGTCGGGGCGACCTACCCGGCCTTCCAGGACATCGGCACGGAGCGCGGCGTCAGCCCGCAGCAGGTCGTCCTCGCCTGGGAGCTCAGCCTGGGCGCCCACGTCATACCCATCCCCGGGGCGAGCCGCCCGCAGTCGATCACCGACTCCGCCCGGGCGGTCGACCTGCAGCTCAGCGACGAGGAGGTCGCGCGCATCGAGCGCCAGTACACCTGACCGGCGCGGTCGGCGGCGCGTCGGCCGGGCGGTGCCCGCTGGCTACTGTGACCCCATGAGCCAGCACCGTGGGGACGAGGTCGACCGCATCGTCGCCGCGTGGGCGCGCGAGCGGCCGGACCTCGACGTCAGCCCGCTCGAGGTGCTGTCCCGGGTGTCGCGGCTGGCCCGGCACCTCGACCTCGCGCGGCGCGAGGCCTTCGGGGCGCACGGTCTGGAGTCGTGGGAGTTCGACGTCCTGTCGGCGCTGCGTCGCGCCGGGCATCCCTACGAACTCACGCCCACCCAGCTCGTCCGCCAGACGCTGGTGACGAGCGGCACCATGACCAACCGCATCGCCCGGCTGGTGGAGCGCGGGCTGGTCGAGCGGGCAGCCTCTCCCGCCGACCACCGCTCCGTCCTGGTCCGTCTCACCGCGGGCGGTCGCGGGGTGGTCGACGCCGCGCTCGCCGACCTCGTCGACGACGAGCGCCGCCTGCTCCAGGCGCTGCCGCCGGCGCGCCAGGCCGAGCTCGCGACCCTGCTCAAGGGCCTCCTGGAGCCGTTCGACGACGCCGCGCCGACCTGACGCCGCCCGCCCGAGGGCTCAGCCCTGCGCCGCCTCGGAGGCCTCGAGCCACTCCATCTCGAGGCTCTCCTCCTGCTCGGTGAGCCGCGCCAGCGTCCCGGTCAGCTCGGACAGCCGCTGCGGGTCGGTGGAGGCGGCCGCCATCGCGTCGTGCAGCACGGCCTCCTCGGCGTGGATCCGGTCCAGGGCCCGCTCGACCCGCGCCAGGGTCTTGCGCGCCTCGCGCACCTGCGCCGGGGAGTATCCAGCCCCTCCCCCGGGTGCACCCCCGCCCCCCGGGGCGGCTCCGCCCGACGCGACCCCCGAGGCCGGGGCCGCCCGTCCGGCCGGCTCGTCGCGGTCGCGCATGCCCCGGCGCAGCTCGAGGTACTGCTCGACCCCTCCCGGCAGATCCCTGAGCGTGCCGTCGCCGAGCAGCGCCACCTGACGGTCGGTCATCCGCTCGAGGAGGTAGCGGTCGTGCGAGACGACGAGCAGCGTCCCGGCCCAGCCGTCGAGCACGTCCTCCATCGAGGTGAGGGTGTCGATGTCGAGGTCGTTGGTCGGCTCGTCGAGCATCAGCACGTTGGGCTCGTCCATGAGCAGCCGGACGAACTGCAGCCGCCGCCGCTCGCCGCCGGACAGGTCCCCGACGCGCGACTGCTGCCGCCCGCCGCTGAAGCCGAGCCGCTGCGCCAGCGACGAGGCCGACACCTCCTTGCCGCCGATGACGGTGAAGGAGCGCACCTCGGTGATGGCGTCGAGGACGGTCCGCCCGGTGAGCCGGTCGAGCTCACGCAGCTCCTGCGTGAGCACCGCGATCCGCACGGTCTTGCCCGTCCTCAGCTTGCCGGTCGCCAGCGGGTGCAGCCCCTGCAGGGCACGCAGGAGCGTGGTCTTGCCGGCGCCGTTGACCCCGACGAGGCCGTAGCGGTCGCCCGGACCGATCCGCCAGGTCACCCGGTCCAGCAGCGTCCGGTCCCCCACCCGCAGGGTCGCGTCGAGCAGGTCGAGGACGTCCTTGCCCAGCCTCGTGGTGGCGAACCGGACGAGCTCCACGGTGTCCCGCGGGTCCGGCTCACCCTCGATGAGGGCGTTGGCGGCGTCGATGCGGAACCTCGGCTTGGCCGTCCGCGCCGGCGCTCCCCGACGCAGCCAGGCCAGCTCCTTGCGGGCCAGGTTGGCGCGCCGCTCCTCGGTGACCTGCGCGACCCGCTGCCGCTCCACGCGGGCGAGCACGTACGCGGCATACCCGCCGTCGTAGACGTGCACCTCGCCGTCCTCGACCTCCCAGGTGCGGGTGCTCACCGCGTCGAGGAACCACCGGTCGTGGGTGACCACGAGCAGCGCGTTCCCCTGGCGGGGACGGCGTGCCGACAGGTATGCCGCGAGCCAGGCGACGCCCTCGACGTCGAGGTGGTTGGTGGGCTCGTCGAGCACGAGCAGGTCGGGGTCCTGCACGAGCAGCGCCGCGAGCGCGAGGCGACGGCGCTCACCGCCGGACATCGGGCCGACCTGCCTGTCCCACCCACCGAGCGCGGAGGCGTCGGTCCCGCCCAGCAGCCCGGCGAGGATCTCGCGGACCCGCGGCTCACCGGCCCACTCGTGCTCGGCGAGGTCACCGAGCACGACCTCGGCGACCGTGGCGGCGGGATCGAGCTCGTCGGTCTGGCCGAGCATCCCCATGGTCACGCCGCCCGTGCGGACGACGCGCCCCCCGTCCAGCGTCCGCGTCCCGACGACGACGCCCAGAAGGCTGGACTTGCCACCGCCGTTGCGGCCGACCACACCGATGCGGTCGCCGTCCGAGACGCCGACGGACACGTCGTCGAGCAGCACCTGCGTGCCCGCGAGCAGGTGCGCCCGGTCGAGGGCGACGAGGCTGGCGGCCGGGGGCATGGACATCTCCTGAGTGGTGGGGGTCGACGGCCGATCCTACGTCGGGGGTGTGGCCGGCCAGGTATCCGTGGCGGGGCGGGGACCGGTCCTCGCGGTGGGCACCCGTGTCCTCGCCCGGGACACCCGTGTCCTCGGCCCGACGGCGGCAGCCGCGCGTCCTGGCCGCGACGGGCTCAGCCGGGCACCGGTCCCGGCAGCTGCGGGCCGGGGGGCGGCGCGCTCGCGCGCCACTGGACCAGCGCGGCGCCGGCAGCCGGGCCCACCGCGCGCAGGATGTCACCCTTCGGACCGTTGGCCGCCAGGCCGACCGAGAGGTCGATGGCCTGCGCCTGGGTGCCGACGAGGAAGGCGACGGTCGGCCCGCTCCCCGACACGATCCCGGCCCGCGCACCGAGGTCGAGTCCCACCTCGAGCACCTCGGCGAGGATCGGCCGCAGCGAGACGGCTGCCTCCTGCAGGTCGTTGTGGAGGTGCTCGGCGACGGCCTCGGGGTCCATCCGCCGCAGCGCCGTCATCAGCTCGCCGGACGGCTGGGGCGGATCCACGCGCCGTCCCTGCTCGGCGCGCAGCCGGTCGCACTCGGCATACACGGCGGGGGTGGACAGACCCAGCCCCTCGCCCGCCCAGAGCACCCAGTGCAGCTCACCCCGCGCGAGGACCGGGGTGACCTGCTCGCCCCGGCCCGACCCGATCGCGGTGCCGCCGTGGAGCAGGAAGGGGACGTCGGAGCCGAGACCGGCGGCGATCTCCTCGAGCAGGTCGTTCTCGACGTGGTCCAGGCCCCACAGCTCGCGACAGGCCACCAGGGCGCCGGCGGCGTCGGCCGAGCCCCCCGCCATCCCCCCGGCGACCGGGATCTGCTTGTCGATGTCGATGCGCACCGGGCTCAGCCGCAGCCCTCGTGGCCGACGGCGCGCCAGCGTCCTGGCGGCCACGAGCGCGAGGTTGGTGTCGTCGGTGGGGACGCGGTCGGCGTAGGGACCGCTGACGTGCACCGACCACCGGTCCGCGAGCTGGACGGTGACCCTGTCGTAGACGCTCACGGCGTGGAAGACGGTCGACAGCTCGTGGTAACCGTCCTCGCGCAGGGGGCCCACGGACAGGTCGAGGTTGATCTTGCCGGGCACCCGGCAGCTCACCACGCCTGACATCTCCGCTGACCTCATGCGCCTCACCCTAGGGGGTTGGCGGGGCCCTCCGTGGGCTCAGGGGTATGCCGTCGGTCCCCTGGCACCGGGCCTCTGCTGTCCCGTTCGGGCCCCTGCTGTCGCCGGGCGCGACGCCGCCACCCTGCTGTCGCCTTCCCGCCACTCCGGTCGCTCCACCGACGTCGGGGAGCGATGTGAGCACGACAGGAGTGGGCGCACGCCCGCTCACCCGGCCCGTGTACGTGCGGCCTCGGCGATCCGGGCGAAATCGCCGACCGTGAGCACCTCGCCCCGGGCCTGCGGGTCGACCCCCGCGGCGCGGAGCAGCTCCTCCGCGGCGACCCCGGAGCCGGCCCAGCCGGACAGTGCCGCGCGCAGCGTCTTGCGGCGCTGGGCGAAGGCCGCGTCGACCACGGCGAAGACCTCCTGGCGGGTCGCGGCGCTGGCCGGCGGCTCGTGGCGGACCATCCGGACCAGGCCGGAGTCGACGTTGGGGGCGGGCCAGAAGACGTGCCGGCCGATGCGCCCGGCGCTGGTGACGTCGGCGTACCACGCGGCCTTGACGCTCGGGACGCCGTAGACCCTGCCGCCGGGTCCCGCGGCGAGCCGCTCGGCCACCTCGAGCTGGACCATGACCAGGACCTTCTGCAGGGTCGGCACGGTGGCGAGCAGGTGGAGGACGACGGGGACGGCGACGTTGTAGGGCAGGTTGGCGACCAGGGCGGTGGGTCGGGGGTCCGGGAGGTCGGTGATGCGGAGGGCGTCCGCGTGCAGGACCGTGAGCCGGTCGGCCAGGTCGGGAGCGTGGTCGGCGACGGTCCGTGGGAGCTCGTCGGCCAGGACGGGGTCGATCTCGACGGCGGTCACGTGGGCGACCTGCGGCAGGAGCGCCAGGGTGAGGGAGCCGAGGCCGGGCCCGACCTCGAGGACGACGTCGTCGGGGGTGAGGTCGGCGGTCCGGACGATGCGGCGGACCGTGCCCTTGTCGATGACGAAGTTCTGGCCCCACTGCTTGGTGGGGCGGATCCCGAGCCGTGCCGCCAGGGTGCGGATCTCGGCGGGCCCGAGCAGGGCGGCGCCGGGCCGCTCGGCGGGGTCGTCGGCGGGGTCCTCGGGCTCGGTCACCGCTGCATTATCCGCCACGGCGGCGGCGCCCACCGGCACCGCCGGCCCGGCGCCCGCAGGCCCGGTGGTCAGGACCAGGGGCCGTAGACGTGCTCGCTGTTGTCCGAGAGCGCCTGGCACAGCTGCGGCACGCTGGTGTTGAGGGTGGCCGCCATGGCCCTGACGGTGTGCGGGACGAGGTAGGGCGCGTTGGCGCGGCCCCGGTGGGGGGTGGGGGTGAGGTAGGGGGCGTCCGTCTCGACGAGGAGGTGCTCCATCGGGGTGACGGAGAGCGCGTCGCGCAGGTCCTTGGCCGACCGGAAGGTCACCGTGCCGGCGAAGGAGAGGTAGTAGCCGCGGCGCACGCACTCCCGGGCCATCTCCATGTCCCCGGAGTAGCAGTGCAGCACCGTCCGCTCCGGGGCGCCCTCCTCGGCGAGGATGCGCAGCACGTCGTCATGGGCGTCCCGGTCGTGGATCTGCAGGGCGAGGCCGAGGCGCTTGGCGAGCGCGATGTGGCGACGGAACGACTCCTGCTGCACCGCGACACCTTCCGGACGGGTGCGGTAGTAGTCGAGGCCCGTCTCCCCGATAACCCGGATCCGGGGATGCTGTGCGAGAGAGGCGATCTCGTCGAGGACGTCGTCCAGGTCCCCCGCGGCCTGGTGCCGGGGCACCTCGTTGGGGTGGATGGCCACCCCGCCGAGGAGGGCCGGGTGCTCGTCCACGACCGCCGCCGTCCAGCGCGCGGAGCCGATGTCGCACCCGATCTGGACGAGACGGTCGACGCCGACGGAGGCCGCCTCGGAGATGACCTGCCGCAGCGCGACCTCCGGGGCGTCGTCGCGCCGGATGTCGAGGTGGCAGTGGTTGTCGACGACCGGCAGGGGCAGGCGGTCGGGCAGCTCCGGACGCTCGGCCAGGCGCGCGTCGGTCACGGCCGCACCCGGGTGCGTGACGTCATACCTGGGCCTGCGCCGCGTCGACCAGGCCGAGCCGCGCCCGCTCCTCCTCCACCACCGACGGGTCGAGCTTGGTGAAGATCGGGGTCGGCCGCGCCACGGGCGCGCCCACCTGCACGGGGCGGTGCGCCCAGCGGGGGGCGGAGGCGTAGTCGCCGGTGATGACGGGATAGTCCGGGCGGGCGGGGTCGTCCAGGTCGCCGACCTCGCGGATCTCGGGCATCGGCTGGAAGGGGCCCTCCCCGCCGAGGGCCTGGTGCACCGCCGTCGAGCTGTGCGGGAGGTAGGGCGAGAGCAGGGTGTTGAGGTCGACGACCGCCTGGGCGAGCACGTGCAGGACGGTGGCGAGGCGCTCGCGCTGGTCCTCGCCCTTGAGCTTGAACGGCTCGGTCGTCGAGACGTAGGCGTTGGCCTCGCCCACGAGGCGCATGGCCTCCGCCAGGCCGGCCTTCTGCCTGTGGGCGGCGATCAGGCCGCCCACGGTGCCGAAGCCCGCAGCGACCTGCGCCAGCAGCGCCTCGTCGACCGGCTCGAGCGGACCGGGTGCGGGGATCTCGCCGAAGTTCTTGGCGATCATCGACGCGGTCCGGTTGACGAGGTTGCCCCAGCCGGCGACGAGCTCGGTGTTGGTGCGCTTGACGAACTCCGGCCAGGAGAAGTCGGAGTCGGACGTCTCGGGGGCGGCGGCCGACAGGAAGTAGCGCAGGGCGTCCGGCTGGTAGCGCTCCAGCACGTCGCGCACGTAGATGACGACGTTGCGCGAGGTGGAGAACTGCCTGCCCTCCATCGTCAGGAACTCGCTCGAGACCACCTCGGTGGGCAGGTTGAGGTGGCCGTAGGGGCCGACCTGCCCGCCGAGGGAGCCCTCGCCGTTGTGGGCAAGCATCTCGGCGGGCCAGATCTGGGAGTGGAAGGTGATGTTGTCCTTGCCCATGAAGTAGTAGGACAGCGCCTGGGGGTCGTTCCACCACTCCCTCCAGCGCTCGGCGTCACCGCTGCGGCGGGCCCACTCGACAGAGGCGGACAGGTAGCCGATGACGGCGTCGAACCAGACGTAGAGCTTCTTGGTCCGGTCCTCCTGCCAGCCGGGCAGCGGCACGGTGATGCCCCAGTCGATGTCGCGGGTCATCGCCCGCGGACGGATCTCCTCGAGGATGTTCTGCGAGAACTTGATGACGTTGGGGCGCCACAGCCCGCTCTCCTCACGGCCGTCGAGCCAGCTGCCCAGCGCCTCGGCGAGCGCGGGCAGGTCGAGGAAGAAGTGCTGGGTGTCCTTGAACTCCGGGGTCTCGCCGTTGATCTTGCTGCGCGGGTCCTTGAGGTCGGTCGGGTCGAGCTGGTTGCCGCAGTTGTCGCACTGGTCCCCGCGCGCGTCCGGGTAGCCGCAGATCGGGCAGGTGCCCTCGATGAAGCGGTCAGGGAGGGTACGGCCCGTGGACGGGCTGATCGCCACCTGCTGGGTCTGCTCCACCATGTAGCCGTTGGCGTGGCAGGCGAGAAACATCTGCTGGACGACGGAGTGGTGGTTGGCGGTGGTCGTGCGCGTGTAGAGGTCGTAGGAGACGCCGAGCGCGACGAGGTCCTCGGCGATGACGCGGTGGTTGACGTCGATGAACGCCTGCGGGCTCATCCCGGCCTTGTCGGCCTGGACGAGGATCGGGGTGCCGTGCTCGTCGGACCCGCTCACCATGAGCACGTCGTGCCCCGCCATCCGCAGGTAGCGGCTGAAGACGTCCGAGGGCACCCCGAAGCCGGCGACGTGCCCGATGTGGCGCGGACCGTTGGCGTAGGGCCAGGCGACGGCGGTGAGGACGTGGGTCATGGGGCCCCAGTCTAGGTGGGCCTCAGGTGCCAGCCGGCACGGCGACGAGGGTCACCACCCCGGCCGGGCCCCAGATCCGCACCGGGTCCTCGGCCTCCTCCTGGCCGACAGGAGGCACGTCCTCCCCGACCGAGAAGTGCACCGCATTGCGGTCCGACCAGGGCCACCAGTGCTCCCGCCACAGGACGGTCCCGCCGGCGGAAGGGCCGGTCTCGTCCGACACGGTGAGGAAGGTCCGACCGTCCCCCTCGACCAACCGGGGCCACCCGTGCGCGTCGAGGGCGACGCGGTACACCTCACCGAGCAGCGTGACCTCCTCGCCGGGGCCGACGGCACCCTCCGGCACGGACGGCATCTCCGCTGCGCGCAGGTCCAGGTCGAGCGGCTGGTCGTGCCACGTCTCGCCGTCCGAGGACCACTGGACCTGATGGTGGAGGTCGGAGCTGTCCAGGCCTCCGGGCGCCCACCCGCTGGCGAAGAGGACCATCGACCACGGTCCGACGAGCGCGGTCGGTCGCGGCTCCGAGGCGCGGACCAGGCTCCCGCGCGGGTCGTCGCGCAGCACCTCGCGGGCGAGGACCGCCTCGCGGGGCAGGCGCGCCACCATGGTGAGGTCATGCCCGCCGCCCCGCCACCAGGGCCGGTCAACACCGGCGACCGTCACCGTGTCGACCTCGGAGAACGAGTCCCCGTCGAGGTAGCCCACGAGCCCGTGGTCCGGGAGGGACACCGCCGTGAGCCGCACCTCGCCGTCGCGCAGGTCAGCCGTCTGCGCGACGGCCCCGCCGGCGGCCCACATCTGCTCCCCGTCGTGGAAGAGCACGTCCTCCGGCACGTACCCCGCCTCCTCCGTGACCCAGTACCTGAGCTCCTCGCCGTCCACCGTGACCGTCGTCGAGCCCCACCCGCCCTGCGGCTGGGGAACGACGACCGCCTCCGGCGACGCCCCGCGAGGGTGGTCCCACACCGCGACCGTCGCCCCCTCGCCGACGTACACCTCGACACCTCCTGGCAGGGTCCGCCCCTCCACCGTCTCCTCGACACCGTCGACGACGAGGGTCGCGGTCGAGGACGAGGGTGTCCGGGTCAGCGTCCGGGGCTCGACGTTGCCGACGAGCTGGAGCCCGTCAGGCAGGACCACGGGCGAGGACTCGTCCGCCTCCCACGAGACGCCTGCCGGCGTGATCTCGGTCGTCCCCAGCAGGGGACCTCCCCAACCCAGCCCGAGCCAGACCGTGCCGGCCAGCGCGAGGGCGGCGATCGACATACCTCCGGACACCGCCGCGTGGCGGCGCCGGGCGAGCTGGCGACCCCGGGCGACGACATCGTGGCGGTCCAGGTGGAGCGGCGGGGTGTCTGCGGCGGCCCGGTCGAGCAGGGCCAGGACGTCGCGGTCGGAGCCGTCGTGGTCAGACATGGGTCTGCTCCCCTTCCAGCAGCTGGGCACGCAGGCCGCGCACCCCGTGCATCGTGTAGCTCTTGACCGACCCGACGCTGATCCCGAGCGCCTCGGCGGTCTGTCTCTCGGACAGGTCCAGGTAGTGCCGGAGCACCACGCACTCGCGCTCGCGGGGGCTCAGCCGACGCAGGGCACGCACGAGGTCGAGGTGGTGCGAGGTGCGCAGGTCCCCGACGGTCGGCTCCGGCACGTCGTCCGTGAGCAGCTCCCGGCGGTGCTTGCGCCAGCGGTCGGTGTGCAGGTTGACCATCACCCGTCGGGCGAAGGCGAGCGGGTTGCCGCCGCGGACCTTCCCCCAGCGTGCGTAGGTCCGCGCGAGCGCCTCCTGGACGAGGTCCTCGGCACCTTGCTGCTCGCCGGTCAGGAGCCAGGCGGCGCTGAGGAGCCGGGGCGAGGCGTCGTCGAAGAAGGTGACGAACTCCTGCTCGTGCACCGCGCGCATACCGCCTCCTCCGGGGACAACTCTCACCCATCCAACGTGCGGGGACGTCCAAAGGTGGGGGACACTGCCAGACATCGTGACGGCAGACCCGCGGCCCCCCGCCCCGACCGGGCGTGCTCCCGGCCGCGTGCCAGGCGACGTCCTCGTCCACCTGCGTCGTGCGCGGGACCACATCGACCGCTCCTACCCCGAGCCCCTCGACCTCGACGCGCTCGCGGCCGTCGCGGGCCTGAGCAAGTACCACTTCCTGCGGCTCTTCCGCCGCACCTACGGGCGGACCCCAGGCGCCTACCTCTCCGAGCGGCGGGTGGAGCGGGCCCAGGACCTGCTGCGCAGCACCAACCTCACGGTCACCGAGGTCTGCCATGCCGTCGGGTTCAGCAGCCTCGGGTCGTTCAGCAGCCGCTTCCACGAGATCACCGGCGAGACCCCGAGCGCGTTCCAGCGCAGGTATGCCGTGTCCGGCGCCCCGCGCATCCCCGGCTGCTACGTGCTCATGTGGGGGCTGGCGGAGCGTCGGAGGAGCGCCGCACCCGCCCCCGACGGCCCCGACCGCCCCGACCGCCCCGACCGGAGCGCAACCGAGGAGAAGCCAGCCCCGCCAGACGGAGGCTAGCGTCGAGCCCATGATCACCAACGTCTCCCTCGTCAGCGTCTGGGTCACCGACCTGGACGAGTCCCTCGCCTTCTACACCGACGTCCTCGGCTTCGAGAAGGGTGACGACGTGCGGCTCGGCCCCGACTTCCGGTGGCTGACCGTCGTGCACCCGCAACAGCCTGAGCTCCACCTGCACCTCACCACCCCCGGGGAGCCGCTGTCCCCGGAGCTCGTCGAGGCGATGCGGCGGGCTCAGGCCGACGGCGGGCTGCCGGGCGTGGGTCTCACCGTGGACGACTGCCGCGCCACCCACGCGGAGCTCGTCGCCAAGGGGGTGGAGTTCCTGCAGGAGCCGGCCGAGCGGCCCTACGGCGTGGAGGCGCTGATGCGCGACAACTCCGGCAACTGGATGGTCCTGGTCGAGCGCCGGGAGTACGACCCGGCGACGATGACCCGGGAGGACCTCGGCTGAGGGTGGTCGCCCTGGCGGGACCTTCATCGTGCCAGAGGGCGATGAAGGTCGTCGTCGAGCGACCACGCCGAGCCGGAGGCCGTGGGCGGGCGGCCGCGTCAGCGCGACGGGGCGGCTAGCCTGACGCACGTGCTCGACCACGTCACCGCCGTCCGCTACGTCACGCCGCTGCGCGAGGGCGGGTCGATGCCGGGCGTCGTCGAGGGAGCCGACCTGGGGACCTATGTCGTGAAGTTCCGGGGCGCCGGCCAGGGACTGAAGGTGCTCGTGGCCGAGGTGGTCGTCGGAGAGCTCGCCCGGCGGCTCGGGCTGCCCGTCCCCCGTCTCGTGACCATCGACCTGCCGTCGGCGATGGCCCGCTACGAGGCCGACCAGGAGGTGCAGGACCTCCTCAACGCCTCCCCCGGCACCAACCTCGGCGTCGACCTGCTGCCCGGCGCCCTCGGCTACGACGGCTCGCGACCCCCGGACGCCGACCTCGCCTCCCGCGTCCTGTGGCTCGACGCGTTCACCGCCAACGTCGACCGCACCTGGTCCAACCCCAACCTGCTGACCTGGCACCGCCGGACCTGGCTCATCGACCACGGCGCAGCGCTCTACTTCCACCACTCCTGGCCCAGCCGCGCGCCGGACCCGCAGCGCTTCTCCTCCCAGCCGTTTCGGGTCGGCGCCGACGACCACGTCCTGGGCGGGCTGGCGACCGACCTGCCGGGAGCGCACGCCGAGCTGGCGCCGCAGGTCACCCCCGAGCTCGTCGCGGACGTGCTGGACCAGGTGCCCGACGGGTGGCTGGAGACCACGGACCACCTGCCGGACGTCCGGAGCGTGCGAGCGGCATACCTCGAGCACCTCCTCGCCCGCGTCACGACCCCTGCGGTCTGGCTCCCGGGAGGAAGGGCATGAGTTCCGACTACCAGTACGTCGTGCTCCGCCTGGTCCCGCGCGTGGAGCGCGAGGAGTTCATCAACGTCGGGGTGGTGCTCTACAGCCAGGAGGCCGACTTCCTGCGGGGCGCGTTCGCGCTCGACGACGCCCGGGCCCTTGCGCTCGACCCCGACCTCGACCTGGAGGCGGTGCGCTCCGCACTGGACCAGGTATGCCGTGTCGCCGCCGGCGAGCACTCGCCGAGCACCCCCCGGCTGGACCGGCTGGGGCCGCGCTTCGGCTGGCTCAGCGCCCCCCGGAGCACGATCGTGCAGCCGGGCCCGGTCCACGGCGGGACCACCGAGGACCCGGCGGTGACCCTCGAGCACCTGGTGCAGGTGCTGGTCCGCCGCACCGCCTGACGGGGGCTCACGGCCCGGTGAGCGTCCAGACCCGCACCACCAGGTCGAGCTGGGGCACCGGATGGGTGACCACCGGCTCCAGCTGCCCGTCGTCGACGCCCACCCGGGGTGCCGGGGCGTCCTCCGGGTGGACCGCGACGAGGGCGCTGTCCGTCCCGGGGTCGCTCCCCAGGAGGGCCAGGTCCTGGCCGATCCGACCGGCCTGCAGCTGCGCCGGGTCGACCGACCCCGTGGGGTAGACCAGCCACACCCCCTGCTCGGCGCCGATGGTGACCACGAGCCCCGGGTCCACGACCAGGTGCGCGGAGGAAGCATCACCGACCACCGTCCAGGTGTTCGCGGCACCCTCGGCTGCCCGCTGGGCGGCCACGCCGGCCAGGGTCGACCGACCGTCGGCATCCAGCCCGCCGACGATCGTGAGGACGGTGCTGACGTCGCCGTCGACCTCGACCTCGTCCATCTGCTGCACCATCTCCGGCGCGGACAGCAGCTCACCGTCCCCCTCGAGGAGGGGGACGAAGGTGGCTCCCGCCGCCTGCCCCGGCAGCACGACAAACCCTCGGGCCGACCCCGGCCCCTCGGCGTAGTGCCTGACCCCGTCCGTGGCCCCGTCGTCGAGGCGGGGCAGCGCCGCCCCGTCCACGAAGGGCACCGGGGCGCTGTCCACCTGCCGCCACTCGACCCCGGCGGCGAGCACCGGCGGGTCCCACCGCTGGACCTGGTCGCCGTCCTGGCGTCCCACGGCCACGACCTGGTCACTGCCCGCCAGGTCGACCACGAGCACGCTGACCAACCGTCCGTGGGTCAGCACGATCTGCGCCACGTCGTCCGGAACCACCCAGCGGGGTCCCGTCCCGTCGTCCAGCTCGACCCGTGCGTCGGTCAGCACCCCGGCGCCGCCGTCCCACCCGGTGGCGACCACCACGGACCGACCGTCGACCGTCGAGGTGACCAGCCCCTGCTCGAGCTCCTCGGCCCCGAGCGTGAGGACCGACCGCTCACCGCTGCTCGTGAGGAGCTGGAGCGCGCCCGGCTGCTCCAGGGACTCGGCCGGGGACAGCAGCTGGCTGCCGAGGTCCAGGGTGAGCAGGTCGTCCTGGTAGGACTGCCCCGTGTACTCCCGCTGCCCGAGGCGGAAGGAGACGTCCGGGGCGTTGTCGCCCCGAGCCTCCGCGAGCACCACCTCGCGGCCGCCCAGCACCGCGCTGTCGAGGCGTCCTTCGACTGCCCCGTCAGTGCGCACCGAAGCACCCTCGGGCAGCAGATGGACCGCGATCGCGAAGCCGTCCTCCGAGGCGACGTAGCCCGAGGTCTGCGCCGGCTGGTCGCCGAGTTGCACGAGGACCGGGTACGCCTGGTCGTCGACGGCATAGCCCCACACCCCGGTCGCGGGGTCGGACCAGGCGAGCGCGCGCTGGCCGCCCGCCCGCAGCTGGGCGGACTCCACCCCTGCGCCGGAGAGGGCGGCCACCTCGTCCCTGCCGATCAGGTAGACGTCGCGGACCTGGTCCGGCACGGTGAGGCCCGCCACACCGGCCGGCCACACGGCATACGCGGTCTGCTCGCCGGAGATCTCGGGGCCCTGGTTGCGCCCGGCCGGGCCGCCGGGGTCCACCGGGCCGACCAGCGGCACCGACGACACGGTCCCCTCCGGCTCGGCCCACAGCGCGACCGTCATGCGCTCGCCCGCGAAGACCTCGAGACCATCGATCGGGGACTCGGCCGGGATGCGCTCGACCACCACCCCGCCGTCGGACAGCTCGAGGACGACCGGGCCCGTCCCCGCCGACCGTGTCAGCCGGCCGTCGTAGAGGTGCTCGACCCCCTCCTCGTCGATGGTCTGGAGACCGGTGAACAGCGCCGCGTCGACGACCTCGCCCTGCTCCCAGACGGGCCCGGCGGGTCCGAGGTCGGTCGTGCCCGGGAGGGAGCCGGCACCTCCGGCCAGCCCGCCCCACACCGCAGCGACGACCGCCACGGCGCCCAGGACCCCACCGGCCCCGGCAGCCCGGCGACGACGCACCCGGCCGCGTCCCGCAGCGAGCAGCTCGTCGGTCGCCAGGTCCATCGGGGGCGCGTGGTGGACCGCCCGGTCCAGCAGCTGGCTCAGCGTCGGCTCAGACATAACGCTCCTCCTCCGTGGTGGTGCTCAGCAGCGGCCGCAGTCCGGCGAGCCCCTTGGACGTGTAGCTCTTGACCGACCCCACGCTGATGCCGAGGGTGGCCGCGGTGTCCTTCTCGGACTGGTCGAGGTAGTGACGCAGCACCACGCACTCGCGCTCGCGCGGAGAGAGCTGCTGGAGGGCGCGGACCAGCTCGGTGGTCATCGGGTCGAAGGTGTATGCCGCCTCCGGCACCTCCTCGCGCAGCACCTCCCGACGACGGGTGCGCCAGCGGTCGGTGTGCAGGTTGGACAGCACCCGCCGGGCGTAGGCGAGGGGCTGCCCTCCTCGGAGCCTGCGCCACCGCACGTAGACCCGGACCAGCGTCTCCTGGACGAGGTCCTCGGCGGCGTGGCCGTCGGCGGTGAGCAGCCAGGCGTAGGCCAGCAGACTCGACCTCGTCGCGTCCACGAACTCGACGTAGGCCACGTCGTCACTGCTGCTCACCCTGCCTCCTCCTGGAGCATCCTGCCCTGTCCTCGCCCCGGTAACGGAGCAGGACGTCGAAAGGTTGGGGGCGGGCCGTGGCGCGCGGCTACGACGTGCGGCTCAGAGATCGGGGTCGAGCGGGACGACGCCCTGGGTGAGGGTGTGCGGCGTGACGTCGCCCTCACCCTGGACGCCCACGCCACGGACCGTCTCACCCTCCCCGACCACCCCGCGGTCCAGGCCGAGGACGACCAGCGGACGGCCGTCGAACAGGGCCCCGACGTGGGCGGCCTCCACCTCGACCCAGCGTTCGTCGCCGTCGGTACCGACGAGGGCGCGAAGGTCCTCGATCTCCGCGTCGGGCGCCCAGCCCGGGATGACGACGGCATGGCCGCCAAGGACAGGCACGGTGAACGCCGTCCCGTCGCGCAGGTCCTCGGCGGCAATGAGCGTGTAGTCCTCACCCCGGCGCATCTCGAGCGCCTCGGGCTGGGCGGTGACGAGGACCTGCCCGCTGCCGACGTCGAGCGGCCGTCCCTGGTCCTGGGCGTAGCTCTCCAGGACGTGTTGCTCCCCGTCCAGCGTGAAGCGGACCTGCGGGACGGTGTCGGTCAGGCTCGGGTCGGCGGCCAGCACGGCGGTGCGCGAGCCGAGCGGCGTGGACGCCAGGGTCGCGGTGTCCGGGGTGACCGCGAGATCTGTCGCGCCGGGCGGCAGCACACCGAGCGACGTGGTCACGAGCGACCCGCCCATCCACCCGGTCAAGCCTGAGCCCGACACGAGCCGCTCCACGTGGGCGGGCCCCAGGTGCTCGCCGAGGGGGGTCGCACCCCATACCTCGCGCGCCTCGTCCAGCATCACGAGCGCCTCCGAGCCGTTGACGCCCATCCTCGTGCTCGCCACCGGGGCCCGGCTGGCGGAGTGTGCTGCGGTCTCGTCGTACCAGTACAGCTCCTCCAGCCGGGCGGACGCGCCGGGGACGAACTCGGCGACGGCATACCGCAGGAGTGCGCCGTCGACCTCCGCCGTGCCGCCCTGGCCACGGTGGACGCCCGGGGACCACAGCGGGGTCTCGCCGAGGCTGCCCGGCGGTGACTCCCACACCGCCACGCGCAACCCCTCGACGCCGAAGACCAGCACGTCACCGGGGCCGTCCTGCGCGGGCAGCGGCTCGAGCTGCTCGCCGTCACGGGTGAGCACGAGCTCGGGGAAGGCCGCCCCCTGGGCGCTGCGCAGCTCGCCCGTCCAGTGGACCCGGTCGGCCTCGTGGACGGGGTTCGGCTCGTTGTCGAACAGCTCGACGGCCACGCCGTCCTGCCAGCTGACCGACGCCGGCACCGGGTCGCCGGTGGAGGCGAACGGGTTGAGAGGTCCGCCGAGCCACAGGGCACCGACAAGGGCGAGAGAGCCGACGCCCGCGGCCGCGGAGGTGCGACGGCGGTGCACCTTGCGGCGCCCCCGGGCGATGACGGCGTCCGGCTCGACGAACATGACGGGCGCGAGCTCGTCGGCACGGTCGAGCAGGGCGGCGGAGCGGTCGAGGTCGTCAGACATGGTTCGGTTCCCCTTCGGTCAGGGCGGCGCGCAGGGCGGCCAGCCCGCGTGAGGTCGAGCTCTTGACCGTGCCGGTGGAGACGCCGAGCGTCGCCGCGGTGTCCTTCTCCGACAGGTCGAGGTAGTGCCGCAGGACCACGCACTCGCGCTCGCGGCGCGGCAGTGCCTGCAGAGCCTGGGCCAGGTCGAGGTCGAGACGCAGCGCGACCTGGTGCCCAGGAGAGGGGTCCGTGTTCGGCACCGAGTCGGTGAGCACCTCGCGGCGACGCGTGCGCCACCGGTCGGTGTGCAGGTTGACGAGCACGCGGCGGGCGTAGGCCGTCGGGTTGTCGGCCCTCACCCGCCGCCAGTGCACGTAGACCCGCGCCAGCGACTCCTGCACCAGCTCCTCGGCGACGTGCGGGTCACCGCAGAGCATCCACGCCGAGGTGAGCAGACGCGGGGAAGCCGCCCGGACGAAGTCCGCGAAGCCCTCCTCCTGGTCCTTGTTCATCTCACCTCTTCGTGTCGGTGGTCCGTCCCCCTGCGACGGACCTATCCTCCCAACGGCCCGGTATGCCGAAAGGTTGAGTGGTGCGGCGCCGTCACCGCGCCGAGTGGCCGGTGACGCACGGGGAACAGGTGCGCCATACCCCGTGGTTGACTGTGGCGACGCCCTCCGCCGGGGGACGCCGACACGAAAGGCGAGGCACCTCATGCTCGCTGCCCTCACCGGAGCCGGCCTGTCCGCGGCCGCGGGGCTGAACGCCTACATCCCCTTCCTCCTCGTGGCGCTGATCGCGCGGTTCACCGACGTTCTCGACCTGCCCCACCAGTACGCCTGGATCGAGTCGTGGTGGGCGATCGGCATCGCGGCCGTCCTGCTGCTCTCGGAGGTGGTGCTCGACAAGATCGCCATCGTCGACCACATCAACGACGCGGTCGGCACCTTCGTGCGGCCGGCGACCGGCGGCCTGATCTTCGCCGCCACGACTGCCGCCCAGGACCTCGAGCAGGGGTCCAGCTTCATGCAGGACAACCCGTGGGTCGGGGTGCTGCTCGGCATCGTCACGGCCGGGATCGTGCACACCGGCAAGGCGGTGACGCGGCCCGTGGTCAACACCACGACCGGGGGCCTGGGCACACCGGTGGTCTCCGCCGCGGAGGACGGAGTCGCGATCACCCTCTCGCTGGTGGCGATCTTCCTTCCGGTCCTGGTGATCTTCCTGATGCTCCTGCTGCTGTGGGGGCTCTTCGTCCTCTGGCGGCGCAGCTCGAGGCGTAGACGACGGCGGGACGACCTGATGGCGGACGCCGGGTACAGCTGAGCGCAGGCCCCCTCAGGGGCGGGCGCCGTGTCCGTCCGCGGCCGCGGGACGTGCACCCGGGAGCAGCGCCGCGGTGAAGCCCGAGGCGAGGGCCAGGCCGAGGACGCTCACCCCGAGCAGGAGGACGGCGCCCACGAGGAACAGGCCGCGCTCGCCGTCGGCCCCGACCGCGCGCACCCACCAGATCGTCCCGGCGAACGCCCCGAGCACGGTGACGACGGCAGCGATCCTGCCCAGGACGTCGGCCCGGCGTCGGTCGACGAGCCACCCCAGCACGACCCCCAGCACCCCGCCGCCCAGCGCCAGCGCGGCGGTCGCGGCGAGGTTGGTGGGTGTGTAGAGGCTCTCCTGGGCGGGCAGGACGCGGGTGGTGGCGTAGGCGCACACGACCGCCGTGACCAGGCCACCGACGAGTCCGCCGACGACGGCGCGGAGGTTGGGGCTCATGCGGGCGGGCTCCTCGGGGGACGGGTCGGCATCGGTGCCGGACCTCCGCGCGACTATGCCTCATGGAGGCGGCCCGCACAAGGGTCGGTCCGGGTGCTATATTCGTGATATCACTTTTCACGAGGGGACAATCATGAGCATCGACACCGAGCAGCCGACCGACGAGTCGACGGGCGGCCGTCCGGCCGGAGCACCGGTCGGTCACCAGGGGACACGGGTGGACATCGACGAGCGCAGGGCGTGGTCCATGGACGGCTTCGCCGGCCTCGTCGTCTCCCTCGCGCTGATGGGCCTGGGCACCTGGCTGGTCGTCACCGGGGCGATCGCCGCCGACGCGGGCGAGGGTGGCGCGGTGGCCCTCGTCACGGGGTCCCTGGTGGGCGTCGCGGCGCTGGTGCTGCTGGCGTGCCTCACGGTGGTGGCCCCGGGCCAGACCAAGGTGATCCAGTTCTTCGGCCGCTACATCGGCACCGTCCGCAAGCCCGGGTTGCGGCTGACCGTCCCCCTCAGCACCCGCAAGACCGTCTCGGTGCGGGTGCACAACTTCGAGACCAACGAGCTCAAGGTCAACGACGCGGACGGCAATCCGATCAACATCGCCGCGATCGTGGTCTGGCAGGTCGCCGACACCGCCAAGGCCACCTTCGCCGTGGAGGAGTACGAGGACTTCGTCGCGGTGCAGTCGGAGTCGGCGCTGCGGCACGTCGCCATGAGCCACCCCTACGACAACGACGCCACCGAGGTGACGCTGCGCGGGGACACCGACGTGATCTCGGCCGAGCTGGCCACCGAGGTCGCCGAGCGCATCGTCCTGGCCGGGCTCGAGGTCATCGAGGTGCGCATCTCGGCCCTGGCCTACGCCCCCGAGATCGCCCAGGCGATGCTGCAGCGTCAGCAGGCCTCGGCGATCATCGCCGCCCGCGAGAAGATCGTCGACGGCGCGGTGGGCATGGTGGACAGCGCCCTGCGCAAGCTGCAGGCCCAGGACATCGTCGAGCTCGACGACGAACGCAAGGCGGCGATGGTCTCCAACCTGCTCGTCGTCCTGTGCTCGGAGCGAGGCACGACCCCTGTCGTCAACGCCGGCTCGCTCTACGCCTGACCCGACAGGCGATGGTCGAGGACAGCGCAGAAGGGCCGAGCCGCGCCGCGGCGCGCAAGGCCGTCCTGCTGCGTCTGGACCCCGCGGTGCACGCGGCCCTGCAGCGCTGGGCCGCCGACGAGCTGCGCAGCGTCAACGCGCAGGTCGAGCTGCTGCTGCGCGACGCGCTGAGGTCCGCCGGCCGGCTGCCACGCTCCACCGGACCGCTGCCGCGCCGCGGTCGGCCGCGCACGTCGGACCCTGCAGGCGGAGCGGTGGCCGCGGACGGGAGCGAGGAGTCCGGGACCTAGCCCGACAGGGGCGGGGGCCGCGTCGCCGCGCCCCTGCTCAGCGCCGCGCCACGGCGGCGTCGTAGAGCGCCCTGGCCGAGAGCCCGGTCCGCGCCGCGGCGTCCCGGCAGGCGTCCTTGAGCCGTTCCCCCGCCGCCACGCGCGTCAGCACCTCGGCGACGACCGCGTTCTCGTCCGGCGGGGGCAGGGTGGCGGGGTCCAGGCCCGCGACCACGACGGTGATCTCCCCCCTCACCCCCTCCTCGGCCCAGGCTGCCAGCTCGGCCAGCCCTCCGCGCCGCACCTCCTCGTAGGTCTTCGTCAGCTCCCGGCAGACGGCGGCCTGGCGGTCCTCGCCGAGAACGGAGGCCATCGAGCGCAGCGTGGCCGCCAGCCGGTGCGGCGCCTCGAAGAACACCATCGTGCGCGGCTCCTGCGCGAGCGTGGCGAGGGTGCGCTCGCGCTCCCCCGTGCGGCGCGGCAGGAACCCCTCGAAGCAGAACCGGTCGACCGGCAGCCCGCTCACCGCCAGCGCCACGAGCACGGCCGACGGTCCGGGGACGCAGGTGACGGGCAGGTCCGCCTCGACGCAGGCCGCGACCAGGCGGTACCCCGGGTCCGAGACCGACGGCATACCTGCGTCGGTGACGAGGAGCACCCGGGCGCCGCCCGCGACCCGTTCCACGAGCTCGGGGGTGCGGGACGCCTCGTTGTGCTCGTGGTAGCTGACCACCTCGCCGGCCACCTGCACACCGAGCCGGTCGGTCAGCCGCCGCAGCCGCCGGGTGTCCTCGGCGGCGACCACGTCCGCGCCGGTCAGCTCCTCCAGCAGGCGCGGGCTCGCGTCCCGGGCGTCGCCGATGGGGGTGGCGGCGAGGACGAGGGCACCGGTGGTCATGGGGGGAGGGTATGCCGTCGCTCGCCTCTCCCGGTCGGGAGAGGCCGGGGTCGGTCAGCGGGCGCCGAAACCGGCGCGGCGCAGGTCGGCGTTCATCTGGGAGATGACGTTCATCGGGATGCCCTTGGGGCAGGCCCGCGTGCACTCGCCGAGGTTGGTGCAGCCGCCGAAACCCTCGTGGTCGTGCTGCTCCGTCATCGAGACGACGCGGGCCTCGCGCTCGGGCTGACCCTGCGGCAGTTCCCCCAGGTGGGTGATCTTGGCGCCCATGAAGAGCATGCCGGAGGCGTTGGGGCAGGCCGCGACGCACGCGCCGCAGCCGATGCACTCGGCGGCCATGAAGGCGCGGTCGGCGTCCTCCTTGCGCACCGGGGTGGCGTGCGCGTCGGGGGCCGAGCCGGTGTTGGCGGAGATGAAGCCGCCCGCCTGGATGATCCGGTCGAAGGAGGACCGGTCCACGACGAGGTCCTTGATCACCGGGAACGGGTCCGCGCGCCAAGGCTCGATGACGATCTCGTCCCCGTCCTTGAACGAGCGCATGTGCAGCTGGCAGGTGGTCGTGCGCTCGGGGCCGTGCGCCTCGCCGTTGATGACGACGCCGCAGGTGCCGCAGATGCCCTCGCGGCAGTCGGAGTCGAAGGCCACCGGCTCCTCACCCTTGTGGATGAGCTGCTCGTTGAGCAGGTCGAGCATCTCCAGGAACGAGGAGTCCTCGGAGACCCCGTCGATGTCGTACCTCACCATCTGGCCCGTGTGCTGCGGGCCGTCCTGGCGCCAGATCCTCAGGGCGAGCCTCACTTGTAGCTCCTCTGCTTGAGCTCGATGAATTCGTAGACGAGGTCCTCCTTGTGCAGGACCGGTGCGCCGCCGTCGCCGCCCCACTCCCAGGCCGCCACGTAGGCGTACTCGTCGTCGTTGCGCAGCGCCTCGCCGTCCTCGGTCTGGGACTCGGCGCGGAAGTGGCCACCGCAGGACTCCCGCCGGTGCAGGGCGTCGATGCACATCAGCTCGCCGAGCTCGATGAAGTCGGCGACCCGACCCGCCTTCTCCAGGGACTGGTTGAGGGTCTCGTTGACGCCCAGGACCCGCACGTTGCGCCAGAAGTCGGCGCGCAACGCCCGGATCTCCTCGATCGCCTCGCGCAGGCCGGAGTCGGTGCGCTCCATGCCGCACTTCTCCCACATGATCTTGCCGAGCTCCTTGTGGTAGGAGTCGACGGTGCGGGTGCCGTTGATCGACAGCAGCCGCTGGATTCGCTCACGGACCGAGTCCTGGGCCTCGACGAGAGCCGGGTCGTCGTCCGCGATCGCGGGGAAGGGACCCTTGGCGAGGTAGTCGCGGATCGTGTTGGGCAGGACGAAGTACCCGTCCGCCAGGCCCTGCATGAGGGCCGAGGCACCGAGCCGGTTGGCGCCGTGGTCGGAGAAGTTGGCCTCGCCCGTGACGAACAGCCCGGGGATCGTGGACTGCAGGTCGTAGTCGACCCACAGGCCGCCCATCGTGTAGTGCACGGCGGGGTAGATGCGCATCGGCACCTGGTAGGGGTTCTCCCCGGTGATCCGCTCGTACATGTCGAAGAGGTTGCCGTACTTGGAGCGCACCGCGTCCTCGCCGAGCCGCGCGATCGCGTCGGCGAAGTCGAGGTAGACGCCGCGGCTGACGCCGTCGACGGCGGGTCCGACGCCGCGGCCCTCGTCGCACATGTTCTTGGCCTGCCGCGACGCGATGTCGCGCGGGACCAGGTTGCCGAACGAGGGGTAGATCCGCTCCAGGTAGTAGTCGCGGTCCTCCTCGGGGATCTGGCGCGGGTCCTTCTCGCAGTCCTCGGCACGCTTCGGGACCCAGATGCGGCCGTCGTTGCGGAGCGACTCGCTCATCAGCGTCAGCTTGGACTGGTGCTCCCCGCTCTGCGGGATGCAGGTCGGGTGGATCTGCGTGTAGCAGGGGTTGGCGAAGTGGGCGCCCTTGCGGTGGGCCCGCCAGTTGGCGGTGACGTTGGAGCCCATCGCGTTGGTGGAGAGGTAGAAGACGTTGCCGTAGCCGCCGGAGGCCAGCACGACGGCGTCCGCCAGGTGCGTCTCGATCTCGCCGGTGACGAGGTCGCGGGCGACGATGCCCCGCGCCTTGCCGTCGACGACGACCAGCTCGAGCATCTCGTGACGGGCGTACATCTGGACCGCCCCGGCCCCGATCTGGCGCTCGAGCGCCTGGTAGGCGCCGATGAGCAGCTGCTGGCCCGTCTGGCCGCGGGCGTAGAAGGTGCGGGAGACCTGGACGCCGCCGAACGAACGGTTGTCGAGCAGCCCGCCGTACTCGCGGGCGAACGGGACGCCCTGCGCCACGCACTGGTCGATGATGTCGGCGCTCACCTCGGCGAGGCGGTAGACGTTGGTCTCGCGGGAGCGGTAGTCCCCGCCCTTGACCGTGTCGTAGAACAGCCGGTGCACGGAGTCGCCGTCACCCTTGTAGTTCTTGGCCGCGTTGATGCCGCCCTGCGCGGCGATCGAGTGCGCCCGGCGGGGGCTGTCCTGGTAGCAGAAGGACTTCACCTGGTAGCCGGCCTCGCCGAGGGTGGCACCCGCGGCGGCCCCGGCCAGACCGGTGCCGACGATGATGACCGAGATCTTGCGGCGGTTGGCCGGGTTGACTAGGGAGGCGTCGAACTGGCGGGTGGTCCACTTCTGGGAGATGTCCCCGGCGGGGGCCTTCGTGTCCGCGATCGGCTCCCCCTCGCGGTAGAGCCCGTCGATCAGCATGTCAGTCATGGGTGTGAGTCCTCAGTCTCTGTCTACGGCACGAGCCCGAGCAGGATGGCGAAGGGCGGGATCAGGAAGCCGACGACGATGATCGTGGCCACGAGGATCGAGACGAACCGGATCTGCTCGGCGCGCTTGAGCGAGGTGTTCAGCCCCAGCGTCATCGCCGCCCCCCAGATGCCGTGCAGCAGGTGCAGACCGACGGCGACCATCGCGACGACGTAGATCAGGACCCCCCACCACTGGCTGAAGCTCTCGACGACCCGCTGCGAGGGCGTCGGCTGGGGCTCGCCGATCGAGATGGTGTGGGTGGTCAGGTGCAGGATGTGGAAGACCACGAAGAGGAGGATGGCCAGCCCGCCCCACCGCATCGCCTTGGCGTAGAAGTTGCCGTAGCCCTTCCGCTTCATCACGTAACGGTTCGTCCGGGCCTGCCCCGCGCGCCGCCACAGCGTCACCGCGGCCCACACGTGCAGCACGAGCGAGGCGAGCAGCCCGATCCGCATCACCCACAGCACGCCCTTCTCCGGGACCATCGGTTCGCCGATGGTGCGGATGTGGTGGGCGTACTCGTCGAAGGCCTCCGGACCCATGAGGATCATGAGGTTCCCGTACATGTGCACGAGCAGGTAGAAGAGGAAGAACAGGCCGGTCAGGGCCATGATCGTCTTCAGCACGATGCTCGGGGGGCCCGAGCGGGTCGCGCGCGCAGAAACGGTTGTAGTGGCCACGGGGGCAGGGTACTACCCGAAGGTGCGCGGTCAGTCAAGGACCTCCCACCACCTACGATGCCGCCATGGAGTCTCTGCGGGAGCGGCTGCTCGGGCCGTCGCCCGCGAGCCTGTCGCGCTCGGGGCGCCTCGCCTGGCTGGGCATCCTCCTCGTCACCGTCCTCGGCGGGGCGGTCCGGCTGTGGCGGCTCGACCACCCCCACCGCCTCGTCTTCGACGAGACCTACTACGTCAAGCAGGCGTGGTCGCTGCGTCTCCACGGTCACGAGCGGGAGATCCGCGAGGGCCTGGAGAAGCCCGACGAGCTGTTCACCGACGGCACCCCGGACGTGTTCGGCGACGTGCCCGACCTGGTCGTCCACCCGCCCGTCGGCAAGTGGATGATCGCCCTGGGCCAGATCGCCTTCGGGCCCGAGTCCTCGTTCGGCTGGCGCGTCTCCTCGGCCGTCGTCGGGACCCTGTCGATCCTCGTGCTCGGCGGGGTCGCCTGGTTGCTGTGGCGCAACGCCCTCCTGGCCATCTCCGCCGCCACCCTCCTCGCGGTCGACGGGCACCACTTCGTCCAGTCCCGCACCGGGCTGCTGGACATCTTCGTGATGTGGTGGGCGCTGCTCGCCTTCCTCCTCCTCCTGCTCGACCGGGAGCAGGGTCGGCGCCGCCTCGCCGCGCGGTGGGGGCCCTGGCAGGAGCGGCAGCGCGGCAGACCGGTGCCCCGGACGCCGTGGGGCCGCTGGTCGCGGTGGTGGGGGCCCTCCCTCGGCCCGCGCTGGTGGCGCCTGGCGGCGGGGGTGAGCCTCGGGCTGTGCGTCGGCACCAAGTGGTCCGGCCTGTTCTTCCTGGCGGTGTTCGGCCTGATGACCGTCTGGTGGGACGTGGGGGCCCGCAGGACCGCCGGCGCACCCGGCTGGTTCACCGGCGCGGTGGTGCGCGACGGCATACCCGCGTTCCTCACGGTGGTGCCCACGGCCCTGGTGACGTATGTCGCGTCCTGGGCCGGGTGGTTCGCCACGGACGGCGGCTGGAAGCGGCAGTGGGCGGTCGACAACCCTGCCGCCCCCGGCAGCCTCGCCGGCCTGGTGCCCGACCCGCTGCGCTCGCTGTGGGCCTACCACGCGGAGATGATGAACTTCCACGTCGGGCTGCAGAACGAGCACAAGTGGAGCTCCAACCCCTGGAGCTGGACGGTGCAGTGGCGGCCGACCCTCTTCTACGCGCAGTGGCCCGAGCGCGGCGAGCAGGGGTGCGAGGCCGACCGGTGCGTCGACTACATCGCCTCGCTCGGCAACGTCTTCGTGTGGTGGGGTGCCACGGCCGGCATGCTCGTGGTCCTCTTCCTCTGGCTGCTGGGGCGGGACTGGCGGGCGGGCGCGGCGCTGTCCGGGATCGTCGCCGGCTGGCTGCCGTGGTTCCTCTACCAGACCCGCACCGTCTACAGCTTCTACGCCGTGGCCTTCGTGCCCTGGCTCGTGCTCGTCGTGGTCTGCTGCCTCGCGCTCGCGCTCGGACCGGCCACCGCCTCACCTGCGCGGCGGCGCTGGGGGGCGGTGGCCGTCGTCGTCTACGTGACGCTCGCGACGGTGTGGTTCGTCTGGTACTACCCGGTCCACGCAGCCGTCGTCATCCCCCGCGAGGAGTGGCGGATGCGGCTGTGGTTCGACTTCTGGAACTGACCCGTCAGCCGTCCAGGCCCATGGCCTCGGCGATCTTCAGGTATGGCGCGCCCTCCTCCGCGCGCCCGTCGCGCTGGAGGGTGCGGGCCAGGAGCAGGTGCGCGTAGGCGTCGCCGGGCCAGCGCGCGACCATCACCCGCAGGACGGCCTCGGCCGGCCCCAGACGGGCGGAGTGGTAGTAGCTGCGGGCCAGGAGCAGGGCGACCTCGGCGTTGCCGGGGTTGGCCTGCACCAGCGGCTCCAGCAGCGCCGACGCCCGGCCGTAGTCCTTGGTCTCGAAGGCGAAGGTGGCGCGGTCGTAGCGCGCGTGGTCGTCGAGCTCGGCCTCCTCGGGCAGCGCCACCGGGGGCGGCTGCGAGGACGGCGTCCCCGTGAGCCCCTTCAGCATCTCCTCGAAGTCGTTCACGAGGTGGTACTACGCCAGGAACTCCTCCAGCATTCCCGGCGTGGCCCGCCGGGCGAGGGGGACGGCCAGCGTCAGCGGGATGTCCGGCGCGGTCACCACCTCGGACCCGGCGGCGGTCGTCGCCCTCAGGTCGGCGAGCCCGAGACGGCGCTGGAAGAAGCTCTGGTCCAGCCGCCAGCCGATGATGCCGGCCAGCTCCAGCACCTCCCTGCTGCGCACGAACGCCCCCGTCTGCACGACGAGGTGGCGCCCGGTCAGGCCGTGACCGAGGTTGCGCCAGGCGCTGTCGGCGACCACGGCGTTCAGGGCACCGAGCACGACGAGGGCCACCGGGGGGGCCCAGGACGGCAGCCACTGGACCCAGCCGACGTCGAGCAGGTAGGTGGGCACCGCGAGCAGCGCGACGATGAAGAGCGTGCCCCACTGGTGCTGCACGTGGATGCGCCGCCTGGCCCGCGGCCCGTGCCCGGTGAGCGCCATCGTCAGCGCGCCCGTCTCCTCGAGCAGCTCGTGGCCGACGTCGGTGACGACGGCCCGGGGCGCGGGCGGCAGCACCTTGGTGGTGCCCCCGGTGCCGACCCCCGTCGCCAGCGCGGTGAGCTCGGCGCCGCGCACCAGGCGCAGCAGGAACGGCTCACCCATCCGGGCACCGCGGACCTTGGCCCGCTCGACGGTCTGGCTGTGCGTGGTGAGCAGGCCCCGGGTGATCCGCAGGTTGCCCCGCGCCTCGCGGACCACGCGCAGGTTCCACCAGGTCAGCACGTAGGTGACCGTCGAGACGACGACCCAGCCCACGACGACGGCCAGGAGGGTCATCGCGACCAGGACCAGCAACGCCTGCGCCAGCACCCACTCCCACGCGCCCTGGGCCACCTCGACCTGGTCGACCGGCAGGTCGTCCCCGAACTGCGCCAGCACGCCGACCGCTCCGGCGACGACGACGAGGCTGGACAGGCTGAACGGCGCGTAGCGCAGCCAGCCCCAGTCGATCCGGGCCAGCTCGGTCTCCGGCTGCTCCGCCCCTGCGGGGTGGGCCGCGCCCGCCGGCTCGTCCCGGTCCCCGTCCGGGGCCGGGTCCGCACCCGCGGGCGTGACGGCATACCCCGCTGGTGGGGTCTCCGGACCCTGGCCGGCGCTCCCGCGGCGCAGGAGGAAGGTGCGCAGCTCGGCGGCCTGCTCACGGCTGACGCCGTCCAGCTCGATGCGGGTCGAGTCGACCCCGGTGCCGACCTTGACCTTGGCCAGACCGAGCACCCGGTGCAGCAGGGAGGACTCGATGTCGACGCTGCGGACCCGGTCCAGCGGTGCGGTGAGGACGCGGCGGCTGAGCAGGCCCGTGCGCAGCTGCACCTGCTCGTCGGTGAAGCGGTAGCGCGTGACGTACCAGGAGACGACGCCGGCGACCACGGCCAGGACGGCGCCGGCGACCACCGCGAAGACCCAGAAGCGGTCCTCGTCGGTGCCCCGGCTGATGCCGAGGACGGCCAGCACCAGGGGCAGGGCGAAAGAGCCGAGGATGCGGACCGGGTGGACCAGAAGCATCCGCGGGCTCTGTCGCTGCCACCTGTCGGTGCCCCCGGGCACCGGCGGCGCGAGCGTCGGGGCGACCGGCTCGCCGGTGGGCGGCGGCAGGTCGGGCAGGCTCACGTGGCGTCACCCCGCGTCTGCCCGGTGATCCGGGCCAGCTCGGCGGTCACCCGGTCGGCGAGATGGGTGTCGAGGCAGGGGATGGTGATCGCGCCGGCGGCGGAGGCGGTGGTCACGGTGATGTTGGCGAGGCCGTAGAGCCGCATGATGGCACCCCGGTGGGTGTCGACGGTCTGGACGCGGGAGAGGGGGGCGATCCGCTGGTCGCGGGAGAGCCAGCCGGTCTGGACGAAGACCTTGCCCTCGGTCACCTCCCAGCGGGTCCGGCGGTAGCGGATCATCGGCTCGAGGACCACCTCGAGGACGTTGACCGCCATGATGAGCACGAAGATCCAGACGAGCGTCGTGGACCACCACCTGCCCTCGGGCAGGAACCAGGCGATCGCGAACAGCACGGCCCAGCCGATCACTCCCCCGATCAGGCTGTTGACGGTCCAGTAGCGGACGGCGCGCGGGCTGACCCGGTGGGTGGGTTCGCGAAGGGTCGTGTCGCTCATGCGAGGGTGGCCACCAGCAGCGCCTTGATGGTGTGCAGGCGGTTCTCGGCCTGGTCGAAGACGATGCTGGCCGGGGACTCGAAGACCTCGTCCGTCACCTCGACCCCCGCGGCGAGCTCCGGACGCCGGGCGATGAGCTCGGCGCCGACGACCGTCCCGGCGTCGTGGTAGGCCGGCAGGCAGTGCATGAAGCGGGCGCGGGGGTTGCCGGTCGCGGCCATCAGCTCCGCGTCGACGCGGTAGGGGAGCAGGCGGTCGATGCGCTCGTCCCAGGCCTCCAGCGGCTCGCCCATCGACACCCAGACGTCGGTGTGCACGAAGTCGACGTCGCGGACGGCCTCCAGCGCGTCGTCGGTCACGGTGAGGCGGGCACCGGTCTCCGCGGCGACCCCCTCGCAGAGCGCGACCACGTCAGGGGCGGGCTGCAGGCCCTCCGGTGCTCCGATCCGCACGTCCATCCCCAGCTTGGCCCCGAGCAGGAGCAGGGAGTGGCCCATGTTGTTGCGGGCGTCACCGAGGTAGGCGAAGGACGTCTCGTGGCGGTGCTTGTGGGTGTGCTCGGTCATCGTGAGCGCGTCGGCGAGCATCTGCGTGGGGTGCCACGCGTCGGTCAGCCCGTTGTAGACGGGCACGCCCGACCACACCGCGAGCTGCTCGACGGTGTCCTGGCTGGCGCCGCGGTACTCGATGGCGTCGAACATCCGGCCGAGCACCCGGGCCGTGTCCCTGACCGACTCCTTGTGGCCGATCTGGGTGCTCGAGGGCTCGAGGAAGGTGGTGCGGGCCCCCTGGTCCGCGGCCGCGACCTCGAAGGCGGAGCGGGTGCGCGTGGAGGTCTTCTCGAAGACGAGCGCGATGGAGCGCCCGGTGAGGAGGGGACGCTCCTGACCGGCGTACTTGGCGCGCTTGAGGTCGTGCGCGAGGTCGACGAGGTAGCGGATCTCGGAGGGGGTCTCCTCGACCAGCGACAGCAGGCTGCGGCCCCGCAGGTTGACGGCCATGACGCTCCTTCTCGGGTGCGGACGGGTGCACCGGCGGGTGCCCCGCCCTCGGGCAGCAGCCTAGCGACGCCCTCGGACGGTCGGCCGCGCGGACCTCGTGAGGGAGGCCCGGAACGGACGGACCCCGGCTCTCGGGAGGAGAGCCGGGGTCCGGCTGGTGGAGCTGAGGGGATTCGAACCCCTGGCCTTCTCATTGCGAACGAGACGCGCTACCAACTGCGCCACAGCCCCGTGGTGCGGCTACCGACTATATCACCGGGCCGCAGGTGTCAGCCCACGCGGTCGACGTGCGGAAGCTCCTCGAACTCCTCGTCGAGGGCCATCACGGCACCGTCCGCGGGGAGCTGGGCCGAGCCGTTCGCACCCCGGGGCGCCCTGGCCTTGAGCGTGTAGGTGGGTGGCGGCACCGGCACCGGGTCCCAGGTGCCCGCCACCCCTTCCGCGGGCGCGGCCTCCTGCTCCATGACCGGTGCGGGCGTGTCGTGGGCCTGGAGGTCGGCGGTCCTCCGAGGGCGCAGCGTCGCCTCCACCTCGTCGATGTCGTAGAGCGCGACCGCGCTGACCGAGCGTCGGGCGGTGCGCGTCGTCACGGCCACCGACTGCCGCGCGAAGGCGTGGTGCGGGACGTCGGCCGGCGCGGGGGCGGCGGGCCTCGTGGCGGCGGCGGTCAGGGGCTCGTCCCTCGTCGGGCCCGGTCGCGACGGGGCGGCGGCACGCCGCGCAGCGGGACGGGGGGCGGGTCGGGCGCGCGAGGCGCCGGAGTCCGTCCCGGCACGCGGCGCGGGGGCCGTCCTCACGCGGTTCCGGCTGCGGGAGACCGACCAGCGCACCAGCGCGACGGACACGGCGAGCGCCCCGATGCCGACGTAGGTCCACCACGCCGCCAGCACGCCGGTGGACGCCAGCGCCACGAGGACGACCAGGGTGAGGGAGCTGAGCAGCAGCGCGGCCGCACGCACCCGGGACGCGGTCCTCGCGCGCCGGTATGCCGTGGTCGGCGCCACCGCGGTGGCGCCGGGCCGGGCCGGGTCGAGCGCGAGCGCCGCCGGCGCCGCGGTCGCACCGGCAGGTCCGCGCTTGACGACGACCTGAGGCCGCGCCGGGCGCAGCGGGGAGACGGAGTAGGAGCGCGGCGCAGGCTCGGTGAGGTCCGGCCGGGGCAGCGCGCGGCGCCGCTCGAGGACCCGCATGGCCTCGGAGAAGCGGTCGACGGAACGGGCGGTGGCGAGGTGGTCGCGGCGGCGTACCCAGTGCTGCACGAGGTAGACAGCCCACACCGCCAGGATGACGACGAAGATCAGACTGCTGACAGGCGGCACGTGCGTCACGCTAGGTGCCCGGACAGCACGCAGGGGTGAGGCCGACGGAGTGTCGCAGAAGTTTCTGCTGTGACTGAGGTGACTCAGTCGGGACCTGTCGCCCGGAGCCGCTCGACGAGCCCGCCGACGGCATACCCGCCGGGCTGGAGGTCCTCCGCGACGACCGCGAAGCAGCGGTGGTCGCGCCAGGCCCCGTCCACGTGCATCAGCCCACGACGGACCGCCTCCTCCGGCATCGCCAGACGCCGCACCACGGCGAGGCTCGCGGTGTTCTCCGGGCGGATGTTCACCTCGACGCGGTGCAGGCCCACGCCCAGCAGCGCGTGGTCGACGAGCAGGGCGAGCGCCCACGTCGCGTAGCCGTGCCCGGTCGCGTCGCGGTCCAGCCAGTAACCCGCCGAGCCGGTGCGCCGCGACCCCCACATGACGTCGAAGAGGTGCATCGACCCGACCAGGGTGCCGTCGACCACGACGACGAACGGCAGGACCGACCCGTCCCGGGCGGCGCGGTCGAAGCCGCGCCGGAGGCGGCCGAAGGGTGTCACCCCCCGGCCCTCCCCCGGCGCCAGGGACTCCCAGGGCTCCAGCCACTCGTCGTTGCGCGCCCGCACCTCCTCCCAGGCGGCGCGGTCGGCGCGCTCCAGCGGCCGCAGCGTCAGCAGCCGCCCGCCCGGCAGCACGGCGCGCAGGGTGACCGGCCAGGCCCAGCTCACGCCGGCCGGGTCCAGTCACCCGAGCGTCCACCCGACTTGGCGGTGACCCGCACGTCCGTGACGGTCGCGAGGCGGTCCACGGCCTTGACCATGTCGACCAGGGCGAGCGCGGCGACGCTCACGCAGGTCAGCGCCTCCATCTCCACGCCCGTCCGGTCGGCGGTCCGCACCGTGGCGCTGATCCGCACCCCCTCGTCGCGGACCTCGAGGTCCACCTCGACGGCGTGGATCGCGACCGGGTGGCACAGGGGCACGAGGTCTGGAGTGCGCTTGGCCGCCTGGATCCCCGCGATCCGGGCGACGCCGAGCGCGTCCCCCTTGGGCACCCTCCCCCCGCGCAGCGCTTCGAGAGCCTCCGCCGACAGCACCACGAGACCCTCGGCACTGGCCGTCCGGACGGTGACGTCCTTGGCGCTGACGTCGACCATATGGGCCGTGCCGTCGCCGCGCAGATGGGTCAGGCCGCCCGGGCCGGCCTCGCGACGGATCCCCCCGCCGGGCCTCGGACCGGTCTCACTCACGATGCTTGCCGGTGCCGGACCCGTCGGTGTCCTCCCCCTCGTCCCCGCTCGTCAGGGCCTCCGTCTCGGCCGTCAGGCGGGCGTCGATCTCGCGCCGGGGCCGCAGCAGGAGCAGCTCCACCTCCGACCCGGCCAGCACCTCCTCGGTGTCCTCGTCGGAGATCGCGAGCGCGTCAGCCATCGCCAGCCCGCCCAGCAGGTGCGAGCCGGACCCGCCCGCGGGCTCCACGGCATACCCGCCGGCGGAGTCGGGGCTCAGCCGCACCCGCGTGTAGGTGCGTCGCCCCTTCGCGCTCGGCCACGAGGTGGTGGCGAACCCGGTCGCCGTCCCCTCGCTCGCGCGGCGGTCGGCCCGTGCGGCGAGGGCGGGGCGGACGAAGACCTCGAAGCTGACGAGCGTGCTGACGGGGTTGCCGGGGAGGGTGAAGACCGGCACCTTGCGGCGGCCCAGCACCCCGAACCCCTGCGGCTTGCCCGGCTGCATCGCCACCTCGACGAACTCCATCGTCCCCTCGCCGGTGAGCACCTTCTTGACGAGGTCGAACTCCCCCTTGCTCACCCCTCCCGTCGTGATGACGGCGTCGGCGGTCTCGAGGTGGCGCCGGATCTCCTTGCGGGTGGCGCCCTCGTCGTCGCGCAGGTGGCCCACGTGGACGGGGAAGCAGCCGGCCTCGCGGACGAGCGCCTCGAGCATCGGCCCGTTGGAGTCGACGATCTGGCCGCGACCCACCTCCGCACCGGCGGGGACGAGCTCGTCACCGGTGGAGAGGATGACCACCCGTACGGGGCCGACCACCTCGACCTCGCTCACCCCGGCGGAGACGACGGCGGCGATCTGCGGGGCGCCGAGCCTCGTGCCGGCCGGGACCACCACGTCGCCCACCCGCAGGTCCTCGCCGCGGCGACGGATGTTGGCGCCCTCCTCGGGGTGCACCCGGAACTGCGCCTCGCGGGGGTGGCCGTCGGTGTCCTCCACCCGGACGACGGCGTCGGCCCCCTCCGGCACGGGCGCGCCGGTCATGATCCGCCACACGGTGCCGGGCTCGAGACGGTGCGGCACCGCATCGCCCGCGGCGATGTCGCCCGCGACGGGGAGCAGCCGCACCTCCTCGGCGGTGACGCCCTCGAGGTCGGCCCGGCTCACGGCGTACCCGTCCATGGACGAGTTGTCGAACCGCGGCAGGTCGGCCCGGCTCACGACGTCGCCGGCGGTCACCAGGCCGTGCGCGCGCGGGACGGGCAGGACCACGGTCCCGACCGGCCCGACCTGGCGCAGGATGCTCTCGAGGTGTTCCTCCACGCTGATCATGCGCCCACCCTAGGTCCCGCCGCTCCCGCCGACGCCGTGAACCTCGCCGGCCGCGACAATGGTCCCGTGGAGCCCGTCCCGAGCCTGCCCCGCTACCTCCCCACCGGCGACGTCGTCGCCGACAAGGCGTCCTGGCGGACCCTCGTGCGGGCCGCGCGCCGTGAGCTGGTGGCCGGCTGGGGGGAGGACGGACGGTCGGGGGCCGCGGGCCGGCTAGCCGAGGGCGGCCTCGCCTTCCTCCGCGGGTATGCCGCAGCGCACCGCGACGGGGACCTCGCCGGCCTGTGCGTCACCGCCTTCGAGCCGATGCGCACCGAGCCGCCGGTCGACGGGCTGACGGGCGCGCTGATCGCGGAGGGGGTGCGCGTGCTGGTCCCGCTCACCCTGGAGCGGCCGCGTCTCGACTGGGCCGACCTGGCCGACCCCGACCGGCGCCCGCTGGGGTCCGACGTCCTGGCGGAGGTCGACGTCTTCCTGGTCCCGGGTCTGGCGGTGTCGGTGGACGGGGTGCGGCTGGGTCAGGGCGGGGGCTACTACGACACGACCCTGCCGGGGGCGCGCGAGGCGTCGGGCGGCGCACCGGTGGTGATCTGCCTGCACGACCACGAGGTGGTCCCGTCGGTGCCCGCCGACGAGCACGACGTCGTGGTCGACGCGGTGCTGCGCCCGGCGACGGGCGTGGTGGGGGTGCCCCTCGGCATACCCGGTGGTGGTCTCAGCGACCCGCGCCGCCGTCCGGCACGAGGGTGAGGGTCTGCTCCCCCGCCTCGAGGACAGCCTCGCGGGTGGAGGGCCACGGGTAGGTCTCCCCGGCGATCCAGGCCGCCTGCTGGTCGTCCCAGTTGGGGTGGAACGGGTGGCCGCTGCTGCCGGTCTGGTTGACCCACGTGGAGGCGTCGAGGTCGGCGAGGTCGACGACCATCCGCATGGACGGGGAGGAGGTGACGTCGAAGTCCTCGAGGGAGGCGTCCCAGCTGGTCGCGTTGACCATCGCGGTGCTGCCCGCGACGGGCTGGGCGGGCAGGTTGAAGATCGAGCTCACCAGACCGGGCACGTCCTCCCCGGCCAGCACCGGGTGCTCCAGCCGGATCTGGTGCAGGTCGCCCCAGACCCAGCGCTCGGGGTCCTTGGCGACCCGGCGGGTCAGGTCGTGACGGGCGTCGACCATGGCCGTGCGGACGACCTCGTCGCGCGACTCGATGACGCCGGGGGTGCGGCGGTCGTCCCACCACGGGCTGTCCGCGTCGCCGAGCAGCTCGTCCAGGAGGAGCATCGAGCGCGAGCTGCCGGTCGCGCCGAGGCCCGGCGGCAGCTCGTCGTCGAAGACCATCTCCAGCAGGCGGTCGTAGACCGCGTGGTAGTAGGCGGCGGCGGCCGACTGCTCCCCCTCGGCGGGCGCGGACCGGTCCCACGACGCCAGCAGGTCCTGCGCCTCGGTGTAGAAGTCGTTCTCGAGGTCCACGGCGAGCAGGTAGGGGATGAGCCGCTCCGCGAAGGTGTTGCGGTCGTCGAGCTGGATCTGCTGCATGGTGGCCGTGGTGAGCGGGCCCTCGTCGAGGTGGCTCTGCAGCAGCTCGAGGATCCGCGTGGAGCGGTAGCCCTTGTCGAACTCGGTGGTGAGGAAGGGCCGGCCGCCGCGCACGACCGCCTGGTTGGCGGTGACGATCATCCCGTCGTCGGGGTTGAGGGTCCAGGGCAGGTCGTCGGGGTCGACCCAGCCGGTCCAGTCGTAGGCGGAGTCCCAGCCCGGCGCGGGGTAGAAGCCGGGAGGAGTGCCGTGGGTCGCGGACCGGCGCACCGGGATCAGCCCCGGCGCCTGGTAGCCGATGTTGCCCTCGGTGTCGGCGTAGATGAGGTTCTGGGACGGCACCGCGAACTGACGGGCACCCTCACGGAAGTCCTCCCACCCGGTGGCCGCGTTGAGAGAGAAGACCGCCTCGGCCGTGGGGGACGGCTCCAGCGCCGTCCAGGCGAGCGACACCTCGTAGTCGTTGGACGTCTGCACGCCGCCCTCGGGGGCGTTGGTGCCGAGGTCGTCCAGGGCCTCGACCACGTCCGACATGATCGGGCCGTGGACGGTCTCGCGGACCGTGATCTCGACGTCGTCACCCCCCGCGACCTGGATCGTCTCGGTCCGGACCTCCATCGGCACGTACGCGCCGTCGCGACGGACCGTGTCGCCCCGCACGTCCTCGAGGTAGAAGTCGGTGACGTCCGGGTCGAGGTTGGTCATGCCCCACGCGATCGAGGTGTTGTGCCCGATGATGACGCCCGGGAAGCCGGCGAAGGTGAAGCCGGTGACGTCGAAGGGGCACTGCTCGGAGAGCTGGCGGCAGTGCAGACCAGCCTGCAGCCACACGCCGGGCTGGGTCCCCCTGAGGTGCGGGTCGTTGGCGAGCAGGGGAAGACCGGTCTCGGTGTGCTCCCCGGAGACCACCCACGAGTTGGAGCCGATGCCCTCCCCGCGGCCGAGGAGCTCGGGGATCGACCCCAGCGCGGTCTCGACCCCGGCGAGGGCCTCGTCGGCGCCCGGCCCCGCGAGCCAGTTCTCCGCGAGGCCGCCGGAGGGCGGCGACGGCGGCCCGGGCTCACCCAGCCGCGCGATGTCGGCCGGGTCCGGCGCCGACCCGTCCGGGGGTATCGTGACCGGTCCGCGGGTGCCGCCGCGGGACGTCCCGTCGGCGCCCGGTTCGGCGTCGGGCGCGGTCCACTCGTCGCCGCCGAGGATCGGCGGGTGCTCGTCGTGGGGGTAGTCGGGGTAGAGGGTGCTGAGCTGGGTCAGCGGGACGCTGCCGACGAGTCGCCCGCGGGCCAGCTCGTCGGTGTAGTTGCCGCGCAGGTCCCACGCCATCGCCTTGAGCCAGGTCAGCGAGTCGACGGCGTCCCACGGCTCGACCTGGTACCCGGGGGCCGACTGGGCGAGCACGACATATTCCAGGCCCATGGAGGAGGGTCCGCCCTGCCGCTCGATGTAGGCGTTGACGCCCGCGCTGTAGGCCTGCAGGTAGGACCGTGCGTCGGGGCTGAGGAGCGGCAGCTCCTGCTCCGCGACCCGTCGCCACCCCATCGTGCGGATGACGCTGTCGGCCTCGACCCCGCCCTCGCCGACGAGCTCGCTGAGGCGGCCGGAGACGATGTGGCGTCGCAGGTCCATCTGGAAGAAGCGGTCCTGGGCGGCGACGAAGCCCTGTGCCCGGAAGAGGTCCTCGGGGGTGTCGGCGTAGATGTGCGCCACCCCGAGCGAGTCCCGGACCACCTCGACCTCGCCCGACAGGCCGGGGACGGCGATCTCCCCGCTGGTCTGCGGGAACGCCCGCCGCGCGAGCCCCACCCCGAGCACGGCCGCGGCCACGACGACGACCACGAGGATCGCCACCACGGGCACGGCCACGCGCTGCCACAGTGGTCGGGACACGTCGCCAGCCTAGGTCACGATGCAGAAGGGTCCGCGGACGCGACGTAGAATCCTGCCCCGTGCCGACCTATTCGTACGCGTGCAAGGACTGCGGTCACGCCTTCGACATCCAGCAGGCGTTCACCGACGACGCGCTGACCACCTGCCCGAGCTGCGGCGGCCCGCTGCGCAAGGTCTTCAGCGCCGTGGGGGTCGTCTTCAAGGGGTCCGGCTTCTACCGGACCGACTCGCGAGGCTCGGGGAAGGGCTCCGGCTCCTCCTCGGCCTCCAAGGACGGCGGGTCGGGGTCCTCCGGGTCGGGCTCGTCCGGCTCCGGGTCGGGGTCCTCGGGCGGGTCGTCGGAGTCCGGCTCAGGGTCGTCCGGCTCCGGGTCGGGGTCATCCTCGGACGCCGGGTCCGGGAAGGGGTCGAGCACGGCGACCCCGCCGTCCACACCCTCCGGCTCCGGGTCCTCCTCCTCCACAGCCTCGGGCTGAACCGCTGACGGTATGCCGTCCCGCGCCTAGCGTGGCGGCGTGCCCCTCACCTCCCTCGTCCGCGAACGCGCACCCGCCGAGCCGGCCGCCTCACGTGCGGTCCGGGCCGAGCGTGGCCGTGCCCGTCGCGGGCCGGGTGGCCGGGGTGGCGCCGGGGCCCACCGGCGCCGGCTGAGGCGGGTCCTGTCGGCACTGCTGGCCGCGGCGGCGGTGGCGGGCCTGGGTCGGTTGGCCGTGGACCGGCCCGTCGCGGGCGGCGTCCCGGTCGTCGTCGCCACGACCCAGGTGGCGGCCGGCACGGTCCTGGGCGCCGCGGTGCTGGAGGTGCGGCAGCTGCCGGGTGACGTCATACCCGCGGGGGCCGTGGGCGAGGTGGCGCAGGTGGTCGGGCGGCCAGCCGCGTCCGTCCTGTCAGCCGGAGAGGTGGTGACCGGCCATGACGTGGGGGCGTCCGAGCTGCTGACCGGGCACGGCGGCTCCACGCGGGCGGTGTACGTGCCGGTGCCCGAGACGGTGGTCCTCGACGCGCTCGGGGCCGGCGACCGCGTCGACGTCCACTCTCCCGTGGACGGGTCGGTCGTGGCCGCCGACGTGCTCGTGCTCAGCGTCCACCGCGGGAGCGGGACCGGGTCGTGGACACCGGGAGTGGGGGCGGTCACCGGCGGCGGGGCGTGGCTCGCGGTGGGCACGGTAACCGCGACGGACGTGGCGGCGGCCCGCGGTGCCGACCCCGCGGGAGGGGCCCTGATCCTCAGCCTCCTCCCGGCCGACGGCGGGTCGCCGGCGCGCCCACCGTGAGGTGGACCCGAGGTGAAGCACCCGGGGACGGGGTCGTGCGGACGGGCCGACCCCACGTACGATCGGAGGGGGCCCGGCGCTGACGCGACGGGCCCGACGACCACAGACACCACCGGGAGCTGAGCGTGGAGCACGCCTGCCCGGACAGAGAGGAGAGCTCATGATCAAGGGCTTCAAGGAATTCATCATGCGCGGCAACGTCATCGACCTGGCGGTAGCCGTCGTCATCGGCGCGGCGTTCGCGGCCGTCGTCACGACGATCGTGTCCAGCGTCGTCACGCCGCTGCTCAACGCGGCAGGGGGTGCCGAGGTCGGCGGTCTCGGCTTCTTCATCCGGGAGAACAACCCGGCGACCTACGTCGACATCGCCGCGATCCTCAACGCGCTGATCGTCTTCCTGCTGACGGCCGCCGTCGTCTACTTCGTCCTCGTGGTGCCGATGAACACGCTGGCCGAGCGCCGCAAGGCCAAGCTGGGCATCGTCGACGACGAGGAGATCTCGGACGAGGTCGCCACCCTCCGCGAGATCCGCGACCTGCTGGCCGCCCGCCGCACCGACGGCACCCTCTGACCCCAGGCCGCCCCGGCGCGGGGCGGCACCGACGGCCCCGGCACGACACCTCGTCGCGCCGGGGCCGTCCGCGGTCCCGGCAGCCCCCGTCGGCCGCGTCAGTCCCAGTGCGGAGGTCGCTGCTCCCGGATCCACGCGTCCCGGCCGTCCCCGGTGCCGTCGAGCCCGGCGCGCCCGGCGCCCCCGTCGGGGTCCGACGAAGCCGCCCCGGAGCCCTCCTGCCCCATGGCGTCGTCCGTCGGGTCGGCGTCGGCGTTGGTCGCCGGGGCGGTGACCCGACGATGGCGGCGAGGGCGCGGGGGACGGTCGTCACCCCCGGGCCGCTCCCGTCCTGCCTCGTGCACCGGGTTCACCGGGTCCGCTGCCCCGCCTCGCGCACGGCCTGCAGCACCCTGACCACCTCGCGCGCCGGGTCGGTGAAGACGTCCGTGCTGCGCACCCGCAGCGGCGTCCACCCGAGCCGGGTCAGCTGCTCGTGCCGGATCCGGAGTCCGTCGCGACCCGGCCCCGCCTCGACCGTGCCCCGGTGCATGTCCCCGTCGACGGCCACCGACCACCGGCGGTCCCCCTCCTCGGCGACGGCCACGTCCACGGCGTGCGGGCCGTGACCCAGCCCCTCCTGCACCTCGAGCCCCTCGGACCGCAGCCGGCGGACCAGCTCCGCGAGCACCGCGGAGCGACTCCCCCGCCCCGGCCGCGCGGGGAAGTGCACCGCCTGCCGGACCACGTCGGTCCCGGGACCGTCGGGCCAGTCGTCCACCCCCGCCGGGACCACGAGGTCCACGGAGGCGCGGGCGGCCGCCAACACCGAGCCGGCGGCCCGGGCGTCCCGGCCCGCCTCGGCCCCGGCGAGCCACACGACCCGGTCGCGGACCTCACCGGCGACCCGCCCCACCGGACGGACGAGCAGCGGCTCGGTGCCCTCGTCCCGGAGCACGGCCTGCAGCGCCTGGTCGGCCGGACCGTCGACGCGCCCGGCCGCGGCGCGCACGGCGACGACGAGGTCCTCCGCCGTCGCGTCGTCCGGGGCGACGAGCAGCAGGCTCTCCCCCGGGCTCCTGCGTGCGTGCTCCAGCGCCAGCTCGACCGCTCGCGCCACCTGCCCCTCCACCGGGCCTCCGGTGACGTGCTCGCGGACGGCGGCCGAGCGCCATACCCCCGGGAAGCTGTGCACGGGCTCCGGCATCAGGGACGCGAGGGGGGCGACCAGCCCCTGGTCGAGGGCCCGGTAGTGGGTGTGCAGGTGGCGCACGGGGAGCACGCCGGACACGTCGTCCAGGAACGAGGTCCCCTCGTGCCGGGTCCCCTCCAGCTCGCCCTCGACCCGTGGGTCGGCCACCACGGAGAACTGCGCCGGCCCCTGCCCGCCGCTGTCGCCGACGACGATCACCTGCCGCCCGCGGGCCAGCGCCGGCACCGTGCGCGCGGTGGTCGTGCGCCCCGCACGGTCGACGACCACGAGGTCGAAGGTCATGTCGGGGGGCAGCACCGAGGGCACGGACAGCTGCGAGACGAGCACCACGGGCTGGGCGGCGAGCACGACGTCGGGGGCCCGGCTGATGACGTCACGGACGTCGACGGCACCCACACGGGTCGCCTCGAGGGCGCGCTCCCACGCGGTGGACTGGGACCCGTGGCTGGCCAGCGTGCGCCGCAGCCGGCGCAGCACGGCGAGGCGCGCGCGGGAGGCGTTGCGGTCCAGGTGCGCACGGTCGGCCCGTCGGAAGGCCCGCTCCGCCTCCCGCACCGCCTCCGCCGGCACCTGCTGCGGCACCTCGTCCGAGCGCAGGTGGTGCAGCACGGAGGAGCGGTGGACGAAGCGCACCTCCGCCGCCACCCGCTCGGCGTCGATCCCACGCCGGGCCAGGTCGTCGACCACGTCACCCAGCCCCTGCTCACGCAACGGCTGCAGGAGCGGGTATGCCGTGGCCGCCACGGGGGCGCGGTCGGCCCGCGCGTCCAGCACCACCAACCGCTCGAGGACCGTGTCCAGGTGCACGCTCGACAGGTCGGTGCCGGCCGGGGTGCCGGCCAGGACCCGCTCGAGCCAGGTGAGGTCCTCCCCGACGGGTGCGTGGGCCTCGAGCGCCTCCTCCCACCCCTCGGGGGCCACCGGTCGGGCGGCTGGCCCGGCGACCTGCTCCCACTCCTGCCGTTCGTGGCGCGCGAGCCGCACCCGGCGCGGCAGGTCGGGAGGAGGCGTGCCGGGACGCAGCAGGGAACGCACCTGCCGGCGCAGTCGCGCCCGGGCCACGGCCCCGGGGCGCTCGCTCACCTCGTCGCGCGCGGCCGTGGCCGCCACGAGGTCGCCCAGCGGCGCGTCGTAGATGCCGGGTGAGAAGACGTCGAGGGTCTCGCTCGCACGGGCGACGAGGTCGAGTCGCTCACCCCACTGGCGGACGTTGGCCGGGACGGGCAGGCCCGCTGCCCCGCAGACGGCGTCGGCGAGCTCCCGCGCCGTCGAGAGGGCGCCGCTGACCAGCCGCGCCACGATCTCCTGGGCCCGCCGTGCCTCGTCCTGGGACGTCAGCCGGGCGCCGTACCACGGGTCGTCGCGCCGCGGCTGCCCCTTCGCCCACGCTCCCGCGCCGGCGGCCTCGATGAGGGCGTCGGTCGCCGACGACAGCTCCTCGTCCCCGATCCGGCGGAGCACCTCGTGCGGCAGCCGGACCCGGGACGCGGGCGGGTGGGCCAGGGCGGCGAGCGTGGCCAGGTCGTCCTCGACCTCCGCCAGGGACAGGCCCCACGGCGCGTGGGGACGGTGGAGGACGTCGTGCTCGCGGTGCAGGACCGAGAGCGCGTCGGACCGGGCCGGCAGGGGGTCGGGGCCGATCTGCGGCTCGCTCTCCTCGGGCAGGTGGTCCAGGGCCATCCGGACGGACTCGAGGGCCGCCCGCATCGACGCCGGGTCCTCCGCCAGGGGCAGGCACACGTCACCCAGCCCGACGTGGGCAAGTCGGCGCCGCAGGCCCTCGAGCGCGGGGCGCTCCTCCGAGCAGACCAGCACCGTGCGGCCCTCCGACAGCGCGGCGACCACGATGTTGGCGACCGTCTGCGTCGCGCCCGTCCCCGCAGGGGTGTCCAGGACGATGCTCGACCCGGAGACGGCCTCGTCGACGACCAGCCGCTGGGAGGCGTCCGCGTCGAGCGCCGACAGCTCCCGCTCCGGGTCGTCGGCGCGCTGAGGGTCGGGTCCGGCGGAGGTGAGGGACACGTCAGCACCGGCGAGCGCCGCGACGACGTCGTGGGAGGCCTGCGGCACCGCGTCGCCGGTGTAGGCGGTGACGAGGGGCAGCTTGGCGGGCGGGAAGGTGCCGATGACCATCTGCGGACCGATGGCGAAGCCGGTCATCTCCTGGCAGATGCCCTCGAGGGCCTGGTAGGTCTGGCGCGGGTCGAACCCATGGCTCTGCGCGGACAGCCCGGCGAGCACGGTCGGGTCGAGCTCCAGGTGCACCTCGCTGCGCAGGTAGTGCTCGAGGACCGGGTTGAACACCACGTCCTCGTGCAGCTCGACGGAGTAGTCGCTGTGCGCCGCGTCGACGGGCCGGATCTCGCAGGCCCGGAGCAGGACCGGCGCGCGGGGCGGGACGGGGACGCGGTGGAGGGTCCACGTCGCCAGCCCGATGGCGAGGAACCCGGTCTCGATCCCGTGCTCGCGCCGCATCTCGCCGACCTTGTCGCGGATGGTGCCCATGCGTCGCGCGGCGTCGAGGAACGCCACGTGCTCGCGGACCAGCTCGGAGAGCAGCGTCGCGCGCCCGGACAGCAGCTTGGCCACCCCGCCGGGGTGAGCGAGGTTGAGGTCGAAGGTGCCGGTCAGCGACGTGCGGTGCCACAGCAGCGTGTTCGGCCCGCCGAGGTCCGCGACCTCCTGGCGCCACCGCGTGCGGGCGCGCTGGACCGCCGCGACCCGGGCAGGGTCGGGTGCGTGGGGTCGACGGGTGGGGGTCACCCCTTCAGGCTAACCACAGAGGTCCGCGACACCGTGAAGGCGGCGAGGGCGAGCGCGGCGGCCCCTGCCAGGCCGGCGAGCACGGCATACCCGAGCAGGTCCATGACGACCCCGGCGAGCGCTCCGGCGAGCGCCGCGGACAGGCCCATGACCAGGTCGGCGGCGCCCTGGACCGCGGCGCGCTCGGCGACCGGCACCGACCCCGCGATGGTGCCGGAGCCGGCGACCATCGTGCACGACCAGCCGAGGCCGAGCAGGACCAGCGCGACGGTGAGGGTCGTCGAGTGTCCGCTGGAGGAGAGGGCCGCCAGGACGGAGGCCAGCACGAGGATCCCCGCACCGACGAGCACGACTCGGGCCGCTCCGAGCCGGTCTGTGAGCTGGCCGACGACGGGCGAGAGGCCGTACATGCCGAGGATGTGCAGGCTGATGACGAGACCGATGAGCTCGATCTCCGCCTGGCCGTGACGCATGTGCAGGGGGGTCATCACCATGACGGCCACCATGACGACGTGGCCGACGGTCAGGGCGACGGTGCCCCACAGGGCGGCCGGGGTGACCCGGATCAGGCGCAGGCCCTGGGCGACGCTGCCGCGCCGGGCGGTGACGGGGACGGCCTGCTCCTCGGGCTCGCCCGCGTGCAGGCGACGCGAGAGGAGGAGCGGGTCGGGCCGCAGCAGGACCTGCAGGAGCAGGGCCGCGAGCCCGAAGCCGACGAACGAGAGCACCCAGGCGCCGGCGAGGGCGGGGATGCCCAGGACGTCCGCGATGCGCCGGCCCGGCCCGATGAGGTTGGGCCCGAGGACGGAGCCGATCGTGGTGGCCCAGACCACCCAGCTCAGCTGTCTCCCCCGCCGCTGCGGCGGGGCCAGGTCGGTCGCGGCGTAGCGGGCCTGGCTGTTGGCGGTGGTGGACGCGCCGAAGAGGGTGGTGCCGAGGAGGAGCAGCCAGAACTGCCCGGTCGCGGTCGCGGTGATCGCCAGGAAGGCGCCCACCGCCCCGATCAGGTATGCCGTCACGAGGCCGACGCGCCGACCGCGCGTCGCCATCAGCGCGGCGACCGGGACGGTGAAGAGCGCCCCGCCGAGGACCTGGGTCGTCGTGGCGAGCCCGGACAGGGCGTCGCTGCCGCTCACGTCCGCGGCGACGATCGCCCCCACGGCGATGCCGGCCGCGACCCCGATGCCGCCGAGCGTCTGGCTCCCCATGAGCGTGGGGATCGTCCGGCGCTGGGCCGCCTCCGCCTGGAGGGAGAGCGGGTCGGTCTGGGTCACCGGGAGAGTGTCGCAGGTCGAGGGGGCGCGGCCGTCCGGGGATGAGGGCGGGAGCGCCCCGAGCAGCGTCCACAAAAGTTGTTGAAATATCAACTGCCTGGCCGTAGTGTTCGTCCATGGACCCACGGCCAGCGGCGTCCCGATGAGGCGATTCACCCACGACACCCTCGGTCAGAGGGTGATCCTGGCCAGCGGTGGCGCGGCCACGCACCTCACGGCCGAGATCGCCCGGCTCGGCGGTGAGCGGGTGATGGTGGTGGCCGACGGGCCCGGGGCGGACCTGGCCGCGCAGGCCCTCGGGGAGCAGGTGGCCCTGCGCTGGACCGAGGTCCTCCAGCACGTCCCGGTCGAGCTCGCCGAGCGGGGGCCCTCTCCGTCGCCAGCGGCCTGAACGCCCTCGCCCACTGCGTCGACTCGTTGTGGGCGCCGCGGGCCGACCCGATCAACCTGGCGCTCGCCCTCGAGGGGGTCCGGGCCCTCTCGGAGGGTCTTCCGATGGTGGTGTCCGCGCCCGCCGACCTGGAGGGCCGGGAGGTATGCCTGTACGGCGCCTACCTCGCGGCCGTCGCGTTCGCCTCGGCGGGGTCCGGGATGCACCACAAGATCTGCCACGTGCTGGGCGGCTCCTTCGGGCTGCCGCACGCCGAGACCCACGCGATCGTCCTCCCCCACGTGCTGGCGCACAACGCCCCGGCCGTGCCGGAGCTGTCCCGCCGGCTCGCGGAAGCCCTCGGCAACCCGGACGCCACCGACCCGGCCAGGGCGGCGGTGACGGCCGTGCAGGCCCTGCGCCACCGTCTCGACGCCCCCGAGGCGCTGCGCGACCACGGGCTGGCGGAGGCCGACCTCCCGGAGGCGGCCTCGCGCTGCCTGGCCGCGGTCCCCGACTCCAACCCCGTGCCGCTCACCCGACGGTCGATGACCGCCCTGCTGAGGGCCGCGTGGGCGGGAGACCCACCCGCACCATCACCTGCACACCCGTCACCCACTCAACGGAGAGACTGATGACCTACCTGATCGGATCCCACCACGTCACCCTGTCCGTCGGCGGCGCCCAGGAGGACGTCGACTTCCACACCCGGATCCTGGGTCTGCGCTTCATCAAGAAGACCGTGCTCTACGACGGGTCCGCGCCGGTCTACCACTTCTACTACTCCAACGCTGCCGGTGACCCCTCCTCGGTCATCACCACGTTCCCGTGGCGTCAGGCGGGCATCGTCGGGCAGCGGGGCACCAACCAGGCCCGCGAGGTGCTCCTGTCGGTGCCCTCCGGCTCCCTCGACTACTGGGTCGGGCGGCTGACCGACCACGGCGTCGAGGCGACGCGCGGCGAACGCTTCGGCCGTGGGCGCGTGGAGTTCCGTCACCCGACGGGCATCGAGTACGTGCTCGTCGGCAACGACGGCGACCCCCGTGTCGGCCACACCCGGGGAGGCGTTCCCGAGGAGGCCGCCATCCACGGCATCCACGGCATCGGGATGCACGTCTACGACCAGGACCGCATGGTCGAGTTCACCGACGAGGTGTTCTTCGCCCAGGAGTCGGTGCAGGAGGAGGGCGACGTCGCCTGCCTCCAGGTCGGCAAGGCGGACCACGGCAACTTCATCGAGCTGACCGGCAACCGGACCGACGACCAGGGCACCTGGAAGTTCGGGGAGGGCACCTACCACCACTTCGCGTGGAACCTGGACACCCTGGAGAACCAGGAGCAGGTCAAGTTCGACATCGAGGGCGCCGGCTACACCGACATCTCCGAGCTGAAGGACCGGACCTACTTCAAGTCGCACTACGTGCGGACCCCCGGCGGGGCGTTGTTCGAGCTCGCCGTCACCCACGCGGACGGTGGCTGGGACTGCGACGAGTCTCCCGAGGAGCTGGGGCAGGCGTTCATGCTCCCGCCGCAGTTCGAGTCCGAGCGGGAGAACATCCTGGCGCGGCTCGAGCCGGTCACCACCGATGACGGACGCTGACAACCCGCACCTCACGCCGGCGCCTGTGACCCTCGGGCCACCGGCGCCGCAGGCGGGCGTGGTCGTGTATGCCGTCCACGGGAGGGGTCAGTCCGTCTCGTTCATGGAGGACCTGGCCCAGAGGGTCGCGCTGCCGGACGTCGCCTGGGTGCTGCCTGCCGCAGCTGGTGGCACGTGGTACCCGGAGCCGTTCCTGCGGCCGATGTCGCAGAACGAGCCCCGGCTGGGCCAGGCACGGGAGGCCGTGCGCCAGCACCTGGCACAGGTGCGGGAGGGTGCCGGTGTCGTGCCTGTCGTCGTGCTCGGCTTCTCCCAGGGGGCGTGCCTGCTCGCGGAGCACCTGCTCGACGAGCAGCCTCCGGTCGCCGGGGCGGTGCTCCACACCGGCGGCTACCTCGGTCCTGACGAGCACGCGTGGCCCGACCGGGAGGGGGTGCTGCGGGACGTACCGGTGCTCATGTCCACGGCGCAGGCGGACGCCTGGGTCCCGATGCACCGGGTGGAGGCGACAGCTCGCGCCCTGGCGGGCCTGGGGGCACGCGTCACCCTGGACGTCTACGACGACGAGGAGCACCACGTCAACGACAACGCCGTCGAGAGGATCCGCGGGTTCCTGCGGCGACTGTCCGGCGGCACCTGATCCGACGGGGGATGGGGTACCGCCGCCGGCGCTACAGCCGCTCGAGCTTGTGGAACGGGCTGATGATGCGGCGCGTGCAACTGCCGAAGTCGACGGTCACCGCCGCGCTCTCCTTGCCCACCACACGCCCGAGCCCGTAGGACTGGTGCGAGACCCTGTCATTGAGCTCGAAGTTCTCGATCTCCGGCTCGACAGCCGGCTTGAAGGGACTGCTGACGAGGTGGCGGCGCTGGGCTCCGGATCGGCTTGTCATCACCCCCAAGTATGCGCCCTCGACGGAGCGGGCCGGTCGGCGGCTGCTGACCGACGGCGGGACCGTCGGTCCGGGAACCGCGACGGGCACACCGCCGGGCCCCTGCTCGGTGCACACCCAGAACGGTGCCCGGCTGGTGCTCGGCGCTGATGGCGCCGAGCTGGACGACGCCTGTCTTCGCCTCGTCCAGGTCGTCAACGCGACGCCCGCAGCACCTACGGTTGGCCGGTGACGATCTTCGATCCTACGGACCGCGCTCGGACCCCTCTGGTGGCTGATGAGAAGGAGATGCTGCTGGGGATGCTTGCGTTCCAGCGGGACACGCTTCGCTGGAAATGCTCGGGGCTGGGCGCTGAGCAGCTTGCTTTCGAGCACGCTCCGAGCGCGCTCTCGCTCGGGGGCCTGCTCAAGCACCTGGCGGTCGTGGAGTTCTCGTGGGTGAGTGTGACGTTCGCCGGCGGCGACGACTCACCGCTCTGGGAAGGTCAGCGACAGGAGGGGAAGGAGGGGTGGAGCCTTCGGACCACCGCCGGGGAAACACCGCAGGAGCTGCTCGGCTGGCTCGAGGAGTCTCAACGGGCCACCGAACGCATCGTCGGTGAGGCGCGGAGCCTTGGTGTCCTGGCCGAAGAGATGCCGTACGGAGAGCCCTGCTCGTTGCGGTGGGTCATGTTGCACCTCGTGCAGGAGTACGGCCGTCACCTGGGCCATGCCGACCTGATCCGAGAGGCGATCGACGGCACGGTCGGCATCTAGCGCGACCAGCGATCCGATCTTGAGGTCCGCGTTGGCGCCGGCCGAGCCGGCCACGGTCACGTGCTCGGCGACCAGGTCAGCCAGCCCGGCCTTCTCGGCCAGGCAGATCACCGGGACCAGGCCCGCAGCACCGATCAGGTTCGGGTCATCGAAAACGGCGAAGATGTTGTGGCAGACTCGCGGGCGCCTGTTATTTGGTCGATCGGAACTGTCGCAAGTCCCATCGTCCCAGGTCACAGGGGCATTCGTGCGTTACGACCCGGCCCCATCACCAATCGGCGGATCGAGGTTCAGCGCTCTGGCGCCTCGGGCCGCTAACTAGCTAGTGTCTCTGCATGGCACGTAGGGTCGCAGTTCTTGGGTTGGCGCTTGCGGTTCTTGGCAGCCTGTTGATGGTGTGGGGACAACCCCCGGCGCGAGTCGCCCCCACGGTCCCGGTCGACTACCTCGGCAACATCGCGCTGGCGTTGTTGCCCATGGTCGGCAGGCTCCTCGCCTCGGTGGGAGCCGTCACGATCGCGTTCGCCGTGTTGATCAAAGTCTCCGGGCGCTCACCTGTCACGGTCCCTTCGAGATCGCTGCTCGTAGCAGGCTCTGTACTTGTGCTCGTGGCGATGCTCTTGGACGCAGGCCTGGTCTCTTACTTCATGAACGTCGATCGGATCCGCCTGATGCTGGCAGTGGTGAGCCTTACAGCACTGGCACACGCGGCGGGCGCCGCCCTGCTGTCACTGTGGCTGACCGGGCTCCTCACAACGCAAGTTCCCCTCGCTCGTCAGCCGTTAGGAGCACGGGACCCCGCTGCTCGTTGACGCGTCCCCCGTGTATGGCGAAGCGGGCGGGCATCCCAGTGGACAGCTTCATGGTCGGACGCTACGCGATCACAGCGGTACCTGCGGACGTTTGCCTGCGGCTGAGAACCGGGGCGCACACCAGTGCACGGGTTATGCGCGCCCGAGGGCGCGATCTCGGCAATATCCGGTGCATTCGTTGTCGCCCGTAGGGTGCACAACGCGCGTCCGGTCGAGCGTCCGACTCTCGGCGGTACAGCGATGTATCGAGCACGCGGCAGCGGTGAGCTGAGGGACGTCGTCCGCTGCGGATGGGTCATCGGCTGGGACCGGATACCTCACGCGATGGACCCTCGAAGGGGTGATGCGGGTGATGCTCTGCTCGTCGTTGGCTGGTTCGGCGACCCTCGCCCGCAGCGTCGAGCGTCGGCCTGCGGAGAACCGGGGACGTTTCACGCTGGACGAGCTGCTCGCGCTGGTGGACGAGCAACCAGAGCTCGCCGGCGACCTGGCCGACGTCACGCTGATCCTGGCATTGACATGGCTGCGCTTCGGGAAGCTGCGGGGGCTGCCAGTGCGGGACGTCACGCGCGTGCCTACCCAGGCCGGCGGGTTTCCCCGGTCGCTGCCGCAGTCAGGTCGGACGGGCAAGGTCATCGAGAGGTCCACCACCAAGAACGGCCGGAGCCGCGTGATCCCTTGCTGTCGCTGGCTCTCCCGGCCGTCGAGGGGCGAGCCGTCTCCAGTGAGCCGGACGATCTGCTCGTCCCGGCGCCGCACGCTGGTTACCTGCATGCGCAGAACTGGCGCCGCGACGTGCGCTGGAACGCGACGGCCGGCGGTCGACGCCCGCACGACCTCCGGCATACCCCGGCGAGCCTGTGGATCGCGGCCGGCGTGGACATCAGGATCATCGCCTCGTGTCTTGACCACAGCTCGACCAAGCTGACGCTCGACACCTACGGGCACCTGTTGGGTCCTGACGCCGAACGGGCAGCGATCGAAAGGGTGAACCGGGCGTGTCCCAAACTCGTCCCGAGATGGGGCAGGGGATCGATATGGGAGGCAGTCTCCGAAGCCCGCAACCGGTTGACCTGCACAGACACAACGTGCCCCCGGCAGGATTCGAACCTGCGACACCCGCTTTAGGAGAGCGGTGCTCTATCCCCTGAGCTACGAGGGCGAACCCGGTCCCGGCCGGGCGCGTGGCACATCCTCTCACGCTGGGACGCCGCCGACCGTCACGGTCGACGGCGCCCAGCGTGGGCTCAAGGGTGCCTCAGGACGGCACGACGGCTGCCGCCAGGTTGTTGAGAGTGTCCTCCAGCTGGTCCTCGGTCACGAGCGGGAAGCTGATCTTCTCGAGCAGAGCCTTGTCTGTGACCTGCGCCCAGTCGTAGGTCAGCCGGACCTCCGTGCTGTCGGGTCCCTGCGCCTCCAGCTCCCACACCCACTGCCACCCGGGCGGCTCCGTCCCGGCGGGTGCGGTGCGCCACGCGAGGAGACGGTTCGCGTCATACCCCGTGACGTGGTTGTCGGTCTGGTAGTCCCCGCCCATGTGGTCGCCGGTCATGTTCATCGTGAACACCTGGCCGGTCGCGGTGATCCGGTCACCGTGGTCGACGGAGCGGACGAAGCCGGAGCCGTCGAGCTCGACGTGCCGGCCGGGCAGCGACAGCACGTCGAAGACCTCCGCTGAGGGCGCGTCGATGGTGCGGGTGACGGTGATGCTCTTGTCTTCGGTCATGCTCTCGACCGTAGGCGTCGCGGGCGGGACGCGCGACCCGGGACCGGGGTGAGTGCCAGGGTGGGGGTATGACGACGCACCAGTACGCGCTCTCCCTCACCTGGACGGGCAGCAGAGGGAGCGGGACCTCCGGGTACCGCGCGTACTCGCGGGACGTCGTGGCGCGTAGCGACGGCCGACCGGACCTCGAGCTGTCGGCGGACCGCGCCTTCCGCGGCGACCCGACGCGCTGGAACCCGGAGGTGCTGCTGCTCGCCGCCCTCAGCGAGTGCCACCTGCTGTCACTGCTGCACGTCGCCGTGACGCACGGCGTCGTGGTCACGGCCTACGAGGACGAGCCGCTGGGCTGGATGGAGCAGGAGGGGATCGGCGGACGCTTCACCCGCGTCCTGCTCCGCCCCCGGGTCACGGTGGCCGACCCGACGCACGTGGACCTGATGGTGCAGCTCCACCAGGAGGCGGGAGAGGCGTGCTTCATCGCCTCGTCGGTCACCTTCCCGGTGGAGCACGAGGCGGTCACCATCGTCGAGGGAAGGAACTCATGGAATACCCCCTAGGGGTATGCCGTTGTCGCACCCATGAGCGAGCACCAGCACCACCGGGACACGGCCGAGCCGGAAGCGCACGACGGACACGGGTCACCACGCGGGCAGCACCACGAGGCCCACGGCGAGCACGGGCACGAGGGTCACGGCGACCACGTGGGGCAGTTCAGACGCCTCTTCTGGATCATGCTGGTCCTGGCGCTCCCCGTGGTCGCCTTCAGCCCGATGTTCGCCGACCTGGTCGGGTACGAGGTGCCCGGCGCCGGCTGGACCCGGTGGATCTCCCCCGTGCTGGGCACCGTCGTCTTCGCCTGGGGTGGCCGGCCGTTCCTCACCGGGGCGGTGGCGGAGGTGCGCGGGCGTCGCCCGGGGATGATGCTGCTCATCGGCCTCGCGATCAGCGTCGCGTTCCTCGCCTCCGCCGGCGCCAGCCTGGGGCTCCTGCCGCACGAGCTGGACTTCTGGTGGGAGCTGGTCCTGCTCATCGTGATCATGCTGCTCGGGCACTGGATCGAGATGCGGTCCCTCGCCCGGACCACCTCGGCGCTCGACTCGCTCGCCGCCCTGCTCCCCGACGAGGCGGAGCGGGTCGAGGACGGGGGGACCGTCCGGGTGCCGCCCTCGCAGCTGCGGACGGGTGACGTCGTGCTCGTGCGGCCGGGCGGGGCGGTCCCGGCCGACGGCCGGATCGTCGAGGGCGGCGCGAGCATGGACGAGGCCATGGTCACGGGCGAGTCGAAGGCGGTCCGCAGGGAGGTGGGGGACACCGTCGTGGCCGGCACGGTGGCGACCGACTCCGGTCTGCGCGTCGAGGTGACCGCCACCGGGGAGGAGACCACGCTGGCAGGCATCCAGCGGCTGGTGGCACAGGCGCAGGCGTCGTCCTCGCGGGCCCAGCGTCTCGCGGACCGGGCGGCCGGGTGGCTCTTCTGGTTCGCCCTCTCGGCGGCAGCGGTCACGGCGCTCGTGTGGACCGTGCTCGGTATGCCCGACATGGCCGTCGTCCGCACCGTCACCGTGCTCGTGATCGCCTGCCCGCACGCCCTCGGGCTGGCGATCCCGCTCGTCGTCTCCATCGCGACCGAGCGCGCCGCCCGCGGCGGCGTCCTCGTGAAGGACCGTCTCGCCCTGGAGACCATGCGCACGGTTGACGCGGTGCTGTTCGACAAGACCGGCACCCTCACCCGGGGTGAGCCGACCGTCACCGCCGTCCGGCCCGTCGACGGTCGCGAGGTCGACGAGGTGCTGGCGCTCGCGGCGGCCGCAGAGGCGGACAGCGAGCACCCCCTCGCCCGGGCCGTCGTCGGTGCTGCCCTCGCCAGGGAGCTGACCGTGCCCGCGTCCTCAGACTTCTCCTCCTCCCCAGCGGTGGGTGTCACGGCCTCGGTGGCCGGCAGGACGGTGCGCGTCGGCGGTCCGTACCTGCTGGAGGAGCACGGCCTCGACGAGCTGCCCGTGTCCCGGCGGTGGCACGAGGAGGGGGCCACCGTCCTGCACGTCCTCGTCGACGGCAGGACTGTGGGCGCCCTGCGCGTGGCCGACGAGATCAGGTCGGAGTCGCGCGAGGCCGTCGAGGCGCTGCACTCGCTGGGGATCCAGGTCGTGATGATCACCGGTGACGCGCAGGCGGTCGCGGAGTCCGTCGCCGGCGAGCTGGCCATCGACCGCGTCTTCGCCGGGGTGCGACCGGAGGACAAGTCGGCCAAGGTGGCGGAGCTCCAGGAGGAGGGCCTGAAGGTCGCGTTCGTCGGGGACGGCGTGAACGACGCACCAGCCCTGGCCCAGGCCGATGTCGGCATCGCCATCGGCGCGGGCACGGACGTGGCCATCGCCTCGGCCGGGGTGATCCTGGCCAGCTCGGACCCCCGCTCCGTGCTCTCCGTCGTGGAGCTGTCCCGCGCCAGCTACCGGAAGATGAGGCAGAACCTGTGGTGGGCCGCGGGCTACAACCTCGCCGCCGTCCCGCTCGCGGCCGGCGTCCTCGCCCCGGTCGGCTTCGTGCTCCCGATGAGCGTCGGCGCCATCCTGATGTCGGCCTCCACGGTCGTGGTGGCGGCGAACGCCCAGCTGCTGCGTCGGCTGGACCTGCGTCCTGGGTCCAGCACCCGGCGCGTGCTGGCAGACGCGCGGGCCTGACCCACCCCACGCCCCGGGACGAGGTCCGGTCAGGCCGTGAGGCGCACCGTCCGCAGGTCGGGGATCGCGGCATACCGCTCGGGGGTGCAGGTGAGCAGGATGACCTGCACCTCACCGGCCCGGCCCGCCGCGGAGCCGAGGACCTCGCCCATCCTGCGAAGGCGCTGCGGGTCGGAGTAGCCGAGCGCGTCGTCGATGACCACCGGACAGCCGTGCTCAGGGTCGACGAGCCGGGCCACCGCCAGCCTGGCCAGGATCCCCAGCTGCTCCTTGGCCCCGCCGGACAGCTCGGCGTAGGGCACCGTCACGCCGTCGAGGGTGCGGGCGGACAGGCTCAGGTCCTCGTCGACCGTCACGCCGAACGTCGATCCGTAGACGGAGCGACCGAGCTCCTCCACCGCCCTGGTGTACGGCTGGACGTACAGCCGGTGGGCCGCCTCCCGGTGCTCGGTGAGGGTGGTCCGGAGGTGCCGCGCCGCACGGGCGCGCCGGTCGATGGCCTGCAGCTCGCGCTCGGCGTCGTCGAGAACGGCGACCGCCAGGTCGTAGAGCTCCTGCCGCCCCTCCCCCGCCGCCATCTCCACCTGGCCGTTGAGGGCGTTGAGCTCGGCGAGCGCGGTCTCCCTGGTCCTGACGGCCACCTCCGCCCGGGCGCGCGACCGGCTCAGGGTGGTGAGCACCTCGTCGACGTCCGCGGCCGCCACCGCCAGCGCCGCGGCACGCACGGCCTCCCCCGCGGCGAGGGACCGCTCCTCGTGCGCGGTCAGCCGCTCGCGGAGCTCCGCGTCGGACGCCTCGCCCCGCGTCGCCGCGAGCTGGGCCTGCAGCGTGCCCAGGCGTGCCGAGTCAGCCTCGATCCGTCCCTCGGCCTGGTCCAGCCGTCGGGTGAGCGCGGTCACCGCCTCCCGACTCGTCGCGAACACTGATCCGGTCCTGCGCTGCTCCGCCCGGGCCGCCCTCAGCACCACGGCGGCAGACTCGACGACGGCCCGTGCCTCGCTCTCGTCCGTCGGCAGGGGACCCTCGGCGCTGCGCGCGTCGGCATGCTGGCGGACCTGCCGACGCACCTGTTCGACCCTCTCCTGCAGGACTGCCGGCAGCACACCGCTCGCGGCCTGCGCCGCCAGCGCCGAGCCGAAGGGTCGGAGCACGGCCTCGGCGTCGCGCACGGCGTCCCGGAGCGCGCCGTGCGCGGACTCGGTGTCGTCCGCGAGGGCGTCGACCTCCTCGACGCTGCCCGCACCCAGCTCCTCCAGCTCGCGCTGGAGCTGGTCGCGCAGCGTCTCGATCTGGGAGACCCGCCCCAGGGCCTCCTCGGGCAGGAGCACCCGGATCCGCACCCCGCCGGGGACCTCCACCGTGGTGTCGTGACTGACGCCGATGCGCCCTGCGGTGCCGGCCACCACCACCACCGGGTCGGAACCGTCGGCGACGCGGACGTGCACGTCCGCGCCCAGGGACTCCACCGCGAGGGCCGGCGTCGTGGCCGTGTGCTGGGTGACCAGGACGTCGTGGCGGTCCTGGAGCCGTCGGACGCGTCGCGCGACGTCACGGGGGACCGGCTGTGCGGGCAGCTGCTGCCGGGCGTGACGGACCTCCTCGACGAGCTGGCCGGCCCGGCGCAGCAGGGACTCGCTCTCGGCGAGCTGCCGGACGTCCGCCAGGTGGCCGGCATCGGCGCGCGCGAGCTCCTCGACGGCCTCGGCGTCCTCGACGGCCCTGGCCGCGCGTGCGGCGTCCTCCTCCGCGGCCAGCAGGGCGGCCCGCAGCTGGTCGGCCTGCTCCGTGTCCGCCGACCGCGACCGCCGCGCGACCTCGAGGGAGGACGTCAGGGTCCTCTCGTCACTGACGAGCCGCTCGCGCTGCGCCAGCGCGCGGACCGCGCCGGCACGCAGCTCCTGCGCCTGGGCCAGCGCCTCGAGCGCAGCCTCGTGCCTGGCGGTGACCTCCCGGACCGCCACGGCCGCCCGCTCGGCCAGCGCGAGCTCACGGCGGGCCTCGTCGAGCTCCGCCTGCCGGCGGGCGACCCACCCGCGTGCACGCCTCTGCCGCAGCAGCAGCTCGCTGCCCTCCTCGACCCGGCGATGGGCCTCGGCCACGTCGTCCTGGGCCTGGGTCTGCCTGGCCATGGCAGCGCGGTAGTCGCCCGTCGGTCGGCCCGTTGCCGTGAAGTAGAGCCTGTACTCGGCATCCACCCGCTCGAGGATGGCCTCGGAGCCCTCGGCGTGCTGACGCGCACCCGCGGCGGCGTCCAGGGCAGCGGTCAGGACCGTGCTGGACACGAGGGGCGCCACCGAGCCGTCCCCCGCCTGGGCGTAGCGGAGCGCGTCGAAGAGGGTGCGGTCGAGGTGGGTGTCCAGGAGCGCGTCGACGTGCTGCTGCGCCCGGTCGCCGGTCAGCTGCTGCGGACGAGCACCGAGGACGTGCAGGGTGGTGGACGGCTGGCGCAACCATCGCTTGGCGTAGCGCACCCGGGTGCCGCCCACCGTGAACTCCGCCTCCACCTCCGGCGCCTCGTCGCGGTCGACGGGCTGCAGGGCCCGGACGTCGGCGGCGCGGGAGCTGGACTTGTAGGCCAGCAGCGCGTCGAAGGCCTCGAGCAGGGTCGTCTTGCCGATCTCGTTGGGACCCTCCAGGACGACGACCCCGGAATCGGGCAGCTCCACGGTCCGTGCACGGACCCCCTTGACGTTGCGCAGGGTCAGCCGGTGCAGCCTCACCGCGACCCGCCCCTGGCCAGCCGGTACAGCAGGGTGAGCGCGTCCTGCGCGCTCACCGCGTCGTCGGGTTCACCCGGGGTGAACGCGACGCCACGCACGGCGGCCCCGTCCGGGCCCCCGGGCCGCCCCTCGAGCTCGACCTCCTCCGTGGTCCCCGCCGCGGGGGCGGACCTGTCGCCGGGCACGCCACCCGCCATCGCGCGGATGTCCTCGACCGCGGTGGCGAGGAACCCGCCCAGGCCCAGGTCGACGATGTCGTCGTCGCCGGCGAGGACGACGTCGTTGTGCCGCGTCGGCCGGTCGAGCGCGCCGAGGAGGTCCTCGTGCCGACCGAGCAGCTCCTCCAGACGCGCGTGCTGGGCCAGGCCGAGGGTGCCGCGCAGGCCCAGCCGCACCACGGTCCGGTCCTTGTCGGGCAGCGCGCCCAGCTCGGAGTCGAGAGCGTCGAGGTCGGACTCGGAGTCCACACGGCGGTCGAGGGCCAGGAACGACCACGTCGCGACGCGGTGCGGAGTGACCCGCACCTGGGTGCGCGCCTCCGCCTCCGGAGACGTGTCGACCTCGACGACGAGCACGTCACCCGGTCGTTCCTCGCGCCACGCCGTCGGCTCCGGCGCCCCCGCGTACCAGATGGCGGGGTCACCCACCTCGGTGCGCGAGTGGCGGTCGCCCAGCGCCACGTAGTGCAGGCGCCCCGCCGAGAGCGCCTCGCGCAGGGGTGCGACGGGGATGGCAGCGCGGTGGCGCCCGTCGGCGTCGAGGAGGTCGGTCGGGCCGTGGGCGGCCAGGACCCGCACCGTGCCCGCCGGGGGGACGTCGATGTCGGCGAGGACGGGAGCCACGAGGTCGGACTGCGGGTGCTTCCCGTGCCAGGGCACAGCCACCAGCTCGACCCCCGGCGCGACCGCATGGACCCCGGGCCGGTCGAGCACGTGGACGTGGTCGGGCAGCTCCTCGGCCATCAGCGGGGTCGACCACACGGACATGGGGCCCAGGTGGTCGTGGTTGCCGGGGAGCAGGTAGACGGGGACCTCGACTGTCCTCAGCGCCTCGAGCGTGCGACGCACGGTCTGCGGGGTGAGCTGGTCGTGCTCGAAGACGTCGCCGCACACGAGCACGAACGCGCAGTCCTGCTGGCGCGCGAGCCGACCGATGCGGTGCACGACGTCGACCCGGGCGGCGGAGAACCGTGCCTGGGCCTCGGCCGTGAGGTAGCGCCGCGTCATCCCGATCTGCCAGTCCGCCGTGTGCAGGAACCGCACCATCGCTCCCCTCCTTCCGCCTCGTCGGGAACCTCCCGCGTTCTCACGCACCACCGTAGGAGAGTGCACCGACAGACCAGGGACGTCGCGCAGCCGTGTCGGTCACACGGCGGCATCGCTCAGGAGAGGAGGCGCAGGGTGAGCACCGCCGCGGCGACCCCCAGCACCAGCGTGACCAGCAGGTATGCCGCCGCCCTCACCGCGTCGCGCCGTCCCAGCTCCCACGTCTGCACCGCGAGGGTGCTCCAGGTGGTCATCGCCCCGCAGAGCCCGGTCCCGAGCAGCAGCACCGCCGTCGTCGGGAGCCGGTCGGCCCCCGCCACCAGCGCACCGAGGGCCGCCGAGCCGAGCACGTTGACGAGCAGCACGCCGCGGAAGGGTCCCAGGGGCGGCATGGAGAGCAGGTGGCGCAGCACCGCGCCGAGCGCGCCGCCCACAGCGACGACGAGCAGGGCCGCGCCCCACGGCAGACCCGTCACCGGCGTCCGTCCACCCGCAGCGCCACCCCGCCCGCGACCACCGCACCGAGGACGCACAGCACCGGCGTCGTCACGAGGTAGAGGAGCGCCAGGCGGGGGTCGGTGCCGTCCAGGACGGCGACCTGCACGGCGTAGGCGGAGAAGGTGGTGAAGCCGCCGAGCAGGCCCGTCCCCACTCCGGGTCGCAGCCAGCGCGGGTGCGCGTGGCGGTCGTCGTGCACGACCAGGACCGCGAGCGCAGCGCTGCCCAGCACGTTGGCGAGCAGCGTCGCCCAGGGCCATGCGTCCGTGGGCAGCGCCAGCTCGAGCACCCAGCGCAGCACGGCACCCGCCGCGCCCCCCAGCCCGACGGCGAGGAGGGTCCGCGGGCGGCTGGCGTGCCACCGGTGCGCGGGCGCTGTGGACGAGGGCACGGGCGCGAGCGTATCTCCGCCGTACACTTGGTGGATGACGTCTGCCAGTACCGACTCACCACCTGACAGTCCCGAGCCGGGCAGTGCCCGGCTCCCCCGAGGTGCTGGGGGCACCTCGTGCTGATCACCACCGGGGTCGTGGTCATCGTCCTCCTGACGATCATGACCGGTTACTTCGTGGCGCAGGAGTTCGCCTACGTCAGCGTCGATCGCGGGCGGCTGCGCCAGCTCGCCGACCAGGGTGACGCCCCCGCGAGGCGCGCCCTGAAGATCACCTCCCGCCTCTCGTTCACGCTGTCGGGCGCCCAGTTCGGGATCACCGTCACCGCCCTGCTGGTCGGTTACCTCGGCGAGGAGCTCCTCGTCCGCGGGCTGACCGAGGAGTACGGCGACAGCGGCTGGCTCGCGCGGGCCGCCCTGATCTCGCTGTTCTCGATCGGCACCCTCGTCTTCTCCACCGTGCTGCAGATGGTCATCGGCGAGCTGGGGCCGAAGAACTGGGCGATCGCCCAGCCCGTCCCGCTCTCGCGCGCGCTCTCCCGCACGACGCTGGTCTACCTCACGATCTTCGGACCCGTCATCCGGCTCTTCGACATGGCCTCCAACGCCCTGCTGCGCTCCGTCGGCATCGAGCCGGTCGAGGAGCTGCCGCACGGTGCGACACCGGAGGAGCTGACCCGCATCATCGCCGAGTCGCACAGTGGGGGGACGCTGGACGAGGAGCTGTCGATGCTGCTCGAGCGGGGCCTGGCCTTCCGCGACCGGGTCGCGGAGGAGGTCATGACGCCCCGGACCTCCGTGCACACCATCCAGGCGGACGAGACCGCGGCCAGCGTGCTCGAGGCGATGCACACCGGTCACGCCCGCTTCCCGGTCATCGGCCGCGACATCGACGACATCGTGGGCGTCATCGGCCTGCACGACCTCCTGCAGGTCGAGGCGACGGAACGCCCGACGACCCTGGTGCGGGACCTCACCGCGGACGCCCTGATCGTGCCCGAGTCCCTCCCGCTGCCCAAGGTGCTGGAGGCGCTGCGGACCCGGCACCAGCAGCTCGCCGTCGTCGTGGACGAGTACGGCGGATTCGCCGGGATCGTCACCTTCGAGGACGTCGCCGAGGAGGTCGTCGGTGAGATCTGGGACGAGGACGACCACGAGGAGTCCACGAGCCGGGCCCGCGGCGACGGCATCTGGGACCTCTCCGCCCGGTTGCGCATCGACGAGGCAGCGCAGGTGACGGGGATCGAGCTGCCCGAGCACGAGAACTACGACACCCTCTCCGGCCTCGTCCTCGACCGTCTGGGCCGCACGGCCGAGGAGGGCGACAGCGTCCTCGTGCGCTGGACCAGCCGCAGCGGCGAGGGCGACGAGTACGTCCACCAGACCCGCCTCGACGTGCTGACCACCCAGCGCTTCGTCCCCGACACGGTCGCGGTCCACCCGGTGGTCACCCGGCCCGCCGACGAGTGGGCCCAGCTCAGCGAGGAGGAGCGTGAAATGCTCTCCAGCGACGTCATGCTGGTCATCCCCTCGGTCGAGCGCGAGAAGGAGGTGGCCCGGTGAGCACGACCACCGCCCTCCTGGTCAGCCTGGTGCTGCTGATCGCCAACGGGTTCTTCGTCGGCGCCGAGTTCGCGATCGTCGCCGCCAAGCGTCACCGCCTCGAGGAGCGCGCCGAGGCGGGCAGCCGCGCCGCCCGGGCCGCCGTCGACGCCTCCCGCGAGCTGTCGCTGATGCTGGCCGGCGCCCAGCTGGGCATCACCCTGTGCACCCTGGCCCTCGGCGCCCTGGCCAAGCCGGCCGTCGCCTACCTCGTCGAGCCGCTGTTCGGCGCGCTGGGCGTCCCGGACGTGATGGTGCACGCCGTCGCGGTGGCCTTCGCGGTCTCGCTCGTCGTCTTCCTGCACATGGTGGTCGGGGAGATGGCGCCGAAGTCGTGGGCGATCTCCCACCCCGAGAGCTCGGCGATGCTCCTCGCCCTGCCCTTCCGGGCCTTCACCTGGGTGGTGCGCCCGGTCCTCTGGCTCATGAACGAGCTGGCGAACCTGCTCCTGCGCCTGGTCAGGGTCGACCCCGTGGACGCCCTGGGCAGCGCCCAGACGCCGGCCGACCTGCAGCTGCTGCTGGCGCAGTCGCACGAGCACGGGGTGCTCGAGGACGCGGACCACCAGATCCTCACCGGCGCCCTGCGGCTGGAGGCCGAGACGGTCTCCTCGGTGATGTTCCTGCCCACCGCCGCGGTGACCATCCCCCGCACCGCCACCGCGCTCGAGGTCGAGCAGGTGAGCCGGGAGAGCGGGCGGTCCCGGCTGTTCGTCGTCGAGCCGAGCGGACGCTCGGGTCAGCGCCGGATCCGCGGCATCGTGCACGTGCGGGACGCCATCCTGGCCAGCGCCGACGGGGCGGGAGACCGCCGCGGCGTCTCCGAGTTCCTCCAGCCGGTGGCCTCTCTGCAGGCGACGATGCCGCTCATCGACGCGGTCTCGAGCCTGCGTCAGCAGCGGGCCCAGCTGGCCCTGGTGAGGGACGACCAGGGACGCGTCGTCGGCATGACGTCGATGGAGGACATCCTGGAGCAGATCCTGGGCGAGTTCGACGACGAGTCGGACGAGGCGATGGCAGAGGCGGCCAACGGCTGAGCCTCCCGGCCTGCGTCCGCAGGACGGCCGGGCACCGGCGACCCACGGCCGTCCGCGCGCCCGCACACCGGACCACGAGGGGCCCCGCACCGCAGCAGCGGTGGGGGCCCCTCGTCGTGGACGGGGGTCTGCGGGTCAGCCGGCCCGGCCGTAACCCGAGACGCCGCTGAACACGGCCCGCAGCTGGCTGGGGATGCCTGGCTTGCCGGAGTCGTACATCATGCCGTTGCCGGCGTAGATCCCGACGTGGTAGGCCGGGTAGCCGTAGAAGATCAGGTCGCCCGGCTGCGGGTTGCTCACCGGGGTGGCGTAGGCCTGCTGCTGGGCCGCCGTGCGCGGCAGCTCGATGCCGAGCGCCTCCCGGAACACCCACTGGGTGTAACCGGAGCAGTCGAACCCGGACGGCGTGGCGCCGCCGTAGACGTAGTAGATGCCGGTGTAGGCGGCGGCGACCGAGAGAACCCCGCCGGTGGGTGCGGGCGCGGCGGCCGGGGCCGGTGCGGGAGCGGGAGCGGGAGCAGGCGCCGGCGCGGGAGCGGGGGCCGGTGCCGGTGCGGGGGCCGGGGCGGCCTGGGCGGCGGGCGCGGCCGGGGTGGTCGCCGCGGCGGGGGCCTCCCCGCGCACCTGGGTGCGGCTGGCGGCCGCCGGCTCGCGGTTCTCGACCGCGGCCTCGAACTGCTCGACCTGACGGGCGGCGCCGGTGAAGCCGGTGGTGCCGAAGGCGACGGCCGCGTCGACCGTCGCCGGGGCCTTGGCGGCCACGGCAGGACGCTCGGCGGCGACGACGTTCTCGACGACCTCGAGCAGGGCCTGGGAGCCGTTGGCGAGGCCAGGTGCCGACTCGTTCGGGGCCGGCGTCGCGCTCGCGACGGCGGAGGCGCCGGCGATGAGGCCGGTCGAGGTCGCGGCGACGGCTGCGGTGCGGGTCAGGGCTGCGCCGGCCGTGCTGATGCGTCCCGGCGCACGGTGCCGGGCAGAGTGGCGATGGGTCACGTGTCCTCCAAGGGTGCCTGCGGGGTCAGCTGTCGGGCTGGGATGGAGAACCCCCGGTCCGGTGGGCGCCGGCCGTTAGCCCCGAGGAGCATCGCTGCTCCGGGTTTTGGGTCCCCCGCACCTGTCTGCGGTAGGTCGGTCACGTCCCCGGGCGCGCAGACAGGACTCGGCGTGACGCGCTGGGGTCTCCTCCAGGGGAGAGGAGCACTCGCTACCGTACACACCGGGCGCCGCCCGCGTCATACCCGCTCCGGCAGCTGTGGACAACTCGAACCGGCACCCCTCCTGCCGCGGTCGCCCCACCTGCGGCGATGCGCGCCTCTTGACCGAACTCCCAGGGTGGCCGTGACCCATCTCACACGTGCGGCGGAATGTCCTCAGCCCTCGCCGGGCACTGCGCAGAAGATGTGAGCCGCCACGTCCGCCGGGAGCGAGACGGCCTCACCGTCGACCGACTCGACGATCGTCCGTTCGCGCTCGCCCCACACCCGCACCCGCGCCCCCGGCCGGACACCCGAGTCCAGGAGCAGACCCAGTACCTCCGGATCCACCTGCACCGGCTCACCCAGCCGCGTCACCGTCGCCTCGACCGGCTCCTCCCCCACGGCGAGCTCGCTGCTGGGGCGCCCCGAGGCGGGGGGTGCCGCGGCGTGCCCCAGCTCCTCCAGGCCGGGCACCGGGTTGCCGTAGGGCGAGGTGGTCGGGTCGGCGAGCAGACCGAGGATGCGCGTCTCCACCTGCTCGCTCATGACGTGCTCCCAGCGGCAGGCCTCCTCGTGGACGTAGGCCGGGTCCAGCCCGATGACGTCGGTGAGCAGGCGCTCGGCGAGGCGGTGCTTGCGCATGACGCGCACGGCGGCGAGGCGTCCGGCGTCGGTGAGCAGCAGGTGGCGGTCGGGCGCCAGCCCGAGCAGCCCGTCCCGCTCCATCCTGGCCACGGTCTGGGAGACCGTCGGCCCGGACTGGGCCAGCCGCTCCGCGATCCGCGCACGCATCGGGACGACCCCGTCCTCCTCGAGCTCGAGGATGGTCTTGAGGTACATCTCGGTGGTGTCGATCAGCTCGCTCACGAGCCTCATCCTACGAGGCGGTCCCGCTCCCGCCGCCGTCGCCGGACGACGGCTACGGCGCGAGACGCACCCGTCGCCAGGCCGCCGGGTCGTCCATCCCCCCGGCACCGACGCGCTCCCAGACGATCCGGTCGTGCAGCCGCGAACGCCGCCCGGCCCACAGCTCGACGCGGTCGACGACGATGCGGTAGCCGCCCCAGTCCGCGGGCACCGGGACGTCGTCCGGGCTGCCGGTGTCCGGGAAGCGCTCCGCGCACTCCTGGTATGCCCTCTCCAGGCTCTCCCGGTCGCTCACCGGGTGCGACTGGGCGGAGGCGTGCGCGCCGATGCGCGAGGCCCAGGGCCGGCTCACGAAGTAGGCGCGGACCTCCTCGGCGGCCAGCGGCTCCGCCAGCCCACGGAAACGGACCGCCCGGTGCAGCCCGGCCCAGGTCAGGGTCGCGGCCACCGCGGGGTTGTCGCGCAGCTGACGCCCCTTGGCGGAGTCGGTGTTGGTGTAGAACGCCGGCCCCCGCTCGTCGAGGCCGCGCATCAGCACCGTCCGCACGTCGGGCAGCCCGTCGGCGTCGACCGTCGCGACCGCGAAGGCGGTCGGCTCGGGCACGTCACCGTGCTCGGCGTGGCGCGAGACGGCGGTCGCGACCCACTCCCGCACGATCTCCAGGGGTGCGGCGGGGCAGCGTTCCTCGGCGAGCCCGTCGCCGGCGTAGTCGACCCGCAGGTGCTCCATCCTCATCGCCTCGGTCGGCGGGGCAGGTGGACGGTGCGCCGCAGCTCCCCCGGGCTCACCCGCCGCGCCGGGTCGGCGTTGAGCAGCAGCGAGTCGTAGGGGACCGTGGTGTGCGGATGGGTCCCCACGGGCTCGTTGCGCGAGAACACGACCCAGTAGGCCTGGCCGCCGTGGAACACCTGCTGGACGGCGCCGTCGACGACGGACTCGGCGTGCGCGAGCGCCTGCTTGCGTGCGGTGCCCCGCTCGCGCTGGGTGGACACGAACTTCTGGGCGGGGTCGCGCTGCCGCAGGACCTGCTCGACCACCTGCGGCCCGTACTTCTGGGCGAGGGTGTAGACGATCGGGCCGTACTTCAGCGCCAGCTTGGCGAGGTTGGGGGATGCCACGGGTTCTCCTGGTCGGGGGGTCTGCTGCACCACGCTAGGCGATGCGAGGGGTCAACGTCCGACGGCGTAGCCCTGCATCCCCCGGGGGTTGGCGCCGGCGGACACGATGCCGGTGCGCGGGTCGCGGGCGACCGCGCACATCCGGCCGAGGGACCAGGGGCCTTCCTCGACGACCCGGTGGCCACGACGGCGCAGCTTCTCGGTGACCGCCGGGTCGAGGCGCGACTCGACGACGACGACGCCGGGCTCGGTCGCGCGGGGGTGGAAGCTGCCGGGGAAGCTCGTGGTGTGCAGCTGCGGCGCGTCGATGGCCTCCTGCAGGGACAGCCCGCCGACGAGGTGGCGCAGGAGGAAGACGCTCTGCCACTGGTCCTGCTGGTCACCGCCGGGGCTGCCGCAGGCGAGGACGGGTATGCCGTCGCGCAGCACGAGCGTGGGCGTGAGGGTGGTCCGCGGTCGCCGTCCGGGGACGAGCGAGCTGGGCAGGCCCTGCTCGAGCCACGCCATCTGCAGACGGCTCCCGAGCGCCAGGCCCACCTCGGGGATGAACGGCGAGGACTGCAGCCAGCCGCCGCTCGGCGTGGCGGACACGAGCATGCCCCAGCGGTCGACGACGTCGACGTGGCAGGTGTCGCCGCGGGTCTCCCCGTCGGCAGCCACCTGGGGGTCGGCGGGCGGGGCGGGCCGTGCGCCGGGGGACGCCGACTCGCGCTGCACGGTCGGCTCTCCGACGCTCGCGTCGACGTCCGGGGCGCCCTCGACGAGCCGGGCCTGGGCGGCGATCCGGGGCGGGCGGCCGCCCGGGGACCCGGGGCGCAGCTCCAGGCTGGCGTCCGGGCCGATGAGCGAGGCGCGCTGCGCGGCATACCCGGGGTCGAGAAGGTCCCCGAGGGGGACGTCGGCACTGTCGCCGAGCCAGGCCTCGCGGTCCGCCATCGCCAGCTTCCACGCCTCGACGAGGGTGTGCACCCCGTCCGCGGTGTCGAGGTCGGTGGCGCCCGCGGCGTCGACCATCTGCAGGACCTGCAGCAGCGCCGGGCCCTGCCCCCAGGGCCCGGTCTTGGCGATCGTGTGCCCGTGCCAGTCGAGGGTGACCGCGTCCTCCCACGTCGCCTCGAAGCCGGCCATGTCCTGGGCGGTGAGGACGCCAGGGAGCACCTGCCCGCCGGAGTGCCGGGACGGCTGCCGCACGAACGCGTCCACGGCCTCGGCGACGAACCCCTGCGACCAGGCGCGGCGCACGGCCTCGAGGCCCTGCTCCCGACTCCCCCCGGCCGCGTCCTCCTCGGCCAGGAGCCGCTCGAGGGTGTCCGCCCACGCGATGTTGGTGACCAGGCTCCCGGGGGTCGGGACCACCCCTCCGGGCAGCCACTGGTCGGCCGAGGTGGGCCACGACTCGGTGAAGAGGTCACGGACCGTCTCGATCGTCCGGCAGACGCGCTCGAGGACGGGGTGGCCGTGGCGGGCGTAGTGCAGGGCCGGCTCGGCGACGGTGCGTGCGCTCATCGTGCCGCGGTCGCGCAGCAGCACCATCCACGCGTCGAAGGCGCCGGGGACGGCCGTCGCGAGCGGTCCGGAGCCGGGCACGCGGTCCAGGCCGACGGAGGCGAAGTGCTCGGGCGTGGCGCCGGCCGGGGCGGGGCCCTGGCCGCAGAGCACCCGGGGCGTCGGGTCGTCGGCGGAGGCGACGATCAGCGGCAGGTCACCACCCGGTCCGTTGAGGTGCGGCTCGACGACCTGCAGCACGAGGCCGGCGGCGACGGCGCCGTCGGCGGCGTTCCCGCCCAGCTCGAGCATCCGCATGGCCGACTGGGAGGCCAGCCAGTGCGTGGTGGACACCATGCCGACGGTTCCGGTCAGGGTGGGACGGGTCGTGAACGACATACGGGCTCTCTTCAGCGGAGGGCGCCGCCGACGGCGGCGAGGAGGGGGACGAGGATCAGCGCGGCGAGCGCGAGGAGCACGACGACGCGGCGGGTGTGGGCGTTCAGGTCAGGTCACCTTCTCGGGCAGGGGTTCGGTGAGTGCGAGACCGCGCTCGAGGGCGAGCGGGCGCGCCCAGCTGGCGCGCAGGCGCAGCCGGATGTTGTCGGAGCGCATGACGTAGACGGTCGCGACCACCGCGGTCAGCCCGCACGCGAGGGTGGCGATGAGGATGGTCCAGCGGGCGCCGAAGGTCTCCCCGACCCAGCCGATGAACGGCGACCCCAACGGGGTGCCGCCGAAGAAGACGGCCATGTAGAGGGCCATCACCCGGCCCCGGACCGCCTGGTCGACGGAGAGCTGGACCATGGCGTTGGCGCTGACCATGACCGTCAGGGCGGTGAGGCCGGTGGGCACGAGGAGCACCGTGTAGAGGGTGAACGTGGGGGCCAGCGCCAGGAACAGGGTGAAGAAGGAGAACAGCGCGAGCGAGCCGAGCAGCAGGCGCCACCGCGGCCGGTCGCGACGGGCGGCGAGCAGCGCGCCGGCCAGGGAGCCGATCGCCATGACCGAGCCGGTGACGCCATACTCCGTGACGCCCTTGCCGTAGACCTCGGTGGCCATGAGGGCGTTGGTGATCTGGAAGTTCATGCCGAAGGTGCCGTGCATGAAGGCGATGACCATGATGAGGATCAGGTCCGGTCTGCGACGGACGTAGGCGATGCCCTCGCGCACCCGGGCGCGGCCCTTGCCGGTGCGGTCGGGACCGGGAGCGAGCGCGCTCACGTCGAGGAGGAGCAGGGCGACGATGACCGCCACGAACGTGAGGGCGTTGATGACCAGCGTGGGCCCCGTGCCGAACGCGGCGATGAGGAGACCGGCGGTGGCGGGGCCGATGAGGCGGCCGGAGTGGAAGGACGCGCTGTTGAGGCCGACCGCGTTGGTGAGCTTCTCGGGCGGGACCATCTCGGAGACGAAGGACTGGCGCGCGGGGGCGTCGAAGGCGGAGGCGGCGCCGGAGAGGAAGGCGAGGAGGTACATGTGCCACAGCTCCATCGAGCCGGTCAGCACCCAGATGCCCATGACGAGGGCGAGGATCGCCATCGTCGCCTGGCTGACGAGCATCACCTTGCGCTTGGGGAGCGCGTCGCTGAGCGCGCCGGCGACCGGCGTGAGCAGGAGGATCGGGAGGAACTGCAGCCCGGTGACGATGCCCAGGGCCGAGGCGGAGTTGTCCGTGAGCTCGGTCAGGACCACCCAGTCCTGGGCGACCCGGCCCATCCAGGTGCCGGTGTTGGAGACGATGGCCCCGGTGGCGTAGATGCGGTAGTTGCGCACCGAGAGAGCGCTGAACATCGCGCTCACAGGTCGACCACCGACTCCAGGATCGCGGTCGCCCGGCGGAGCACGTCGCGCTCCTCGGCGCTGAGCCCCTCGAGCCGCTCGGTCATCCACGCGTCGCGCCGGGCCCGCTCGGTCCGGACGACCTCGCGGCCGGCGTCGGTGAGGGAGAGGCGGACCAGGCGGCCGTCGTGCTCGTCGGAGTGCCGCTCGACGAGGCCTGGCTCGACGAGCTGGGCGACGGCGCGGCTCATGCTCGGGGCGCTGACCTTCTCGATGCAGGCGAGCTCCCCGACCGTGCGCGGCTCCTCGGCGAGGCGCGCGAGCACGCTGAACAGGTGCGGCGCCACGGTGTTGTCGGCGTCGAAACGCACCCGCCGCGCCACCCGCATGCAGGAGATGCGGACGGCGTGGGCGAGGGAGGCGATGTCGTCGGGGTCGGAGGCGGGCACGGATGGTGAGTTTATCTCATTAGCCAACGCAACGACCTGTCGAAGCGGCGGACCGGGGGCGCGGACCTGGGGCCCGGCCCTGATGACTGTGCGCGGCTGTCGTGTCACCGGCAACACCAGGGCGACGACTGTGGCACGACAGCCGCGCACAGTCATGGACGGCGCTACCGTGAGCCTCGTGAGCCACGCCTCGAGCCCCGACGACGGCAGGACCCCCGCAGACCCCGCCTCCGACGCCGCGCAGATCGTCCCTCCCGCCGTTCCGCTGCGCACGATCACCCTGGTGCGGTGGGGCACCCTGGCGTGGGCGCTCGTCCTGCTCGTCCTGGCCCTGGTCCCCGCGTGGCGCAGCGGTGAGCGGGACTGGTGGTTCTGGGTGCCGGTCGCCGGCATCGCCCTCGGGGTGGTCGGCTACGTCTACCTCCGTCGGGGGCGCGGCAACGCCGCCACGGCCTGACGTCGCCCCCGAGGCCGCACCCGCTCGGCACTTCCACCGCCTGAGCCCCGTCCGTCCCGGAGCCCGTCAGCGGTCGACGAACTCGATCTCGCTCTCGTCGTCGAGCACCGGCGGGTCGATGCGCTCGGGCTCGCGCCGCTCCACGTCGACCTCGCTGTGCGCGCCGCAGCCGAACCGCAGGGACACCACCGACCCGTCGGCGGGCGACCACTCGTTGGCGCAGACCCCGAAGACCGAGCGCAGCGCGCCCGCCATCGGCAGGAAGAAGCCGCAGGTCCCGCAGGGTCTCGGGGCCTTGCGGGCCACCTCGCTCTCCGGACCGTGCTCACCCTCCTGCCAACGGGTCGCCGCCGCCTCGCGGCCCTCCGCCGACAGCACGCGCTCGCGTCCCAGACCCAGCTCCCAGATCGCGACCTGGTCGACGTCCTCCTCACCGGTCGCCTCCCAGCCGGCCTCGAGCCGAGGGTCCTCCTCGACGTAGGGCGTCAGGTCACCGGCGCCGATGTCGCCCGGGGCGAGCCGCTCGGCATACGGGACCCACTCGGGGGACAGGAGCGCGCCCTCGGACGGGAGCAGGTGCACCTCGCTGATCGTCGCCTTGCGCGCGCGGGGGACGCGCGAGAGGGTCACCGCCCAGTGCCACCCGGGGTATGCCGTCGCGGTGCAGCCGAACGAGTGCGTCGCCACCCGGTCGCCCTCCATGACGACGCCGAGGTGCTCGCCCACCGTGCCCGGCTCGGCGATCTCCTCCGCGGCGGCCCTCGCCACCTCCACGGCGGAGGTGAGGACGACGTCGGGCCTGGTCGCAGCCACGGTCAGGTGCCCGCCTCGAACTGGTCGGCGACCGCACGCAGCGCCTTGGCCATCGCGGAGCCGTGGGTGCGGTCGGGGTAGTGACCCCGGCGGAGGGAGTTGGACGTCTGGTCGAGCAGGGTGATGAGGTCCTCGATGACGGGCACCATCTCCTCGGCCGGCTTGCGGTCACGCAGCGTCAGCCCGCGGGTCACCGTCGGCGCCGGCTCGAGCAGCCGCACGTGCAGCGCCTGGTCGCCCCGCTTGCCGGCCACGATGTCGAACTCCACACGGGCGCCGCGCTTGAGCACCTCGACACCCTCGGGCAGCGCGGAGCGGGGGACGAAGACATCCTGTCCCTCGTCGCTGGACAGGAAGCCGAAGCCCTTGTCCTCGTCGTAGAACCTGACCTTGCCGGTGGGCACGGGGCACCTCTTGAGATGGTCGGGGGTGGATCGGGGTCTCCCGAGGATATCGCCCGGCGGCGGGCGCGCCTAACGCGTTCCTGACGGGTATGCCGCTCAGGCGGCGAGCGTCATCGGCCCGTCGTCCGCGCGGGCCCCGGAGGACCCGTCGCGGACCCCCGCGGCGACGAGCGCGGCATACCTGCCCCCGAGCTCGAGGAGATCCTCGTGGGTCCCCTGCTCGACGACCCTGCCCCCGTCGAGCACGACGACCAGGTCGGCGTCTCGCACCGTGGAGAGCCGGTGGGCGATCATCACGACCGTCCGACCCCGGCCCACCCGGGCCAGGGCGGTCTGGACGGCGGCCTCGGTGCGGGTGTCGAGCGCGCTCGTCGCCTCGTCCAGGACGAGCACCTGCGGGTCGCGCAGCAGCGTGCGGGCCAGCGCCAGGCGCTGCTGCTCCCCGCCGGAGAACCGGTGGCCGCGGGCGCCGACCACGGTGTCGTAGCCCTGCGGCAGCGAGGCGATGAGCTCGTGGACCTGCGCGTCGCGCGCGGCCTGCTCGAGCTGCTCGTCGGTGGCGTCGGGGTTGGCGAACCGCAGGTTCTCGCGGACGGTCGCGTGCAGGAGGTAGGTCTCCTGGGAGACCACGCCCATCACGGCGGCGCGCTCGGCGGAGGGCAGGTCGCGCAGGTCGACGCCGTCGAGGGTCACGCGACCGCTCGTCGGGTCGTCGAGGCGGGTGAGCAGGGACGCGAGGGTGCTCTTGCCCGACCCGGTCCGGCCGACCAGCGCGACGGTGGCGCCGGCGGGGATGACGAGGTCGACGTCGGTGAGCGCCGCGTGCGCGTCGTCGGCGTCCGCGTCGTAGGTGTAGCTGACGCCCTCGAGCCGCAGCTCGCCGCGGGCGGTGGCCGGGTCGAGGTGGCGGGCCCGGTCGGGGGTCGGCTCGGCGACGTCGAGCGGGAGGTCGAGGTACTCGAAGATGCGGCTGAACAGCGCCATCGAGGCCGTCACCTGCACGCCGAGCGACAGCAGCCCCATCACCGGCCGGAAGATCCCGGCCTGCAGCGCGGTGAAGGCGACGAGCGTCCCGATCGAGATCCCGGCGCCGGTCACGGGCAGGCCGGCGACGAGGTAGAGCGCGGCCGGGACCACGGCGAAGACGATGCCCATCGTGGCGGTGCGCCACCGCCCGGCGATCTGGGCGGCGACCTCGAGGTCCAGCAGCCCGGAGCTCGACCCGGCGAAGCGCTGGGCGAGCTGCTCCCCCGCCCCGAGCGTCTTGCTCAGCCGGGCGCCGCTGACGGACAGCGACTCCTCCACCTGGCCGTGCAGCGAGGCGAGCGCCTTCTGCCGCTTGTCGGTCGCGTCGCGCCGCAGCCGGGCGACCGAGCGCGTGACGAGAACGGCGGGCGGGATGACCACGAGCGAGAGCACCGCCAGGGTCGGGCTCAGCGCGAGCATCGCGACGAGGGTGCCGACCACGGTGGCGACGTTGCCCGCCAGCGAGGTGGCGGTCGAGGTGACGACCCCCTGGAGCCCCGAGACGTCGTGCGTGAGCCGTGACTGCACCTCGCCCGAGCGCGTGCGGGTGAAGAAGCTCAGCGGCTGGCGCTGCACGTGGGTGAACAGGTCGGTCCGCAGCCGGTGCATGATCCGCTGCCCGACCGTCGTGCTGATCCAGGTCTGGACGACGCCGAGCACGGCGGTGACGACGGCCACCCCGACCATCACGCCGACGAGGATCAGGAGCAGCCGCACGTCCTGCTCGGGGATCGCGACGTCCACGATCTCCTTGACGAGGAAGGGGCTGGCCAGCCCGAGCGCCGAGCTGGTGACGATGAGGGTGAGCACCACGGCGACCGGCCAGCGGTGCGGGGCGAAGAGGGCCAGGACGCGTCGGCCGCTGACCGGGTGGGCCCGGAGCTGGGCCTGGTCGCGGGGGTCGCGGCGGGAACCGGAGCCGGGACCGCGGTCGCCGCGTCCGCCGCGGTCGCCCAGCCCGTGCCCGGAGGCGAGGGAAGAGAAGTCGTTCATGCGCTTCTCCTTTCGTCGGTGGAGCCGGTCGTCGTGGCCGGCGAGGGAAGTCGGTGCACCCTGGTCAACTACGGAGGCTACCTCTTTATTTCCTCGCCTCGCTATGCTCGGGGTATGACGTCCTCGTCACCTCCCCCCGACGCCACCGAGGTGGACCTGCTCCTGCGCCTCGCCCGCCGCTGGCGGTCGCTGGGCCTGCAGGAGGCGGCCGGGCACGCGCTCTCGCCGCACCAGGAGCGGGCGCTGCTGGCGCTCGCCCGGCTGTCCCGTCGGATGGCCGAGGATGCCGACGACGACGGCGGCGGGGTCCGCGTCTCCCACCTCGCCGACCACCTCGGCATCGCCCCCCGCTCGGCCACCGAGGTCGCCGACGCCCTCGAGGCAGCGGGGCTGCTGTCCCGCTCCCCCGACCCGACCGACCGCCGGGCGGTGCTGCTCGCGCTCACGCCGGAGGGACGGCATACCGTCGGGCGCGTCCGCGACCGCAGGCGCGCCGCGGCGGACGCAGCCGTCTCCGCGCTCTCCCCCGCCGACCGCGCCGAGCTGCGCCGCCTGCTGCAGGAGCTGCTCGAGGCCTGACAGCACCGACCTGTCCGTCCCGAGCCGCCGGACCGTCCGTGCGGACTGGTCGGACCATCCACGCCGACCCGCCGGTCGCGACCGGGCGGGCGCACGAGAGCGGGGCACCCTCCCGTCCTGGAGGGTGCCCCGCCGTGCTCGAGCCGGGTCCCGGTGCCGGCCGCCGTCCCGGAGCGGCCGGCCGACGGGACGGTCTGGGCTCAGGCCCGAGCGTCCTCGGCGAGTGGTTCGTAGGAGGCAGACTCCTCGCCGAAGCTGTAGGCGGACTCGCTGTGCTCGGACAGGTCCACGCCGCGGGCCTCGTCCTCCGGGCTGACCCGGAAGCCGATGGTCTTGTGGATGGCCATCCCGATGACGAACGTCATCACGCCGGTGAAGACCAGGGTGAACAGCGTGGCCACGACCTGCGCCACGAGCTGGCCGAGTCCGCCGCCGTAGAGGAGGCCGCCGCCCTCGCCGTCCACCGGCAGGGCCAGGAAGCCGATCGCGACGGTGCCGACGACGCCGGCGACCAGGTGCACGCCGACCACGTCGAGCGCGTCGTCGTAGCCGAACCGGTACTTCAGGCCGACCGCGAGGGCCGAGCCGACACCGGCGAGGACACCGATGACCAGGGCACCCAGCGGGGACACGCTGGCGCAGGCCGGGGTGATGGCGACGAGACCCGCGACGACACCGGACGCGGCACCGATCGAGGTGGGACGGCCGTCGCGCAGCCGCTCCACGGCCAGCCAGGCCAGCATCGCGGCGGCCGGGGCGGCGAGGGTGTTGACCCAGATCAGGCCGGCCTCCTCGGCCGTGCCCGCGGCCCCGCCGTTGAACCCGAACCAGCCGAACCACAGCATCGCGGCGCCGATCATCACGAGCGGGACGTTGTGCGGCTTGTGGTAGCCCTTGGTCTTCCCGAAGTCGGTGCGGGAGCCGATGATGTAGACGAGGACGAGGGCCGCGAGGCCGGCGTTGATGTGGACGACCGTGCCGCCGGCGAAGTCGATGGCCTCGCCGAAGGTCCGCCCGATGGCGCCGTCGGCCGAGAGCAGCCCGCCGCCCCAGACCATGAAGGCCAGCGGGCAGTAGACGAGCGTCACCCAGATGGTGACGAAGAGCGACCACGAGCCGAAGCGCGTGCGGTCCGCGACCGCGCCCGAGATGAGGGCGACGGTGATGATGGCGAACGTGGCGCCGTACCCGATGCCGATGAGGTCCTCGGTGCCGACGTGCGAGGCCAGGCCCAGGTCCGCGAGGGGGTTGCCGACGAGCCCGCCGAGGATCCCGGGCGCCGAGGTCATCCCGTAGCCCCAGAGGACCCAGACGACACCGACGATGCCGACCGCGACGAAGCTCATCATGATCATGTTGAGAGCGGCCTTGGCACGGGCCATGCCGCCGTAGAAGAACGCCAGGCCGGGTGTCATCAGCAGCACGAGCGCCGCCGAGACCATGACCCAGACGTGACCAGACGTGAGTTCCATCTGTCTGCCTCCTTGTTGTGAGTGGGACGGCCTCCCCGCGTCACGTCGTCGGGGGCGGGGGGCCGCTGTCCGCCCAGTCAAGGGCAGGCATGTTTCGGGAGCGCGCGTGCTCGTGTTACGTCTTGGTTGCCCGTGTTTCGGGGAGGTAAAACCTCAGTCGCGGAGGCGGGCCGCGGCCCGGGACAGACGGTCGCGCCACCAGGTCTCGCGCTCCGCGCCGGTCCGGTATGCCGCGAGGCGGGCGGGGTCGACCGCGTCCCGGGCCGCGTCGGCCCGGTCCACCGTCAGCCGCCCGGCCCGCGGCAGCAGGGGGTCCGCCACGACGTCGGCGGCGAGGAGGGCGGCGGTGCCCAGACCGCAGTCGTGCTCAAGGGTCGGGAGGGCCGCCGCGAGGCGGACCCCGGCGGCGAGGCACACGGAGGTGTCGAGCGCGGAGGAGACGACGGCCGGCAGGCCGCAGGCCTCGACGACCTCCAGGGCCCGGGCCACGCCGCCCAGCGGTGCGACCTTGACCACGACGAGGTCCGCCGCGTTCTCCCGGGCCACCCGCAGCGGGTCCTCGGCCCGGCGGATCGACTCGTCGGCGGCCACGGGGACGTCGACCCCGGCGCGGGCGAGGGCGACGCGCAGGGCCCCGAGCTCCTCGACCGAGGCGCAGGGCTGCTCGGCGTACTCCAGGTCCGAGCGGTCCAGGGCGGTCAAGGCGGTGACCGCCTCGGTCACCGTCCAGGCGCCGTTGGCGTCGACGCGGACCCGCGCGCCGGGCCCCATGAGCCGCCGGACCTCGACGACGCGGGCGACGTCGTCGGCGAGCGACTGCCCGGGTTCGGCGACCTTGACCTTGGCGGTGCGGCACCCGTCGAAGCGCGCCAGCACCCCCTCCACCTGAGCGGCCGCCACGGCAGGCACGGTGGCGTTGACGCCGACGTCCGGGCGGACGGGCGGAGGGACGTCCCCCCACCCGAGCTCCACGGCGGCGGCCAGCCAGCGGGCGGCGTCGGCGTCGGCGTACTCGGGGAACGGCGCCCACTCGGCCCACCCCGCAGGGCCGCGGAGGAGGACCACCTCCCGCTCGGTGACACCGCGGAAGCGCACGCGCATCGGCAGCGTGACGACGTGCGCGGCGTCGAGCAGCTCGTCGGGGGTGGGGATCGCCGGCATGGCCCGAGGGTATGCCGCCCCGTGCACCGGTCGCGGGGGCGGCCGCGGGCCCGGGGCTGGGGGGGTGGTCGTGGGGGTCGCGGACCGCTGCTGTCCGCGACGACGTCCCGGCCGGGTGCGGCGCGGGCGCGGCTGCGGCATGGTGGGCGTCATGGCACTGAAGTGGTACACGATCGTCGTCGACTGCCGGGACGCCCAGGCGCAGGCCCGCTGGTGGGCGGAGGCCCTGGACTGGGTCGTCGTCCACGACACCGCGGAGGAGGCGGTCGCGGTACCGCGGCACGCGCTGGAGGAGCACGAGGAGGGACCGGTGAGGGACCTCGAGACGTGGATGAGGCGTGGACAGGGCCTCGTCTTCGTCCCCGTCCCGGAGGGCAAGACCCTCAAGAACCGCCTGCACATCGACCTCGCCCCGCACTCCTCGCAGGACCGCGACGCCGAGATCCAGCGCCTGCTCGACCTCGGCGCGACCAGGGTCGACGTCGGCCAGGACCCCGAGCAGGTGACCTGGACGGTGCTCGCCGACCCCGAGGGCAACGAGTTCTGCGTGCTGTCCAGCCGCGACAGCTGACGGCATACCCGCTCCCCTAGTCTGACCGGGTGAGCGAGCAGACCGCGTCCGCGGCGAACGACCCTTTCGACCCGACGCAGTGGCGGGAGGTCGAGGGGTTCGCGGACCTCGTCGACATCACCTACCACCGGCACGTCGAGCTGGGGTGCGTGCGGATCGCGTTCGACCGGCCCGAGGTGCGCAACGCCTTCCGGCCGCACACCGTCGACGAGCTCTACCGCACGCTCGACCACGCGCGCCAGACCCCGGACGTCGGCGTCGTGCTGCTCACCGGCAACGGCCCCTCGCCCAAGGACGGCGGCTGGGCGTTCTGCTCCGGCGGCGACCAGCGCATCCGGGGGCGGAGCGGCTACCAGTACGCCGCGGGCGAGACGGTGGACACCGTCGACCCTGCTCGGGTCAGGGCCGAGGGCGGACGGCTGCACATCCTCGAGGTCCAGCGGCTGATCCGCACCATGCCGAAGGTCGTCGTCGCGGTCGTGAGCGGCTGGGCGGCCGGGGGCGGGCACAGCCTCCACGTGGTGTGCGACCTGACGATCGCCTCGCGGGAGCACGCGCGGTTCAAGCAGACCGACGCCGACGTGGGGTCCTTCGACGCGGGCTACGGCTCGGCCTACCTCGCCAAGCAGGTGGGGCAGAAGGTCGCGCGGGAGATCTTCTTCCTCGGCCGCGCCTACGACGCGGAGACCATGCAGCGGATGGGCGCGGTCAACATCGTCGCCGAGCACGCCGAGCTGGAGACCGAGTCGGTGCAGGTCGCCCGCGAGATCCTCGGCAAGAGCCCGACGGCCCAGCGGATGCTGAAGTTCGCGTTCAACCTCACCGACGACGGGCTGATGGGGCAGCAGGTGTTCGCCGGGGAGGCGACCCGGCTGGCCTACATGACCGACGAGGCCGTCGAGGGCAAGGAGGCGTTCCTGGAGAAGCGCGACCCCGACTGGAGCCCCTTCCCCTGGTACTTCTGACCCGTCGGCGGGACGACGCGCTGCTCGTGCCGGCTCGACGCGCCGGCGCCGGTGGACGCGTCGCCAGCGGCCGGGCACGACGCGCTCCGGTGGGGGCCCCGCTGCCCCGCGTGCGACACTGACTGTTCGTCCACGACTGATCCGCCCGGGGAAGGACCTCATCTCATGCGACGCGCCCTCGCCGCCACGCTGGCTGTGCCGGTGCTGCTGCTGACCGCCTGCGACGACGGGGGCGAGGTCGTCGAGGCCCCGACCGCCACGGCCACCTCCGACGCCGACGCCGCGACCGGGACAACCGAGCCGGCCGCCCCGCCCGCCGACACCGCCGCGACGAGCGACAGCGCCTCGACCACCGAGACGGCCGCCCCGCCCGCCGACGACGCCGCCGTCACCAGCACCGCCCCCGGGGACGTCGAGGGCGGCGCGGACGGGCAGGCCGCGGCGGACGTCGCCAAGGAGTTCTTCGTCGCCTCCGTCCTGGCCGAGCCGGAGGCGTGCGACCTCCTCATCTCCTTCACCGACCCCGAGACCCCCATGGTGGAGGTCGAGACCGACCTCGAGCAGTGCCGGCAGATCCTGCCCGCGGCCATGTCGGCCGACGTGGAGGCGCAGGGGCTGGACTCCGAGGAGCAGATCGCGATCCTCGAGGCCATGCAGATCAGCGGCGCCGAGGTCGACGGCGACACCGCCACCGTCGACAAGGACAACCTCTCCGAGCTGTTCCAGGACGCGCTCGGCGAGGAGGTCATCACCCTGACGCGGATCGACGGCACGTGGTACGTCGACCTCGACAGGTCCTTCCAGCCCGCGGAGCGGTGACCGACCACCCCGTCCCCGCCGGTGCCACCTGGGCCGACCTCGCGCCGCTCCTGCGCTCCGTCCTCGACGGGGACGGCCCGGACGCCGTCGTCGTCGAGACCTCCGGGTCCTCCGGCACGCCCAAGCGCGTGCGTCTGCCCGGCCCCGCCCTCCGCGCCTCGGGCGAGGCGACCGCCCGGGTGGTGGGCGGCCACGGTCGCTGGGTGCTCGCCCTGCCGACCCACCACGTCGCAGGCCTGCAGGTGCTCGCCCGCTCCGTCCTCGCCGGCACCGAGCCCGTCGCGCTCGACCCGGGTATGCCGTTCCGCCCCGCCCTCTTCGCCGCCGCCGTGGCGGAGCTCGGGCCGGGCGACGGTCCGCGCCTGACCTCCCTGGTGCCCACCCAGCTCGTCCGTCTCCTCGACGACCCCGAGGGGACGCAGGCCCTGCGCCGGGTCACGGTCCTCCTCGGCGGCGCGGCCGCCGACCCCGCCCTGCTCGCCCGTGCCCGCGAGGCCGGCGTGCGGGTGGTCACCACCTACGGCATGAGCGAGACCTGCGGCGGCTGCGTCTACGACGGGGTGCCGCTGCCCGGCGTCCGGGTCCACGTGGGCACCACCGACGGCCGGATCTCCCTCGGCGGGCCCGTGGTGGCGGCCGGGTACGCCGGTCGCCCCGACCTCACGCCGGAGCGCTTCGTCACCGACGCCGACGGGACGCGGTGGTTCCGCACCGACGACCGGGGGGTATGGCGCGACGGTCGCCTCACCGTCCTCGGGCGCCTCGACGACGTCATCGTCACCGGCGGCCACAAGGTCGAGCCGCGGGACGTCGAGACCGCGCTGCGCCGCCTCCCGGAGGTGCACGACGCGCTGGTCGTCGGACTGCCGGACCCCGAGTGGGGTCAGCGCGTCGCCGCGCTCCTCGTCCGGGCCGGGACGTCGGCACCCTCCCCGGACGGCCTGCGCGCCGCCCTCGCCGGCACCCTGCCCCCGCACGCCCTGCCTCGGCAGGTCCTCTGGCGCGACGGCATACCCCTCCTGCCCTCGGGAAAACCGGACCGGTCGGGCGCCCGGTCCCTCCTGGCGGGCGCCGCTGTCGATGGCGCCCCGGAAGCGGTGGCAGAATAGGACGTTCAGTCCCCGCCGCAGGAGGTGCGTCCCGTGCCCCGTGTGATCGCCGCCGTCGCGGTGCTCGCCTTCACGATCTACTGCGTCGTGGACGCGGTCCAGACCGACGAGCACGAGGTCCGCGGGCTGCCCAAGCCGCTGTGGATCGTCATGATCCTGCTCTTCCCCCTCGTGGGCGGGGCGGTGTGGCTGATCGCCGGGCGGCCGAACGGCATCCTCGACCTGATCCTCAACGGGCGGCGACGGGGCGGACCGCCCCGCGGACCGCTCGGGCCCGACGACGACCCGGACTTCCTCAAGGGTCTGTGAAGGACACCGATTGGCAACCCTCGCCCAGTGGATCGAGGGAGCGCGACCCCGCACGCTCCCGGCCGCCGTCGCCCCCGTCCTGGTCGGCACCGCCTCCGCCCACGCCCTGGGCGGCGCCGACCTCGCCCTCGCCCTCCTCGCCCTGATCGTCGCCCTCGGCTTCCAGGTGGGCGTCAACTACGCCAACGACTACTCCGACGGGATCCGCGGCACCGACGAGGACCGCGTCGGGCCGGTACGCCTCGTCGGGCAGCGGCTGGCCGACCCCGCCAACGTGCGGACGGCGGCGTTCACCTGCTTCTTCGGTGCCTCGGTCGCCGGCCTGGCGCTCGTGGCGCTGGCCGAGACCTGGCTGCTGCTCATCGTCGGTCTCGCCGCCCTCTGGGCCGCGTGGCACTACACGGGGGGGAAGAACCCCTACGGCTACCGGGGCCTCGGCGAGGTGATGGTCTTCGTCTTCTTCGGGCTCGTCGCCGTCCTCGGGACGACGTGGACCCAGGCGCACCGGATCGACCTGGCGACGGTCGCGGGCGCCGTCGCCTGCGGCCTCCTCCCGTGCGCGATCCTCGTCACCAACAACCTGCGCGACCTCGAGAGCGACCGGGCCGTGGACAAGCGGACGCTGGCGGTGCGGCTGGGGTTCGGGCGGACCCGTCAGCTCTACACCGGGCTGGTCGTGGGCGCCTTCGTCATGGTGCTCGTCGCCGCCCTCGCCCACCCGAGCGCGCTGCTCGCCCTGCTCGCGGCACCCCTCGCGCTCCGGCCGCTGCGGATCGTCCGCGGTGAGACCTACGGCCGCGAGCTGCTCCCCGCGCTCGCCCGCACGGGGGTCCTGCAGCTGGGGTTTGCCGTGGCGCTGAGCCTCGGGCTCGCGCTCTCCCCCGTCCTCGGGGTGCCCGGGATCCTCTGAGCCGAGGCCTGCGGGCGCGGGCGTGAGGGATCGCTGCACGTGCGCCGGTCAGGCGCGGCCGTCGATCTCGGCGTCCTCGTCCTCCTCGGCGGTCCGCCCGGCGTCGACCTGGGCGCGGCGGCGGGCGATGCGGTCCTCCACCCGGCGCTCGATCCCGGCGGCGATGGCCTCGCGGTCGCGGGCCAGCAGGAAGTAGGACACCACCATCGACAGCAGGGCGGCGCCCACGGCCGCCCAGATCATCGGCACCCGCAGCAGGGAGAGCAGCGCGAGGAAGCCGCCGAAGATCATCAGCCGCATGACGGTGTAGCGGAACGCGATCACGTGCTCACCCCCGAGTAGCTGTGCAGGCCGGTCATCAGCAGGTTGACCGCCGTGTAGTTGAGGATCAGGCAGACGAAGCCGACGAGCGCCACCCAGGTCGCCTGCCGGGTGGACCACCCGGTGGTCGCCCGCGCGTGCAGGTAGGCGGCGTAGACCACCCAGATGACGAAGCTCCACGTCTCCTTCGGGTCCCAGCCCCAGTAGCGCCCCCACGCCTGCTCCGCCCAGATCGCGCCGGCGATGACCGTGAACGTCCACAGCGGGAACGCCACGATGTGCATCCCGTAGGTCATCCGCTCCAGGGCGGTGGCGCGGGGCAGCGCGGACAGCCAGCCGCTCACCTCACCGCGGCGCTCGGCCCGGTCCCGCAGCAGGTAGGCGACCGCCAGCGCCGCACCGATGACGAACAGCGCCGTCGCCAGCACGGCGATCGTCACGTGGATGACGAGCCAGATGTTGTCGAGCGCCGGCATCAGCTGCGAGGCCTCGGTGTACCACGACAGCTTCGCTGCGCCCAGGATGACCAGGGCCGGCCCGACGACGAACGCCCCCAGCCACAGGCGGTCCTTGCGCAGCGCCCAGACGGAGTAGATGACGAGGGCGAAGCTGACGGTGCCGAGCGCGAACTCGTACATGTTGCCCAGCGGTGCGCGCGAGACCGAGAGGGCCCGCAGCACCGTGCCGCCTAGCACCGCGAACGTCGCCAGCCAGGTCAGCTGCAGACCGACCACCCCCCACCGGCGCGAGGGGGTGCCGGTCCGGGCGTCCGCCTCCCGGGTGGGGTGGGCGCGCCCGTGGTCCCCGAGCACGTCGTCGGCCCCGGCGCGGTCTGCGGGGTCGGCACCGCCGACGGCGGCCCCCACCCGCTCCCGCTCGCGGACCAGCCTGTCGGCGCGCCGCTCCCGCGCCGAGCCGGTGACGGCCAGGTGCACGCAGAAGGCCAGCAGGGCGAGCGCCAGCACGACGATCGCGGTCCACACCGCGTAGTCCGAGGCGAGCGCCAGGGTGGGGTCGGTCATAGCCTGTCCTTCTCTGTCGTGTCGGCTCCGGTGGCGTGCGGGTCCCCGACGGCGACGGCGACCTGCGCGAGGATCTCCTCGACCAGCTCGTCCATCCCGGGGTCGGTCCCCTTCGCCAGCCCGGCGACGGTGATCCCAGTATGCCGCGCCTCCCCGGGTGCCCCGTCCCCACCTGCGGGGGTGCCGCCCGCTCCCGCCGGCGGCACGGAATACCCGGGATCGACGCGCACGAAGACGCGGCGCCGCCGCACCCCCAGCATGAGGACCAGCCCCGCCAGGGCGAGCCCGGAGAAGACGAGCGCGGGCAGGCGGCCGGGGTCGTGACGCACGAGCAGCCCGCCCCAGCGGATGACCGACTCCATCTCGATGGAGCCGCGACCGCCCGGCAGCTCGACCGACTGCCCGGGGCGCAGGGCGACGCTGAAGGGGGTGTCGGGGTCCTCGTCCTGCATGAGCTGCTCCAGGCCCTCGGTCTCGATCGAGAAGACCGACTGCGGGCGCCCCTCCGGGAACAGGTCGCCCTCGAACGCGGTCAGGACGAGCGCCGGGTCGACGAGGTCGGGGAAGGAGGAGGTCATGCCCAGCACCGGGTCGGCGGCGAAGGTCGGGAAGAAACCGCCGACGAAGCCCAGGTTGGGCTCGGTCCCGGTGACCTTGACCGCCCCGGAGGAGGAGTAGGTGTTGTCCTGCGGCAGGAAGGTCACCGCGTCCTGGAAGACGATCTCGCCGGCCCCGTCGCGCACGGTGACCACGGGGGCGTAGCCGTTGCCGAGGAGGTAGATCGAGGTGGAGTCGACCTGCAGCGGCTGGTTGACCGCGAACTCGTCACCGAGCGCCGGCCCGTCGCCGCGCTGGATCGTGGCGATCCCGCGGAAGACGCGCGGCTGCCCGAACTGCGCGCCCTGCGCCTCGCTCTCGAACTGCACGTCGAGGTCGTCCAGGCGCAGGGAGAACACCGGGATGTCACGCTCGTCGACGAGGGGGCCGAGGCGCAGCGTGTCGAAGCTGCCCGCGCCGCTGGTGAAGGTCTCCCCCTCCTTGACGATGATCTCCCCGCGCCACCCGAGCAGGTGCCCGGCGCCCACCGAGACGATGACACCGAGGATCGCCACGTGGAAGAGGATGTTGCCGCTCTCCTTGAGGTAACCCTTCTCCGCGGCCACGACCAGGGCGCCGTCCTCCTCGGGGCGCAGCCGGAAGCGGCGCCCGGCGAGGGTGGCGCGGGCGGCCGCGAGGGTGTCCTGCGGCGTCGCGTCGAGGCGGGTATGGCGATGCACCGGCAGGCGCTCGAGCCGCCGGGGGGTGCGGGGAGGCTGGGCGCGGATCGCCTCCACGTGCTGCCGCGTGCGGGGGATGATGCAGCCCACCAGGCTGACCATGAGCAGGAGGTAGATGGAGGCGAACCACGGCGAGGCGTAGACGTCGAACATCCCCAGCCGGTCCAGCCACGGCGCGAGGTCAGGGTTGTCCTCGGCGTAGCTGCGCACGCGGGCCGCGTCCACGCCGCGCTGCGGGAAGATCGACCCGGGGATCGCCGCGAGGGCCAGGAGCAGGAGCAGGAACAGCGCGGTGCGCATGCTCGTGAGCTGGCGCCACGTCCAGCGCACCCAGCCGACGAGGCCGAGGCGGGGGCCGCCGATCGTCGTGCGGTCCTTGGGGTAGGCGGGCTCGATCCGCTGCTCGTCGGTGGGCAGGCGGGCGGACATCACAGCACCGTCTCGAAGCCGCTGACGAGGCTGGCCTGGACCCAGGCGGTCAGACCGGCCCACACCCCGCTGACCATGAGCAGGCCGAGGGCCACCAGCAGCGCACCGCCGACCCGCTGCACGGTGACGTAGTGGTCGCGGACCAGGCGGGAGGCGCGGCTGACCCAGCCGAGCCCGGCGGCGATGAGCAGGAAGGGGACGCCCAGCCCGAGGGAGTAGGCGGTGCCGAGCACGAGCGCCCGCCCCACCTGGTCCTGCCCCGGCAGGATCGAGGTGCCCAGGGTCTGGATGGCCACGAGCGCGGGGCCGGTGCAGGCGCTGAAGCCGAGGCCGAAGGCGACGCCCAGCAGCGGGGCGCCGGCCAGCCCGGCGGCGGGCCGCCAGCGCACCTGCCACGACGCGGTCGGCTGCACGAGCATGAAGACCCCCAGCGCGAGGACCACGAGCCCGGCGACCCGCAGCAGGGTGCCCTGGTGCTCGGTGAGCGCCAGGCCGAGGCCGGAGATGACGACGCTCATGGCCAGGAACACGGCGGTGAACCCGGCGACGAACAGCCCCGACCCCAGGACGAGGCGGGCGCGGGAGGAGGACCCGGCTGACGTCATACCGCCGACGTAGCCGAGGAAGCCCGGCACGAGCGGGAGCACGCAGGGCGAGGCGAAGCTGACCAGCCCGGCGAGCGCGGCGACGGCGGCGGCGAGCAGGAGCGGGCCGTCGAGGACGAGCTGGTTCACCCGGCGGCCCCGGGCTCGTCGGCGAGGACGTCGTCGACGAGGCCGCGCAGGGTGCTGGCGTCGACCTGCCCGTTGACGCGGGCGGCCAGCCGGCCCTGGCCGTCGAGGACCATCGTCGTGGGCCGAGCGGTGGCCAGGCCCTGCAGCTGGGACAGGGTGCGGCCGCCGTCGTCCTGGAGGGAGGGGTAGGGCACCTCGTGCACCTTCTGGAAGGCGAGCGCGTTGGCGACCGTGTCCCGGACGTTGACCCCGACGAACTGCACGGGCTCGCCGGCCTCCTGCAGGTCGGTGGCGACCTGCTCGAGGTCGGGCGCCTCGGCGACGCAAGGACCGCACCAGGAGCCCCAGACGTTGACCACGACCACCTCGCCGGCGTGGTCGGCGGAGCTCCAGGGGTCCTCCTCCAGGGTGGTGCCCGCGAGGCTGATGGTGGTGTCGCGCTGCTCCGGGGCCAGGGCCTCGATCGTGCCGTCACCGGCGACGTAGCCCTTCTGGTCACCCTGGCGCATCTGGTCGTTGATGCTCGTGCCGCCGTCGGAGCACCCGGCGAGGAGGAGGGTGGCCAGGGCGGCGGCGGCGAGGACCCGGACGGGCACGCTCACCCCTCGATCCGCTCGGTCGAGACGCCGGTGACGTCGAGGGCACCGGCCAGCAGGTGCGCGGCCGGCTCGGTGTAGGTGACCCGGACGGGGTGGCTGCCGTGGAAGAGCACGCTGGTGACCGAGGCGAGGGTGCACCGGCGCCGACGGGGGTGGTGCCAGAGCCGGCGACCCTCGAGCGAGCGGCGCAGCGTCCAGATCGGCAGCTGGTGGCTGACCAGGACGGCCTCGTGACCGCTGGCCGCCTCCCGGGCGCTCGCGAGGGCGGCCTGCATGCGGGCGGCGATCTGCGAGTAGGGCTCACCCCATGACGGGGTGAGGGGGTTGACGTAGGAGGGCCAGTGCTCGGGCCGCCAGAAGGCACCGGCTCCACGGCCCGGGGTGAGCCCCTCGAACCGGTTGGTGGACTCGGTCAGCCGCTCGTCGGTCCCGACGGGCAGACCGTGGGCGGCGGCGATCGGCGCGGCCGTCTGCCGAGCACGGTCGAGGGGGGAGGAGACGACGTGGACGACGTCCCGGTCGGCCAGGGCCTCGGCAGCGGCCTGCGCCATCCGTCCCCCGAGCTCGGAGAGGGAGTAGCCGGGGAGGCGGCCGTACAGGATCCGCTGCGGGTTGTGGACCTCGCCGTGCCGCACGACGTGGACCAGGGTGACGGGGTTGCCGTCGTGCAGGGTGCGCGGCGCCGGGGCGTCGGCGTCCGCGCGCGGGCTCTCGGACGCGCGCGCGACGTCGGCCTCACCGGCGTGCTGGGACATGCGCGTGATTCTCCCACGCGAGGCTGAGCGCCTCCTGACCAGTCGCGGTCCGGCACGACGCGCCACCGGGCTCAGGCGATCTCGGCGGCGCTCCCGGCGATCGCACGCACGGCGTGCTCGAGGGCCTCGTCGTCGTGGGCGACCGAGACGAACCACGACTCGAAGCAGCTCGGCGGCAGGTGGACACCACGGCGCAGCATCGCGTGGAAGAACCGCCCGAAGCGCTCGACGTCCTGGTCCCTCGCGTCGTCGTAGTCCACCACCTCCCCCTCGCGGAAGAACACGCTGAACATCGAGCCGGCCCACTGCACCCGGTGCGGTATGCCGTGGCGCGTGAAGGACTCCTCGACGGCACCGGCCAGCGTGGCCGCCACGGTCCCGAGGCGGGCGTACACCTCGTCGGTGCACTTCTGCAGCGTCGTCAGCCCCGCGGCTGCGGCGACCGGGTTCCCGGACAGGGTGCCCGCCTGGTAGACCGGCCCCTCCGGCGCGAGCATCGCCATGACGTCGGCGCGGCCGCCGAAGGCCGCCGCCGGGAACCCCCCGCCCATCACCTTGCCGAAGGTGAACAGGTCCGGGGCCCCGCTCCCGGGCACCCCCTCGAGCCCCAGCCACCCCGACGGCGAGCACCGGAACCCCGTCATCACCTCGTCGCTGACCAGCAGCGCCCCGTGGCGTGCGGTGACGCGCCGCAGGCCGTCGGTGAAACCGGGTGCGGGCGGCACCACCCCCATGTTGCCCGCCGCCGCCTCGGTGATCACGGCCGCGATCTGGTCACCGCGCTCGGCGAACACCGCCTCCAGCGCCGCGAGGTCGTTGTAGGGCAGCACGATCGTCTCCCCCGCCGCGCTCGCCGGGACACCCGGCGAGTCGGGCAGGCCGAAGGTCGCCACCCCCGACCCGGCGGACGCGAGCAGCGCGTCCACGTGGCCGTGGTAGCAGCCGGCGAACTTGACGACCACCGAGCGCCCGGTGAACCCGCGCGCCAGGCGGATGGCGCTCATCGTCGCCTCCGTCCCCGAGCTGACGAGCCGCACCTGCTCGACCGGCCCCACGCGGGACACGAGCTCCTCCGCGAGCAGCACCTCACGCTCGGTCGGCATCCCGAAGGAGAAGCCGGAGGCGGCCGCCTCGGCGACCGCGCGCAGCACGTCCGCGTCGCCGTGGCCCAGGATCATCGGCCCCCACGAGCAGACGAGGTCGACGTACCTCTCGCCGTCGGCGTCCCACAGCCACGGGCCCAGGCCGCGCACCATGAACCGCGGCGTCCCGCCCACGGACCGGAACGCCCGCACCGGGGAGTTCACCCCGCCGGGGATCACCCTCCTGGCCCGCTCGAGCAGGGCGGCCGAGTGCGGCGCGTCGGCGGCGGACGGCACGGGAGGGTCGGTGAGGGGGCTGGTCATGCCCCAACCCTGCCACGGCCACCGGCGCCGTCGGGCACCGTCGGGAGCCGTCGGGCGCCGTCGGGCGAGGTCAGACGGCGTCGCTGGCCTGCTCGCTGCTGGCCCGGGTGGCGCGCACCACCCGGCTCATCACCTCGCCGTAGGCCACCAGCTCCTCACGGCTGAGGTGGTCGAGCAGACCGCGGCGGACGCTCTCGACGTGCACCGGGGCCAGCTTCTCGAGCACACCACGGCCCTCGTCGGTGAGCAGGAGCATGACGCCGCGCCCGTCCTGCGGCGCCGGCGCCCGACGCACCCAGCCCCGGCGCTCCAGCCGGCTGGCGGTGTGGCTCACCCGGCTGCGCGACTGGACGATGAGATCGGCCAGGGCAGCCATCCGCATCCTCCGGCCCGGCGCCTCGGACAGCATCGAGAGCAGCTCGTACTCCCCGAAGCTCACGTCGTGCGCGCCCAGGGCCTCCTCCATGCCGACCCGCACCAGGTGTCCGGCGCGCAGGATCGCCCGCCAGGCGTGCTGCTCCTCCTCCTCGAGCCAGCGCGTGCCGGGCCCGTGCGGTGCATCGCTCAACAGGGGCCTCCCAGCAGCCGGGCGACGTGGGTCGCGTAGTAGGTCAGCACCACCTGTGCTCCGGCCCGCCGGATCGAGGTGAGGGTCTCCAGCACCATCCGGTCCCGGTCCACCCAGCCCTGCGCGGCCGCAGCCTCGATCATGGCGTACTCCCCGCTCACCTGGTAGGCCGCGACCGGCACGTCCGCCGCGGCCGCCACGTCGGAGAGCACGTCGAGGTAGGGCAGCGCGGGCTTGACCATCACCAGGTCGGCCCCCTCCTCCAGGTCCAGCCGCAGCTCGCGCAGGCTCTCGGTGCGGTTGGCCGGGTCCTGCTGGTAGGCCTTGCGGTCGCCGCGCAGCGTGGAGGCCACCGCCTCACGGAACGGGCCGTAGGCCGCCGACGCGTACTTCGCGGTGTAGGCGAGCACGGCCACGTCCTGGTGACCGGCGCCGTCCAGCGCCTCCCGCACCACGCGGACCTGGCCGTCCATCATCCCGCTGGGCCCGACCACGTGCGCACCGGCGCGGGCCTGGGCGACGGCCATCTCCGCATACACCTCGAGGGTGGCGTCGTTGTCGACCCGCCCCCGCCCGTCGAGCACGCCGCAGTGGCCGTGGTCGGTGAACTCGTCGAGGCACAGGTCGCTCATCAGGACGGTGTCGTCGCCGAGCTCGTCCCGCAACCGACGCAGTGCCGCGTTGAGCACGCCGTCCGGACGCAGACCGCACGACCCGGCGGCGTCCTTGTCCTGCTCGCGCGGCACCCCGAAGACCATCAGCCCGCCGACGCCGAGGTCGACGGCCTCCCGGGCCGCGGCCACCAGGCTGTCGGGCGTGTGCTGCAGCACGCCCGGCATCGAGCTCACCGGCTGCGGTGCGTCGATGCCGTCCCGCACGAACACGGGGAGCACGAGGTCGGCGGGGTCGAGGCGGGTCTGCGCCACGAGCCGGCGCAGCGCGGCCGTGCCCCGCAGTCGCCGGGGCCGCTCGTGCGGGAACGGGTATGCGGTGCCGACCCGGCCGGCGCGGCGGCCGGGGTCGTCCGGGGCGCTCACCGCTTGGTGCGGTTGCGACGCACCGGGGTGCGGCGCTGGCTGGGTCGCAGGACAGGCTCGTCCTCCGCCTGGGCCCGCGCGGCGAGCACGCGGGCGTGAGAGGCGAGGGCGTCGACGAGCGCCTCGCCGCTCGGCTCGGGCGCGACGACGTCCACGCGCAGGCCGTGCTCCTCGGCGGTCCGGGCGGTGGCCGGTCCGATGCAGGCCACGACGGTGCTCGGGCTCGGCTTGCCGGCGATGCCGACGAGGTTGCGCACCGTCGAGGAGCTGGTGAAGCAGACGGCGTCGAAAGCGCCGCTCTTGATCGCCTCGCGCACCGGAGCGGCTGGCGGGGCGGCCCGGACGGTGCGGTAGGCGGTCACGTCGTCGACCTCCCAGCCCATCTCCTGCAGGCCGGCGATCAGCGTGTCGGTCGCGATGTCGGCGCGCGGCAGGAAGACCCGGTTGATCGGGTCGAGCAGGTCGTCGTAGGGCGGCCAGTCCTGCAGCAGGCCCACCGCGGACTGCTCGCCGCCGGGCACGAGGTCGGGTGTCAGGCCCCAGTCGCGCAGCGCCTGCGCGGTGACGCCGCCCACGGCGGCGATCTTCAGGCCGGCGAAGGCGCGGGCGTCGAGGCCGAGGGCCTCGAACTTCTCCCGGACGGCCCTGACCGCGTTGACCGAGGTGAACCCGATCCACTCGTAGCGGCCGGTCACCATGCCCTTGATGGCGCGGTCCATCTGCTGCGGGGTGCGCGGCGGCTCGACGCTGATCGTCGGCACCACCGAGGAGGTGGCGCCGTAGGCGGCGATGCGCTCGGTCATCGGGCCGGCCTGGTCCTTGGTGCGCGGCACGAGGACGGACCAGCCGAACAGCGGCTTGGTCTCGTACCAGCTGAGCTCGGCACGCAGCTCGACCTGCGGCCCGACGACCGCGACGGAGGCCTCGGGGCAGTCGGAGGTGCCCGCGGCCAGGGCGATGATCGCCTCGTCGAGGGTCTGCACGCTGGTGTGCTGGGTGACGGTGGTGCCGTGCTCGGTCAGCGCCACGGGGCTGGTACCCGGCCGGCCCGCCTCCGCGAGGCCGCGCAGCGCCCGTTCCAGGTCCGCCCCGCATCCCAGCACCACGACCGTGATGTCCTCGCGCACCGACAGGCCCCAGTCCACGCTCGGGTCGCCGGCGGTGACCATGTGCAGCTCCCCGCTCCCCTCGTGAGCGCTCAGCGGCACCCCGGCGTAGACGGGCACGGACCAGGCCGTGCTCACACCCGGGACGATCTCGAACGGCACGCCCGCGTGCCGGCAGGCGAGCGCTTCCGCGGCGAGCCCGCTGAACGCGCTCGGGTCGCCGTCCATCAGCCGGACCACGAGGTGGGACGGGGCCGGGAAGCGGCTGGCCGTGCGGACGAGCAGCTTGGCCCGGGCCGTCTCGCTCAGCGCCTTCCCCCCCGCGACCTGGGGCGCGGCCAGCACGAACTCGGCGTCCTCGCGCACCCAGGGCGCGAGCTGCTCGGACCGGTGGAGGGTGTCCAGCACCACGACGTCGGCCGCGGCGAGATAGTCGCGGGCCCGGACCGTGAGGAGTCCGGGGTCACCCGGGCCGGCACCGACGAACGCCACCCTCGCGGCATCGGCCTGCTCGGGCAGGGAGGCGGTGGGGAGTGCGGCGGCGTCGGTGCTCATGGTCATGCTCCGGTGGTGTGAGACCCCGTGTCGACGGGGTCGAGACGTGACAGCAGGTGCTCGGCTGCGCTGTGCCCGAGCCCGACCGGGTCGAACCCGGTCGTGACGTGGCGCAGGGGCACGGGCCCGAGCGCCACGAAGACGGTGAGGGAGAGCGCCGGCGGGTCCACCGGCTCGGCGAGGGCCGCGACCGGTGCCGTGCAGCCGGCCCCGAGAGCCGCGAGGACGGCGCGCTCGGCGTCGACGGCGGCCCGGGTGGGGGGGTGCTCGAGCGCGTCGGCCAGTGCGGTCCGCAGCGCCGCGTCGTCGTCCCGGCACTCCACGGCCAGCGCGCCCTGCCCCGGGGCGGGGAGCATGGCGTCGAGCGGCAGGACGTCGGTGGCGTCGTCGAGGCGGTCGAGGCGGGCCAGGCCGGCCCGGGCCAGGACGACCGCGTCGAGCTGGCCGGCGCGGACGTAACCGATGCGGGTGTCCACGTTGCCGCGGATGTCCCGGACGGTGAGGTCGGGACGGAGCTCGGCGAGCTGGGCGGCCCGGCGAGGCGACCCGGTGCCGACCACGGCACCGGCCGGCAGGTCGGCGAGGGTGAGGCCGTCCCGGGCCACGACGACGTCGCGAGGATCCTCGCGCTCGGGCACCGCCGCCACGACCAGCCCCGGTTCGGGGGCGGTGGGCAGGTCCTTGAGCGAGTGCACCGCCAGGTCGATCTCGTTGCGGCGCAAGGCGTCCCGCAACGCGGAGGCGAACACCCCGGTGCCGCCGATCTCGGTGAGGCTGGCCCGCGAGACGTCGCCCTCGGTCCGCACGTGCACGAGCTCGACCTCGTGGCCCGCGGCCCGCAGCCGGTCGGCGACCCAGCCGGACTGGCTGGTGGCCAGCGCGCTGGCCCGGGTGCCGAGCCGCAGGGGGCGGGGTGCGGCGGTGCCGGTCACGGCATACCTCCCGGGCCGGAGGGGGGCGGCGTGGAGACGACGGCGACCTCGTGGGGGTCGAGGTCGAACAGCTCCCGCAGCGCCTGGCCGTAGTCACCGGGCAGGTTGTCCCGGTCGGCCTGCAGCTGCTTGGCGCGCACCGTCGGCGTGTGGATCAGCTTGTCGACGACCCGCTGCAGCGTCTGACGGACCTGGGCGCGCTCGTCCTCGGGCAGGTGCGGAAGTCGCTGGTCGAGCCGGGCCATCTCGGCGTCCACGACGCGACCGGCCTGGACGCGCAGGGCGGCCAGGGTGGGTCCGAGCTGGGCCGAGCGCTGCTCGGTGAGGTAGACCGCGACCTCGCCGGTGACCAGGTCGCGCACCGCGGCCACGGGGGCGTCGAGGTCGGCGGTCGGGGACGCGCCGAGCACCTCCTGCAGGTCGGCCAGCCCCCACAGGTGCACGCCGCGCAGCGAGGTCACGTCCGGGGCGACGTCGCGGGGCAGGGCGAGGTCGAGCAGCACGAGGGGGGCGCCGGAGCGGCCCTGCTCGGAACGGGCCCGGGCCAGCCAGCCGGCGTCGACGACGTGCCCCACGGCCCCCGTGCAGGTGAGGACGAGGTCCGCGGAGCCGACCAGCCGGTCGAGCTCGACCCAGTCCGCCGCGCGCACGTCGTGCCGTGCGGCGAGACGGTCGGCGCGCCCGCGGGTGCGGTTGACGACGGTGACGTCGACGACGCCCTCCCGGACGAGGGTCGCGACGGCGAGGCCGGACATCGCGCCGGCGCCGACCACGACGACGCGGGCCTGCCGCAGGTCGGGCAGCACCGTGGCCGCGCGGTCCAGGCCGGTCCCGACGAGGGAGCGCGAGACGTGGTCGATCGAGGTCTCGGCGTGCGCGCGCTTGCCGACGCGCAGGGCCTGCTGGAGCAGGGGGTTGAGGGCGGGGCCGACCCGTCCGTCGCGCTGGCCCTCGGAGAGCGCCGCGCGCAGCTGACCCAGGATCTGGCTCTCCCCCACCGCCATCGACTCCAGCCCGCAGGCCACGGAGAAGAGGTGGGAGACCGCGCGCTCGTCGTAGTGGACGTAGAGGTGGGGGGTCAGCTCGTCGCGGGTGAGCCCGGTGACCGCGCACATCACCTCGCCGATCTCGCTGAGCGCACCGTGGAAGGTGCTCGCGTCGACGACGACCTCGAGCCGGTTGCAGGTCGAGAGGACCAGCGACTCGTCGACGTGGCCCGCCTCCTGCACGCGACCGGCGAGGTCGCGGGCGCCCTCGTCCCCCAGCGCGGCCCGCTCGAGCAGCTCCATGGGGGCGGAGCGGTGGCTCAGGCCGACGACGAGGACGCTCATCCCACGTCCTCCCCCGCACCGGCGAGCTCGCGCTGGTGCTCGTGGAAGGCGAGGATCTGCAGCTCGGAGGCGAGGTCGACGGCGCGGACGTGCACCGCGTCCGGGAGCCGCAGCACGACGGGCGCGAAGGTGAGGATCGAGCGGACCCCGTGCTCCACGAGCAGGTCGGCGACGTCCTGGGCGGCCGCGCCCGGGGTGGCGATCACGCCGACGGCGACGGGCGAGAGGAGCTCGGCGAGCGCGCCGAGGTCACCGAGAGGGCCAACCACCAGGCCGTCCACCTCGGTGCCGACGACCTCGGGGTCGACGTCCAGCAGCGCCGCGACCCGGAAGCCGCGGGTGGCCAGGCCCGAGTAGGACGCCAGCGCGCGGCCCAGGTTGCCGATGCCGACGATGACGACCGGTCGCTCCTCGAGCAGCCCCAGCTCGGCGGCGATCTGGTCGGAGAGGCGCGTCACGTCGTAGCCGACCCCGCGGACGCCGTGCGAGCCGAGGCTGGAGAGGTCCTTGCGGACCTGTGCGCCGCGCACCCCGGTGAGCTCGGCGAGCTCGTCGCTGGAGACCGACGACCGTCCGCGTTCCGCGAGCCCGGTGAGGGCTCGCAGGTAGCCGGGGAGCCGTCCGACGGTGGCCTCGGGCACTCCGCGTCGGGGGGACTCGGCCATCACGGCGCACCGGCTCCTCTCGGGTGGAAGTGCCGACCGTGGGGCCTTATATCAGACCTACGCACATGGTCGGCACGGACCCCTTCACTCTAGGGGCGAACCCGCCCCGGAACCAAAACGCCGACCGGTCGGGCGCTCTACCGTCCGGTCACAGCTACCCAGGGGGCGGGCGGCCGCGCAGGGCCGCGCGCACGGTGGCCTCCTCGACGCTCCATCGGGCGACCTGCACCCCGTCCACCTCCAGCACGGGGACGAGGGTCGACAGTCGCGCCAGGAGCCCGGGGTCGTCCCGGCCGGCCTCGTCCAGGTCGCGCACCACCACCTCGACCGGCGGCGTCCGGCGCGACCCGGCCACGGCGCGCACGGTGGCCTCCATCTCCGCGCACAGGTGGCACCCGGCGCGCGACCAGATCACCACGCGCACAGGGGTGCGGCGCCACCACGTCATACGCCCGATCCTGCCACCGCACCCCGGGACCGGAGGGGGGCACGGGACGAGAGAGGGCACCACCCCTGTGGGGTGGCGCCCTCCGGACGTTCGGTGCGGCGTCAGCCGGTCACTTCTTGTTGCGACGCTGGTGACGCGTCTTGCGCAGCAGCTTGCGGTGCTTCTTCTTCGCCATCCGCTTGCGGCGCTTCTTGATCACAGAGCCCATCGGCTGTCCTTCTTCTCGTCGGTCAGGGTCATGCCAGCGTGTCGCGCAGGGCGCGGCCTTCGCTGCCACGTCTTCCACGCACGACGGATCGCGCCAGACTACCGTGCCCGCGGCGGCGGCCCCAAACCCACGCGCTGCGGTGCGGCCTCGCAGCGTCCGCCTCAGGCGGTCCCGTGGTAGGACTCCTGGAGGTAGGCGTGGACGGCCTTCTCCGGGACCCGGAAGGAACGTCCGACCCGGACTGCAGGGAGCTCGCCCGAGTGCACCAGCCGGTACACGGTCATCTTCGATACGCGCATCACCGCGGCCACCTCGGCCACCGTCATGAACGTCATCTCGCCGAGCTGGCGCTCTTCTGCCATAGGACGTCTCGTCTCTTCTGGGTGGCTGCGGGCTCGGCTTCCCCTCCGGACCGCCGCCACGTATCTGGGTGTCGGGCCAACACTAGGGGCAGAAGTGGTCGTTGCGAAAGTCGTGACGGGAGATTTGTCCAGCGCGACACGCCGACTGGGACAGACGCGACGCGAGGGGAGCGTGGTGCGGGGGCGACAGAGGGGTATGCCATGTGGCGCGCCCGGGCGGGCCGGTCAGGGCCGCGGAGGGGCGGGCTCAGTCGAAGTAGGGGTCGAGCCCCCAGCCGGGGAAGACCGCCCGACGGGTCGCCATGATCGCCGAGTCGACCGGGTCCTCGGGGTGGTAACCCTCGGACCACTCGCCGTAGCGGATCGGCCGGCCGTCGCGGTCGCCCATGGCCGTGGGGGGCGTGCGCCCGTAGGTCTGCTCCACGTGACGGCGCCACTCCTCGGGCACGACCGTGGTCACGTCGACCGGCCGCCCCGTCACGACGCCGACGAGGTGGGTCCAGGCGCGCGGCACGACGCCGACCAGCTCGTACCCGCCACCCCCGAGAGCGACCCAGCGACCCTGGGCGGTGCTGGACAGGGCCAGGTCGCGCACCCAGCCCTGCGAGACCGCGATCGCGTCGGTCGACACCGCCAGGTGGGCGAGGGGGTCGGAGAAGTGGGAGTCGCAGCCGTGCTGGCTGACGATGACGTCGGGGCGGAAGGCTCGCACGACGGCGGGCACGACGGCGGCGAAGGCCCGCAGCCAGCCCTCGTCACCGGTGCCGGGAGGCAGGGCGACGTTGACCGCGCTGTCCCGGGCCCGCGGGCCGCCGGTGTCGGCCGGGAAGCCGGTGCCGGGGAAGAGCGCCCGCCCGGTCTCGTGGACGGAGACCGTCAGGACGCGCTCGTCGTCCCAGAACGAACGCTCCACCCCGTCGCCGTGGTGGACGTCGAGGTCGATGTAGGCCACCCGCCGGGCCCCCAGCTCGAGCAGCCGTCGGATGCCGACGCTGATGTCGTTGTAGACGCAGAACCCGCTGGCGGCGTCGGGCATCGCGTGGTGCAGGCCGCCGGCGATGTTGACGGCGTGCCGCGCCCGCCCGTCCCACACCGCCTCGCAGGCGGTGACCGTCGCGCCCACCGCCAGGGCGGAGGCCTCGTGCATCCCGGCGAAGGCGGGGGTGTCGTCCGTCCCGACACCGTGGCGGCCGGTGGCTCCGCGCGGGTCGAGCGAGGCGGCCCGAACCGCGGCGACCAGCTCGGGGGTGTGGACGGTGAGGAGCTGCTCGTCGGTCGCCACCGGGAAGGAGGCCACCGTGACGTCGTCGTGGTCGAGGAGGCCCAGGGACCGGGAGAGCCGGTAGGTCAGGTCGAGCCGGCTCGGGTGCATCGGGTGGCCGGGCCCGAAGTCGTACGTGGTGCAGCGGTCGTCCCACATCACCCAGGAACCGGTCATGGCCTCACGGTAGTCCACCGCCGCGGAGCGGCCGCCCGGCCCTCCGACGTCGCTCAGAGGGAGGTCGGGACGCCCCCGTGGTCGCCGAGCGGGTAGACCATCATCAGCTCCTCGGACTCCGCGCCGTCCTCGTCCACCCCGTGGATCCGCATCGGCCGGCGGTCGTCGGTCGGCCGGAAGCCGAAGCTCGAGGCGAACGCCACCGCACGACCGTTGTCGGTGCCCACCCAGTAGACGAGCTGACGCAGGCCGACGTCCCGTCCGACGGCGGCCGCCTCCTCCATGAGCTTGCGGGCCACCCCCGTGCCCCGGCGCGGCGGGTCGACCCAGAGCCCGAAGAGCTCACCGGCCCCCGGGATGCTGGTGCGGTGCCCGGTTCCCACGCTGACCACGCCCACGACCTCCCCGTCGTCCTCGGCGAGGAGCCGGCGGGAGCGTTCCATGCGGGAGCGCCACACCTCGTCGTCGAAGGATGCCTCCTCCTCGGCGGACGCCACGAACGCTTCGGGAGACTCGCGCAGCGCACGGAGCCGGACGTCCCGGTAGGTGGGCCACTCGTCCTCGTCGAGGACGCGCACACGAATCTCGCTCATGGCCATACTCTGTCACACGCCTCAGAGGTGTTGCGTAGCCCTCGGGCGCGCTGGGAGGACCGGGCTCAGCCCGCCGGCGGCGACAGTTCCCGGGACCTGCGCGCGGCCGCCTCCATCGCGGTGAGGAACGCCGCGCGCACCTTGTGGTCCTCCAAGGCTCGCAGCGCCGCGACGCTCGTGCCACCCGGACTGGACACCTGCTCGCGCAGGACCGTGGGGTGCGTGCCGGTCTCGCGGATCATCGTCGCGGCGCCGTAGAGGGTCTGCACGACGAGCTCGGTGGCGGTGTCCCGGGGCAGGCCCAGGAGCACGCCGGCCTCGATCATCGCCTCGACGACGTAGAAGATGTAGGCGGGCCCGCTGCCGCTGATCGCGGTGACCGCGTCCTGGTGCGACTCGTCGAGCACGATGACCCGGCCCACGCTCTCCAGCAGCGCGCGGGCCTGGTCCAGCTGCTCGGGGGTGCAGTGCCGGCCGGCGCTCATGCCGGACATGCCCTGGTCCACCAGGGCCGGGGTGTTGGGCATCGCCCGCACCACCGAGGTGCCCTCGGGCAGCCTGCGCTCGAGGTAGTCGGTGCTGATCGCGGCGGCGATGGAGACGACCAGCGCGTGCGGGCGGACGTGGTCGTGGATCTCCTCGATCAGCGCCGCCATGTCCTGCGGCTTGACCGCGAGCACCACCACGTCGGCCGTCTCGACCGCCGCCGTCGACGCGGCGGCCCGCGTCCCGTGCTCGGCGGCGACCTGCTCCGCCCGGCCGGAGGACCTGTCGCTCACGACGAGGTCCCCCGGGTCGTGACCGGAGCGGACCAGGGCGGCCAGCAGCGTGCTGCCCATCACCCCTGCACCCAGGACGGCGATCGACATACCCTCCTCCACCTCAGCCCTTGGTCGCGAGGCCGCGGAGGAAGAACCCGAGGTTGGCCGGGCGCTCGGCCATGCGGCGCATGAGGTAGCCGTACCACTCGTCGCCGTAGGGGACGTAGACGCGCATCCGGGCGCCGGTGGCAGCCAGCCGCAGCTGCTCCTCGGGACGGATGCCGAGGAGCATCTGGAACTCGAAGGTGTCGGGGTCGCGCCGCGCCTTCTCGGCCAGCACGCTCGTGATCTCCACCAGGCGCGGGTCGTGGGTGGCGACCATCGGGTAGCCCTCCCCCTCCAGCAGGATCTTCAGACAGCGCACGTAGGAGAGGTCGACGTCCGCCTTGCTCTGGAACGCCACGCTCTCGGGCTCCTTGTAGGTGCCCTTGCACAGGCGCACCCGCGACCCCGCACCCGCGAGGTCCCGGCAGTCCTGCTCGGTCCGGTAGAGGTAGCTCTGCAGGACCGCGCCCACCCAGGGCCAGTCCTGGCGCAGCTCGTGGAGCACCCACAGCGTCTTGTCGGTGGTGGTGTGGTCCTCCATGTCCAGGGTCACCGTGGTGCCGGCGTTGGCGGCGGCCTGGCAGATGACCCGGGCGTTCTCGAGCGCGATGGTGTTGCCGTCGCGGCCCAGGGCCTGCCCGAGGGCGCTGAGCTTGAGGCTGACCTCGACCGTGCCGTCGTGGGTGAGGCCGGCCTCGGAGAGGACCCGGAGCAGCTCGACGTAGGCGTCCCGGGTGGAGGTCGCCATCGCCGGGTCCACCGTGTCCTCCCCGAGGTAGTCGATGGTCGCCGAGCGGTGGGTGTCGACGAGCTCCGAGGCGACCCGCAGGACGTCCTGGGCGCTGACCCCGCCGACGAAACGGTGGACCACGTCGCGGCTGATCGGGGCCCGCTCGATGGCGTCGCGCAGCTGGTCGTTGCGGCTCAGGCCCAGGATCGTCTGCCGCAGGAGCAGGGCGGGGGTGAGGTCGGCGAGGTCCATGGGGAACAGGCTACGTCCTGGGGTGCGCGCGCCCGGGCGGCGGCGGTCAGCGGGTGGGCTCGAGCGTCGCGCCCGGAAGATCGTGCTGGCCCAGGTGCGTGCGCGCGAAGGCGAGCGACTCGGCGAGCGCCAGCTCCCGGGCGGGGGTCCTCATCCGCCGGGTGCCCACCTCGACGCTGACGATCCCGCTGAAGGCGTGGTCGGCGTAGTGCCGCAGCACCTCGTCGCACCGCTGCGACCCGCGCCCGGGCACCAGGTGCTCGTCCTTGAAGGAGCCGAAGGAGTCACCGAGGTGGAGGTGACGCACGCGCTCGCCGAGATCCTGGGCCATCTGCACCGGGTCCATCCCCGCGGTCGCGGCGTGCGAGATGTCGAGCGTGACAGCCCCGTAGGGGAAGTCGCGGGGGTCCGGGCCCGGGAGGTAGGCCTGCATGGCGTTCACGCCGGAGCGCCAGGGGAACATGTTCTCGACGGCGATGTCGATGCCCCAGCGCGCCTGCCGGTCCGCCACCCCCTCGACGAAACCCTCGGCATACCCCCGCTGCCACCGGAACGGCGGGTGCACGACCACGCACTGCGCCCCCACCTCGCCCGCGAGGTCGAGCGCCCGCTCGATCTTGCCCCAGGGCTCCCAGCCCCAGAGCCGCTGCGCGAGGAGCAGGGTGGGCGCGTGGATGGCGCCGATCGTGATCTCGTGCAGGTCCGCGAGCGCGCGCAGCGCCCCGGCCTCCTGGGTGACCGGGTCCGTCCACACCATGATCTCCACGCCGTCGTAACCGAGCCGCTGCGCCAGGTCGAAGGCGTACGCGGCGTTCTCGGGGTAGACGGAGGAGGAGGAGAGGTGGACGGGGATGTGCGCGGAGGTCATGGCTGGTCCCGCCCTGTCATGGCGTCGAGGAAGCGGAGGATGAGGCCCTCGCGGAGCGCCCACGGGCAGACCGCGAGCGACCCGACCCCGAAGAGGTCCATGGCGGCCTCGACGACGACCGCGCCGGCGAGGAGCTGGGGTGCGCGGCCCGCCGAGACACCGGGGAGCGCGGCCCGCTCGGCCGCGGGCATCGTCGCGAGCCGCTGGACGAGGGCGCTGAGGTCGGCGTGGGTGAGCGTGCGGCGCACGTAGGGGCCCTCGGCGCGCGGGGCGGCCCCGCAGGCCCGGGCCAGGGAGCGGATCGTCTTGCTCGTGCCGACGGCGAGGTCGCGCTCGCCACCCCGGGCCAGGCGCGGCTGCACGGTCGCGATCTCCGCCCGTACCCGCTTGCGCAGCTCCTTGACCCCCCGGCTGCCCGGCGGGTCGCCGTCCAGCTCACGGGTCAGCCGGCCGGCCCCCAGCGGCAGCGAGACGGCCACGTCCGGCAGCTCGTCGAGGCCGGCGGCCAGCTCCAGCGAGCCGCCCCCGACGTCCATGAGCAGCAGCCGCCCGGCCGACCACCCGAACCAGCGGCGGGCGGCGAGGAAGGTCACGCGGGCCTCGTCGTCCCCGTCGAGGACCTCCAGGTCGACGCCGGAGGCCTCCTTCACCTGGCTGAGGACCGCCTCGGTGTTGCCGGCCTCGCGGATGGCGCTGGTGGCGAAGCCCATGAGCTGACTGACCCCCCTCTCCTCGGCCACCTCCACGCAGGAGGTGATGACGCGGGAGAGCCGGTCGGCGCCCCGGGGCGAGATGTCGCCGGCCGGGGTGAGCTGCTCGGCGAGGCGCAGGACGGTGCTGTGGGAGTAGTCGGGCATGGGGTGCGCACCCGGGTGGTAGGCGTCGACGACGAGGAGGTGCACCGTGTTGGAACCGACGTCGATGACACCCAGGCGCATATCCGCCAGTATCCCACCTACGCTGGCGCCGTGGCTGCGACCCCGCTCGACGCCGCCCGCGCCTGGGCGGAGTTCACGGACCCCGCCGAGCCCGGTCAGCGGCTGCGGGTCGACCTCACCTGGCTGACCTCGCGGTGGCGCTGCCTCTTCCTCGACGGCTGCCCCGGGATCGACGCGGACGAGCCGGACGCCGGGTGCTGCACCCTGGGCGCGCACCTCACCGACGCCGACGACCTCGCCCGGGTCTCGGCCGTGGTCGCGACGCTGGGTCCTGACGAGTGGGAGCTGCGAGACCCCGGGCTCGCGGAGGGGTGGACGGTGGACGACGAGGACGGCGGGGTGGCCACCCGGGTCCTCGACGGGGCGTGCATCCTGCTCAACCGTCCGGGATTCCCGGCCGGGCCGGGCTGCGCGCTGCACCAGCGGGCCGTCGCCGACGGGGTGGCGCCGCTGACGACGAAGCCCGACGTCTGCTGGCAGCTGCCCGTGCGCCGCGCCTACCGCGAGGTCGACCAGCCCGACGGCACGTCCTACCTGGAGGTCACGCTCACCGAGTACGACCGCCGCGCCTGGGGCCCCGGCGGGCACGACCTCGACTGGTACTGCACCAACGAGCCCGCCGCTCACACCGGGGCGGACCCCGTCTACGTCTCCCTGCGCGCCGAGCTCGTCGCGCTGGTCGGGGCACAGGCGTATGCCGTGCTCGCCCGCCTCTGCGCCGACCACCTCGCCGCCGCGGACGCGCTCGCCGCCGCCCGGGCCGGCCCGGCTGGTGCCGCGGGCGGCGCGGTGCCGGTCGGACCCGCTGGGCGGGAGCTGCTGCCGCTCCTGGTCCACCCGGCCACGGCCGGTCGCCGCACGACCGCCGGCTGAGCGCGGCCGCCGCGCGCCACCGCCGCACGTGCGACGGCCCCTCACGGGCGGGTGGGGTTGCCCACCGCGCCGACCGCGGGAGTGTCGGTGGCGCGGCATACTCTCGGGCACGTGGCGAGCAGAGCAGCGAACAGGCCGACCTACCGGTGCGGCGAGTGCGGCTGGACCGCGGTGAAGTGGGTCGGCCGGTGCGGGGAGTGCCAGGCGTGGGGCACCGTCGCGGAGGCGGGTGCCCCCGCGGCCGCGCGGACGACCGCCGTGCAGCCGGCGCGTCCCGCGGTGCCGATCGCCGACGTCGACGCCCAGACGGCGCGGGCACGACCGACGGGCGTCGGGGAGTTCGACCGGGTGCTCGGCGGCGGGATCGTGCCCGGTGCCGTCGTGCTGATGGCGGGGGAGCCGGGGATCGGCAAGTCGACCCTGGCGCTCGACGTGGCGGCGCGGGCGGCGCGGGCGGGGTCCTCGGTCCTCTACGTCTCCGGCGAGGAGTCGGCGGCGCAGGTCAAGCTGCGGGCCGAGCGGATCGGCGCCGTCGCCGACACCCTCTTCCTCGCGGCGGAGACCGACCTCGCCACCGTGCTCGGGCAGATCGAGCTGGTCGACCCGGCGCTGGTGATCGTCGACAGCGTCCAGACGATCGCCTCGGCGGACGTGGACGGCGCTCCGGGCAACGTCGGCCAGGTCCGAGAGGTGGCCTCCGCCCTCATCCAGTCCGCGAAGCGCCGGGGCACCGCCGCCGTGCTCATCGGGCACGTCACCAAGGACGGCTCGATCGCCGGGCCTCGCGTCCTGGAGCACCTGGTCGACGTCGTCGTCCAGTTCGAGGGCGAGCGCCACTCACGGCTGCGTCTCGTGCGCGCGGTCAAGAACCGGTTCGGTCCGACCGACGAGGTCGGCTGCTTCGACCTCGGCGACGCGGGGATCGTCGGCCTGCCCGACCCCAGCGGCCTGTTCCTCACCAGCCGCGACCGTCCGGTGCCGGGCACCTGCGTCACCGTCACGCTGGAGGGGCGGCGCCCGCTCGTCGCGGAGCTGCAGGCGCTGGTCAGCGAGGCCGCCGCGGGCTCGCCCCGGCGCACGACGAGCGGTCTCGACCCGTCCCGGCTGGCCATGGTGCTCGCGGTCCTCGGACAGCGGGCCGGCGTCCCCCTGAGCAGGCACGACTGCTACGCCGCGACGGTGGGCGGCGTCCGGCTCGGCGAGCCCGCCGCCGACCTCGGCCTGGCCCTCGCGCTGACCTCGGCGCTGCTCGACCTCCCCCTCCCGACGGGCACCGTCGCCCTCGGCGAGGTCGGTCTCGCCGGCGACCTCCGACCGGTCACCGGGCTGCCGCGGCGGCTCACCGAGGCGGCGCGGATCGGTTTCACCGAGGCGGTGGTCCCGGCCGGGTCGCTCACCGAGGGTGCCCCCCCGGCCGGCATGCGCGTCCACGAGGTCGCGACCCTCGCGGACGCGGTGGCGCTGGTCCTCACCGCCGCCCGGGCGGGCGCGCGGCCGGAGGCCCTGCTCGCCGACTGAGCGGCTCCGCAGGTCACGATGCTGTAAAGAGTCGAGCGCCCATGACGTGGTGAACGTCCTGTGCACCTACTATCCGTGCAGGGACGCGGCGCGCAGGAGTGGATGGGACCCCTGCGCCCGGCGTCCACGGACCAGGAGGGCGAGGACACCGTGGCAGAGCGCACCGACGAGGACATCCTGCGTGCCACGCTCGCCGCGGTCGCGCCCGGGACCGACCTGCGGGACGGGCTCGAGCGCATCCTGCGCGGGGGCACCGGCGCGCTCATCGTGCTCGGCAGCGACCGGACGGTCGAGTCGATCAGCAGCGGCGGCTTCCAGCTCGACGTCGACTTCTCGGCCACCCGGCTGCGCGAGCTGGCCAAGATGGACGGCGCCATCATCCTGAACCGCGAGGGGACCCACATCCTGCGCGCCGCCACCCAGCTGGTCCCCGACCCCTCCATCGAGACGCGCGAGAGCGGCACCCGGCACCGGACCGCCGAGCGGGTCGCCAAGCAGACGCGCATGCCGGTCATCTCGGTGAGCCAGTCGATGTCCATCGTCGCGCTCTACGTCGGGGGCCTGCGGCACGTCCTCGAGGCCCGGGCCCAGATCCTGGCCCAGGCCAACCAGGCGTTGCAGACGCTCGAGCGCTACCGCGCCCGCCTCGACGAGGTCACCAACAACCTGTCGGCCCTCGAGATCGAGGACCTCGTCACCATCCGCGAGGTCGCCTCGGTGCTCCAGCGCCTGGAGATGGTGCGACGCATCAGCGCCGAGATCGAGCAGTACGTCGTCGAGCTCGGCGTCGACGGCCGCCTCGTCGGTCTCCAGCTGGAGGAGCTGACCGGCGGCATCGGTCGCGACCGCGAGCTGGTCATCCGTGACTACGCCTCGGACGGCGACAGCTCCTACGACCCCGCCGCGGTGCTGGAGGCCCTCGCGGACCTGGACAGCGCCGAGCTCCTCGACCTCCCGGCGGTGGCGCGGTGCATGGGCATCACGATCATCGGCGACGGCATGGACCACCACAGCCTCAGCCCCTCCGGCTACCGGCTCCTGCACCGCATCCCCCGCCTCCCGGGAGCGATCGTCGACCGTCTCGTCGACCACTTCGGCAGCTTCCAGGCCCTCCTCTCCGCGGGGCTGGACGACCTGATGGAGGTCGACGGGGTCGGCGAGGCCCGGGCGCGGGCCGTGCGCGAGGGGCTCTCCCGCCTCGCCGAGGCCTCGATCCTGGAGCGCTACTCCTAGTGCCCGCACCCGAGCTGCTGCACACCCCCGTCCTGGAGTGGTATGCCGCCAGCCGGCGCGACCTCCCCTGGCGCCGCCCGCAGCGCTCGCCGTGGGAGGTGCTGGTCTCCGAGGTCATGCTCCAGCAGACCCCGGTCGTCCGGGTGCTCCCGGTCTGGGAGCGGTGGATGACGTTGTGGCCCACCCCTTCCCGCCTGGCCGACGCGTCACCCGGGGAGGCCGTGCGGGAGTGGGGACGCCTCGGCTACCCCCGACGGGCGCTGCGGCTGCACGCGGCCGCCGTCGCGATCCGCGACCTCCACGGCGGCCGGGTGCCCGAGGACGAGGCGACGCTGCGCACCCTGCCCGGCATCGGTGAGTACACGGCGGCGGCGGTGGCGGCCTTCGCCTTCGGCGCACGCGCGACGGTCGTCGACACCAACGTGCGACGGGTGCACGCCCGCGCCGTCACCGGGACCGCCCTGCCCGCACCCTCGCTCACCCGTGCCGAGGTGGACCTCGCCACCTCGTTGCTCCCCGAGGACGACGCCGAGGCCGCGACCTGGAACGTCGCGGTCATGGAGCTCGGCGCGCTGGTGTGCACCGCGCGCGCGCCCCGCTGCCCGGCCTGCCCGGTCGCCGACCGGTGCGCCTGGCGGCTGGCCGGGTCGCCCGCCCACCAGGGACCCCCACGCCGGGGACAGGCGTGGGAGGGCACGGACCGGCAGTGCCGCGGTCGCATGGTCCAGCTGCTCCGCGACGCGGACGGGCCGGTCGACGGCGCCCGCCTGCGGGCGGTGTGGCCGGACGAGGGCCAGCGCGACCGGTGCCTCGACGCGCTCGTCGCCGACGGGCTGGTGGAACCGCTCGCGGGCGACCGCTACCGGCTGCCGGCCTGAGACCACCCCGCCCGTCCTGCCTCAGCCGCGCCGGTCCCGGAGTCGCTTGCGCGCCTGCGAGACGCCGGCCGCGACGGCCCGGCGACCGCGCTGGACGCGCGGGAGGAGCCGGGCCAGCACGGCATACATCGCCCGGTTGTGGACGATGTCGACCTCGCCGATGAGCTCGGTGACGCCGTCCGCCTTGCAGAAGGCCCGCTTGAAGACGTACAGGCCGTCGGAGCTGTCCAGGGCGAAGACGCCGCCCATGTCGTAGGACTCGGCGCCGTTCTCCAGGCCCCACACCATGAGGTCGTGGTTCATCACCTGGTTGGGGCCGAGGTTGCGCTTCACGTCGTTGGAGCCGGCGTAGAGGTAGTAGAGCTTGCCGTAGTAGTCGACGGTGACCGACGAGGCGAGGGTGTCCTCCTCGTGCCGCACGTGCTGGACGCGCATCCGCGGGCCGAACGCCTCGCGCAGGCGGTGGAAGTAGGGCAGCTCACGGGCGGTGATCTCGTTGCGCCGCGCCATGTAGCTGTAGATCTCGTGGAAGGTGCGCAGGTCCTCGTCGCTCTCCCCCGAGACGCTGTAGAGCCCCTTCTTCTTCCCGCTGCGCACCCGGTTGCGGGCGCCGCCGTCGTACTTCTTCAGCAGCGCCTCCTCGTCGAGCGGCTGCCCGTCCTCGCCCCGGAGGTGGACGACCATGGTGTAGCGCGGCTGGACGAGATCGTCCTTGCCCGCCCCGACGTTCTTGACCACCCACCCCTGCTGGGCGCGCAGCCAGGAGTCCAGCCCGGCGTCGAAGCGCACCTCCGGGTCGATCCGCAGCATGATCGCGCGGTACCTGCGCACGAGCGGGTCCGCCTCGGCCAGCACCCGCAGCACCATCGCCCTGTCGTCCCAGTCGACCAGCGGCCCGCGGGGCGCGTAGAGCACCGAGAAGCCGCCCGGGAGGCGTCGCACCAGCACGGTCATCGCGGCGACGATCTCGCCGTCCTCCTCGACGTAGACCGCCTCCTGGCCCCAGTCGTCCTTGACGATCCCCCAGCGGAGGTCCTGGGTCAGCGCCCGGTGCGGGTGGGACTGCACGAACGTGGAGTAGCGGTCGACGGCGGCGGCGTCGGTCAGGTCGAGGACAGGCACGGCCCCTACGCTACCCGGCACTAAGGTGGCGCCCATGCCCCTGACGTTCCTCAGCTCCCCGTCCGCGGCCGAGTGGGACGCCCGCATCGCGGCGACCCCGAACGGGGGGAACGTCTACCAGAGTCACGCGCTGGGCCAGGTCAAGCGGATGGCGCGGTGGACACCCAGGTATGCCGTGTCCGCGGGCCGGGTGGGCGGGGGCGCCGACGGCGCCGAGGGCGCCGAGGGCGCCGAGGGTGTCGCGATGACGATCCACAGCAAGCGGGCGCCGGGCTTCGGGACGGTCTGGTACCTGCCCAAGGGTCCGTGCGTGGACGACGTCGAGGCCCTGCGCCCGCTCGTCGACCAGCTGCGTGAGGCGGCCCGCGAGGAGGGCGTCCTGTTCGTGCGCATCGAGCCCGAGATCCGCGAGACGCCCGAGGCGCTGGCCGCGCTGGAGACGATGGGTCTGGTCCGCACCGACCCCGTCCAGCCGCACTCCTCCACGGTGATCTTCGCCCTGCCGGGGTCGGAGGAGGAGTTGCTCGCGGCATACCCCTCCAAGACCCGCAACATGGTGCGCCGGGCGCTGCGCGACGGTGTCGTGGTCGAGCGCGCACCCGACAGCGAGGAGACCTACGAGCAGATGTGGACGATCTGGCAGGCCGTGGTGCGCGACCAGGGCCTCGGGGTCCGGGGCAGGGACTACTTCGTGGAGTCGTGGCGCACGATGGTGCGTGGCGGGGTCGCGCAGCCGGTCGTGGCGCGCGTCGACGGAGAGATGGTCGCGTGGGCGCTGGTCACCGTGATCGGCGAGGTCGCGGCCTACAAGGAGGGCGCCAGCCTGCGCGAGCGCCCGGTGCCGGGCGCCAGCCAGCTCCTCCAGTACGAGGGGATGCGGTGGGCGATCGAGCGCGGCGCCCGCACCTACGACCTCGTCGGCACCCCGCACTCGACCCGGCTCGACGACAAGGACGACCTGCGCCACGGGCTGGGGATCTTCAAGCGCGGGTTCAGCAAGGAGGTCACCGACTGGGTCGGGGCCTGGGACATCGTGCTGCGTCCCCGCAGGTATGCCGTGTGGCGGCGGATCGGGCAGCGCGTCGTCACCCGCGTTCAGCGTCGGGAGCCGGGCGACGCCTTCTTCTGAGGACTTCTGAGCACGTGGCGTCGGTCAGTAGAAGAGCGGGTTCCTCCCCCGCGTGAGCCGGCTGTAGACGCGCAGGCCCAGCTGGTCCCAGGCCGCCGTGCGCCGCGGGTCCAGCACCAGGCGCACGGTCCCCACGGTGTCGCTGACCTCGGCCCCGAACGCGGTCTTGAACTGCACGAGCCCGTGCAGCTGGTGCGTGGTGTCCTCCAGGAGCCAGCTCGGCGGCATACCGAAGAGGTCGTAGGTGGTGGCGCCGCGCTCCTTGCACCAGCGCATCGCCTCCCACTGGACGCGGTACTGCAGCCCGTTGGCCGCCGGCGTCCGCACCGACCCCCCGTCGCGGTAGTAGCCGTGGTCGCGGTGCTGCCAGATGTAGGCGCCCGCCTCCGGGTCGGCGACCTCCTCCGAGGAGGACGCCAGGATGACGTGCCCCTGCCCCAGGTCGCGGTAGAGCCGCCATGCCTTGAGGTAGTAGTCCTTGGGCCGCAGCGGGAGGCCGGCCCGCTCGACGGTCGGCGCGTAGAGCGTCCAGAACGCCTCGATGGCGTCGTCGTCGGTGCGGTGCTCGACGACGGCGTCCCCGGCCTTGCGGATGGAGCGGCGCGCTCGCTGCCGGAAGGAGGCGAGCAGCTCCTCCTCGCCGGGGGTGAGGTCGATGAAGACGGTGTGGTTGCCCTGCTGGAGGTAGATGAAGTCCTCGAGCCCCGGCGTGGTGGCCAGCAGCTCCTGGCGCGTCTGCGGGCCCTCCGCGGGGATGGCGGGCTCCATGATCACCGCGAACGCGCCGGAGGACCGCAGGTCCTCGCAGACCGCCCGCAGGTGGTCGGGGTCGGTGACGCGCGGACCCATCGGCGCGTACCAGAGCTGCCCGAAGGGGGGCACCTTCTTGACGAGGTAGAGGACCGGCAGGTCGGGGAACCCGGCGAGCTCGTGCACCATCTGACGGTGGCCCCAGGAGGCCGACTTGACCTCGGCGTAGGGCGCGAGCTGCATGAGGTCGACCCCGCCGGGGGCGGCCCACACCAGGTCGTCCCAGCGGGCCAGCTCGTCGGGGTCGGCGTCGCGCAGCGTCATGGCGGCCACCCTAGCCGCGACCCGGGTGGCCGCGGACCAGGCGGGTCGCGCCCGGGACGGTCCGGCCCCGTCCGCACGCGCGGACGGGGCGCCCCGCGTTCGCGGTGCGCCCCGTCCGGGCCGTGCTCGTTGTCTCCGCCGTCGGCGCTCAGCCGGCCTGCGAGCCGGGCTCCTCGCCGGACGCCGCGGCGGCTGCCTCGACCGGCAGGGTGTCCGGCACCTCGATCGGCTTGTCCGACCCGGCGAAGGTGAAGACCAGGTCGCCGGTGCGGCCGTCGCCCTTGGTGTCCTCGACGTCCACGACGACGATCTGGCCGGGGCCGATCTCGCCGAAGAGGATCTTCTCGGACAGCTGGTCCTCGATCTCGCGCTGGATCGCACGGCGCAGCGGCCGGGCGCCCAGGACGGGGTCGTAGCCGCGCTTGGCCAGGAGGTCCTTGGCGGCCGAGGTCAGCTCGATCGCCATGTCCTTGTCCTTGAGACGCTCGTCGAGGCGGGCGACCATGAGGTCCACGATCTGGACGATCTCGGCCTGCGTCAGCTGCGGGAAGACGATCGTGTCGTCGACGCGGTTGAGGAACTCGGGCCGGAAGTGCTGCTTGAGCTCGTCGATGACCTTGTTCTTCATCCGGTCGTAGCTGCTCTGGGTGTCCGGTCCGGCCGAGAAGCCGAGCGAGACGCCCTTGGCGATGTCGCGGGTGCCGAGGTTGGTCGTCATGATGATGACGGTGTTCTTGAAGTCGACCACCCGGCCCTGGCTGTCGGTCAGCCGACCGTCCTCCAGGATCTGCAGCAGGCTGTTGAAGATGTCCGGGTGCGCCTTCTCCACCTCGTCGAAGAGCACGACGGAGAACGGCTTGCGGCGCACCTTCTCGGTGAGCTGGCCGCCCTCCTCGTAGCCGACGTACCCGGGGGGCGAGCCGAACATCCGCGAGACGGTGTGCTTCTCGGAGTACTCGGACATGTCCAGCGTGATGAGAGCGTCCTCGTCGCCGAAGAGGAACTCCGCGAGCGCCTTGGCGAGCTCGGTCTTGCCGACACCGGTGGGCCCGGCGAAGATGAACGAGCCACCGGGGCGGCGCGGGTCCTTCAGGCCGGCACGGGTGCGGCGGATGGCCTGCGACAACGCCTTGATGGCGTCGTTCATGCCGATGATCCGCTTGTGCAGCTCGTCCTCCATGTGGAGCAGCCGGCTCGACTCCTCCTCGGTGAGCTTGAAGACCGGGATGCCGGTGGCTGCGGCGAGGACCTCGGCGATCAGCTCCTCGTCGACCTCGGAGACGACGTCGAGGTCACCGTTCTTCCACTCCTTCTCCCGCTCGGCGCGCGCCTGGGTGAGCTTGTGCTCCTCGTCGCGCAGCCGGGCCGCCTTCTCGAAGTCCTGCGCGTCGATCGCGGACTCCTTCTCCCTCTTGGCGTGGGCGATCTTGTCGTCGAACTCGCGCAGGTCCGGCGGGGCCGTCATCCGGCGGATGCGCAGCCGCGCGCCCGCCTCGTCGATGAGGTCGATCGCCTTGTCCGGGAGGAAGCGGTCGTTGATGTAGCGGTCGGCCATGCTCGCCGCGGCGACGAGCGCCCCGTCGGTGATCGAGACCCGGTGGTGCGCCTCGTAGCGGTCGCGCAGACCCTTGAGGATCTCGATGGCGTGCTTGAGCGTGGGCTCGGCCACCTGGATCGGCTGGAAGCGGCGCTCCAGCGCGGCGTCCTTCTCGATGTGCTTGCGGTACTCGTCGAGCGTCGTCGCGCCGATCGTCTGCAGCTCGCCACGGGCCAGCATCGGCTTGAGGATGCTCGCCGCGTCGATGGCCCCCTCCGCGGCACCGGCCCCGACGAGGGTGTGGATCTCGTCGATGAACAGGATGATGTCGCCGCGGGTGCGGATCTCCTTGAGGACCTTCTTCAGCCGCTCCTCGAAGTCGCCGCGGTAGCGGCTGCCGGCCACGAGCGCGCCGAGGTCGAGGGTGTACAGCTGCTTGTCCTTGAGCGTCTCGGGAACCTCGCCGCGGACGATGTCCTGGGCCAGGCCCTCGACGACGGCGGTCTTGCCGACGCCGGGCTCGCCGATCAGCACCGGGTTGTTCTTGGTGCGGCGGGACAGGATCTGCATGACCCGCTCGATCTCGGCGGTGCGCCCGATGACCGGGTCGAGCTTGCCCTCGCGCGCGGCCTGCGTCAGGTTGCGGCCGAACTGGTCGAGCACGAGCGAGCCGGCCTGCTGGCCCTCGGCGCCCCCGGAGGGGCCGACGCCGGCGGCGGCGGTCTCCTTGCCCTGGTAGCCGGAGAGGAGCTGGATGACCTGCTGGCGGACGCGGTTGAGGTCGGCGCCGAGCTTGACGAGCACCTGGGCGGCGACGCCCTCGCCCTCGCGGATCAGGCCGAGCAGCAGGTGCTCGGTCCCGATGTAGTTGTGCCCCAGCTGAAGGCCCTCGCGGAGCGAGAGCTCGAGCACCTTCTTGGCCCGGGGCGTGAAGGGGATGTGCCCGGTCGGGCTCTGCTGACCCTGGCCGATGATCTCCTGCACCTGCTGGCGCACGGCGTCGAGGGAGATGCCGAGGGACTCGAGCGCCTTGGCGGCGACGCCCTCACCCTCGTGGATCAGACCCAGCAGCAGGTGCTCGGTCCCGATGTAGTTGTGGTTGAGCAGTCGCGCCTCCTCCTGCGCGAGCACCACCACCCGCCTGGCGCGGTCGGTGAACCGTTCGAACATGCCTCACACTCCCTACTGTCGCAGCTGACGGTGCAGCCGGTCGTGGCACGCGGTCGGTGGGCCAACCACCCGTCGCGGGCGTGCTTCCACTCTACGTTGCGTCTGCCTGCCTCAACGCGTCCGTCCGCCGATCGTGTTCCGCAGGTATGCCGTGTTCGCCCCAGGCGAAATCGTGCGCCTCTCCCCGGGGCCGGCGCCCAGCGGCACCGCCTAGCATGTGCGCCCATGCGCGCGCCCCTCCTCCTCCCGCTCACGGCCGCCCTGGCCCTCACCCTCGCCTCCTGCACCTCCGAGGACCCGGCGACCGGGACCCCGTCGGCGACGCAGGACGCGGCCGTGACGAGCGACGACGGGCTGGAGGGTGGTGCCGGGGTCAACGGGTGGCTGTGCCAGTACGTCAGCCCCTCGGCGACCGCGGCGGCGGCCGGCGGCACCGCGGTGACCCCGCGCGAGCGGATCGTCCAGGACGACGAGGACAGCTGGGTCTGCGAGGTGCTGACCGGCGGGGCCGGCGAGCAGGAGCCTGTGATCCGGCTCTCGATCCTCCTCGGCGAGGAGGCGCGGGAGCAGGCGCGGCAGCGCGCCGAGGCGGCCGACGGCGTCGAGCCCGGACCCGACTACCTCGGCCTGTCCTTCATCTCCCCCGGCCTGGTCACCGGCCTCACCAGCTGCACCGAACCCGGCGCGGAGAACCGCAGCCAGCAGGTGCCCTACTCGCTGGTCGGCGAGGCCCTCGGGGTGGTCGACGACGAGACGACCGAGGACCTGCGCTCGGCGCTGACCACGGCGGCCCGCAACCTTGACCAGGCCGTGGGCTGCACCCCGTCCCAGGCGATCGCGGACATGGACGGCGGGTCGGCCACCACGGCTCCCTGAGGCCGGCCCGGCGAGCGGGGCACCCGCCCCGGCCGCGCCCCGCTCAGCCGGCCTTCTTCTCGGCCGCCTTCTTCGTCGCGGACGTGCGCTTGGTCGCGGTCTTGCGTGCCGGCGCCGTCTTGGCCGCGGTCTTCCTCGCCGCCGTCCGCTTCGGGGCCGGCTTCTCCTCCGGCTCCTCCGGCTCGTCCGCGTCGTCCTGGGACGGCGCCGCCGCCTCGCCCCGTCCCTTCTTCGCGCGGTCGACCGAGCGCTGCAGCGCCGCGAGCAGGTCCACGACCTCGCCGGAGTCGGCCTCCTCCTCGCGGTCCGGGCTCTCGGTGACGTCACCGCCCTCGATCTTCTGCCGCACCAGCGCCTCGACGGCCTCCTTGAAGTCGTCGACGTGCCCGGCGGGTTCGAAGTCCCCGGCCATCGACTCGACGAGCATCCGGGCCATCGCGATCTCGGCCTTCTTCGGCTCGCTGACGTCGTCCAGGTGGTCCAGGCGCGCGGAGTCGCGGACCTCGTCGGGCCACAGCAGGGTCTGCAGGACGATGACGCCCTCCACGACGCGCAGCACCGCCATCGTCATCCGGCTGCGCAGCGACACGGTGACCACCGCCACCCGCTCCGACTCGCGCAGCGCCTCGCGGAGCAGCCCGTACGCCTTCGCGCCCATCGCGTCCGGCTCGATGTAGTAGGCCTTGTCGTAGAGGATCGGGTCGATCTGGTCGATCGGCACGAAGCTCTCGACGGCGATCTCCTTGCTGGACCGGCTCGGGAGCGAGGCCATGTCCTCGTCGGTGAGGATGACCGTCTTGCCGTCCTCGGTCTCGTAGGCCTTGGCGATCTCCTTGTAGGGAACCTCCTCCCCGTCCGCCTGGGCGACGCGCTTGTACTTGATGCGGCTCCCGTCGCTGCGTCTGACCTGGTGGAAGCTCAGGTCGTGGTTCTCGGTCGCGGAGTACAGCCGCACGGGCACGTTGACGAGGCCGAAGCTGACGGCGCCCTTCCAGATCGCTCTCACGCCTATCAGGATGGACCCATGCGCCCCATGCTCGCCACCCCCGGCGATCCTCGGACCGGTCCGCCGCGCGGTCCGGCGTGGGCGCACGAGATCAAGTGGGACGGGATCCGGCTGCTGGCGGACGTCGGCGACGGGAGGCTCCGGCTGCTCACCCGCGGCGGACGCGACATCGCCGCGGCCTTCCCCGAGCTCGCCGGGCTCGGCGCGGTCGCCGACGATCTCCTGCTCGACGGGGAGGCCGTCACCATGGTCGGTGGGCGGCCCTCCTTCGGCCGGGTGGTCGAGCGGGTGCACACCGCCTCCGCGGCCGCGGCCGCCCACCTCGCGCGCACCGCGCCAGCCACCTACGTCGCTTTCGACCTGCTCCGCCTCGACGGTATGCCGCTCACCACCCTGCCCTGGTCCGCGCGCCGCGCCGCCCTGGAGGACCTGCTGCGGGAGGTGCCTCGTACCCAGGTCTCGCCGGTCTTCGACGACGGCGCCCAGCTGCTGGCCGCGACCGCCGAGCAGGGCCTCGAGGGCGTGGTCAGCAAGCGGAGGAGCTCCGCCTACGCCGAGGGGGTGCGCTCCTCCGACTGGCTCAAGTTCCCCCACCGCGACACGATGAGCGTCGTGGTCGGGGGGTGGCGCCCGCAGACGGGCACCGCGAGCCGGCTCGGGGCCGTGCACGTCGGCCTCCCCGGCACCGACGAGGAGGGTATGCCGTTGCGCGACGACGCGGGCCGGTTCCGGCTGACCTACGTGGGCCGGGTGGGCAGCGGCCTGGCCGGACGGGCGGGCGAGGCCCTGGCGGCGGTGCTGGCCGAGGTGCCGCGCGCGGCATACCCGTTCACCGCGGACATCCCGCGGCCCGAGGCGGCCGGGTCCACCTGGCTCGAGCCGCGCGTCGTCATCGACGTCGCCTCCCTCGGCATCACGCCCGGCGAGGGGCGCCTGCGGCAGCCGAGCTACCAGGGAGTGCGGGGCGACCTCACGCCGCTGGACCTCCTGGAGCTGTCGTGACCAGCAGCCGCACCGCCGTGAGCGTCGCGGGCCGCACGCTGCACGTGAGCAACCTGGACAAGGTCCTCTACCCGGCGACGGGGACGACCAAGGGCGAGGTCCTGACCTACTACGTCACCCACGCGGACCAGATCCTGCCCGAGCTGGCGGACCGACCGGTGACGAGGATCCGGTGGCCGGAGGGCGTCGAGAAGGACCACTTCTTCGAGAAGAACCTGCCCCCGGGCGCACCGGACTGGCTGCCGCGGGTGACGGTGCCGACGCCCGGCTCCTCGCGCGGCCGCGACACGCTCACCTTCCCCCTGGTGACGGACCTCGCGGCGCTGGTCTACCTCGTCAACCTGGGCAGCCTGGAGCTGCACGTGCCGCAGTGGCGCGTCGGCGGGGACGGCACCCCGCTCCCTCCCGACCGGATGGTCGTCGACCTCGACCCGGGACCCGGCGCGGGGCTGCACGAGTGCGCCGTCGTCGCGCTGATGGTGCGCGAGCGGCTCGAGGCCGTCGGCCTGCCCACCCGTCCGGTGACCAGCGGCTCGAAGGGGATGCAGCTCTACGGCGAGCTCGAGGGGACGCGGACCTCGGACGAGGTGAGCACGGTCGCCAGGGCGCTGGCCGAGCAGCTCGAGACGGAGCACCCCGGGCTGGTGACCGCGCGGATGACGAAGGCGCTGCGGCCCGGCAAGGTGTTCCTGGACTGGAGCCAGAACAACGGCGCGAAGACGACGATCTGCCCCTGGTCGCTGCGCGGCCGCACCCGGCCCCAGGTGGCGCTGCCCCGGACGTGGGAGGAGGTCGGGGCCGCGGCCGCGGGGGAGGCGGAGCTGGTGCAGGTGACGATCGGGGAGGTGTGACCCCGCCGGCACGGGTGTGCCCGGCTGTCGTGCCGCAGGCGTCGCCAGGGCGTTCGTGGTGTCACGACAGCGGCGACGGTCGGTCCAGCGCCTCCCGGTAGCGCCGCACGACGAGGGCGGCGAGGGCGGGGTGGGTCCCGAGGGGGCCGGTGGCGACGCGCCCCAGGTCGAGGGCGGCGGCGTGGGCGCGGTCGAGGAAGTGACCGGGCGCGAGCAGGTGCGCGGCGAGCGCGACCCGGTGGCAGCCCACCTCGCGCAGGCTGCTCACCTCCGACGCCGGCCGTGGACCGGGACCCGAGAGGTATGCCGTCCGCGTCGGCACCCCGAGGCGCTCCCCCAGCAGGTCCGCGACCAGGGCCACCTCGGCGCGGGCGCTGTCCACGCTCGACCCCGCCGCGGTGACGACCACGCCGTCGGCGTCGGGCAGGACCTCGAGCACCCGGTCCGCGAGCGCGTCCACCACCTCCGGCTCGACGCCCAGGGCGGGCGTCACGAGGGCGCCGGCGACCTCGGCGACGGCGCCCGGGACGTCCTGGCGCACGTGGTAGCCCGAGGCGAGGAAGTAGGGGACGACGACCGGACCAGCCCCGGCCGACCCCTCGGACGCGAGGACCTCCTCCAGCGTCGGCCCGCAGACGTCGACGTAGCCGACGGCGTGGGCGACCCCCAGCTCGGCCGCGGCCGCCGCGGCGCACCCCTCCACGACCTTCCTGCCCTCCCCGCTCGCGGTGCCGTGGGCCGCGACGACGAGCGGACGGCGGCTCACGGGGCAGCCACGCCGACGGGGTCGCCCGGACGGGAGGCCTCAGCCTCGCGACCCCTCCGCAGCACGCGCCTCGCCGCGACGCCGACGACCAGGAGCACGGTGGCCGTCAGCACGACGGCCCGGGCGACGGTGGACGGCGTACCCGGGACGCCCAGGACGTCGAGGACCGGGCCGAGGTTGAGGTTGAGGATCATCGACCCGACGGCCACGCCCAGGACCTGGGCCGGCAGGCGGCCGGCCAGGGTCGCCGCCACCGGGGCCGCGAGGACCCCCCCGGCCATCAGCGCCACGATCGTCCCCAGGTGCAGCCCGGACAGGCCGAGCCCGAGGAGGAACCCGACGCTGGCGCACACGGTGACGACGAACTCCGACGCGGACACCGACCCGATGACGCGGCGCGGCGTGGTCGGACCGGTGCTGAGCAGGGTGGAGGTGACGACGGGCCCCCACCCGCCGCCCCCGGTCGCGTTGACGAAGCCGCCGACCAGCCCGAGCGGCCCGAGGAACCGGCGGCTGCGCGTCCACGGGCGCTCCCGCACCCCCGCGAGCGGCGGGCGGGTGAGGAAGCGCAGCACGACCGCGACGCCGAGCAGCAGGAGCAGGACGGCCATCACCGGGCGGGCGGCGTCGGTGGACAGCGAGGACAGCAGGGTGGCGCCGAGCAGTCCCCCGATCCCGCCCGGCAGCGCGAGGCGCCGCACGATCGCCCAGTCGACGTTGCCGGCGCGCCAGTGGCTCGCGCCCGAGGACAGCGTGGTCCCCAGCTGGGCCAGGTTGACCGAGGCGCTGGCCAGGGCCGGGGCCAGCCCGGTGGCGAGCAGCAGGGACGCGGACGTCACGCCGTAGCCCATCCCCAGGGAGCCGTCGACGAGCTGGGCCCCGAACCCGGCGAGCGCGATGAGCAGGAGGTGCGTCACGCGACCGCTCCCCGCACGGTCACCGGGTCGGGCGCACCGGCCCCGCCATGCGCCTCGGTGACCCAGTCGTGCGCGAGGCGCACGACGTCACCGACGACGACCACGGCGGGCGAGGCGACCCCCACCAGCTCGGCCCGCTCCGCGATGTCGGCGAGCGTGCCGAGCGTCACCCGCTGGTCCGGCGTCCAGCCACGCTCGACGATGCCGACGGGGCAGCCGGCCGGGCGCCCGCCCGCCACGAGCAGCTCGGCGGTCCGGCGCAGGGTCGCGACGCCCATGAGGAGCACCAGGGTGTGGTCGGTGCCGGGGGGCAGCGTCGGGACGTCCTCGTGGCCGGTCACCACGGTGAACCCCCTGGCCACCCCGCGGTGCGTCACCGGGATGCCGGCCGCTGCGGGGACCGACACGGCGCTGGTGATGCCGGGCACCACCTCCACCCGGACCCCGGCCCGCTCGCAGGCCAGACGCTCCTCGCCGCCCCGGCCGAGGACGTAGGGGTCGCCGCCCTTGAACCGCACCACGCCGCGGCCGGCCAGCGCCTCCTCGACGAGGAGCCGGTTGATCTCCTCCTGCGGCACCGGGTGGTGCCCGGACGTCTTGCCGACGTCGACGACCCGCACGCCCTCGGGTAGCCCGGCCAGCACCCCGGTCGGCACCAGCCGGTCGGTGACGACCACGTCGGCGGCGGCGAGCAGTGTGGACGCCCGGCGGGTGAGCAGACCGTCGTCACCGGGCCCGGCGCCCACCAGGGCGACCCAGCCGGTCGCGCTCCCCCTCCGCGCACCCCGGGGCAGGCCGCGGGCGCGCCGCGCACGCAGGTCCGCCACCCCCGAGCCCACGTGCTCGACGACGGAGGTGCGCACCGCCGCCGCCCGCCGCGGGTCACCGCCGGCGTGGACGGCCACGCGGACCGGTCCGTCGGGGGTGCGCACCTCGCCGCGGGCGGGCACCTGGGCGCTGCCCGCGCCGGCCGCGCCGGCGTTGACGCAGAAGGTGCGCTGCGCCTCCGCGTCGGCGGCGACCTGCGCGTCGACGACGGGGTCACCGGTCGCCGTGTGCACGAGCCAGGCCCCGGCCAGGTCCGGGGCACCGAGGTAGCCACGGTCCACCCAGCCGACCCGCCCGGCCGCCACGAGCTCGGCCAGCTCGGGCACGAGGTCGGGCGCGACGACGGTGACCACGCCGCCGTCGTCGAGCAGGTCGCGGGCTCGGCGGGCGGTCACCGCACCGCCGCCCACCAGGACGACCGCGCGGCCCTCGAGCACCAGCCCGAGCAGCGTGACGGCCACGGTCAGACCCTCAGCCCGGCGCCGACCAGGCCTGCGGCCAGGGTGGTGCCGTCGTGCGGATCGATGACCAGCAGACTGCCGCCGTCGCGGGAGCGGGCGTAGTCCTCCAGCGGCAGCGGCTCCGCGAGCGCGAGGGAGACGCTGACGAGGTCGTTCAGCCCCGCCCCTCCTGCGCCCACGGGGGTGACGAGCATCGCCGCGACGTCGAGCCGGTCGTGCAGCGCCGCGACCCTGGCCCGGACCGTGCGCGTGCCGTGCTTGAGAAGCACCCGCGCGCCGGGGAGGAGGGGCTGCTCGGCGAGCCAGCAGAGCACCGCCTCCGTCGCCTGCACGGACAGCGGTGCGTCCTGCGCCGCGGCGATGAGGTCGCCGCGGGAGATGTCGAGCTGGTCGGCCAGCCGCAGGGTGACCGACAGCGGTGCCTCGGCCTGCCGGACGCTGCGCCCCCCGTGGTCGATCCCGACCACCGTCGTGCGCCGCCCCGACGAGGCCACGACCACCTCGTCGCCGACGGCGACCGCGCCGGAGGCGACGTGACCGGCATACCCCCGGTAGTCGACGTGGGCGGGGTCGACCGCGCCGTGCTGCGGGCGGATGACCAGCTGGACCGGGAAGCGCAGGACGGCCGAGGGCTCCTGGGTGGCGGTCGGCAGGTTCTCCAGGAGCTCCAGGAGCGTCGGCCCGGCGTACCAGGGCGTGCGCACCGAGCGTTCCACGACGTTGTCGCCGAGCAGGGCGGAGACGGGGACCACCCGCACGTCGTCCAGCCCGAGGACGGGCGCCAGCGCGTCCACGTCGGCGGAGACCGCTGCGTGCACGGACTCCGCGTCCCCGACGAGGTCGATCTTGTTGAGCGCGACGATGACGTGCGGGGCGCGGAGCAGCCCGACCACGGCGAGGTGGCGGCGGGTCTGCTCGACGACCCCGTGGCGGGCGTCGACGAGGACGACGACGACGTCAGCGGTCGAGGCGCCGGTCACCGTGTTCCGGGTGTACTGCACGTGGCCGGGGCAGTCGGCCAGGATGAACGACCTGCGGGCGGTGGCGAAGTAGCGGTAGGCGACGTCGATCGTGATGCCCTGCTCGCGCTCGGCGCGCAGGCCGTCGGTCAGCAGCGCCAGGTCGGCCAGCTCGCCGGTCCAGCCGCGGCGGCGGGAGGCCTGCTCGACGGCTGCCATCTGGTCGGCGAGGACCGACCTGGTGTCGTGCAGCAGCCGCCCGACGAGCGTGGACTTGCCGTCGTCGACGGAGCCCGCGGTCGCCAGCCGCAGCAGGCCGGGGGTGCGCGCCGCCCCGGCCAGGTGCTCGGCCAGGTCCCCGGTCGGGTGCTCGGTCACGGTGCTCATCAGAAGTACCCCTCCTTCTTGCGGTCCTCCATGGCGGCCTCGGAGAGGCGGTCGTCGGCACGGGTCGCGCCACGCTCGGTGACGGTCGTCGCGGCGACCTCGGCGATGACCGCGGACACGTCGGCGGCGTCCGAGAGCACCGCACCGGTGCACGACATGTCGCCGACGGTGCGGTAGCGGACGGTGCGCGTGGTCACCGTCTCGCCCGGCCGGGGCGCGGTCCACGGACCGGGGGTGAGGAGCATCCCGTCGCGCTCGAAGACCTCCCGCTCGTGGGCGTAGTAGAGGTCGGGCAGCCCGATGCCCTCGCGGGCGACGTAGCGCCACACGTCGAGCTCGGTCCAGTTGCTCAGCGGGAAGACCCGCACGTGCTCGCCGGGGCGGTGACGGGTGTTGTAGAGGCGCCACAGCTCCGGGCGCTGGTTCTTGGGGTCCCACTGGCCGAACGCGTCGCGCAGGCTGATGACCCGCTCCTTGGCCCGCGCCTTGTCCTCGTCGCGCCGGCCGCCGCCGAAGACGCCGTCGAAGCGGTGGGTCTCGATCGCGTCCAGCAGGGGCAGGGTCTGCAGCGGGTTGCGCGTGCCGTCGGCGCGCTCGCGCAGCCTCCCGTCGTCCAGGTAGTCCTGCACGCTGGCGACGACCAGCTCGACCCCGAGCCGCTCCACCGTCGTGTCGCGGAAGGCCAGGACCTCCGGGAAGTTGTGGCCGGTGTCGACGTGCAGCACCGGGAACGGCACCCGAGCCGGCCACAGCGCCTTCGCGGCCAGGTGGAGCATCACCACCGAGTCCTTGCCGCCGGAGAAGAGCAGCACCGGCCGCTCGAGCTCGGCGACCACCTCCCGGATGATGTGGACGGCCTCGCTCTCCAGCGCGTCGAGCAGGTCGGGCGCCGGCGCGGGCGCCTGGTGGTGGGCCGTGCTCCGGTCGCGGGTCAGCGTGGTCATCGCGTCTCCTCGGTGGTCGGGGTGGGGAGGAGGGTGGGGGTGGCGGGCGAGCCGGGGTGGAGGCCGCACTCGGTCTTGGCGGACCCGGCCCACCGGCCCGCGCGCGGGTCCTCCCCCGGCGCCACCGCCCGGGTGCACGGTCGGCACCCGATCGACGGGTAGCCCTGCGCCAGAAGAGGGTTGGACGGCAGGAGGTGCCGCTCGGAGTAGGCGAGGAGCTCCTCGAAGGTCCAGGCGGCCAGGGGGTTGATCTTCACCAGGCCGAACGTCTCGTCCCAGGTGACCAGAGGCGTGCCGGCTCGCGTCGGCCCCTCCTCGCGCCGCACCCCGGTGACCCAGGCGTCGTACCCGGAGAGGGCGTCCCGCAGTGGCTCCACCTTGCGCAGTCGGCAGCAGGCGCCGGGGTCCCGGGCGAAGAGGTCGGGGCCGTGGGCCGTGTCCTGCTCGGCGACCGACAGCTGCGGCCGCACGTCGACCACGGTGACGTCCAGCAGGTCGGCGACCCGGTCGCGCGTGGCCACGGTCTCCGGGAAGTGGTAGCCCGTGTCGAGGAAGAGGACGTCGACGCCCGGGACGTGCTCGGCGACCAGGTGGGGCAGCACGGCGTCGGCCATGCTGCACGCGACGGCGAGGCGGCGGCCGAACCGCCCGGCCGCCCAGGCGAGGACGGCGTCGGCGTCGGCGTCGGCGAACCGGTCCTGCGCCTCGAGCGCGACGTCGCGCAGCCGACCGGCCCGCACCTCGTCCGTGGTGGCGACGCTCACGTCAGGTCCTCCTCGTCGGCACGGTGCGCCCAGGTGGCGAACGCCTCGCCCGGCACGCGCTGCGCGGCGTAGCTGCGCACCACCCGTTCCACGTAGTCGGGCAGCTCCTCGGCGGTGACCTTGAGCCCGCGGACCGTGCGACCCAGACCGGCCTCCTCGTCGCGGTCGGCGGAGGCGAGCCCGCCCCCGAGGTGCACCTGGAAGCCGGGCACCTGCTCCCCGTCCACGGTGACGATCTGGCCCTTGAGGCCGATGTCGGCGGTCTGGATGCGGGCGCACGAGTTCGGGCAGCCGTTGACGTGCAGGGAGATCGGCCCGTCGAGCAGCGGCTCGACCTCGGCCAGCCGGTCCTCCAGGGTGGCGATGGCGCGCGCGGCGGTCTCCTTCGTCTCCACGATCGCGAGCTTGCAGAACTCGATCCCGGTGCACGCCATCGTGGAGCGGCGGAAGAGGCTGGGTCGCGCCGTCAGGCCGAGGGGCGCCAGGCCGGCGAGGAGCTCCTCGACCCGCTCGGCGGGCACCCCGAGCACGACGAGCTTCTGGAAGGCGGTGAGCCGCACGCCGTCGGCGCCCACGCGCTCGACCAGGTCCGCCAGGCCGCGCAGGGTGCTCCCGCCGACCCGCCCGACCGTGGGGGCCGCCCCGACGTAGAAGCGGCCGTCCTTCTGGGCGTGCACACCCACGTGGTCGCCGGAGGTGGTGGGGACCGCGGGGGCCGGTCCGTCGGGCAGGCGGTAGCCGAGGTACTCCGTCTCGAGCACCTCGCGGAACCGCTCCGCGCCCCACTCGGCCAGCAGGAACTTCAGGCGCGCCTTGTTGCGCAGGCGCCGGAAGCCGTAGTCCCGGAAGACCTGGATGACGCCGTGCCAGACGTCGGCGGCCTGCTCCGGCGGCACGAACGCCCCGAGCCGCTCGGCCAGCCGCGGCGCGGTCGAGAGCGCGCCGCCGACCCACAGGTCGTACCCGGGGCCCAGCTCGGGGTGCACGACCCCGACGAGGGACACGTCGTTGATCTCGTGGACGACGTCGAGGCTCGGGTGGCCGGTGATGGCGCTCTTGAACTTGCGGGGCAGGTTGGCCAGCTCGGGGTCACCGACGAAGCGGCGTGTGATCTCCTCGATGACCGGGGTGGGGTCGATGATCTCGTCGGCCGCGACGCCGGCCACCGGGCTGCCGAGGAAGCCGCGCGGGGTGTCGCCGCAGGCCTCGGTCGTCTGCAGCCCCACCGCCTCGAGCCGCCGCCAGATCTCGGGCACGTCCTCGATGCGGACCCAGTGGTACTGGATGTTCTGGCGGTCGCTGATGTCGGCGGTCCCGCGTGCGAGGTCGGTGGAGATGTCGCCCAGCACCCGCAGCTCCCGCGGCCCGAGCAGGGCACCGTCCGTGCGCACCCGGAGCATGAAGTAGCGGTCCTCGAGCTCGTGGGGCTCGAGCTGGGCGGTCCGGCCGCCGTCGATCCCCGGCCGGCGCTGGGTGTAGAGACCCCACCAGCGGAACCGGCCGTGGAGGTCGTCGGTCGGGATGGAGTCGAACCCGTCCCGGGCGTAGACGGTCTCGATCCGCTCGCGGACGTTGAGACCGTTGTCCTGCGCCTTGAAGCGCTCGTTGTCGTTCAGCGCCTCCGGGCCGTCGACGGCCCACTGGCCCTGGGACCTGGTCGAGCGGGACGGGCGGACGCGCGGCGGCGTGGGGGCATGGACGGTCATGGACCTCTCCTGGGGGACGGCCACGGGGTATGCCGTGGCGCCGGTCGCGCGGCGGTGCGTCACACCGCGACGAGCGGGTTGCGGGACGAGGGTGCGGGGTTCAGCGGCAGGAGCGCATCAGCATGCTGCTGACGCGCGAGAGGTCCAGCTCGTAGCACCGCGTGAGGCGGCGGCCCCGGGAATCCATGCGCCCATCATGCACCCTTATCGGTCTGGGAACAAATCGTTACCTGACACGGCCCGACAGACGACGGCGGGCCGGCTCCCCGAAGGGATCCGGCCCGCCGTCGGCGCGTGGTCGCGCGGGCGTCAGTGCGCCGCGGCGTACGCGTCCTGGAGCTCCTGCGGCACGCGGCCGCGCGAGCTCACCTTGTAACCGTTCTCCCGGCCCCACTCACGGACGCGGGCCAGCTCCTCGGACTTGGCCGATGCCGAGCCCGTGCCGGAGCCAGAGCCTGAGCCTGAGGACTGGCGGCGACGGGTCTGGCGCCGCCCACCTGCCCGTCGGGCGTCGGCGATCCACACCGCGAGGTCGTTGCGGAGGCGAGAGGCGTTCTCGTCGTTGACGTCGATCTCGTAGCTCACGCCGTCGAGGGAGAACTCCACCGTCTCCGTGGCCTCGCCACCGGTCACGTCGTCCTCGAGAACAACCTGGACACGCTGCACCATAGTCTCTCCACTTCTTTGTCTGTCCCGATACCACTACAGGGATAGTGGTGATCTAAAGCGTAGCCGACGTTCGGCCCGGCGAGAAGAATCGGGGGGGGGAGTTTCGCCGAAGGGGATTACCCGGCCGAATTCATCGGCTTGTCCCGCTCGCCGGACTCGCCGGACTTGTCGGCCATCTCCGCGTCCCGTTCCGCCTCCCACCTGCGCAACGCGGCGCGCTCACGACGGTCCCCCTCGACGATGTGCTTGAGGATGACCCAGAAGAGGAAGAGCAGCCCGATGGAGGGGAGCAGCGCGGCCAGGATCATCCAGCCCTCGGTGAGGATCTCCACGGTCTCAGGCCTCCGGCTTGAGCAGGGGGAAGAGGATCGTCTCGCGGATGCCGGCGCCGGTGAGCAGCATGACGAGCCGGTCGATGCCCATGCCCGTGCCTCCCATGGGCGGGGCGCCGTACTCCAGGGCCCGCAGGAAGTCCTCGTCGAGCTGCATGGCCGCGGGGTCGCCACCGGCCGCGAGGGCGGCCTGCGCGGTGAGCCGCTCGCGCTGGATCACCGGGTCGACGAGCTCGGTGTAGCTGGGCGCCAGCTCGACGCCGCCGATGATGAGGTCCCACGCCTCGACGAGGCCGGGGTGGTCCCGGTGGCGACGGGCGAGGGGACGGACCGACTCGGGATAGTCGCAGACGAAGGTGGGCTGGATCAGGGTCTCCTCGACCAGCTGCTCGAAGATCTCGAGAATGATCTCCCCGGCGTCCCATCCCGGCTGCAGGGCGACGTCGTGACTTTCCGCCGACCGCCGAAGTCGGGCGATGTTCTCGGCGTCCTCCTGGGCCACGACCTGCTCGCCGACCGCTTCCGAGACGGCGTCGAGGATGGGCAGCCAGCGCCATTCACCGGCGAGGTCGATCTCGCGGCCCCGGTAATCGGTGACCGTCGTGCCGACGCCGGTCGCCTCGGCGGCATTGAGAATGATCGACCGCGTGCGATCGGCGGCGGTGAACTGGTCCCCGTAGGCCTCGTAGAACTCCAGCTCGGTGAATTCCGCCGAGTGGGTGGAGTCGATCCCCTCGTTGCGGAAGACGCGACCGATCTCGTAGACCTTCTCGATCCCTCCGACCACGGCCTTCTTCAGGGCGATCTCCGTGTACGCCCGCAGGTACATGTCGATGTCGAAGGCGTTGAGATGGGTCGAGAACGGGTGGGCCGCGCCACCGTGGATCGTGGACAGGATGGGGGTCTCGACCTCGACGAACCCGAGCTCGTCCAGGGTGGCGCGGACCGAGCGCAGGACGGTGGCCTTGGTGCGCACCATCCGCCTGGCCTCGTCGCGGACGATCAGGTCCACGTAGCGCTGCCGCACCCGCTGCTCCTCCGAGAGGTCCTTGTGCAGGACCGGGAGCGGGCGCAGGGCCTTGGAGACCATCTGCCAGGACGACGCCATCACCGACAGCTCGCCCCGACGCGAGCAGATGACCCTGCCGTGGACGAACACGTGGTCGCCGAGGTCGACGAGCGCCTTCCACCGGTCCAGGGCCTCCTGGCCGACCTCGGCCAGCGAGAGCATCGCCTGGAGCCGGGTGCCGTCCCCCGACTGGAGGGTGGCGAAGCAGAGCTTGCCGGTGTTGCGGACGAAGACCACGCGCCCCGCGACCCCGACCTCGTCCTGGGTCTCCTCCCCCGTCGCCAGGGTTGCCCAGCCCTCGCGCACCTGCCCGATCGTGTGGGTGGTGGGCACCCCGACGACGTACGCCTCCCCGTCGGCCAGCAGCGCCTCGCGCTTGGCACGGCGGACCTTCATCTGCTCGGGAAGGTCGGCCTCGGGGGTGGGGTGGGGGGACGCGTCACTCACCCCAACAGGGTATCCGCCGCGCCCGTGCCCCCCGACCGCCCGACCGGTCCGCACGGTCAGAAGAGTGCGGCACCGCGTTCGAGGTCGAGCAGCTGCTGCTTGCGCGCCACCCCTCCGCCGTACCCGGTGATGGCGCCGTCGGAGCCGACGACCCGGTGGCACGGGACGACGATGGACACGGGGTTGCGGCCGTTGGCGAGGCCGACGGCCCGGGAGGCGCCGGGCTGACCGAGCGCCACGGCGAGCTGGCCGTAGGACCAGGTGCGTCCGTAGGGGATGGTGCGCAGCAGGGCCCACACCCGCCGCTGGAAGTCCGTGCCCACCGCCGTCACCGGCAGGTCGAAGTCCTGGCGCTCCCCCCGGAAGTACTCCTCGAGCTGGACCGCCGCGTTTCGGAGCACCGGGGGCGCCTGGGTCAGAGGGGTGTCGGGGCCGAGGTCCCCCGGCGCGTGCCGGTGCTCCTCGAAGAAGACCCCGGTCAGGTTCGTCCCGTCGCTGACGAGGGCGAGCGGCCCGACCGGCGAGTCGACGGTCACGCGGGTGTGCTTCATGGCATCTCCTGGGTGGGGCGGTCGGGAAGCCTCGTCACGGCGTGGTCGCCGGAGGCCCACAGCAGCTGGACGGCGTAGGAGCGCCAGGGGCGCCACCGCTCCGCCCGGGACAGGAGCGCCCGGGGGGCGGTCGGCAGCCCCAGCGCACCGGCCACGACGCGGACCCCGAGGTCGGTCGCGGGAAAGGCGTCGGGGTCGCCGAGCCCGCGGAGCGCCACCATCTCGGTCGTCCACGGACCGACGCCGGGCAGCGCGAGCAGGTCCGCGCGCGCCTGCTCCCACGACGACCCCGGCCCGAGGTCCAGACCGGCCCCGGCGAGCGCGCCGGCGACGGTGAGGAGCGTCCGTCGTCGGCTGGAGGGCAGGCCCGGGAGCTGGTCCTCGTCGGCTCCGGCGATCGCCTCCGCGGTCGGGAAGAGGTGCGTCGGTCCACCGTCCATCAGCAGCGGGGAAGGGAGGGGACGGCCGAACCTGCCCACCAGCCGGGCCGTGTGCGTGGCGGCGGCAGCCGTCGAGACCTGCTGCCCCAGGACCGCCCGGACGAGGAGCTCGGACGCCTCCACGGTGCCGGGCAGCCGGACCCCGGGGCGGGCCCGGACCAGGGGCTCCAGCCGGGGGTCGCCGGCCAGGTGCGCGTCGACCGCCTCGGGGTCGGCGTCGAGGTCCAGCAGCCGGCGCACCCGCTGGATCGCCGCGGGCAGGTCTCGCACGTCCTCCAGCCACAGCTCGGTCCCGACGTGCCGCTCGCCCTCCTCGGGCGGCGTCAGCCGCACGACGCCGCTGCCGTGGGGCAGCGCCAGGCTGCGCGCGAGGCGACCCGACCGCCAGACCTCCAGGCCCGGGACGGCGGTGGCGGCCAGGTGGCCGAAGAGGCTCACCGCGTGCAGCGGCGGGCGGAAGGGCAGCCGGAGCTGCAGCACGACGACGGGTCGCTCGACCGCGCCCTGCCCGGTCACCCCGGGCGCCCCGCGCACCCCCGACGGGACGGGCCGCTCCCCCCGACGGGCAGCGGCGCGCAGCTCGGTGGGCGTGGCGGCGTAGACGGCGCGCACCGTGTCGTTGAACGAGCGGATGCTGGAGAAGCCGGCCGCGAAGGCGACCTCGGCCATCGGCAGCCCGCTGCTCTCCAGGAGCACCCGGGCCGTCCGCGCCCGCTGCGCACGGGCCAGCGCGAGCGGCCCGGCGCCGAGCTCGGCGCTCACCAGCCGCTCGACCTGGCGGGTGGAGTAGCCCAGTCGCGCGGCCAGGCCCCCGACCCCCTCGCGCTCGACCACCCCGTCGGCGACGAGCCGCACGGCTCGGGCCACCACGTCGCCGCGGACGTGCCACTCTGGGGAGCCGGGCGTCGCGTCGGGGCGGCAGCGACGGCAGGCGCGGTAGCCGTCGGCCTGGGCCGCGGCCGCCGAGCGGTAGAACCGCATGTTGACCACCTTGGGGGTGACCGCCGGGCAGCTGGGCCGGCAGTAGATGCGGGTGCTGCGCACGGCGGTCACGAACCACCCGTCGAAGCGGGGGTCCCGGCTCCGCACGACCGCCGAGCAGCGGTCGTGGTCGAGGTGGAAGGTGGAGACGCTCACGACGTCCATCCTGCCCCGCCGCCCCGGGTTGGTCTAGCAGGAAAACGACATCGGCGTCACGGGCCCCCGCGTGCCAGACTGACCGCCCATGGTCGTCGAGCCAGCCCCCCGCGCCCGGCGGGTGCCGTGGGTGGTCGCCTGGCAGGAGGCGCTCTACGGCGAGCGGGGGTTCTACCGCGGGGCCGCTCCCGGCGAGCACTTCGCGACGTCGGTCCAGGGGGTCCCCGGCGCCGGGGAGGTGCTGGCCGAGGCGGTCCTCGCGCTGGCCCGGCGGCACGGGTGCCCGGCTGTGGTGGACGTCGGGACCGGGCGCGGTGAGCTGCTGGGTCACCTCCGGCGGCTCGAACCCGCCCTGCGCCTCACCGGCGTCGACGTCGTCGCCCGTCCGGACGGGCTCGAGGTGGACGACTGGCTGGTCTCGCCGGGCGGGGCCGCGCTCCCCCCGACGCTCACCGGGTTGCGGGACACCCTCGTTCTCGCGCACGAGTGGCTCGACGTCGTCCCCTGCCCCGTCGCGGAGCGGGACGCCGGCGGGGTATGGCGTGCGGTCACCGTCGCACCCGACGGCACCGAGGGGCGGGGCGCGCCTCTGGCCGGGCCCGACCTCGCCTGGGCGGACCGCTGGCTCGGCCCGGAGGTGCTGCGGGCCGAGGTCGGGCGCCCGCGCGACCTCGCCTGGGCCGAGCTGGTGCGACGGGTGGACCGCGGGGTGGTGGTGGCCGTCGACTACGGCCACACGCGCGCCGACCGGCCGCACCACGGGACGCTCACCGGCTTCCGCTCCGGTCGCGAGGTCGAGCCGGTCCCGGACGGCAGCTGCGACCTCACCGCGCACGTGGCCGTGGACTCGCTCCAGGACGTGACGGTGGATCACCGTCTCACCCGGTGTCACGTGTCCCGCCAGTCGGAAGTCCTGCGTGACCTCCTCCCCGCCCCGACCGCCCCCGCCCCGACCGACCAGCCGCCGCGCGAGCTCGCACGGACCGACCCGCCGGCATACCTGGCGGCCCTGGCCCGCAGGGGTGCGCTGGCTGCCCTCACCGCACCGGGCGGTCTGGGCTCCTTCCGGTGGGTGGTGGCGGTGCGTGGCTAGGGTGGGCCGGGTGAGCACGCGCGACCTCGACGTCTCCCTCGGCGCGACCGGGGTGAGCGGGCTGAGCACCACGGAGATGGTGCTCAACATCGGCCCCCAGCACCCGGCGACGCACGGGGTGCTCCGCCTGCGCATCACGGTCGACGGCGAACGGATCGTCGCGGCGGAGCCGGTCATCGGCTACATGCACCGCGGCGCGGAGAAGCTCTTCGAGGTGCGGGACTACCGCCAGATCCTCGTGCTCGCCAACCGCCACGACTGGCTGTCGGCGTTCAACAACGAGGTGGGGGTGGCGCTGACCGTCGAGCACCTGCTCGGGATGGAGGTACCGGAGCGGGCGACCTGGGCCAGGACGCTGCTGTCCGAGCTGAGCCGGGTCCTCAACCACCTCATGTTCCTGGGGTCCTACCCGTTGGAGCTGGGCGCCATCACGCCGATGTTCTACAGCTTCCGCGAGCGTGAGGAGCTGCAGGCGGTGATGGAGGAGTACAGCGGCGGGCGGATGCACTACATGGCGACCCGCGTCGGGGGGCTGCTGCACGACCTGCCCGAGGGTTGGCTGGACCGGGTCGACGCGGCCGTGGAGAAGGTGCGCAGCCGGATGCCCGAGCTGGAGGGGATGATCATCGGCAACGAGATCGTCACCGCCCGGACCCGGGGCGTCGGCGTCCTCGAGCTCGGACAGGTGCTGGGGTATGGCGTGTCCGGCCCGATCGCGCGCGGGTCGGGGCTGGACGTCGACCTGCGTCGCGACGAGCCGTACCTCGCCTACGGGGAGCTCTTCGTCAAGGGGGGCCCGGGACGGGTGGTCACCCGCGAGGCCGGTGACTGCCTGGCCCGCCTGGAGGTGCTCGCCGAGCAGGTGCACGTCTCCCTCGACCTGGCGCGGGCGTGCACGGAGCGCCTGCGGGAGCTGGGCCCCGGCCCGGTCAGCACCAAGCTGCCCAAGGTCCTCAAGGTGCCCGAGGGAGCGCACTACTTCGCGGGCGAGAACCCGCTGGGGTTCAACGGCTACTACCTCGTGAGCCGGGGAGAGAAGGCCCCGCACCGCCTCAAGCTGCGGTCGGCCTCGTTCAGCAACGTGCAGGTGCTGCGCGAGATGCTCCCGGGGACGATCGTGGCCGACATGGTGGCGATCCTGGGGTCGATGTTCTTCGTCGTGGGCGACGTCGACCGGTAGGCCCCGCCGCCGGCCGAGCGGCGCGGTGCTCCGGGGGTGAGCAACGGCATACCCGCGGACGCTGCGCGCCGACGCGTGGGCCGGGGAGGATGGAGGGGTGAGGGGCCGGACCGACCTCGTCCGGCGCGTGCTCCTCGGCGCGCTGGCGCTGGTGCTCGCCCTCCTGACGGTCGACCTCGCGCTCCCGCCGGGCGCGAGGGCGCAGGAGGAGGTGACGACCGAGGTCGTCGTCGAGTACTACTACGGCGAGGGCTGCCCCGTGTGCGCGGTGACCGGGCCGTGGCTGGAGGACCTGGAGGCGCGCACCCCCGGCATGCGGCTGGTCGCGGTCGAGGTCTGGGAGGACGCGGCCGGACGGGCGCGCCTGGTCGACGCTCTGGAGCGCTACCGCGTGCGCGCGCTGGGCGTGCCGGTGATCCTCGTCGGCGAGCGCGCCTGGGTCGGCTTCCGCGAGGGCGTGCACGACGTGCAGATCGAGGCCGAGGTGCAGCGCTGCACGGACCAGGGGTGCCCAGACCCCGCCGACGTCCGGCTGCCCGAGGGGACGTCCGGGACGGTGGCCACCGGGGAGGTCTGCGAGGGGACCGCCGACAACCCCTTCCAGTGCGCGCCCGAGGACGACACCGCCGACGTGCTGCGCCTCCCGCTCGTCGGGGACGTCCACCTGGGGGAGCGCTCGCTCCTGGTCTCGACCGCCCTGATCGCGTTCGTCGACGGCTTCAACCCCTGCTCCCTGTGGGTGCTCACGGTGCTCATCGCGCTGTCGCTCAACTCGGGGTCGCGCCGCCGCACGATGATCATCGGGCTGACGTTCATCGCCGTCACCGCCGCGATCTACGCGCTGTTCATCGCCGGGCTCTTCACGGTCTTCACCGTGGTGGCCTTCGCCCCGTGGATCCGGGTGCTGGTCGCCCTCGTGGCGCTGCTCTTCGCGGTGGTGAGCATCAAGGACTACTTCTGGTTCAGGCAGGGTCTCTCGTTCACGATCGCGGACGAGCGCAAGCCTGGCATCTACCGGGCGATGCGCCGGGTCCTGGCGCAGGGGGACAACCTGCCGGCGGTCGTGGGCGCGACCGCGGTGCTGGCCGCGGGAGTGTCGCTGGTGGAGTTCGGCTGCACCGCGGGCTTCCCGCTGCTGTGGACCAACCTGCTCACCGCGCAGGAGGCGTCGGCGGGCACGTTCGTGGTGCTGCTCCTCCTCTACATGCTCATCTACCAGCTCGACGAGATCGCGATCTTCACCACCGCGGTGGTGACGATGCGCGCCTCGCGCCTGCAGGAGCGGCACGGCCGCATCCTCAAGCTCGTCGGCGGCATGCTGATGCTCGCGCTCGCGGTCGTCGTGCTCGTCGACCCGGACCTGATGAGCGGTGTCGGGTCCTCGCTCGCGGTGTTCGGCACGGCCCTGGTGGCCAGCGGGGTCGTGCTGGTCGTGCACCGGGTCCTCCTGCCCCGCCTGGGCGTCAGACGCGGCGCAGGACGCTGACGCAGAAGCTGGCCCCGGGCTCCCAGGGCTGCAGGTCCCAGGTGGCGAAGCGGTGCTCGAGGCGCAACCCGGTGCCCGGGAGCACCGCGTCCAGCTCCTCCGGCGTGAAGCCGCGGACGGTGCGGCACCCGAGGAGGACGAAGCCGCCCGGTCGCACGTGCGCAGCCACCCGGAGCAGGGCCTCGGCCCGGTGCAGCCCGGGGATGAAGTCCATGACGTTGCCGGCCAGGAGCGCGCCGTCGAACGCGTCCGGCTCCCCCTGCGCCGCGAGGTCGAGGCTGACGAGGTCGGCCACCAGCCACGTCGCGCCGGGGTGGTCCTCCCGCGCGGCCGCGACGAGGACGGGGTCGATGTCGACACCGACCACCCGGTGGCCGAGCCGGGACAGGTGACCGCCGTGGCGTCCGGGTCCGCAGCCGGCGTCGAGCAGCCGGGCACCCCTGGGTGCGAGGACGTCGACGAGCCGCGACTCCCCCTGCACGTCGCCTCCGTCCGCGGCCAGCCCCCGGAACCGCTCGACGTACCACCGCGAGTGCTCGACGTCGTCCAGCCCCGGCCACAGGGTCGTCGGCCGCCGCGGTGAGGAGGGGTTCGGGTCGACCAGGCCGGAGCCGTCCTCGTGGCGCTCGGTGCTCATCCCGTCACTGTAGGCCGGGGGTCGGACAGCGGCGCGGTGCCGGGTTCCGCAGGTGCCCCCGCCGGGTGCGCCCACCGGCTGCCCCTGCCGCACCGGCGCTACCCTGCCCGGGTGCAGGACGTGGTGGCGACGTGGCGGTCGGCTCCCTTCCGTGCCCGGGCCACGGCCTGGGTCGACGAGGTGCTCGCGGCGCGGGGCGAGCGACGCACCGGGCCGCTGACCGAGGTCAAGGTGCGCTTCTGGGCCGCGGTGCACGCGGTCCCCCTCCGGGACGGCACGGCATACCTCAAGGCGGGCAACCCCGGTCAGGCCTTCGAGGGCGAGCTGCTGCTGGCGCTCGGCCGGCTCGCCCCCGAGCACGTCGTCGTCCCCTGGGCGGTGCTGCCGTCGGAGGGGTGGTGGCTCCTGCCGGACGGTGGGCCGCCCGTCGAGCGCTCCGGGGCCGGGTGGCTGCGGCTCGTGGGCGACGCCGCCGACCTCCAGCGTCGCTGCGAGGGCTCCCGCGACCGCCTGGCCATGCTGCCCGCGCTCGAGGCCGCAGGGGCGACCGACTGGCTGGCGGGCACGGTGGAGGGCCTGACCGCCCGCCCGCGCACCGACGCCCAGCACCTCGACCCCGCGGCCGCGGCCGGCGCCCGCTCGGCCCTCCCCCGCTTCCGCCGGGCCATGGATCGGCTCGACGCCTCGGGCGTGCCCAGCACCCTGCAGCCCAACGACGTCCACCCCGGCAACGCCTGCGCCCCGCAGGACCCGGACCGCCCGTGCCGTGCCTTCGACCTCGGCGACGCCTTCTGGTCCCACCCGTGGTCCGTGCTCCACCGTGCCCTGCGGGGCGCCGCCGCGGTCCCGCTCGAGGCACCGCTTCCCGACACCACGCTGACCCGCCGCCTGGTGGACGCCTACGCGGAGCGCTGGCCGGAGGTCGCGCGGCGCGACCGCCTGGCCCTGGTGGAGGCGGCCGACCGGCTCGGCGCGGCGCAGCGGGCCGCGTCCTGGGTACGGCTGCTCGACCCCGTCGACCCCGCGCGCCTGGACATCCCGACGCCGCCGAGGGTCGCCGACTTCGTGGCGCAGGCGCTGGTCTGACCGGGGTCTCAGCCGTAGGCGAGGTCCCCGTCCGGGACGCCGTCGTCCTCGTCGTCACCCGGCGGGATCCGGCACCAGTGCTGCCCGACGAAGCCGGCGACCGACAGGGCCACCGCCGCGCCGGCGTGGACGAGACCCCACACCAGCTGGACCCGGTGGCTGGGCACGTCGACGGTCGGCAGGTGGACGAGGGCGTTCGCGAGGTACCACCCCAGCAGGGCCGCCCCGCCGAGCGCCGCGGCCTGGGCACCGACGAGCGTGCCGCGCCCGCGCTGCGGGCTGGGGCGCACCCGCGAGCTGCCCTGCACGTAGCGGCGGATCTGCCAGCTCATCGCCAGGACCAGCACGGTCACCGCGAGGAGCGGGACGAGCCCGAGCCAGGAGATGACGGGGTAGCCCCCGCCGAGCACGCGCACCAGCTGCAGCAGCAGCCAGCTCGCCATCGCGGAGAGCACGGCCACGAGCAGCCCCCGCGCGGGGGTGACGCCCTCGAGCGAGCTCATCCGCCCACCTCCTCGTCGAGCAGGCGCACCGGTTGATCCGCCGTGGAGGGTATGAGGTCGCGCACCCTCGCGACCCCCTCCCCCACGCGCAGCGCGGCCTCGGGGTCCACGTCGAGCCACGGCCGGAGGACGAAGGCGCGCTCGTGGGCGCGGGGGTGCGGGAGAAGCAGCTCGGGGTCCGTCGAGGTGACGTCGGCACCCGCGAGCGGGTCGCCGTACTGCACGAGGTCGAGGTCCAGCGTGCGCGCCCCCCAGCGCACCTCGCGGGTGCGCCCGTGCTCCGCCTCCACCCGGTGCAGCCGGGCGAGCAGGGTGCCCGGGGCGAGCCGGGTGCGGGCCAGCGCGACGGCGTTGACGTAGTCGGGCTGGCCGACGACCGCCTCCCCGCCGACCGGTGCCGTGACGAAGAGCCGCGACACGCGGACAGCGCGCAGACCGCTCACCCGGTGCAGGCGGCGGGCCGCGTCGCGGACGGTCCGGTCCGGGTCGGTGCCCCCGGTCCCGGCCAGGTTGGCGCCGAGCGCGATGACGACGGGGACGTCCTTGGTCCGGCGGACGACCACCTGCACGTCGCCGAACGGGACGCCGACGGGGGCCTGGGGCTTGTGCACGGTCACCTCGACCTGCTCGACCAGGGGGCGGGCCAGCACCCGGTCCGCGATGTCCGCGGCGACGGTCTCGATGAGGTCGTGCGCGGGCCCGGTGACGACCTCCACCACCTCGGCCGCGACCTCGGCGTAGTTGACCGTCCGCCGCAGCTCGTCGGTGCGGCCGGCGGGCGCCAGGTCGACCTGCAGGACGACGTCGACGACGAAGTCCTGGCCGTCCCGGCGCTCGTGCTCGAGGACGCCGTGGTGACCGCGGGCGGCAACCCCCAGCAGGCGGATCTCGTCGGTCTCAGCGGTCCTGCGCACGGCGCACCATCTCCCACACCGCAAGGGCGTCACGGGTCGAGGGGACGTCGTGCACGCGTACGGCCCAGCACCCGGCCTGCGCCCCGAGGAGGCTGGTGGCGGCGGTGGCGGCGTCCCGGTCGGTCGGTGTCGAGGGGTCGTCGGGGAGCTCCCCGCCGCGGCGGGCCAGCCGGCCGAGGAAGCGCTTGCGCGAGGTACCCAGGAGCACGGGGTGGCCGAGGGCCACGACCCGGTCCAGGAAGGCCAGGAGGGTCCAGTTGTGGGCCGCGTCCTTGGAGAAGCCGAGGCCGGGGTCCACCACCACCTGCTCCCGCGCCAGCCCCGCGCGGAGCAGCGCCTCGGCGCGCTCGGTGAGCTCGCGGCATACCTCCTCGACGACGTCGTCGTAGGCGGGCCGCTCCTGGGGGTCGGTGAGGAGGCCCCGCCAGTGCATCGCGACGAACGGCGCGCCGCTGCCGACCATCACCCCCGGCATCGCGTCGTCCGCGAGGCCGCCCGAGACGTCGTTGACCATCGCGGCTCCCGCCTCGAGGCACGCCCGGGCGACGGAGGCGCGCATGGTGTCCACGGAGACGGCGATGCCGTCGGCGGCGAGCTCCGCGACGACCGGGACCACCCGGTCGAGCTCCTCCTGCTCCGAGGTGCGGGCGCTGCCGGGGCGGGTGGACTCGCCACCCACGTCGACCAGGTCAGCGCCCTGCCCGGCCAGGCGTCGGCCGTGCTCGACGGCGGCATCGCGGTCGAGCCACCGACCACCGTCGCTGAAGCTGTCCGGGGTGACGTTGAGGACACCCATGATGCGGGTCGGGCCCGGGGCCAGCAGGTCGTGGGTGAGCGGGTGCATCGGTGCCGTCGGCCTCAACGGTCAGGGGTTCGGTCGGGTCATGAGGGTGATGGCCTCGGCGCGGGTGGCGGGGTTGCGCAGCTGGCCGCGCACGGTCGAGGTGATGGTGCGCGCGCCGGGCCGGCGGATGCCACGCATCGACATGCACAGGTGCTCCGCCTCGACGACGACGATGACGCCGCGCGGGTCGAGGTGCGCCTCGAGCGCGTCGGCGATCTGGGTGGTCAGCCGCTCCTGCACCTGGGGTCGGCGGGCGAAGACGTCGACGAGCCGGGCGAGCTTGGACAGCCCGACGACCCGCCCGTCCCGACCGGGGATGTATCCGACGTGGGCGACGCCGTGGAAGGGGACGAGGTGGTGCTCGCAGACGCTGAACATCTCGATGTCCTTGACCAGGATCATCTCGTCGTGGTCGACGTCGAAGGTCGTGCCGAGGACGGTGCCCGGGTCCTGGCCCAGGCCGGAGAAGATCTCGGCGTAGGACCGGGCCACCCGCGCCGGGGTGTCGAGCAGCCCGTCCCGGTCGGGGTCCTCCCCGACCGCGAGCAGCAGCTCGCGGACGGCGGCCTCGATGCGGGCATGGTCCACCGCCACCCGCGCCGGACCTCCGGGGGCGTCGCCCTCGTCGGGGGCGGGGGCCTCACCCTCGTCCGGGGCAGCCTCGTCAGAGGGGGCCGGGATCGACACGTCCGCCATCCGGGACCTCGATGACCTTCGCGGCCGGCCGCTCCACGTCGTCGTCCGCCAGCGGGTTGTGCCCGTTGGCCAGCGCGCGCCGCTCGGCCTCGGTGAGGACCGGTCCGGAGTCGTGGATGGTGCGGGCGTCCGAGGACAGCCAGACCGGACGGACCGGACGCTTGCGAAGGTCGGTGAAGATCGCGGCGATCGCGTCAGCGTTGAGCGTCTCCTTGTCGAGCAGCTCCAGGACGAGGGCGTCGAGGACGTCGCGGTTGTCGTTCAGCGCGTGCCAGGCCTCGTCGTGCGCGGCCTCGATGAGACGGCGCACCTCCTGGTCGACGACGCCGGCGAGGTTCTCGGAGTAGTCCCGCTCGTGGCCCATGTCGCGGCCGAGGAAGACCTCGCCGCTGCCCGCGCCGAGCTTCACCGCGCCCACCCGCTCGCTCATCCCGAACTGGGTCACCATCTTGCGGGCCAGGCCGGTGGCCTTCTCGATGTCGTTGGCCGCACCGGTGGTGGGGTCGTGGAAGACGAGCTCCTCGGCGACCCGGCCGCCGAGCGCGTAGGCCAGCTGGTCCAGCAGCTCGTTGCGGGTGGTGGAGTACTTGTCGTCGGCGGGCAGCACCATCGTGTAGCCCAGCGCCCGCCCGCGGGGCAGGATCGTCACCTTGCTGACCGGGTCGGTGTGGTTCATCGCCGCCGCCACGAGGGCGTGACCGCCCTCGTGGTAGGCGGTGATCTTCTTCTCCTTGGCGCTCATCACGCGGGTCCGCTTCTGCGGGCCGGCCATCACGCGGTCGATCGCCTCGTCGAGGTCGCTGTCGTTGATGACCCGCTCGTTCTTGCGGGCGGCCAGCAGCGCAGCCTCGTTGAGGACGTTGGCCAGGTCCGCCCCGGAGAACCCGGGGGTGCGGCGGGCGATGGCCATGAGGTCGACGTCCGCGAGCGGCTTGCCCTTGCCGTGCACCTGCAGGATGTGCAGGCGGCCGAGCATGTCCGGCGCCTCGACGGCGATCTGCCGGTCGAAGCGGCCCGGGCGCAGCAGCGCCGGGTCCAGGATGTCGGGGCGGTTGGTCGCCGCGATGAGGATGACGTTGGTCTTGACGTCGAAGCCGTCCATCTCGACGAGCAGCTGGTTGAGGGTCTGCTCGCGCTCGTCGTGGCCGCCTCCCAGACCCGCGCCGCGGTGCCGTCCGACGGCGTCGATCTCGTCGACGAAGATGATGGCCGGGGCGTTCTCCTTGGCCTGCTCGAACAGGTCGCGGACGCGCGAGGCGCCCACGCCGACGAACATCTCCACGAAGTCGGACCCGGAGATCGAGTAGAACGGGACGCCCGCCTCGCCGGCGACAGCCCGCGCGAGGAGGGTCTTGCCGGTGCCGGGGGGGCCGTAGAGCAGCACGCCCTTGGGGATCTTGGCGCCGACCTCGAGGAACTTGCGCGGCTCGGCGAGGAACTCCTTGATCTCCTCCAGCTCCTCGACGGCCTCGTCGGCGCCGGCCACGTCGGCGAAGGTCACCTTCGGCATGTCCTTGGTCGCCAGCTTGGCCTTCGACTTGCCGAACTGCATGACGCCGCGGCCCCCGCCCTGCATGCGGGTCATCAGCCACAGGAACAGGGCCAGGATGAGCAGCAGCGGCAGGAAGTTCGCGAGGATCGAGACGAAGAAGTTGGGGCCGGACGTGTCGTCGGTCCACCCCTCGCTCGGCGGGTGCTCCTCGAGCGTCTCGATGACGGCCGGGCCGCGCGCGCTGACGTAGTAGGCCTGGACCTCGCTGGTCTCGCGCACGTCGTCGGAGCTGAACGTCTCACCCTCCTTGAGGGTGAGGTCCATCCGGTCGTCGGTGATCGTCGCCTCGGCGACCTTGTCCTCGGTGATCAGGCGCAGCGCGTCGGCGGTGTCGATGCGGCTGTAGGGGCTGGGGTTCAGCAGCGAGAACCACAGGATGCCCAGGCCGAGGAAGAGGAAGATCCACATCCACGGACTGGGCTTGGGGCGGGGCCGGCCCGTCTTGGCATTGCTCATGTCTGGCGCGTCGGGGGCGTCACGTCGCCGTGGCGCCCCGCTCCTCCTGATCGGTGTGTCTGGCTAGGTCTCCTGCCGACAACGCTCGGCGAAGATGTCGTGTTCCACCCAGGTCGGCGGTGAACCGGGGTCCGTCAACTGTAGACGTGCCGGGCCAGCGTGCCGATGACCCGCAGGTTGCGGTACCTCTCCGCGTAGTCGAGGCCGTAGCCCACGACGAAGGCGTTCGGGATCTCGAACCCCACGTAGCGCACGTCGATCTCGACCTTGGCCGCCTCGGGCTTGCGCAGCAGGGTGCAGATCTCGACCGACGCTGGCCCGCGGGACTGGAGGTTGGTCCGGATCCAGCTCAGCGTCAGTCCCGAGTCGATGATGTCCTCGACGATGAGCACGTGACGGTCGGAGATGTCGGTGTCGAGGTCCTTGAGGATCCGCACCACCCCGCTGGACTTGGTGCCCGAGCCGTAGCTGCTCACCGCCATCCAGTCCATCTCCGCCGACCCGGGCAGCGCGCGCGCGAAGTCGGCCATCACCATCACCGCCCCCCTGAGCACCCCGACGAGCAGGACGTCCTTGTCGCGGTAGTCCGCCCAGACCTGGGCGGCCAGCTCGGCGAGCCGCTCCTGGATCTGCTCCTCCGTGTAGAGGACGTCCTCGAGGTCGGCACCCATGTGCTCGGCGTCCACGCGCGCTCCTAGTGTCAGCTGGTCGGGTCGGGCCCCGCGGCGGGGTCACCCGCCATTGTGCTCGGGTCGGCCCGGCCGAGCCACACCCGGCCCTCCCGGCGTCCGGCGCGCAGCCCGCCGGGCAGGTGCACCTCTCCCTGCCCCCGCCACCCCATCACGAGGTCGTCGACGGCGAGCAGGTGCTGGGCCGTCAGGTCCGTGCCCGGGCTGCCGGCCGCCAGCGCCAGTCGCCGCCACAGGCGGGTGCGGACGGCGCGGGGCAGACGGCCCAGCTCCGACACCTGCCAGGGCGTGTCCCCCAGCTCCAGGTATGCCGTCGCGCTCACCGCCTCGAGCGCGTCGGCGTCGTCGCGGAGCAGGTCGGCGCTGCGGACCAGGGCGGCCGCGAGGCCGGGCCCGAGGTCGGCCTCGAGGTCGGCCAGCGCGCGTCGCACGCGGACCCGGGTGAAGCGGGGGTCGTCGTTGTGCGGGTCCTCCCAGGCGGGCAGCCCCAGGTCGGCGCAGGCCTGCCGGGTCCGGGCGCGGGGGGTGCCGAGGAGGGGCCGCAGCAGCATCGCGCGACCCTCGTCACCGAGGCGACGCCGTGCCGGCATCCCCGCCAGCGAGCGGGCGCCGGAGCCCCGGGCGAGGCCGAGCAGCACCTGCTCGGCCTGGTCGTCGAGCGTGTGCCCGACCAGCACCGCGACCGCGCCGAGCGCGGCCGCCCGGGCCGTGAGCGCGGCATACCTCGCGTCCCTGGCCGCGCCCTCGACCCCCCCGTCCGAGGGAGCCACGGTCACCGGGACCACCTCGACGGGGTCCAGCCCGAGGTCGCGGCACCGGACCGCGGCGTCCACGGCGACCTGGGCGGAGCCCCGCTGGAGCCCGTGGTCGACGACCACGGCGCCCGCCCTGAGGCCGAGCCGGGGGGCGACGAAGGCGGTCCCCGCGGCGAGCGCGAGGGAGTCGGCGCCGCCGGAGCAGGCGACGAGCACGAGGGGGGCCTGGGCGTCGGGCGGCGTGCCCGGCAGCCAGGTCCGGGCACCGGCGAGGTCCGCGGCGACCAGCGCCCGACGCACGGCGTGGCGGACGTGGGCCACGGCGGCCGGCGGCCCGGGCACCGGGTCAGCCGTGGACGCGGGCGACCCAGGCCTGCGGGTCGGCGATCTCGGCGGGTCGGGGCAGGGTCTCGGGCGAGGTCCAGACCTGGTTGAACCCGTCGACCCCGACCTGGTCGGTGACGGCCCGGACGAAGACGGCGCCGTCGCGGTACTGCCGCATCTTGGCCTCCATGCCCAGCAGGCGGCGCAGGATCTTGTCGACGTTCCCGGCACCCTTGCGGCGCTCGGTGAACCGCGCCCGGATCTCCTGGACCGTGGGGATCACCCTGGGGCCGACCTCGTCCATGACCACGTCGGCGTGGCCCTCGAGCAGCGACATCACCGCGGTGATCTCGGCAAGGTGCTCGCGCTGCTCCGGCGTGGCCAGGACCTGGGTGATGTCGGTGTCGCCGCGCAGCACGCCGGGCAGCTGGGTGACGATCTCCTTGAGGCGCTGCTGCATCTGGTCCGGCTCGGGCATCACCTCGGTGCCGACGGCGCGCGCCCTGGCGATGAGGTGGTCGCGCAGCCAGGGGACGGCGGTGAACTGCACCCGGTGGGTCTCCTCGTGCATCGCGACCCAGAGCCGGAAGTCGCGGGGCACGACGTCCAGCTCGCGCTCCGCGGTGAGGATGTTGGGGGCGACGAACATCAGGCGGGGGGTCCCCTGCGGGGCGAGGTCGTACTGGCCGAGCACCTTCGTGGACATCCAGGAGAGCAACCCGGCGACCTCGGTGCCGGTGATGGTGGACCCGACCCGCTGGGCGGTCGGGCCGACCTGGGCCGCCTCCTTCCCCCGGGACCGGGCGCGCGCCTCGTCGGCGGCGCGCTTGCGTCCGACGACCTCGTCGAGGACCGGTCCGAGCATCGCGCCCATGGAGACGGCGTTGGCGCGGATCCACCCCGCCCGGTCGACGACCAGGGCTGCCGGGGTGCCCGGCGGGGTGCTCATCCGGGCGGTGGAGGCGACCGGCTCGACCGCGGTACCGGCGGCCTGCCGCAGCTCGGCGACCAGCTCCTCCACCTCCCCTCGCACGGTCCGGGGACCCGGCGGCACGAGACGGCTCGCGGCGGCGGCGGCGAAGTCCCAGTCGACCAGGTCGCTGCCGCGCAGACCGTCAGCGGTCGGGGCGGGCGGGGCGGTGTCCTCCGGGGCGGGCGTCTGCGTCATACCCCGACGGTATGCCGTCCCCCTCCCCCGCGCGCAATGCACGCCCGGCGCCCGGAGCCCGGCGGCCGGCGGTTCGGGGCGGGACGGGACCGACCGGAGGGGGCCTCCGGCCGAGGGCGGTCAGCAGCCGCAGCGGGCCAGCTGGGCGACGACCTCGTCGAGCGCCGAGCGCGCCTCGAGGACGGCCCCGTCCTCGCCGATCCGGTCGGCCGTCATCGCGAACACGAGGAGACGCCCCTCCGCGGTGACCACCGTGCCCGCGAGCGAGGTGACGTTGGGCAGCGACCCGGTCTTGGCGCGGGCGTTGCCGACGCCGGCGGCGTGCACGGGCAGGTGGAAGCGGGTGGCGAGGGTGCCGGTGTAGCCGGCGATCGGCAGGCCGCCGGCCGCGAGGACCTCCTGGAGTGCGGGGTGCTGACCGTCGGCCCCCGCGACGAGCACGTCGGCGACGGCGCTCACCGGGATGCGCGTCCCGTCCGAGAGGCCGCTCGCGTCGGCGATCTCGGCCCCGGTGAGGTCGACCCCGTAGGCCTCCTGGACGGTGTCGCGGATCCAGCCGGTGACGCTGGCGCGGTCCGTCGCCACCCCCTCCTCGGCGGCGGCCTGGCGGGCCAGCTGCTCCACCATGGCGTTGTCGCTGGTGGCCAGGGCCAGCGCCAGCACGTCGCGGACGGGTGCGGACTCGCCGGAGGCCAGCTCCGCCGCACCCTCGACGGCGCTGACCACCTCGACGTCGGCCTCCTCCTCGCCGCTCACCTCCACGCCGGCTCTCACGAGGGCGTCCCGGAAGGCCCGGGCCACCTCCTGCGGCGGGTCGGCGGGGGACGGGGCCTGCGGGAGGGCGATGTCCTCGGCCAGCCCGAGCTGGACCACCCTGCCCGTGTAGCCCTCGCTGACCCAGAAGTCGGTCCACGAGTCGAGGACGTCCGGACCGGCGACGTGGTCGAGGTCGAGGTGCACCGTGACGGGCCCGGTGACGCCCTGGTCCTGCAGGGACCGCGCCGTCCGTGCCGCGAGGTCGGCAGCGCCGAGCCTCCCGGCAACCTGCTCCGGGTCCCCCTCGCCGCGCGCCAGCAGCATGTCGCCGCCGGCGACCAGCACCACGTCCTGGGGCGTCGTTCCGGCGACCACCCGCGTGGTGAACGTCCGACCGGGCGGCAGGCCCTGCACGACCGCGGCGGCCGCCAGGATCTTCGTCGTCGACGCCGGCGTCACGAGCAGGTCGGCGTTGCGGTCGGCGAGGTGCTCACCCGTCATCGCGTCCCGTATGGTCACCGCCCTGCGGTCCTCGGGACCGAGCCAGTCGCTGGCCAGCTCGTCCGAGACCGCCGCGCTGAGCGAGTCGCGGGTGGGCAGCACCCCGTCGGCGACCTGCCCCAGCGGGGTCGCGAGCCCCCGGATCCTGGGCCGGGCCTCCGCCTGGGTGGTCGGGGCGGCGGGGGCGTCCGTCGTCACCGCCGCGTCGTCGGGGGTGGGGACGGTCGCGCCCGTCGACGTCGCGCCCGCGTCGTGCGGCCCTGCCGGGGCCGCACCGGCGGCGCCGGGCGACCCCGCGAGCAGGAGGATGAGCAGGCAGACCGGTGCGACGGCATACCTGGAGGGCCCCGGACGTCTCCGGCGGGCCGGCTCGGGCACCACGCTGCGCTGACCTCCCTTCCGGGGATCGACGGGGATGGGGGACACTGGCCCCAGAGCCTAACGCCGCTCCCCGACGAGAAAGAGCCCCCACATGCAGTTCGACGTGACGATCGAGATCCCGCAGGGCAGCCGCAACAAGTACGAGGTCGACCACGCGACCGGACGCATCCGTCTCGACCGCATGCTGTTCACCGCCACCCGCTACCCGGCCGACTACGGCTACATCGAGGAGACGCTCGGCGAGGACGGGGACCCGCTGGACGCGCTGGTGCTCCTGGACGAGCCGACCTGGCCGGGCTGCCTGGTCGCGGTCCGCCCGATCGGCATGTTCCACATGCGGGACGAGGCCGGTGGCGACGACAAGATCATCTGCGTCCCCGCCGACGACCCCCGCAAGGGCGGCATCCGCGACCTCGAGCACATCGGCGAGCACACCCGGCTCGAGATCCAGCACTTCTTCGAGGTCTACAAGGACCTGGAGCCCGGCAAGTCGGTCGAGGGGGCGCACTGGGCCGGACGCGAGGAGTCGGAGCGGTGCTATCTCGAGGCCGTCCAGCGCGCCAAGGACGCGGGCGTCACCACCGCCCGGTGGCCGATGCCGCACCAGGGTCACCACTGACCGTCGGCCGGCAGCAACATCTCGCCGGCCGCGGACACAGGACAGGTGCGACGCCCCGGAACCGATCGGTCCGGGGCGTCGTCCATGCTCCGGGCAGGCACACCTGATTCTCAGGTTGCGCGTCTAGTCTCGGGAGCAGGGTCGCCGGCGACGAGCGGCCCGCGAGGGCGGGATCCGTGCCCGCCAGAACAGGGGAAGCGACGATGAGCACAGTCGTGGAGCAGCCGGGCGGAGACGTGACGGAGCCCGGGCGTGGCGGGCGGGGCCTGCTGATGGTGGGTCTGGGTGTGGGCGCCGCGGTCCTCATCGGCGGCGGGGCGTACGCCGCGGTCCAGTTCCTCGGGACCGACGGTGCGCAGCCGGACTCCGTGCTACCCGCCAGCGCCGCGGCCTACGTCCGCGTCGACGTCGACCCCTCCCTCGGCACCAAGGTCGCGGCCGTGCGCTTCTTCCAGGGCCTGGACCCGGAGGCACAGGCCCGTCTGGAGTCCGGCGAGTGGCGCGAGTACGTCTGGGAGAAGCTGGCGCAGGACGGTGACGTCCCCGGCGACCTCGACTACGAGAGCGACATCGAGCCCTGGCTGGGTGACCGGGCCGGGGTCGCGATCGTCCCGAACGGCGAGGAGGAGCCCCTCGTCGCCGTCGCGCTGCAGGTCAGTGACGGTGAGGCCGCGCTGGCGACCCTGGACCGCGTCCGGGCCGACAGCGCGGGCGAGGACCAGTTCGACTACTACCTCGACGGGAACTACGTCGTCCTGGCCCGCACCGAGCAGCTCGACCTCGTCCGGGCGGCGGCGGAGCAGGGCACGCTCGACGATCACGACGCCTACGCCCAGGACATGGCCGACCTCGGGGACGCCGGTGTCGCGTCCTTCTGGGTCGACATGGAGCGGGCCGCCGGCCTCGAGGACGCAGCGCTCCGCGGGGCCGCCGCCCTCGGCGCCCCGGGCACGGCGATGACCGAGGGACTCACCGACGAGCATCGGGCGATCGTCTCCGGCCGCACCGCCGGTGCCCTGCGCCTCAGCCCGGACGCGATCGAGATCCACGGCATCGCCCACGGGAACGAGGCGTTCGCGATGCCGACCGGGGACAGCTCGCAGCTGGTCCTGGACCTCCCGGCGGACACCGCCGCGGCCCTCTCCCTGGAGAACGGCGCGGACTGGGTGCAGTCGGTCTGGGACCTCACCTCCGGCATCGACGCAGACCTCGTCCAGGGGGTGACGGACGACGCGGCGGAGCGGGGCTTCACCCTGCCGGACGACCTCCAGGCCGTGCTCGGCGACTCCATGACGATCGCCGTGGGTCCCGGTCTCGTCGACGCGATCCAGGAGATGAGCGGCGAGACGCTCGCCCTGCCCCAGCTCCCGGTCGCCTACCGTGCCGAGACCGACACCGCCGCGGTCCAGTCGCTGCTCACGGACGCCGGGGTGCCGTCCCTGCTCGTGCGCCAGCGCACCGACGAGGGCGTGCTGACCCTCGGTGTCTCGCAGGGGTATGTCGACTCCGTCGCCTCCCCCGAGGGTCGCCTCGGCGACGACGCCAGGTTCACCGGTGCGGTCGCCGACGCCGACGAGGCCGACCAGGTCCTCTTCGTCGACGCCAACGCCTTCGAGGAGGACTACCTGGCCGAGATCGAGGACGAGGACGCCCGGACCGCCCTGGAGCGGCTGGCCGCGGTGGGGTGGTCGACGGTCGTCACCGGCGCCGACGAGAGCCGGTTCACGCTGCGTCTCATCGCCGACGAGTGAGCAACTGAGCGACCGGCGCCCGCACGATGAACGCCCCAGGTCCGCGAGGACCTGGGGCGTTCGTGCGCTCGGAGCCGCCTACCGGAATCGAACCGGTGACCTATTCATTACGAGTGAATCGCTCTAGCCGACTGAGCTAAGGCGGCGTGCTGCCTGCCCGGCAGACAACCCCCGCGAGGATACCCGATGCCCGCGGGGGCTCCCAAACGCGGGCGCCGGTCAGCAGCGCAGCCCGTCCTGCGGGACGGTCCCCTCCAGCAGGTAGGCGTCGACCGCGTCGTCGACGCAGTCGTTGGAGCGACCGTAGGCCGTGTGCCCGTCGCCGTCGTAGCTGATGAGGACCCCTGACTCGAGGACCTCGGCGAGCCCCTCGGCCCACTCGTACGGCGTGGCGGGGTCGCGGGTGGTGCCGATCACGACGATGGGCGCCGCGCCCGGCGCGGAGTAGTCCTCGGGCTCCTCCGAACCGCTGACCTCCCAGTACTCGCACACGCTGACCGCCCCGAAGTAGCGGCCCCAGGTCGGTGCCACCTCGGAGAACTCCGCGACGCGCTCCGCCACGGGCTTCTCCTCCGTCTCGGCGCTCTCCGGCACCAGGCAGCCGATGGCCTGGAACGCCTCCATCATGTTCGAGGAGTAGCTGCCGTCACTGCCGCGCCGGGCGTAGGCGTTGGCGAGGAACATCAGCAGGGTCCCGTTGCCGGCGAAGGCCGCCTCGAAGGCCTGGCTGAGGATGGGCCAGGCCGTCTGGTCGTACATCGCCACGGCGATCCCGTAGAACGCCCACCCCTCGGTCAGCTCGGTGACCGTGTCCCCCTGCACCGGCAGCGGCTGCGCGTCGAGCTCGTCGAGGAAGGCGGGGATCCGCGCCATCGCCGACTCGACGTCGGCGCCGAGGGGGCAGCCCCCCTGGGCGACGCAGTCCTCGACATACGCCCGGGTCGCCCGCTCGAAGCCGGCCGCCTGTCCCCTCCCGACCTCCTCGCCCTCCAGGGTCGGGTCCATCGCGCCGTCGAGCACGAACCGTCCGACGCGGTCGGGGAAGAGGTTGGCGTAGATGGTGCCGAGGTAGGTGCCGTAGGAGGCGCCGACGTAGGTCACGGTCTCCTCCCCGAGCGCGCTGCGCAGGACGTCCATGTCACGCGCCGCCTCGACCGTCGACAGGTGCGGCGCCAGGTCCGGCGCGTTCTCGAGGCAGCCCTCCGCGAAGCCGCGCAGGACCTCCTCCTGTCGGTCCCGCTCGGCCTCGTCGTCAGGTGTCGTGTCGTGCCCCAGGTAGACGTCCAGCTCCGCGTCGCTGACGCAGTTGACCGGAGCCGACCGCCCGACCCCCCGCGGGTCGAAACCCACGACGTCGTAGGCCCGCCGCACCTCCTCGGAGAACACCGCGCCGGCGGACATCGCGTAGTCGACCCCGCTGGCGCCCGGGCCACCCGGGTTGACCAGGAGGGACCCCTGGCCCTCCCCCCTGGCGGGGGCGCGGAGGACGGCGATCTCGATCGTCCCGCCCCCGGGATCGGCGTAGTCGATCGGGACCGTGACGGTCGCGCACTCGAAGAGGCTCTCGCAGGAGGTCCACCCCAGCTCCTGGCCGTAGAAGTCCTCGAGCCCCTCGGGGGCGTCCACCGGGGCCGGCGCGGAGGTCCCGTCCGACGTCTCGCCGGCCGCCCCGTCCGCCGACCCTGAGGTCGCGTCGGGGCTGCTCCCGCCCCCGGCCGACGGCTCCACGGAGGTCGCGTCGGGGGCTCCCTGACCGCCCGAGCACCCCGCGAGCAGACTGAGCGCGACGAGGCCCGGGACCAGCCGCGACGGGCGGTCGGCACCGGGGCGGTCTCCCCGGCGGCGGGTATGCAGTGTGGCCACGGTGGGTGGGTCCCTTCTGGTGGATCAGGAGTAGGGGCCGCCGCGGGAGCCTCCCACGCCCCCGGACGGCCCGCGTCCGACCCCCGAGGGGGACGGACCGGGCAGGACGAGACCGATCATCATGGCCTCCAGGACGAGCAACGGTGCACCGTTGGCGATGAGTCGCTGGCGGGCCAGACCGATCGTCTCCAGCGCCTGGAGCAGCCCCTCCTGCGAGAACGAACGCGCGAGCCGGCCGATCTGCTCCGGCTCGCTGGAGTTGACCAGCTCCACCTGGGAGCCGGTGGCCACGAGCAGGGCGTCCCGGTAGACCGACGCGAGGTCGGTGAGGGCGGCGTCGATGCTGTCGTGCTGCTGGCGGCGGGACTCGGCCCGCAACCGGTCGTCGAGACGCTTGAGGTGGGTCCGCACCGACGGGGGCTGGACGCGGGCGGCCGGGTCGGCACCCAGCTGACCCAGCAGGGTGCGGCGCTCCTGCTCGGCGTAGTCGTCGGAGGCCGCCCTGGCCCCCTCGCCGGCCTCGGTGACGAGGTCCTGCGCGGCCCCCAGCGCCGCTCCGACGCCGCTGAGCTGGAGCGGGATGGAGGTGATCTCGCGCCGCCGGTTGCGCGCGTGCTCCTGGGTCGCCAGCCGCCGGGCGATCCCGATGTGGCTCTGCGCGGCGCGGGCGGCGTAGTGCGCCATCGCCGGGTCGACGCCGTCCCGCTCGATGAGCAGGTCAGCCACGGCGGTCACCGAGGGGGTGCCCAGACGAAGGTGCCGGCACCGCGAGCGGATGGTGACCAGGACGTCCTCCAGGGACGGCGCGCACAGCATCCAGACGGTGCGCGGGGTCGGTTCCTCCAGCGACTTCAGCAGGGTGTTGGCCGAGTGGTCGTTGAGGCGGTCCGCGTCCTCGACGACGACGACGCGCCACCGACCGAGGCTCGGCCGGGCCTGGGCCTCCACGACGAGCTGGCGGGCCTCCTCCACCTTGATGAACGTCTGCTCGGTGTCGACGATGCGCACGTCGGGATGGCTGCCCGCCAGGACGAGCCGGCACGCCTCGCACCTGCCGCAGCCGGGGTCGTCCGCGCGGTCGCACTGGAGCGCCGCGGCGAAGGCCCGGGCCGCGACGGAGCGCCCCGACCCGGGCGGCCCGGTGACCAGCCAGGCGTGCGTCATGGCCCCGGGGGTGGTGAGCGTCTGAAGCAGCGTGCGGACGACACGGTCCTGGCCGACGAGCTGGTCGAAGACGCTCATGACGCGCCCCGCCCAGTGGTGCCCCCCGGCGCAGTCGCGAGGAGCCGCTCCAGCAGCGGCAGCAGCCGCTCGCGCACCGCCCCGGCCAGCTGGTCGGCCGGAAGGGTGGCGTCGAGCACGAGGTACCGGCCCGGGTCGCGGTCCGCGAGGTGCAGGAACCCGGCCCGGACCCGGTCGTGAAACGCGTCGGCCTCCCGCTCGAGCCGGTCGTGGACGTCACCACGGCGCTCGCGGCCCACCCCCGCGGGCACGTCGAGCAGCACGGTCAGGTCGGGCACCAGCGCCTCGACCGCCCACAGGGACAGCTGCCGGACCTCGTCGTGCCCGAGCTGGCGGGCCGCCCCCTGGTAGGCCACCGAGGAGTCGAGATAGCGGTCGGTCAGCACGACCTCTCCCCGCTCCAGCGCGGGCCTGACCAGGGAGGCGACGTGGTGGGCGCGGTCCGCGGCGAACAGCAGCGCCTCGGCCCGCGGGCTCACCGAGCCGTCCTCCCCGTGGAGCAGCAGGTCGCGGATCTGGCGGCCGAGCCCGGTGCCGCCCGGCTCCCGGGTGCGGCGCACGGCATACCCCCGCGCCTCCAACCAGGCCCCCAGCAGCCCGGACTGCGTGGACTTGCCGGCCCCGTCACCACCCTCGAAGGCGACGAACAGACCCCGCCCCACGCCGCGCGCGGCGGCCTGGGGCGGGGTCGGCTCAGTCACGACAGGAAGACTACGTGACCGGTATGACGCTCCCGTGCCTCCTGTGGACGCGCCAGGCTCAGCCGCGGCCGGCGTTGGCGACGACCGCGTCCCGGACGTACTGCGCCAGACCCGGGGCGACGTCCTCGTAGGTCTTGGTGAACCGCGGGTCGGTCACGTACATCTCGGCGATGGCGGCGTGCATCGGGCGGGGGCAGTCGTAGAACCACGTGCAGATCTGCTGCCGTGCCGCCTCGGCGGCGTCCATCGCCTGCTCGGACCCGGCGTCGACGCCGGCGTCCATCAGCTCGACGAACCGGGCGTTGACCGCGTCACCCTCCTCCTTGATCTGCTGCCACTGTTCCTTGCGGTAGCTCTTCGCGCGCTGCTGCGACTGGGCCCAGGCGTCGGTGTCGCCCCAGCGCTCCTCCGCCTCGGCCGCGTAGCCGTCGTCGAAGCCGTCGCCGAACAGCTCCCGCTGCTCCTCGCGGCTGATCGCGTAGTCGTTCATCTCTGCCTCCAGGGCTCGGTCGATGGCCGTCACGAGCTCGGTGAGCTCGGCGACCCGGTGCGTGACCGCCTCCCGCTGCCGGCGCAGGTGCTCCACCACCGTGTCGCTGTCGGCGCCGTCCGCCAGGATCGTCCCGATCTCCTCGAGCGGGAGTCCGAGCCGGCGGTAGACGACGACGTGCTGCAGCCGGAGCAGGTCGGCCTCGGTGTAGAGGCGGTACCCCGCCCGGCTGCGAGCGGAGGGCACGACCAGGCCGATCTCGTCGTAGTGGTGCAGGGTGCGCACCGTCACGCCGAGGTGGTCGGCCACCTGGCCCACCGTCAGCAGGTCGTCAGTCATCAGCTGGCTCGTGGTCACATCCCCGACTCTGGTGCCTCACGTCCCGTGAGGGTCAAGCCGAGGGCCGGGAGGGGTCTATGGCGTCGCGGGTCAGGGTGCCCCGGCCGCGCAGCGACTCGAAGATCAGCGCGGTCTCGGCGTGCAGGACACCCGGACGGTTGGTGAGGTGGTCGAGGACGAAGTCACGCAGCGCGTCGGCCGACTCGGTCGCCACGTGGACGAAGTAGTCGATGGCCCCCGAGACGTGGTAGGCGCCGATGACGCCGGGCAGCTCGGGGACCTCCTGGGTGAACTGCTCGAAGTGGCTGCGCCGGTGCCCTCCGAAGCGGACCGCGATCATCGCCTCGACAGGGCGGCCGACCGCCACGGGGTCGATGTCGGCGTGGATGCCGCGGACCACCCCTCGCTCCCGGAGGGACCGGACGCGCACCAGGCAGGTCGACTCGGCGATGCCGACCTCGCGGGCGAGCATGGCGTTGGACATGCGCCCGTCCTGCTCGAGGAGGCGGACCAGGGTCAGGTCCGTGGGGTCGAGGGGCTTGTCGTCACGAGGATTCTTCGGCACGGGGACAGGGTATGACGTGCCCCGCCCGGACTCCCCGGGGGGTTCCTGGAAATGCTTCGGCCATCTTGATCTTCTGACGCAATATCTGCACGATATGACCATGGACGTCGAGCGATTCACCGTGGAAACCCGGGCTGTGCACGCAGGACGTGCCGATCTGACCGCGCTGGGCGTGCACGTGCCGCCGATCGACCTGTCGAGCACCTACCCGTTGCCCGACGTCGAGGCGGGCGGGGCGGCCTACGAGTGGATGGCGGGCGGCGGGGCCCGCCAGGAGGGCCAGTCCGCGGTCTACCAGCGGCTGTGGAACCCGACGGTGGCCCGCTTCGAGGAGGCGCTGGCCAGCCTCGAGGGGGCCCAGGCCGCGGTCGCGTTCGCCTCCGGGATGGCGGCCCTGTCCGCGACCCTGCTCAGCTGCGTCGCGGCGGGACGGCCGCACGTGGTCGCGGTCCGCCCGCTCTACGGCGGCAGCGACCACCTCCTCGCCACCGGGTTGCTCGGCACGAGGGTCACCTGGACGGACGCGGAGGGGGTCGCCGACGCGGTCGCCGCGGACACCGGGCTGGTCCTCGTGGAGACCCCGGCCAACCCCACCCTCGACCTCGTCGACCTGCGGGCGCTCGTCGCGCGGGCCGGGGACGTGCCGGTGCTCGTCGACAACACCTTCGCCACCCCGGTGCTCCAGCGCCCTCTCGAGCTGGGGGCCAGCATGGTCCTGCACTCGGTGACGAAGTTCCTGGCCGGGCACGGCGACGTCCTGGGCGGGGTGGTGGCGACGTCCGAGGAGCTGGCCTCGCGGATCCGGCCGGTGCGGGCCATCACCGGGGGCAACCTGCACCCGCTCTCGGCCTACCTCGCCCACCGGGGCCTGCAGACCCTGCCGGTCCGCGTGGGCGCGCAGCAGGACTCGGCCCAGGTCGTCGCGCACTGGCTGGCCGACCACGCCGACGTCGAGCAGGTCTACTACCCGGGGCTCGAGGGTCGCGACCCGGAGGGGCTGGTCGGCTCCCAGATGAGCGGCCCGGGGGCGGTGCTGGCCTTCGACCTGGGCTCCTACGAGCGGGCCGCGCACGTGGCGGGCGCGTGCGGGCTCATCACGCACGCGGTCTCGCTGGGCGGTGTCGACTCGCTCATCCAGCACCCCGCCGCGCTGACCCACCGACCGGTGGTCGGCGACGCCAGGCCCGGCGCCGGCCTCCTGCGCCTCTCGGTCGGCCTCGAGTCGCCCGAGGACGTCATCAGCGACCTGCGACAGGCCCTCACCCGCTGACTCGCGCGGTTCGCCAGCCTCTCGCGAACCTCCCCCATCACCTGTCCGCGCTCTCGCGACCGCATTCTGTCAGGTGAGTCGGATCAATCGAACTCACACGACAGAACCCGGTCGCGAGATGGCGGCCAGCCGTGACTCGCGACCGCGATCTGTGGTGTGAGTTCGGATATGCCTGACTCACACACCACCGCCAGGGTCGGGTGCCGGCTGCACCACGGGGCTCTCGATCGGCGAGACGGTCCGCTGGGGGCCGGGCAGCCGCGCGTGCCTCAGGCCTGCTTCGCCGTCGTCTTCCTCGCGGGGGCCTTCTTGGCCGTCGTCTTCTTGGCCGTCGTCTTCTTGGCCGTCGTCTTCTTCGCGGCGCGCTTGCGGGTCGTCGGGCCCTTCGCGCGCTTCTCGGCGAGCAGCTCGAAGGCACGCTCCTCGTTCAGCTCCTCCGGCTCGTCACCCTTGCGGAGGGTGGCGTTGGTCTCGCCGTCGGTCACGTAGGGGCCGAACCGGCCCTCCTTGACCACGACCTTCCGGCCCGACACCGGGTCGTCGCCGAACTCCTTCAGCGGGGGCTTGGCCGCCGCCCGCCCGCGCTGCTTGGGCTGCGCGTAGATCGCCAGCGCCTGCTCCAGCGTCACCTCGAAGATCTGCGTCTCGGTCTCCAGCGAGCGTGAGTCGGTCCCCTTCTTCAGGTACGGCCCGTAGCGGCCGTTCTGCGCGGTGATCTCCTCGCCCGACGCCGGGTCCACGCCGACGACGCGCGGCAGCGACATCAGCCGCAGCGCCGTCTCGAGGTCGATCGTCGCCAGGTCCATGCCCTGGAACAGCGACCCGGTTCGCGGCTTGACCTTCTTCGCACCCCGCTTGGGCGGCTCGTCCGTCTCGGGCAGCACCTCGGTCACGTAGGGCCCGTACCGACCGGCCCGCGCGACCACCTCGTGCCCCGTGCCCGGGTCGGTCCCCAGGACCCGCCCGTCGTCGGCCGCGGCCTCCAGCAGCTCGCGCGCCTTCTCCGGGGTCATCTCGTCCGGGGCCACGTCGTCGTTCACCGTCGCACGCCGGGGCTCTCCGTCCTCGCCGCCCTCGACCTCGACGTAGGGACCGTACCGACCCACGCGCACCACGACGCCGTCCCCGATCGGGATGGTCGAGACGGCCCGGGCGTCGATGTCGCCCAGGTCCTGGACGAGGTCGCGCAGCCCCTCGACCGACTGCGCGCTGTCGCCGAAGTAGAACCGGCGCAGCCAGGCGACCCGTTGCAGGTCCCCGCTCGCGATCCGGTCCAGGTCCTCCTCCATCGACGCCGTGAAGTCGTAGTCGACCAGCGTCGGGAAGTGCCGCTCCAGCAGCTGCGTCACCGCGAACGCCAGCCACGTCGGGACCAGCGCCGAGCCCTTCGTACGCACGTAGCCGCGGTCCTGGATCGTGCCGACGGTCGCGGCATACGTCGACGGCCGCCCGATCCCCTTCTCCTCCAACGCCTTGACCAGCGTGGCCTCGGTGTAGCGCGCCGGCGGGCTGGTCTGGTGCCCCCGGGCCTCGGCCCGCAAGGTCTCCAGGGCCACGCCCGTGCTCAGCCGCGGCAGCCGCCGACCCACGCCCTCGGCGTCGTCGTCGGAGCCGAACCGGCTCTCGTCGCGCCCCTCCTCGTAGGCCGCGAGGAACCCGCGGAAGGTGATCACCGTGCCCGAGGCGGAGAACTCCGCGGTCCGGTATGACGTCCCGTTCCCCCCGCGCACCCCCTCGGGCAGCGAGGCGCTCACCTTCACCGTGGCCGTCGAGCCCTTGGCGTCGGCCATCTGCGAGGCGACGGTGCGCTTCCAGACCAGCTCGTAGAGGGCATACTCCTGGCCCCGCAGCTCCCCGGCCACCTGGGCCGGGGTCCGGAAGCGGTCACCCGCCGGGCGCACCGCCTCGTGCGCCTCCTGCGCGTTCTTGCTCTTCTTGCCGTAGGTGCGCGGGCTGTCCGGCACGTACTCCGCGCCGTACATGTCCCGGGCCTGCGAGCGCGCCGCGCTCACCGCCGAGCTCGACAGCGTCGTCGAGTCGGTCCGCATGTAGGTGATGTAGCCGTTCTCGTAGAGCCGCTGCGCCGTGCGCATCGTGGTCTGGCTGTTCATCCGCAGCTTGCGCGAGGCCTCCTGCTGCAGCGTGGAGGTGGTGAACGGCGCGGACGGGCGTCGGGTGTAGGGCTTCTCGTTGACCTCGCTGACGACGACGTCCGCCTGGCGCGTCCCGTCGGCGACCGCCTGGGCGCCAGATGCGTCGAGGTGCACGGTCTGCGCGGTGCGCAGCGTCCCGTCGTCGGCGAAGTCGCGACCGGTCGCGACCCGGCTCCCGTCGAGCGCGCTGAGCCGGGCGGTGAACGACTCGCTCGCGGACGCACCCGCACCCGCCTGCGCGAAGTCCCCCTCCACGTCCCAGTAGGACGCGGAGCGGAACGCCATCCGCTCCCGCTCCCGCTCGACGACCATCCGGGTGGCGACCGACTGCACCCGCCCCGCGGAGAGGCCCTGCTTGACCTTGCGCCACAGCACCGGCGAGACCTCGTAGCCGTAGAGCCGGTCGAGCACGCGGCGCGTCTCCTGGGCGTCGACCAGGTCGGTGTCCAGCTCCCGGGTGTCGTGCACGGCGCGCTGGATCGCCTCCTTGGTGATCTCGTGGAAGACCATCCGCCGGACCGGGACCTTGGGCTGGAGCACCTCGAGCAGGTGCCAGGCGATCGCCTCGCCCTCGCGGTCCTCGTCGGTGGCCAGGAAGAGCTCGTCGGCGTCCTTGAGCGCGCGGCGCAGCTCGCTGACCTTCTTCTTCTTGTCGGCGTCGACGACGTAGTAGGGCTCGAAGCCGCCGTCCACGTCGATGGCGAACTTGCCGAAGGGCCCCTTCTTCATCTCCGGAGGCAGCTCCGAGGGGTTGGGCAGGTCGCGGATGTGCCCCACGCTCGCGTCGACCACGAAGTCCTTGCCGAGGAACTCGCCGATCTTCTTCGCCTTGGCCGGCGACTCGACGATCACCAGCTTGTGTCCTGCTGCCACGGGAAAACTCCTTCGCAGGCTCCGCGTGCCGCGGATTCGTCACGGCTCGGACACGGGACCTTCGGGCGTCACCGTAGCCCATGGGGCGGCAGCGTCTAGGGTGGTCCCCTATGACGGTCCGCCCAGGAGCAGGTATGACGAGGCGCGCGAGGGCGCGCGCCCTCGCCGCCGTGGCGCTCGCGGCGGCGCTGACGCTGAGCGGCTGCGGCGGGGACGACGAGGACGGCGGCGTGACGGACGGGGCCTCCGGGACCGCCGGGCCGGCCCCGGACACGGACGCCGCCACCGACGGGGCAGCGCAGACGGCCCCCGCCCCCACCGGTCCCCCGACGGCTCCGGCCGACATCGCCGTGGAGCCCGGCTCCAGGTCGGCCGGCGGAGGCACCGCGATCGTCGTGGAGGGCGACCGGGCCGCGTTCGTGCTGCCCAGCGGCAACGTCGCGTGCACCCTCAACGACGTCACCGCGGTCTGCGAGGTCGACGACCGCTCGTTCACCCCCCGCGCCGACCACCTCGTCGACGACAGCCTCGGCGACTGCACGGCCGAGGCTGCGACGGCGATCATGATCAACGACGGCCCGGGCGCCTGGACCTGCGTCGAGGACCCCATCCGCCCCCAGACGGTGGTCTCCTCCGGTGGCTGGTGGGCCGAGCAGAACGGGTCGGAGACCCTGGACCTCGGCGGCGCGACGGTGGCCGTGCTGCCCTACGGCTCGTCGATCAGCATCGGCCAGGTGACGTGCTCGGCCGCCGAGGCCGGGGTCAGCTGCAGCAGCGGCGAGACGGGGCGCAGCTTCTTCGTCTCCCGCAGCAGCTACCAGTACGGCTGAGGCGCCGGCTCAGCGCAGCAGCCCGTCCTTGACGAGCTCGCGCAGCACCGGCACGACCTCCACCTCCACGTCGGCGGCCGGGACCTCGGTCAGCACGGCGAGCCCGGCACACAGCTGCCGGGCGGTCAGCTCCCCGTCGCACGCGCCGACCACGCCCGCCGCCAGGGTGCCCAGCCGGACCACCCGGCGCAGCCCCCCGCCCTGGCGGACCTGGATCACCTGCGGGTCGGGGGCGCCGGGCCGACCCACGCGCTCCTCCGTCACGTCGTCGGCGACCTGCCACGACACGTCCAGCAGCGCGTCGTCGTCGTGCTCGGCGAGCCAGGTGCGGGCCCTCAGCCCGGCGAGCACGGTCGGGCCCATGGGTGAGGCCACCGGCGAGCGCACGTCGTCGAGGTCCCGCCAGGGATCCCGCTCCGTCGCGGGTCGCTGGAGCGTGACCACCCCGAACCCCACCGACTCCACGTCCCGGGCGGCGAAGTCCGCCAGCCACGCGGCATACAGCTCCTCGAAGCCGGCCGACCCCGGGCGGTGGCCGCCGTCGCGGACCCACGTCTCGGCATACTCGGCCACGTCCTGCTCCTCGCGCTGGACGACCCACGCGTCCAGACCGGTCCCCGCCAGCCACCCGGACACCCGCTCGCGCCAGTCCTCGCCCGCCGGCAGCTCCCAGTTGGCGAGCAGCTGGGCGATCCCGCCCGGTGCGAGATGCTCGCCCACCTGGCCGACGAGCCGGGCGACCAGGGTGTCCCCGGCGGCGCCCCCGTCGCGGTACTCGTAGAGGGGCACCCCGGCCACGCGCGGCGTGATGACGAAGGGCGGGTTGCTCACGACGAGGTCGAACCGCTCGCCCGCCACCGGCTCGAGGAGGTTGCCGCGGCGCAGGTCAAGCTCGACCCCGTTGAGGGCGGCCGTGAGCCGGGCGAGGTCCAGCGCGCGGGCGGAGAGGTCCGTCGCCACGACGGGATGTGCCGGGTGGCCGGCGTGCAGGGCGAGGTGCAGCGCCTGCACGCCGCAACCCGTCCCGAGGTCGAGTGCCCGGTCGACGTGCGGGCGGGGCGTCCAGGAGGCCAGCGTGGTCGAGGCGCCGCCGACGCCGAGGACGTGGTGGGTGGGCAGCACCCCGCCCAGGGCGTGCTCGGACAGGTCCGAGACCACCCACCAGGTGTGGTCCTCGTCGCCGTAGGGCCGCAGGTCGCTGGTCGGGACGAAGCTGTCGGGCGTCCCGTCGTCGGCCGCAGCGACGAGCCGCAGCGCGAGCAGCCCGTCGGCCGTGGTGCGGGGCAGCGCGGCGTCGAGCGCCGCCCGGGTGGCCGACCGGCCGAGCACGAAGCACCGCAGGAGGGTGGCGACGGGGTCCGCGACCTCGCGGGTGACGCGCTCGGCCAGGAGGGGCTGCTCCCGGCGGAGCGCCGCGGCAGCCCGGGGGCCGAGCACCTCCTCGACGCGGTCCACGGTGTAGCCCGCGGCCGTCAGGTCGGCGCGCAGGGCGTCGACGACCCCGGGCACGACGGCAGGGGCCGCGCGCCCGGGGTCGGTCGGGTCAGTCACGCCGGGTCAGCGCTCGGTGAGCACCCCGGCCTTGTCCGGCGTGTCGCCGATCGCGATGTCGCGCCGCTTGGAGACGACCACGGCGCTGACGATGACGACGACGGACACGAGGGCGATGCCCCAGCGCACGAGGTCGTTGGACCCGTCGCCGTAGGTCAGCCCGATGATCGCCGGCGCGATGAGGAGGGCCACGAGGTTCATCACCTTGATGAGCGGGTTGATGGCCGGGCCGGCGGTGTCCTTGAACGGGTCGCCGACGGTGTCACCGATGACGGTGGCCTCGTGCGCCGGGCTGCCCTTGCCGCCGTACTGGCCGTCCTCGACGATCTTCTTGGCGTTGTCCCAGGCACCGCCGGAGTTGGCCAGGAAGACCGCCATGAGCACGCCGGTGACGATGGCGCCCGCGAGGTAGCCGGCCAGTGCGCCCACGCCCAGGCCGAAGCCGACGGCGATGGGGGCGAAGACGGCCAGCAGACCGGGGGTGGCCAGCTCGCGCAGGGAGTCGCGGGTGCAGATGTCCACGACGCGGGCGTAGTCGGGCTTCTCGGTGTAGTTCATGATCCCGGGGTGCTCGCGGAACTGGCGGCGCACCTCGAAGACGATCGCGCCGGCCGCGCGGGTGACCGCGTTGATGGCCAGGCCCGAGAAGAGGAAGACCACGGCGCCACCGAGGATCATGCCGACGAGGGCGCGCGGGTCGAAGACGAGGAACTGGTCCCAGATGGCCGCGCTCTCGCCGTCCGCGGCCTCGTCGACCGCACTGATGATGGCGTTGAGGTAGGACCCGAAGAGGGCGGTGGCCGCGAGGACGGCGGTCGTGATGGCGATGCCCTTGGTGATCGCCTTGGTGGTGTTGCCGACAGCGTCGAGCTCGGTGAGGATCTTGGCGCCGTCGCCGTCCACGTCGCCGGACATCTCGGCGATGCCCTGCGCGTTGTCGGAGACCGGGCCGAAGGTGTCCATGGCGACGATGACGCCGACCGTGGTCAGCAGGCCGCAGCCGGCGAGCGCCACGAAGAACAGCGACAGGATGAGCGAGCCACCGCCGAGGGTGAACAGGCCGAAGATGGCGATGGCGATGGTCACCGCGGTGTAGACGGCGGACTCGAGGCCGACGCCGATGCCGGAGAGCACGACGGTCGCCGGGCCGGTGAGCGAGGTGCGGGCGACGTCGTTGGTCGGCTTGGACTCGGTGCCGGTGAAGTGACCGGTGAGCCACAGGATGAACGCGGCGAGCACGATGCCGATGACGACGGCGACGGCCGCCCCGAGCGCGGGGTTCACGTCGGTCAGGTCGGCGGTGCCGCCGAAGGGCTGCGCCTGGGAGAGACCGTCCAGACCCGCGGAGTCACCCGGGAGGAAGACAAACGCCGCGACGACGGAGGCGACCGCGGCGATGCCGGCGGAGATGTAGAAGCTGCGGTTGATCGAGCGCAGCGCGTTGACCCCCGGCTGGGCCTTGGTGATGTAGACGCCCAGGATCGCGGTGATGACGCCGATCGCGGGGATGATGAGCGGGAACGTGAGGCCGCCCTCGTTGCCGAGCGCCGCGGTGCCGAGGATGAGCGCGGCGACGAGCGTGACGGCGTAGGACTCGAACAGGTCGGCCGCCATGCCGGCGCAGTCGCCCACGTTGTCACCGACGTTGTCGGCGATCGTGGCGGCGTTGCGCGGGTCGTCCTCGGGGATGCCGGCCTCGACCTTGCCGACGAGGTCGGCGCCGACGTCGGCGGCCTTGGTGAAGATGCCGCCGCCGACCCGCATGAACATCGCCAGCAGGGCCGCGCCGAAGCCGAACCCCTCCAGGACCACGGGTGCGTCGCCGCCGTAGACGAGCACCACGAGGGCCGCGCCGAAGAGACCGAGCCCGACCGTCGCCATACCGACCGTGCCACCGGTGCGGAAGGCGATGCGCATGCCCTCGTCGCGGCTGCCGTGGCGGGCGGCCTCGGCCACGCGCATGTTGGCGGCGGTGGCGAGGTTCATCCCGAGGTAACCGATGGACGCGGAGAACCCGGCGCCGAAGATGAAGGCGACCGACCGGCCGACGAGGATGCTCGTGTCCTCGGCCGGCAGGGCCATGAGCAGGAAGAACGCGACGACCGCAAAGATGCCCAGGGTCTTGAACTGGCGGCGGAGGTAGGCGGAGGCCCCCTCCTGGACGGCGGCGCCGATCTCGCGCATCGACTCGGTCCCCGGCGAGGCGGCGAGCACTTCACGGCGGAACATGAAGCCGAACACGAGGGCGACGACGGCGATGCAGAGCACCACGATCACGATCGAGGTGTCGCCGCCGGAGAGCGTCACCTCGCTCACGGCGCGGACTGGTGTCATGCGGAGACCTCCTGGGGTGGCCCGCGGCTCTGCGGGCAGCGTGGCGGGGATCCTCCCCGCCTGTGGATGCGGCCACTGTACTGACCGGCTGACCGGACGCCAGCCGCGGTCATGGTATGTCGTGCCCGCCGCCCCCGCCGCGCCGCCTCCCCCTGTGCCTCCCCCGGGAACCGCCCGGCGGGCCGGGGCTGGTTGTCGGTGCCGCGACGTACCGTGGTGGGCACGATGTCCGAGGTGCTCCCGTTCGACCCGCTGACGACCCTGGCCCACCTGACCCGCGGGCCACGGGCCGGTCGGCTGGTGCACGCCCGCACCCTCCCCGCGCGCGAGGGGCGGACCGTCGAGTGGCCGTCGTGGGTCGCGCCCGAGGTGACCGCCGCCCTGCACGGGGAGGGCATCACCTCGCTGTGGGAGCACCAGTCGCGGGTGGCCGAGCTGGCCCGGTCCGGCCGGCACGTCGTCGTCGCCACCGGGACGGCCTCGGGCAAGTCGCTCGGCTACCTCCTGCCGGTGCTCACGGCGCTCTGCGAGGGCGTCGGGTCGGTCACCGGGCGGGGGGCGACGGCGCTCTACCTCGCCCCGACGAAGGCGCTCGGGGCGGACCAGGCCGCGCGGCTGCATACCCTGGCCGTTCCCGGGGTGCGGACGGCGGCGCTGGACGGGGACACCCCGCCGGAGGAGCGTCGCTGGGTGCGCCAGCACGCGCACTACGTCCTGACCAACCCGGACCTGCTGCACCACACGCTGCTGCCGGGGCACGAGCGCTGGCGCGGGTTCCTGCGCGCGCTGCGCTACGTCGTCGTCGACGAGTGCCACGTCTACCGCGGCGTCTTCGGCGCCCACGTCTCGGCCGTGCTGCGCCGCCTGCTGCGGGTCGCGGCGAGGTATGGCGCCTCCCCCACCGTGATCCTGGCCTCGGCCACGGTGGCCGAGCCGGAGGTGCTGGCGAGCACCCTCGTCGGGCAGCCCGTCGAGGCCGTCACCCAGGACGCCTCGCCGCGCCGAGAGACGGTGGTGGCCCTGTGGGAGCCCCCGGAGGCGGAGGACGGCACCCGGCGGGGCACCGTCGCGGAGACGGCGTCGCTCCTCGCGGACCTCGTCGAGGTAGGTGTCCAGACGGTCGCGTTCGCACGCTCCCGACCCGGGGTCGAGACCGTGGCGAGCCGTGCCCGCGAGGACCTCGGGTCGCGCGGCTGCCCGCAGGGGTCGCTCGTCGCGGCCTACCGCGGCGGCTACCTGCCCGAGGAACGGCGCGAGCTGGAGCGCGCCCTGCGGGAGCGCCGCCTCATGGGGCTGGCGGCGACGACGGCCCTGGAGCTGGGCATCGACATCGCCGGGCTCGACGCGGTCGTCATGGCCGGCTGGCCCGGCACCCGGGCCTCGTTCTGGCAGCAGGCCGGGCGGGCGGGGCGTCGGGGCTCGCCGTCGCTGGCGGTCCTCGTGGCCGCGGACGACCCGCTCGACGCCTACCTGCTGGCGCACCCGGAGCTGATCTTCGACGCCCCGGTGGAGGCATGCGTGCTCGACCCGGAGAACCCCTACGTCCTCGGCCCGCACCTCGCCGCCGCCGCCGCCGAGCTCCCGCTGACCAGGGACGACGTGCGCTGGTTCGGTGCCGGCGTGCCCGCCCTCGCCGAGCAGCTGGTGGCCGGTGGGGTGCTGCGGCGTCGCCCGACCGGCTGGTTCTGGGCCCGGGAGGACCGGCCGAGCGACCACGTGCAGCTGCGGGACGCCGGGCAGGCCGTGCAGATCGTCGACGTCCGCAGCGGGCGCGTGCTGGGGACCGTGGACGAGGAGCGGGCCCTGACGACCGTCCACGTCGGGGCGGTCTACGTCCACCAGGGGCAGGCGCACGTCGTGACCCACCTGGACCTCGAGGCGGGTGTGGCGATGGTCGTGGTGGGCGACCCCGGGTGGTCGACCCGGGCGCGCACCGAGAGCACCTTCACGATCACCGAGACCGAGTCCGCGACGGCGTGGGGAGCCGCGCACCTGTGCACCGGGCGGGTCGAGGTGACGACGCGGGTCACCGGCTTCCAGCGGCTGCTGCCGTCTGGGGAGGTGCTGGGCCAGCACCCGCTCGACCTGCCGGAGCGCTGCCTGGTGACCCAGGCGGTGTGGTGGACGCTGCCCGAGGAGGAGCTCGCCCTGGCCGGCGTCGGGGAGGACGCGGTTCCGGGTGCCCTGCACGCCGCCGAGCACGCCTCCATCGGCATGCTGCCGCTGCTCGCCACGTGCGACAGGTGGGACGTCGGCGGGGTCTCGACCCCCCTCCACCCAGACACCGGCCTGCCGACGGTGATGGTCTACGACGGTCACGCGGGCGGTGCCGGGTTCTCCCGGCGCGGGTTCCGCGAGGCGGTGACCTGGCTCGCGGCGACCCGCGACCTGGTCGAGGCGTGCGACTGCGAGGCAGGCTGCCCGCGCTGCGTGCAGTCGCCCAAGTGCGGCAGCGGCAACGACCCTCTCGCCAAGGCGGGTGCCGTCGCCGTGCTCTCCCACCTGCTCTCCGAACGCTCGGTGAGCGTGCCCACCGGGTGAGCGCCGCCGGACCCGGCCCCGCCCACGTGGTGCGGTCCCCTCCGCTCGGTTAGTCTCGACCCCGCGTGACCACGCGGACGACGACGTCGTCCGCAGCCCGAGCCCGCTGCCTGGAAAGGCGCTGACATGCTGATCTTCGGCTTCCTCCTCCTCCTCCTCGCCGCGGCCGTCGTCGCCTACATGGTGCTCGCGACCGTGGACATGGCGAGCGTCCGGCTCGACTACGGCATCCTCAACCTCGACCTGCCGCCGCTGTGGCTCTACCTCGCCGGGCTGCTCACCCTCCTCGTCGCGGCCCTCGGCTTCTGGATGGTCGGGGCGGGCGCCCGCAGCAAGGCACGTCGGGCCCGCGAGGTGCGGGAGCTGCGCAAGCAGGCCAAGGTGCAGGACCGTCGTACCGAGCGGGCCGACGACGCGACGACGGGTCGGACGTCACTCTCACGGCCGTCAGGGTCCACCGGGGCCGGCGCGCCGCCGTCCACCGCACCGCGACCCGGGAGCGGGACCACGGGGACGGCCGGCGACCGCAGCCGCCTCGACCTGGACCGCTGAACGGGTCGTCCGCTCACGGGGGGAGGACCCCGCCAGCCCTCGCCCTCGCGGTGACCTCCCAGGCGGTCCCCGCGACCGGTCGGGTCACCACGACCTCGACCGTTCCGAGCGGACCTGGCTCCGCCTTGGCCGGGCCGACGACGCTGCACCCGGTCAGCCCGCCCCCGTTGCGCTCGGCCACCTGACGGGCGACCGCGCAGGTCGTGGGCTCGTCACCACCGTGCACCACCTGTCCCGCGGCCGCGAGCGCGGCGAGGTCGGCGGCGGTGCGGGCCTGCTGCCCGGCGACCGCGACCGCGGCCACGAGCAGCCCGGCCAGCAGGAGCGTCGAGACCACCGCCACCAGCCCGACCGCCAGCACCGTCCCGCTCCCCCGCTCGGGGCCACCGTCTCGGCTCATGGCGTCTCGGCTCACGGCGTCTCGGCTCACGGCGTCACACCGGGCTCCAGGACGGCCTCCGCCCTCGCGACGGCGGCCGGGAGTGCCCGGAGGTGCCGGTTCCTGGCCGGGGCCTCGACGACCACGAGGACCGTCCCCTCACCCGTGCTCACCGTCACCGCGGACCGCTGCGGCGCACGGGACAGCGCCAGCTCCCGCACGAGGGGCCCGGGTTCGCCGCGGGACGCCGCACGCGCAGCAACGCGCGCGGCGTCCTCGCAACGGATCTGGTCGACAGCCAGGGTCAGGCCGGTGAGACAGAGCGCGAGCACCAGGATCACGGCGGGCAGCGCCAGCGCCAGCTCGGCAGTAGCCATGCCACCCTCGCGATCCCGGCGCCCGCGCCCGGTCACAGGGACACCGACAGCGCGGTCGTGATGACCGTCGTGACCAGTCCCTCGACCGCCCCGGACCGGATGACCATCAGCAGCAGCGCCGCGAAGGCGCAGGCGGCGATCGTCCCGACCGCGTACTCCGCGGTCGACATACCCGCGTCCCTGCCGGATCGCAGCTGCCTGAACGTGCGGCGGACCTGGTGTCGGATGGTGCTCTTCCTCATCGTTCCCCTCCTTGTGGGTGTGTACGTCCCGGTTGGGACGCACGTGCGCCCTGGTGACGACCCTCGTCACCAGGACAGCTCTCCGGTCAGCGCGAGCACGACCGGGACGATCGTGGTGAGCACGAACGCGGGCAGGTAGGCCAGACCCAGAGGCAGGACCAGCCGCACCCCCAGCCGCGCCGCCGCGACCTCGACGTCGGCCACCGCGTCGCACCGCACGTCCTGCGCCGCACGGACGAGCGCCTCCGCCGGGGGGACGCCCGAGGACTGCGCGAGGTCCAGGCAGCGCCGCGCTGGTGCCCAGTGGGCGCCGGCCGCCCGCCACGCATCGTCCGTGTCCTCCCCGCCGCGCAGGTCCTCCGCGACGTCGCGGAGCTGACCCGCCAGGGGTTCCGGCAGGGTGGACGACACCGTCCGTGCCGCGGCGCCCACGGAGGCGCCTCCGGTGAGCGCGACGGCCATCAGCTCCATGGCGTCAGGGACCAGGCGCTTGCCTGCCCGGGCGTCCGGCCCCTCGCGCCGGGAACGGCTCCCGGGGTACCCTCCGGTCCTGACCCGCCACCCCGCGCCGACCCCAGACCCGGCGTTGCCCCGCCACGCGGACCGTCCACCAGCAGGTCCTCGTCCGCGCGGTGCCCATGACCGCCGCGCCGGGGGCGGCCACGTCAGGACCGCGGCTGCCCCGGCGAGACCCGTCGCGATCAGGTGTGCCAGCACCCCGTCCACACTCACACCCCCGCCACGACGCGGGCGACCAGCGCCCGGACGACGAGGTGGCCCAGGAGCAGGAGGGCCAGGCCCGCCGCCGCGGAGATGACTGCGGGGGGACTGCCGTAGAGCGTCGTCGGCGCGATGCCCAGCACCGCGGCCAGCCCTGCACCGGCCACGGGCAACAGGCCCAGCACGGTCACCGTGGCCCGCGCCCCGGCCGTCGCCACCTCGACCGCCCTGAGGAGACGGTGCCGCTCACGGGCGGCGTGGGCGCTGGACCTGACCGCGGCCGCCAGGGGGGCGCCGGACAGCGCGGCCACCGCCCACGCCCGACCCGCCGCGGCGATCGCGGGACTGCCAGTCCGCCGGGCGGCGCGGTCCCAGGACGGCGCGAGGGGCAGCCCGAGGTCCGCCGAGCGCCTCAGGTCCGCCCAGGCGGCCGCCCTCCCCTCGTCCTCGACGCTGTCCAGCGCCAGGTGCAGCGCCCGGTCCGTGGGCAGACCCGCCTCCAGGGCAGCCGCCAGAGCGTCGAGAAGATGGACCTCGGCGAGGTCGCGGCGTGCCGGGCGCGTCAGCATCCGGCCCACGACGGACCCGCGCGCAACCGGAGATGGCGGGCCGGTCGGGGTCACGAGGGACTCGAACCTGCCCTGACCGGTGACGTCCCGTCGCGTCGCCGGTGACCTCCGGCGCCCGCGCCCACCCGGTTCCCCCGAGGTCGACGAGGGTGGCGACGAGGGGGACGGCGACGAGGGCGACGGCGGCTCTGCCCCGTCTCCCCGGGGCCAGAGGAGGACGGCCAGGACGACCAGCAGCGCGCACGCCCCGAGCAGGACGTCGACGTCCGGCAGGAGCTGGGAGCGCATCATCGCGTCCACCCGTGGGGTGCGTGCCCGGGCGGGTCCCCTTCCGGGCCGGTGCCGCTCCCCGGTGCCACCAGGTCGGCCGGCAGGCCGGCACGAGAGACGAACCTGTCCCAGCCCGCACCGGTGCGCCACCGGCCGGGCCCACCCACGAGGGCGGGCACCGTGCTCACCCTGCCGTCGGCCGCCCTCTCCAGCACGGCCACCTCCACCAGCTCGCGCCGGCCCGCGCCGGAGCGCGTGACGTGCAGGACCACCTCGATGGCGCTGGCCAGCTGGGCGTGCACCGCCGACGGTGTCATCGCGGCGAGGGCGCCCAGGGCCTCCACCCGGCTCACGAGGTCGGCGGCGTTGTTGGCGTGCAGGGTGCCGCAGCCGCCTTCGTGGCCGGTGTTCAGCGCGGCGAGGAGCTCGCGCACCTCGGCCCCTCGCACCTCGCCCACGACGACCCGGTCCGGGCGCATCCGCAGGCTCTGCCGCACCAGCGTGGTGAGCGTGACCTCGCCCCGTCCCTCCACGTTGTTGCTCCGGCCCTGGAGGTGGACCACGTGGGGGTGGTCGACGCGGAGCTCCCGTACGTCCTCCACCACGACGACGCGCTCGCGGGCGTCCACCCGTGCCAGCATGGCCGCCAGCAGGGTGGTCTTGCCCGACCCGGTCCCGCCGGTGACCACGAAGGAGAGCCGGGCCCGCACGACGGCCTCGAGCACCTGCCGAGCCTCGTCGTCGAGCGCCCCCCAGCCCTGCAGGGCCCGCAGGGTGGGCGCGACCGAACGAGGCACCCGAAGGCTGACGTGCGGCCCGCCCTCCACGAGCGGCGGGAGCACGGCGTGCAGGCGCACCCCGCCGGGGAGCAACCCGTCCACCCAGGGACTGGCGTCGTCGAGCCGGCGCCCCGCCAGACCGGCGAGGCGCACCGCCAGACGCCGGACGGTGCGCTCGTCGCTGAGGACGACGCCGGACTCCTCCAGGCCACCGCCGCGGTCGGACCACACGCCGGTGTCCCCGTTGACCAGCACGTCGGTGACGCAGGGGTCGTCCACGAGCGCGGCGAGCGGACCGAGGGCAGCCACGAGGGAGGCTCGAGGCCACGTCTCGGGCCTCGAGCCTGCTGGGTCGGTGCGCTCGTCCTGGGTCATGCCCCCAGCGTCGGCGCCGCCCCCGCGGACCGGAAGCCGCACGACGGGATCTGTGGACGGCACCAGCGCGGCAGGGGGGCGTGTGGACGGGGCACCGACCGGGACCTGAGGCAGGAGCAGGAGGCAGCTGCGCCGGCGGGTTCACCGACCGCCAGGGGACATGGGGACGGCCCCGGCGGGGGGGATGCCGGGGCCGTCGGTACCAAGGGTCAGGGGGGGTTGACCCTCAGTACCCGCGCTACGACTCTTGCGAGGAGCGCTGTTCGCCAAGTATGGCACCCGGGCGGGGCCCGAAGCAAGTACGCCCGGTGGTGCGCGTGTCGTGCCGAACCCCTCATCACGGGCGGGCGCGCAGGGGCGCGGCCCGGACTCGTCCGTGCCTCTCAGGCCAGCCGGCCCGCACGCACCGCGTCGGCCACCCGGACACCCTCGGCCGCCGCCCGTCGGACGGCGTCGGCACAGTGCAGCAGCCAGAGCCGCACCCCCTCGCGACCTCCCGACGCGTAGGCCGTCAGGGCCCCGCGGTAGTCGGTGCCCGCCCGGTCCGCGTGCCCGATCTCCGGCACGGCGACCCCGGTCGGGTCCAGCCCTCCGACGCGCAGCACCGCCCGCTCCACCGCCCTGGCCACGACACCGTTCCCGGCGACGAAGGGACGCACGACCATGATCTCGGCATGGACGACGGCCGCCAGCGGCAGCACCGGCAGGCGCCCGACGGGTACCGCGGCGAGCAGGTCGTGCACCACGCCGAGGCGCGCCTCCGCCTCGGCGACGTCGCACGGCTCCCCGAGCTCCGACCACTCGGCGCACCCCTCTCCCGCCAGCCGGGGACGACCGACCTGCTCCATCGGCAGCAGCCCGCCCGTGGCGGCCGCGTGCAGGGACGCGAGCACCTGGGCCGGTGACCTGAGCTGGGCGGCGCCCACCTGCTCGGTCGCGGAGGTCGCGCGGACCACCCCGACGAGCACACGCCATACCGGGTCGAGGTCGCGCGCGTCCCAGGGGACCGCCCCGCGGACCAGGTCGCGGACGAGCCCCACCGTGCCCGCGGAGCCCGCCGGCTCGGCCCCCTCGAGCAGGGCGCTCGCCGTCGCGCCCCGCACCCTGGACTCGGCCGCCGCCTCCGGGACCCGCCGACGCAAACCCTCGTGCCAGCGCAGCGCGGTGCACGACTCCCGCGCGGCGTCCACGGCCGGGGCGACCCCGTCCAGGTCCAGAAGCTGGCCGAGCGCGTCCTGGAGGTCGGTTCTCACCGGGTCACTGTAGGTCGTGGCGGCCTCGCGGACCGCCGCTGGGTTACCCGGCATTCTTTAACAAACCCTTACCAAATCCGGCTAGGAACGGGGTGTGACGCGTGGGAGGATGAAGGCGTCGACAAGGCGGCCCCCCTCGGGGAGAGCCCCACCGGCTGTCACGGGACCGGGTGTCGAATGGGTCCGCCCGGCACGCACAGGGGGTGCCGGGCGGACCCACTTGTCTGCCCGGTCACGACGGGCGCGCGGGTTCGGCCGACCTGCATCGGCCCCCTCACCCGGTTAGGCTCCGCACCATGAGCACACCCGTCGACCCCGGCCCCCAGCCGCTCACCGGCACCGCCGGCGAGCGCACCATCGGACAGCTCGTCAGCGACGTCTCGACCGACGTCTCGCAGATCATGCGCGGCGAGCTCGAGCTCGCCAAGGCGGAGATCAAGCAGGACGTGCAGCACGCGGGCAAGGGCGCCGGGATGTTCGCGGGCGCGGCCGTGCTCGGGCTCTACGGCTTCGGGCTGCTCCTCCTCGGGCTGGCAGCCGTGCTCAACATCTGGCTGCCCTGGTGGGCCTCACTGCTCATCGTCGCCGCGGTGCTCTTCGTCGTGGCGGGCGTGCTGGCCCTGGTGGGCAAGAAGCAGGTGACCCAGGTCAAGGGCAAGCCGGAGCGCGCCATCGAGAACGGCAAGCAGACCGTGGCGTCCCTGAAGAACGCGCCGGCACACTTCAAGGAGGGCACCCCTCCGCAGGCCGCGCTCACCACCGCCCCCCGGGCCTGACCCCCGCGGTCCGCGGGACGCGCGGGCGCAGCGACGCTGTCCCTGTCACAGGGGAAGCGGCCGCGTGACCCCCCGGTCCCACGGCGGGGCGATCCCGGCAAGGTCCAGCACCCGGTCGAGGATGCCTCCGGTGAAGCCCCACACGAGCAGCCCCTCCACGTCCCACGCGGGACCGACGAAGCCGCTGGGGTGGGAGACCTGGAACCGCCCCGCCGGGTCCACCAGCGTGGCCACGCTGGGCTGCAGCACGCGCGCCACCTCACGCGGGTCCCTGGCCCACAGCGTCGACGGCCTCGGCTCGCGCCACCAGGCGAGGACGGGCGTCACGTCGTAACCGCTGACCGGGATGTGCAGCGTCGGCAGCTCCCCCAGCACGTCCACCCCGGTGGGGTCGAGGTCGATCTCCTCGGCCGCCTCGCGCAGCGCGGTCGCGGCGGGGTCCGCGTCCCCCGGCTCGGTCCCCCCTCCCGGGAAGGCCGGCTGGCCGGGGTGCGAGCGCATGGTGTGGGCGCGCTCGGTGATCACGACCGTGGTGTCGTCAGGGTCGGTCACCCCTGGGGCGAAGAGCACGAGCACGGCCGAGTGCCGCCGGCCGCCCTGCGGCGGCGGCAGGAAACGCGCGAACCGTTCGCCGGGCAGGTCGGGGACCCTGCGGGCGAAGTCGGCGAGCCACGCCGGGGGCAGGTATGCCGTCACGCGCCGGCGCCCCTCAGCCCCGGGGCGCCGTGCGCACGAGGGCGGCGGCCCGGGTCGGGTCGGTCTCACCCGTCCCGTAGGAGGGGCACAGCCGGGCGACCGGGCAGGCGCCGCAGGCCGGGTTGCGGGCGTGGCAGGTGCGTCGACCGTGGAAGATCAGGACGTGCGAGAGGCGGGTCCACTCCCGCCGGGGGAACAGCGCCCCGACCGCGTGCTCGACCTTGACGGGGTCCTCCTCGGCGGTCCACCCGAACCGTCGGACCAGGCGACCCACGTGCGTGTCCACGGTGATCCCGGGCACGTCGAACGCGTCACCGAGCACGACGTTGGCGGTCTTGCGCCCCACCCCTGGCAGGGTGACGAGGTCGCGCAGCCGCCCGGGGACGGTCCCGTCGAAACGCTCGACCAGGTCGGCGGCGAGCTTGAGCAGGCTGTCCGTCTTGGCCCGGAAGAACCCGGTGGGCTGGACGATGGCCTCGACCTCGGCCCGATCGGCGGCAGCCAGGGACCGGGCGTCGGGGTAGCGGGCGAACAGCGTGGGCGTCACCCCGTTGACCCGCACGTCCGTGGTCTGGGCGGACAGCACCGTGGCCACGAGGAGCTGGTAGGGATCGGCGAAGTCGAGCTCGCAGCGGGCGTCGGGATAGCGCTCGGCGAGCAGCCGGTACGTCCGCCGTGCCCGACGGGTCAGGGCCAGCCCGCTCTCGCCCGTCGGCGTAGGCGCGGCTCGGTCGAGTTCGGGTTCGGGAGGTGCGCTGCTCACCGTCCCAGCCTAGACGTGACGCGCGACACACCCATCCGCACCTCCATGCCCGCGACGTGCGACGATGTGGCTGTGGACCAGCATGTCGTGATGAAGGCACCACTGTTCTCCGCCCTGGACGAACCCACGGCGGAGCGGCTCATCGGCACCATGACCCCCCGCCGGCTCAGCCGGGGGGAGGTCGTCTTCCGGGAGGGGGATCCCGGCGACTCGCTCTACGTCACCGTCTCCGGCAAGATCAAGCTCGCCCGCACCTCCGCCGACGGCCGCGAGAACCTGCTGTCGGTGCTGGGCCCCGGGGAGATGTTCGGCGAGCTCAGCCTCTTCGACCCCGGCCCCCGGCTGAGCACCGCCTACGTCGTCTCCAACAGCGAGCTCATCTCCCTCGGCAACGACGCCCTCCGCACCTTCCTCGCCGACCATCCCGAGGTGGCCATGCAGATGCTCGCCGGCCTCGCCCACCGGCTGCGGCGCACCAACGAGGGGATCTCGGACCTCGTGTTCACCGACGTGCCGGGGCGCGTGGCCAAGGCCCTGCTCGACCTGTCTGACCGCTTCGGGCGGCGCACCGACGTGGGCCTGCTCGTCGCGCACGACCTCACCCAGGAGGAGCTCGCGCAGCTGGTCGGCGCGAGCCGGGAGACGGTCAACAAGGCGCTCGCCGACTTCGCCCACCGCGGATGGATCATGCTCGGGGCCAAGGCGGTCACGCTGCTCGACGTGCCCCGCCTGCGCCGCCGCGCCCGCTGAGGTCACACCCTCTACTCACAGGCGCGAACCCCTTCTGGGCGCCGGATGCATCCGGCCGTTCTCACGTTCGACGCCTGTGAGTTGCGGATGGGGGTCGGCGGGGAGGCGTCAGAGCTCGCCCAGGTAGTCGAGCTGGGCCAGGACGCTGAGCCGGGCCGCCGGCCAGACCGAGCGGGGCACGTCGGCATACACCCGCTCCACCACCGCGTCCGCGAGCTCGCGCGGACCCCTGCGCAGCTCGGCGACCGCGGCGCGGACCTGCTCGAGCCGCTCGTGCCGGTGCGCGAGGTAGTACTCGACGGTGCCGACGGCGTCGGGGACCACCGGCCCGTGGCCGGGGGCGATGCTCGTCGCGGCCCCGGACCGGGTGAGCCGCTCCAGGCGCGCCAAGGAGTCCAGGTATGACGTGAGGTCACCGTCGGGGTAGGCCACCACCGTCGTCCCCCGGCCGAGCACCGTGTCACCGGTCAGCAGCACCTGCTCGGCGGGAAGGAGGAACGACACGGAGTCCGCGGTGTGCCCCGGCGTGGGCACGACGAGCAGCTCGAGCCCGCCGACCCGCAGCGTCTCGCCGGCCGCGAGGTCGTCGTGGCCGCGACCGACGGCACGGACCGGTGCTCCGGTCAGCCCGGCCCACCGGGGCGCCGACTCGGCGTGGTCGGCGTGCCCGTGCGTCAGGAGGGTCAGCGCCACCCGGGCGTCCCGGCCGGCGACGTGGTCAAGGACGGTGCGCAGGTGCTGCTCGTCGAGCGGACCGGGGTCCACCACGACGACGTCGCGGCTGCCCGGCTCGGCGAGGACCCACGTGTTCGTGCCCTCGAGCGTCATCGGGGAGGGGTTCGGGCAGAGCACGCAGACGGCGCGCTCGCCCCAGCCCCCGCCCTGCCAGGCGGGGTCGGCCGGTGGGGCGCCGCGCACCGGTCAGGGCTCCTGGGGGCACGGACCGGCGTCGTCGTCTCCCGAGGACACGAACGACGGCGACGGCAACGGCGACGGCGACGGCGACGGGAGTCCGTGCCCGTCGGGGTCGACGGGCACCCGCATCCACATCACCGTGTCCCGCTCCACCGGCCACGGCATGACCGCGTGGACGGGCACCGGCCGGGCGAGCCAGTCGTCGAGATCGTCCACGTCACACAGCTGCTCGGCCATCACCTGCGTCGGCGGCAGCATCACCTCGCGCCCGGCGGCCTGCTCGGCGAGGAGGTCCGCGGGGGACGTCCACGCCACGCGCTCGGCCTCCGAGGTCCGCGCGTCGGCGACCTGGCCCTGCGGCATCCTGGCGGCGAAGAACCAGGTGTCGTAGCGCCGCGGCTCGCAGGTGGGCGTGATCCAGTGCGCTCGCAGGGCCAGCAGGTCGGTGCGCAGCACCAGCCGGAGATCGGTGAGCATCTCGCCGAAGCTCTGGCTCCGGTCCAGCAGCCTCTCCCGGTGCCGGTCCCAGGCCGGGTCGGTGAGGTCGGCGACGACCTCGTGCGGGCCCGGTCCCGCCAGCAGCACGCCGCACTCCTCGAAGACCTCCCGGGCTGCGGCGATGACCAGCTCGCGAGCCACGGCCTCCTCGACGCCCAGCCGGCCGGCCCACTCCTGGGGCGTCGGTCCGCTCCAGGGCACGCCCGGGTCGGCGTCACGGGGGTCCACCCCCCCGCCGGGGAAGGCGACCATGCCGGCGGCGAACGCCATGCTCGAGGCCCGCCGCAGCACGAAGACCTCCACCCCGCCCTCACCGGCCTCGCGCAGCAGCATGACGGTGGACGAGGCGCGGGGCGGGGCGACGGGGCGCTCCGCCTCGGCCCTGGCCAGCCACGCGCGCGACGGCGCCGCGATGACCTCCGGCATCCGGAAGTCGCGGAAGCCGCGCGCAGGCGGGGTTCCCACGACCTCAGGAGGAGACGGCGACGGTGATCTCGACCTCGACCGGCGTGTCGAGCGGCAGGACCGCCACGCCCACCGCCGATCGCGCGTGCACGCCGGCGTCCCCGAACGCGTGCCCGAGCAGCTCGGAGGCACCGTTGATCACCCCGGGCTGGCCGGTGAAGGCCGGGTCGCTCGCGACGAAGCCCACGACCTTGACGACCCTGACCACCTTGTCGAGGTCACCGACGACCGAGCGCACGGCCGCGATGGCGTTGAGGGCGCAGAGGGCGGCGAGGCGCCTGGCCTCCTCCGGGTCGACGAGGCCCTCACCCTCCCCGACCTTGCCGGTCGCGGGCAGGACGCCCCCGACGAACGGGAGCTGGCCGGAGGTGAAGACCAGGTCGCCGTGCTGCATCGCGGGGACGTAGGCGGCCACGGGGGCGGCCACGTCCGGCACGTCGTGCCCCAGCTCGGCCAGCCGCTGCTCGACGGCGCTGCGGGTCTGCTCGGTCATCGGGGTGCTCCTGTCGTCGGAGGGTCAGGCCTTGGGACGCTTGAGGTAGGCCACCAGGTTCGTCCCGTCCGGACCGGCCACGACCTGGACGAGCTCCCAGCCGTCCTCGCCCCACTGGTCGAGGATCTGCTTGGTGGCGTGGATGATGAGGGGGACGGTGGCGTACTCCCACTGCTGCGTCGTCATGACGCCGACCCTACTCGTCGTCCCTCGCCCGCCCCGACGTCACCCAGAAAGGCAGGACGTGACCGACCGAGCGATCCTGCACCACCCGCCGGTGCCGCCCGGCCGGATCGTCCCCTACGGCCCGCTGCCGCACCAGGTCTACGAGGTGGTCGGGGAGCCCGTGGGCGCGTCCGGCTGGGTGGTCCTCGTGCACGGCGGGTTCTGGCGCGCTGCGTGGGACCGCGCGCACCTCCGTCCGCTCGCCACCGCGCTGGCCGCGGAGGGGTATGCCGTCGCGCTCCTCGAGTACGCACGCACCGGGATGGAGCACGGCGGGTGGGACGGGACGTTCCGCGACGTCGCCGCAGCGCTGGCGGCGACGGGGCTCGAGACGGGCGAGTCCCCGGTCGTGCTGGTGGGGCACTCCGCCGGTGGCCACCTGGCCGCGTGGCTGCTGCACCAGCCGGAGACCCGGGCGGTCCGGGGCCTGCGCGGTGCGGTCTGCCTGGCCGGCTGCCTCGACCTGACGATGGTGGCCGAGCTGGGGCTGGACGACGGGGCCGCGCAGGACCTCGTGGGTGGCACGCCCCGCACCCACCCGGCCCGCTACGACCGCGCCGACCCCGCCCGGCTGGGCCGGTCGCCATACCCGGTGGTCGTGGTGCACGGGAGCGCCGACGAGGCGGTGCCGCCGGAGGTGTCGCGCTCGTGGTGGGAGCGGTGCGCGACCCCCGGCCGCGACCGGCTGGACGTGCTCGACGGGGTCGGCCACTTCGCCCTGGTGGACCCCGCGTCCGCGGCCCATCCCGTGCTGCTGGCGCACGTGGCGCGCCTGCTCGCCCCGCACTGACACGGAATCCTCAGGAACCTCCCGTACCGTGGAGGGATGCGTTCTGCCTTCACCGCGGCCAAGCTGACCTCGCTGCTGGGGGTCTTCCTGGCCGTCTCGGTGCTGATGGGGATCATCGGCGCGGGACTCGTCGCGCCCGTCGTGGGCGCCGCTGGCTTCGCCGCGCGCGAGGGGGTGGGCATGTTCGAGCGCCTCCCCGGCGACCTCGACCAGAACCCGCTGGCGCAGCAGTCGCGCATCCTCGCCGCCGACGGCTCGGTGCTCGCGACACCCGCCAAGCAGAACCGCATCATCGTCGAGAGCGGGGACATCTCGGAGTGGATGAAGAAGGCGCAGGTCGCGATCGAGGACGAGCGCTTCTACCAGCACGGGGGGATGGACGTGGAGGCGCTGGCGCGCGCCGTGGTCTCCAACGCCACCAGCGACAACACGCAGGGCGGGTCGACGCTGACCCAGCAGTACATCAAGATGGCCCTCAAGGAGGAGGCGCTCAAGGACGGCGACGCCGACGCCATCCGCCAGCTCGACGCCCGCGCCGGCATGGACGGCTACATCCGCAAGCTGCGGGAGCTGAAGTACGCCGTCACCCTCGAGGAGCGCCTGACCAAGGACGAGATCCTCGTCGGCTACCTCAACCTGGCCTTCTACGGCGACAACGTCTACGGCGTCGAGGCGGCGGCCCGCCACTACTTCAACACCACGGCCTCCGAGCTGACCATCGCCCAGGCCGCGACCCTGGCCGGTGTGGTCCGCTCCCCCACGGCGACCAACCCGGTGGCCAACCCCGAGCTCGCTGAGGCCCGCCGCAACACGGTGCTCGACAAGATGTACCAGCAGGACCTCATCACCGAGGGCCAGATGGAGGCCGCGAAGGGCCTGTCGGTGCAGCAGCTGATCGAGGGGAACCTGCGGGACAGCCAGCGGTCGTGCATCAACTCGCGCAACCCCTACTTCTGCGACTACGTCACCGCCTGGCTCCTGCAGCAGCCGGCGCTGGGCAAGACGCCCGACGAGCGGCTGGAGCGGCTGACGACCGAGGGTCTGACGGTCGAGACCACCCTGGACGTCGAGATGTCGGACACCCTCGGGGAGATGCTGCGCGAGGCGACCCCGCCGAACGAGTACCACGTCGGTTCCGCCGCGTCGGTGGTCCAGCCGGGCACCGGCCACGTGGTCGCGCTCGCCCAGTCCAGCGAGTACTCCTTCGAGGAGTCCTCGGACAAGATCGAGTCCACCTCGGTCAACTGGAACGTCGACACCGTCCACGGCGGGCCCGGCGGTATGCAGATCGGCTCGATCGCGAAGGCGTACACCCTGGTGGAGGCCCTCAAGAAGGGCATCCCCGTCGAGGCGACGCTGAAGATCGAGGAGCCCGGTCTGGCCAGCTCCTCCGGCGTCTGGCTGGACAACCCGGAGGACCCGCAGCCGATGCCCTCCGACGGCGAGACCCACCCCGTGGGCGTCTTCCAGAAGGAGGACTTCCAGGAGGGTTGCACGATCGGTGAGGACTACTGGACCGTCCGCAACGCCCAGGACCAGAACCACGACCCGGAGATGGAGCTGCGCCAGGCGGCCAGCCTCTCGGTCAACACCGCCTTCGCCACCCTGGCCTCGCAGGTCGGCACCTGCGACATCCGCGACACGATGACCGCCATGGGCATGCACCAGGGCAACGGCGCCGAGCCGGACCCCTTCCCGCCCTCGATCGTCCTCGGCTCGGACTACGGCTCGCCGCTGACCGTCGCCGCCTCCTACGCGGCGTTCGCCTCCGGCGGCATCTACTGCCCGCCGACCCCGGTGACCAAAGTGCTCGACTCCGACGGCAACGAGATCCCGCTGGAGCAGCAGGCCTGTGAGCGCGTGGTCGACGAGGAGGTGGCGCTCGGCACGGTGGAGCTGCTCAAGGGCGTCGTCAGCATGGAGGGCTCGGGCTGGAAGGCGATCCTCGACGGCGGCCGGCCGGCCGGCGGCAAGACCGGCACCAACGACAACTCCACGCACACCTGGTTCGCGGGCTTCACGCCGCAGCTGTCGACCGCCATCTTCGTCGGCGGGCGCATCGGCAACTCCCAGCCCTACGACGGCGACATGGTCGACCTGACCATCGGCGACACCTTCGTGGACGGACCGTTGTTCGGCTCCTCCCTCGCGGCCCCGACCTGGAAGCGCTTCATGGACTGGGCGCACCGGGACCTCCCGAACGAGGACTGGGAGAAGCCGTCGACCGAGATCCTCAACGGCAAGCGCGTCACCATCCCCAGCGTCATCGGGATGAGCGAGGAGGACGCCCAGGAGGAGCTGCGCGAGGCGGGTCTGACAGCCAGCATCCAGCGGGTGGGCTCGAGCCAGGCCGAGGGCAGCGTGGTCTACACCACGCCGGGTGTCGGCTCCTCGATCCGCACCGACACACCCGTCGTGCTGCACGTCTCCACCGGTTTCGCCCCGGTGCAGCAGCAGGCTCGACCGCAACCGGTCCCGCAGCCCCAGCCGCAGCAGGCTGCTCCCGCACCGCAGCCCGCTCCCGCACCGCAGCCGGCCCCGGTTCCGGCCCCCGCTCCCGAGCCGCCGCCGAGCGCCCCCGCGCCGGTCCCGCCGCCCCCGCCGGGCGACGAGGACCCGGGCAACGGCGGTCCAGGCAACGGGCCGCCCGGGACCGACCCGCCCGGTCAGGACGACTGAGGCGCGTGCGGCGGCATACCTGACCTGGGGTGGGTCAGGCCTGCAGGGCTCCCCGGACCGCAGCCGCCACCCGGCCGCCCTCGGCCCGACCTGCCACACGGGGCGTCAAGACCTTCATCACCTGGCCCATGCCGCCCATGCCGCTCACCCCCAGCTCGGCCACCGCCTCGCGGGCCATCTGCTCGAGCTCGGCGTCGTCGAGCTGGGCGGGCAGGTAGCCCTCCAGCACGGCAAGCTCCGCCTCCTCGGCCTCCGCAAGCTCGGGACGCCCTGCTCCGGTGTAGGCCTCCGCGGCCTCGCGGCGCTTCTTCGCCTCCTTGGCGAGCACCTTGAGGACCTCGTCCTCGCCCAGCACCCGGGCCTCCTTGCCGGCGACCTCCTCGTTGGTGATGGAGGTGAGCGCCATGCGGAGCGTGCCGGCGCGCACCTTGTCCTGGGCACGCATCGCGTCGGTGAGATGACGCTGGAGGGTCGCCTTCAGTCCGGTCTGGTCGCTCATGACGCCAGTCTCTCACCAGCCGCTGACGCCCCTCGGTCCTGCGGCCTGCGAGGATCAGGGGATGGACCGGGTATGGCGTGTGCTGAGCGCGGGGGCGGCGCTGGCCGTGGGCGGGGTGGCCTACGCGACCTGGGTCGAGCCGCGGTGGTTCGCCCTGCGCCGGGTGGAGGTGCCGTGCCTGCCTCCCGGCACCCGCCCCCTCCGGGTGCTGCACATCTCCGACCTGCACCTCGTGCCCCGGCAGCGGGTCAAGCGCACCTGGGTCGCGGCGCTCTCCGACCTGCAGCCCGACCTCGTCGTCGACACCGGTGACAACCTGGCCGACCACGCTGCCGTGCCGGCGCTGCTGGAGACCGTCGACCGGCTCCTCGACGTGCCTGGCGCCTTCGTGCTGGGGTCCAACGACTACTTCGCGCCGAGGGCCAAGAACCCGCTGCGCTACTTCGACGACAGCCACGTCAGGGTCGGTCGGGGCGAGCGTCCGCACGACGACACGGACCCGGAGAGGCTGCCGACCGGGGACCTCGTCGGCGGGCTGACCGCCCGGGGGTGGGTGGACCTGACCAACCGGCGGGCGCGGCTGGACGTGCAGGGGGTGGCGCTGGAGCTCGTCGGGGTCGACGACCCGCACCTGGACTACGACGACTACGCGTCGGTGGCGGGCCCCGCGGCTGACGACGTCGCGCTGACGATCGGGGTGACGCACGCGCCATACCGGCGGATCCTCGACGCGATGACCGAGGACCGGGCGGGCCTGGTCGTGGCGGGGCACACGCACGGGGGCCAGCTGCAGGTCCCGGGGTATGGTGCGCTCGTCACCAACTGCGACCTCGACACCGGCCGGGTGGCGGGGCTCTCCCGCTGGTGGCCCGGCGCGGGTTCCGCCCCGTCGTCGCAGGCTCCCCCGGGTGCCGCCTGGCTGCACGTCTCGGCCGGGCTCGGCGGCAACCCCTACACGCCGTTCCGGTTCTGGTGCCGGCCGGGCGCGACGCTGCTGACCCTCGTGCCCCGGCCCTGACCCAGGACGTGGGGGCTGCCCCCCTGCGGACCGCCGACGGATTTAGATCCCGGCGTGCGGTGGGCTATCCTTGCGGACGCTGCGCACGGCGTCTCGTCGCGCGCGCGAGCCACGGGGTGTGGCGCAGCTTGGTAGCGCGCTTCGTTCGGGACGAAGAGGTCGCAGGTTCAAATCCTGTCACCCCGACCACTAGGATACCGGCCCTGACCTGCGGAAACGCAGTCAGGGCCGGTTTTCGTTGTCCCGAGTGGGCATAACTGGGGCATAACTGGGTCGGCTGCGGCCATGAATGACCCCCGCGAGGCGGCAACCTCCGGGGGTCGGACGACAGCAAAGTGGGTGCTGACGTGGCTCCTATCCTAGCCGCCATCGCTCCGCCCGTGAAGGGCGTAGAGCCCCTCCCTTCGGTGCCACCGACCTCCCGTCCTGCCCCGCCCCTCGGCACGCGCGCAAGGAGGCCGGCCATGAGGTAGCTACTAACCGCAGGACGCGGCGCTGGACACGGCCTCAGCCGCGTGAACAAAACGACGACGCCCCGGTGATTGATCTCCAGGCCTGTGAACCGGCACGGGCCGCCTCCCGCGCAGCAGTGCACGGCTCGCGGTGGGTTGCGACCAGCTCGCTCTCGTTTCGAGGGCGGGCCGTTCGGCGTGGGTTGGAATCAACGCGAGGTCGGCCTTTGGGGGGGATTCCCACAAGTGTGCCTTGGACAGGTCACCGGGCTCCCCGCTGTCACACTCCCGACCCACGT
>NZ_QZMN01000029.1:0-5000 GCF_003702705.1 Ornithinimicrobium cerasi | reverse complement strand
AGGCACTTTACAAAGAACCGCACTCCTCGCCACACGGGATTCTCACCCTCTATGACGTCCTGTTCCAAGGAACATAGACAAGGAACGGCCCCAAAGTTGCCCTCTCCAAATTACAACTCGGGCACCGAAGGTACCAGATTTCAAATTTGAGCTTTTGCCGCTTCACTCGCCGTTACTAAGGCAATCCCGGTTGGTTTCTTTTCCTCCGCTTATTGATATGCTTAAGTTCAGCGGGTACTCCTACCTGATTTGAGGTCAAACTTTAAGAACATTGTTCGCCTAGACGCTCTCTTCTTATCGATAACGTTCCAATACGCTCAGTATAAAAAAAGATTAGCCGCAGTTGGTAAAACCTAAAACGACCGTACTTGCATTATACCTCAAGCACGCAGAGAAACCTCTCTTTGGAAAAAAAACATCCAATGAAAAGGCCAGCAATTTCAAGTTAACTCCAAAGAGTATCACTCACTACCAAACAGAATGTTTGAGAAGGAAATGACGCTCAAACAGGCATGCCCCCTGGAATACCAAGGGGCGCAATGTGCGTTCAAAGATTCGATGATTCACGGAATTCTGCAATTCACATTACGTATCGCATTTCGCTGCGTTCTTCATCGATGCGAGAACCAAGAGATCCGTTGTTGAAAGTTTTTAATATTTTAAAATTTCCAGTTACGAAAATTCTTGTTTTTGACAAAAATTTAATGAATAGATAAAATTGTTTGTGTTTGTTACCTCTGGGCCCCGATTGCTCGAATGCCCAAAGAAAAAGTTGCAAAGATATGAAAACTCCACAGTGTGTTGTATTGAAACGGTTTTAATTGTCCTATAACAAAAGCACAGAAATCTCTCACCGTTTGGAATAGCAAGAAAGAAACTTACAAGCCTAGCAAGACCGCGCACTTAAGCGCAGGCCCGGCTGGACTCTCCATCTCTTGTCTTCTTGCCCAGTAAAAGCTCTCATGCTCTTGCCAAAACAAAAAAATCCATTTTCAAAATTATTAAATTTCTTTAATGATCCTTCCGCAGGTTCACCTACGGAAACCTTGTTACGACTTTTAGTTCCTCTAAATGACCAAGTTTGTCCAAATTCTCCGCTCTGAGATGGAGTTGCCCCCTTCTCTAAGCAGATCCTGAGGCCTCACTAAGCCATTCAATCGGTACTAGCGACGGGCGGTGTGTACAAAGGGCAGGGACGTAATCAACGCAAGCTGATGACTTGCGCTTACTAGGAATTCCTCGTTGAAGAGCAATAATTACAATGCTCTATCCCCAGCACGACGGAGTTTCACAAGATTACCAAGACCTCTCGGCCAAGGTTAGACTCGCTGGCTCCGTCAGTGTAGCGCGCGTGCGGCCCAGAACGTCTAAGGGCATCACAGACCTGTTATTGCCTCAAACTTCCATCGGCTTGAAACCGATAGTCCCTCTAAGAAGTGGATAACCAGCAAATGCTAGCACCACTATTTAGTAGGTTAAGGTCTCGTTCGTTATCGCAATTAAGCAGACAAATCACTCCACCAACTAAGAACGGCCATGCACCACCACCCACAAAATCAAGAAAGAGCTCTCAATCTGTCAATCCTTATTGTGTCTGGACCTGGTGAGTTTCCCCGTGTTGAGTCAAATTAAGCCGCAGGCTCCACTCCTGGTGGTGCCCTTCCGTCAATTCCTTTAAGTTTCAGCCTTGCGACCATACTCCCCCCAGAACCCAAAGACTTTGATTTCTCGTAAGGTGCCGAGTGGGTCATTAAAAAAACACCACCCGATCCCTAGTCGGCATAGTTTATGGTTAAGACTACGACGGTATCTGATCATCTTCGATCCCCTAACTTTCGTTCTTGATTAATGAAAACGTCCTTGGCAAATGCTTTCGCAGTAGTTAGTCTTCAATAAATCCAAGAATTTCACCTCTGACAATTGAATACTGATGCCCCCGACCGTCCCTATTAATCATTACGATGGTCCTAGAAACCAACAAAATAGAACCAAACGTCCTATTCTATTATTCCATGCTAATATATTCGAGCAATACGCCTGCTTTGAACACTCTAATTTTTTCAAAGTAAAAGTCCTGGTTCGCCAAGAGCCACAAGGACTCAAGGTTAGCCAGAAGGAAAGGCCCCGTTGGAAATCCAGTACACGAAAAAATCGGACCGGCCAACCGGGCCCAAAGTTCAACTACGAGCTTTTTAACTGCAACAACTTTAATATACGCTATTGGAGCTGGAATTACCGCGGCTGCTGGCACCAGACTTGCCCTCCAATTGTTCCTCGTTAAGGTATTTACATTGTACTCATTCCAATTACAAGACCCGAATGGGCCCTGTATCGTTATTTATTGTCACTACCTCCCTGAATTAGGATTGGGTAATTTGCGCGCCTGCTGCCTTCCTTGGATGTGGTAGCCGTTTCTCAGGCTCCCTCTCCGGAATCGAACCCTTATTCCCCGTTACCCGTTGAAACCATGGTAGGCCACTATCCTACCATCGAAAGTTGATAGGGCAGAAATTTGAATGAACCATCGCCAGCACAAGGCCATGCGATTCGAAAAGTTATTATGAATCATCAAAGAGTCCGAAGACATTGATTTTTTATCTAATAAATACATCTCTTCCAAAGGGTCGAGATTTTAAGCATGTATTAGCTCTAGAATTACCACAGTTATACCATGTAGTAAAGGAACTATCAAATAAACGATAACTGATTTAATGAGCCATTCGCAGTTTCACTGTATAAATTGCTTATACTTAGACATGCATGGCTTAATCTTTGAGACAAGCATATGACTACTGGCAGGATCAACCAGATAACTATCTTAAAAGAAGAAGCAACAAGCAGTAAAAAAGAAAGAAACCGAAATCTCTTTTTTTTTTTCCCACCTATTCCCTCTTGCTAGAAGATACTTATTGAGTTTGGAAACAGCTGAAATTCCAGAAAAATTGCTTTTTCAGGTCTCTCTGCTGCCGGAAATGCTCTCTGTTCAAAAAGCTTTTACACTCTTGACCAGCGCACTCCGTCACCATACCATAGCACTCTTTGAGTTTCCTCTAATCAGGTTCCACCAAACAGATACCCCGGTGTTTCACGGAATGGTACGTTTGATATCGCTGATTTGAGAGGAGGTTACACTTGAAGAATCACAGTCTTGCGACCGGCTATTCAACAAGGCATTCCCCCAAGTTTGAATTCTTTGAAATAGATTGCTATTAGCTAGTAATCCACCAAATCCTTCGCTGCTCACCAATGGAATCGCAAGATGCCCACGATGAGACTGTTCAGGTTAAACGCAAAAGAAACACACTCTGGGAATTTCTTCCCAAATTGTATCTCTCAATACGCATCAACCCATGTCAATTAAACACGCTGTATAGAGACTAGGCAGATCTGACGATCACCTAGCGACTCTCTCCACCGTTTGACGAGGCCATTTACAAAAACATAACGAACGACAAGCCTACTCGAATTCGTTTCCAAACTCTTTTCGAACTTGTCTTCAACTGCTTTCGCATGAAGTACCTCCCAACTACTTTTCCTCACACTTGTACTCCATGACTAAACCCCCCCTCCCATTACAAACTAAAATCTTACTTTTATTTTCTTTTGCCCTCTCTGTCGCTCTGCCTTAACTACGTATTTCTCGCCGAGAAAAACTTCAATTTAAGCTATTCTCCAAAAATCTTAGCGTATATTTTTTTTCCAAAGTGACAGGTGCCCCGGGTAACCCAGTTCCTCACTATTTTTTACTGCGGAAGCGGAAGCGGAAAATACGGAAACGCGCGGGAACATACAAAACATACAAAATATACCTTTCTCACACAAGAAATATATGCTACTTGCAAAATATCATACCAAAAAACTTTTCACAACCGAAACCAAAACCAACGGATATCATACATTACACTACCACCATTCAAACTTTACTACTATCCTCCCTTCAGTTTCCCTTTTTCTGCCTTTTTCGGTGACGGAAATACGCTTCAGAGACCCTAAAGGGAAATCCATGCCATAACAGGAAAGTAACATCCCAATGCGGACTATACCACCCCACCACACTCCTACCAATAACGGTAACTATTCTATGTTTTCTTACTCCTATGTCTATTCATCTTTCATCTGACTACCTAATACTATGCAAAAATGTAAAATCATCACACAAAACATAAACAATCAAAATCAGCCATTTCCGCACCTTTTCCTCTGTCCACTTTCAACCGTCCCTCCAAATGTAAAATGGCCTATCGGAATACATTTTCTACATCCTAACTACTATAAAACAACCTTTAGACTTACGTTTGCTACTCTCATGGTCTCAATACTGCCGCCGACATTCTGTCCCACATACTAAATCTCTTCCCGTCATTATCGCCCGCATCCGGTGCCGTAAATGCAAAACAAATACCATCTATGTCTTCCACACCATCATTTTACTATGCCTGCCACCATCCATTTGTCTTTTGCACCATATCTTCATAACCTGTCACCTTGAAACTACCTCTGCATGCCACCTACCGACCAACTTTCATGTTCTGTTTCGACCTACCTCTTGTAAATGACAAATCACCTTTTTCATCGTATGCACCTTATTCTCCACATCACAATGCACTATTGCTTTTGCTTTTTCACCTGTCATATCCTATTGCTATTAGATGAAATATAATAAAAATTGTCCTCCACCCATAACACCTCTCACTCCCACCTACTGAACATGTCTGGACCCTGCCCTCATATCACCTGCGTTTCCGTTAAACTATCGGTTGCGGCCATATCTACCAGAAAGCACCGTTTCCCGTCCGATCAACTGTAGTTAAGCTGGTAAGAGCCTGACCGAGTAGTGTAGTGGGTGACCATACGCGAAACTCAGGTGCTGCAATCTTTATTTCTTTTTTTTTTTTTTTTTTTTTTTTTTTTTTTTTTTTTTTGTCTTTCCATCTTAAATCCCATAACTAACCTCCCATTCTATTGAGAAACATCCGCTCCATCCCGCCCCACTCTCGTTC
>NZ_QZMN01000028.1 GCF_003702705.1 Ornithinimicrobium cerasi | reverse complement strand
CATCAGGTCCGGGCTCGCCTGCGCGAGCTGCTCGTGCAGGAAGACCTCAGGGTCGATACTGGGAGAAGCGGTCATCGTGATGCTCCGTTCGAGAGTGCTGTGGAAGGTTCACTCGAAGGATCACGCGGTGACCGCGCCTACATCAGCAGGACACGCTCACCACCGTGGTCGTCGTACACCACTCTGATGGACTCCACTGCCGCCGGACGGGCCGAGAATATGGCGCGTAGGCAACGAGGCGGCTCATGGACGCCTGGCCAGCGCCCCTGAACGGAATACCCGTCGACCTGGCAACCTGTATGAACACACCCCTCAAGCAGTGATGCCAGCAGGTACGCCACCCTCGGCTCACCCTGGCTTTGGGGAGCGGACGCTCCAATTGGGTGAGTCCTCTACGAAATCCGATCTTGACAATGGGGCTACCCGCCACTAGCGTCCCACTATGATGCCACTACATCACCTAGGCCGCACATTCGCAGGAGCAATCTCCAGCGCGTTGCTTTTCTCGACGCTAGCCGCGGGAACCTCTCTAGCGACCGAGACGCAGACTACGACCGTTCCGTCGACCCCAGTTGCCCCTCAGCCCCAAAACTATTTCGTCAAACTTGGAACCTGGTACACGCCACACAAGAATTACTTCTCTGACGAGGGTGCATGCGAAAGATACGGTGAGGGATTCTTGGCAAGGAATCCGTATGCAGTATGGTATCAGTGCTACCGGCAGACAGGTCAGGTCAAGTACACAATATCAATATACATTCAGACCTAATCATGGATTCGAATGATAGCGACGCAGCGGCGATCTGCGACGGTGATTTGGTCGTTGCTAGTGGCTGGCTCGTGAGAAATGACCAGGATTGCAGCCTTTGCCCACCCCAGCCAGAAGACCGCGCTCGGGTCGGCAGTACAAGACGTGCGGTGGGGGAAGATGCGATTCGACTCCTGCATGAAGAGGCTGCACATGGCTCTGCAATCGCCCCTGAGTGGGTTCGCATCACCGGAGTGTGGGTTGAGCGCCAAATTGCTGTACGCAAAATTGAGCGAGAGCCAATGGATCTTTCTTTGATTGATCCGCCTGAGCCGCCTTCCAAGAATGCGCCTGTCTTCGGAGCGGATTTGGCCAGACGGGTCGGCCGCGTCTTCGCGGACCGTTATCGGCGGTGGGATCTCATCGCCCTCGGCAGAGGATCGGGAGACCGCCCCGGTCCCGTGGCCTATGTCGCTGCTACGCGGCCCCTGCTTGAAGTGAACGAATACCTAGCATCTCTGCCAGTCGGAGCAGTGGACTTTCGGAGCTGGCTAAAACCAGCCTGATCAATGTCAATAGTTGGGCGAACTCATGGCGTTGATCCGTGATTCGCACCGAACCGCATGTGCCCATCTGCAACATGGGGCAGCGCTCCAGGATCACGGACAGCATTCTGCTAGCGCCGAGTTAGGAAAGGGGTGGACGCTCTCGAGCGGGCGCCTGGATAGACTATCCCGCTTGTGCCAAATGGCAAGTCGATTTCTGGCTCGTGTGCTATGGCCGGTAGCTGGGTGACGACCGAGTTGGGTGTTTGTGTCGATCCCCCGCCCGTTGGTCTGCAGGATGTGCTCACGCACTCTTCTGCCGCGTGGACTTCTGTCCAGGGTAGTGTCGTGCTGATGGTGCCCAAATGGCTGCCTACTCGATCTATGCATTGCAGTGCAGTGCTTCGCGCTTGGAGGAGGGGGAACGGTGATTCGTGCTCAGGAGGCAGTCCTCACAACCCACCAGGGTCATCCTTGGGTCCGGGACTGGCAAGCACCGGGCTCGCGGGGGGGAAGCGATCCGCAAGCAGCAGGAATGCACGGTCGGCAGCTCGTCGTGGAGCCGTCGTCGTGATCACGACTCGTCGTCGTGCTGTACCCCTCGTGGCAACGCTGGTAGCCGTGTCTGGTGCTGCTGGCTGCGCTGGCGCAGAGTCATACCCCTGGCCGGTGAGTTCGGGGCCGCTGGCCGTGGACGGCCAGGGGTGGGGCCGCCCCGGTGGCGAGGACCTGTGCTGGGTTGAGACCGGCGCGATGGAGGGCCACTTCGGCGGTCATTGGATCATCAATAGACTAGACAGCCCTGTCATCTGGACCGGGGTCCGGACCGATGAGCATGTGGTCGGCGACGCCAGTCTGATCGGACAGTACGGCCAATGGGTACCGGTCGATCAGGGCGGCAACTCCCGGGGGTACTGGGACGAGTGGCCACCTCATCAAGATAGTTCCGAGCCTGAGGTTGTGCCCCTGGAGTTCCCGGTCACGATCGAACCAGGCAGTGCCCTCAACCCGCTGGTGGGGTTCGAGGCCGACGCCACGGACGGACCAGTGCATCTGCCATACCTCATTTACGACTACGAAGTCGACGGAGATGCCTACCAGCTCATCGACCCCATGGGTGCCCGACTAGAGCCCGATGAGCAGGGCTGCGAGTCGCAACCAGAGATTCGCGAGCACTACGACGAATGGCAGGGAGATTGACGGTGATCATCACCCTGGAGCCGATGGAAAGGGCCGCCAGGACAAGATCGGCGCACGCACCGGAGCGGTCATTCACTACCACATGCTGGCAACTTGGATGTCCCGAAGTTGCTCATAGAGGACCGTGGGACGAGGTTGTGGAATTCGGCGGCTACGTCACGCCGAGTCGCTGACAGAGACCAAGGTAGCGAGTGGTGGGCGTCTGCTTCCTGAGATTTCACCCGCCCCGCCCCACGAGCGGGGGGGGGGGGGGGTCGACGCATTCTGGGGTAGCCCCGCTCCCTCACGGCACGAGCTGCCGGAGGCTGTCGTGCCCGGGCTCGCGGAGGGGCTGCGCGCCCGTTTTGTCGAGATCGCGGGTGAGCCGGTGGATGAGGTGCGGCGCGAGGGCGAGGACTACCGCTTCACCGCTTATTGGCGGACGGGTGGTCGCTCCATCGACATGTACCTCCACGGCGGGCCGGTGGTGCAGGGTCGGTTTCACGAGCAGCCGGTGGTGCAGTTGCACGTCGACCATATCGAGCGTGCCCGACGGGCGGACCAGACTGCGGCTCGGGCGCAGCCGGTGATGAGGGGTCGGGACTGGCCGGGGGACGATGCCGCGCCGCACCCCCCTACGCCGTGATCGGCACCCCTCACATCGACACCGAGCCGCGCTCTTCTGCCGCTGGTGGCGCTGCGCTTCAACCATTGCGCGCCCTGTAGTTGATGGGGCTGGATGGCTGGCTGCAACAGGTTGACCGTCGTGCTGTCAAGGTCGTCCTGAATGCCGCCCGACCGAGCCATGTTCTCGGGGAGGCTCTGGTGGTGCCGTCTGGTACAGCGCTACCGTTGAGATGTCCGCGGTACCTGCTATCCAGAGGTGAGTGGCATGCGGCTGCTGGGGAGATCACAGACGAACCTTCACGGCCGGCCGCATGAGGGCCACTTGGCAGCCGGTGGCGATCGCACCACGAGCGGACCGTTTGGGCGCGGGGCACTGGTCGTGTCCATGGTCCGTCCAGGCGTGATCGGAGCGGCCGTCGGCTGTCTTGTGTTGACCGGCTGCTCAGGAGGCCAAGACGGCGTGACCTTGGATGACGTCTTGGATTCGAGCCTCGTCGGGTCCTCGGCCGAAGCGAGCGAGAGTGCGGCAGTCGAGCCCCGCACTACGACCGACCAGGAATCGGACAACCTTGCGTGGCAACTGCCCGAACCCCCTGGTGACGTGTTCGATGTCGGTGGACACGACATGCACCTGTACTGCGTTGGCGATGGCGAGCCGACGGTGCTGCTCGAGACGTCGCAGGGAGACCCGGCCCTGAACTATCGGCCCTTGCAGGAGGAGCTCGCGAGGACGACACGGGTCTGTTCATATGACCGCTCGGGCCTGGGGTGGAGCCAGCCAGGCCCCTCACCGCGTACCGGGAAACAGAACGTCAGCGAGCTGGTGGCCCTACTCAACACGGCCGGCGAGAGCGGGCCGTACGTGCTGGCGGGGCACGGTTCCGGCGGGCTGCTCGCCCTGTTGTTCGCGCGGGAACGTCCCCAGGACGTAGCCGGTGTAGTCCTGATCGACTCCTCTCACCCGGAAGAGTACGAGGTGCTCCAGACGCAGCTGCCCTCAATGATCACTGCCGAGGACGTGCAGATGAACCAGCTCCTTGACGCGGCCGAGCGTGTGACGAAGGGTGAGCTCGGTCCGCTCGACGCCCAAGACCTCGCACCGTCATCGCTACCGCCGAATCTGCAGGAACAGTGGGGCGCCCTCGTCGCCCAGCCGCACAGCCTGCGGACCACAGCCGCCGAATGGGACGCATATCCCGATACTTCACGACAGGTCACCGCAGCCGGACCTCTCGGCGACATCCCGCTCATCGTCATCGCAGCCGGCCGGGGGCCAGCAGCCAGCATGCCCGTGCAGGACCGCGAGACACTGGGCCTGACCACCGACGACATCAACGCGCATGAGACGTTGTGGCAGGAATTTCAGCGAGACCTCGGACAGAGCCCCGCTGAGTGGTGGGCTTTGAGGTGATGCTCGTTGCCTACCGGTCGCCCTCTTCGAGGGCGACGGTCTCAGTATCGCTGCTCGGGTAGAGCTTGGCCATGGAGCCTTCGGAGAGGTAGCGGCGTTCGTCGACCTGCCACTCGTCGTGGGTGTCGGCCAGGACTGCGCCGATGAGGCGGATGACGGCGGCCTCGTTGGGGAAGATGCCCACGACGCGGGCGCGTCGCTTGCTCTCCTTGTTGAGCCGCTCGAGAGGGTTGGTGGACCAGATCTTGCGCCAGTGCTCGCGCGGGAAGACCGCGAACGCGAGGACCTCGGACTTGGCGGCGTCCATCAGCGGTCCGGTCTTGGGGTACCGGCTCGCGAGGTCGTCGCGGACCTTGTCCCACTGCCGGGACATGGACGCCAGGTCGGGCTGGGCGAAGATCGTCCGGAAGACCGCGGCGACCATCTCGGTCTCCGCCTTCGGTACGTGCGCGAGGACGTTGCGGATGAAGTGGACCCGGCAGCGTTGGTGGGACGAGCCCTGGAACACCCGGGTGAGGGCGGCGACCAGGCCGGCGTGCTGGTCGGAGATCACCAGTCGCACACCGGACAGGCCGCGCTTGCGCAGGCCGGTCAGGAACGCTCGCCAGAAGACCTCGTCCTCGCTGTCGCCGACGTCCAGGCCCAGGACCTCCCGGCGCCCGTGCTCGGTGACGCCGGTGGCGATCACCACGGCCTTGGACACGACCATCGCGGCCTCGGTGCGCACGTGCAGGTAGGTCGCGTCGAGGTAGACGTAGGGGAAGCGGGCGTGGTCCAGGCGGCGGGTGCGGAACGCCCCGACCGTCTCGTCCAGCCCGGCGCAGATCCTCGAGACCTCGCTCTTGGAGATGCCCGTGCCACCGAGGGCGACCACGAGGTCGTCGACCGAGCGGGTCGAGACGCCGTGGACGTAGGCCTCCATCACCACCGCGTACAGCGCCTGGTCGATCCGCCGGCGCGGCTCCAGGATGGAGGGAAAGAAGCTGCCCTGACGCAGCTTGGGCAGCGCGACCGTGACGTCACCGCCCTTGGTCGTCAGCAGCTTCGGGCGGGTGCCGTTGCGCTCGGCCACCCGCGAGGCGGTGCGTTCGTAGCGGGCGGCACCGATGGCCTCGGTGGCCTCGGCCTCGATCAGCTCCTGCAGGACCATGCGCACGGACTCGCGCACCAGGTCCACACCGTCACCGGCGCGAAGTGCATCCAGCAGGTCGGACACGGCAGACTGGGGAAGGGTCATCGGTGAGATCTCCTCTGGTGAGTGCTTGGCGGTACACACCGAGCATCTCGCCGATGACCCCTCTACGTCAGGGAGCCACACCCACTCCCCAAACCCCACCACTCCACGGGACTCTTACACGACGTGTCAAGGGACAGTGGGACTTCCCTCTAGGCGGACAGCAGATCTCCCTGCTGGCGGACAGTTCATCTCCTTGTCCGCGGTCGGCTGATCTCCCTGTGGGTGCTCATGTCAAGGGGATCACCCCTCGTCCGGTGGTGGCCTCGGCGAGGCGTAGTGAGGTGCCCTCGGTGATGATGACGTGGGCGTGGTGCAAGAGCCGGTCTACCGCGGCGGTGGCCAGGGTCTTGGGCATGATCGTGTCGTACCCGGAGGGGTGGATGTTGCTGGTGACGGCCAGGGAGCGGCGCTCGTAGGTGGCGTCGACGAGTCGGTAGAACGCCTCGGCGGCGGCCTGCCCGGAGGGCAGCATGCCGATGTCGTCAACCACGATCAGCTCGGCCCGGGTGATGCGGGCCAGCACCTTGCTGACCGTGCCGTCGACCGCGGCCCGGCCGATCGCGGTGGTGAGGGACTCCAGGGTGAACCAGGACACCCGTGAATCGCCCCGGGTCTGATGGAGGTTTTGAATCCTGGGAAGGATGATGAGCACCATGCCAGCACCGAGGAAGTACAGCGTCGAGCTCCAGCAGCGGGCGACGAGGATGGCGATAGACGCCCGGAAGGATCCTGAGAGTGCGCGGGGGGCGATCAAGCGCGTGGCTGATCAGCTGGGGGTGCACCCCGAGGCGTTGCGGAACTGGGTCCGGCAGGCCGAGGTCGACGGCGGTGTCCGGGCCGGCACCAGCACCGATGACGCGCAGCGGCTGGCCGAGCTCGAGCGTGAGGTCCGCGAGCTGCGCCGAGCCAACGAGATCCTGAAGACGTCCGCGGCTTTTTTCGCGGCTGCGGAGCTCGACCGCAAGATCAGGTAGAGGTGCCCACCGCGGTGCTGGTCGACTACATCGACCAGCACCGCGAGAAGTTCGGGGTCGAGCCGATCTGCACCGTCCTGAAGGACGCCGGCATGCAGATCGCCCCGAGCACCTACTACGCCGCCAAGACCAGGCCTGCCTCGGCGCGCAGCATCCGGGACGCCGAGCTGAAAGAAGACATCCGGACCGCCCACAAGGCCAACCTCGGTGTCTACGGCGCCCGCAAGATCCACGCCGAGCTCAACCGCGAAGGCGTCAAGGTCGCCCGCTGCACGGTGGAGCGGCTGATGAAGGCCGAGGGCCTGCGGGGAATCCCCCGGGAGAAGACCCGACGGACCACGATCGGTGACGGGGCCCAGACCGAGCGACCTGAGGACCTGGTGGCTCGCAAGTTCGTCGCCACCGCGCCGAACCAGCTCTGGGTAGCCGATCTGACCTACGTTCGCACTCATGCCGGATGGACCTACGTGGCGTTCGTCCTGGACGTGTTCAGCAGGATGATCGTGGGCTGGCAGGTCTCGACCAGTCTGCGCACCGACCTCGCCCTCGATGCCCTCGACATGGGCCTGTGGGCCCGCCAACGCGCTGGCCAGGACGTCACCGGCCTGGTCCATCACAGCGACCGGTTGAACCCAGGCAATATCGAGCGATTCGCTACACCGAGCGCCTCGCCGAGGCCGAGGCCGTCGCCTCGGTCGGGTCCAAGGGCGACTCGTATGACAACGCGATGGCCGAAGGGCGGCTGGAAGTCGGTCGTCGACGTCGAGGTCGCGGTCGCTGAGTACGTCGACTGGTACAACCACCGACGGCTTCACGGCGAGATCGGGCTCGTCCCACCCGCCGAGTTCGAGACCAACCACTGGGCAACCCTGCACAGTGAGCACTACCGTAAGAACCCGGTCCTCACCGAGGTCGGATCCACCTAACCGAGCCTCCACGAAACCCGGGGCGATTCAGCTACGTAAGGACCGGCGGGTGCCGGACCACGCAGCCGCCTGACGCACGCTGGTGCCGCAAGCCGCAGGCCGCGCCGAACCTTGGAGGCGAGGCGCGCCACCACGTCTGTACTACCCCGAGAGCTGGTCTCCCCTTAACCCTTCGGTGGAACCGGACAGCAGACAAGTCCCGTACAGTGAACGAAAGCTCGCCACAACGGAAGGTCCGCATCGATGCGAAACGTGGCCCTGAAGCCCCGGCCATCATGGTCGCCGCCTTGCTGATTGTCAACGGCTGCGGCAGCACTACGGCTGAGCAGGCTTCGGCCCCCAATCCCGCCTCGGCCGCCAGCGCACCCAACGTCGAGGCACCGACAGAAGCGAATGACGCAGAGGTCAGTCCGTCACCGCCGCAAGTCCCTGACGGGTACACCGGCCCGCACATTGAGGAACCCGCTCCGGTCCCAGCCTGCCCGGCGGTTAGGGCGAAGGTGTGGGCCACCAGCGGTAGGAGAGGGTCGGGAACGCCACCCTGACCGCACCCGAGAAGGAACACGGAAAGCAGCGGCGTCCCAGGGCGGGGCCACCCGGCGGACTCACGGCGACTTGTCCGCCAGCCAGGCGGTGATCTCGGGGCCCATGGGGTAGGGGCACGCTACTTCTGCCCGAAGATAGGCGCTCGGATCTTCAGGGTAGGGACTCCAGCGGTCGTCAAGGGCCTGCTCATTCCCTGCGTAGACGAGGTACTCGTTGGCGATGAAGGCGTCCACGCTCGGCGGCTCGGTCGATGGTGGGTAGCCACGCTGCCGGAGGCAGTCTGCTGACTCGACCAGGAGGGCGTGCTGGGCTCGGAGCTCGTCAGCGGAGTAGGGGATCTCGGTGGGAAGGGGCCCGAGCCTTTCCGTGATCGCCTCGTGGCATGCGGCTGACTGGGCCCGCCGAGCCTCGCGCTGATCTGATCCGCCGCCCGTGATCGTGATTCCCTCGCCGTCGTAGTGGGCGGGGAAGCCGTTCTCGGTGAGGCACGAAGCTTTGGCGGTCCACCACTGCCTGGCCATCTCGGCTTCGTTGCTCCGGTCGATCGGTGCCTCGGGGATGGCCATGCCCCACGCAGTCTCGCGGAGCGGGGCTGCCGTCGGGCCTCGCCCCGGATCGGGCTCAGCTACCCGCTGCGTGTGGGTTGCAGACTCCGTGGCCGGGTGACCGGAGTCGGTGCAGGCCGTCAGCGCCGCGCCAGCGGACACCAGGAGGATGACTGCACGGCTTCGGGGCAGGCTCACGGATTGAGACAGAAGGAGTAGGTGCCAGAGCTGCTGACGGTCCCGGATCCGGGCGCCTCAACCGACCAGTAGCCACCGTTGTAGGTGCCAGCGACGTACCAGTAGCCCGGAGATCCGCTGCGTTCGGTCTCGTACGGCTGGCCTGGGCCAACAATGTTCAGGGTGCCCGATCCTTGTGCGCGCACCCACGGATCAGACGGCTGAGTGCATGAGGAACGGTACCGGTACCCGTCCTTGAATCCGTACGCGCTGCCCGGTATCGCCGTTGATACCACCAGGGCCAGGGCGAGCGCGCCACACGCCACAACCTGCGAGACAGACTTTGAACGAACCACTCCTAAGCTCCCGTCCAGCTGAGTGTAGATTCGCGGGCAACATACCAAGACACGGCGAACGGGGCAACCACAGCGGGACCGCCCATCCAAGGTATCGAGCGGGCGCCTGACGCCGGGGTCGTCATCGAGACGTCTTTGGCGGCGGGGTGAAGCAGGTGTCGGTCCGGCCTGGAGCTTAGCCTCGATCCACCGACGGACTTCGTTGAGCAGGGCGTTGGAGATCGGATAGTCGATTCTCGGGAGTGGGC
>NZ_QZMN01000027.1 GCF_003702705.1 Ornithinimicrobium cerasi | reverse complement strand
AGGGCAGCCGCCAGGCGAGGTCGGCCCTTGTCAGACCGGCGCCGTGAAGGGGTGTTCTGCGCGGGACACCCAGCGAGGGCAAACTCGCGGCTCGCGGCAAGACCGGACGAGCGTAGCCGTCCTCCACGCGGCATTTAGGTTGATCGGTATCCCTGCGGGGGTCTGATCTAGCGGCTGGGACACCTGGTGATCCCTGTGTATTGAGAGGCCCTCGCAGGGGTCTCGATGGTGAGCGGTGTCCCTGTTCGGGAACTTGAAGCCCCACACGGTTGGGGACTCCTACTTGCAGAATGTCTGGGCCCAGCCGACTCCTCCTCGAGATGACCGACCGGATCACGAGATGAGGAGCTGGACGTGGGGATGACGCTGGGAATCGACCTGGCCTGCCGGGCGGCGCACGTGGCGTCGCTGGCCGGGCCGGACGGCAAGCTGGTGTGGCGCGGACGCAAGTTCTTCTCCCGCACCGCCGACCTGGAGCGGCTGTGGGCGGACCTCGACTGCGACCCGGCCGAGCTGATGGTGGTGATGGAGCCGACGCGCAACGCGTGGATCCCGGTCGCGGCGTGGTTCCGCCGCCGCGGGGTGAAGGTGGTGATGGTGCCCACGACCCAGTCGGCGGACCTGCGCGAGTACTACTCGAAGCACACCAAGAACGACCGGCTGGACTCGGTGCTGCTTGCCCGATTGCCGCTGCTGCACCCCGAGGGGCTGCGTGAGCACGTCGGTGACGGACCGGCCGACCCGCTGCGCCGGGTCGTCAAGCAACGCTCCTCGATCGCCAAACGGCGGACCGCGGTGTTCAACCGGCTCGATGCCCAGCTCGAGCTGCTCGGCCCGGGCTGGTACGACGCCCTGGGCACCGACTACGGCAAGGCGACCTTGGCGTTCCTGGCCCGCTACGCCGACCCGACCGCGGTCATCCGGCTCGGGCAGGCGCGGCTGGCCAGGTTCCTGCGCCGCTACTCCCATGGTCACTGGCGCGAGGGCAACGCCGCAGAGCTGATCGCCGCGGCACAGGAGTCATTGCGGCTGTGGGACGGTGACGGCATCGACTTCGCCGAGCTGGCCGCCGACATCGCCGTCGAGGCCGAGCAGGCCATCGCGCTGACCGCGCAGATGGCCGACCTGGACGAGCGGATCGCCAACATGTACGCCGAGGCCGACCCGGCCGGCATCGTGCGCTCGGCCCCCGGCGTCGGCCCGGTGCTGGCCGGCGTCATCGCCGGCCGCCTTGGTGATCCGCACCGGTTCACCTCCCTGGCCGCGGTCCGCTCCTACTCCGGGCTCGTGCCCAAGGTGAGCCAGTCCGGCACCTCCGAACGCGTCGGCGGGCTGACCAAGGCCGGTGACCCGCTGCTGCGCGAGGCGGTCTGGATGGCCGCCGAGCAGGCCCGCAAGCTCGACCCCCAGCTCGCCGCGAAGTACGCCCGGCTCATGGCCGCCGACGGCCGGCACCACGACTCCGCCGTGTGCCACGTGGCCACCATCCTGCTGACCCGGATCGCGACGTGCTGGCGGACCGGGCAGCCGTACCAGATCCGCGACGTCGACGGCACGCCGCTGACCCAGGCCGAGGGCAAACGCATCGTCACCGAGAAGTACCAGGTACCCCGCAAGTCGTCGAAGAAGCGCTACTACCGGGCCACCAACCACAAGGCAGACCGGGGGTCACAGGAGTCGCTGAGCGCTCCAACACCCCGGCCTGCCCACACCCAGCCTAAGCCGTCCAGAGTTGCTTGACTTCCCTTAGGAACTCACAGTGAACGTCGGGGCGCAGGTGGTTGGTCGTACTGAGTCGCCGGCTCAGCCGCGCCGTACTTGGGCGTCCTCGTTGGCCAACGCGGCAGCCCGAGTGGACCGTGGGGGTCTGGCTCGGGCTGCAGTGTCGCGCCTACTGGGTCTGGGCGTTCACTCCTGGGTGATTGAGGGGTCCAGGAGGACCTTTCCGGCTTCGCCGGTGAGCAGTTCGACGGCAGTCTCGGCTTCGTGCAGGCCGAGGCGGTGCGTCACCAACCATTGCAGGTCCAGGCGGCCTGAGTCGAGCAGGCTGACGAGCTGTTCCCAGGTTTCCCACAGGCGCCGGCCGTAGATGCCTCGTAGCGTGATGCCGCGCTTGTTGATGAGGGTTGCCACGTCGACCTCGGGGGGCCGTGAGGGGTGCCCGATGGTGACGACCGTGCCTCCGATGCGCAAGGATCCCAGGGCGGCGGCCAGCACTCCCGGTGCGCCCGAGGCCTCGAATGCGACGTCGACTCCCCGGCCACCGGTCAGTTCGTCGCAGCGTCCAGGACGTCCTGCTGTGCCGGGTCGACTGTCGTGAAGCCGCGGCTGTCTGCTTGACCTCGTCGGAAGGGGTTGGGGTCGACAGCCACGACCTGTGTGGCGCCCATGACCCTGGCGATCTCCCCGGCCACCAGTCCGACGGGTCCGCACCCGTTGACCAGGACTGCGCCTCCGGCGACTGCGTAGTCGGCACGTTGCACGGCGTGCACCGCCACGCCGGCGGACTCCATGAGGGCGCCGGTGTCGAGGTCGATGGAGTCTGGCAGTTTGACGCAGACCTGTTCCGCCACGACGGTGTACTCGGCGAAGAGGCCGTCGATGTGCATCCCGACGATTCGTGTCCGTGGGCAGGCGTGGGCGTGACCGGTGCGGCAGGCGTGGCACTGGCCGCACCACATGTGGCTCTCCAGGGCGACGCGGTCGCCGGCCTGGACGCGGGTGACGCCCTCACCCACACTCTGGACGGTGCCGGAGCCCTCGTGTCCGATCACTACCGGCGTTGCGAGGTTGAAGGAGCGGGCGGCCGGCGTGTCCTCGACGATCTCTCTGTCGGTGCCACACAGACTGGCGGCTGCCACCTTGATCAGTACCTCACCCGGGCCGGGGGGACGGGGGTCGGGCCAGTCCTGTCGGTAGGTGAGTCCCTTCCCGGGACCGGTCTTGACTACAGCTCTCATGGCGTCTCCTGGTCTGGTGCGGTTGCTGGTGGTGGGGTGTTGGGGCGGGTTTTGCCGGCGAAGGCGGTCAGGACGTCTGGGCCGCCGACCTGACCACCTTTGAGCAGGATCCGGCAGCCGGCGAGGACGGAGTCGCTGTCCGCCGCGCAGACGGGCGCACCGACCACGAACTGCTCGGCTACGCGGAGGGAGCGGACTCCGAGGTTCAGGAGGGTGTGTGTGGAGGTGTCTCCGCCGAGCACGGCGACGTCACGGGTCAGGCCTCGTTGGACGGCGGCCCGTACCAGCGCGGCCAGCGCTTGCCCGGCGACGCTGGGGGGCAGGGGTCTGTCGCTGGCGACCCGCGGGTCGTGGGGACCGCGGGCGGTGTGCACGATCACGCTGCGTCCGGCCGTCAGCTCGTGGATCAGTCGCTGCACGGTCGTGTCGTCCACGCCGACGTCTCTGGCTTCGGTGATCAGGGGCAGCTCGACCCAGCCGTGCTCGATGGCGTGGTCGATCTGCGCCGCAGTCGTGGCTGAGGCAGAGGCGCTCACCGCGAGCACCGGCCCGGTGGACCAGCGTTGCTCGGGCTGGGGGATCGGCGAGCCGCCCAGGGCCAGCCCTAGCCCTGTCATCATGCCGCCGGACCCGGCGACCAGCGCCGGACGGTGCACATCGGCGAGCAGCTGTCGTCCGACGTCTCTCAGGTGGACCTCATCGAGCGCGTCGACGATGAAAGCCATCGGGGTGGCGGACCGGTGCCGCGCCCAGGCCCGGTCCAGGCGTTCCGGTGCCAGGTCGGGAAGGGCCAGGCCTGGGATGTCGGGGGTGCCGGTCAGCTGGCCGGAGAGGACGAGGCGCAGGTCGGACTCGTCCATCGGTGTGCTGGGGTGGCAGGACATGATCGGGTGACGGTCGAGGCGGTAGACCTGCTCACCGGCGCGGGCGAAGTGCTGGCTGAACGCGGTGTAGCGGCCGAAGGCCGGCTGTGCGGGGATGACCGGCACCGGTCCGTGGTCGGGCTGGCCCTCGAGGAGGGTCTCCAGCGCAGCACCGATGCTGCCGGTCGTCGGCGATGAGTCGAAGGTCGAGCACACCTTGTAGAGCAGCACCGCCGGCGCGAGCGGGGCCAGGCTGCTGGCTGCGTCGCGCACTGTCGCGCGCAGCGCGTCCCCGCTCAGGGACCTGGCCGGCGTGGCGAGCCCCACGACGTCGTGGTCGGCACCGAGGCCCGCGTCGTCCCCGTTCAGCAGCAGGATGGCGCTGAGCCCGAGCCGGTGCGCCAGGGCCAGCACGTCGCTGGCTCCGGTCAGATCGTCGGCCACGAAACAGATGCGGCTCATGCGTGTGCCCTGGTGTCGAACTGCCTGGCGGCAGCGAGCAAGGCGGTGTCGCCGTGGTCCGCGAGGTCCTGGGCGGCCGTCTGGAGGTCGGTGCCGGCGATCGCGGCGTCCCAGGCCTGTCGAAGGCTGCGCACACCGGCCTCCGGGCTCTCGGGGTGGGCCATGACGCCGCCGCCGGCCAGCATCATGAGGTCGGTGGTGCCGAGGGCGTCCCAGGTGGGGCGCGGCGCGTAGACGTTCTGGCCGGAGGACAGGGTGGGCAGGGGTCGGCGCGTGCTCCCCAGCGGCTGCAGGAGGGCCGTGACGTTGTGCACGACCTCCTCGTCGCGTTCGTAGAACTTGCTGCCGAGTCCGGAGGCGTGCAGATGGTCGGCGCCGGCCAGTCGAGCGAAGATCTGCCAGGCGGTGTAGGAGATGCCCAGCGAGGGGTGCCGCATGGACGCGGCCAGGCCGGCGCGGTGGGCGTGGATCGGCACGGACGCGAAGGACCTGAGCCATTGCAGTGCGGGCAGTCCCATCGCAGGAACGGTGAGCATGACGCAGTTACCTCCGCCGTTCACGACGATGTCGTGGCGGCGTTGGAGCCCTGCCAGGTCACCGGTGATGTTGAAGGCGTACATCGTCCGGTGTCCGGTGCGGTCGGCAGCATCGCCCAGTTCTTCGCGGACCACGCGCACCCTGGTCTCCAGGGGAAGGTAGGCCGGGTCCGTCATCAGCTCGTCGTCCTTGATCAGGTCGATGCCTGAGCCGCCCAGCTGGCGGACCACCTGGCGGAACCCCTCCTCGTCGAGGCCGACGTTGGGCTTGACGATGGTGCCGACGAGGACGCCGTCCGGGCGGCCGACGAGGTGGCGTGTCTCTTCCAGGCCGAAGCCTGGCCCTGGGAAGCCTCGGACCAGCTCGTCCGGGAGCCGCAGGTCGGTCAGCCGGCAGGCGAAGAGCTCTCGCAGCTCGAACAGGTTGCCGCCGACGACGGTCCACAGCGTCGCGAGGTCGTCGTGGACGTTCTCGAGGGGGAACTCGATCTCGATCTCGCCCGCGCGCACACGGTCGGGTCGGTGACGGTTCGGCAACGACGGCTCCACCTCGCCCAGGTCGGTGACGGCCACGACCTGTGCGCCGTGCCGCTCGCGCAGGCGGTCGCTCTCGCCCGGTACGGGAAGGAAGGTGCCGCTGGACTGCTCACCGGCCAGCACCTGGGCGGCGCGCTCCAGCCCGACATCGGTCTCGATGGCATAGGTAGCTGTGAACACACGACGCTCAGGCATTGCGCACCTCAGAGTCATCGAAGGGCAGCGCGTCGACGGACAGGCCACCTTCACGCTTCATGACCCAGGCCGCGACGGTGGGAGCCAGCAGCGCGGTGACCATCACCGCCGCGCCGGTCTGGGCCGTCGCCAGGGGCACCATGGACTCGAAGGTGGGATCGACGGTGGCAACCGCCAGGGGTACCGCGACCGCGTTGCCGGCGGTCGTGCCTGCGGCAAAACCGATACCGCTCTGCGGGCCGCGGCGCAGCACGAACCTGTACCCCAGGTAGGTCAAACCTCCGGTGAGGCAGACCACCCCCAGGCCGAGGATCACCCCGGTGAGCCCGCCGGTCACGACGTTGCTCAAGGTGATGCCCGTGCCGACGGCGAAGGACATGAAGGGGATGGTCACCGCCGGAACTGCGGTCAGGACCTGCGTCCACTCACGGTCCACCAGCCCGACGACCAGGCCCAGGATGAAGGGGACGACGGCACCCAGCAACGCCAGGAAGGGAATGTCGCCCAGCCCGGAGGCGCCGAGGAAGATCAGCGCCAGGAAGGGGCCGTCGTCGAACGCGCTCGCGACGTAGGCTCCGGTATCACGCTCGTCGCCGTACTGACCCGCGAAAGCCAGCCACAGCGCGCCATTGCTGTTCCCGTAGATGGCCAGCAGGGCCAGGATCGAGATGCCCCAGATCCCGTCGAGGCCGACGGTGACTCCCAGGACGGTGGCCAGCGTCATCGGCACCAGCGTCTTGGCCACCAGCACCACCAGCGTGGTCTGGGCCGCCGCTTTGCCACTGGCGTGCCCGGTGATCTGGGCGCCGGTAGCAAAGATCAGCAGCCCGATCAGGACGGGCGCGCCGGTCTTGAACAGTGCGGTGGTGAAGCTGCCGATCTCCAGGGCAGCAGGGGCGAAGTAGCTCATGAGCACACCAGCGACGAGCGGGATGACCATCATCCCACCGGGGATCCGGCTCATCGTGGCAAACATCGGGAAGCGAGAGCGGCGTTGCTGGGTCATGACGACCTCCATTGGCTTGGTCGGAGCACCCGAGGTGCTTGTCCGTACATTTGGTACGCACAAATGTGACACGCTTGTTCTGCGGCGTCAAGAGGTCGCTGAGATGTGAGACTGTCGGCACCAGGAGAGGGAGGTCCCATGCTCGACCGGCTGGCGGATTCGCCGTTGTGGGTGCAGCTGCGCGACAAGCTTCGGACCAGCATCGTCGATGGCTCCCTGCCCGCAGGAAGCCCGCTACCCACGGAGTACCAGCTGCGCGACGAGCACGGCGTATCGCGCAGCGTTGTACGTCAGGCCCTGGCTTCCCTGGAGTCCGAAGGACTCGTCGACCGCCGCCCCGGGCGAGGCAGCATCGTCACCAGCCCGTTGGCGCACCATCGTCGTGCCGAGCAGGCCGGCGGACTGCGGGAGCACCTCGCTGCGCGAGGACTTGAACTGCGCACGGTCCTGAAACGGTACGCCCTCGTCCCCGCCCCGCCAGACGTCGCACGCGAGCTGGAGGACGTGCAGGCCTGGCAGCTCGATCGCGTACGTTTCATCGACGGCACGGCCGCGATCTCCATGCAGACCTGGGTCTCACACGCACGCTTCCCCGGGCTCAACGCCTCCATGGTCGAACACGGTTCCCTTCTCGAAGCGCTGGCTGGACTGGGCGCACGACCCGCCGGCGGCCCTCGACGGTTCCAAGCCGTCCCTGCCAACCACGAGGTGGCCATGGACCTCGGCGTAGAACGCGGAACACCAGTTCTGCTCATGTCGGGCGTCACCCAAGACCTGGCCGGACATGCGCTCGAGGTCTTCCGCGCCTGGCACGAACCTCACATGGTCTTCGACACCGAAGCGCGAGTCTCCCTCGCCAGGCAAACCGTCGAAAACTCCGCCAGCCGATAGCCGCTGCCCCATACCGACTGTCCCCAAGTACGCACGTAGCTAGCGCGGGGGCGCTGTCCCCTAGGCCGCGAAGGGATGCGATGTCAGCGGCAAAGTCGGACGAGCGTAGCCGTCCTCCACGCGGCAATTCCGGTCGTATTTCGGGACCGCCCCGGCGCCTCAGGTGAGGACATCGAACACGAAGTCCAGACTCAATCGATACCGTGCTGCGTTGACGCAAACGTGCGCCTCAGGGCCGCGGCAGGTCCAGGTGACATCCCGTGTCTCAAGGCCGTCGGGCATGACTACGCGGCCCTGGCGACCCGCGAGCACCGGGCCACCCGGCGTGATTTCGAGCGGTGTCACCACGTCGTAGTCCGGTCCGAATCCACCGATCAGGACTGCCCGGGAGCCGGAGACCAGCAGGGCATGGGCGCCGGTGACGGGCGCTGGTCCTAGGTCGGTCGCCCCAGCCGCTGTTGCGGCGATGACATGGAACTCCCTATATGGACAGGCGTAAGCGGTTTCGCCGAACACATTGAGCGCCATGATGTCGTCCAGGGGCGGAAGAGCGGAGCGCCAGGGGTACAGCCACTCCGGTTCGAGCGATGAGTTGAACCGGACAAGTCCATGACCCTCGGGTTCCTGTGCAGTGAGCGCCTCGTCGAAGTAGCCGACCCAAGTGGCGCCTGAGTCGGTCACCAAGACTTCCTCAATGGCATCACCGAAGTTGCCCTCGCCAACCAGAGAGCCGTCGGCGCTCCAGCGCTGCGCCGTGGCCGCCGCAGTGTCTCGCCGCCGTCGGGCGGACGCGATGAGGACGCCGCCATCAGGGGTCGGTTGCACGAACGAGGCCTGAATCGGCTCGTTCAGAATCAAGGATCGGTTCGGTCCCTCGGATCGGCCATGCCATGTGACGAGCCGACGACCGCCACCCCGCTCCGTCCAGTACGCGAGAGCTTCGCCACCGGGACCTATCCCGAACGCCGCGGGCGCTCGATCCCAGGCCGCATCCGTTCGAGACGGGATGAGAAATCCCGCGCGCTGCAATGGGAGCATCGGATACTTCAGCACCTCTGCGCGGCGTTCTCTCTTGTCTGTGTCTGACTTCCCCACTCGTGCGGTCACGGCAACCAGCATGGCTGATTTCAAGGGCGGGCACGAGGTCCGGCTGATTCGGGTGCGTCCGGTGCGTCCCCAGCGGCGCGGCCGGACGGGCATACGCGATCAGACCCGCGACCAGCGGCACGTGCGCACGTTGCATGAGATTGTGTCTCCGTGGCTGAGCACGTGGAACCGATGCCGGGCGTGGACATCACCTGGGAGCCGAACGCGCCGGATGCCACTCTGATTTCAGACGACCTTGGGCGCGGCGCCCTCGCTCTGAAGGCACATCCGAGCGACTCGGACCAGCGAACCGTCGTGCTGCGTTTCGACCTCGTGATCTACTCGGTGATGACGCCGCCCAACGACGAGGGGTTGAACCACCATCCCCTCTACGACCGAGGTCTCAAGGGGCTCCTGTGGCTCGGCGTCGTGCGCGACAGCAGGTTGGTGGCCCGGCTGAGACCGTCGTGGTCCCCAGTGGCAGATCGTCACCTACAGCCGATGCACTTCATCGCCGCGCTGAAGGAGTGTGTGGTGGAGGTAGTGGTTGCCAATGTGGACGTGTTCCGTCTCGACGGAAACACCCGCGAAGCGTGCCTTGCAGCCGTCAACCCTGACGGCCCACTGCAGGCGTAGGGCTTCCGCTCATCGGCGGAGTCGTGATGTCACGGCCATTAACGGTCACGGACGGCCGGGCGCCCGAGCGAGTGGGGAGGCCCGTGCGCGGTGGTGATGCAGTGATGCAGGTGCTCGGTATGCTGCGTAGGCCCCAGTCTCTCGCTCAGCGGTCGAGCTCGAGGCGGGACCACGCGCGGACCGTGAGTGCCGCCGACAGAACTGGTACGAGCGCCACAAGTGCGAGTTGTTCTGCGCCCACCTGCTCGGGAGCGACTGCCCAGAGCGCGGGAGCCGCTATCGGAAACCACGCCCCTGTACCCATGACCGCGAGTACCTGGGCCACAACGATCAGCACCACGGTCGCCGCGATTCCGGGCAGCAACCCGCGCCCGAGCGTGGCGACCCATGCCACGGGCCAGACGACAAACCCGGTCAGCACCGTGAGGGCGAACAGCCGCGCAAGCCCGGCCCACGCTGCGGGGTCGGGGACGCCGAGCCCAGATACCAGACCGACGACGAGGACGACTGCCGTGAGGAGCAACGCAACCGGGAACGTAGCGCTCGCGAACACCGCCAGCTTTGCCACGGCAATCTGGGCACGCGAGATGGGCAGCGCGAACAGGCTAGCGACAGTGCGGTCGGCGAACTCTCGCCCCACCAGCCAGCTCAGGGCAACCCCAAAGGCCAGGAACCCAGCGGCTGCGGTGATCTGGGAAGCCGCACCGAGGAGCTGCGGCCAAGGGTCCGCGTCGGCGAAGCCGGCCAGCTGAGCGCGGATCTGCTCATTGCCACCGCGAGCTGCAGCAGTCATGACGCCCGCCAAAGGCCCCACGCCGGCGACCAGAAGCACACCAGTTGCGAGCATGACCGGCGACAACGCGGCTTTGCGGCCCTCCACGGCGACGGCGGTGCTGATCCCGGGTGCGGTCAGGCTCATGACATCCCCTCTGCACCTGACTCCTCGTCAGTCAGTACCAACGCGAAGAAGTCCCGTTCGATATCTGTGCCACCTGGGTCGAGCGAGCCGATCACGATTCCGTGACTGATGACCGTGATCCGGTCGGCGATCCGCGCAACCTCGTCAAGGTGATGGCTGGATACGAGCACGCCCGCCCCCTCAGCCGCACGACGCAGCAGTGCCCTGCGAAGCAGGATCACCCCGCGTGGATCCAGCGCGCTGGTCGGCTCGTCGAGAACTAGCACGCGTGGACGGTGCTGCAGCGCGCCGGCCAGGTTCAGGCGCTGGCGGTTGCCTTGTGACAGGGCCCGAGCGCGGCGCGTGGCATAGGCCTCAAGGCCGAGCTCGGCGATGGAACGTGTGACAACCTCGCCCACTGTCGCTCTTGGCACCCCCGCAGCCGGGCGGCGACGGTCAGGTTGGCGATGGTCCTCAGATCGGGATAGCCGAACGGCTCATCCACGGTGTGGCCCACTGCAGACCAGGGCGCGCCGATCGCCACAGTGCCGGAATCAGCGCGCAGCATGCCGAGAAGCAGACGCATGAGCGTGGTCTTTCCCGCGCCATTGAGCCCGACGAGTGCGTGAACCTCGCCGTACGCGACGTCCAGATCCATCCCGCGGACGCCTGCGCCCCCCGGGAAGGTCCGTACGAGCCCCTCGGCCCGGATCGCGAGCTCATGCATCGCGGCGCTCGAGCGTCTCGATCGCGACGAGCAACGCCTCGCCCAGCATCAGGTCGTCATGCGGATCTGCGACCAGCGTGTCGCCAGTTGCCAGGGTGCTCACTTGTCCGCCTGCGCGGAGGCCGGGCGTGCTTGCCGGGCGCTCCGCCGGAGGACGAGAGCAGCACCGAGGAGGATGGCCAGCACGCTCATTGTCCAAGGGTCGCTGGGCCGGCCACCTAGGCTGCGGTCGATCACGTGGGAGATGGCGTGGACCAGTGCACCCGTGGTGGCTCCGAGCAGGGCGACCGACAAGGCGTCGTCGTGCCATGCCAGTGCAGCGACCAGCGCCGCGCCGATGCCGATCTGGAACGCGCCGACGTCGTGTAATAGGTGCAGGTTGAATGGGTCGAACATCGCGACGTGCTTGTGGAAGGAGTGTGGCCAAAGAAAGGCCCATGTTCCCGGCAACAGGAACGCTATGGCTCCGACAACGATCAGAACCCTTCCTACCTTTTGTGTCATCGCGGCTCCTGGTAAGGATCGGCATGGACGTGGACGATTCCTGCGCCGGCGTTACGACGGAGGTGGGACAGACAGACGCCGGACCTCACAGGCGCCACCGGTGCATTTCCCGATCTGCCGCTGGTGTGTCGTCTGGTGCATGCACCCGTCGCGGAACGAGGCTCGCGCCGAGAGGACACGCAACGGTAGCGAAGGTGGAGACCAGACGACGTCCAGCTCCTGGCAACGCCGTTGTCAACGCCAGTGCCTGAAGCGGGAGCAGGAGCCGCGCGCGAACCGTCTCTGCGTAGACGAGTCAGGTCCATCACTTGAAGTAGGGCGTAAGGTCGCGCCCGGCGCGAAGGATGTGTCCCCATCAGGTGAGCCGGTCCGAGTGGAGTCCATCAGAGTGGTGTACGACGACCACGGTGGTGAGCGTGTCCTGCTGATGTAGGCGCGGTCACCGCGTGATCCTTCGAGTGAACCTTCCACAGCACTCTCGAACGGAGCATCACGATGACCGCTTCTCCCAGTATCGACCCTGAGGTCTTCCTGCACGAGCAGCTCGCGCAGGCGAGCCCGGACCTGATG
>NZ_QZMN01000026.1 GCF_003702705.1 Ornithinimicrobium cerasi | reverse complement strand
ACGAATTGATCTCTCTCAGAACGGCCGCCGCCTGCGCCTCAGCGGTCAGGCGCGGTGCACTCTCATGCCGCGTGGAGGACGGCTGCGCTCGTCCGACTTTGCCGCCTGCGGGACGGCTACGGTCGTCCCCCCTCGCCCTGAGGAGCCTCGAGACCCCGGTCCTGCCAAGCTCAGGGCACTCTCGCTGGCGCCGGGGCCGGGCTGCTCTAGGATCGCCCGATGCAGAAGCCTAGGTGGGTTGTCGTGATGCTCTGCGAGCTTCTGCTCCTGGGTGGTTGCGTCGATACGTCACGGCCGCCCTCGTATGAGAGCGTGGGTCAGGCGGAGGAAGACATGGCACAGAGTGACGGCTTGCCGGAGGCGCACCCGGCTTTCAAGGTCCACTTCACGCATGCTCTGTACGAGGACGAGGGCGCAGAGTTCACGCCTTTCGGCTCAGACGAGGGTTGGGACCTCGTGATGGAGTGGGGAGAACGGCGCGACGAGCTTGACCCGGAGGTCACCGTCAGCCAACTGCTCGAGCTGAGCGACTTCGCGGGCGCGGAGAACGAAGGTGATGTTGACGCGGCGACGATCACGGTGGGTGCCGGCTTCACCGTCCTCCGTCTGACCGGTCAGATTGACGAGGCGGGTCGCCGGCACACCTTGCGGGCGCTGCAGACGCTTGAGGACTTCTATGGGCCCATCGAGGAAGTAGGCGTCCAGCGGCGAGACCTTGAGTCCTGGCCCGACTAGAACCCCGAGGGCATAGGCCGTTCCGGTCGGTGCCCGGCTTCGACATTCTCGCCCAGGAAGTGACCTCAGCCTGTGACTGCCATCTATGTCTACGCCTCACCCAGCAACGTCGAGGAGCAGCAGCGCGAACTGCGTCAGCTCTGCGCGGGGAACGGCTGGAAGGTCGAGGCCGAATACGTCGAGGTCACCGGTACTGAACGGGCCGAGTTCCACAAGCTCGTACGCTCCTCACCCACCCGGGTCGTGGTTTCAAGCCTCATGCGGCTGGCGTGGCTGCCGGATGACCTGGCCGCAGTCCTTGCCCTGGACGTACCTATCGTCACCCTGCATGGCCCCGACCTCAGCACTCGGATCGAGCGCGACTCACTGAGGACATGGCTCGGGATAGATCGGCATCCCTCGAGCACGGCCACAGACTCGGCCCCTGGTGGTGCAGACAGGCCCGTGGCGCTGCCCCCTGCTACCAAGGCGTTCAACGCACACTTCACCCACCCGATGTACCACGACCCGACACGGCCATACAGTCCGTTCGCACCTGGACGGGGCTGGCATTTCCTGAGCAGGTGGGCTGGCAGACGCTACGGTCTACACCTTGGCCCGACAGTCGCCAAGATTCTCCAGGACAGCGAGTACTTTCTTCCCGACGACCACCTTGACGACCTCGAGGCCGCCAACGTGACGGTCGGTGCAGCATTCACCCTCCTTCACCTGACGGGTGATATGGACGAACCGGGCCGCCAGCAAGCAACGCAAGCACTCGAGGACCTTCTCGACCACTACGGCCCGACCCCGGAGCTGCTCCAGCAGAAGCAGGACCTACAAACGTTCCGCTCCAGCTAGTCTGGCGCCGCCTCACCTGAACCATCCTGTTCTGCCGCGCGCAGGACGGCTACGCTCGTCCGACATTGCCGCGCGCAGGACGGCTACGCTCGTCCGACATTGCCGCTTCCGGAGTTCCTCCAGTCGTTCTGGTGCGGATCGGCCCGTCTTCTAAGGTGGGCTCATGGTGCTTCCCCCGCTGGTGCTGACTGGTGGTCCTGCTGCGGGCAAGAGCACCACTGCCAGGCTTCTGTCGCGGACCAAGACGCGCTCCGCGTTCATCGACGTCGACGATGTGCGGCAGCTGGTGCAGACGGGCGGGGCGGCACCCTGGGACGACGAGGAAGGCATCGCCCAGCAAGGATTAGGCGTGCGGAACGCCGCCACGTTGGCCGGCAACTTCTTGAGCGCGGGGTTTGATGTGACCCTCGCCGACGTGATCACCTCGCACACGTTGCCGTTGTACCGCGCTCTTCTGCCTGGCGTCATAATCGTGCGGTTGTCGCTGCCGGTGGACGACGCTAGGCGCCGAGCTGCACAGCGCACTGTGTACCTCACCGACGCAGAGTTCGACGCCTTGCACCGGCAGCAACTCGAGCCCTTGGCTGTTGACTACGACGTCGACGTCCGCGGGATGCGCACCGACGAGCAGGTCGACACTGTCGGTCGACTATGGCGGCGCCTCACCTGAAATCATCCTGTTCTGCTTGTTATGCACGTGATTCTTCCGGGAGATTTCGACCAGCCGGTGTGGCTGATGGTCGAGGGACCGGGAGGTCGTGACATGTCGGTCTGGATCCGTGACGGGTCAGGTCGCGAGGGCCCTCGGGCAAGGTGGTGCTGCGGGTCGGGGTCGCCTGCGCGGACGACTACCGCGGGTGGCACGGCCCCGATGATGGCCATGGACTTCCTGTCCGGGCGGTGCCGGCCGAACACGGTCCTGGCCGCGGCGTACGACCTGAGGATCTTCCTGTCGGTGCTCGGCAAGGACCCGACCGAGGCGGTCCCGGCCGACGTTCTCGCCTTCATCACCTCCCAGCGCACCGGCCGGCCCGCGGGCGTGATCCAGGGCCTGACCACCGACGACGGTAGAGGTGGGGTGGGGTCGGCCACGATCGCCCGGCGGGTCTCCACGATCTCCGGGTTCTACGCCTTCTTGCAGGTCCGCGGGGACGTGGCCACCAACCCGGTGCCCCGGGGCCTGCCGACCCGCCGGGAGAGATCCCGCCCCTCCAAGGGCGTGCCGTTGACCAGGAGTGTCCGGTCCCTGCCGCGGATCCTGGCCCCGGCCGACGACGACGCCTTCACCGGCGCCCTGTGCACCCACCGGGACCGGGCCATGGTCGCGGCGATGGCGCTCGGCGGGCTGCGCCGCTGCGAGGTCTTGGGGCCTGCGCCTGGAGGACCTGCGGGTCGACGAACGGCGGGTGTTCATCGCCGAGGGCAAGGGCGGGCGGCAACGGCTCCCGTGACGTGAGGCTCAAGACCGGCCCTGCCGTCGTGCCAGACTCTGTCCGTGGAGGCCGGGGGTCTTGAGACGTGGCCGGACCTGGGTGCCTGGCGAGGGGTGCTGCTGACAGGTGCGGTGGCGGCGCTGGGGTCGGTGCTGCTGACTGTCCTCCAGGTGGTCGTCTTCTCCGTGCACCGCCCGCTGGGCACGGTCGCGGAGTTCTTCGAGCTGATGAGGGTCGACCCGGTGCTGGGTCTGGTCAGCCTGGACCTGCTCTACAGCCTCAACAACGTCCTGGTGGCCCTGGTCTACCTGGCTCTGGTGGTCCTGCTGTGGAGCCGGGCCCGATCCGCTGCCGCGGTGGCCGGGGCGCTGGTCGTGCTGGGGATGGCGGCCTACCTCGCGTCCAACCCGGCGGTGGAGATGCTGCTGCTGGCACGCGAGCACGGGACCGCGCCCGCCGCTGACCGGCCGGCGCTGCAGGCGGCGGGTGAGGTGCTGCTCGCGTCGTGGCGGGGGACGGCGTTCCTGACGTACTACCTCCTGAGCGGGGTCGCCCTGCTGCTGGTCGTGGCCGCGCTGCTGCGCACCAGGGTTCTGGGGCGTGCGGTGGCGTGGTGGGCGCTGGCGGCGGGGGTGTTGATGCTGGTCCCCTCGACGTTCGGCACGGTGGGGTTGGTGATGTCGATCGCCTCGCTGCTGCCCTGGTGGGTGATGTGCGTCCTGGTCGCGGTGCGCCTGCGTGGGCTGGCGGTAGCCGGTCCCTCCTGGCGGTGACGGGGTCAGCCCGGGGCCAGGTGAGCCAGCCGGTGCAGCAGTGCGGTCAGGCCGGCGTTGAACTCCGTGGTCGTGTCCGCGCGTTCCAGGACGGGCCGCAGCTCGGTGATGGTGGGGTAGTTCTGGACGTCGACGTCACGGTCCCGCCCGGTGCCCGGAGCTGCCAGGTCGTCGTCCTCGTCCGTGCCCTCGTCGAGTCGGGCCTCGGGCGGGGCGGTGCCCTCGCCCTGGGCGGCGACCTCGAGCAGGAGGTAACCGAGCAGGAAGCTCGAGAAGGCCTGGTAGGCCTGAACAGCCGCGCCTGGGTCCCACCCCTGTGCCCGCAGGGTGCGCAGCAGGTGCTCCACCACGCGCAGGCTGCGCAGCGGTGGGTGCAGCCAGGGCGCGGCGGGGTGGCGGGTCGCGACGAGGGGGAAGATCCGAGGGTGTTTCAGCGCCAGCTCACGCAACTGGGCGGCCACGTCGGTGAGGTACTCCTCCCACGGTGGTGGCTCGTTCGGAAGGTCCAGGGAGTCGGTGAGCCGGTCGACGACCGCCTCCAGCAGATCATCTCTGCCGTCCACGTGCCGGTACAGCGACATCCCCTCGTACCCCAGCGCCGCGCCGAGGTTGCGCATCGACAGGGCTTCCACGCCGCGCTGGTCGATCAGGTCCACGGCCGCGTCGACGATGGTGTCCCGGGCCAGGGCAGGGCGGACCTCGCGGCGGCCTGAGCGCCGCGTGCGAGCACGCGTGGTGTCGACCATCGTGGCCAGTCTAGGCCGACCCATGAAGGCGGGCAGCCCAGGTCGTGACCACCCGGTGCCGGTTCGAGGTGCGCGCACCGCCGGTGCGCTTACGCTGTAAGTCTCAGTTCCCCCCCGTCGAACGAAGGAGCGTAAGCACATGAGGATCACGCAGGAGCAGGTGCAGGACCTGGAGGCCGCCGAGGTCGTCGACCGAGACGGCGACGTCCTGGGTGGTGTGGAGCAGGTGTATCTGGATGACCGCAGCGGTGACCCGGCGTGGGTCACCGTGCGGACCGGGATGTTCGGCACGAAGGAGACATTCGTCCCGCTGCAGGACGCCTCGCTGGACAACGGACAGCTGCGGGTGCCGTACGAGAAGAGCTACGTCAAGGACGCACCGAACATCGACGCCGACGAGCACCTGTCCGAGCAGGAGCAGGACCGCCTCTACGAGTACTACCGGCTGGACACCTCCGGTACGGACGCGAGCGGCGACCCCACGACCGGCGACCGCGACCTCGACGTCGACCGTGACGGGGACACCGTCCGGGGCACGGACGGCACCGGCACCGGTCCCGGGGATGATGACGCCCGGATGACGTTGCACGAGGAGCGGGTCGACGTCGGCACCGAGCGGGTGCAGACCGGCCGGGTCCGGCTGCGCAAGCACGTGGTGACCGAGCAGAAGACGGTGACCGTGCCGGTCCAGCGTGAGGAGTACGAGATCGTCCGCGAGCCCGTGACCGGGGGCCAGGACACCGGCCGGGCGGACCTGGGCGAGGACGAGGTCGTGGTGCCCGTGCACGAGGAGCGCCCCGTGATCTCTAAGGACGTCGTCGCGACCGAGCAGGTCGGGATCCAGAGGGAGAGCGTGACCGAACAGCGTGAGGTCACCACCGACGTCTCCCGCGAGGAGGTCGACGTCGTCGAGGACACCGACCGGCGCAGCTGAGGTCGGATCGAGCAGGGCCGGCACCCCGCCAACTCCCCTCCCTCGCGGGGTGCCGGCCCGCCCCATCCTTACTGTCGCAGCTGCATCTCCAGCCGGTCGACCAGCGCCTCCAGGCCGATCTCGAACTGCTCGGAGCTGGTGTCCTGGGACAGCCGTTCCCGCATCCTGCGCAGGTGCGGGAAGTGCCCGCCCTCCCGTTGCTCGTGCGTGGCCGGCACGCTCGCCCCACCCTCGTCCAGGGGCACCTCCACCGGCCCGGTGCTGGCCCCCAGCAGCGATGCCTCCAGCAGCAGGTGGCCGAGGAGGAAGGAGGAGAACCCCTGGTAGGCCTGCACGGCAGCGGCGTCGTCGAACCCGTGCCCGACCAGGTTGGCCAGCAGGTCCTCCACCACCGTCAACGACCGCAGCGGCGGCCGCAGCCACGGCGCCGCCGGGGGTGAGGTCACCAGCAGCGGGAACGCCCGCGGATGCGCCACTACCACCTCCCGCACCCGGTGCCCCAGCGCCTGCAGGTAGCCCTGCCAGGTGCGCGCCATCCCCTCATCGACCGGACCCTCGATCCGGGACGCCAGCTCGGACACGACCGCGTCCAGCAGCTCATCCCGACCCGAGACCACCCGGTACAGCTGCTCCACCGCCACCCCGGCCTGCCCGGCGATCACCCGCAGGCTCACCGCCTGCGGCCCGCCCTGATCGATCAGCTCCAGCGCGGCCCGCACCAGCCCGTCCCGCTCCACCTGACTCATCACCAGCCTCCGTCCCTGTCTCAGCGTCACCCTCGGTCGGTGGTGAGCAGTTTCCGCTCAGCACGCTCTGGTGCTTACAGTGTAAATCTCGCGGCGGGCCACTCCGGCCGGCCGCTACCGAAAGGAACACTCATGACCGAACCGCTGGAGCAGCTCTGGGCCGCCTCCCTCCTGTACGTGCCCAAGATCGTCAGCTTCCTGCTGATCCTCATCATCGGGTGGATCATCGCCAAGGCACTGGGCAGCGCCGTCGACAAGATCCTGGAGCGGGTCGGGTTCGACCGAGCGGTCGAGCGCGGAGGGATCAGGAAAGCCCTGGCCAGCAGCCGCTACGACGCCTCGGCGATCGTCGGCAAGGTGGTCTACTACGCCCTGCTGCTGTTCGTGCTGCAGATGGCGTTCGGGGTCTTCGGACCCAACCCCGTCAGCGCCCTGCTGACCTCCGTCATCGCGTTCCTGCCGCGGATCGCCGTGGCCATCGTGATCGTGGTCATCGCCGCCGCGGTCGCCGCCGCGGTCAAGGACATCATCGCCAACACCCTCAGCGGCCTGTCCTACGGGCGCGCCCTGGGCACGACCGCCTCGGTGCTCATCCTTGGCCTGGGCCTCATCGCCGCGCTCGACCAGGTCGGCATCGCCACGACCGTCACCACGCCGGTCCTCATCGCGGTGCTCGCCACCATCGCCGGCATCCTGGTCGTGGGCGTCGGCGGAGGCCTCATCAAGCCCATGCAGGCCCGGTGGGAGACCTACCTGGACACCCTGGCGCAGGAGTCGCAGAACATCCGCGCCGAAGCCGCGAACGGCCCCAGCCTGACCGAGCAGGCCAAGGCCACCGCCGCCAAGGCCAGGACCCAGCCAGCCCCGCGCTCCGGCACCGGGGCGACCGCGGCCGACGACGTCCCTTTCGACGTCAGCAGGGACTGAGCTGCGGCCCCACACGGTCGCATGCCCGCCGGAACGGGTCACCCACACCCGGGTGGCCCGCTCCGCCCGTGCCGCGCAGTCCGCCCGGTCCTCAGCGCAGCTCCCCCTCGAGCAGGGGACCGCCCGCCGGTGGAGCCTCCTGGGCGCGCTCACGCGGCCGACCCGGGTCGAGGGTCAGGACGTGGCGCTCGTAGGGACGGTCGCCGCGGCGCACGTCCAGGCGGCGCGTCGCGCCCCACGACAGCGGCGACAGGGCCGCCACCCACCTGCGCCACCCGCCGCGCGCCGGGAGCGACCGCACACGCGCCATCAGCCGGCTCGTCACCACCCGCACCCCTCGCCCCGACGACCTGCGTCCCGACACACCGACCTCCTCCCTGAACCTGTTGCTTACGCTGTAAGCGTCCTGTGCGCTGCGAGCGTACTGCACGCTGACAGGCGCCGGACCCGGTGCGCGGACGTCCCCGGGGTCTCGGTGGCGGCCGGGGCCTGCTAGCCGTCATGACGGGGGCGGGTGGGGTCGTGGCGGGTGTAGCCGTGGGTGGTGCTGGGCCGGGCGGCGGCCAGGTAGGGGCGGATCAGCCGGTCCAGCTCGTCCAATTCCTCCTCGGTCAGGTCGATCTCATAGGCCATGCGGCCCCAGCCGAAGACCAGGGTGGGACCGTGCCCCGGCACGGGCTCGCCGGAGAGGTCGGAGACCCGGTAGGTCAGGACCCTGCGGACCATCGCGACCCTCCTCGCCGCGGACGAGCCAGGTGGTGGCGTCGGTCCTCCTCCGTGTACCCGCCCCAGGTCCCGTACGGCTCGGGGTAGGTGAGCGCGTGCTGCAGGCAGGGAACGATCACCGGGCAGTCCTGGCACACCGCCGCGGCCCGCGCGGCCCGCCGTTCCCGGGCCGCCCCGCGCTCCCCCTCGGGGTGGAAGAACAGCTCGGGATCCACCCCACGGCAGGAGGCCAGGACCTGCCAGCCGACAGCGAGGGCGGGGCCCCGGGCGGCCGGCCGCCCCGTCACGCCCGCTCTCCCGTGAGGCCCGGGGCCCGGTCGCCCAGGACGTCCAGGAGCTCGCCGACCCGGTGGTGCGCGACGGCGGGGTGGCGCATCGGGAGCTCGGGGTGGACGGTGTAGCGGGTGCGGCGCCCGACCCGGTCCCGGTGCACGTAGCCCGCGCGCTCCAGGTCGTCCAGCACCGTCAGGACGGCCCTGGTGCTGATGCCCACCCGCTCCGCGAGGTCGCGCACCCGGGCCGAGGGGTCGCCGGCGACGGCCAGGAGCACCTGTCCGTGCGTGCTGAGGAACGTCCACCCGACCTTCACCGCGACACCTCCTGACGGCGACGCGAGCGGGCCCGCAGCGGCTGCAGCTGCGCCAGCTCGTCCTGGGTCGCGACCCGGAACGGCGGCTCGTGCGGGACCGGGGGCGCCTGGCGCCCCTGGCCGCGGGTGGCGCGCAGGCTGGCGACGACGGAGACCGTGATGATCGTGGCCACCACGGCCAGGGACAGGGTCGTGGGGATGTAGAACAGGTCGATCTTGAGCAGCATCTTGATCCCGACCCAGATCAGCACGAGCGCCAGGCCCAGCTTGAGGTAGACGAAGCGGTGGATGAGGTCGGCGAGGAGGAAGTACATCGCCCGCAGCCCCAGGATCGCGAACGCGTTGGCGGTGAAGACGAGGAACACCTCCTGCGTGACCGCGAAGATCGCCGGGATCGAGTCGACGGCGAAGACGATGTCGGTGACCTCGACCAGGACCAGGACCGCCAGCAGCGGGGTCGCCAGCACCACGCCGCTCCTGCGGATCAGCAGCCGCTGCCCGTGGTAGGCGTCGGTCATCGGGACCCAGCGCCGGAACAGCCGCAGCACCCGTGACCTCTCCGGGTCCAGGTGCTCGTCGCGCCGGCGGACCATCGTCCACCCGGTCCACAGCAGGAACGCGGCGAACACGTAGAGGACCCAGCCGAAGGAGTCGATCAGCGCGGCGCCGGCGGCGATGAACACCGCCCTGAAGACCAGCGCCCCCAGCACGCCGAGGAAGAGCACCCGGTGCTGGTACTCCCGCGGCACCGCGAAGTAGGCGAAGATCACCGCCCACACGAAGACGTTGTCGACCGCCAGCGACTTCTCGATCAGGTACCCGGCGAAGTACTGCTGACCCAGCTCGGGCCCCCACCGGGTCCACACCAGCACCCCGAAACCGACGCCGCAGGCCACCCACACCGCCGACCAGACGGCGGCCTCGCGCACCCCGATCACGTGCGCGCGCCGGTGCGCGAACAGGTCGATCGCGAGCATCAGCAGGATGGCCGCGACCACCGCGACCCACATCCACACAGGTACGTCCATGGGGGGACTCCCTTCCTCCGGTCGACATCAGATGACCGGAGGTCTCTCCACCCCTGTGGGGTCCACGCGCCGGGCCGAGGCCGCACTGACGACGTCGTGGCGGGGATACTCCCCTCCGCCCGACAAGTGAAGCACACTTCACCCTTCCCCCGCCACCGGAGCAGGCCTCCCGGCCCGCGTGGCGACCTGACGCTCCTCCTCCGTCATCCCGCCCCAGATGCCGTACGGCTCCCGGTACCGCAGGGCGTGCTCACGGCACGCCGCCATGACCGGGCACTGCCGGCAGACCGCCACCGCACGGGCCTGCCGCCACGCCCGGGCCGGCCCGCGCTCCCCGTCCGGGTGGAAGAAGACCTCCGGGTTGCCCGAACGGCACAACCCCTCCAGCTGCCACTCCCACAGATCCGCACGCGGCGTCGCCGCCTCCGCCGCCCGCCTGCCGCCACGACCGTCCACCCCTGCACTTTACGCTGTAAGCACCACTGGTGGTAGGCCCCGGGTGCGCCCGCCCGCGCGACCGGCCCCCGCCCCTGCCGGTGCCCGACGACCGTGGACCCGACCGTGGCGGTGGCACCGGTGTGGCGAGGACGGTGCTCACCACTGCGGCGCGACCCTGCGGAGCAGGCCTGCGAGGGTGTGCACGTCGGCGTCGTCGAGGGCGTCGAAGCCCGGCATCAGCCGCCGGACCACACCGGCCTCGTAGTCGGCGACGCGCCTGCGCTCGGCGCCGGTCAGCTGCAGGATGCGGGACCGGTGGTCGCGCGGGTTGGGCACCGACTCCACCAGTCCGGCGGCGCGCAGCCCGTCGACGAGCTGGGTGACCGCGCCGCGGGTCACGCCCAGCACCGAGGCCGCGGCGCTCGGCGTCACCGGGCCCTGGCTGTGCGCCAGGAGGAAGAGCAGGGACAGCTGGCTCGAGGTGAGCTCGACCCCCTCGAAGGGCGTGCGCCGTTCGGCGGCGACGCTGCGGCTGAGCGCCACGACCTGCGCCAGGATGTCCCCGACGGACCGCTCGCGTGCGCGCATGCTCAGCTGGACAGGAACGGCATACGGCCGACGAAGCTGCGGTCCTCGACCTGGGTGATGATGAAGTCGGCCAGGTCGTCCCGGCTGATCGAGGTGCCGGTGCCGACGCCGACCCAGCCCTGTCTGTAGCTGCCGCGACCGGGCGCCTCCGTCAGCCGCGGCCCCCGGACCACGGTCCAGTCCAGACCGCTGGCCCGGAGCACCGCCAGGTGCCCCTCGGCGTCGGCCAGGACATGACCGGACAGCATCCGGAGCAGGAGCCGGATCACCCGGTCGGCCACCCGCGGGCGGTCCTGCGGGGCGCGCAGCCCGCCGCCTGACAGCGTCACGATGCGGCGCACGCCAGCAGCCCTCATCGCCTCGACGATGATCCGCGTGCCGTCCGTCTGCAGGGTCCTGGGTGAGCCCTTGACCTGCCCGAACAGGCTCAGCACCACGTCCGCGCCCGACACCGCCCGGGCCACCGGCGCGGGGTCGAGGACGTCCCCGCAAATCACGGTCAGGCCGTCACCCTCGTGACCGAGCCTCGCAGGGTCGCGCACCAGCACGCGCACGGTATGACCCGCCTCGAGAGCACGGTGCAGGACGCGGCGGCCGGTCCTGCCGGTCGCACCGAACAGCGCGATAGTCGCCATGAGTCTAGTTTAGCCGCTTAACCAACAAGGGCGACCGGGGACGGAGGCGCCCCGACGGCACGAACCTCTAGCTGACCTCGCCGGTGTCCGGGTCGACTCGGTGTCCGTCGACGACCTGCAGGCGGGGAGCGGTCTGATCCTGATTCGGAGGTTGCATCAGCCGACGGTGGTGGTCGACGTCGCCGGTGTAGTGCCGGGCTCGGTGCTCGTGGGCGTCCTGGTAACGGACGTGGGCGGGCCGGGCTGGCCAGTCGTGGTGGCGGCTGTCGCAGGCTGTGCGCAGCCGGGTCCTGCGGCGGTCGAAGAACGCGGGTAGGACGTAGCGGTGCCATTCCTCCATGGCGTCGCCGGTCATGGCCTGCCCGGCCGTGTGCCGTCGGTCGGCCAGGACGGCGATCTCGTGGACCAGGTGTGGGTGGGTGGGCCAGCAGGGTGGGATCAGGTAGGTGGGGTCCCAGACGTGCTCGGTGTTGACCCACTCGACGACGGCCTCGAGCCATTCCCACAGCTGCGCCCGCGCGGGTGGGTCCTGGATGGTCCCGGGGTCCCACGGACGGATCAGCTCTGCGGGGTCGCCGATCGCGTCGAGCTGGGCCTCATCACCGTCGATGACCATGTCGAGCTCGCGGTAGGCCAGGGCGATCAGCGGGCCCGGACGGGGGAACGGCCTGGCCAGGGGGTACGGGCCCCGCCCCCGTTCTCCACCCTGGTCTGCGGTGCTCACTGGTCTACCTTCCTGGTGTCAGCGTTCTCCGATAGAGCGTTGATGCACCCGAGGTGCCACCAGGCCATCGCCCTGCTCGCTCGACACGGTTGAGGTCCACGATGAGA
>NZ_QZMN01000025.1 GCF_003702705.1 Ornithinimicrobium cerasi | reverse complement strand
GAAGGGATCGTCCGGGTGAACTACCTCGTACGGCCGGTGCGCGGGGTGCCTGAGCCCGCCTGACCCAATGCGGCAGAAGAGTGAGTCAGGCGGGTGCGTGGTCCAGGGCGCGGGTATATCGAGGATATTCTCGAGGCACAGAAGCACGGGTCAGCCCACGGCCCCGGCCACTAGTCAGGTCTGGTCTTCCACCAGCGGCCGACGACCAACCTGAGCAGGAGACCGATTTTGAGGGTCAAGGAGCAACGAATCAGGCGACTTAACAGACCTGAGGCAGACGATCGCTCAGACAACGACCGGGTCTCTGGCTAAAGGAAGCTGTTGGTCACCGTCGGTTCACTGCGCGAGTGGTTGGTCAGTTGAAACGGCTCGGCCGGTATTGAGCGAGTACGTCAGAGCCTCCGGAGAGGAGGTCTTCCACGACCAAGTTCCCGAGCGCCGCGGATAGCGTAATACCGCTGTGAGTCACGGCATAGTAGACACCGTCGAGCCGGGTGTCCCACCCCACGATGGGGTAGCCGTCAGCCGGGACGACACGCTCGCCCTTGCGCATCGCCTCGACGGGGACACCGGCGAGGTCGGGCATCATGTTCTGCGCCTGCGCCGCCAACCTGACAATCTCAGGGGAGTCTGCGGTCACACTTGCGCCGCGCCCGAGCGACAGCACTTCCTCGGACCCCAGAAGCACCCGCCCTCCACCGTCTGGACGGGCGATCAAACGCGGTCCCACGGCGACGCGGCGCAAGGGCGTTGGGGCAGGCGCCGTGACGGCGAAAAAGCCGTAGGACAGTTCCAATGGGATATGGGACCCGACGAGCGTCGCGATATCGGCCGTCCTTGGTCCGGCTGCCACGACGACCATGTCGACCCCGAGGCGCGCACCCGATGCCAGGTGCACCGTGTCGACGACACCGTTGGGTCCGTCTAGGCCGATGACCTCATCACGCAGCACCTCCGCGCCGTATTGCTCTTTGGCGCGCGTCAGAAGTGCCTGGATCATCAAGGCGGCTTGTAGCCAGCCCTCATTGTGGACGAGAAACACCTCGGACACGTCTGGGCCGAAGGCCAGTGCAGGCTCGATGGCCTTCACTTCCGCGGGGGAGTACGCATCGATCCGTGATCCCCAGGCCAGGAGCTGGCGCACCGTCGCAGGGAGATTGGGTGTGTAGTTGGCGCCATCGGCGTCGGCCCAGTGCCAGGCCCCCGACCGGACAAGCCAAGAGCCGTTGAGCTCGTCCTGCAGATCCTGATGCTCCCGGATCGAACGCAGGTTGAGGCGCCAGTAGTCCCGTGGTTCCTTGCCGAAGGCGTTGAGCCAGGCGAAGGAGTTCCCGCTGGTTCCGGCACCTGGATAGGCCGTCTCGATGACTGTGACCCGTGCGCCGGCCTGAGAGAGCCGGTAGGCCAGGGCGCACCCCACGGCGCCAGCTCCGATCACGGCGATCGCAGTCCCCGCCAGTCCCCGATCACTCATCGTCTCCACGCTCCCCAGCCTTGTCTGGTTGTCTGACAGTGCACGGTGGCGCGTGGAACGCTGGTTTGTCAAGACGTGACCTAGTCATGAGAAACGTGACCTGCGTCACCCTTGACGTCGGGAGGATGGAGTGCCAGGGTGTCATCCTGTCTGACAAACTGACACCCAGGAGGAAAGCATGGCCATTCGTAGACTCGTCTGCGTCCCGACCGCGGCACTGAGCGCCGGACTCTTGCTCGCCGGATGCGGGCTCAACTCTTCGCCCAGCACCACCAGCCCTTCCGCTGCACCGTCAGGTGGAGACGATGCGGCCTCGTCGAGCGGGACCAGTGAGGTCGCGGCCGTCGAGGTGGACCCGGAACTGAACGCCATGGTTCCTGAGGACATCAAGTCGGGAGGGATCACGATGGCGACCCAGGCTGCGTACCCGCCCTTTGGCTACATGGACACGGATGGGCAGACCATCATCGGTTTCGACATCGACCTCGCAAACGCTGTCGCCGACAAGTTGGGTGTCGAGATCGACGTCGTCAACACGTCCTTCGACGCCATCATCCCGTCGCTCCAGGCCAAGAAGGTGGATATGGCCATGGCGTCCATCGGGGACACCAAGGAGCGCGAAGAGGTAATCGACTTTGCCACCTACTACTGGAACGGCACCGTTATCCTGGTGGAGAAGGGAAACCCGGAAGGGATCTCTGCCGAGCTTGCGTGCGGGGTTGACATCGGGGTCATCCGTGGGTCGCTGCAGCAGACCACCTTCCTGCCCGCCCACGAGCCGAAGTGCGAGGAGGCGGGCAAGGAGCCGCCCACGGCACAGGTGTACCAGGACGGCCCGCAGGCCCAGCTCGCGCTGAGCTCGGGCCGCATCGACGGGGTTATGCAGGACGCCCCACCGCTGGTCGACCAGGTGAACAAGAACCCGGACGCGTTCGAGATCGCCGGTCCGCTGATCCGCAATCCGAACCCGGGTGGTGTCGCATTTCCTAAGGGGTCAGAGCTGGTCAAGCCGGTGAACGAGGCCCTGAACCAGTTGATGGAAGACGGCACCTACGAGCAGATCGTCAACCGTTGGGGCCTGGACGAAATCATGATCGAGGAGTCCGAGATCAACGGTGCCATCGAGTGACAGCGACCACAGCGCAGGATAGCCGCAGTCTGTCGGCCGCCGACCAACCTGTCGTCAAGACCCGGCATCCATGGAAATGGGTCGGCTACGTCGTCATCGGCGTGCTCGGTGCCATGTTCGTCACCTCGCTAGTGCAGAACCCCAACTACGGCTGGGACATCGTCGCTGAGTACTTCTTCTCGACACGGATCCTCGATGGTCTGTTGAAGACACTTCAGCTCACGGTCATCGCGATGGTGCTGGGGGTGGTCCTCGGTGTCGTGCTCGCCATCATGAGGTTGAGCGGGTTCCCGGTCATCGCCGGAGTCGCCTGGCTGTACATCTGGTTCTTCCGCGGCACTCCAGTCTTCGTCCAGCTGCTGTTCTGGGGTTACATCTCCGCCTTGTACCCGACCCTGAGCCTGGGAGTTCCCTTTGGGCCCCAGTTCTTCTCCTTCGAGACCAACTCACTGGTGACGCCGGTCGTGGCCGCCATCCTGGGTCTGGGCCTGAACGAGGCCGCCTACATGGCGGAGATAGTCCGTGCCGGCATTCTGTCGGTCGACTCGGGACAGACGGAGGCATCACAGGCACTCGGGATGCGTCAGGGGCGGATCCTGAGAAGGATCGTCCTGCCGCAGGCGATGCGTGTCATCATCCCGCCGACAGCCAACAACACCATCTCGATGCTGAAGACGACATCCTTGGTCTCCGTACTCGCCTTCCCAGAGCTGCTGTACGCGGCGCAGCTGATCTATTCCGACAACTTCAGGACCATTCCGCTCCTGATCACCGCATCACTCTGGTACTTGATCGTGACCTCGATCCTGACCGTCGCCCAGTACTACATCGAGAAGCGGTTCAGCCGGGGCACCTCCCGGTCCACCGCCTCAGGGGGCCGTCTGGCCCGCTTGCTGACCATGCAGCGTCGTGCTGACCTAGGAGGTTCCCGATGACCACGGTCAACGAAGCCAAAGTGCCAATGGTGGTGGCCGAGAACGTGCACAAGTCCTTCGGGCACATCGAAGTCCTCAAGGGAATAGATCTCACCGTCTCCAAGGGTGAGGTGATGACCCTGCTCGGCCCTTCAGGGTCGGGTAAGTCCACCTTCCTTCGCTTGATAAACCACTTGGAGACGATGACGTCGGGTCGACTGGCGGTCGACGGCAAGTACGTTGGCTACAAGGAGATCAACGGACGCCTCCACGAGCTGCGGGAGCGCGAGGTCGCCGAACGGCGCTCAGAGATCGGCATGGTGTTCCAACGGTTCAACCTCTTTCCTCATATGAACGTGGTGGAGAACGTCATCGAAGCACCGGTCGGCGTGAAGAGGGAGAAGAGGACGGTCGCGAGGGACCGTGCGATGACCCTGCTGGAGCGTGTCGGTCTCCAGGACAAGACGCACGCCTACCCGGCGCAGCTCTCCGGAGGGCAGCAGCAACGGGTCGCGATCGCGCGGGCGCTGGCCATGGAGCCAAAACTGATGCTCTTCGACGAGCCGACCTCGGCCCTGGATCCCGAGCTGGTCGGTGAGGTGCTGGACGTTATGAAGGATCTGGCCTCGACCGGGATCACGATGATCGTGGTCACCCACGAAATGGGGTTCGCCAAGGAGGTTGCCGACTCCGTCGTGTTCATCGACGGTGGTGTAGTGGTCGAAGCGGGACCACCTGAGCAGGTCCTCGTCAATCCTCAGCACCCGCGGACCCAGGGATTCATCAGCAAGGTCCTCTGATCCCGTACCCTCCACAAGCAAGTAAGGTTCAAGATGTCTAAGAAGGTTGTAGTCGTCGGTGCTGGCATCGTCGGGGTCTCCATCGCGGAGGCACTGGCCCGGAAGGGCGTCGCGGTCACCCTGCTCGAACGGGATGTCGCCGGCTCTGGCACCAGTTCCACGTCCTACGCGTGGATCAACTCGAACAACAAGAAGCCCGATTCCTATTACGAGCTCAACCTGGCCGGTCTTCGGGCGCACCAGGAGCTGGCTCCTGACGGAGCCGACTGGGTCATCTGGGGCGGCCATGTCGAGATGGCCGCCGACGGGGGTCACCTGGCTGAACTGTCCACCCGCCTTGAGAGGCTGGAGGCTCTGGGATATCCCCTCGAGCGGCTCGAACCCGAAGCCGACGCTGCCTCGCTTGGGGACATCCGCATCCCCGGGGACGCTGGACTGGTCGTGCGCTTTCCTGAGGAGGGCTACTGCTACCCGGCGCTCTACATCGCCGAGTTCCTGCACCGCGCGAGGGCAGCGGGTGTGGTCGTTCGCGAGGGGGAAGCGGTGGTCGGCCTTGAGGAGGACGACTCCGGGGTCCATGTCAGGCTGGCTGACGGCACGAGTGTTGACGCAGACGACGTGGTCGTCGCAGCGGGTCGTTTCACGGGAGAGGTCGCGGCTCTCGCCGGGGCAACGGTGCCAATGGCGACCTACGAGCACCCAGGTGACGTCACAGTCGGGTATCTGGCCACGACGGAACCGCTCCCAGCGCGCGTGACGTCATTGGTCACGAGCCCGTGGCTGAACGTTCGCCCTGCTGGCGGGGGACGGCTCATGCTGCAGGCCCTCGACCTGGATCTCACCGCCGCACCAGAGTCGCCGGCGGACACGAAAGGCACGGTCGCCGAGAGCTTCTTGACCCGGCTAGCGGACCTGGTGCCCAACAGCCGCGGAGCGAGGCTCGCCAAGATCGATGTCGGCCAGCGCGTGATGCCGGCGGATGGTCTGACGATCGTCGGCCGAAGCGACCCCTCATGGCTCTACGTGGTCGCGACTCATAGCGGCGTTACTCTGGCACCATTCCTGGGAGAAGCCGTGTCCGAAGAAGTACTAGGTCGCGACCAGGAGCTGCTGACCGACTTCCGTCCAAGCCGCTTCTCGGCCGGCACGAAGATCACACCAGCGCGTGCTCCTCGGCGCCCTGGTGAGCAATGAACAACTAGCAACGGAACCGAGAGGAAACGCGTGCCCAAAGTACGACGAGAAACCGTCGCCGAGCAGGGCCTTAACATCCTAAGGAGCAAGATCCTCGAGGGAGAGCTGCTCCCCGGAGATCCTGTCACCGAGGACGCCATGGCGAAGGCCATCGGAGTGAGCAGGCCAACGGTGCGTGAAGTCTTGCGGATGCTGATCTCGGAAGGGCTGCTGACCCGTCACCCGACCACAAGGATCCTACAGGTCACCACGCTTGCCCCAGCGGAGATCTCGGACATCTATGAAGCCCGCCGTCTACTTGAACTGGCAGGGCTTGACGCGGCCAGAGGGGCCCCGCCAGAGGCCTTCGCGAACCTGGAGGCCACCCTCTCGGAGATGGCGGCCGCCGTCGAGGCTGGAGACCTCTACGCCTTGGTCGGAGCTGATGGCCGATGCCACTCCGAGACCGTCGCCTTGACACACAACAAGTACCTGACGGACCTCCACAGAAACCTCATGTCGAAGATCAACCTCAACTTGGCGCTCGTCGAGAGCGCAGATCCAAGTGACCATGCCGAACTCCTTAAGAGCCACCGCGAATACGTAGGCCTGATCATGAACGGCGACATCGACGAGGCCAAGCGGCAACTCATCGAGAGACTGGGAACGGCCGAACAGGAAGTCTTAAGGGTCTTCGATGCGGAAGGTCGAGTCGTGGCAGCTCGCCGATCCCTCAAGCCCGGAGAACATTTCAGCTAACTCAGCAGCTCTTCTCGACCACTCCCACTTCGACTCTACGAGAATGTCGACGCTGAATCCTAAGGAGTTCCTGGGTCGGAGGAGAATCTTGCAGGGCCGATCCGCGTCCGCACGGGTCCAGAACCCTCCCGGCTCGGATCTTCTGGGATCACTCAGGCGCCACATACACCCACACTGCACTGCTCATGCCGGCAGCGGGACACCCGCGCGAAGCTGTCACAGACGTGGATGGCGCCATCCGACCAGCGGCAAGAGCGGATGGGTCAAGTTCTGGTGGAGGCCTCGACCGGAGACAGGATGAGTCCTTCGTGGGTCACCGTCGATCCGAGCACTGTGTCGGAGTGGTCCAGGAAGGTGACATCGACGTTGCCAAGCCGGGTGAGGTTCACGGTGTCACCGGTGGGGGCTGATACGTACTCAAAGAGACCGCCGAGACCGTTCAGTGCATGAAGGATGGCCCGGTCGTACGGGTAACGGTGCAGGACGGCGTTCGGCTGGGGTCCGGGATAACCGGGACGCGCACCGACCCCCACCTGGCGGATGGGAGACAGCCACGCCAGCCCGTGAGTCAACGGGTGATCGGTGTCACCGTCGTGAAACAGCAGCTCTATGGTCGTTGTTCTCGGCCGCAGCGACTCCATCCATGTCGCTTGGCCCGCCTGGTCAACGGCGGGGATAATAAGGAACTCAGCGTTCGTGCTCACGTGGCCCTCCTCCCAGTAGACCGAGCCTCTCATGTGCGGAGGCCCACCGGCGACCCCGCCGCGGCAGAACAGGTCGTTCTACGGGCGGGCCGGTTCGGGGTATTCGCCGATGATGTTGGTGCCGTGCTTCTGGGCGAGGGCGAGCAGCCTGTCCGGATCGGCCAACAGATTCTCCTCGCCCTCCTCGGCCACCACGGCGAAGAGTTTTTCGAAGCCAGGAGGGGAGATGAGGGTGAGCATGCGAACGGGTTCGTCCGAGAGGCGGCGCAGGCCGTGGGTCGCACCACGGGGCACCACGATAAAGGCACCTGCTGAGGCCGTGGATACCGTTCCTTCTGCCCACACCTCGACCTGCCCGCCCAGGACGTAGAAGGCTTCCTCGGCGTCGGGGTGGGTGTGCAGCGGGGTGGTGTCGCCCCAGAACTCTTCCTCCATGACCGAGTAGGCCATCGCCACATGCGAGCCGTCGGTCTTAACCCGGTACGTCGACCCCAGGGCGGTGACCTCGTCGCCGCCATCTGGCATCAGGAATAGTGACGACACGACGAGCTCCCCTCGAGAACCAGGTTGGCACCCACCAGGGTGCCATCGAGCAGTCACCGTTGTCAGGACCTTTCGACCAGCGGCATGACAGTGCGTGTGGCGGCGCACCACCGGTTGCGGCATGTGCCTGTCGCAAGGCGAGGCTCCATGGATACCCGCAAGTCACTCCTGGGCGGCGCAGAGGGTGGTGCTACCAGCGGGTTGACCCTCACGCACAGTGAGGCCTTAGCGTCGGGCACGTGAACGAGCCACGTAAGCTTCTAGCCGACGACCCTTCGGCCGCACTCGCCGCCCTGGTGCATCCGGACAAAGACATGCGTCAACACGCAGCTGTCGCATTGGGTCAGCGAGCCGACCCGCATCTGGCACCTCGCATCGCCGAGCTGCTGTGGCAAGAGCCTGACTTTTTCGTTCGGGAAACCTTGACCTGGGTGCTGACGCGGACCCCGGAGGCAGCCGCAGGCGCAGCTTCGTCGGCGCTTTCCGTCGGCGACGTCAACACCCGCCTGCAAGCACTACACCTTCTCAGCAAGCTCGCCGACCCCAACACTGTTCCCGTCGTGGCGCGGTTCATCGACGATCCCGACCCTCTGGTCGCCGACAAGGCACGGTGGGCACTCGCCCGGACTGCAGACCCCTCTGTCATCCCGCTCTTGGTCGACCGGCTCGGCGACACGGACCAGACGGCGCGCGATGGGATGACCACCGCACTGTCCCAATTTGGAGCGCCAGCTGTGCCGACCATCTCCACGGCCCTGACGACAGCGAACGATCCGAGCGTGCGCGCTCACGCAGCCGACGTGCTTTGCTTCATCGGGGCACCTGGCGCACATGAGGCCGCCCCCGCCCTATCCGACGCGTTGCACGACGACCACCCCGATGTCCGGCTGGCCGCCACGCTTGCCCTCCGCGAATTAATCGACTTCCCCGCGGCGCGCAAGGCGCTACAAGAAGTCAGACTTAGCAGTGACGACCTCCGGGTCCGGACGGTCGCTCGGCTGAGCCTGTGACTTCCCGCTTGTCCATAGTGCCGGCCTTGAGGGCCTCGTCGCAAGGAGTGCCGGGTGACGGACATCGGCGGCGGTGACGGTTTCGCCGCTCGAAGAAGCGTCAGATCTTGACACCATGCGGCACAGCTCATGCAAGCGTCGCCGCCTCGAAGCGGCAATAGCGGGCGCGCTCCTGGCGGCAGATGAGTACGTTTGATTGTCGGTGCGGGTGCTCTTAGGGGGTGCGCAGGACGCGGACGGGGTCGCGGGTGGCGGCGTAGAGGGCTGGGGGGATGGCGGCGGCGAGGGCTGCGAGGAGGGCGAGGGTGGCGGTGCCGGTGGTGAACTGCCAGGGGGGTGTGGCGTCGAGGCGGTGGGTGAGGTATATGCCCAGCCCAGTGCCCAGGGCGGCGCCCAGGAGGGCGGGGCCGAGGGTGCGCAGGGTGACCAGGGAGATGATCGTGCCGCGGGTGGCTCCGAGGGCGCGGCGGCGGCCGAGGTCCTTGCTGCGCACGAGCACGTCGGCCAGGACCACGATGGCGGTCAGCAGGGCCCCGCCGCCGAGGACGGCGAGCAGGAGGGTGCGGCCGAAGCCGGCGAGGTCTCCGGTGACCTGTTCCTGGAGCTGGGCCAGGGAGACGGGGGAAATGATGGTCAACGAGTCGGGGGTGGGCGGGTCGATGAGGCGCAGCACCTGGCCCTGGGCCGCCTGGGCGGCGCGGGCGTCGGTGAGGACGACGTGCAGGCTGTCCAGGGCCCGACCTTGCGGGCTGACGTATAGGACGCCGGTGCCGTAGTCGCTGAAGGGTTCGCGGGGGGTGTAGGACCCGACGACGGCCCAGTCGTCCACGACGGTGGTAGAGGCCTGGGCGACCCACCCGACGGGCGCCTGCATGCCGAGGCGATCCATCGCGGTTTCGGTGACGATGGCCTCGCCGGGGCCGGGCCAGCGGCCCGAGGTCAGGGTGGCCACGTCGGCCAGGTCGCCGTGCACGCCCCACGCGGGGACGCGGGTGGCTCCTTGCCCGACGGCGCCGTTGACGACGTCGACGGGGATGATCGTGCCGATGGCCCGCTCCGTGGTGGACAGGCCGGCGGTCTGGTCCACGATCGTGGGGGAGATGAGCTCGTCGCCGCGGGCGTCGGAGACGACCAGGACGCGGGAGCCGGCGGAGTCGAGGCGGGACAGGAGCTGTTCCTCGGCGGCGGCGGTGCGTCCGACGGTGGCCAGGGTGGCGGCGCACATGGTCGCGACGAGGAAGGTGACCAGGGTGGAGGGGACCTTCGCGGCCCAGGCGGTGGCGAGGGCCTCGCGCAGCATCAGCAGGATCTTCACAGCGACAGCACCTGCCCGGAGCGTTCGATCACGAACGGGTCGTGGGTGGCGATGACCACGGTCCTGGCCACGCCACCGTCCTCGGTGCCGCCGGCCGCAGCGGATAGGGCGGCCAGGACCCCGGTGGCGTTGTCGCGGTCCAGGTTGCCGGTCGGCTCGTCGGCCAGGATGACGGCCGGGTCGGTGACCAGGGCCCGGCAGACCGCGACCCGTTGGGCCTGCCCGCCGGAGATCTCCCCGGGCCGGTGGTCCGCCCGGGCCCCGACGCCCATCTGCTCCAGCAGGTCCCGGCCGCGGGAGCGGGCCCGGGACAGGGACCAGCCGGCATAGAGCGCCGGCTCGACGACCGAGTCCAGCACGGTGCGGGTCGGGTCCAGGGCCGCGTCCTGGAAGACGAACCCGATCCGATGCGCCCGCACCCGGGAGCGGACCGCGTCCGGGGCCGAGGAGACGGCCACGCCGTCCAGCAGCACCCGGCCCTTGGTCGGGGCCAGCATCAGCCCCAGCACGTAGAGCAGGGTCGACTTGCCCCGCCCCGAGGGTCCGGTCAACGCGGTCACCTCGCCCGGGACGAACTCGTGGGACAACCCGTCGAACAGCTCCTCACCACCACGGGTGTAGGCGAACGAGAGGTTCTCGACGGCCAGCGCCACGCCGCCTCACCCGTCCTGGGTCGAGCCCGACCCGTCCCCGGGCCCGAACTCCTCGCCCGACCCGCCCCCGGGCGCCGGTGCCGGCGGCGCACCGCCGCCGGGCTGCCCCATACCCGCACCCTGGCCGGTGACCTGCACCCGGGCGCCGGGCTCGATCCCCTCGACCACGGTCACCCCCTGGCCCGACCCGCGGACGGTCACATCGACCTCACCGGCGTCGGTCACCACGAACGTCCGCCCGTCCGGGGCGGTGCGGACCGCAGCCGCCGGGACCGTGGTGCCCTCGACCTTGGGCACGATGACCACCGCCGAGCGCAGCGTGACTTGGGCGTCGTTGGGCAGCACGCCACAGTCGTCCCCGCACACCTCGCCCCCGTCGGGAGCGGTGAGGGTGAAGGTGGTCGAGCCGTACTCGTCCAGGCTCGAGGAAGCGATCACCCCGGTCCAGGCATGGTCCTCGTAGGAGATCTCCACCGTCGCCTCGGCCGGGATCAACCGGGCCTGCTCCTGGGTGACGACCAGCACGAACTCCCGCTGACCGGTCGGGGCCAGCACCGAGTCCTCGCCCCCACCGAGGGTCCGCCCGACCGCGATCGCATCGCCCAGCTGCACCACCGCGGGCAGGTCCGTGACCGCGACCAGCTCACCGAGCGCGACCACACCGCTCTGGGGCCGGCCCTCGTCCTTCTGCCAGGCCTTGACCGCGCGCTCGGTCGCCGGCCCGAAGTCGCCGTCGGCCGTGCCGGTGAGGTAGTCGTCGCGGATGAGCAGCTCCTGCAGGGCAGTCACGTCCTCGCCCTTGGTGCCCCGCGTCAGGTCGCGCCAGAACGGCCGGTCCGCCTCGACCACGCGCACCGGGGTGTCACCGACGACATAAACGACGTCAGCGGGGCCGACCTCGCCCGGCGAGACGGCCGTCACCACCCCCGAGAGGGCGTTGGCCGCCACCGGCAGCGCCGGCTGCCGCAAGGTCGTCGATAACGGCAACGAGCGACCCACCGACCCCTGGCTCGCCTCGGCCCACACGACCTGCTCGGTCCCGGCCGTCGCCTCGTCCTGCGGCACCGAGGACGTCAACGTCGCACGGGAGGCCCACCAGCCCGCCGCCACCGCGCCGCCCAGCAGCACCAGCGCCAGCAGCACACCCAGCGCCCTGCGCGCCCCTGAACCCTTCGTCGGGTCCGTCATCACATCCCTCTCCACGCCGGACGGTGTCGTGACCCTAACGCGTCAGACCCCGGGTGAGGTTGGGAACCCGCCTCCTCGTCACTCAACCGTGACCTCCCCAGCCATAACCGCCGCAAGTACAGGCGCGCCCGGCTCAAGCAGGGCCAGGACGTCACCGAACACATGACCAAGCCAAAACGACCGGCGTGCCGAAACCAGGAGGTTCCGTCAGCGGCATGAGCGCCAGCACTTTGGAGGTCACTCGCGGCTGAACTCGACCCATCGTACGTCGCTGTCGATGGCGACGCGCTCGCTGGCACCAATCCACGCCTCCCGTGGAGCCCTCCGCCCCATGCTCATCTACAGGCTTACTCGCACTACAGGGTGTTCCGGGGTCGACCAACGACGAACCCAACCAGCGTCCACCTCAAAGGCCAGGTTCCGCAACGGCGACCACGGCGGAATCTTCGGGCACCACGGCGCGGGCCCAAGGCGCGCTGGACTGCTCATCTGCGAATAGCCCGGTAAGTAGACCCTGTCGGCATTGGCGGGGTGCGATCACCACGGTGCCGACGTACCTCACTCGTCGCGGCATTGCGTTGACGTGGGCGGGGTCGAATGGTCGTAGATTGAGAACCGCGTACATCTAAGCCTCGATCCACCGATGGCCTTGAGGTTCTGAGCGTGCCGTAGCAGAGAGATGCCCTCCCGTACTGGGAG
>NZ_QZMN01000024.1 GCF_003702705.1 Ornithinimicrobium cerasi | reverse complement strand
GGACGTCGGAGTCCCTACTAATCCGCAGACCACCCGGCGGGTGTGACTTCTGACGCGATAATGCTCGCTTCTCCCGGCGATGCAAGAGGTGTGTGGCACATGAGCAGGGCGGTTTCGGTCGGTGTCAGCGTCGGTGAGTCTGCGCGGGCTCTGCTTGGCTCGGAGTCGGTGAGCGTGCGTGAGTCGTGTTCGGCTCGGCCTGTCTGGGCGGTGATCGGTGTGCGGGGTGAGTCCCTGGGCCGTGTTCGTCCGCTTCAGGTGGTGTCAGGAGTTCTTCCCAGGTCGAAGGAGAGTCACGGTGGAGCAGACGGTGAGGCAGCAGGCTCGGGCGCGCGCTCGGGAGGCTCGGGCGAAGGTACGCCAGGATCAGGCGCAGCGAGAGCGACGCTTGGCCAAGCGGGGAGAGCTGGTGGCCTTGGCACTGGCCGAGCGGGACGCGGTGACCACCGACTGCGAGCAGCGGGCAGGGCGGGCGTTGCGATCGTTGGTCGAGGACGAGGGGTTGGCCACGCAGGAGGCGTTGGCGTGGTGCGGTGTTGCCACTTTGACCGCTCGGGAGGTCTACCGGCTCATCCGTGGGGTGGCTGGCGGCGACCAGGCCAATGACGCCGGCGAGGACCGGTGCGAGGATGCGCCAGCATCGGCGGAGACGGCTGAGAGCAAGCTGTGATGAGTACGCAGAGGTTGCTTGTGCCGGCCTAGCGGCGCTGTCGGCAGCGCTGGGCGACCGGCGAACGGTTCAATCACGTATCGCCACCCACCCAGACCGAGGCGTGGGGATGGTGTTTCGCGTTGACGGTGAACACGCCCGCAGGACGAATGACGACATGGTCGATGTCGGGGTTGTCGCAGCTCGGGAGCGGTCAGCACGTTTCTGATTTCCTCGGCGGGGGCAGTCACGTCGCGCCGGTTGGCGGCGGTCAGGCCTGGACGATCTTGGCTCGAACAGGCGCGACGCGGTGTCGGCGTCAGGCGCCTGGGCGAGTAGTACCAGCGTCTCCGGGGCGTACAGCTCCTCGAATGCCGTCAGCGCGGCGGGGAAGAACTGTCGCAGGGCCGAACCCCGGCGCAGCACGTGCCGGGTCCGGTCCCAGAACATCGACTGATGCGCCGGGCGCTGACATTGACCGCCTCGATTGTGACGCTGTCGCCAGCGGCCGGGCGGTGGTGGGCCCGGTCCGCGCGGACGATCTCAGCCAGCAGTTGCGCATCCGCGGTGTCCGACTATGAACGGGGACGCCGCCCCTTCCATCGGGAGTTCCCGCAGATGGCCCGCCACAAGCAAGGGATCACCAGGTCTCCCGGTCGCTTGAATGACGCCGCCTAAGGGAAGACCCTGCACCCTAGATCCCCCGAGCTGGAGTGCCGCTCCCGTTACCTGGCCACCGACATCGGGTTGCAGCCCTTATCCGGTGTACCCGGCCGCGACCAGCGACCCTTGCCACGGGCGGCGGTCGGTCTCGACTTGGCGATCGACCGCCGTAGACCTCGTGGAAGTGCTCGGTGATCTCGCCGGTGGTCAGGCCCTGGCGAACAGGCTGATCGCGACCGCGTCCACGTCGGAGAGGCGCCGTTGTCGCTTCTTGACGAGGACCGGTTGGAAGGTCCCGGCCCGGTCCCGCGGGCCCGCGATGGTCACCTCCCCGGCGGCGTCGGTCAGGACCGTCTTGGGCGTCGTGCCGTTGCGGATGTTGCCGTTTCCGGCGATGGGGGCCTGGTGCTTTCGTGGCCGAGGTGCTCGGTCAGCTCCTCTTCCAGGGCTGTCTCCAGGACGGTGGCGGTGATCGCCCTGAGCAGCCCGTCGGGGCCGGCCAGGTCCTCACCGCGAGCCCGGGCGGCCTTGACCAGTTCCCGGACCGCGGCCTGCTCGGCCTCGCTGCGCGAGGTCGTCTTCATCGCCATTTGCAGCATGGAGCTCACGCTCGGAATGTTCTCGGTCATCAGGTGACCCTCCCCGCCAGCTGAGCCGGCGTGTCAGGCCAAGAACACCGTTCGGTGGACAGTCCTCGGTTTGGTGTCGGGGTTGCGTGTGTGGGTATGGGTGGGTCAGGCTGCCTGCGTGGTGGATACGTTGTTGGTGGATGTGGACGGGGACGGCTCGGCTCGGGTCTCTGTGTTGCGGGGTGGGGATCTGCCGGCGCCGGTGACGGGGGTGGTGCCGAAGGTCGAGTGGCCGTTAGATGCTGCTGAGCTGGAGGATTTGAGGTGGTATCTGGAGCAGTATCTGGCGTTGCCGTATGCGGTCTATGAAGAGCGGGGCGCGCGGGTTGCAGCGGGATTGGGGGAGTGGGGGCGGCGGGTGTTCGAGTGTGTTTTCGGCGCCGGCCCGGCCCGTGATGCGTATGTGGAGTTGCGAGGGGCGGGGGCGCCGTTCGAGGTGGTGCTCCGCTCGCCTGCGGTGGGGGCCTTGGGGTTGCCGTGGGAGCTGATGTGGGATGCGTCGCGGCCGGTGCCGATGGTGTTGGACGGGGTGCGGATCTCCCGGAGCCTGCCGACGGGGGCAACGGGGAGGACGTTCGCCGTGGAGGGAGAACGGTTGCGGGTGCTGATGGTGATCTCGCGGCCGGCGGGGGTTGCGGATGTGGCTTATCAGATGATCGCGCGGCCGTTGGTGGACCGGTTGTCGAGTGTGCGGGGCCAGGTGGATCTGGTGGTGCTGCGTCCGCCGACGTTGGAGGCGTTGCAGGCTGAGCTGGTGCGGGCGGCGGAAACAGGGGCGCCTTACCAGGTAGTGCACTTCGACGGGCACGGTTCCTTAGGTCAGGAACCAGGTCGGGTCGCTGGGGGCGGGGGGATGTTTGCGGATGGGACCGGGGTGGGGTCGTTGGTGTTCGAGAAGGCGCAGGGTGGGGCGCAGGCGGTGGATGCGGGCACGGTCGCGCAGGTCTTGGCGGCTGGGCGGGTGCCGGTGGTGGTGCTGAATGCTTGTCAGTCGGGGGCGGTGGGTAAGGAGCTGGAGGCGGCGGTCGCGACACGGTTGTTGGGTCAGGGCGCGCGGGCGGTGGTGGCGATGGCCTACAGCGTGTATGCCACCGCGGCGGCGGAGTTCATGACCGCGTTCTACGAGAGGCTGTTCGCCGGCGACGTGGTCTCAGCAGCGGTGGCCGCCGGGCGCGAGCGGATGGCCCGGCGCAACTTGCGGCACAGCCCCAAAGGCATGCTGGAACTTCAGGACTGGGTGATCCCAGTGCACTACATGCGCAGCGAGGTGTCCTTCCCCCAGTTGACGACAACTCACCAACCCGCCGCGTCCATCGACGCGCTCCTCGACCGTGTTCTGCAGCAACCATCAGACCACGAGCCGGGTCGCGACTTCTTGGCGGCGACGGGTGAGTTCGTGGGCCGGGACGACTTGTTCTATCAGATGGAGACGGCGTTGCAGCGTCGGCGTGCTGTGGTGCTGCACGGCCCGGGTGGCACGGGGAAGACGGAGCTGGCGAAGGCGTTCGGTCGTTGGGCCGCCGCTACCGGTGGGGTGGTTGACCCGGGATGGGTGGTGTGGCACTCGTTCGAGCCGGGGGTGGCCACGTTCGGGGTGGACGGGGTGGTCAACGTGATCGGCGGACAGCTGCTCGGCACCCGCTTCCACGCTCTCACCGCCCAGGAGCGGCTCGCTGTCGTTACCCGTGTACTGGCCGAGAACCGGGTGTTGCTGGTGTGGGACAACTTCGAGTCGGTGCACTCGATGCCCGACCCTCACGAGGCGACACCACCGCTGCCGCAGGAGGAGAAGGAGCGGCTGGCCGACTTCCTGGATCAGGTCACCACGGGGAACGGGCGGTCCATGGTGATCGTGACGTCCCGGACCGCCGAAGACTGGTTACCGCCCGGCCTGGTCCGGCTCGTCGTTGGCGGGTTGGGCACCGAGGAGGCAATCGAGTACGCCAACAACCTGCTGGCACCGTTACCTGTTCCTGCCGGGCACCGGGCCACCCGTGACTACGCCGACCTGCTGCTCTGGCTGGACGGGCACCCGTTGAGCATGCGGCTGACCCTGCCACATCTGACCCGGCACACGCCCAAACAGATCCTCGAAGGCCTCACCGGGCAAGACAGTGACCTGTTTGATGGTGACATCGACCTGCAGGCGGAGGTCGATGGCCGCACCCGATCCACCTCGTTGACGGCCAGCATCACCTACTCCTACCGGCACCTGCCCCAGGACGTCCAGCACCTGATGCCGGCGGTCGCCGCCTTCCAGGGAGTGGTCGACCAGGACGTGCTTGGCAACTTCTCCTCCATACCCGGGGTACCTGCCCGGTTCGCAGGAACTAGCGCCCAGGAGTGGGCGGGGGCGCTGGAACAGGCCGCGAAGGTCGGACTGCTGACTGGCCTGGGGGCCGGGATGTACCACATCCATCCCGCCCTGCCTGGGTACCTGTCCGCGATGTGGCGCAGCCACACAGGCACCGAGACCGACTATCGAGCTGAGCGGGCCGCCGCGGACACTGCGCTGCTGCACGCCTACGCGGCCTTCGGCGACTGGCTGGTTCACCAGATCGGGTCCGGAGAAGCAGCCCTGGCGTTTAGCCTCATCGGTGCGCAGAGAGCAACACTGCACCGCCTACTCACCCTGGCACTCGGCACCCAGGAGTACTCTGCAGCCCAGGCGGTCTTGCAGGCATTGGAGGCATACGGTGCTGCGCGCGGATCGCGCGAAGAGCAGGACGCGTGGACCGACCGTGTGCGCCTGACCACCGAAGCTGCCGATGGAGTTCCCCCGGCGCTAGACACCCCAGCCGGTGCCCTCTGGCTGTTCGCTGTCGCCGAGCAAGCTTCTCGCTATCAGCAGGCGAGGTTGCTCGACCGAGCCGAGCGCGCGTATGAGGACATCCTCGCCATGCTGGAGCAGCAACCCCCCACAGACGCCTTAATGCTTGACGTCGCGACTGCATACCACCAGCTCGGGATGGTCGCCCAGCACCGGGGTGAGCTGGGCCAGGCTGAGGACTGGTATCGCAAGTCGCTGACGATCGAGGAGGAGCTCGCCAACCAGCCTGGGATGGCTTCCAGCTACCATCAGCTCGGGATGGTCGCCCAGCACCGGGGTGAGCTGGACCAGGCTGAGGACTGGTATCGCAAGTCGCTGACGATCGAGGAGAAGCTCGCCAACCAGCCTGGGATAGCCTCCAGCTACCATCAGCTCGGCATCGTCGCCCAGCACCGGGGTGAGCTCGGCCAGGCTGAGGACTGGTATCGCAAGTCCCTGAGTATCAAGACGCAGTTGAGGAACCGGCCCGGCATGATCAGCAGTTACCACCAGCTCGGCATGGTCGCCCAGCAGCGCGGCGAACTCGGCTTAGCCGAAGGCTGGTACCGAAAGGCGCTAACTATCGCGGAGCAGCTGAAAGACCGGCCCGGGATGGCCGGGAGCTACCACCAGCTCGGGATCGTCGCCCAAGGACGCGGGGAGCTCGACCAGGCCGAGAACTGGTATCGCATGTCCTTGACGATCAGCGAGGAACTCAAGTATCGGCCTAGCATGGCGAACACCTATACCCAATTGGGGTTCCTGGCCGAAGCAACTTCGGATGCGTGGGAGGCATTGGAGTGGACTGTGCGAGCGGTGGCGACGTTTGAGGATTTCCAGAACCCGGCCACCGGGCTGGCGCTGGCGCGATTGGTGAGGATGACGGCTAGCCTAGGTCACCCCGCTCTGGCCAGGACGTGGGAGCAGGTCACGGGGCAACCTCTCCCCGAGAACGTTGGTAGGTTCATCGCCGACGCCACCGAGGCGGCGCGAGAGCAGGAGTCCAAGGAGGATGGGTAGTGGAGAGATCTGTCGAAGCAGCGGCGCGGGCGGCCGCGATCCGGTTGAGCGAGCAGTATGGAGCGGATGTCCCGACGGACGTCGATGTGGAGTTGGGCAGGGACCCGGATGCCCCCCCCGATCAGTATGTGGACCCGGTCTCGATCGGCGCCTTAATTGTCAGCATCGCGAGCCTAGCGTGGACGGTATATCAAGATCTGCGGAGGCAGAACAAACCAGAACCCACTACAGAGGTGGTGTCACGTACCGTCCGGCTCCAATTGGATCATCCCAGCCACTCGTCGCCGGACGAGCGCGCGCACGTCATTGACGTCACCGTCGAAGAATTGCTCCGCCAAGCACGCCCAGCCAACTGACAGCCCCGGCCCTTAGCGCGGAGTTGCCCTGCAGTAAGTGACCCAGGTTAATGCGCCGACCTGGATATCGAGGGTGTGTCCCATGTGGACAAGTCCCCCTCGGCGAATTCAAGCCGTCTGCGCAACGGTGAGTAGTTGGGCGAGTTAGCGGCGGGGGTGTCGAACGCGAGAGTCTTTCGTGGGCGGGTGTTCAGGAGGGCCTGCGCCTCGCGGATCTCCTCGTCGGTGAGCGTGGTTGGGCGTGCCGACGATCACCTGCTACCGGTGCGGACCACGCCCCGTCGGACGTGGATCACACCGTTCTTCAAAGTCCAAGTCCTTGCGGCGCAACTCGATGAGCTCCCCGAACCTCAGCGCGCACGAGGACGACAGCAGGACCATCGGTCGGTACTTGTCGGGCATCGCCTGTGCGATCGCCTCCAGCTCAGCAATTGTCGCCGGCTCTCTGCTTGACGCGCTTAGTGGTTCCAGCCCCCCGGATGTGGCAAGGGTTCGCCGGGTCCTCTCATCAGTCACCGCTGTTCCGAGGACGGTACGCAGCAGCCCGTAAGAGTGCGCCCGAAGAGTGGGCCGAGTCTTGTCCAGGCCGGCGGTACCAGTCCTGCACCATCTCACTGGTGACGCGCGCCAAGGACACGTCCCCAAGTTGGGGGAGGATATGTCGGTCGAGCAGTGCTCGGTAGCGGTCGTGGGTACGCGGCTTCAGCTCGCGCTGCTCCATCCACCGTTCGGAGTAATCGGCCAGCGTCGACGTCTTGCCTGACTGCTCCCTTACATTTCTCGTCCTGGGTGCGGCCCACTCGTCTCGAGCGATAGGGCGATGCTCGGCAGCGAGCCACATCTCGGCGTCGATCTTAGACTGAAAGGTGGCGGGAGCACTGTGGAGGACGGTGTTTGGCCCGATGTAGCGGGCACGGTAGCGGCCGCTCGGCACCCCCGAGCGCTGGGGCACCGGCTGGGGGTGTGTCGCCCCAGGGTCCGTCAGTGCCGCGTGTCAACCTGTAGGGACGCGGCACAACACAGGAGGGATGAGGGCATGGCGGGGTTCAAGTTCAACGACGAGGAGATGCGAAAGCTGCAGCGTCAGGTAGAGGCCAAGACCGAGCCAGCATCGGCGGAAGCCAACCGGGCGGCGCAGCGGCACGACACCGCCGAGGGAAGGGCGAAGGCGTATGCCGACGTGATGCAACGCCACGGCATCACGATGGACAAGGCTGGGCTGGTCAAGCGGTTCCGTGCGCTGATGGGCGAGCAGGGAGTAGTGCGGGCGTGGACACCATAGGATTGTGGTTTTCGGGGGTCTCAACACTGCTGGCGGCGGCTGCCCTTGTCTGGGCCATCCGCGACACCAACCACGAGCGGCGCCTACTGCGGGAGCAGGAGGACAAGCGGGCTGTAGAGCGACGACAGCGCGACGCGGCCGAACGGCGCCGACAGGCAGAGTCGGTTGCAGCCGTCATCCACATCGAGCCGGAAGCACAACCGGACCCGAAGTCTTGGGTGGCCCCGCCGGAACCCACGGGCGACGCAGGGTGGGACTCGGTGCTCGGCGGGCCCGGGGGGAATCTAATGGCGCTCCGGGACCGCTACGAGCGGTACGTTTACCACGGGTGGGTCAATGTCCATAACCAGTCGTCGATGCCTATCTACGACGTCCGTGTGCCCGTAGAAGAGCGGGACGGCATGGTACGGATTGGAACGCAGAATGTCGTAGCGCCTGGACAAGTAGGCCACATCCACCTCGCCCCGCGTGACACCAGGGACGAGCACTGGGAAGCCGTCACCGTCCAGTTTCGCGACGCGGCGGGCGTCATGTGGCACCGGCACGAGGACGGCGAGTTGCACGAGGGCGAACGATGGCGGGACGAGGAGCCTAGCCCGGACGACGTGTAGGGCTCTCACACGCACTGAGCGGCCCGTGGGCGCTGGTCGGTGCGCCGTGCCCGAGCAGGCTGTTCTTCCGTCGAGGAAGCGCTCACACGTTGTCAGCGTGACAAGAGCCGCGGAAGGTAGCACACCGGGGCACCGTGGGGCCGTCGCCTGAGCGCGCTATCCTCCCGTCGAGGAAGCGCTCAGACGTCATCGACAATACGCACCGACGCCAACGCACCGCCCCGTTGCGCCACTTGATGGTCCAGTGGCCCTTCCCCGATGTGCAGGCGCATCGCGTTGACGCACCCGAGGAACGCCTTGCCGAAGTCGTTGCTGCCGTGCTGGTAGCCGCGCAAGTCTTCCTCGCTGATAGCAGTCCCGTCGGTCGGTAAGTGAGCGTATCTCCAGAGGTACTTGACCCCCACGTCCGTCGCGTAGTCAAGGGAGTCCATGACGGCTTGGTTTCCCACCAGCGAAATCTGTGACCTCAGTCGGCTGGCCTCCTGCAGCCACTTGTTCGACAGTTCCGCTAACTGGCTTCTCCACTCCGACGACGTGTGCTCCTCCGCACTGACTTCCATCTGGTCATCAAGGTCTTCCAGTTTGTCCAGGTGGGCGAGCCATGCGGCGTAAAGGGTGCGCCGGTCGTCGTGGAACCTACGCTCGTCCTCTGCCTTGCGGCCGCGTTCCTCGCTGCGCCCGCGCAACCGGTCGCCGAGTGCCACTCCACCGAGGGTGCCAGCGACAGTCAGCAGCGGCGGCAGCCATGACCAGTCCATGGCCCTGATGCTACGGGGCCGGTCAGGCGGGATGCTCGCGGTCGATCCGGTCGGGCTTGCGCATGGTGTTGGGCCAGACCAGGGCGAGCGCCAGCGCCATGACGAGGTCGCCGTGGCCCTCGCCCTCGCGGCGGGGTGCGTCGTAGGTGGTGCGGCCCGCGGCGCTGATCTTCTGGCGGAACGCTAGGAGCTCTTTCTGGAGAACGGGCACCAGCGGCCCGGGAGCGATGCGCAGGCGTCCACCCTGGAGCGTGGCCTGCACGGCGCCCATGAGGTCGCTCTCAAGCACGTTGTAATCGGTGCCGTGGTCGCCTCCGGTGATGGTCACGCCCACCGGGCGGGTGATTCCGGCCATGGGCCCGTCGCGCCACGCCTCGGTGAACATATCCATCACGGCCACGCCGACGCCGGTCCGGTCAATCACCGGCAGTGCGTCGGTGGACAGCGGCGGGCGGCGCATGAGTGTGCACACCTGCTCCACGACCTCGTGGTAAGGGGTGCCCATCGGCCAGCGGGCGAGGTGGCGCACGTGGTTCTCCTCCACGGGGCGGCCCACGCCGGGGCGGTGCTGCTGAAGAGTTGGGCGTCGGCGTCCTCGAACTCGCAGAGGTAGTCGCTGGCCCACACGAACCGGCTGACTGTGGCTTGCGTATCGCTGATGCGCCGTTCGTCGTACTGGTCGCTAGCGTGCACGTCCACGAGGTGCCGCTCCCAGCCGTTGACCGCTGCGCCGTCGCCTTCGTGCAGGTCGTAGAACCAGCCGCGTGCGCCCCACGGGGTGGAAAGCGCCCAGATGGCTCCCTGGGAGCCGACCATCGGCAGCACGGCGGCGAAGATGTCGTCGTCCACGCGGGCGGCCTCGTCCAGCACGAGCAGCCGTGCCCCGGCGAATCCGCGGCTGGTGCCCTCGGTGCCGGGCAGGCTGATGACGCGGGAGCCGTTGACGAACTCGATCGCGCTGGCCGCCTCACGGGCGATGGGCGGCGGGCGGCCCGACGCGCGGTAGAGGCTGCGCACCCGCACCAGGAACTCGTCGGACTTTCGTTGGCTGGGGCTGATCACCAGCACTAGCGACGCCGGCTGGTAGAGCGCGGTGTGCAGCGCCTTGACCGACGTGGTCGTCGTCTTGCCGACCTGCCGGGCGCACCGGACGAGCACGCGCCGGGAGGTGGAGCGCATGAGGGTGCGCTACCAGCGATCAGGCGCAAACTTCAGCCTCTGGCCGGCGAAGACGACGGGGTCCAGCGCGGCGGCGAGGTCACCGGCCAGAGGGGAGGGCGAAAGCACCGGGGGCACCTCCCTCGGTGTGCTCCAGCGCGGCCAGCCGGGCGGCCACGGCTGCGCCGGCGTCGGGGTAGGGGCGCAGCGGGTCCAGCATGGCGGCGCGGATGGCGAGCCACGGTGCGGCTACGGCCAATGTGCGGCGTCAGGCCGTACGTCGTTCTGGGCTACTAGAGACTGGACGCAGGGTCGGTGTCTGGCCAGACTCGATCCAGGTGCTCGACGGGACGCTCTCTATTGGGCTGCCCACCCCCCGTTCCTGTGGGGGGTGTGGCTCACTTTCGGTCTGCAGCCCGTCGGGCACCGCTGACGAGGCGTGGCTCAAGAAGGGACTGCCCTGCTCGTAGTAGCACTGCCCACCTCGCCGACCACAGTTGGTACGAGCGTCAGGTAGGCAAGACATGGGACGGGTCATCATCGGGGTCGATCCCCACAAGCTGTCGGCCACCATCGAGGTCGTCGACCAGCAGGAGAAGCTGCTCGGCGCAGGGCGGTTCAGCACCGACCGCGCCGGCTACGCGGCTATGCGCACGTACACGAGGTCGTGGCCCGAGCGCCTTTGGGCGGTGGAGGGCGCCAACGGTGCTGGCCGTCCCCTGGCGCAACGGTTGCTCGAGGCCGGTGAGCACGTCGTGGATGTACCTGCCAAGCTCGCTGCTCGGGTCCGGCTCTTCGACACCGGGCACAATCGCAAGACTGATGCCTTGGATGCGCACTCGATAGCGATCGTCGCGGTCCGCACCGAAAGGGCTGCGGGTCCTGAAGGTCGACGGTGAGCTCGAGGCGTTGCGGATGCTGGTCGACCGGCGCGAGGCGCTGACCCGGCGACGGGTCGCCGTGGTGAACCGGCTGCAGGCGCTGCTGGCCGAACTGCTTCCCGGACAGGCCAAGAAGGACATCACCACAGGCCAGGCCAAGCAGCTGGTGGCCAGCGTGCGTCCACGTGACGTCGCCGGCAGGACCCGTCGGCGGATCGCGGCCGAGGAGCTGGCCGAGCTGGTCGTCGTGGACGCCAAGATCCGCAAGGCCGCCGCCGAGCTCAAGACCCTGGTCCTGGCCCGGGGCTCGACGCTGATGGGGCTGCACGGTGTCGGGCCCGTGGTCGCCGCGCGGGTCCTGGCCGACGTCGGTGACATCGCCCGGTTCGCATCTACCAGGCCATCTACCAGCCGGGATCTGCGTTGATGCGACCCTCGCCGCTGGCGCCGCACCGCCGTTCGCCGCTGCGGACGGGGCGGGAGCACCGGCGCGCGCAACAGCGTGTGGAGCGGCGGCGGCCCCGGTTCGAGCAGCCCATGCTGACCGTGCACGAGCGACCCCTTCCAACCCGCCGACCGGACCGAGGCGGGGCACTGGGAGGGCGACCTGATCATCGGCCGCGAGCAGCGGTCGGCGATCGGCACACTGGTGGAACGCCAGACCCGGGTGCTGCGCCTGCTGCACCTGCCCTACCGAGACGGGGAGGCACTGCACCAGGCGCTGGCAGCCCGCCTGGGGGACCTTCCGCCGCACCTGCGGCGCTCGATCACCTGGGACCAGGGCACCGAGATGGCCAGGCACCTGAGCATCCCCCGGACCGTCGGCGCCTCGGTCTACTTCTGTGACTCTCACTCACCCTGGCAGCGCGGGTCGAACGAGAACACCAACGGGCTGCTGCGCGACTACTTCCCCAAGGGGACCGACCTCGGCATCCATGAGCTCGAGCACCTGCTCGCTGTGGAGGACGAGCTGAACAATCGCCCCCGGATGGTCCTCGGCGACCGCACGCCGCACCAGCTGTTCACCGCGCTGCTAGCCTCCCAAGGTCCGCCGGTGTTGCGACGTTGAGTGGAACCCACCGCGCCGTACCTGCTCAGTTTTCAAGCGCCGCCGACAAGCCATGTCACGACCGCTGGGAGGTCGCCCAGCCACGGCCGGAGCACCGTGCCACCTCTATGCCGCCGCCGACGCACGGCGGGGCCTGCAGATGGGCTGCTGGTGGAGGCAAGAGCGAGCTAACTGTCACTGTGCTGACACGGTGTGACTGCGCGAGCGAATGTTTGCTGGTCAGAGCAGTGTAGGTGAGGTTCCCGTCATCGAAATCAAGGTGGAGAACCCGTGGACGGTGCCCTAGCTCAACGGGGACATCGGGAGGCGCGCAGGGTCAGGTCTGCGGAGGTGCTGGCCGGCCGCACCGCTGGTTCATCGAGCCACGCTGATCACCCTGACGAGGCCGGGTTTCCCCGGACTCTCCGGTTCCTCCCCGGGCCGGTGGTGTCTCGCATGGCTTCCTCGGCCTCGTCGAGCGCGGCACGCACGGCGATAAGGTCGTCGGCGTCGATGGTGGTGTCGGCCTGGAGGGCGGTAAGGCGGTCAAGGGTCCCGCGGGCGTGGGCGGGCTCGTCGGCGCGGATCTGAAGCTCGACCAGGTAGGCGAGGGCTCGGGCCTTCTCTGGTGGCGTTCCGTCGTGCTTGTCGACGGCGCCACCCAGGACGCGCAGCGCCTGCGGGACGTCGCCGTGGGAGTCGGCCATGACGACGGCGTTCTCGAGAGCGATGGCGAGCCGCCCGCCGCCGGCCGAGACCCACCCGGTGCGATCGTCGACTACCCTCGGCTCCTGACCGACGTCGGGACGTTGGCTGACCCGCACCCAGTTGCCAGCCGGGTCTATCACGCTGAACCTGAATCGCCCCGGGTTTCGTGGAGGCTCGGTTAGTTGGATCCGACCTCGGTGAGGACCGGGTTCTTACGG
>NZ_QZMN01000023.1 GCF_003702705.1 Ornithinimicrobium cerasi | reverse complement strand
TCTCATCGTGGACCTCAACCGTGTCGAGCGAGCAGGGCGATGGCCTGGTGGCACCTCGGGTGCATCAACGCCCTATCGGAGAACGCTGACACCAGGAAGGTAGACCAGTGAGCGAGCAGGGCCTGGACATCCAGTCCGCCGCCCGGCTGGCCAAGCTGATCGAGCTGTCCCGCGGGGTCCTGCACGGCATCGCCCTCGGTGACGGCGCGGACCACCTGTTCAGCAGCGCCGCCGTGCGGCCCGCCGGCGTCGCCACCCAGCTCACGCTGGCCACGGTCGAGGGCATGATCCGCACCCTGGAGCGCGCCGGCCGCCAGCTCGACCACGACTGGGGCCACGAGAGCCTCGCGTCCCTGCGTCGCTGGGCGACCGGCCAGGGGATCTCCGGCGTCGCGCCCGAGCGCGGACCGGGTGGGAGCCTGCTGGCGCAGGTGCCGGGGTATGCCGTCCGCCGGGGCAGTGCGCCCGCCACCGTGCGCGTGCTGCGGCACGGGCCGGAGGTGCTGGACCTCGGGCGGAAGAGTCTCGGGGCGCACGCCCTGGTGCGCACCCTGCCCTTCGCGACGCTCGTCGCCCAGCACGGTCCGGACTGCGTGTGGCCGGCGGTCGAGACCGCCCGGGTCACCCACGCCCACGACCTGGTCGGGCCGGTCGTCGCAGCCGGTGCCCGCCTGGCTGCGGCGACGCAGAAGGGTGTGGACAGCCTGGCCACGTCGTGGCTCGAGGAGGTCGAGCGTCTGGAGTCCGAGGGTGCGGGTGTCGTCGCCAGGCGACTGGGCGCCGCCGTCATGGCAGCCTCGACGGACCCACATGAGCCAGCAGGGGTCGGTGAGCTGGCACCCGACCGGTCGGCCCTGTCGGTCCTGACGGCCTCGGTCTACGCCGTGCTGTCCCACCCGCAGCCCGTGGACTTCTACCTCGCCATGGGTCTGGCGTCGTTCGCCCCGGACAAGACGTCGACCTCCGCGGTGACGGGGGGGCTGCTCGCGGCCCTCAGCGGCAGCACCCCCTTGCTCGCGCTGGGCGCGGCCAGAGGCGAGCTGGCCTGGGCGTGCGACGCGCTCGGCACCGACCTAGCGATGACGGTCATGCTGACGCCGCTCGGGCGGGAGCTGGACCGCACCGCGTGGTTGGCGGGGTGGCGAGACAGGTATGCGAGGGGCCTAACTTGGGCGCCAAGGGCCCAGGCTATGGGCAGTACGTCAGGGCCCGACGGGGGGGTCCATCATCCAGCGGCTTGAACCCGGAACTGCTCATACCGTTGAGACAGCAACTGGGGATCGGGCCAGTCCGACCGTGCATGTGGCAAGACCATGAGGTCCTGACCGTGCCGCCCTTGCAGCCCGTACTTAAGCGTGGGCCCATCCACTTCGGTGAGTATTCTCGGCGCGATCTCCACAGTGCGGTTGGGAGTGATGCCGAGCAGATGCGAGTCGTAAGCGGAGTGATGCAGTTTGCACAGGGCCATGCCGTTGTGTACGGCAGGCACCCCCAACTCGTGTGCATCCGGGATGATGTGGGCAGCGTCAAGGAGTTCGACGTGCCCCAGCGCGCAGACGGCACAACGCCGGCCATACGCACGGAGAATATGTGCCCTGAACACCGGCTGGTGCAGCCGTCGTTTCGTCTCCGCCAGCACGTACCGCTTCATGACCAACTCGAAAGCCGAGTCCGGCGCCTCGGGTAGCCGACCAAAGGTCTCGTCAGGCGACAGCAGAAAGGTCTCCCCTTCGCGGCCCGCAACGTAGAGGGGGTAGATGGCGAGGTACTGGCCGTCACCGATGCTCTGGAACCAAATCAGCGGGAGACCCTCCCGACCCGCCGCAGCTAGACTCTCCGACCTGACGGTGGACGTCAGAGTCATGGTCAGTCCCTCGAGGCGCATGTGGTCTCGCTCCACGTCGCGCTCGTCACGGATGGAGAGCAGTCCGTCGAATCCCGGCGGTTGCCATAGTTCGGCCGAGGCATCGGCCAGGGCAAACCCTCCACCGAAGTCCTTGATGTCCTCGAGCGACAGCGATTGCCGTCCACCATCAGTGCGCAGCTCGAGCCAGCGGAGCGCCACCTCCCGGAGTTGCCGCTCGTCGAATCTGACGTCCCCCTCCAGCGGCTGCGCGACCGTTCCGGCGTGACTCACTGCCCGGCTTCGCACGGGATCGAGGGCGACCAACTTATAGACGACGACCTGCCGCATCCGCCCCTCACGGTCGGGGGCTTCCCGGAAGCGCCACGGGTCAGCGGGGTCGATGTGGAACTCTCCAACGTACAGTTGAGGCTTGCCCCCACCTCTGTTGGGCCCAGCCGCTTCGAAGAGCCTCAGTGCCCGGCCCGCCTCGATGTGCTTGAGTATCGCGCCATTGCCCTTGCTTTCGGGTGACTGGTCTCCGACCTGCCCTTCTCCCGTGTAGTAATAGACGGGCGACCCGGGGTCAGAGTCCCAACCGTCGTAGTCATAGCCATGCTGCGCGCCTTGACCCGGGTCGCTGAACATCAGCACGTTGGGTGTCCTGCTTGAGGGCTCGATGCCGCCGAACCGCGAGCCCCCATATCGCTCCATCACCTCGCGGCGATTCGTGAGGTCCCCGATGTCCAGCTCCCACTCCGCAGCCATGGCCGGAGCTTACGGCAGGTGGGAGGGCATCAGTCCAGCCTGACCCCTCTGTCAATGGACGGGAGCCTCGTACAGACAACACCCGTACCCAACTTCCCGTGCCGCCCTGAAGGAGGACATCCTGCACCTACGCGATCCACAATCCACGCGCGGACGCCCCAACAGTCATTCGACACCTTGCCGACCGGTTGGCTGGTCGTGACAGACGGATCCGTCGAGGAGCCAGCTTGCGCCAGGGATCCTGGGCGGCTCATTCCGCCCACTATGGGGCGGCGTCGCTCCGCTAGCGTCGAGCCACCTGCGGGCTGGTCGCTCGGGACTGTCCGCCGAACGGTGTTTCGGGCCTGACACGCCCGCCCAGCCGGCGGGGAAGGTCACCTGTGACCGAGAAGATCACGAGCGTGAGCTCGATGCCAAAGAAAGCGACGAAGACGACCTCGCGCAGCGAGGCCGAGCATGCCACGGTCCGAGAGCTGGTCAAGGCCGCCCGGGCCCGGGGTGAGGATCTGACCGGCCCGGACAGGGTGCTCAAGTCGATCACCGCCACCGTCCTGGAGACCGCGCTGGATGACGAGCTGACCGACCACCTCGGCCACGGGAGGCACCAGGCACCCACCGCCGGCAACGGCAACATCCGCGATCGCACCCGACCCAAGACTGTGCTCACCCACGCTAAGTAGCCGATGAGGGACTATCCGGAACAGCCTTGCCTGGGGACCACAGCCGCCAGAGCCTGAATGACCCGATCGAGCGCGCGCTGTGGCTCGCCGCAGTCACTCGCGCAGTGCGCGTTGCGACAGCACGAATCGGCCGCCTCCGCCACGGACACCGTTCCAACTCGAGAGCCAGGGCGCGCACGGCGCACAGCGCGTCGCAGCGCCCGCGTGGCAGCCAACCTGTATGAATAGGGCGTGGCCAACCGTATCCGCCCCGGTGTATCGCTCCAGCACGTGCGCGATGCCCTAGTCACTGACGGCATTGTTCTGGTCAGTGGCTGGGAGTTCGAGGACTTCAGGCGAGTGATGGCTGAGCTCGGGGATATCTACCAACACCCTGACGCTGACCCGACAGGAGTCACGCGAGTGGTGCCAGATAACCGGTCCGACGCACAGTCTGGACACGGATTTAGCTTGTTGGAGCTCCCACTTCACACTGACCGCTCATCGACGCCGCAGCCCCCGCGGTTTCTAGGCCTCTACCTGGCACAGCAGCCAGACGTCGGCGGGGTACCCAAGTTTGCGGACTTGCGTCTTGCCTTTGCTGGCCTCAGCCAACATGACCTCGAGCAGGTCAACCTCGTGAACCTCCGTGGACGCAGCCGTCCCTTGGTCCTGGCATCAGAAAATACCAGCTATCGATATCGCGATGACCCTTGGTGGACCTTGTCCGGCCCTACAGAACTAACCTCCACTCTTCGGGACGCGGTGGCAATCAACTCCTACACCGTTCCATGGCTGAGGACAGGTGACGCCTATATCCTAGACAATCACCGGGTAGTCCATGGACGAACAGAGCTGCTTGGAACGTCCCGCGTAGCAATGCGCATACTCGCCGACGGGACCCTGTAGCATGGTGGAGCTACCAAAAGCTCAGGATCCCCACTTTGCCGAACGCATGCGGGAGATTCTAAAGAGTGGCACGGTGGACACGCACCAACTGCAGGAGATCCTGAATGACAAGCGCCAAGACTATGACCTTAGATTCGCGAGCCTATATGGGCTTCTGCAGGAGTTGCACCGCGAAGAGAAAGAGCGTCAGTACAGCGACCTGGTCAATCGGTACTTCGAGGAATTTCACACGGAGCCGTATTACCACACGTTCTTAGCGGTCGTTGCCGCGGGGGATGGCACGTCTGAATCCGGACTACGGGGCGCTCTCGGCCATAGCAGGAAAGCAATTGTTTCGTTCCCAGACACACCCGGAGTACTGCACCAGTACGCCGCCTTATCCGCCAGCATCGGCGAGTTGGCTGGATCCGTGGATAGAGGGGAATCGGAGAGGGCCCTTGATGTAGTTGAGAGAGCAATTGCCCTGTCCACCCGAACTAACCCCAATTTTCATCGAACCAGGGCTCGCCTCCTACGACAGCTTGGTAGATTGGACGAGGCTCTGCTCGAGATAAACACCGCCATTAGACTACAAGACGCGTCTACCCCAAGTGAAGTCAGACAACTCACTCAGTTTGAAGCATTCCGATCAATCCTCTATTTCGATAAGTCAAGTGCCGCATTAGAGGCGCGGATTGAAGAAGCAAAGCGGGATCTTAACGCAGCCAAGTCGGAACAAGTGCAATTGCTCGGCGTCCTCGCGGCGGTTATCGCGCTGATAACCTCGGCAGTTACCATCTCGACGCGCATGGAGGCAGACGCGGCCTTCCGGTTCATCGTCGTCGCGGTAGGCGCCATCACGATGGCGTTTTCCTCCTTGATGTGGGCAGGCGGCGCCTCAAGGTGGCAAAGAATCATCCCCGGATTCGTGGTCGGCGCACTTCTGATCGCCTGTGGCCTCATGTTCAGGTTGCAGCTGCCATGAAGACATCCCCTCCTGCTCGACGCCCTAGCCGACTGCTCAGAGTAGACCATGCCAGTGACATGGGCGAAGGGCAGATGAACGAGGATCTGGCCGGCGACGCCAGCCATACGGCCTGGATGTTAGATGGAGCGACAGACGTACCCAGAACCTACCTACCCGACCACTCGGTCACCGGCGCGTACTGGCTGGTACACCAGATCAACGCGCTTCTTGCAAAGGCCGATGCTGAGCCCGACCATGCGAAGTTGCTAAGCCGCCTTGCGCAGAATGTAGCCGTGAAGCTGCGACAGCATGGAATGACTGCTCATGACCTCCCGCCGGCATGCTCCCTGGGGATCGTCACTCTGGAATCGCATCATGTAGTGGCTTCGATAGTGGGCGACGTCTATATTTTTCATCAGGAGCAAGACACATTACTCTCAGAGTCACAGTTCGGCGAGAACGAGCGACGCGCCGTTCTGAAGCGGGCGACTACCCAGAATAGTGCCACTGCTGGGATTGAAGAACGGAGGCGAGGGTATCTTCGAGGCGCCAATGGCCAATGGGTCATGGCTAATAATCCAGACGTATGGCAGGGTGTAGCATCAAGGCAGTGGAGGTGTTTTCCTGGCGACCACATTCTGCTCGCGACGGACGGGTTTGCACGGGCGGTGACGGACTACGGACTATTCCCGGACTGGACAACCCTTGCCAAGGAGGTTACGCGTCAAGGCGCCGCGACTGTGCTCGGTGAGTTACGATCGTATGAGCGTTCTAGCACGACAGATGCTAGGCACTTCAAGAAGTCTGATGATGCCTGCGTGTCATTGTACCAAGTGGAGGGCAAATGGAACTGATTGCGAAAACCGCTGGGCAGCCTTACATGATCCGGCGAGGCCCGAACTACTATGAGTACCAATTGCCGATTTCAGTGAAGGCGGTAATAAATTGGCAAGGAAGACTACCACTTCTGAAAAATGAGCGCAACGAGTGGGAACTGCCCGGTGGCAAACTGGACCTGGGCGAATCTCCGGATCAATGCGTTGCGCGGGAGGTGGAAGAGGAACTGGGTTGGAAAAGCATCATAGGAGATCCTTATTTCGCCTGGGTGTACGAGATCAAGCCTGATCGACACGTGTTCATTTTGACCTACCTGGCTACTTTCGAAGGAACCGACGCGCCAACCTACAGCAACGAGCATAAGGAGCTTGTGCTCGTCAGCCCAGAATCCGTAGATACATTAAACATGCCACAGCCGTACAAGGACTCAATTCACGAGGCGGTCCATAGAGGGCACTTTGTCTGATTTGCGCTAGGGATTAGTTAAGGGTTGCACGCGTCAGGGCGCCAAGAAGTGTCTCTGCCCAGAGTCAAACCGTACAAACGCATCGGTGAGTGTGGCGCCTTCTCTTGCGTGTGCGACTCTGGCCGCTGACCAGGCATTCCGGGCGCGTCATTTCGCCGCCATACGTCGTCCATGTTCGGCACCTGCACAGTCCCCTGGCCGCTCGCCGTCGCGGAAGCGCGAACCAAGGGCTGGCGCGTCTCCCCGGCCGCCCAAGTAGTTGTTTTCTCGGAATGTCGAGACTTCAGTATCGTTCGAGCTGTGCTCGAGCTCGTCTCGTGGAACGTGAACCGGCTCTCGGTCTGGGACGACCTGGTCGCCGACCCGCGGCTCGACTTCGCGCTCCTTCAGGAGTCACCACGACCACCAGCCGGCCTCCTGGCGGGCTGTGTGCCTGCGACCGACGCAGACTGGACTACCGCACACTGGCCCTCCGAGCTCCGCACCTGTATCGCGCAAGTCTCCGACCGGTACCGCATGGTCCCCCGCAGACTGAGGGACCTCCACGAATCCGACCTCTCAGCCTTGGGTGTCAGCCGCCGCGGCACTCTCACTGTTGCGGACATCTACCGCGACGACAAGCACGTCGTGACCCTGGCATCCGCGTACGCCGCCTGGGAACGACCCCCAGGACGTGAGGGCTTTATCTACGCCGACGCCTCCGCCCATCGGCTGCTCTCCGACCTTGCGCCGCTGCTCACCGGTCGCCGCGACGAGCGGCTCATTGTGGCCGGCGACTTCAACATCCTTCACGGGTATGGCGAGCACGGCGACCCCTACTTCGCCGACCGCTACCGCAGTGTGTTCGATCGAGCACGGTCCATGGGGCTGCTGTATATCGGTCCCCAGAACCCAGCGGGTCGCCAAGCCCACCCCTGGCCCGACGAGCTCCCGCTCAACAGTCGCAACGTCCCGACATACCACCACTCCAGGCAGACACCCCTGACGGCCACCCGCCAGCTCGACTTCGTGTTCGCCACCGAGAACCTCGCCGACCTCGTCACCACGCGGGCTTTGAACGACGTGGAAGGGTGGGGTCCGAGCGACCACTGCCGCGTGGCGATCACCGCCGACCTGTAGCACTGCGCACAGCACAGCCGTATCAGGCCAGCTCAGCCATCCCGCACAGTCCGAAGACCTTCATTCGTTGCGCAGCGACGCGCGTCAAAATTCGCCGCGCCCGGACGCGGTCCTGGGGCCGGCGTAGCGTCATGGGAGTCGACAGCCTCGTCGCGCTGGCGGCGGGCACCGACTTGGCCCGGACCCAGGTCGCCGCAGGAGGCGACCATGTCCACCACGACCAGCTCCACGGCGGCACTGCCGTTCCATCCGTCCTCGATGAGCGCCCCGCAACTGGCAGCGGTCTCGTTCTTGGCTCGCTACTCCGGAGCGACTCACGCCCTGTACCGGACCCAACTGGGTCGATGGTTCACCTGGTGCGAGACCAACGGGCTGGACCCACTGGTCGGGATACAACGAGCGCACGTCGAGCTCTACATTCGCGAGCTCGGGGACGCCGGCCTGATGGACTCCTCGGTGAACACGAGAATGCACGCCGTCCGCGGGTACTTCCGGTTCGCTCACATCGACGGCACCATCCCGGCCGACCCGGCCGTGTACGCCCGGCTGCCAAAGATCCACCGGGACGAGTCCCGCACTCAGGGCCTGGACCGGCTGGAGCTGATCCGTTTCCTGCAGGTTGCTCAGACCATCACCGTCCACCACGGTGCACTGGCCTACCTCCTTGGCATCAACGCGCTGCGCGCCTCCGAGGCCGCAGCGGTGCGGATCGAGGACTACACCGACCTCCTGCGAGGCCACCGGGTGCTGCACCTGGTCGGCAAGGGCAACAAGCCCGCCACGATGCCGCTGACCGTCCCCGTCCTGCGGATACTGGAGGCCTGCCGCGGTGAGCGCACCAGCGGGCGACTCGTCCTGCGACCGCTGTCCGGCAAGCCGATCGACCGACGCGACGTCTACCGGATGGTGCAGCGCATCGCGAAGACCGCGCGGATCCCCCGGCACATCAGCCCACACTCGCTACGGCACGCTGCCATCACCAACGCCCTGGACGCCGGCGTGCCCCTTCGCGACGCCCAGATCCTCGCCCGGCACGCCGACCCCAGAACCACCGAGCAATACGACCGAGCCCGCGGCAACCTCGACCGCCACGGCGTCCACTTCCTCACCGCCTACGTCGCCGGCGTGTAAATGGCCCGACCACCAAGTCAGTTCCGCCCACTATGGGCCACCCGCGGACTGGGTCCAGCTCAGTCGACGCTCGATACATCGCGACTCCGCCGATGTGCGCGCTCTTGTTGGATGGCATACCCATGCACTCATGGGGATGTCTATACCGTTGGTGGAGCGTCGGTCACAGAGCGAACCGTTGGCGGCCGACAGGACGCGTACACGCCCGGCGGTCACCTCGCACCCCGGTCTGGACCTCCTCGGCCGTGTCCCACTCAGCACCCCTTGACCGGGCTTCTTCTCGGGCGGGTCTTATCGGACACCCGAACAGGGATGCACTCGCTTGTCTGCATCATTCCCGTTCAAGGTTCCTTAATCGGAACGGCGGCGCTGGAGTATCTGGGGTTCGCCAGCTTGCTGCATCGCCAGCTTGACAGCGCCAAGGTGCCGTAGAGAGGCCGAGCTCTAGCTCGTCAGGGACCCGGCGACGCGCCGCGCTACTGACCCCCGCCCGCCCGGCTGGCGGCGTCTTCGCGTTGCGGGCGGTGTCGTTCAGTCGCGGGAGATGCGAAGGGCGACCCAGAGCCCGCACCTTCGGCAGATGTAGGCCGGTTCGCTACCCAGTGCGTGGAGCGACCTGCGTGGCCGCAGGCGGCCGCAGCACGAGCATCGCTGCTGGGTGTCATCGACCATGTCGCGATGGTGCCACGGGCCCGTGACCCTCGGGGGTTACAGGTAGCGGCAGACGTCTTCAGGGGAGCAGGTGGCCGGGTCGCCGGCGGCGGCGTCCTCGCGCAGGTCGGCGATCTTGGCGCGGAGCTGCGCGAGCTCGGCGAGCTGCCGGTCGATCACCTCGAGGCGGGTGTCGAGCAGGTCGGTGACGTGCTGGCAGGGGGCCTGCCCCCGGTCGCGGATGTCCAGCACCTGGCCGATCTGCGCCAGGGTCAGCCCGGCGGCTTGCCCCCGGCCGATGAAGTCGAGCCGGTCGAGCACGTCGAGCCCGTAGTCCCGGTACCCCGCCGGGGTCCGGTCCGCGGCGGGCAGCAGCCCGAATTCCTCGTAGTACCGCAGGGTCTTGGTTGTCGTGCCTGACGCCTGGGCCACCTCACCGATCCGCATGCCACTCATTCTGCCTTGACCTTCCAGTGCCCTGGAAGGTCGATCCTGAGGGCGATGAAGGAGGAGCTCATGACGGCAACGGCAAAGGGCGGGTCGTATGACCTGGCGGTGATCGGGTCCGGTGGGGCGGCGTTCGCGGCCGCGATCCGCGCCACCAGCCTGGGCAAGCGGGTGGTGATGATCGAGCGGGGCACCGTCGGTGGTACCTGCGTGAACACCGGGTGTGTGCCCTCCAAGGCCCTGCTCGCGGCCGCCGAGGCCCGCCACGTCACACTCGACACCGCCCGGTTCCCCGGCCTGCCGGTCCCCGGCGTCGGGCCGGTGGAGATGCCCGCCCTGGTCGCCGGTAAGGATGAGCTCGTCGGATCGCTGCGCGGCGAGAAGTACGTGGACCTGGCTACCGAGTACGGATGGGACCTCCTGCCCGGGGAGGCCACGTTCGTCGGCACGCCGACCGAGCCGGCGCTGCGCGTCACCGGCCCGGGCGGCACGGTGAAGAGGGTCCGCGCCGCGCGCTACCTCATTGCCACCGGCTCCACGCCCTGGGTGCCGCCGGTCCCCGGTCTCCAGGAGGCCGGTTACCTGACCTCGACCACCGCGATGGAGCTGGACCACGTCCCAGAATCGCTGCTGGTCATCGGCGGCGGCTATGTCGCCATGGAGCAGGCCCAGCTCTTCGCCCGGCTCGGCGCCCGGGTCACCATGCTGGTCCGCTCCCGCCTGGCGTCCCACGAAGAACCCGAGGCCGCCACCGCCCTGCAGGAGATCTTCGCCGACGAAGGCATCCAGATCATCCGCGGGGCGGTGCCCACCGCGGTCCGCCGCGACCAGGCCGCCGGCGAGGTCGCGGTCACCGCCACCACCGCCGGCGGCGGCTCACAGGAGCTCCGGGGCGCTGAGGTTCTCGTCGCCACCGGGCGCCGCCCGGTCATCGGCACCCTCGGCCTCGACACCGTCGACGTGCGCACCGGCGACCACGGCGCGGTGGTCGTCGACAATCACCTGCGAACCACAAACACGCGCATCTGGGCTGCCGGTGACGTCACCGCCCACCCGCAGTTTGTGTACGTCGCCGCGGCCCACGGCACCATCGTCGCCGACAACGCCCTCACCGGCGCCGGCCGTGAGGTCGACTACCGCCACCTGCCCCGGGTCGTGTTCACCAGCCCCGCCCTGGCCACCGTCGGGATGACCGGCCAGCAGGCCTCCGCCACCGGGATCCGCTACGACAGCCGCGTCCTGTCCCTCGCGCACGTCCCACGCGCGATCGTCAACCGCGACACCCGCGGGCTCATCAAGATGGTCACCGACGCCGACACCGGACGCATCATCGGCATCACCGCCCTCGCCCAGGACGCCGGCGACCTCGCCGCCGCCGGCGTCTACATCCTCGACGCCGGCATGACCACCGACCAGGTCGCCAACCTCTGGAGCCCCTACCTGACCATGGCCGAAGGCCTCAAGCTCACCGCCCAGGCCTTCACCACCGACATCACCAAACTCTCCTGCTGCGCGGGATGAAACCCGCGTATAGGGATCCCCTTGCGGACACATCGTCAGACAGACGCGCGGCCAGACGTGCTGGCCGAACCGACCCTCAGTCGAACCGCCGCAGGCCATCTCGACAGAGACCTCTGACTGCATAACTATGCACTCACTGGGAGACCTCTCAAACGTCCCGATCTGCCGCCGATCGCACCGTCATCTTCGCGTGCGGGACGGGGTAATCGATCTCGCGCAGCGTTCTTCCGGGCCTTCCTCGCGGTGCCGGGCGGGGACGTTTTCTTAGGAGTAGTCGGCTGTCACTCGCCGTGCTGAGGAGTCGATGGTGATGTGGCCGCCGTGGGGCAGGATCCACTGGGGTCGGGTATGTCCGAATGGGATGCCTACGCACACCACGGCGTCGGGGTTGTACCGGCTGATCACCTCAATCACCGTCTCGCATTGCTCGGTCCGGCGGCGTTCTCGTTCTCGTTCGTCCGGTCGGTCGTCGAAGTTGGACGCGGGTGGCCTGGCCACCAGGACTGCGTCAACGGCAGCCAGCAGTCCGCGTTCACCAATCGCCCGGAGGATCCACCCCACCTCGGTGGCGGACGGCAGTTCTTCCGAGGTCTCCAGGATCAGGACGCCGCCGGCCAGCACGCTGGCGTCGTGCGAGAAGCGTCCCGCGGTGAGGATCCACTGCAGGACCTCCAGGCACCCGCCCCAGGTCGGGCCGGTGACGGTTCGGGTGGGGCCCGACCACGTCCAGGGCTGTGTCGGCTCGCGATCTCCGTACTCGGTGAGCGCGCGTGGGTCATCCCAGGGCCAGCCCATGTCCTCCGACGTCCCAGGTTCGGTGATCTGCAGGGTCTCGCCGGTCAGGAGAGCAGCAACGAGAGACCTGGCGTGGACCTCATCGACCGCTGGTCCGGGACCCAGGTGCACCTGGGTTGAGCCGCCATAGAAGCTTGCGATCCCTTGAGTCCACAGCCAGTTGTGCAAGTTGGTATTGTCGCTATAGCCGATGAAGGGTTTGGGGTCGGCGGCGACGGTCTGAGGGTCGAGGTGAGGAATGACGGTGATCTGGTCCTCGCCTCCAATGGTGGAGATAACGCCACGGATGCTCGGATCGGCGAATGCCTCGTTCAGGTCGCGGGCGCGTTCGACGGGCGTCGCGTCCAACTGCCGCGTCGTGGGGTACTCGACGGGCACGAGCCCGGTTAGTTCCTGAAGGCGGTGCATCGCCTGCTCGTGCAGTTGCGGAGCGACTCCCGGTGCGGCGAAGGATGGCGACACCACCGCGACGCGATCACCGGGTCGGGCCTTGGGTGGACGAAGCAATTCGACTGTCACATCCCCCAGACAATCACAAAGGGGCCGGGCACCAGGGGACTACGGACTTCCGGTGTTGCCGCGCCTCACACCTACGGCTGCACCAGGACCAGCCGCTGCTCCGGGCCCCATTCGTACGTGTCATCGCAGCGATATCCCCTGAGCCAGACTTCGTCGTCCACCACACGCAGGTAGAACCCCTTGGGGTAAGCCTCATCGTCGCGGAGTGGTTGGGAAGCAATGTGGATGGCCCCGGTCGGGGCGCTACCAGCCGATAAGACGGAGTCTGGCGCGTTGTGCTGATCCATCGTGGCCAAGCGGAGGAACGGGCCGCTAATCACGGGGCAAAGGTGGAAGCCCTGCACTCGGGCCGCATCGAAAACCTGCGACTGCGTGCCGCCGGTCGAGAGCCCGAGTTCATACACGGCTCGTTCGACGAACCGCAGCTCCTGCCCTTCCGGATAGTCGAACGCGGGGTGCTCAAGAAGCGTCGCGGCGTGCGCGTTCAGCCGTACACCAGCTTCTCGAAGATCTTGCATGAGCACGTCTCGCGGCTGCCCACCGACCCGTACTGTCCGACCGTCGAGCCCGAGGACGTATGTCATAAGCGCCCATTCTCCACGAGGCCAACCGGCGCCAGTGGTTCGGGGGGACCGCGATTGCTACCCACGTGGAACGTGCGGAAATGCCGCATGCGGCTCGTCTGTGGGAGCGAGAGCGTTGCACGGGGCCACTCGGCTCCCGTCAAGTTGGACTTGAACCGGTCCCTACCTGAACGGCGCGGCGGCTGCCCTCGGCCGGCGGCCACGCCTCCTGCCTGGCCGATTGAGATCGAAGGGGCACTCGGGCCTCGTCGGGGACGTCAGCATTGAGTTTGCGGAGCTTGGTGAGGCTCATGGGCGCCTGGCCATTGCTCTGAATCTTTCCGGCAGCCTGGATCCCCAGCGCTAGCGGGCCGTTGAAGACGACCTCGTGTCCTGTCCCCGGAACCCGCGACAATCGCAACACGATGAGGGCCGCCGCGTGGTCATGAGAAGTTGCGCGGATGGCTACGCCCTTCGCGCCGTAAGTCGCTTTGATCTCAACTCGACGACCGTCGTCGGCCACTGCGTCATGGCCCGCCGTGGAGGCTCTCACCAAGCGTAGGGCGAAGAGTGCCTCGGCGGCGGCCTCTCCGATCGAGCCGACAAGGTGACCGTCCAATGGGAACTTTCGCCCCGGATGCATCTCCTCGAGTTCACTGACGATGTCATGCAGCTGCTCAACAAGGTGCGCGGTCCGAGCGCTGCGGGCAGCATGGTCGATCGCGTCCGTCGTCATGGCTCCTGCCCGGGCAGTGATGGGAGATGGGTGCTTGAGATCCTGCCACGACCACTGCCAACGCGCCGGCACCACTCGTCCTACCGCGTCGTGAGTATCACCACGCATGAGGTCCTACGCTTGTGCCACTCCCGCCGTCGAGAAGGAGAGACATGCCGGTCAGCCCGCGAACCCACCGCGACCGGAGAAAGTGGAGTCCATCAGAGTGGTGTACGACGACCACGGTGGTGAGCGTGTCCTGCTGATGTAGGCGCGGTCACCGCGTGATCCTTCGAGTGAACCTTCCACAGCACTCTCGAACGGAGCATCACGATGACCGCTTCTCCCAGTATCGACCCTGAGGTCTTCCTGCACGAGCAGCTCGCGCAGGCGAGCCCGGACCTGATG
>NZ_QZMN01000022.1 GCF_003702705.1 Ornithinimicrobium cerasi | reverse complement strand
GTCCCGCTTGCCGGGGAGCGCCTCAAGAGTCCCCACGTTGACGAAAGACATGACCCGAACCCTATCGGCACTCCGGCCGACGGCGGCGGGGCCGTGACTGCTTGCAGCGGCACGTCGAGCGCGCACCTCTGCCGCGTGGAGAAATGTCGTTAGGAACCCAGGGTGCGTGAGCCGACGGAGGTCAGCGTGTCGACCACTGATGCCGCCGACGGCGTCACGTCAGCTCCGTGGCCGAAGCCGCCCGCCTCGAGGCATGCGGCGGAACCCTCTACTGCCGCTGCGTCTGCCAGTTCCTGCGCGTCGACGTTCCGGGCGAGGATGCCGCACAGGGCGCGGGCGATAAACGCATCTCCCGCGCCGAGGGTGTCACGTGGCTCGGTGTGCACGACCCGTGCCCTGACGACGGACGATTCGTGCGAGACCATGGCAGGCTGGGCACCTCGCGTTGCGAGCGCCCAGCGAGGACCGTGCCGGTGCGCCCAGTTGATAGCCTCGCCGGTCTGGTCCTCCGTCAGGTGGGACGCTGAGAGGCATGCGACCCAGACGTGGGGCAACAACTCCTCCGCCGCCGCGACGTCGGTGATGATGTCGAAGTCGTAAGAGACGCGGGTCCGCCGGGCGATCTGGGGAACCACCTTCTCAAGTCCGCTGCAGTAGCTGGTGTGGGCGAGGTCGAACCCCGCGACGAAGTCGAGATCGTCGTCGTCCGGGATGAAGGTGCGCACGCCCAGATCTGTGGACCCGAAGTAGCGTTCGCCCTCGACGTGACGCACGACGGTGATTGAGGTGCGGCCTGGAATGACCCTCACCCGGCTGGTGTCGACGCCCTCTGCGGCGAGGGCGTCCAGAAGCATCTGTCCACGGTCGTCATCGCCGACCTGACCGACATAGGCCGCTCGGGCGCCGGCCCGGGCGGCCCGTACGGCCACGTTCACGCAGTTGCCGCCGGGGTACATCCGCCCTTGGTCCACGTAGCAGTCGGTGACGTTGTCGCCGATGGCCACGATGGAGACCATCAGTAGTCCACCTTCCACATGTAACGCCGCTCCTTGAGGGAGTGGCCCGACCATGCCTCGAAGTGCTCAGCCAGTCGGCCGATGAGCGTACTGGCGACGATCAGGGTGCCGAGGAACGGCCGCATCGAGGTGGGAACCCCGGGCAGGGTCAGCCGGGCGCCGTCGACGTAGTGCACCTTGGTGCTGTAGCGCTCCAGGAACCGGGACACCCGCTCCCCCATGGGGCGGGTGGAGTCCTCACCGGTCAGGACGATGACGGGCAGGTCCTCGGTGACGACCTCGAACGGGCCGTGGAGGAACTCACCGGCGCCGACCGGTACGGCATGCTTCCACTGCATCTCCTGCAGGTAGCACATGGCCAGGGTGTTCGCCGCTGACTCCAGGGGTCCCGAGCCGACGACGTACACGACGGGTTCGGCGTGCAGCGCTTGTGCGATGCCGTGGAGGTGCTCGTCGACCTCATCGATCGCCGAGCGGAACGCGGTGGGGGCCGCCTGGAGGGCGGTCATCGCCTCGGCGTGGTCCGGGGCGGCGCCCAGCGCACGCAGCAGTGACCATCCGATGAGGGCCAGGACGACCTGCTTGGCCTCGATGCCTTCGTGCAGCACCAGCTGAGGGCAGGCTCGGCCCACGATGCTGGTCGGGTCCTGGGTGACGCCGACGACGGTGGCGCCCTGCTCGCCGGCGAAGGCGGCCGCCCGGGCGGTCTCGCCGGTGCCGCCGTTGGTGGAGCTGATGACGACGAACGAGCCGGCGCCGAGAGCGACCGGGCGGCGGGTGAGGAGCTCGTCGGCGTTGATGACGTGGACCGGGACTGGGCTGCGGTCCAGCAGAACCCGCAGCGGTCCGAAGCCGAACAGCGAGCCGCCGCAGCCGACGAGGAAGATGTTGCGCACGCCGCTGGTGACGGCTGCTTCGACGAGGGTCTCGATCTGCGCGCGGGTAGTCAGGGCGGCCTCGATGCGGGCGCTGAAGTCGTCCGGGACAGGGCGCACGTGGTTGGTGGGGGTGGTGGTGACGGACACGGTGATCCTTTCGGGGGTCGTGGGTGTGCTGCGGGCGCTCAGTCGGCGCGGCGCACGGGGAACTGCTGGTGGATGATCTCGATGAGCTCGATGACGGCGAGGCTGTCGGCCGGGTCGACCGGCGGCGGGGCGCCGTCGCGCAGGGCAGCTGCCAGTCCGCGGTAGAAGGCCGCGTAGTCACCGGCGGCCGTGGGCAGGGGTTGCTCGTCCCCGGGGAGCCCGAGGACGCCCCACTGCTCCTGCGGTTTCTCGCCGAAGCCGGGGTCGGTGGGCGCGGCGCCCTGCTTCAGGGCCGGCTCCTGCGGGTCGAGCCCGTATGCCGTGAAGCCGCGCTGAGAGCCGAGCACCCGGAACCGGGGGCCGAGCTGGGATGCCAGACCGTTCATCCACAGGTGGGAGGTGACCCCGCTCCGGTGCTGAAGCGCGACGAAGGCGTCGTCGTCTGCGCCGTCACCGGGGCGGTAGCGGAGAAGTTCGGCGTGGACGTCCCGGACCGGGCCGAAGAGTTGCAGCGCCTGGTCGATGAGGTGGGGCCCGAGGTCGTAGAGGATCCCGCCGCCCTGGCTGGCGGGGGCGCTCGCCTTCCACGCCTTGGACTCCTCTGGCTTCCACCACTCGAAGCGCGACTCGAACCGGCGGATGGTGCCGAGCCTGCCCTCCTGGACCAGAGCGCGCACGGTGAGGAAGTCGCCGTCCCAACGGCGGTTCTGGAACACGGTGAGCACCCGGCGTGCCCGTTGCGCGTGCTCCAGCAGGTCCTGACCCTGCTGGGCGGTGACCGACAGGGGCTTGTCGACGACGACGTGCAGACCTGCGTCGAGCAGCCGGTGCGCCTGTTCGGCGTGGTGGGCCGGTGGCGTAGCGACGACGGCGAGGTCGAGGTCCTCCACCCGTTCCAGGAGGGCGTCGACGTGGGGAACGACCTGGGCACCGGGATGCTCGTTCCGCGCTGCGTGCGCCCGTTCGGCATCGGCCGTGACGAGGACGCTGACGGAGAAAGCGGGGTCGGCTGCGAGGAAGGGTGCGTGGAAGTAGCGGCCGCCGGTGCCGTAGCCGACGACGGCGGTGCGGATGCTCACAGCACCTCCGAGAGGAAGGCGCGCAGCCGTTGGCTCTGCGGGTCGTCGAACAGCTGGGCCGGCGGCCCGGCCTCGACGACCTCGCCCTCGTCCATGAATACGACCTGGTCGGCGACCCGGCGGGCGAAGTTCATCTCGTGGGTGACGACGACCATGGTCATGCCGCGGCGTGCCAGGGATGCCATGAGGTTGAGCACGCCCTTGACGAGCTCAGGGTCCAGCGCGCTGGTCACCTCGTCGAAGAGCATGATCTCTGGCTCCATGGCCAGGGCCCGAGCGATGGCCACCCGCTGCTGCTGCCCGCCGGACAGGTCTCGCGGCCGGTGGTCGGCTCGGTCACCCAGGCCGACCTCGTCCAGCCGTTCCCGGGCGAAGTGGAGGGCTTGCTCCTTCGGTACGCCCTTGACCTTGCGCAGCGCTAGCGCGACGTTCTCCAGGGCGGTGTGGTCCGGAAAGAGGTTGAAGTGCTGGAACACCATGCCGATGCGCTGGCGGAGTCGGTCTGGCTGTACTTTCAGCGCGCTGTCGCCAGCGATCAGAACGTCACCGCTCTTGGGCTCGTGCAGCCGGTTGACACCGCGCAGGAGCGTGGACTTGCCCGATCCGGAGGGGCCGATGACGCAGGTCGTGGTGCCGGCGGGCACGTGGATGGTGACGTTCCGGATGACCTCGAACTCGCCGTAGGCCATCCAGAGGTCGATGAGGTCGAGGCTGGAGCCTTTGTAGGTGGGCGGCTCGGTCGTGGCGGAGGTGGTCGGGGCGCTCATGTGTTCTCTCCGTGGACGCGGGGGGATACCTTCAGGTCCATCTCGTGGACCTCCTTGAGTCCGCTGGTGGGAGCGGCCGGCCGACGACCGGTGCGGAATCGGTTGTCGATGTAGTTGACCAGGTGCGTCAAAGGCACTGTGATGGCCATGTAGAAGGCCCCGGCGAGGACCAGCGGGGACAGGTTGCCGGTGAGGACAGCGGCGTCCTGGCCGACCCGGAACAGCTCACGCTCGCTGACGAGCAGGCCCAGGAAGTAGACCAGCGAGGAGTCCTTGACGATGGCGATGAACTGGTTGACGAGGGCGGGCAGCACGCGCCGGACGCCCTGGGGGACGACGACCAGTCGCATCGCCCTGGCGTAGCTCATGCCGAGGGCGCGGCAGGCCTCCAGCTGGCCCTTGTCGACGCCCAGGATGCCGGCACGGAAGATTTCTCCCATGTAGGCGCTGGCGATGAGGGACAGCGCCAGGATCCCCAGCGGGTAGGGCGAGGGTCCGAAGATGGACTGGCTGAACCGGGCCAGCCCCTGGCCGATGAGCAGGATCGTCAGGATCGCCGGGAGGCCGCGGAAGATGTCGGTGTAGACCCGTGCGGGCAGCCGCAGCCACGCGCTCCGGGAGATGCCCATGATGGCGACCAGCATGCCGAGTACCACCCCGATGAGGGTCGCGGCGATGGAGATGATGAGGGTGTTCTTCAGTCCGGTCCCGAGCATCTGGGGAAAGACGAGCCACATCGCCTCGAAGTCGAGGAAGGTGCGCCTGAGCAGTTCTAGCCATTCGATCATGAGTGGCTCCTATGCCAGTGAGGACTACCGCTGACCCGGGGCGAGGTCGGCCGCGCGTGCGGCGACCGGGCTCCCGCCCCGGGCGAGGGAAGTCAGGACGTTGTCGTGGCGGCGTCGTCGCCGGTCTGCTCGGACGAGGGCAGGTACTGGTCGGGCATCGGCGAGCCGGGGAACCACTCCTCGTAGAGGTCGCGCCAGGTGCCGTCCTCCATCTTTTCCTCGATGCAGACGTTGAGGGCCTCGCGGAAGGCGTCGTTGTCCGGGGCCACGGCGAAGCCGGCCGGCGCGTCGAAGGAGGGGATGTTGATGGCCAGCTCGATGTCGTACTGCGTGGCGTACTGCTTGGCGGCCTCGTAGTCGGCGAAGTGGGCGTCGATCGAGCCGCTGTTCAGGGCGGAGATGCCGGCGTTGTTGTCCGGGAAGCGGACGAGCTCGGTGTCGGGGAAGTTCTTGAGCGCGTAGGCCTCCTGCAGCGTGCCCTGGACCACGCCCAGACGGGAGCCCGACAGGTCGCCACCCTCGGTGACGCCCGCACCGGCGGGGGTGATGACGGTGAGGTAACCGGCCAGGTAGCCCTCGGAGAAGTCGACGGTCTGCTTCCGCTCCTCGGTGATGCCGATGGCGGCGACGCCCACGTCGAACTGGCCGTTGGCCACTCCGGGCAGGATGGCCGAGAAGTCCTGGCCGGTGAAGACGACGTCCTCGATACCGACGCAGCCAGCGACCTCCTGGAAGAACTGCACGTCGAAGCCGGTGAACTCACCGCTTTCGTCGGTGAAGGTGTAGGGGCGGGCGTCGCCCATGCTGGCCACGCGGACGCTGCCGGGCTGGATGAGGTCGAAAGCGTCGGTGCTGGCCGGGGTGGCGCTGTTGCCCGCGGTCTCACCGCCGTCTGAGCCGCAGGCGGAGAGGGCGAACAGGGCGGCGGCGGACATGGCGGCCGCGCGGACGGTGCGGGAGGTGACGATCATGATGTGGTTTCCAATCTGGGTGGTGGGTCAGGCTGCGAAGCGAGCGGGGCGAAAGGACTGCAGGAGCGGGCTGGGGGTGTCCGTGAGGACCTCACGAGCGAGGAGCTCCCCGAGGATGAGGGCCAACGTGGCGCCGCTGTGGGTGAAGAGGACGTGGTAGCCGCCGATGCCGGGCAGCTGGCCCACGACCGGCTCCCCGTCGCCGGGGATGGGCTTAGGGCCGGCGCCGTAGGACGCCAGCTCAAGGGTGGGGTTGCCCTCGAGCACCGCAGAGGCCTCGCGGAGCAGTCCCTGGACGGTGGAGTCCTCGACCTGGAAGCCGCCGTCCTCGTGCACGACGATCTCGCGCTCCGACCAGCCGGAGTCCAGGACAAGCGAACCGTCCGGCGTCGGCCGGACCGCCACCCGTGGAGTGTTGAGCACCGCACGCAGCGCGACGTCGACGGGCGGGGTGCGTACCAGGAGCGAGATCGGGGTGGCGTCGGGAATGGCGATGCCAAGGCTGGCGACGGTGGCGGGCACGGCCGGACCGGTGGCCAGGACGGCGGCGTCCACCTCATGTATGTCGCCCGACGCGGTGGTGACCGCGGTCACCCGATCGCCCTCGACGACGATGGTGGAAGGGCCGGCGTGCTCGACCACCGTGCCCCCACGAGCGTGCAGCTGCTGGACCAGGTGGTCGATGAGCGGCGGAAGCTCTACCCACCCCTCGGAGGGGTTGAAGATCGCTCCTTCATCGGGGATGGCGGCGGGGTCGACACCGGGTGTCATGTCGGCGACCTCCTCCCGGGTCAGCCACTGGGCGTCATAGCCGTTCTGTCGCATGTGCTCGAAGTCCACCCGGTGCCGCTCGGGGCTGCCGGCCGGCGCCCAGGTGAGGCCCCCGTCGAAGCGGAGCCATCCGGCGGCGTGGGTGCGGGCAGCCAGGGTGCGGTACCGGTCAAGGCCGAGCATCCGCAGCTCGTGGTAGGCACCGCTGCGCCGGCCGTAGGAGTTGAGCCAGGACAGGGAGCGACCGGAGGCTCCGCTGCCCAGGCGGGTGTCGGTGACGAGGGTGACGTCGGCGCCCTCGGCCGCAAGTGCGGCGGCGGTGGCGACGCCCAGGACCCCTCCGCCGACGACGGCGACCCTGGGAGCTGGCACACGGTCGGTCATGGGATGTGACTCTCCTTCACGAACAGATGATGAACGATGGCACCGTTGAGAACCTTCTCAATCCGATGTGGTGATAACGTTCTCATCTGAACCGGGTGACGTCAAGAGGGCGACTCGAAAAAAGTTTGGGAGAGCGTGTGGACAGGTCGCAGTCGGGCTCCAGGAGGCCCTCGATGGCTGAGGTGGCGCGGACCGCCGGGGTGTCCACCGCGACCGCGGGGCGCGCGCTGGGCGGTTACGGCTCGGTGAGCCCTGAGGCACGCACGCGAGTCCTGGCGGCGGCGAAGGAGCTGGGATACCGCCGCAACGACCTGGCCCGGGCGGTCATCACTGGGCGCAGCGACACGATCGGCCTGGTCGTGGCCGACATCGACAACCCGTTCTTCGCCGCGGCGGTCCGGGGGGTGAGCGACGCTGCGCGAGCGGCGGGGTACGAGGTGCTGCTGGCGAACACCGACGAGGATCCGCATCGGGAACGGTCAGCGGTTGACGTGCTGCTGGCCAGACGCGTCGACGGACTGATCGTCGCCCCCACCTGGGGAGATCCTGAGCACCTGCAGCGCGCACAGCGCTCCGGCACCCCCGTCGTGCTGCTCGACCGACGGATCGAGGGGGTCGACCTTGACACCGTGATGGTGGACAACTTCGAAGCCAGCCGGAGGGCGGTCGCTTACCTCGTGGACGCCGGGCACCGCCGCATCGCCATGGTGACCGGCGGGACGCGACGCTCGCAGGTCGCCCCCCCAGGGCAGCGCGGCGTCTCCACAGGCCGGGACCGCGTCGAAGGGTTCCTCCGCGGGGCGGCCGAGGCAGGTCTGCAGGAGCCCGAGCGCTACCTGCGCACGGCAGCCGGAACGCCCGACCTCTCCCAACGAGCCACCGCCGATCTGCTCGCCGGCCACGAACCGCCGACGGCGCTTTTCGCCTCGGACAGCCGGGTGGCGCTCGGGGCGGTCAAGGCGATCAGGCAGGCTGGCCGCACGATCCCCGACCACATCTCGCTGGTCGCTTTCGACGACGCCGACTGGACCGGTGTCGTCACACCGACGATCACGGTCATCTCCCAACCTGCCCAGGCCCTCGGCCGCCGAGCAGCCGAAATGCTCCTCGAGCGGATTTCCGGTGCCCAGGAAGAACCGCGGGAGGAGTTGTTGCCAACCGTGTTCATCGAGCGCGACTCCGTGGCCCCTTGCGCCGACGACACCAGAGGGGCATAGATGAACTCGGCGATGTGATCACCCTCACCCGTCGTCCCAGAACGAGTCCCCCCTCCCCGTACGGCTGGAGATTCACCACCAGTGCCTGTGCAGCCACCTGAACACTAGGCATTCGCCCGGGGATGAGGCCTGGGCTCACGAGGCCTCCTGCCTCGAAGGCGAGCTCGCGTCTCAGGCGGGTCAGCGGTGGGTGTCCCTCTCCCACAGCGGAACAAGAAGGGTCCGCGTGTGGAGTAGCTACTACGGACCCGCGCTTATCGCCCGAGAGAGGGCCCCGCGCAGGCTCACCCCGCGGCGGGATCGCCGAACTGGCTGAGTGCTCACCCTGATGGCACCGGAGGCCGGGAGGCCGGCCCCCAGACAACCGCAAGCGCCGATGAGCGCGCGCTCATCGGGGATATGTCGGTGATCGGTTCCTGCCAAGGGTCGTGACGGACGGATCCGCTTGATATATGTAGGTGATCTTTGGACAACGGCGTTGCAGCGTTGGCCTCGTCGACCCCGCTTGAGGCGGGGCCTGTGATGAGTGCTGTGCTGCCGTGCGTGATCCCGCCTGCGAAGGTCTCCCCGGGGGCCCGCGGGGTCTCTGGGCGATCCGTTGCTGGTGCCTACGCGAAGTTCATGGCGGCGCGCTCATTGCCTCGGGAAGGATTGAGTCCCGCTGGGTGGTGGGCTTTGAGGTGATGCTCGTTGCCTACCGGTCGCTCTCTTCGAGGGCGACGGTCTCAGTATCGCTGCTCGGGTAGAGCTTGGCCATGGAGCCTTCGGAGAGGTAGCGGCGTTCGTCGACCTTCCACTCGTCGTGGGTGTCGGCCAGGACGGCGCCGATGAGGCGGATGACGGCGGCCTCGTTGGGGAAGATGCCGACGACGCGGGAGCGTCGCTTGATCTCCTTGTTGAGCCGCTCGAGGGGGTTGGTGGACCAGATCTTGCGCCAGTGCTCACGCGGGAACGCAGCGAACGCGAGGACCTCGGACTTGGCGGCGTCCATGAGCGGTCCGGTCTTGGGGTACCGGCTGGCCAGGTCGTCGCGGACCTTGTCCCACTGCCGGGCCATGGAGGCCAGGTCGGGCTGGGCGAAGATGGTGCGGAAGACCGCGGCGACCATCTCGGTCTCGGCCTTGGGCACGTGCGCGAGGACGTTGCGGATGAAGTGGACCCGGCACCGTTGGTGGGACGATCCCTGGAACACCCGGGTGAGGGCGGCGACCAGGCCGACGTGCTGGTCGGAGATCACCAGCTGCACACCGCCCAGGCCCCGCTTCTTGAGCCCGGTCAGGAACGCCCGCCAGAAGACCTCGTCCTCGCTGTCACCGACGTCCAGGCCCAGGACCTCCCGCCGGCCGTGCTCGGTGACGCCGGTGGCGATCACGACGGCCTTGGACACGACCATCGCGGCCTCGGTCCGCACGTGCAGGTACGTCGCGTCGAGGTAGACGTAGGGGAAGCGGTCGTGGTCCAGGCGGCGGGTGCGGAACGCGCCGACCGCCTCGTCCAGACCGGCGCAGATCCTCGAGACCTCCGACTTGGAGATCCCCGTCCCGCCCAGGGCGACCACGAGGTCGTCCACGGACCGGGTGGACACGCCGTGGACGTAGGCCTCCATCACCACCGCGTACAGCGCCTGGTCGATCCGCCGGCGCGGCTGCAGGATCGAGGGGAAGAACGAGCCGGTGCGCAGCTTGGGGATCGAGACCGTGACGTCGCCGCCCTTGGTCGTCAGCAGCTTGGGGCGGGTGCCGTTGCGTTCCGTCACCCGGCCGGGCGTGCGTTCGTAGCGGGCGGCGCCGATCGCCTCGGTTGCCTCGGCCTCGATCATTTCCTGCAGCACGATCCGCACGGACTCGCGCACCAGGTCCACACCGTCACCGGCGCGAAGTGCGTCCAGCAGGTCGGACACGGCAGACTGGGGAAGGGTCATCGGTGAGATCTCCTCTGGTGAGTGCTTGGCGGTACACACCGAGCATCTCGCCGATGACCCCTACGTCACAGGGCCACACCCACTCCCCAAACCCCACCACTTCACGGGACTCTTACTCGGGAGAAGACCCGACCTGGACGCCTGGGCCCAGTTGGGCGGCAAGTCGCTGCTCAATTGGTCCCGTTCACCAGCACCAGTGTCGGTGCCCGCATCTATGCTGATGCGCAGCCAACCCGCGGGGTTACCGCCCGCCTCGGATCAACTCGTCGTTCTCATCAAGGAGTGGCTCGTGCGACTGAAGAGTGCCAATGTCAAGAAGTTCAAGTCGGTGGACGACTCGACTTCAATTCGCATCGAAGAAGACGTCACCGCTCTGGTCGGAAAAAACGAGTCTGGAAAGACCGCCGTCCTCCAGGCGATGTACCGGCTCAACCCTCTGACCAGCGGCCACCCGACAGGCTTCGAGGAACTCCGCGACTACCCGCGGCGATACCGCTCACGCGACAAGAAGGTCATCCCCACCGTCGCGCCCGTCTCTATGGAGTTCGAGCTCGACGACACCGACATAGCTACGTTCGAGTCCAAGTTCGGCCAAGGCACTCTGGTGAAGGAGTCCGACGGCGAGAGCCCCGCGCAGTCTCTGACGGTCGAAGTCAGCCGCAGGTACGGCAACCAGAGCATGTTTTTCGGCCCGCTGGCCGATGAGGTGGCCATGATCCGCGGGCGAATCAGCAATGCCGGGCTTTCGCTACCCAAATACGAAAAGAAGACGTACAAGGACACGATCGCAGCCTTGAAAGAGTCTACCGCCGAGGGGGCGAAGAAGCTGGGCGCCGATCTGGAGGAGGAAGACCTTCCGCGCCAGGGGCAAAACCTGCTTCGCGGACTACTGCCCAAGTTTCAGTACTTCGACGAGTACAACATGCTCCCAGGGAGCGTCTCTATCCGACGTCTGCAAGGCCAAGACGAGGACGACCTCGAGCCCGACGAGCGAACGGCTCTGGCGCTGCTACGCCTGGCCGGCGTCGAGCAGGAGGAGTTCACGGAGGCCGAGTACGAGTCACGGAAGGCCGCGCTTGAAGCCGCGGCGAACCAGTTGACCGACGAACTCTTCGAGTACTGGACACAGAATGACGACCTATCCGTCGAGCTCGACATCGAGTTCCGGCCGGTTAAACCTGCATCGGCCAGCCACGTGCAGCCGCCGCCGGAGCCGTGGCTTCAGATCCGGGTCCGGAACCAGCGTCACCGCGTCACGCTCAACATGTCTGAGCGATCCAAGGGCTTCGTCTGGTTCTTCTCGTTCCTCGCCGCCTTCTCCGAGTTTGCCGACGAGACTCGCCGGGTGATCCTCCTGGACGAGCCCGGACTCAACCTGCACGCGAAGGCGCAAGCCGATCTTCTGCGGTACATCGACGAGAAGCTCGCGCCTCACCACCAGGTGATCTACTCCACTCACTCGCTCTTCATGATCGCCCCCGATCACATCGAGCGGTGCCGCACCGTGGAAGACCTCGACAACAACGGAACCAAGGTCAGCGAAGACGTGTGGTCGGCGCGGCCGGAGACTGTGTTCCCGCTCCTAGGGGCCCTGGGCGTCGAGATGTCGCAAACCCTCATCATTGGTGGCCACCAACTGCTTGTCGAAGGACCGGCCGACGTCACCTACTTGTCGATCGTCGGCCAGGTCCTGCAGGAGGCCGGAGGGCGAGGCCTCGACCCACGCTGGACCGTCACGCCGGTGGGTGGCATCGACAAGCTGCCTACCTTCGTCGCCCTCCTCGGGAGCAGCGATCTCGACATCGCGGTGCTCATGGATGGCGCCAGCGGCGGCAACCAGCGTCTGACTCAGCTGGTCAATCGTGGACTGCTTGACGCGAAGCGGCTTATCCCCATCACCGACATCACGGATAGCACGGAGGCGGACCTGGAGGACCTCTTCGAGGTCGACTGGTACCTGAGCCTCCTAGACAAGTCCGGAGTCGGCAAGCTGACTGCCTCGAAACTAAAGGGAGGCGGTCGCATCGTCAAGCGTGTCGAGGCCGCGCTCGGGAGACCCTTCGACCACTACCAGCCCGCAGCATGGCTTCTACGCGACAACACCGACACCGTGGCCGCGCTCAGCGACGAGGCCAAAGCGCGATTCCAAAAGCTCATCGACCGACTCAACGTGCTTTTGCCCTAACGCCGCAGCGATATCCTGACCAAGGCGACCTCGACGACCGGCGTGGCCCGGCCTCAGTGGTTCAGAAAGGAACGATGCTCGTAGAACTGTCCGGATGACGATCGTCAACGACCTAGCTCCACCCGGGCGGGACTTGCTGCGGGAAAGCCGCCGGCTGACGTGCGGACGTGGGGGTAGCCCGTCAGCGCGCAGTCCCGCGGTCTGTCACACACCCAGGCGTGCCCGACTCGTCCTAAGCCGCCCGAGGCGGCGCTGACTGATGCGGCGGCCCCGGCTCACGTGCAGAAAGCCGGGGCGCCGACTCAGCGGCACTGATGGGGCGATTCACGAGAAACTGGTTAGGCGGTCATTCAGCCACAGTGCGGCCTTAACCTCCGCGTCCGGAACGCCGACCAGGCCTCGCACGAACCCGTCAACCTCGCTCGCGGAGACTTCCATTATCGTTTGACCATTCATCTCCAGCAAAGTCATCGTGCTCAGCCACGCCAGGCGCTTATTCCCGTCGGTGTAAGCCTGCACCCGCTGGATACCCTCCAGAAGTTTGCCTGCTTTTTGTGCCAGCGTCGGGTACAGCTCGTGGCCGAAGACGTTCTGATACGGCGCAGCAACTGCGCCATCGAGCAAACCAAAATCTCGAAGCCTGCCCGCTCGAACCTGCTCTGCGTAGATCAGCTGAACGTGACCGACGCTGAGTACACGAATCACCCGCCTAGGAGTGCCAGCGCTTCACTCCAGCGCTCGGCATTCGCGGCCGCAATCGCACTGATTTCGTTACGGTCGCTTGTCTCCTCAGTCCGCGTCACAGGCTTCGCAGGGCCGCGCCCTGCGATCGCCTCCGTCGTGAAGAACCTCCGCATGGCGTCGTGGGTGATCTCATCATCACACCAGCTTCGGTCGCCACGGTCGTTCCACACGTCCGCCCAGGGCGCTTGCTCATGCGTGAGGGCGCTCAATTGTGAGCCATTGAGGCGACCGTACTGCGCGAGCACTGCGTCCACGATCACCCGCTCCTCCGCGGTCAGGACAGTAGAATCAGCCGCGTCCTGTCTGTAGCGAAGCGCGCGCAGTACCGGCCCGTTCTCCCACGCCTCAATCTTCTCAGGGAAGAGGGGACGTCCGTCCCAGGCGAGCGACCAGGCCTGGGAGAGGTAGACGAGCTTGTGTAGTTGGGTCTCACCCCAAACGTGCTGACGTGCCTTGATGTACTTCATCACGTCGATTGCCCTTGCCACAGCTCCTCCTCTCCTGGATCTCGCCAGTCTAGCGCTCGACAGGGACACACCGCGTCATGCAGTGCGTCATGGCTTGCTCACTCGCGCCGTGCCGGGGCCCAGGACTCGCGTGAGCTGCCACAGCCACCTCCTTCTGGTATTCGAAGCGCCGCCTTAGCCGCTGCCTCGAGGGTCAGGTTCGCCACGCAGCCGCCGCAACTGGGCAGGCGTGCACGCACATGCCGCTGGTCGGCCGTGCTTACCGGGCTCAGGTCACGTTCTGCAGGAGGGCTGTCAGTTCGCGGTCGGGGCTGACGTGACGTGGGTACAGAGGGCCGCACGGGCAAGCAGATCGGGGTTGCGGTCCGCGACGCGGTGGGCCTGAGCTAGGTAGGCGAACTCGTTCATCGACCCGGTCAGGCTGCGGCTGGCAGTGGTCGCGAGGGTGTAGTCGGCCGTCTCTGCGGCTTCGTTCTGCACGACGGTCTCGGGGACTTTGTGCGCCCGTAGGACCGCGGCCAGGTGCTCGGGGAACCTGTCGAGCAGGGTCGCGGCGGGAGCCAACGGCATCAGCACCGGGAGCAGGGTCGTCTGGCTGACCAGGAGCGCGACCTGACGTGGCCGCCAGGGCAGGAGCGTGGCGTACCAGTCGCCGAGCAGGCTCGTCGATTCCTGCTCCTCCACGGCGCTAACCGGGCCTAATCGCTGCAGGAGCTTGCGGGTAGCGCGCACGATGACCATGGCTCCCATCCTGCCTGCACCGCTTCCACCGGCGTCAGGGCCACAATGGCGGCATGTCGCTGAAGGAGTTCCGTGCTGCCCTACGCGGAGCCACGTACCGCGCCGACGCGCTTGAGGTGCTGCGCCTTCTTGAGGAGCGAGCCTGGCCGGAGCAGGTGCTGCAGCTCATCGGTGACGCTCTCCTGGTCGCGGTCACGTCTGGATCCGCCAGCGCCCATGGCCTGGTTCGAGCCTGCGTCGCACGACTGCAGGCGCGGGGATGGGACGGCGACGTCGACCTGGCCGACGCACTTGCGGCGCGGCTCGGTGATGGGCCCCAGCCACTCCTGAGGCTGGTCCGTGTCGATCTGGAGGAGCTCGCCAGCGTGCGCGAGGGCGACCCCACCCACGGAGGCGGGCGAGTCGACCTGGCCACGGGGCAGGTCTGGCCCCAGACGGTGTACGAGGACTTCCGCGCCGATGAGAGCGACGAAGAAGAGGAAGAAGACGAAGCAGCTGGTACGAGGTGGCTGTGGGTCGACCCGGTTGGTTCGCGGTCCGGCTACCGCGACATGGAAGTCTTTACCGAGACTGTCGAGGATGAACACCTGGCCGAGCTGTTGACTATGGCCATCAGCGGGAAAGGTGCTTTCCGCCGGTTCAAGGACGCGATTGCACACCACCCGGAGGCCGCCGATCGCTGGTACGCATTCAGCGAAGACCGCGTCCGCGGCCGCGCTCGAGCATGGCTGGCAACAGAGGGCTACACGCCGCGTCCAGGACGAACTCCCTCACCGCTCTGACATCCGCATCTGCCGCGTGGAGGACGGCTGCGCTCGTCCGACTTTGCCGCGCTGAGGACGGCTACGCTCGTCCGATCATGCCGCGCTGAGGACGGCTACGCTCGTCCGATCATGCCGCGCTGAGGACGGCTACGCTCGTCCGATCATGCCGCGCTGAGGACGGCTACGCTCGTCCGATCATGCCGCGCTGAGGACGGCTACGCTCGTCCGATCATGCCGCGCTGAGGACGGCTACGCTCGTCCGATCATGCCGCGCTGAGGACGGCTACGCTCGTCCGATCATGCCGCGGGCAGTGCGGTTCCTGTATCGCCTTGTCAGCAATCATCCAGTGCGGCGATGGCCTGCACGCGTC
>NZ_QZMN01000021.1 GCF_003702705.1 Ornithinimicrobium cerasi | reverse complement strand
ATAGGGAAAAGGATCGGCATATCTGCCAGACTCCCCGAGGCGCTCGTGTCGACGCACGCATCTGCCGCGTGCCGTTTCGTAGGCCGGAGCGCTTGTTAGCACAATCAGTGAGACCGGCTCGAGCGATTGCCGGCACCGATTGCCGGGCACTGGGCAGGCCGTGGCGATGCATCTGCTCAGGCGGGTTGCCAGTGCGGGTCGCGGCCAAGCCGAGCGAGGAGTCGGTCGGTTGCAGAGGCATCTCGGGCGACCTCGACAGGTGCGGCGCAGATGCCCTCGGAGTACAGGGCTTCGCCCCAGCCGTCGGCCGTGGTGTGTAGTGCCTGTGCCTCGTCATCGCTGATCGACCATTGCTGCCCAGTGGCTCGAGCCACGTCAGAACCGTGCACGACCAGGTCCCAGCCGTAGAAGTCCGCCATCGTGGCGCCGATGGTGGTGCGGCCGAAGTAGCCGTCGTACTCCCTCTCCGCGACACGGTCCTTTCCCAGCACGGCCACCACGTGGTCGAGGTGGGCGTTCCACGCGGCGGCGGGGTCGGCGAGGTCAGTTACCGGTCCGGCGTCCAGGCCCTGACCGGTCAGGAAGTCGCGCTGCGTGTCGATCACGTGAGCGACGACGTCTCGGACGCTCCACCCCGCGCACGGTGTCAGGGCGTCCCAGGCCTCGCCTGCGGCGGCGAGAATCCTGGTGAACCGGGCGGCCCGGTCAACGAAAGTCGGGGCGTGCTGATCCGGCGTGGTGGCCGATGTCGTCTGGGTCATAGGACAACCGTGACAGGACAGACGTCTCCGCCGCTTGTGATAATCCGACACATGCCTGCGCCCGAGATCCCGCGACCGGTCGACCCGGTCGATCGGGCACACCTGACGGGAGTCAGCCGGCCCTCACCACCTATACACCGCTACGCCCCGAGCGAGCATCTCGCCGACCTGGTCGCTCGTTACTGGATCCCGGTGTGGTCGCTAGCTGAGCCCTCCACGCAGAGCACCCTGCAGCACCCCGTCTGCCTTGTCGTCGTCAGCGACAGCTACGCCAGGCTGTACGGCGTGGCGCGGGGCAGTTCCAGCGTGTCGCTCGATGGTGAGGGCTGGGCCGTCGGCACCATGCTTGAACCGGCCGCCGGACGTCTGTTGCTCGGGCGGTCCGTCGCCGAGCTCACCGACAGGTGGGTCGACCTGACCGGGGTCGACGGCGTTCCCAGCAGTCTGGTGCCCGACGTGCGGGCCGCGATGGCGGCCTCCCCGCGCGATCCGGCCGCCCACGCAGCGGCGATCGCAGTGGTGGAGCGGTGGCTCACGGCCTACCTACCGGTGGACGAGCAGGGACTACTGATCAACCAGATCGTCACCTGGCTCCGTCACAACCCCGACGTGACTCGGGTCGAGCACGTGGCCCGCGAGTTCGGCCTCACCGAGCGCAGCCTCCAGCGTCTGGTGGAGCAGCGGGTGGGGCTGACCCCCAAGTGGCTGGTCAAGCGCCGGCGCCTGCACGACGCGGTACAGGCGCTCAAGTCCGGGAACACCACTCTGGCCGACGTGGCGGCCGAGCTCGGCTACAGCGACCAGGCCCACTTCACCCACGACTTCCGCGCGGTCACCGGGATGACGCCGGGGCATTTCCTGCGCGACCAGCGCAGCACGCCCCCGCACACATGAGCGCAAGCTCGACTGCGACCACTCCCGCCATGCCAAGTTCATCCCGTCAACGACGCGGTAACGCAGCGCGTATCCCGCCGGGACATAATTCGGCCTGGCTGTCGTGAGGGAAACATTCCTGCGGGCGCTCTCGGCCCAATCCTTTGTGCGCCAACTTCGTCCGTCAAGAACTGCCGGCATTCCGAGCCCGCTGCCCGGGAGCCCACAGCGGTTCTGCGACTCGGGAAGCACGGCCGTTCACCATCCGGTACTGCCGCCTGCAGGGTGTCCGTCTCCCACACGACTCTGTGGCACCGGTGTCACCTGTCGGTGCGGCAGTCCCTATCGATGGTCGCGCATCGTGGTGGAAGTGCGTGCTGGTGTGGTCTAGTTGTTGTCGTGGCGGCGTGGACTCGGGGAGCGATGACGTACGAAACGATGGTTCGCCAGGGGCTGTCGTCGCGCCAAAAGACCGGGGCAACCGATGCCGTGCGATCGGTGATGACACTGCAGGCTCAAGAACCGGCGTCCCTGTATCTTGCGCTCTGGAATCGCATCGATGGCTTTGAGGCGAGCGATCTTGACCGGGCGTTGGCCGACGGTGCGATCGTGAAGGCGTCATTGTTCCGGTTCACGCTGCACGCCGTCGCCGCAAACGACATCCCATGGGCAAGGGCAGCGATGAAGAGTCGAGCACACGACGCCGGGTACTACGACATCCTTGACGGCATCGGGCTCAGTACGGAACGGATCGAAGGACTCCTCGAGCGGCTGTCGAAGGTGATGGCCACACCGCACAGCAACGCCGACATGGAGCGGCTGCTCTCCGAGCTCGTTCCTGAGGCCGGCGACCCGGCGCGACTCTGGTCGGCGTTGCGAATCGTCGGCGCCTTCCGGAACGCCCCGACAGCCGACCCCTGGTCGTTCGGTCGACGTCCGGCCTTCCTGCCATGCAGGAGTGCCGCCGATGACGAACCAGCCGCAACCGCTGAACTCGTGCGTCGCTATCTCACAGCGTTCGGCCCAGCGACCATCGCCGACATGTCGCAGTTCACCATCCTCAAGCGGTCGGCCCTCCGGGAGGTGGTGAATTCGATGGCCGATGTTGTCGCTGTCGCTGGGCCGGACGGAGCGCAGCTTGTCGATGTGAACGGTGGCGAGCCCCAACCGGAAGCCGAAAGGGCAACGCTCCCGCCGCGCCTGCTGGGGATGTGGGACAGCGTGCTGCTCGCGTATGCGGACCGCTCGCGCGTGATCCCCGACGAGCACCGCCCGCACGTCATCCGACGAAACGGCGATGTCCTCCCGACCGTGATGGTGGAGGGTCTCGTCCGAGGTGTCTGGCGGGCCTCGGCTGACGCGATCGAAGTCCGACCGCTGGAACCGCTGGACGATGCAACCCTCGAAGATCTCAACGGCGAAGCGCGGAATCTGCGACGTTTCCTTGCCGACCGAGAGCCTGCGGTGTTCTCCCGATTCGGGAAGTGGTGGGATCGTTTGCCCGACGGTCCGACGATCACGATCGGATCTTGAACGCCGACAAGTCTGGACCCGCCAGCCACGGGCTCATCAAGGACGACGCCCGGTTCATGGACCCTCTGCCGCCGACACTGCTCCTGCCCGACGCCCTGACCGAGGACGTCCTGACCGAATTCGACCGGCCTCGCATGAGCAACGGCCCACCAGGACCGTGAACGGTTGACTAAAGCACCTTCGCGGCCTGGCCCTCGGCTTCCGCAACCTCACCAACTACGTCGCCAGAGCACTCCTTCAGACCGGCGGATTCAGGCCGCGACTACACCCTGCAGTTACATGCCCGATCACTGTAGTCACAGGACTCACCGGCACGCGGGCACGATCGCAGTGCACGCATCTGCCGCAAGTCGCGCGTTCACACCCCCGCGTCTTACCGCCGCCTGTCGGGCGCGCGGGATCAGCTGAGTTCGATCTTCAGAGGGGACGGGCTGCGGGGCCACCGGCGGGCTCGGACCCCCCTGATTCGGATCGACGAGTGACCCGCGGCGGGCGTCAGGTCGGTCGCCGCGCGGCCGCGGCTACCGCGGCCCGCTCCACCCCGGCACGCTGGCCCCAGGACCACCGAGCACTACGACCGGGCGCACGGCAACATCGACCGCCACGGCGTCCACTTCCTCACCGCCTACGTCGCCGGCGTCTGAGCCCGTCCATGCTCCACGGCTGGCGTCAGTTCCGCCCAGAGTGGGTCACCGGCGCGTCCGGTGGTGCGCGCGCCCCCGGTCTCATCCACACACCAGAGAGTCGTTACATCAAGACTCCGCCGAGTTGCGGTCGTCCGGCGATCTGGGGGCAAGAGCCCCGCGAGGTGGGGGCGAACGCCGCGGACGGTCCGAGATGCGAGGGCCATGCATTCACTTTCGCGCAACTCGACGATGTCTCTCCAGGCATTCGGCCTGCAGTGGCTCATCCTGCCCGCATCGACAGTCTAGAGCAGCGCCCCCGACACGCGCGGTTCGGCACGTAGGTGAATGTGCAGCCGTGCACAGCACGTTAAGGTAGCTACGATGGCGCGGACGCTCGGTGTGACCCCGCAGCCGATGACGCCCCAGCCCGGAGGGTAGCTTGCAGCATACGACTAAGATCTTTCGGCTCGCCGAAATGATTCGCTTGGTGGCCTCTGGAGGTCTCGCCCTGCCGGAGTTCCAGCGCGAATTTGTTTGGGATCCGAACCAAGTAGTTGAGCTCCTTGACAGCGTGGCACGTGGATGGCCCATCGGCTCCCTGTTGATACTCGAAGGCCCACAGCCGTTCGGCATCAAGAGCATCGCGGGGGGACCACCTGTTAGCCCGGGGGCGGTTCGTTACTACTTGCTAGACGGACAGCAACGCATAACCTCCTTGTACCACGCCCTGACCGACACAGGCGACTACGTCTATTACATCGACCTTCAAGACGAGGGTCACGAAGAAGAGGTCCCGCCTGTGCGTTGGGTCTCGCGAGCAAGAGGCATACCTTCCGGGCGGATGGCGTATGCAATAACGATTGCGGAACTATCGGACGCCAGGTACTTCGAAGAGTTCACCATGACCCTTCCACCCGCATACGCCGCACGCGCGCGGGAGGTCCGGAAGCGCAAGTTGGGGGCAATGATCGATGGAGAGTATGAGATACCCGCAACTCTCATGCTCCGGAACATCGAACTTGAGGCGTTAACAAGAATTTTTGAGACGCTCAATCGCACGGGGGTGCGCCTAGACGCTTTCGACCTAATGGTCGCCGTTCTGTATCCGGAGGGTTTTCACCTCCGTAATGAGTGGGAGCAGGCAATTTATGACTACCCAGTCCTGGAGATGCTCGGCGCGAGCGGTTTAGAAGTCCTTAAGTTAATCGCCCTATGGCGTCGTGACATGGATAGGTCCAACCCCAACATAAGGCCGAGCAGGCGAGTGACGGGTGTGCGACAGGGCGACGTATTGAAGGTTCCGCCTGAATTCGTCCGAGAAGCATGGCCAAGAGCCGTAAGTGCTTACAGCGAAGCTTTGGACTTCCTGTGGCAAGAGGGTGGAGTGAGGAGCGCTGACGGGGTGCCCTCGGCTGCAATGACGCTGACTCTTGCGTACCTCATAGATCGGGAACATCACAATTTGACCGTGCAGCAGTGGTACTGGCGCGCCATTGCCGACCAGCGCTACTTGCAGGGCGCCAATACTCAAGTCCTTGCTGACGTCGCCCCTCGTCATCCTCGAGATGACGAGCGCAACCGTGCCCTTGAACAAATGTCTATGGCCTTGCTTGAGCCAGTGCGACGCAATCGGATTCTGCGCATGGGAGTGCGGGGCCTATTGATCCGACACGGCGCTTTGGACCCACTCACCGGGAGGCCCATCGGCGGTCCGGCAGTCGATGTCTCGCTGCCGGACCTGTTAGAGGGGCGCGTTGTGATGCCCGTTGACAGGACGGCGGTCGAAATGCTCGTTGCGTCCAAGCGCTCAGTTTCGGACCTCAAACTCAGGCTCAAGCGGGAGTCCATAGAGTCGTTGCTGGATCCGAGCGCTCTTGCTAGTCAAATGCTGCCGTCGCTAAAAGAACTAGATGACGAACACTGGCGGCAACGCAGAGGTCGACGACTTCTGTCCTGGATGGAGGACTTACTGTGAGCAACTGGACCTGGGGCAAAGTGATTGTGTGGGGTCTCGTCGCTACCGTCGCGATCTGGATCCTAGGTGTCGCTCCAGCGTTATTGGCGGTCTTCGTCCTTCCTGAATCGAAACTCGCTCAGTATGGCAATGCTGGTGACATGTTTGGCGCTAGTTCTGCCCTCTTTAGCGGCCTAGGCTTCCTAGGTGTCCTGCTCGTCCTCTTTTTCGACCTGAAGGAGCGACGACGCGACTTGACGCACAGGAAAGAAGACTTCGTAGAACGCAAACGCAGTTTGACACCCCTATTAGTGCCGTCGATTACGGAAAGTGGAGCTCGAGTCGTCCGTGCGACTAAAGTGAGCGACACATACGCCGAAGCGTCACTTACTTTGAGCCTGCAAATTCAGAACGTGACCGACCAGCCGGCCATGAATACTTCTTTGAAGAGTTTCATCGTGGGTCAAGGAATGCCGGTCGTCAACACAGAAATCGACGACTCGCCTTTTGGTACAGGAGAAGCCGCAAAGCGATTCGCTAGCCTGCATTTTTCGGCCGCTGGTGGGGCTGCCGAGAAGATCCTGGAACGACTGGCAAGTGGGTCCAGTTTGACCATAGTCGTCATGCTCCAGTACGCAAGTATAAATGGCACGCGATGGGAATCAGAGGTCAGACATGAACTGTCCAGTCGCCCCAACGAGCGGACGCTTTTCCAAGGCATACTCGACGGAGACAAGGATTCGTATATCGAGGAGCGACCGGGGTTCAGTAGTGGGGAGGACATATTCTTAGGTTTCAAGGTGGTCCCCAACTCCTGGAAGCACACACCGTTGGATGAGGAGTAGTTGAGGGCTCACTGGGGAGCGGGCGGTGGTATGTGGCCTCTGAAGGGCGGCGCGCTATACCGACGCGCCATGTCGGCCGAGACGCATGAGTTCCTCCGTGGCCGCCCTGACATGGTTCGGAATGAAGACCACGAAGCCCGTGATGGCATCGATGCTCGCGGACGCACCGCGCTCACATAGGACTCCGAGCACGCCGGATCAAGCGCGCTCAGCTGTGGCCCGATCCGCGACATCCATGTCTGGGCGCCGTGCCCTTCACGAATCCCACCACGTCGGTACCTGCACAATCAATGACTTGGATATGGTCAGCAACCGCTAGACGTTGGAGCGTGCTTAACTGCCGCGCGGCGCGTGTCATACCGCCGCAAGTGACGCGGGCGGAGGACGCCGTAGATGCCGACGGCGACCGTGTCGAGATATGGGGTTGAGCCCCGGATTCCAAGGCCAGTGAGAACCGTCGAGGTGTGACTTGGGCTGCTACCGTCCGGCTATGAGGGCGTACGTCTTCCCCACTGATACTTCGTGGGCCCGCCACCTGGCAGCGCTGCAGGCTCAAGACCGGGCACAGACCGAGGCAAACTTTTGGGTGCCGAGCGGGACCGGTTTCAGCGCTCTCTCGCCTGGAGACCGGTTCTTGTTCCGTAGCAAAGCAGACGCCGGGGGACAGATCATCGGAGGGGCGCTCTTCGCGGACTACCTTCGGCTCCGTGTCAGCGAAGCCTGGCGGTTCTACGGTGAGGCGAACGGGACTGCGTCCATGGATGACCTCATGGGAAGCATCACTCGGTACCGTGCGAGAAACAACGCGGCTCCCGATCCGGATCCGGAGATCGGGTGCATCCTCCTGACCGACGTGACGTTTCTCCCGCCTGGTGCCGAGTTGCAGCTCCCGCGCGGTTTTCCCATGAACGCAACGAGAGGTCGTGGGTACACTCCTGATCACCCAGCGTGGACAGAGGTGGAGCAGATCTTCGCTGAGGTCATGCAGCGTGCGGGGGTACCCGTGCTGCGCCCAGAATCTGACGCCATGGCTTACCTGACTGGGATGCCGCGGCAGCGTGTCGACGGAGCTCATTGGGTGCGACGTGGTCAGAAGTGGTTTGCCACGAAGATGCTGACGACCTACCAGCGGACGTGCGCAATCACTGGAAGTCACATCGCACCGACACTGCAGGCCGCCCATATCCGGCCCGTCGCGAAGGAGGGTAGGCACCGCACTGACAACGGCTTGCTGCTCCGATCAGACGTGCACATTCTCTTTGATCAAGGGTATCTCGGGTTAGACGAGAGGCACCAGCTGCAGGTTAGTAGAAGACTCCGTGACGATTTCGGCAACGGGAGCGAATTCTATTCGCGAGCCGGTGAGGTCATTTCACTACCCGACAAGAGCGCGGACCGGCCGAGCCAGGAGTCAGTGACGTGGCACATGGACACCGTCTTTCAACGGTGACCCGAACACGATTTGGACGACGTCGGCGCAGAGGGCGCTCGTGCGGGCGACGGCTTCGCACACGGTGTCGTCGAAGTCAGCAGGTCGTGGTGGGCGCGGGCCAGGGCCCGGGCGGTCGAGGGGTGGTCGGCCACCTCCCCGAAGACGCCCGGGTGCTCCTGCAGCACGCCCCGGACGGTCGCGGCCACGAGGGCGCGCGTCGCGGGGCGGTGTCCGGCGCCGGTGAGCCGCGGCGCGGCGAGCTGCTCGGCGAGCCGGGGGAGGGTGGTGAGCCACAGGCCGGCGACGGCAGGCCGGTCGGGGTGGAAGCCATGGGCCAGGTGGCGGCGCGCGACGATGCCGGCGATGTTGCTGGGGACGATCACGGTGACGGGGTGGAGGGGGTCGTCCTGCTTCGGCTCGCCGACGATGGTCCTGAGCGCGTCGAGCGCGGGGCGGCCGTAGGTCGTCCAGGTCACGCGTGCCGGCACTGGGCTCCTCCTCGAGCGTCTGCTCGACACGGTACACAGCGGAGACGACAGTCTCCGGATGAGCCTGACCTGCCGGTCAGAGGGCGATGACGTCAACGTCGCTGACGGGTGCGGCGCCCCTGGCCAGCCGGCCGTCCCGGGTGATCAGAGGAGCGTCGATGCCCTCGGCCAGGACGACGTATGCCGCGTCATAGGCCGTGAGGGTGGACCCCAGGTCGAGCGCGCGCAAGGCGAGCGAATGGCGCAAGGGCCAGCGCTGCATCTGTAGGTCATCGAGGTCGCGCAGGGCATCGCGTGCGCGGCTGATGGACAGGTGACCCCCTAACACCAGTCCCCTGAGCGCATGGAGCACCTCGACGTCGACGTGGGCTGGTGCGTGCCACTGTCCAGCGGCGGCATCCGGCAGCGCTTCCGGCGCCAGAAAACCGGTCAGCAGGTCCACCAGGACCGAGGCGTCGATGACGCAGCTCATGCGTTCCGCGGGGTGTCGGCGTCACGCAGGCCGCGGATCAGGTCGGTGGAGGAGGCCGTGGCCCGCTCCGACCGCGCCGCCACCCGCGCGAAGACGTCGTCACGCTCGGGTCGCGCAGCCTCGTCCTCCAGCAGGCGTCGCAGGAGAAGGTTCAGTGAGATCCCCTGTCGCGCGGCCCTGGCCTTCAGCACGTCGCGCACGCTCTCGTCGACCTCGCGGATCTGTATGAGCACCGACATGCATTCACGGTAATGCAAAGTGCATGTTAGGTCACGTGCGTGGGCGCACACCGGGCGGTTCCCGGGCTCTCCTCCCGGACGACGCCGCGACGGCGGTCGTCCGCGGCCACCTCGACGTCAGCACGCGCGAGGGGCAGGTGGGTCTGTCGGTGCCGCCTGTCAGGATCACTCGTGTCAGACCGACCGCGACGACGGCGTCGTGGGGGCGACCCGAAGGAGCAGGGATGCAGAGGATGGGGAAGGTGGGCGTGCTCGTCAGCAGCGCGGCCGCACTGGTGATGCTGACCGGCTGCGGGGCGTCCGAGGCGCCCGACACGGCGGTGGCGACCACGGCGGTCACGACCGCGGACGACGCTCGGCTCGCCGAGGCGGAGCAGCGGGCGGAGAGGGCGGAGTCCGAGGCGGCCCAGCTGGCGGAGAAGCTGACGCAGGCGGAGGAGCGGGCGTCAGCGGCCGAGGCGGAGCTCGAGTCCGTCGCGGCCGAGCTGGCCGCGGCAGAGGAAGGGCTGACCGCGGCCGAGGAGGCGCTCGCGGCCTCGGAGGCCGAGGCTGCCGAGGAGGTGGCGGCGTCGGAGGAGCGACCCGCCAAGGCCGAGGAACAGGCCGGATCGAGCGGAACGCTGACCGTGGCCCAGGAGAACGCCGCCCGCTCGGCCCGCTCCTACCTGGACTTCACCGCTTTCTCCCGCAGCGGACTGATCGACCAGCTCGAGTTCGAGGGCTACTCGACGGCCGATGCCACGGCGGCGGTCGACAGCCTCGACGTCGACTACAACGAGCAGGCGGCCAAGGCGGCGGAGAACTACCTGGAGTTCACCGGGTTCTCGCGTTCCGGGCTGATAGACCAGCTGCTCTTCGAGGGCTACACGCAGGAGCAGGCGACCTACGGGGTTGACAAGACAGGACTGTGACGACCACAGCGCCGCGGTCGTCTCAGCGGGTGGCTCATCCGGGCGCCAGTGCCGCCTCGATCGTCTCGACCACCCGCGGGTCGGTCGGCTCGGTGCGGGAACGGAACCGGGCGACCGGCTCGCCCGTGCCATCGATGACCCACTTCTCGAAGTTCCACCCGACGTCACCGGCCTTACCGTCGGCGTCGGGCACCTGGGTCAGCTCGACGAAGAGGGGGTGCCGGTCCTCGCCGTTCACGTCAACCTTGTCCATCATCGGGAAGCTCACCCCGTAGGTCGCGGAGCAGAACTGGGCGATCTCCTCGTTGGTCCCGGGCTCCTGGCCGCCGAACTGGTTGCAGGGGACGCCGACGACGGTCAGGCCACGCTCGCCGTACTCCTCCTGCAGCTGCTCGAGGCCGGCGTACTGCGGGGTCAGCCCGCAGCGCGAGGCGACGTTGACGACGAGGAGGACGCGGCCGGCGTGCTCGCCAAGCGTGGTCGGCCGGCCGTCGAGGGTGGTCAGGGGTATGTCGTGGAGGCTCACCGGGCCACTGTAGGTGCGGTCGGTCAGCCGCACCTCCGACGCCGAGCGACGTCAGCCGGTGTCCCCCTCGAACGCGACGGTGACGCTCTCGTACTCCAACGCCCCGAACAACCCCTCCAGCATGGAGGTCGTGTTCTCCCTCGCCAGCTCGAGGAGCAGCCCCTCGTCCGCGGCCGCCGCCGTCATCTGCTCGACCGCCCTGAGCTGGGCCTCCCGCTCGAGCTCGGACCCCCTGAACCTGTTGATCAGCCCCTCGTCGTGCAGCACTACGTAGCTGTTCTCGAGGTCGAGCTCGGGCCGGTCGACGGTCGGCTGCGGGAGGGTCACCCGCACGGACCTGGCGTCCTCGGAGAGCACGATGCGACGCTCGTCGAGCTCCCCGAAGTCGACGACCGCGGCGACGTCCCCCTTGCCCACGTAGAGCACCCTCTCCCCGCTGAGGAAGTCGGGGACGAACCTCCCGCCGTCCTCCTCGATGTCGACGACGGTCTCGTAGTGCGCGCTGGCCGCGTGGTACTCGCTGAGGTCCGTCAGCGACTGGAGCACCGAGGCGCCGGTCCGGTCCGTGGTCGAGTCCCGGAACGGGTTGAGCTCGGGCCGCCACGCCGTCAGCGCCAGCACCACCCCCACCAGCAGAGCCCCACCGACGAGCATCCCCACCACCGACCTGATCAGCCTCATGAGCGCGCACGATAGCGGCCCCGGCCCGCGACGCAGGCCGCGTCGTGCGCCGTGATGCTCACGCCGAGGTCGAGGGCCCGCAGGGCGAGGAGGAGGTGCGCCGGCCACCGCTGGAGCTGCAGGTCGTCCAGCCGTACAGACCTCGAGCCCCCAGCTCGAGCGTGGGGGGTATGCCGTGCCGCCCGGCACGGGCGACCCGCCGCCCCACGCCGTGGTGCGTGGGGCGGCGGGTCCGCGGGTGCCTGCCCGGGTCGGTCCAGGGGGGCTGACTGCGACGCTCCTCGAGGAGCGCGTGCAGCACCTGGCTGTCGAGCTTGCGCAGGTCGTCGATGACGAGCATCTTCTCGATCTCCAGCAGGTCGGCCGTGGGGAGGGCGGCGATCCGGTCGAGCACGGCCTGACGCTCCTGGTCCATCGGCAGGTGGGGCGCCGGGGCCGCGGAGGCGGCGACCGCGCCCAGGTCGCGGCTGCCTCCGCCCTTGGGGACGGTCATCACGATCGAGATGATCGCACCCAGGACGAGCACGAGGTTGAAGAGCATGACCACCATGCCGGCCTGCCGCAGGTCCACGTTGGTCTGGTCGCCGATGAACTCCACCGTGTGGCCGAGGAGCAGGGTGTCGGTGCCGAGCAGACCCGTGAAGATCGCCAGCGACACGGCGGCCCCGGGCTGCTCGCGAGGCGCCGGGAGGTGGCGGCCTTCTCGCCCTGGGCGGCGCAGGAGGTGCTCGACGTCGACCCGCGGGTGTTCGCGGTCCGGCGGACCGGGGAGGGAGGGTCGAGCGTCGTCAGTCTCACCAACCTGACGGGGGACCCTGTCTCGCTGCCGTGGGCGGGCCGGGCGCGGGACCTCCTCGACGGCACCACCCTCGACGGCAGGGTCGAGCTCGACGGGTATGCCGTCCGCTGGCTCGTCGACGTCACCGGCTGAGCCTTCGCGGGCGAACGGCGCTCAGCACGCCGCCCGGCACGGCTGGCCGTGCGGTCGGTCGACTGACGCCCGTGACCGCGGCGGTTCATGGCCCCCAGAGGGGCCATGAACCATCACGGACGTCCCGCCGGCACGCCGCGGGACCGCGATCAGCCCGAGCTCCCGAGGTGTCGCCCCCCTCCCGCCTGTGCATCAACCCGCCCGGCAAGATGACTCCGTGGACGATCACGAGCTTCTGATCCGTCATGCCGTCGCCTGGGCGGACAAGCGACGCCAGCCGTTGGACCGCGACCTGCTGGAGACCGTCCTGCAGCTGCGCGACTTCCACGACGCGTCGGCGCCCCAGGAGTGGCCGGAAGGCAGCGCGGAGCACCTGATGCTGGTGCGATGGCCCTCGCACGGGCCCTCCGGCGTGCCTGACGTCGACGCGCTGGTGGCCACGCTCGACAGCTTCTGGCGGTTCCTGCGCGGGACCGGCCGGATGGCCAGGGCCTCCGCCGAGCCGCGCGCGCTCACCAAGGAGGCCCGACGAGCTGCCGTACAGATGCCGGAGGCGTGCCAGGACCCCGCCCGGCGCTCGGCGTCCAAGACCCTGATGGAGTTCGGCGAGAGCATCGGCCTGACGCTGGACGGCGCGGAGTCCGTCGAGGAGGTCAACGCACGGCTCCAGCAGATCATGCACGCCTGGAACGACCTGCCCGACGACCAGCGGATGACGCTGATGCCAGGGTCGGCGCACCACGGGAGCGTGCCTGGGGTCGCTGCCACCGACCTCGTCTCCTCCCTGCTCGACGACGAGGCGGATGAGGACGACGACCCGTGGGGGCTGGCGGACGAGAACGGCATGATCCCCTTCGCCGACCTGGCCGAGGTGGCTGCGGACGTGCGCGACGCCCCCTTCGTACACCAGTGCCGGCGGCTGGTCGAGTGGGTCGGCAAGGGTCGGGAGATCACCTACAAGGATGTCCTCCGGCTGGCGCCGGCGCGGGAGGCGTATGACGTGCTCCGTCTCGCCGCGTGGGAACGGGCCGACAGCAGCCTCGTCCTCGGCGGCGACCTCCTCGATTCCCCTCCCGAGGTCGAGGAGCTCTGGGCAGCGGCGTCACGAGACTCGTTCCGGAGTGCCGCGGACTGCAGGGCTCTGGACCGCCTGTGGGTGCCCTGCCTGGGTGCGGGCCTGCTGGAGCTGAGCCGGAGCCGCGCCTACGGGACGTGGGACGAGCCCGGGTCTGACGAGGAGTGGCGGCACCGCGGGGTCATGCTGGCCGGATCCGTCCTCATCAATCTGCCTCCGACCCACGTGGCCCCGGTCATGGGCGCGCTCATGCACCTTCTGGACCCGGGGCGTGAGTCAGTACCTCTGCGCGAGCTCGAGGAGTGGTGGTGGCAGAGCCCGCGCAACGCTTTCGCACATCTGGGGCAGGGAGAGGGTGAGGCGATGGTGCGCGGCTGGAGCGACCAGGCCATGCACCGCGCGTTGCACGAGATGGACGACCTGCGGGTGTGGCGCCGGGAGGGTGACCTGCTCCGGCCGACGGCCTTCGGCCACGACGTCGCGCTGCTGGCAGCCTCCTTGGCGGAGCAGGGGATGATCGAGGAGTAGCCCGCCTCCGTGCCAGGTCAGGGCATCCCCTCGAGGAACAGGGGGAGGACCGACTCCTCGTGGACCGGCCGTCCGTCACTCCCCAGGTCGGGCCTGGCGGATCAGTCGATCCCGGGTGCGATGGCGGTGAAACCCAGAAGCCGGGTGGCCCTCGCCAGCCGGTCGTCGTAGGTGACGACACCCTGCAGGTCGTCCTCGAGTGCCAGTGCGGCCGCCAGGTGCAGGGCGTCCAGCGAACGCAGGTCGGGCGGGTCGAGGCGCGCAGCGTCCTCGAAGATGCCGGAGCCGAGGCGTATCACGGTCAGGCTGTCCAGCACCATTCGGGCCAGCGGTGCCGCCTCGGGTCGCACCCGCCGGACAGCGCGCGCAAGCTCTGTGCGGGCGAGGTCCGAGGTCAGGAGCACGTCGTCGGTCGCCTCCATCCACCGGCGCAGCGCCTCGGACTCAGGCTCGGGGACGACCAGCTTCACGAGCGCGGAGGTGTCGAGGTAGTGGGCCATCAGAAGCGCTGGTCGTCCCGGTCCGCGCGCAGGGTCCTCGACAGCGTCGTGTCGACCGCGCCCTCGGGCCGAGGAAGATCGGCCAACGGGCGTCGCGGCGCGCGGGCGAGACCGGCGGCCACGAGCTCGTCGGCGCGGGTTGAGCCGAGGGGCACGAGACGCGCCACCGGCCTGCCGTGGTCAGTCACGACGAGCACCTCACCGTCAGCCGCCCGCGAGACGGCCGCTGAGGCGTTCTGCTGGAGCTGGCGAATACCGATCGAGTGCTGGGCCACGTCCACCTCCCGGATTTGTGCTACAGCGTAGCACCAGGAGGTGAGAGCGACTGCCCCGGACCAGCCCGCCGGGTCGGCGGTCAGGCCTGGTGACGCCGCTCAGCCGACGAGGTCGGAGATCGCACCCCAGAGCTGGTTGACGCCCAGCACGAGGAAGATCAGGGTCGTGATCCCCAGCGCGGCGTTGAGGTACCACTTGTTGGCCCACTCCTTGGGGATCCGCCGGCCGTTGAGCAGCCCGAGCAGCGTGATCGCCAGGAACGGCATGAAGAGGGCGCCGAGCACGCCATACGCGAGGATCAGCCCGATGGGCCGGCCGAGGAAGAGCAGCAGCATCGGCGGGAACGTCAGCCACAGCAGGTAGAACTTGAAGTACTTGCCGCCGACGCGGGTGTCGGGGTGGCCGGAGCCGATGCCGCGCATGTTGCCCCAGAAGTCGGCGAACATCAGCGAGACGCCGTTCCACACGCCGATGATCGAGGAGAACGCGGCGGCCCAGAAGCCGACGAGGAACCAGGTGCCGACCACGTCGCCGTAGCGCTCCTTGAGCACGTCGTAGAGGTCCAGCAGCCCCTCGTCGCCGGCACTGAGCGCAGCGCCGGCGGCGCGCACGACCTCCGCGCCGACGATGAGCATGGAGATGACGAAGACGCCGGTCAGGACGTAGGCCATCGTGTTGTCGATGCGCATGACCTTCATCCACTTGGGGGTGTACCACCCCTTCTCCCGCAGCCAGTAGCCGTACGCCGCGAGGGTGATCGTGCCGCCCACGCCGCCGGCCAGCGCGAGGGTGTAGACGAGGCCGCCCTCGGGGATGCGCGGGACGAGCCCGGTGACCATCTCGGGCACGTTGGGCACCGCGATCACCGCCAGTCCCACGACGGTCACGAACATGATCCCGACCAGGCCCGCGGTGATCTTCTCGAAGACGGCGTACCGGTTGAACCACACCATGACGAAGCCGAGCAGACCCATGGCGATCGCCCACACGGTCAGCGGCACCTGCGGGAAGATCGCCGCGAGCGGCAGCGCGGTGGAGGACATCGCCGAGGCGCCGTAGACGAAGCCCCAGATCATGATGTAGGGCCCGAAGTACCAGGTCGTCCACCGTCCCAGGCTGCGCCAGCCCTCGAAGATGGTGAAGCCGGTCGCCAGGGTGTAGCGCCCGGCGCCCTCGACCAGCACGATCTTGAGGATGACGCCGAGGATGACCGCCCACATCAGGGTGTAGCCGTAGCGCGAGCCGGCGGCCAGGGTGGCGACCATGTCGGCGGCCCCGACGCCGGTGGCGGCGACGACCAGACCCGGGCCGACGAGCTTCCAGCGGGCCTCCTTGCCCTCGTCGTCGTCGAGGGCCTCCTGGTGCCCGACCTTGCGTCCTGAGTCCTGGGTGCTCAACAGGGGCCTCCTGGTATGCCGTACTCGTGCCGCGGGGCGGGGCTACCCGGCGACTATACGGAGGGAGCGGTCCGGAGGCCCACCTGAAGCGGCGCCGGTCGGGACGGGTCTGTCGGTCGGCTTTCGTACACTTGTCGCATGTCGGTGGGATGGGGCGGTGACGTGATCCGCATCAGCTTTCAGGAGCTGGTGCGGGACGGTCTGCCTGCGGCCCGGACCCCTGGGGAGGTCGTGACGGCGAG
>NZ_QZMN01000020.1 GCF_003702705.1 Ornithinimicrobium cerasi | reverse complement strand
ATCGAGCGCTTCCAGGTCGAACGGTTCGCTCATACACCAAGTGTAATACAGACGACTACGCACGCACATGCCGCGACTGGCGTACCGCTGGTGGTCAGGTGCGGCCGACATCCGTGCGGGGTTCGAGACCTCTTCGCCTTTTGATGGGTCTGCGGTGCTCCGGTCGGTTTGGCCTATCGAGATCGAAGGACGGGTGGTCGGGCTGTGGCGCGATGGTTGCCAGTGCTGAGGCCTGCTCAGGATGACCGGCGAGCTGTCCAGGCGGCGATCTCGGCGCGGTTCCGCAGTCCCAGGCGCGTGAGGATGTTCTCGACGTGTGATTCGGCCGTGCGGGGTGAGATGACTAGTCGGGCGGCGATCTGTCGGTCGGTCATGCCTGCGGTGACCATGTCGGCGACTTCGAGCTGCCGCGCGGTGAGGGGGCTCGCCAGGGTCGCCGTGGAGGGCTGAGGTGCAGCTTGGTTGGGGGACGGCTGGCCGAGCGCCAGCGCGATCGCAGCAGTCCGGTCCAGGCGGCTTCCCTCGTCGAAGCAGGTGGCCCACCGACGCTGCCCCAGGGCTTGGCGTGTGGCCTCCTCGTAGTCGTGGTGCAACGCGACGACCGGGGCTGGTATCTGTGCAGGGATGGACTGCCACAGCATCTGCTCGGCGCCGCTCAGCCGAGCGGCGTGCTCCCACTGCTGTCGATTGGCCGCCACGCATGCGAGCGCGCCGACGCACAGGGCGCTGCCACTGCTGTCATCAACGGCCTGCATGATCACCAACGACTCCTGCTCGAGGTGGAATGCCGCCTGGTTGTCGTGGTTGCCCAGCTGGACCAGGCCCAGACCCCAGAGCGCGTGCGAGCGGCTCCACGGATTGCCGTTCACGTTCTGGGCCAGGCTGCGGGTGAAGGCCTCCAATGCTGTGTCGAGGCGACCCTGGACCAGCGCGACGACACCGATGTCGGCCCAGCAGAAGGCGGAGAGCCGCTCGTCGAGCGGCAGGTGCAGATCGGCCGCTTCCCGCAGGAGAGCGTCGGCCCGGTCGAGGTCGCCGTCGAACAGTGCGGCCTGGCCGAGATACTGCGTGGCCATCGCGACGACGGGAACGTCGCCGTCGGCCAGGGCCAGCAGCTGGGCCTCGGTGAGAAGGGGCACCGCCAGCGCTGGCTCCGTCCCTGCCAACGCCAGGTAGCCGGCAACGGCGAGAGCCCTGGCCCGTCTGGGGTGCTCCGGGCATGCCGCGACAAGGGCGTCGAGCCGGCGACGGCCCTCGGTCAGCCGCCCGCGAGCCTCCCAGTAGAGCCACAGGTCGATGGCGATGGTCAGGCCGGCCGACTCCTGCCCGGCCGTGGAGACGCAGAAGTCGAGCGCGGCGCTGATCTCGTGGTGGTGTCGGGCGATCCGGTCGAACGCCGCGACCTGCGCAGGGCCGAGGAACTGCAGCGTCGCGGTGGCGGTCATCGCCGAGCACCACATGCGGTGCCGTTCCCGCACTGCCGGGTCCTCGCCTGATGCGGTCAGGAGGTCTTGGCCGAAGGCCTGGACGCTGTCCAGCATCCGGAAGCGTGAGCTGTTGCCCTCGGCGGTGACATCCACGATGGAGGCGTCGACAAGCTTGACCAGCGCGTCCAGCATGGAGCCGGGCGGGAGTGTGTCGTCGGTGCAGACCGACTCGGCCGCGGTGACGTCGAAGCTGTCCGCGAAGACGGACGCGCGCCGCCAGAGCACCCGCTCTGGCTCGTCCAGCAGGTCGTGGCTCCACTGCATGGTCGCCACCAGAGTGCGGTGGCGCTCCGGGATGGTCACTCCGGACCGTCGCAGCAGCCGGAACCGGTCGTCGAGGCGGTCAAGGATCTCCTCGGGGCTGAGGGTGCGAAGTCGCACGGCAGCCAGCTCGATCGCCAGCGGCAGGCCGTCTAGCCTCCGGCAGATCTCGAGCAGGGGCACACCGGTGTCCGAGGTCAGGTGCCACGTCGGAGCCGCAGCCTGGGCCCGCTCCTTGAGGAGCTGCACGGCCTCGCAGTCCTCGCCGTGCTGCGCGGTGTCGAGCTGCGCCAGGCTCAGCGGGGGAACGACCAGCAACGACTCGCCGTCCACGTCCAGAGGCAGCCGGCTGGTGCCGAGCACGCACAGGTGAGGGCACGCGCTCAACAGCGCGTGCACGACCGTGGCGGTCGAGTCGCGCACGTGTTCGCAGTTGTCCAGCAGGAGAAGCACACGCCGGTCCGCGATGACCTGAGCGACATGGTCGAGGACGCGCTGCCCGGAAGGGTCTCGAACGCGTATGGCGGCAGCGACCTGCTGTGCCACCAGTCCGGGTGAGTGCACCGCCGTCAGATCGACCGTGAACGTCCCGTCGGGGAACATCCGCCTCAGATCGGCCACCGCCCGCAGCGCCAGCCGCGTCTTGCCCACTCCGCCCGGGCCCACCAACGTCAGCAACCGGCAGGTCGACAGCCGGCGGCGCACTTCGGCCAGTTCCGTCCGTCTGCCGACGAAGGAGTTGCGCTCCGCTGATACCTGGTGCGCCACGGCATGGCCCGCGCCCATCCTCCGACGGTACCGGTCCGAGCCAGACCCGTACAGGAATCCGGAGATCTACGGATGCCGGGACATGTCGCGCTCGCACACTGTGGGGAGGTGACCACAGAACCGGCCCGGAGCATCACCGGCACATCTCAGCGGGCTCTTTTCCTCGTGGAGCTGCGGGCGGCCATCGGTGTGCCGACCGACCTGAACCGTATGCACGACGACCTGACCTCAGCGATAGGGCGCCTGCGTGCGGGCGGGGTCGATGTGGAGCACACAGCTTCCTACCTGCTGCCGGATGACGCCAGGTACCTGTGCCTGGTCCGAGCCCTCGAGAAGGCCACGGCGGAGCTTGCCTGCGACGCCGCCGGCCTCACCGCGGCGCCCGTCCATGTCGTGGACCGCTGCCTCGATCCATCCTCGCAACACTGCCCCCACGTGGAGTGCACATGCAACGCCTGATCCGCCGATACCCCCTGACCGCCTTCCTCATCTGGTTCTTCAGCGTGGGACAGACCATCGCATTCGCTCCGATGATCGCCGACCGCGCGTACGGCGTGGAGCTGTCCAGCGGGCTCTCCATCGTGGTTGCCACGCTGCTGGGTCTTCTCCTTCCCGCCCTGCTCATCACCGCGATGACCGACGGACCGGCGGGGCTGTCGGCGTTGCGGCACCGGTCGCTGAACTTCGCCGTGCCGCCGCGCTGGTACGCCCTGGCCCTGATCGGCATCCCGCTGCTCACCGTTGCCGGCACCGTCGCTTTTCTCGGGGAGCCCCCCTCCTCAGGGCTCTCGGGGGTCTCGTCATCCCTGGTCTCCGGCCTTGGCCTGCACCTGATGGTGGTGTTCGTGACCGTCAACTGGGCAGAGGAGGTGGCGTGGATGGGTTTCGTGCAGGCACGCCTGCAGGGCCGCCACGGCGCTATGCGGGCCGCCGCCATGACGGGTGTCGTCTTCGCCCTGGGGCACGTCTCCCTGGCTGTGGGGGGCTCCTGGTCGGAGGCTGCGACGCTGCTCGGGCTGCTGCTGCTCGTCAGCGTCCCCTTCCGCGCACTGGCCGCCTGGATCTACAACCGCACGGACAGTGTCGCCATGGTGGGGCTTGTGCACGCCGCCGCCAACGCGACCGCGGTGGGCAGTGTGGCCGGCGCAGGCTTCCTGCCCAGGCTGTACCCCGGGCAGGAGCCGGGAGGCCTGGTGTTCCCCTTGCTGGCTCTGCTCGGCGCGGTACTCATCCTCATCACCCGGGCTCGGCTGGGAGCCTTGCCCACCACCCGGCCGCTGGCCGCTGCCCCCGCCCGCACCGTCCATGCCCGCGTCCCGGAAGAGACATCATGATCCAGGCTCGAGCACTCACCAAGCGTTACGGGCGCACCCCGGCGGTCGAGGACCTCTCCTTCACCGTTCGCCCTGGGGTCGTCACCGGATTCCTGGGCCCCAACGGAGCAGGCAAGTCCACGACGATGCGCATGGTCATGGGCTTGGACCGTCCGAGCAGCGGTGAGGTCAGCGTCGGCGGTCGGGCACTGAAGGACCATGCCGCCCCCCTGCGCGTCGTCGGCGCGCTGCTCGACTCCGGCGCGATGCACGTCAACCGCAGTGCCTCCCACCACCTGCTGGCGCTGGCCCTGACCAACAGCATCCCGCGGGCCCGCGTGGAGGAGGTCATTGCCGCGGTCGGCCTCACGGCAGTCGCACGCCACCGGGTGGGCACGTTCAGTCTCGGCATGCGGCAACGTCTCGGCGTCGCAGCCGCGCTCCTCGGTGATCCAGAGGTCCTCCTGCTGGACGAACCGGTCAACGGCCTCGACCCCGAGGGCATCCTGTGGATCCGGCAGCTGTTGCGCCGCCTGGCCGGTGAGGGCCGCACCGTGTTCGTATCCTCCCACCTGATGAGCGAGATGGAGCTCACCGCCGACCATCTCGTCATCATCGGCCGGGGACGCCTGCTCGCCGACCTCTCCATGACGGCCATCACGGCCTCCGCCCGCCCGTGCGTGGTCATCCGCTCACCCCAGGCACCGGCGCTGCGGGAGGTCCTGGAACGCGCGGGGGCCGCTGTCAGTGCGCCCGCAGCGGATGAGTTGTCGGTGACCGGCCTCACCGGCCCGCAGGTCGCCCAGGCCGCCCTCGATCACGGCTTGCTGGTCCAGGAGCTCCGGACCGCCACGACGTCGCTGGAGGACGCCTACCTCAAGCTCACCCGCGGCGACGTCCAGTACGCCACGGCGCAGGACGACTTGCCAGACCGGAAGGCAGCACGATGAACACCACCCAGGTCCGCCACAGCGGCGTCGCACTCAGCGAGGCCGTGAAGCTCCTCAGCCTGCGCTCCAGCGGGTGGCTCCTCGCGACGACGGCCCTGCTGATCCTAGGCCTCGGCGCCTTCACGGCCATCGGCACGACGATGGCGGACATCCCCACCCCGGAGGGCGTGACGTTCGACCCCGTCGGTGGGTCGCTGACCGGCATCAGTGCGGCCGAGCTGGTGGCCGGTGCCCTGGGCGGACTGTTCGTGACCGGGGAGTACGCCACCCACATGGTGCGGTCCACCTTCAGTGCGGTGCCGCGGCGCTGGCCCGTGGTCGCGGCGAAGGCGCTCGTGGTCGCTGTCGCGATCTTCCTTGTCGCCGCCGCCTCCACGCTGCTGGCCTTCGCCGCGTCGGCGCTCGTCCTGGGCGGCCACGGCCTGTCCCTGTCCCTCGGCGACCCGGGAGTCCTCCGCGCCCTCCTCGGCTCAGCGATGTACCTCGCCCTCATCGGCGTCTTCGGGGTAGCCCTCGGGTGGTTGCTGCGCTCCACGGCCGGAGTGCTCACGGCGCTGGTCGGCCTGCTCTACGTGCTACCCATCGTGGGCGTCCTGCTGCCCCGCCCGGTGAGCCAGCACATCATTCCCTTCCTGCCCAACAACGCAGGAACCGCCGTCATGCAGTTCGCGCCCTCCGCCTTGCTGCCGCCCTGGGTGGGTCTCGCACTGTTCACGGCATACGCGCTGCTCACCCTGGCCATCGCAGCCCTCGTCATCCTCCGCCACGACGCCTGAGCAGCCCCAAGGAGGCGCATCCGCACGAGCCGACCCGCATACCCGCACCCCCACCCGACGACCACCTAACCAGCTCAGGAGCAGAACCATGACCTCGACCCAACCCTTCCCCGGCACCTCCCTCCCTGCGCCCAGGACCAGCGACCGGCCCCCGGACGATCCGTCGCGCCGCCCGCTCGTGCTGTTCGCCGCCATCGCCCTACCGCTGGGCTGGCTTCTGCTCTCCGGCTACCAACTGCTCGACCTGCCCCAGGAGCCCTTCGTCCTGGGAACCCTCTTGTTCGGGCTCGTCGTCCCCGCACTCGTCCTGACGTACCGACAGCACGGCCGGGGCGGAGTACGCACCCTCCTGGCAGACGCGGTCAGGCTGCCCCGTCCCCCGTGGTGGGCACCGTTGGCGGTCCTCACTCTGCCCGTCCTGGTATGGGGCACCGCCGCCGCCCTCGGCGGCGCCAAACCGCTCACCTCGTCCCTGCTGCTCGACGCGACGATCCTCTTCGTCACCAGTGCCCTGATCATCAACATCTGGGAGGAGATGGCCTGGACCGGCTTCGTCCAGCGCCGCGCCATGGCGCGGTGGGGCCTGATCACCGGCAGCGTGGCGACCGGCCTGCTGTTCGCGGCGATCCACCTGCCTTTGGCCTTTGACGGAGCCTCCACCGCCGGGGGCGTCGCCCTCGGCATCGCCGTCCTCGTCGGCACGGGCGTCGGTCTGCGCCTCCTCATCGCCCGGCTCGACGTCTGGAGCGGCCGGAGCCTGCTGACGATCGGGCTCCTGCACGCCTCCTTCAACACCACCGCCGAGCTCATCGACCCCACCTACGACTGGATCCGCCTCGGCCTCACCATCCTGCTCGGCGTCCTCGCCGTCTCCCTGCCCAGCCCCGTGCGTGGAGCTCGTCACGGTTGACCCGAAGCGCTGCTCCGCCCCTCCCTCGTGCGTCCTGGGACCGGGCCGAAAGCGCGCTGGAGGCGGCTCGCCCGCAGTCCGACCCGATGAGCCCAGACGTGGAGGCACAACATGCCGTCAAGACCCCAGGTTCTCGTCCTCAACGGAACCTCCAGCGCCGGCAAGTCGAGTCTGGCCTCGGCGCTGCAGGCCCGATGGACCGAGCCGCTGCTCGACGGTGGGCTCGACCGTCACCTCGCCACGCTGCCCCGCCGTTACCTCCGCCAGCAGTGGCCACAGATCTACACCTACCGGTATGCCGCAGACGGGACCATCACGCAGATCCACCTGGGCCCGGCGGGGCGACGGCTCTACCACGCGATGCACCGCGCGGCAGCTGTCACCGCGGACTGCGGGCTCTGCGTGGTCATGGACCACGTGCTGCTGGACCGCGAGTCAGCGGTGGACCTTGCGCACAGCCTCCGCAGCGTGCGCGCGGCGCTGATCGGGGTTGCTGTGCGAGGAGCCGGTGCTCAGTGTGAGGGAGGCCGAGCGCACCGACCGCACGCTCGGCCAGGCCGCCGCGCAGCTGCCCGCCGTCCACGCCCACGGTGATTACGACCTCCTCGTCGACACCGGCGTGCTCACCGCGGACCAGGCGGCGGACTCCGTCCTCCGCTGGATAGACAGTGGCCCCACGCTCACCGCGCTGGACCGGCTGCGAGCGTGACACGACGGAGCGCCCGTGCTGACATCGTCGGATCGCTGCACGCCCGCGTAGCTCCGTCCTACCTCACCGACCTGCAAGCGCCGCGACGGCCGAGGGCCCTCGGCCAGATCCCACCGGTAGCGTTCGAGCACCGGACATTAACGCGGCCTCAGAAGCCGCTTAACCGATGTCCACCAGACGGGTCAACCCCAGCTGGGCCGCGCGCCGCATCGGTGGACGGGGCACGGTTGAGTTGCCAAAGTTGGAAGGTCCAGGGCACGTCGTAGCCGATCACCCAGAGCGTGTAGGGGGCCAAAGTCACGAAGGAGGGCGCGTCTGGCCTGACGGCCCTCTGCAGCGACAGGAGCGGTAGGAGGAACACGAGGATCCCGATGAAGCCGTTGCGTGGACTTCGGCGACCAAAGAAGGCGACGTTCCAGATCTCGTTGCCGGCCAGCACCAGCAGCGCCAAGCGCCGTACCCGGGCGTCCTCGTTTCGGCGTGCTCGGTAAAGAACAGTGCCAAGCTGAAGGTAATAGACCGCGCCGACGGCCCCGAACGCGGGCAGGGGCACCTGCATGGCAGGCGTACGCAGACCACGAAACCAGGTCATGGCCTCCTTGCTGATGAAGACGTTCCCCAACACGGCGGCGGCCACGGTCGGCCCGACGACGCCTCCCAGCTGTCTCAGGCGGTCCCATGTCTTCACCACCGCAAGTCTGCCGCTCCCCGCTTCTCCGAACAACCCGCCGGACCAGGCAACAGGACACTTCAGCTATGCACGCCTCTACCTCGTGTCGCTCGTGCCGAGTTCGGCCGCGCCAAGAGGGGTTCGGCACTCGTTCTCATCTGTGCGTCCTCAGCGGTTCCGACGACTGAGTGGCGTGCGGTCCAGTTCGCGGGGCTTCCGCATGGGTTAGAGCTGATGTACGCTCTTGTGCACATGCCCAAGGCGCATGCACAAGGAGGCGAGCGGTATGGGGTTGTCCAGGTCGGCAGAGCGCGGTGCCGAGGTCCGCGGGCGGTTGTTGGTTGCTGCTGCGCAGTTGATCCCTGAGGTGGGCTGGCACGCCGTGACTACGCGGGCGGTGGCGGAGCGGGCAGACGTGGGTCCGGGACTGGTGCACTACCACTTCGACTCCGTGCAGTCGCTGCTCAGGCAGGCCGTCGTCGCGGTGCTGAGCGAGGCACTGTCAGTGTTCCCTCCTGTCCTGTCGGAGACCGCGTCGGCGGACGCGGCGCTGGGGGACATGCTTGCTGCCCTGGATGACTACGACGGGACGGACACGACGTCGCTGTTGTTCGTCGAGGCGTACCTGGCCTCGACGCGGGACGAACAGCTGCGGATGGAGCTGAGCCGCCTGCTGGAGGAGTTCCGCGTTGACCTCGCCACCTGGCTGGCGGTACACGGCACGCGGGCACCTGCAGACACCGCCGCCGTGCTCGCGGCAGCGGTGGACGGTGTGATGCTCCACCGCGCACTGAACCCGGGAATGACCTCAAGCGTCGTTGCGCCGGTGCTGCGCCGGCTGCTAGGCGATGGCGACGCGGACGCCGTTGCGGAAGGGAGTGGATGAGGATGAGAGCGCTGATCTGCGGAGCCGGAATCGGGGGCCTGGCACTGGCTCAACGGCTGACCACCTCCGGGTGGGAGGTCACGGTTGTGGAGCGAGCGCCGGGCCCTCGGCAGCAGGGGTACATGATGGACTTCTTCGGCCTGGGCTACGACGCGGCCGAGGCGATGGGCCTGCTGCCGCGGCTGGGCGAGCTCGGCTACCGGCTGGACGACGTCAGCTACGTCGACTCCTCCGGGCGGCGCAGGGCGAGCCTGGACTACGACCGCTTCGCCCGGCTGGTCGACGGGCGGCTGCTGAGCATCATGCGTCCCGATCTGGAGCGGGCGCTGCGCGAGCAGGTCGAGGGCGACATCGTGCTGCACTACGGGCGCACGCTCGCCAGCGTGGAGACCTTGCCGGACGGCGTGCGGGCGGTGCTGACCGACGGCACCGTGCTTGAGGCCGACCTGCTGGTCGGCGCGGACGGCATCCACTCCCAGGTCCGGGCGATGGTCTTCGGGCCGGAGTCCCGTTTCGTCCGGTACCTGGGCCTGCACACGGCGGCGTACGTCTTCGAGGACCCCCACGTCCGTCGGCAGCTCGGCAACCGGTTCGCCATCACGGACACGGTGGGCCGGCAGATGGGGCTGTACGCGTTGCGGGACGGACGGCTCGCCGCGTTCGCCGTGCACCATGACCCGGACCCAACGATCCCGGACGACACCCGCGCCGCCCTGCGGGGCACCTACTCGACGCTGGGCTGGGTGGTCCCGCGGGCGCTGGAGAGGTGCCCGCCGCCATCCGAGCTCTACTACGACCTGGTCGCGCAGGTGGAGGTGCCGCAGTGGCACCGCGGCAGAGTTGTCCTGCTCGGCGACGCCTGCCAGGCCGTCTCGCTGCTCGCCGGCCAGGGCGCCTCCCTTGCCGTCGCCGGCGCCTACGTCCTCGGGCAGCAGCTGGCGGCCGGGGGCCCGGTCGAAGACGCCCTGGCGCGCTACCAGCAGGCCTGGAAACCCATCGTCGAGGCCAAGCAGGAGGTCGGCCGGCGCGGCGCGAAGTGGTTCCTGCCGTCGTCACGGGCCCGGCTGTGGCTACGCCGCGCCTCGCTGAAGCTGACCGCTCTACCCGGGTGGGACCGGATCGCCGGACAAGGTCTGGTGGGCAAGACGCACCTGTCCCTGACAGACATCGCTGCCGATGCCGCGCGACTCAGCTCGATGCAGTCACTTGCGTTGGCTGAGGCGTCGGGGACGAAGGTGCCCAGGGCAGCAGCGAGGACATCAGGAACACAGGCGAGGCTCGAAGAGAGCGACCGGTAGTCAACGAGCATCACCTCAAAGCCCACCCCTCAGCGGGCTCAACCGATCCTGTCCAGGACTACGAAGGAGTATGCAGTGTCCGAATGGTTAAGCGCTCCCGACGGGTTGATGGCCCTGCCGGTAGGCTTCGAGCGCTTTCATCGCCGGGGCTTTATCAACTACCAGTTCAACCGGGTGCATGCGCTGGGCTTCGCCGACCGCGATGAGCTGCTCGCCGCGGCGTCGAGAGTGCGGTCGGCAGCCGACTGTGTCGTCGTGTTCGAGGACCTGTCGAGGCAGGCGGGCGCCGACGGACGAGCTCAGCACGCGACGGGATACTTGCGCGTCGCTGAGTTCTTCACCCCACCGCGGTCGGCGGCGAAGGCGGAGCGCTACCGCCGGTACCGCGAGCTGTTCGACACGGTGGTCGCAGTAACTGGTGTCGTGCGCCACGAGGTTCCCTATGGCGACGCCTCCCTGCCGGCGTACCTGCTTCCGGCGACCGGGTCACCGGCTGTTGCCACGGTCTTGGTGCACGGCGGGTTCGACTCCGTGATCGAGGAGTTCTATCCCGTCTGGCAGCGTGTCGCCGCGGCCGGCTTCGACGTGATTGCCTTCGAGGGTCCGGGCCAGGGCGGCGCGCGGACCTTGAGCGGGGTGACCTTCGACCACGACTGGGAGAAGCCGGTCGGCGCGGTGCTGGACCACTTCCGGCTCGAGCGGGCCGCCCTGGTCGGCATCTCGATGGGTGGGTACTGGGCGCTGCGTGCCGCAGGACGCGAACCGCGCATCGACCGGGTCGTCGCCTGGCCGCCGGTGTACGACTGGCTGCACAGGCTGCCATCACCTGCGCGCGGGCCCGTGCGCACGATGCTGAGGCACCGGCAGTTCATGCGATGGAGTGTGCGCACCCGTGCCCGCCTGGCGCCGACGCTGCGCGCCGTGGTCGAACAGACTTTGTATCTGGTCGACAGCAAGGACCCGGTGCACGTGGTCGACTGGTTCATGGGCATGAACGCCCAGCACCTGGGCAGCGACCGAGTGACTCAAGATGTGCTGCTGATGTGCGGCGAGCGCGACTCGTTCCAGCCGCCCTCGTTGACGATGGCGCAGGCTCAGGCGCTCACGGCCGCCCGCAGCGTCACGACACGCATCTTCACCAAGGCCGAGCACGCCGACCAGCATTGCCAGATGGGCAACCTCGACCTAGCCTGCCGCGTCCTGACCGCATGGCTGCAGGACCCAGACCCGGGGCAAGACCGCCCGGGGACTCACCCGGGGTGATGGTCTCCAGCATGGTGCCCTGTTGACGCGCGAGCATACGGTGCCGTATGGTCGTCCGTACGCAACCGTATGGGGCTGGGCACCATGGGGATGTCGGACCGGAGGAGGGTGAGCCGCCATGGCTTTGACCATCGATGACGAGACTGCCGCGCTTCGTTGTGGAGGCGCCTGCCGCTCCCACGACCGGCCCGTTCTGGGTCGGCACCCTGCCGGCCGTTATCCAGGTCACCGCATGACCCGAGTCGCGAACCTAGCTCCCCACTCTGCTCGGGCCGTCGAGGTGGCCGAGGATGAGGTTTCCGAGGTGCTGCCCTCCTGGGACTACGCCGACGCCTTCGAGTGCCGGTGGCCCTCGGGGGGAGCCGAGGATGCGATGACGGTGGCCAGGGCACTGCTGGGTCCGTCACGCTCGGGGAAGCGTGTCCTGGCGGCCCGGGACGTGCTCGTCGCACCATGGGGACTGCAGCCGGGCCACCAGGGCGACGCGCTGCTGTTCCCGATCCAGGCAGCTGGGCCGGATCGGGTGGTGTGCGGACTGGACGACCGCCACCTCGACTTCAGGGTGATCGTCACGCTGTCAGGCGGCGTCGCATGCTGCACCACCGTGGTACGCCGTCACGGCACCCTGGGTGCCGCGTACTTCGCGGTGGTGCGTCCGTTTCACCGGCGACTCGTCCCCCGCCTGATGCGACGTCAGCATCACCCGCATGCCACCGGAACAGAGGAGTCGTGAACGTCCTCGTCACCGGTGGCACCGGAGTGCTGGGACGCTGCGTCGTCGACAAGCTCGTCGCTGCCGGGCACCGGGTCCGGGTCCTGAGCCGCGACCCCTCCCGCTCCTCGACCGTCGGCGACGTAGAACTGTGCGCCGGCGACCTGCGAGAGCTCGCCAGCCTTCGCCCCGCAGTCTCGGATGCCGAGACTGTCGTGCACTGCGCCTCCGACGTCCGGTCACCGGTCGAGGTCGACGTCGCTGGGACAGCGAACCTCGTCGAGGCCGTGCGAGGTCTCGACGTCGGACATCTGGTCTATGTCTCGATCGTCGGTGTGGACCGAATCCCGATCAAGTACTACCGCGCGAAGCGCGACGTCGAGTCGATCGTCGAGCACCAGAGCGTGCCCTGGACGATCCAGCGGGCTACCCAGTTCCACCCCTTTGTGGCCGAGATGCTGGCCAGGTCAGCACGTCGGCCCTTCGTCGCCTGCCCGACGGGCTTGCGCTTCCAACCGATCGCCGTCGAGCAGGTGGCGATCCGGGTGGCGCAGCACGTGAAGGCCGGGGCGGGAGGGAAGGCAGCGGACCTCGGGGGGCCGGAGGTCCTCACGCTCCACGACCTGGCCTCCACCTGGTTGTCAGCCACCGGCCGGCGACGCCGCCCCCTCCTGCCGGTGCCGTTCCCCGGAACCGCGGGACGGGCGTTCAAGGACGGAGCGAACCTCTGCCCGGGGCAGTCGTCAGGCGGACCGACCTGGACGCAGTACCTCGAGGCCTGCCACAACCCAGAGGGAGCGGTGAGATGACCACCGCCGGTTCGGCTCGCAGTCTGACCCGAGACGACTGGCTCGACGCGGCGATGACCGCGATGGCCCACGCGGGCGTGCGCGGGATCCGGGTCGAGCCCCTGGCGAAGGCCATGGGGACGAGCAAGGGCAGCTTCTACTGGCACTTCCGTGACCGTGCGGACCTGATCCGGGCGACCCTCGAGCGGTGGGAGCAGCAGAGAACCCAGGGCGTCATCGAGGTCGTGGAGTCGACCAGCCATCCTCGTGAGCGGTTGCGACGGCTGCTGGCCATAGCGCACAGGCAGGATCCGCAGCGGCCCGACCCGAGCGTGGCGCTGACCGGCGACCACGACGACCTGGTCCGGGTGGTGCTGGAGCGTGTCACTGCCCGCAGGATCGGTTTCGTCGCAGCCCAGCTCGTGGCGCTGGGCATCGCACCGCAGGAGGCGGAACGGCGGGCGATCCTCGCCTACACCAGCTACCTCGGCTACGCGGCGCTCGCCCGGAGCGCCCCCGGTGGCCTGCCCGCCGACCAAGCCGTCCCGCGCTACATCGAGACGGTCTTGACCGTTCTCGTGTCCGCACCCACGGAGCACCACGGCGATGGCTGACCTTCATCGAGCGTGGGGCGCCCAAGGTGGCCTCGGTGATGGTGCGACGGCGCGAAAGGAGAACCGATGAACGAGGACCAAGAACTTCACGTGGTGATCGGAGCCAGTGGCGGCACTGGGCGTGCGCTGGTCCGCGAGCTGCACGAGCGGGGCCGGCGGGTGCGCGCGGTCAACCGCAGCGGTCGGACCGACGTACCGCCGGGGGTCGAGGTGGTGGCCGCCGACGCCAGGGACGCGGACCGGATGCGCGAGGTGTGCCGCGGGGCGACCGTGGTCTACAACGCGGTCAATCCGCCGTTCCCGCAGTGGCTCGAGGCGTTTCCCGCCGCCGTGGACGGAGTGCTGGCCGGTGCCGAGTCCAGCGGGGCACGCATGGTCTTTGTCGACGACACCTGGATGTACGGTCGCACGACCGGTCCGATGACCGAGGACCTGCCCTACCGTCCGGTCAGCAACAAGGGTGTCCTGCGCGCATGGCTGGCCGAGCGGGTGCTCGCCGCGCACGAGAGCGGTCGGGTCCGGACGGTCATCGGTCGGGCCACCGAGCTCTACGGGCCGGCCGTGGAGTCGCTCCTGGGCAGCAACATCTTCGGCCCGGCCGCCAGAGGTGGCGTGGCCCTATGGACCGGCGAGATGGACCAGCCGCTGGCCCCGATGTTCATCGACGACTTCGCCCACGGGCTGGCCGAGCTGGGCGAGCGTGAGGAGGCTCTCGGCGAGGTGTGGCACCTCCCGACACCCGCACCGACCACCGCCAGGCACCTGCTCGACCTGGTCACCACCCGCTCGCAGCGGCGGATGCGCGTCCTGAGGGTCCGCGAGCCCGGAGTCCGAGCCCTGGGGGTTGTCTGGCCGGTCGCGCGAGAAGGTGCCGAGATGCTCTACCAGTTCCGCCAGCCCCACGCCATCGACTCCAGCAAGTACCGCGCCGCATTCGGCCCAGGACGTGTCACGCCGTACGAGCAGGGAATCGACCGCACGCTGGCCTGGTACCGGGCCACACCGAAGCGACCCATCACCGCCCTCGGACGCTGACACGCGATGTCCACAGCCTGCTGATGTCCCGAAACTGCCGGTCTCACGCACCTTCTCGACAGGAACAGACCATGTCCGCCGCCTCTGTGAACCAAGGCTCCGCAACAGACCCTGGGGACGGCGGGTCGATCATCCGATTCATCCGCCGACGGCCCCTGGTCTCGTTCTTCCTCTGGGCCTACACCGTGGGGCAGGTCCTGCCCTGGTCGGTGATGCTGGCCGGTCTCGCGGACCGGGCGTGGCTGCTGTCCGGATCGGTGGTGCTCAGCACCCTCATCGGTCTGCTGCTGCCCGCCCTGGTGATCACCAGGATCACCGACGGACCCGAAGGGCTGCGCGCCCTGTGGCGACGGGCGGTGAAGACGCGCGTCGGCCTGGCCTGGTACGCGGCCGCCTTCCTTCTCGTCCCAGCGGTAACCCTGGCTGTCGGCGTCCTGCTCGGCGGCACGCCTCCGGACCGCTCCGCCGGCTTCCTGCTCACCGCGCTGGTACCGCATTTCCTGCTGCCCCTGGTGGTCACTTTCGTACTGATCAACTGGTGGGAAGAGGTCGCCTGGATGGGGTTCGTCCAGACGCGCCTGCAGGACCGGCGGGGTCCGCTGCTCGCCGCGCTGATCGTGGCACCACTGTTCGCGCTGCAGCACAGCTCCCTGGCCGCCGGACAAGGACTGCTCCCCGGTGCGGTCCTGCTGCTCCTGCTGGCCGTGCTCGCCGTGCCGTTCCGGATCGCCGTCGGCTGGGCCTACAACCACACCGGCAGCCTCTTCCTCGTCGGACTCGTCCACGCGATCGGCAACGCCGCGACCAGTGGCGACGGGATCAACGCGGGCTACCTGCGCCACCTGTACCCGGGCAACAACACCGTGACGATGGCGCACCTCCTCGCGATGTTCCTGCTCGGGCTGCTCGTGCTCATGCTCACCCGCGGCCGGATCAACCGGAGGGACGGCCTCACGCTGCCCGAGCGGCCACCACCGGCTGCGGCGACCGCGCACGGGACATGGGACGAGTCATGATCGGGGCCAGATGGGGAGTGACCGACAGCGAGATCGCCCTGCCGTACCCGTGCGACGGGTTCCTCCCCACGCCCACGCTTCAGGTATGGCGAGGGGTCACCGTGCACGCGCCGCCTCAAGCCCTGTGGCCCTGGCTGACACAGGTGAGACTCGCGCCGTACTCCTACGACTGGATCGACAACCTCGGACGCCCGTCGCCGCGCGACCTCCTCGGGCTGCCCGAGCCCACGGTCGGTGACAAGTACACCACTGCCGGGCGACGTCAGATGGGCCGCATCGTCTCCCTCGAGCACCAACGTGAGCTCACCGGAACGATCCTCGGGGCGTTCATGTCCTACCTGCTCGTGCCAGGCGAGCACGGCACCACACGCTTCTTGCTCAAGGTCGTCATGAACCCCAGCCGCCTGGTCGCGCCAGCTCTCTCCGTCGGCGACCTGGTCATGGCCAGACGTCAGTTGCTGAACCTCAAAGCGCTCGCCGAGCAGGGGCCGCGCCCCACCACGCGGTGACCGCACTTCAACCACCCCACCCGCGACCACCAACACCGCCACGACCGCCGCCCTGACGGCCTTGGCCTGACAAAGGAAATCATATGGACGTGCGCAGCGACGGGCGGTCCACCGCCGCCCCCCAGGAGGTGTGGTCCTTGCTGTCCGCCATCGAGGGCTGGCCGGCATGGACACCCACGGTCACCTCGGTGACAAGGGAGACGGCCGAAGATGACGGCCCACGGACTCCTGGCAGCATCGGCGTGGGGAGCAGATTCTCGGTGACGCAACCACGGCTGGGCCGAGCCGCCTGGGTCATCACGGAGTGGGAGGAAGGACGGTCCTTCACCTGGGTGTCCCGACGACCGGGGGTCCGCACGACCGCCAGCCATCAGGTGCACCCCCAGGACGCGGGAACGCGGATCGAGCTGGGCATCACGTGGGATGGCCCGGGAGCCTGGCTGGTCCGTGCGCTGTTCGGACGGATGACCCAGCGCTATACGGAGACCGAGCTCAGCTCGTTGGTGACGGCCGCGGAGGCCGAGCCGTCCGCGTGAGCGCTCGTGGAGGAGCAGCTGGATCGCGTCGCCGCCCGAGTCACCTCGGCCGGCGTGCATGACACCAGTTTGCAGCCCTCGCTCGGCGAGGCTGGTGCCAGCCGCCCGGAGCCGTCCTACAGCGCCGATACCGCGTTCACGCCCGACGTGCAGTCAATGCATGTCAACTCGAGCCCCGACGGTTCCTGCGCCTCCGCAGACCGCCTCAAACAAGCGTCATGCACGGCGCACGACCATGGAGAACTGATGAAACTTGCCACCCGAGAGCGCACCTACGCTTGGAAAGACCCCTCATCCACTCTTGTCGCTGGCGCCACTCAGGACGGCCTCACCCTCCTGCGGGCCATCGG
>NZ_QZMN01000002.1 GCF_003702705.1 Ornithinimicrobium cerasi | reverse complement strand
GCTAAGCCTGACAGCGCCGATGGTACTGCACTGGAGACGGTGTGGGAGAGTAGGACACCGCCGGACCACTTCTAGGATGGGCCTTGGTCGACACCCTCGGGTGACGACCAGGGCCCGTCCGCATTTCCGCACCCCCCACACGCGAGGCGAGGAGAGTGAGTTCCATGACTGATGATCGTCGGCCTGGTGACGGGGAGGGCACGCCCGGGCGTGAGAGCTCCCGCCGGGACCAGCGGCCCCCGCGTGACGCCCGCGACGGCGACCGCCGGCCACCTCGTGACCGGGACGACCGGCCGCAGCGACGGCAGGAGGACCGGTCAGGCGATCGCCGACCGCCGCAGGACCGGGACGCCCGGAGACCCGCACCTGACCGGGACGGGCGTCCGCCGCGGGACCGGGACGACCGCAGACCCGCACGGGACCGGGACACCCGTCCGCCGCGGGACCGGGGCACCCGTCCGCCGCGCGACCGCGACGACAGGTACGGCGACCGTCGCCCGCCCCGCGACCGCGACTCCCGTCCACGCCGTGAGCCGGACCCGGAGATCCCCGAGGACATCGAGCCCGGGATGCTGGCCAAGGAGATCCGCTCCGAGCTCCTCACCCTGAGCAAGGACAACGCCGAGGGCGTGGCGCGCCACCTCGTCGCGGTGGGCCGCTACCTCGACGAGGAGGACTTCGACGAGGCCCTCGCGCACGCCCAGGCCGCCAGCCGTCGCGCGGGTCGGGTCGCGGGGGTGCGCGAGATACTCGGTGTCGTGCACTACCGGCGGGCGGAGTGGGCCAAGGCCCTGGCGGAGTTCCGCACCGCCCGACGGCTGTCGGGGACGCATCACCTGCTCCCTCTCATGGCCGACGCCGAGCGAGGTCTCGGACGACCGGAACGAGCCCTGGAGCTGGCCTCGACCCCCGAGGCGCGCCGGCTCGCCCCCGCGGAGCAGATCGAGATGGCCATCGTCGTGTCGGGTGCACGCGGCGACATGGGCCAGACCGCGGCCGCGGTGCAGCATCTCCGGGACCTGGCCCTGGCGGGCAACCCGCAGGCTCCCTGGGCGGTGCGTCTGCGCTACGCGTACGCCGCAGCCCTCGAGGCGGACGGCCAGGCCGAGGAGGCGAAGGAGTGGTACGTGCGCGCCGCAGCCCTGGACGCCGACGGCGAGACCGACGTGCGTGAGGTCCTCGGCCTCGAGGAGGAGCCCGAGCTCGTCGACCTCGGGTGGGACGAGGAGGAGGCCGACGGGAATGACGGGGCCGCCCGCGAGGACGATCGCCCGGGGTCGCCGACGTGAGCGGTCGGGTCCGCGGCATGCTCGTCGACCTGGACGGCGTCGTCTACCGCGGTGACCACGCCTGCGACGGCGCCGTGGAGGGTCTCTCCGCCGCGCGGGAGGCAGGGGTGAGGCTGCTCTTCATGACGAACAACGCCTCACGGACGCCGGAGGACGTCGCGGCGCACATCACCGGTCTCGGGCTCCCGGTGGCACCGGAGGAGGTCATGACCGCCTCCCAGGTGGCCGCCCGCACGCTGGCGGACCGGGTGGCGCGAGGAGGTCTGCAGCTGCACGCGGGCGACGTCGTCCTCACCGTCGGGGGCGAGGGGGTGGGAGCGGCCCTGACCCAGGAGGGGCTGCCGTGGCGACCCGCGGACGAGGTGCGGACCGCCCTCACCACCGGCGACCACCTGCGGGTGGTGTCGGTGGTCCAGGGCTACGGGCCCGGGGTCGACGTCTCCGACCTCACCGAGGCGGTCTACGCCATCCGCGCCGGCGTCTCCTGGATCGCGACCAACGACGACGCGACCATCCCGACCGCCCGCGGGCTCGGCCCCGGCAACGGGTCCCTGGTCGCCGCCGTCGCCCACGCCACCGGACGCCGTCCGGAGGTGGTCGGCAAGCCGCACGCCCCGGCATACCGGATGGCCCTGGCCGCGCTCGACGTGCCGCTGGCGGACTGCCTCATGGTGGGGGACCGGCTGGACACCGACATCGCCGGGGCCGTGGCCGTCGGCATGCGCAGTGCCCTCGTCCTCACCGGGGTCTCCTCGGCGCAGGAGGCTCAGGACGCCGGCCCGCAGGAGCGGCCCGACCACGTCGTCCCCCGCATCCCCGACCTCGAGCAGCTCTGGAGCGCCTGATGGACCAGCCCGGCACCCCGACCCGGCCCGACCCGCCGTCGACCGGTGACCGCAGTGTGGACGAGGCGCTCAGCACCTTCGCCCGGTCCCTCGACGGTCCGCCGGCCGAGCAGGTCGAGGCGGCCGTCGAGGCGCACCGAGCCCTGCAGGCCCGGCTCACCACCCCCGTCCCCACCTCCGCGTCCCCCGCCGACGCGCGACCGGGCCCGTCGCGCCGGTGACCGACGCCGGAGCCGGCGTGGCGCGCCTGGACACCGTGCTCGTGCGGCGCGGGCTTGCCCGTTCCCGGACACAGGCGCAGGCGCTGGTGCGCGACGGGCGGGTGCACGTCGACGGGGTCGTCGTCGTCAAGCCGTCCACCCCGGTCGACGACGGGCGGGACGTCACGGTGCGCCCCGGCACCACCGGCGGGGAGTCGGACTGGATCGCGGCCGGCTGGGTCGGCCGCGGCGCGCTCAAGCTCGAGCACGCCCTGACCACCTGGGAACCTCTGGGCCTGAGGGTCCGGGACCGCCGCTGCCTCGACGTGGGCGCCTCCACGGGCGGTTTCACGCAGGCCCTCCTGCGGCACGGCGCCACGCACGTGGTCGCGCTGGACGTCGGGCACGGTCAGCTCGACCCGCGGGTGGGTGCCCATCCCGCCGTCCAGGACCTGTCCGGGACCAACATCCGCAGCACCTCCCTCGGGACGATCGGCGGCCCGGTCGGCGTGGCCGTGGTCGACGTCTCCTTCATCTCGGCCCGCCACGTGCTCGCCGCCTTGCCGCCCCTGCTGAGCGAGGACGCCGACGTGGTGCTCCTCGTCAAGCCGCAGTTCGAGGTCGGTCCCGAGCGCCTGGCCCGCGACGGCGTCGTGCGCTCCGCGGGTCTTCGCCAGGAGGCGCTGTCTACCGTCCTGGAGGCGCTGCCGACGCACAGGCTGGCGCCCTTCGGACTGGTCCGCTCGCCCCTGCGGGGGGCCGGCGGCAACGTCGAGTACCTCCTGTGGGCCCGCCCGTGTCGCCCCGGCATGATGGACTGGGGCCTGACGCCGGACGACCTGGCGTCGGTGCGTGCCCAGCTTCGCGCGGAGGAGGAGACGTGACCCGTCGGATCATGCTCGTGACCCACCCCACGCGCCCGGACGCACCCGACCTGGCCGGCACCTTCGCCGAGCGCCTGGAGGCGCACGGGATCGAGGTCGAGCTGGTCCCCGAGGGCGAGCCCACCCACGAGGTGCTCAGCGCCGGACGGGTCGTCACGCACAACAAGAGCCCGGTCCCGCCGCATGTCGACGCGACCGGGTGCGAGCTGGTCGTGGTCTTCGGCGGCGACGGCACCATCCTGCGCGGCGCCGAGATCGCTCGACCCGCCGGCGCCCCCCTCCTGGGCGTCAACCTCGGGCGTGTCGGTTTCCTGGCCGAGGCCGAGCGCGACGACGTCGACGCGGTCGTGGGCCGCATCGTGACCCGCGACTACCACCTCGAGCGGCGCATGACCCTGGAGGTCGACGTCGTCCACGAGGGTCGGGTCATCTCCTCCAACTGGGCCCTGAACGAGGCCTCCGTCGAGAAGTCCGCCCGCGAGCGGATGCTCGAGGTCGCCGTCGAGGTCGACGGGCGGCCGCTGTCGACGTGGGGCTGCGACGGCGTGGTCGTCTCCACGCCCACCGGGTCCACCGCCTACGCGTTCTCCGGAGGTGGACCGGTCGTGTGGCCCGACGTCGAGGCCATCCTGCTCGTCCCCATCTCCGCCCACGCCCTGTTCGCGCGCCCCCTCGTGCTCGGTCCGGACACCCGCCTGGCCGTCGAGGTCGTCCCCCACTCCTACGTCGACGGGGTGATGTGGTGCGACGGGCGCCGGACCGTCGAGCTGCCCGCCGGGGCGCGGATCGAGGTCCGGCGTTCGGAGACCCCCGTGCTGCTGGTCCGTCTCACCGAGGCGCCGTTCACCGACCGGCTCGTCGCCAAGTTCGGCCTCCCCGTGACCGGGTGGAGGGGGCCGGTGGGAGGCGGGCGGGCCCTCGCCGACCTCGGCACCGACACCGTCGCCCACCGGGACAGCGACCGGTCGGGGGAGCACGTCGAGGGGCGCGCGTGACCCTGCGGCGGATCCGGATCCAGGGGCTCGGGGTGATCGACGACGCCGAGCTCGAGCTCACCGAGGGCCTCAACGTGATCACCGGCGAGACGGGGGCCGGCAAGACGATGGTGGTCAGCGGGCTCGGGCTGCTCCTCGGCGCCCGGGCCGACGCGGGCCTGGTGCGCGACGGTGCCGCCCAGGCCGTGGTCGAGGGGGAGGTCGACGTCCCCGCCGACCACCCCGCCGCCCGCCGGGTCGAGGAGGCGGGCGGGGACGCCGGGGACGGGCTGCTGCTGGTGCGGACCGTCCAGGCGGGAGGTCGCTCACGGGCCTATGTCGGCGGCCGGTCCGCGCCGGTGGGGGTGCTTACCGAGGTGGGCGAGCACCTCGTCGCGGTCCACGGCCAGGCCGACCAGTGGCGGCTGCGCGACGCCGACCAGCACCGTCTGCTGCTGGACGACGCCGGTGGGGAGGAGGTCGCCGCCGCGCGCGCGGCATACCGCAGCAGGTATGACGAGTGGCAGGCCGCGCGCGCCCGCCTGGCCGAGCTGTCCCGCACCTCCGTCGAGCGCGAGCTGCGCATCGCGATGCTGCGCGCCGCCCTCGCCGAGATCGAGGCGGTCGGGCCCACCGAGGGGGAGGAGGTGGCCCTGCGCGCGGAGTCCGAGCGGCTGACCCACGCCGAGGAGCTGCGCAACGCCGCACTCGTCGCGCACGCGGCGCTGGGCGGGGCGGACGAGGTCGGCGAGGACCAGCCCTTCGTGACCGGGATGCTCTCAGCCGCGTCGACCGCGCTCGCACCGGTCGCCGCCCACGACGAGGAGCTGGCCGGCCTGCGCGCCCGCCTGGACGAGATCTCCTACCTCTCCTCCGACCTCGCGGCCGACCTGGCCTCCTACGCCGGGGGGATCGAGGTCGACGAGCAGCGGCTCGACGAGGTGCACCGCCGGCGCGCCGCGCTGGGCGCGCTGCTGCGCAGGTACGGTCCGGGCACCACCGAGCTGCTCGCGTTCGCCAGGACGTCGGCCGAGGAGCTGGCCGGCCTGGACGTCTCGGACGAGGACCGGACGGCGCTGGAGCGCCGCACCGCCGAGCTGGCCGCGGACGTCGGTCGCCTGGGCGCGGACCTCGGTGCCGCGCGCGTGCGCACGGCCGAGCGTGTGGGCCGCGAGGTCACCGCGGAGCTGCGCCACCTCGCCATGGGCTCGGCGACCGTCTCGGTGCACGTCGGGCAGCGCGTCGTCGAGCCCGCCGACGGTGCTGCCTCCGCCGGTGGCTCCGCCGCCGCCGGTGCCGCAGCAGGGGAGGGTGAGGGTGGCGCCCCCGCGCAGGTTCCCCTGCCCGACGGGCGGATGGCTCGCCCCCGGGCTCACGGGCTCGACGACGTCGAGATCCGCCTCGCGGCCAACCCGGGAGCCCCGGCACGCTCGGTGACCAGGGCCGCGTCCGGCGGCGAGCTGTCCCGGGTGATGCTGGCCCTGGAGGTGGTGTGCGGTGGCGGGGGAGTGGCGACCTACGTCTTCGACGAGGTGGACGCCGGCGTCGGCGGGCGTGCCGCTCTCGACCTCGGGGCACGGCTCGCCCGGCTGGCCAGGTCCTCCCAGGTCATCGTCGTCACCCACCTCGGGCAGGTCGCCGCCCACGCGGACCGGCACCTCGTGGTCCGCAAGAGCACCGACGGGCAGGTCACGCGCAGCGGCGTGACCGCCGTGGTGGGCGAGGACCGCGAGGCAGAGCTCGCGCGCATGCTGGGCGGTGTCGACGACTCGCAGGCCGCGCTCGAGCACGCCCGGGAGCTGCTCGCGCGTCGTGCGACGATGGCGGGACCATGACGACACGCAGGCGGCACCGCTCCCGGACCGGGCAGAGCGGGTCCCCCGTCTCGGGCACGGTGCGGGTCGACCCGCGCACCAAGGACCTCACGAAGCGCCTCCAGGCGGGCGACATCGCCGTCATCGACCACGACGACCTCGACCAGGTCAGCGCCCACGCGCTGGTCGCCTGCGCGCCGGCCGCCGTCGTCAACGCGGCGATGAGCACGACCGGTTCCTACCCCAACCGTGGCCCCGAGATCGTCCTGTCCGCCGGCATCCCGCTCCTGGACATGGTCGGTCCCGCAGTGATGGAGATCCCGGAGGGGGCCGTCGGGACGGTCTCGGGGGACGAGCTGCGCGTCGACGGCGAGGTCGTCGCAAGGGGCGTCCGGCTGACCGAGGCGCTCGTGGCCAGCCAGCTCCAGGACGCCCGCGCCAACCTCTCCAGCCAGATCGAGGCGTTCTCGGTCAACACGATGGAGTACGTCCGGGCCGAGCGCCAGCTCCTCCTCGACGGCATCTTCGTGCCCACCCTGCGGACCGACCTGCAGGGGCGCTACGCCCTCGTCGTCGTGCGGGGCTACCACTACAAGGAGGACCTGCACACGCTGCGCCCGTTCATCCGCGAGGCCAGACCTGTGCTCATCGGGGTGGACGGCGGCGCCGACGCGCTGCTGGAGCAGGGGCTGCGCCCCCACCTCATCGTCGGCGACATGGACTCCGTCTCCGACGCCGCCCTGACCTGCGGCGCCGAGCTGGTGGTGCACGCCTACCGGGACGGTCGGGCACCGGGCCTGGAGAGGGTGGAGGCCCTGGGCATCACCGACGCCGTGGTGCTCCCCGCGCCCGGGACCAGCGAGGACGTCGCGATGCTCCTCGCCGACGACAAGGGCGCGGAGCTGATCGTCGCGGTCGGGACCCACGCGACCCTCGTGGAGTTCCTGGACAAGGGCCGGCAGGGTATGGCGAGCACGTTCCTGACCCGCCTGCGCGTCGGCAGCAAGCTGGTCGACGCCAAGGGGGTCAGCCTGCTCTACCGCTCGCGCATCTCGACCCTGTCGCTCGTGTGGCTGGTGCTCGCCGGGCTGCTCGCGCTGGGGGTGGCGCTGGCCGCCACGCCCGGTGGACGCGCGCTCTTCGGCGTCCTGGCGGTGCGGTGGGACGACGTCTGGGCGTGGGTCGAGGGGGTGTTCCGATGATCGACTTCCGCTACCACCTGGTCTCGCTGGTGGCCGTCTTCATCGCGCTCGCGGTCGGCATCGCCCTGGGCGCCGGTCCCCTGCGGGAGGGAATCTCCTCCACCCTGGAGAGCGAGGTGGCCCAGCTGCGCGACGAACGGGCGGACCTGCGCGCCCAGGTGGACGACGCGACGCGCCGGGCAGACGTCAAGGACGAGGCCGTGGCGGTGCTCTCCGAGACGATCCTGCCCGGTACCCTCGACGGCTCGCGCGTGGGCCTCGTCCTGCTGCCGGGGGCGGACCGCAACGTCCTGGGCGAGCTCGAGGACCGGTTGGAGCTGGCCGGTGCCGACGTGGTGCTGATGGTCGAGGTGGACAACCGTGCGGGGGACCTGGAGCCGCCGCCGGAGCGTGTCGAGCTGCTCGAACGGCTGGCCTCGACCCTGGACGTCCCCGACGTGGGCGACGGGACCGGACCGACGGCCGCGGGTGTGCTCGCCGCCACGCTCGCCGGGGCCGACGGGGTCGGTGCCGTCGGGGCCTGGCTGGAGGCGGCGGAGGAGATGGAGTCGGCCGGCCTCGTGGACCTCACCTGGCGCCAGGAGACCGCGGTCGGCCTCACCGACCGGCGACCTCCTGACGTCCTGGTCATCGAGAGCGGAGGGCTGAGCGTGGAGGCCGCCGAGGAGCAGCCCGGCGTGGAGCGTCTCGGCCTGCGGCTGGAGCTCGTGGCTGCCCTCGCCGCCCTCGAGACCCCCACGGTGGTCACCGCCACCGGCGGGGAGACGCTCAGCGACGCCGGCGTCGAGACGGTCGACCCGCTCGTCACGGCGGTGCGCGAGGACGAGGACCTCGCCGAGGAGGTCTCCACCGTGGACAACCTGGAGAGTGTCAGCGGTCAGGTGGCCGCCGCGATGGCGGTCGCCTGGGAGCTGGACGGCCAGGCCGGGCACTACGGGGTCGGGGGGCAGGCGCAGACCGCCCTGCCGGCGGTCCCGCGCACGCGGACGCCGTCGGGCGGCGGGGTCCCCGGCGTCGGCGGACCGACCCCGACCGCGCCGGTGCCCGACGACGCCTCGTCCACGACGGCCCCGTGAGGTCGGCGGGAGCCGCCGGGCGGGCGGCGGGGGCCGGCCGGCGCGCGATAGTGGCCGCCTGCGTCGCCGCGGGGGTCGCCGTCGGCGTGCGTACGCTGCACCGACAGGGCCGGCTCCCGGGTGGGAGCGGACGCTGGGAGCGCACCAACCACCTCGGCGCCCCCGTCACCCTCACCGAGGGGGTCGCCCTCGCCGTGGGCACGGCGGCACCCCTGGTGCTGCTCGACCCGCCGGCCGCGCTCGCCGTCGGCGGCAGCGCCCTGGCCGGCGCCGTCGACGACCTCACCGGCGGGACGGCCACCAAGGGGCTGCGCGGCCACCTGGGCGCCCTGCGGCGGGGGACGGTGACCACCGGCGCGCTGAAGGTCCTCGTCCTGGGCGGCACCGGGCTCGTGGCGTGCGCCTGGTCGGACGCCCGCGCAGGACGGTCGTCGGGGAGGACCGGCGAGCACGACGCGCTCACCGTCCTCCTGGACACCCTGACCGGGGCGGCGCTCGTGGCGGGTGCTGCCAACCTGGCGAACCTTCTCGACCTGCGCCCCGGCCGCGCCCTCAAGGTGGCCCTGGCCTGCGGCATACCTCTCGGGCTGGGGGGAACGCCCACGGCCGCCGCCGTGAGCGGCGCGGGCCTGACGGTGCTGCCGGACGACCTGCGTGGGCGGTCGATGCTCGGCGACACCGGCGCCAACCCCCTCGGCGCCGCCGTCGGGCTGGCCGCAGCCCAGACCCTGGGGCCTCGGGGCCGGGCGGCGGCGCTGGCCCTGGTGGCCGGTCTGGTGCTCGCCAGCGAGCGGGTCAGCTTCAGCCGTGTCATCGACGCGACGCCCGTCCTGCGCGCCCTCGACCGCTGGGGCCGACCGGCGTGAGCGTCGACGCGGGCCGTCCCCGGCCCAGCGGACGGCTCGCCCCGGGCGGGCTGGTGGCGGCGGCGGGCCTGGTGGCGGTCGTGACCCTGGCCGCCCGGGCCGTCGGCCTGGTCCGGTGGGTGGTGTTCTCGCAGGCGGTCGGTGCCACCTGCGTCGGCCAGGTATACGCGACGGCCAACACGGTGCCCAACGTGCTCTTCGAGGTGGCTGCGGGCGGGGCGCTGGCCGCGGTGGCGGTCCCGCTGGTGGCCGGCCACCTCCAGCGCGGCGACGAGGGCGCGGCCGACCGCACCGCGTCGGCCCTGGCCACCTGGGCCGTCACGGTGCTCCTGCCGCTCGCGGTCCTCGTCGCCCTCGCGGCCGGTCCCGTCACCGCGTGGCTGCTCGGGTCGCCCGAGGGGTGCGACCCCGGGGCGGTCCAGGACGCCGGGCGCCTCATGCTGGTCCTCTTCGCCCCGCAGGTGGTGCTCTACGGGGTGGGGATCGTGCTCAGCGGGGTCCTGCAGGCCCACCGCCGCTTCCTGGCCGCGGCGCTCGCACCGCTGCTCTCCAGCGTGGTCGTCATCGGGATCTACCTCGCGTTCGGCGCGGCCCACGACCCGACCCGGCCCGTCGGGTCGCTGCCACCCTCGGCCCTGTGGCTGCTCGCCGGGGGCACCACGCTGGGCGTCGCCGCGCTGAGCCTGCCGCTGCTCGTCCCGGCCGGCCGTCTCGGGATCCGCTGGCGCCCGACGTGGCGCTTCCCCGACGGCACCGGCCGTCGGGCCGGCGCCCTCGTGCTGGCCGGCGTCACCGTCGTCGCCGCCCAGCAGCTCACGGCCGTGGTCGTGCTCCTGCTCACCAACGCCAGCGACGGGGTCGCCGGCATCAACGTGTGGACCTACGCCCAGACCGCCTACCTGCTTCCCTACGCCGTGCTCGTGGTGCCCCTGGCCACGGCCGCGTTCCCGCGGCTCACCGCCGCCCCGGGGGAGGCGACCCGGGTGCTGCGGGGTGCCCTCCTCGGGGCCGTGGTCGCGGCCGTCGCCGCCGCGGTGGCGCTCGTGGCGGTGCGTCGCGAGGTGGGCCAGCTCTTCGTGCTCCTCGACGCCGGGTCGGCAGGCGCGGGACGCGAGGCCCTGGACGCCCTGCCCCTCACCCTCGCGCTGCTGGCCCCCGGCCTGCTCGGCTACGCGCTGCTCGCCGTCGCCACGCGCGCCCTGTATGCCGTGGGTTCGCCCGGCAGGGCCGCGGCCGCCGCCTCCCTGGGCTGGGCCGTCGCGGCGGCGCTCCCGCTCGCCCTCCTGCGGAACGGCACCGACGTGGGCACCACGCTGGCCGTGCTCGCGGCGGGCTCCTCGGTCGGCATGACGTTGGCGGGCGGGTTGCTGGTCAGGGAGGTGCGCTCGGTGTGGGGCAGCTCGGCCGTCCGGGGGGCGACCCGCGCCGGGGCCGGCGTCCTGGCCGGTGCGCTGGTGGCCCTGGTGCTGCGGGAGCTGGTCCTGCCGACCGACGACGGCGGGTGGGGCGCGAGCCTGCTCCGCGCCGCCGGCGGGGGAGCCCTCGTGCTGCTCGGCTCGGCCGCCGGCCTGCGGCTGCTCGCCCCCGCGGCCTGGCGCGGCCTGCGGTCGAGGTCGGCCCGATGAGGGTCCTGCTCGTGACCGGGCTCGTCGCCGGGGGGGTCGGTCGCCACGTGGAGATGCTCGTCCGGGGCCTGAGGGCTCGGGGCCACCAGGTCGTGGTGGCCTGCCCCGCGGACGTCTCGTCCCGCTTCGACCTGGGCCGGACGGTCCCGATCCCGGTGGGGTCGCGACCGCACCCCGTCCGCGACGTCCTGGCCCTGCGCACCCTGCGACCGCTCGTGGCCGGGGCGGACGTCGTCCACGCCCACGGGCTGCGGGCCGGTGCCCTGGCGGTGCTGGCCCGGGGCGTCGCCGCGCGTCGGCCCACCCCGGCGCTGCGCCACCCGCGGCTGGTCGTGACGAGCCACAACGACCCGCCGCAGGGTCGGGCAGCGCGAGCCGTCTACGTCGCCATGGAACGGCTCGTGGCCCGCGGCGCCGACCTGGTGCTGGGCGTCTCGCCCGACCTGGTCGAGCGGTCCGCGCGAGCCGGGGCCGTCCGGACCGGTCAGGCCGTTGTGCCCGCCGCGTCAGCAGCCCGGGTCGACCGGACGGTGGCCCGGGCCGCCCTCGGCGCCGAGCTCGGCCTGCCTGACCGGGCCCGGGTCGTGATGGTCGTCGGACGTCTCGCCCCGCAGAAGGGCCTGGACACGGCGGTCGCGGCCCACGCGGCGCTCGTCGAGGTCCACGACCCGGGGGCCAGCCCCGTCGAGGACGCCCACCTGGTCATCGTCGGGGAGGGCCCGGAGAGGTCCTGGCTGGCAGGCCTCGCCGCCCAGCACAGGTCCGGGGTGCACCTCCTCGGGCACCGCCCCGACGTCCCGGCGCTCCTGGCGGCGGCGGACGTCGTGCTCTCGACCGCACGGTGGGAGGGGCAGCCGGTCTGGCTCCAGGAGGCCCTGCAGCAGGGGGCGGCGATCGTGGCCACCGACGTCGGCGGGACCGCGGCGGTCGTCGGCGACGCCGCACTGCTCGTGCGCGGCGGCCACGCGGGCACCACCGACGCGGCCGTGCCCGAGGACGTCGCCGTGGCGCTCCGACGGGTCCTGCGCGACGACGCGTTCCGGGACGCGCTGCGCGGCCGTGCGCTGGCGAGGGCGGCCGAGCTGCCCACGGAGGACGACGCGCTCGAGGCGGCGCTGGCGGCATACCTCGGCCAGGCATGACGCGCACCTGACCCCCACTGCCGCGGCCCCGGCACACGAGGCGATGGCGGAGGCGGCCAACGGCCGCCGCGAGGCCGGACTCACGCCTGGCGCGACACCCCCCACCGCCTGCGGGCACCCCCGGGACGGTGACGTAGACTGGCAGCCCGTGGCGGAGACCAAGCACATCTTTGTGACCGGGGGCGTGGCCTCCTCGCTCGGCAAGGGCCTGACGGCCTCCAGCCTGGGCTTCCTGCTCCGGAGCCGGGGGCTGCGGGTGACGATGCAGAAGCTCGACCCCTACATCAACGTGGACCCGGGGACGATGAACCCCTTCCAGCACGGGGAGGTCTTCGTCACCGAGGACGGCGCCGAGTGCGACCTGGACATCGGCCACTACGAGCGGTTCCTCAACACCGACCTGTCGGGCCGCTCCAACGTCACGACCGGGCAGGTCTACAACGACGTGATCGCGCGGGAGCGGCGGGGGGAGTACCTCGGCGACACCGTCCAGGTCATCCCGCACATCACCAACGAGATCAAGTTGCGGATGCGGGCGCCGGCCGACCCCGGTGACGGGCAGCGGCCCGACATCATCATCACCGAGATCGGCGGCACCGTCGGCGACATCGAGTCGCTGCCCTTCCTCGAGGCCGCCCGCCAGGTCCGGCACGACATCGGGCGGGCCAGCTGCTTCTTCCTGCACGTCTCGCTCGTGCCCTACCTCGCCCCGAGCGGGGAGCTGAAGACCAAGCCGACGCAGCACTCCGTCGCGGCGCTGCGCCAGGTCGGCATCACCCCGGACGCGTTGGTGCTCCGCGCGGACCGGGAGATCCCGGAGGGCATCAAGCGCAAGATCTCCATGATGTGCGACGTCGACGCCGAGGCGGTCGCCGCGTGCATCGACGCGCCGAGCATCTACGACATCCCCAAGGTGCTGCACCGGGAGATGCTCGACGCCTACGTCGTCCGTACCCTCGGGATGCCGTTCCGGGACGTGGACTGGTCGGCGTGGGACGCCCTGCTCGAGCGCGTCCACGAGCCCGAGCACCGCGTGGAGATCGCGCTGGTCGGCAAGTACGTCGACCTGCCCGACGCCTACCTGTCGGTGACCGAGGCGATGCGGGCCGGCGGGTTCCGCCACGACGCCCGGGTCGACATCCGCTGGGTGGCCTCCGACGAGTGCCGCACCGAGGCAGGTGCCAGCCGCGCGCTCGGCGGTGCCGACGCGATCCTCGTGCCCGGCGGCTTCGGCGTGCGGGGGATCGAGGGCAAGATCGGTGCCCTGCGCTGGGCGCGCGAGCGCCAGGTCCCCACGCTGGGCATCTGCCTCGGGCTGCAGGCCATGGTCATCGAGTACGCGCGGCACGTGGCCGGGATCGAGGGCGCCAGCTCGACCGAGTTCGACCCCCAGACGTCCGCCCCGGTCATCGCGACGATGGCCGAGCAGGAGCAGTTCGTCGAGGGCGCAGGAGATCTCGGCGGGACCATGCGGCTCGGCGCCTACGAGGCGCACCTCGAGGCGAGCTCGGTCGCCGCCGAGGTCTACGGCGCGACCACCGTCTCGGAGCGCCACCGCCACCGCTACGAGGTCAACAACGCCTACCGCGAGCAGCTCGGCGAGGCCGGCCTCGTCGTCAGCGGCACCTCGCCCGACGGGTCGCTCGTGGAGTTCGTCGAGCTGCCCCGCGACGTGCACCCCTACTACGTCGCCACCCAGGCCCACCCGGAGTTCCGGTCGCGGCCCGACCACGCGCACCCGCTCTTCGCCGGGCTGGTCGCCGCCGCCCTGGAGCAGCAGCGCAGCCAGCGGCTCGTCGAGGTCGAGGTGCGCCACCACCAGCACGAGCTGCCGTGACCGGCGGACCTTCCGCACGGCATACCCGATGAGCCTGGACGCCCCCCGCCTCCCGGTTGCCGAGCTGCGCGACCTGCCCGGGCGGGCCGACGTGGTCGCCAGCGAGACGGTCTTCGGCGGCCGGGTGTGGGACGTGCGGCGAGACACCCTGCGGCTGGGCGAGGGGCAGGTGGTCCGCGAGTACGTCGCGCACACCGGCGCGGTCGCGATCCTGGCCCTGCGCGAGGACCGCGGCGTGCCCGAGATCTTCCTCATCCGGCAGTACCGCCACCCGGTGGCCGCCGAGGACTGGGAGATCCCCGCCGGGCTGCTGGACGTCCCGGGGGAGGACCCCGTGCTCGCCGCGCAGCGCGAGCTGGCCGAGGAGGCCGACCTCGTGGCCGCGGACTGGGAGGAGCTCGTGTCGTTCACGCCGTCTCCCGGCGGGCTCGACGAGGTCATCACGGTCTACCTCGCGACCGGGCTCACCGACGTCCCCCACGCGGACCGGCACGAGCGGGAGCACGAGGAGGCGGGTATGCCGTGCGGCTGGGTCTCCCTGGAGGACGCCGTGTCCGCCGTGCTGGGCGGGCAGGTGCGCAACGGCCCGATGATGCTGGCCGTGCTGGCGCTGCACGCCCGGCGGGGCTGACCGGCCCCGGTCAGAGGGGCACGACGGTGGTGCCGAGCAGCATGGCGAGCAGGCTGACGACGAGGCCGATGACGACGTAGCCGGCGAGGAGACGCAGGAAGCCCCACCCGCCGCCCTCCCGTCGCTCCGGTTCGGCGGCGGCCCGGGCGTGGCCGCGCCCCCCGAGCTCGTAGACCGCGTACGCGAGCACCCCCAGGGCCGCGGGGAGCTGGACGATCCAGAACCAGAACCACCGGTTGCCGTGCACCGGCCGGGGCCCGGCCACCACGAGGACGAGCGTGCCGAGCGCCAGGGCGAGCCCGCTCACCGCGCTGACGCGCCAGGCGGAGGGCATGATCCCGGTCCCGACGGCGGGCAGGTCCCGCGCGAGGAGGGCGTCCAGCAGCTCCTCGCCGGAGGGTTCGGAGCTCCAGCCGCTCGTGGAGCTGGGCGGTCCGAACGCGCCGTGCTGGGGGTCGGCCACCCGAAGCCGCTGCCCGTCCCTCACGGTGTAGACCACCTGCCACGGGTTGCCGTCCGCGAGGTCGGAGCGGTCGGTGAGCCTGGTGCCGCGCGGCTCCGTCACCGTCCACCACGGACCCGACGGCCAGGGGTCGGAGGTCACCACGGAGACGGAGGTGACCCGGTGCTGCTCGTGCTCGAGCGTTGCCCACGGCACGCTCTCGTACCCGCCGCCGAAGGAGGCCACCAGGTGCACGACCCATCCCAGCACCAGCGCCGCCGCGGCCGCCAGCCGGAGCAGGGGACCACGCCGCGCCCGGTGGTCGGTGCCGGGCAGGTCCCCCTGGACGAGCGTCATACCCGCACCCTGCCAGACCTGCGCCCCGCGCGCCGGGAACGGTGGTGCGACGGCAGCCCGGCGCGTCCTAGACTGGCTCCCGTGCACGGGGCGGAGTGACGACCCGCCGGACCTGCGGGCCCGCCCGTGCACCGCGCGTGCGGCGGACCGACGAGAGGCCGAGAACTCCTCGGCGAAGGTGTGGTGGCACCGCGACCTGGCCCCCGCCCACACCTTTCAGGGCTGCCCTCCGCCAGGGCACCCGTCCCTGTCGGAACCGACCCGAGAGGAGACCCCATGCTTCGCACGCACGAGGCCGGCACCCTGCGACCCGAGCACGTCGGCACCACCGTCACCCTCACCGGCTGGGTGGCCAGGCGGCGCGACCACGGCGGCGTGGCGTTCGTCGACCTGCGTGACGCCAGCGGCGTCGTCCAGGTCGTCGCCCGCGACGAGGTCCTCACCGGAAGCGCCCACGACCTGCGCAACGAGTACTGCGTCAAGGTCGTCGGCGAGGTGACCGCCCGCGCGGACAAGGACGTCAACCCCGACCTGCCCACCGGTGCCGTCGACGTGGTGGCGGTCGACATCGAGGTGCTCAGCGAGTCCGCACCCCTGCCGTTCCAGATCGACGAGCGCGTCAGCGTCGGTGAGGAGGCCCGCCTGCGCCACCGCTACCTGGACCTGCGCCGGCCCGGCGCCAACGCCGCCGGGCAGAACCTGCGCCTGCGCTCCCGGGTCAACGCGGCCGCGCGGGGTGTCCTGGCCGAGCGCGACTTCGTCGAGGTGGAGACCCCGACGCTGACCCGGTCGACGCCCGAGGGCGCCCGCGACTTCCTCGTCCCGGCCCGTCTGCAGCCGGGCAGCTGGTACGCCCTGCCGCAGAGCCCGCAGCTCTTCAAGCAGCTGCTGATGGTTGCCGGGCTGGAGCGCTACTACCAGATCGCCCGCTGCTACCGCGACGAGGACTTCCGCGCCGACCGGCAGCCGGAGTTCACCCAGCTCGACATCGAGATGAGCTTCGTCGAGCAGGACGACGTCATCGAGCTCGGCGAGGCCGTCGCCCGGGCGGTGTGGGCGGTCCGCGGGATCGAGCTGACCACGCCGTTCCGGCGCATGACCTACGCGGAGGCGATGCGCCGCTACGGCTCGGACAAACCGGACCTGCGCTTCGACCTCGAGCTCACCGAGTGCACCGACTACTTCGCGGACACCCCGTTCCGGGTCTTCCAGGCGGAGTACGTCGGTGCCGTCGTCATGCCCGGCGGCGGGTCGCAGCCGCGGCGGCAGTTCGACGCGTGGCAGGAGTGGGCCAAGCAGCGTGGCGCCAGGGGCCTGGCCTACGTGACGGTCGGCGAGGACGGTGAGCTCGGCGGACCAGTCGCGAAGAACCTCGGTGACGGCGAGCGTCAGGGCCTCGCCGCCCACGTGGGCGCGCGTCCGGGTGACTGCGTCTTCTTCGCTGCCGGCCCGACGAAGACCTCGCGCGCCCTCCTCGGCGCGGCCCGCCTGGAGATCGGCCGGCGCGTCGGGCTGATCGACGAGGACGCCTGGAGCTTCCTCTGGATCGTCGACGCGCCGCTCCTCGAACCGGCCGGCGAGGCGGTCGCCGCGGGCGACGTCGCCGTCGGGTCGGGCGCCTGGACCGCGGTGCACCACGCCTTCACCTCGCCCAAGGCCGAGTATGTCGACTCCCTCGAGTCGGACCCGGGCGCCGTGCTGGCCTACGCCTACGACCTCGTCTGCAACGGCAACGAGATCGGCGGCGGGTCCATCCGTATCCACCGGCGGGACGTGCAGGAGCGCGTGTTCGGGCTGATGGGCCTCTCTCCCGAGCAGGCGGAGGAGAAGTTCGGCTTCCTGCTGGAGGCGTTCAAGTACGGTGCGCCGCCGCACGGCGGGATCGCCTTCGGCTGGGACCGGATCGTGGCTCTGCTGGCCGGCACGGACTCCATCCGCGACGTCATCGCCTTCCCCAAGTCCGGCGGCGGCTTCGACCCGCTCACCGCGGCCCCGGCCCCCATCACGGCCGAGCAGCGCAAGGAGGCCGGCGTCGACGCCGAGCCGGAGAAGGGTGCGGCTGCCCCCCAGGGGGCGGAGGAGGTCAACCCGCGCCAGGGCTGAGCATCCGCGAGTGCCACGCCCGCGCCGTGACGTAGCCCAGCCGCCGGTAGAGACGGCGGGCCGTCGCGTTGTCGCTGAACATGCCGAGCGTGCACACCCCGTCGCGGTCCACCGCCCAACGGGTCAGGGCTGAGGAGACGACCTCTCCCCAGCCCTGACCGCGGGCATGGGTGGCGGTCAGGATGCCGGCAAGGTGGGGCACCCCGGTCGCCTCCAGCTCGGCTCCGCCGACGGCCACGAGCTCGCCCCGGTCGCCGCGAGCCCCGACCCAGCGCTCGACCTGGCCCTCCCCGATAGTGGTCCACACGCGGGGGTTGTGGGCCTGCGCGAAGGCGAGCAGCTCCTCGGCGTCCCGGCGGTCGTCCAGCTCGACCAGGCGGGCCTCCCGGGGGTCCGGGCGTGGTGCGGTGGTGGTCCACATCCACTCCCAGTCACCGCCCTGGTCGGTGAGGGGCAGGACCGAGCGCGCCGCCGTGGCGTGCTCCTGCGGCACCGTCGCCGACGCTGCGCCCCAGTCCGCCAGCAGTCCGGCGGTGACGAACGACTGCAGGACGGTGACCACCCGGGCGCGTTCCTGGGCCAGCGCCCCACCGGCGGGCGGGGACCCCGGCGGCGACCCTGGCCGCAGCGGCACCACCCAGAAGCCCGGACGGTGCCCACGTCTCTGCACGACGGCGACCCCGTCCTGCAGCAGGGCGTGGGGGACGGGGTCGGGCACGGCCCAGCGCAGCCAGGGGTCGTTCCCGCCGGTGGCCACGAGCTCGGCCCGGGACACCTCGCGCAGGCGCGAGGACGCGGGGGCGGAGGACGGGGGGTCGGGGCGTGACGGCATACCCGGGTCAGGGTAGCGCCGCGGACCGGCTCAGCCCTCGAGGCCGAGGCGAGCGGCCCCGCACGCCAGAGAGCCGGGTGCGGGACTCCGCACCCGGCTCATCCGGGGGACAGCTGGTGATCGTCAGCCGATGCGCTCCAGCTCGGGCTGCTCCACCGGGGCCGCGGGCAGCTCGGCGGCCTTGCGGGGACCGGCGGCCCAGAACAGGCCCGCACCCGTCAGCAGGTTGATCGCGCCGAGGCCGGCGAGGAGGGCGGTGAAGCCGAGGGCCAGCTTGAGGGCGGAGGCAGTGACGGTGCCGACACCGAGCTCGCCGACCAGGCCGTGGACGGTGCCGGTCCAGATCATCGGACGGGCGGCGGCGTCGACCGGGTTGGTCCGGTCGAAGTCGTTCCAGTAGCGGCCGTCACCGTTGACCTCGAAGGTCCAGCCGTCGGCCGGGAACGGGTCGGGGACGGGGACGGTCTCACCGTTGATCGCGAGCTCGGTGAGCGCGTTGCCGTCGGCGTCGACGACCTGGTCCTCGGTCAGGGTGACCTCGTAGGTGCCGTCGATGACGTGGTGGGTGACCACGGCCATCTGGTACATGTACTCGCTCGCGGTGTTCACCAGCGGGTCGTTCGGGTCCATCTCACGGTCGGAGACCGGGTAGCCCCACTCGTCCTCGAGCATCGCCATGATGCCCTCGGCCGCCGCGGTGTCGCCACGGTCGACCAGCTGGCCCTGGTCGTTGTAGTCGAGCTCGACGCCCTGAACCTCGCTGAAGCTCTGCAGCGAGTGCGCGCCGTCCTGGTACATGCTGAAGGCGACGGCGGAACCGCCGAAGAAGACCAGGCCGAAGACCATGAGCATGATCCCGACGAGGCGAAGGCGCTGTGTCATGAGAATCCTCCTCCGGGTGAGAACCCGGATCGTGGGTTGGGGCCGGTCGGGGAAGGCCGGCCCAGAACCCCGTGGCCGAGGTTCCATGACGTTTACTGTGCCTGAGTACGACGATCAGTAGTAGGGACCAAGGTCCCGGCATCGACGGCCAGAGGTCACCACCGCCCCGGGCGCCCCTACGCGGTCGGCAGAGGTCCAGGGGGCAGCTCGAGCAGGCCGGCCAGGAGGTCCGTCTGACGTGCGAGCTGCCGGACGTAGATCTCCCGGCGTGGGTGGTCCGCGAGCCGGGCCAGCCGCCTGGGGGCGTTGCAGACGAGGCGGGCGTGAAGGATCGCGAGCTCCTGCTCGGGCGGGTAGGTGGACCTGGCCGGCTCCCCGCCCCAGAGGGCGCGGATCCGTCCGACGGTCCGTGCGGGGTCGGCGGCGAACAGGTGCAGGCGGGCACCGTCGTACATCACCGGTCGCTCGGCGGCGTGCTCCCAGTCGATGACCACGAGACCGCGGTCGGTCAGGAGGACGTTGGAGGCCGCGAGGTCACCGTGGGTCCAGGAGACCCGGAGCAGGCGGTCGGCGGCGACGAGGCGGGCGACGGCCCCGCCCACCGCGTCGCTGACCAGACCCTCATCCCGGACCGTTCCCCACTGCTGCAGGAAGCTCTCCCCCCACACCTCGGCCGGTCGTGCGTGGCGGACGCCGTGACCTCGGTGCAGCTCGGCGAGCCGCTCCAGGAGCGGGTCGAGGTGGGCCGCGAGCCGATGATCGCTGACGAGCGGCTCGCCCTCAACCCAGTCCTCGACGAGCCAGTCGTACCCCCCGTCCAGGGTCCCCACCGCGTGCAGGGTGGGCGCGAGGCCGGGGACGTGCCGGTTGACCATCTCGGCCGAGCGGGCCGCGCCGGTCACCCCCGACGTACCGTCGGCCCGCCGCGGCTGCACGGCCAGGGCCAGCCCCGCCTCGGCATACCCCGCCCGGAGCTTGACCCGCGACCCCAGGTCGAACTTGGCCAGCACCACGGCGTCCGCGGCGACGGGGGCCTCGAGGGGACGGACGCCGGCACGACCCTCCCAGCTGCCGCGCAGCGAGGCGGGGACGAGGTGAGTGAGCCGTGCGGGCAGGTCGGGCCGGCGGACGACCCGGTCGAGCGCGAGCAGCGCGACGGGCGACGTCGTCGCTGGCAAGCCGGCGTCCGAGGCCTCCACCGCGCCGACGGCCGCCAGGGCCTCCTCGACCCGGGCGTCCTGCCGCTGCTGAGGTGTGGTGACGGGGGGAGCCGGCGGCGCGGGGGCGGTCAGGCCCCGGCGTGCGCGCCGCAGCACGGCGCCGCCGACACGCCTGGACCGCTCCCGCCAGTCCCTACCCACATCCGACCTCCTCACCCACCGGTCGAGGGGAACGGCGGGGATCACCACGGTAACCGCAGGGGCAGGGCGGCGACGGGATCATGCTCGGGGGCCCAGGCAGCCGGGTAGCCTCGGCTCGTGTCCTCCGGCGGTGCAGACCTGTTCAGCGTGCCCGGCGACGGCCCTGTCGGCCCGGGTGACCTCCGTCCGCCGCTGGCCGTGCGGATGCGGCCGCGCGGTCTGGAGGAGGTGGCAGGTCAGCAGGACGTCCTGCTGCCCGGCTCGCCCATGCGACGGCTCATCGAGGGGTCGGGCGGGCTCGCCGGCCCCCTCTCGGCAATCCTCTGGGGCCCCCCGGGCACCGGCAAGACGACCCTGGCCCACCTTGTCGCGACCGCCTCCGACCGTCGCTTCGTCGAGCTGTCCGCCGTCACCGCAGGGGTGAAGGACGTCCGCGCGGTGATGGAGCAGGCTGTGCAGGAACGCTCGCTCCACGGGCGCCAGAGCGTCCTCTTCCTCGACGAGATCCACCGCTTCACCAAGGCGCAGCAGGACGCGCTGCTGCCCGGCGTGGAGAACCGTCTCGTGATCCTCGTGGCCGCCACCACCGAGAACCCGTCGTTCTCGGTGATCGCGCCGCTGCTGTCCCGCTCGGTCCTCGTCCGGCTGGGGCCGCTGGAGGACGAGGAGATCCGTGCGGTGGTGGCGCGGGCGCTGGTCGACGAGCGCGGACTGGCGGGGGAGTTCACCCTGCCGGAGGAGGCCACCGAGCACCTCGTCCGGATGGCCGGGGGTGACGCGCGGCGCGCCCTGACGACGCTCGAGGCGGCGGCCGGGGTCACGGCCGACGCCCGGGCGGCCGGGGCCGAGGAGGGCGTCGCCGAGATCACCCTCGCGCACGTCGAGCAGGCGATGGCCCACGCGGCCGTCCGCTACGACCGGGCCGGGGACCAGCACTACGACGTCGCGAGCGCCTTCATCAAGTCGATGCGCGGGTCCGACGTCGACGCCGCCCTGCACTACCTGGCCCGCCAGCTCGAGGCGGGGGAGGACCCCCGGTTCATCGCGCGGCGCATCGTCATCGCCGCCAGCGAGGACGTCGGCATGGGCGACCCGACGGCTCTCCAGACCGCGGTCGCGGCGCTGCACGCGGTGGCCCAGATCGGCATGCCCGAGGCGCGCATCATCCTCGCCCAGGCGGTTGTGCACAACGCGCTCGCGCCCAAGTCGAACGCGGCCTACGCCGCGATCAACGCGGCGATCGCCGATGTGCGGGCAGGGCGGGGCGGTCCCGTCCCCGCCCACCTGCGCGGCTCCGGGTATGCCGGGGCCGCGCGGCTCGGGCACGGGGACGGCTACCGCTACACCCACGACGAGCCGTCGGGCGTCGGGCCGCAGCAGTACCTCCCCGACGACCTCCTCGCGGCGGACGTGGACTACTACCGCCCGACGGGTCGCGGCTGGGAGGAGCGTCTTGGGCCGCGCTGGGCCGAGCTGCGTCGCATCGTCAGGGGAACGTCTGTGTGAGCCGTCTCACACTGATTAAAAACGACGTACGGGTGTTGTGCTACGCGGGTGAGTACTACCGTCGCTCGTAGGGACGGTGGCGGGCAGGGACGCCAAACCCGTGACGTGATTACGCCCGCCTCAAACCCCAGCCGTTCCATGTGCGTGAGGGAGCCTCGATGAAGATGCGCCCCGGCATGGTCGCGTTCGCGACCCTCGCCGTCCTGTCCGTGGGGGCAGGGAACGTCACCGCCACCGCCGGACCACCCGGCGTGAGTGGCACGTCCGCGAGCGGCGTCGTCGCCGCTCCTTCCGGCGATCAGGCCGACCAGCTGAGGAAGAACTACGAGAAGAAGGCTGACAAGGTCAAGGAGAAGGCCGAGAAGCGGATCACCCAGCAGGACCGGGACGCCGCCGCGGCACGGGCCCTGCAGGACGGTGCTCTGAACCCGCTGATGGTGGAGGCTGCCGCAGCTCCGCTGATCGACGGGGCCCCGCACTACTTCAGCCACCCCAACTACGCCAACAGCCCGCTCCCGGAGCTCGTGGGGGCGACGGTGCCGGTCGGCAACCCGCTGCAGGACCGCGCCTACGCGACCGACTTCCCGGTCCAGGTGGGGGAGCTGGCACCCGTGCTCGTCGTCCTGCCGCAGGAGCTGCCCGCCGGGATGCTCACCGCGTTCGAGACCTGGAACCAGGCAGGCGCGGGGCAGAGCGACTTCCCGTCGGCCGGCAACGTCTTCCACGCCTACGTGCTGCGGCCCACCGGCGTCGCCAACGAGTTCACAGTGATGTTCGACAGCGGACCGCTCGCCGTGCCGGCGCTCGCGGACCCTGCCGTCAGCGAGAAGGCCGTCTTCGGGGTCGCCAACCTCCCGGTGCAGCCCGGTGACCGGCTCGCGTTCTACGGCCAGGGGATCCCGGTCGACACCGGCACCGGGACCGACGTGCTGCACTACCCGGCAGCTCAGCCGCTCCAGGACAGTGCCATCACCCTCGGCTCGACCGACTACCCGGTGTATCCCCAGCTCAGGACGTACTCCTTCGGGGCGCAGGTGCAGGACACCTCCGGCACGAACCAGGTGGTGGTGGACGGTACCGGCATCCGGAAGTTCGTCGACGAGCTGCCGCAGGTGGGCGCCGAGACCGGCCCGAGCATCCCCGCGGCCGTCGCCGACACGACGACCTACCCGGGGTCCAGCTACTACGAGATCGCGCTGGTCGAGTACGAGCAGAAGATGCACACCGACCTGCCCGCCACGAAGCTGCGCGGCTACGTGCAGCTCGACACCTCGGTCGTCCCCGGTGACGGGGTGGCACTGACGGGCGTGGACGGGTCGCCCATCCTGCTGCCCAACGGCACGCCGGCACGCGGCGTGACGCAGCCCAACTACCTCGGCCCGGCCATCGTCACCGCCAAGGACAAGCCGGTGCGGATCCTCTTCCGCAACCTGCTGCCGACGGGGGCCGCCGGCAACCTGTTCATCCCCACCGACACCACCGTCATGGGGTCGGGCCTGACCGCCGACGGCCACACCATGGACCCCACCGCAGCCGACCCCCAGAATCCGGTCTGCAGCGGCATCGACAAGGCTGACCACGTGGCGATGAACATGTGCTACGCGGAGAACCGCGCCACCCTGCACCTGCACGGTGGCATCACGCCGTGGATCTCCGACGGGACCCCCCACCAGTGGATCACGCCCGCAGGGGAGACCACGGAGTACCCCGAGGGTGTCAGCGTGGAGAACGTGCCGGACATGCCCGACCCGGGCCCCGGCGCCCAGACGTTCTTCTACACCAACGCCCAGAGCGCGCGGCTGATGTTCTACCACGACCACGCCTGGGGCATCACCCGCCTCAACGTGTATGCCGGTGAGGCGGCGCCGTACATCATCACCGACGCCACCGAGGAGGCGCTGGTCAACACAGGCGTCCTGCCTCCCGCCGATGACACCATCGAGCTGGTGGTGCAGGACAAGACGTTCGTCCCCGACCAGGCTCAGCTGGACGTGCAGGACGAGACGTGGGACAGCGCGCGGTGGGGCGACAAGGGCGACCTGTGGGTCCCGCACGTCTACTCGCCGGCGCAGAACCCGGGCGACGCCTCCGGGGTGAACGCCTACGGCCGGTGGGCCTACGGCCCGTGGTTCTGGCCGCCGACGAACAGCATCGACCACGGCCCGATCGACAACCCGTACTACGACCCGAACTGCGACCCGGACCTCACGTGGTGCGAGCCGCCGAAGATGCCGGGGACGCCCTACCTGTCGATGGGGATGGAGTCCTTCAACGACACCCCCGTCGTCAACGGCGTGGCCTACCCGACGCTGACGGTAGACCCGAAGGCCTACCGCTTCCGGGTGCTCAACGCGGCCAACGACAGGTTCTTCAACCTCTCGCTGTACCAGGCGGTCGACGCCGACGGGAACGTCTGCGACCAGACCAACCCCGCCCCCGCACCGGAGGTCACGGACGTGGCCTGCACAGAGGTGGCGCTGAACCCCGACGAGGTCGCAGCGGCCCTCGAGGACACCACGGTATTCCCGACGCCGTTGGCGAACACCGCGGGTCCGAGCTGGATCCACATCGGCACCGAGGGCGGGTTCGTGCCCACGCCGACCGTGGTCCCGCCACAACCCACGACCTGGGTCAACGACCCCACCGTGTTCAACGCGGGCAACGTCGACAAGCACTCGCTGCTGGTGGCGCCCGCCGAGCGGCACGACGTGGTCGTGGACCTGTCCCCGTACGCCGGGCAGACGCTGATCCTGTACAACGACGCCCCGGCGGCGTTCCCGGCCCGTGACCCGAGGTACGACTACTACACGGGCAACGCGGACCTGCGGGGCTCCGGCGGCGCGCCGTCCACCCTGGCAGGGTACGGCCCCAACACCCGGACCGTGATGCAGATCAAGGTCGCCGACACGGCCCCTGCCGCGCCGTACGACCTGGCCAGGCTGCAGACCGCGTTCAAGAGCGTCGCCAGCGGCGGTCAGGGCGTGTTCGAGTCCGGGCAGAAGCCGATCATCGTGGGTCAGGGTGCCTACAACGGCGCCTACGGCACGACGTTCCAGAACAACGGACCGTCCGCGGGTCTGGCGCAGATCTACGACACCTCGATCACCTTCGACCGGCTCGTCGACGACGGCACGCCGGGAGCGCCCTACGCCACCTCGACCCCGGGGCAGCGGCTGACGCTCTCGATGAAGCCCAAGATGATCCAGGACGAGATGGGTGAGGCGTTCGAGCACGAGTACGGCCGGATGAGCGGCTTCCTCGGGGTCGAGACGCCCAACGCCCAGGCCGGGCAGCAGAACATGATCCTCAGCCCGTACACCTTCCCGCCGACCGAGATCATCGACGGCGTGGAGCTGCCGCCCGGCGTCCAGGCCACGCCCATCGCGTCCCAGGACGACGGCACGCAGATCTGGAAGTTCACGCACAACGGGGTGGACACGCACCCCATCCACTTCCACCTGTACGACGTGCAGCTGCTCAACCGGGTGGGCTGGGACGGGATCATCCGCAAGCCGGACCCGACCGAGCTCGGCTGGAAGGACACGGTCCGGATCAGCCCGCTGGAGGACACGATCGTCGCCCTGCGCGCGATCATCCCGCCGGTCCCGCAGGCCTGGGGCGGACTGCCGAACAGCATCAGGCTGCTCGACCCGTCGATGCCCGAGGGTGCCTACATCGAGAACACGACGGCGCAGGAGGCCGCGGGTCTGCCGATCTTCGCCTTCAACCCCGACGGCGAGCCGATCGACGTGGTCAACCACTACGTCAACTTCGGCTGGGAGTACGTGCTCCACTGCCACATCCTCAGCCACGAGGAGATGGACATGATGCACGCCCAGATCGTCGGGATCGCGCCGACCGCCCCGACCGGGCTCACCTTCACCCGGGTGGGCAACGGGAACCAGCGGCGCTACGAGCTGGTGTGGACCGACACCTCGAAGAACGAGACGGGGTTCGTCATCGAGCGCCGCGCCGGGACCACAGGTCCCTGGTCGACGCTCGCGACGGTGCCGTCCGAGCGGCTCGGGGTGGTCCCCTACGCGGACAGCGGCGTCGGGTCCGGTACCGGCCCCCGGACCTACACCGACCGCATCGGCAACACCAACACCGTCTACCAGTACCAGGTGTACGCCATCAACACCGTCGGCGATGTGTGGGACTACTCCAACCCGGCGTTCAACAACATCCCGCCGGGCGGGGGTTTCCCGACCCTCACCCTCGACAGCCGCGGTGGTGCCGGGCAGCCGTCCCTCACCACGGTCGCCACGCCGAGCAACGTCACGGCGAGCGCCGTCGCGGCGGGCAAGAAGCGGGCCGACGTGACGGTGACGTGGACGGACAACGCGACCAACGAGACCGGGTTCCTGGTCCAGCGGTCGACGACGTCCAACTTCTCCCTGAACGTCGTCAACGCCACGGTGTCCACCCCCACCACCACGCTGACCCAGGCGCTCGCGAGGGGCCAGACCTACTACTACCGGGTCCTGGCCTACAACGACACGCACCAGTCAGGGTGGTCGAACACGGCGACGGTCACCACACCCTGACGGTCCGTCGCTGACGACCGGGGCCCGGAGGGAGTGGAACCCTCCGGGCCCCGGTCCGCCCGACGGCAGGTCGACGCGCGGGGGACCCGACGGTGCGGCGGCTAGAGTAGGTCAGTCCGCACGTACCTGCCGAGGAGACCATGGAAACCGCCGAGATCCGCCGTCGCTGGCTGTCGTTCTTCGAGAGCAAGGGCCACGCCGTGGTCCCCAGCGCACCGCTGGTGCACGACGACCCCAACCTCCTTTTCGTCAACGCCGGGATGGTGCCGTTCAAGCCCTACTTCCTCGGCCAGGAGACGGCGCCCTGGCCCCGCGCGACCAGCGTGCAGAAGTGCGTCCGCACCCTCGACATCGAGGAGGTCGGCAAGACCACCCGGCACGGCACCTTCTTCCAGATGAACGGCAACTTCGCCTTCGGCGACTACTTCAAGGAGGGGGCGATCAGCCACGCGTGGGAGCTGGTCACCGGCTCCCAGCGGGACGGCTTCCTGGGGTTCGACCCCGGCTCCGTCTGGGTCACCGTGCTCGACGGCGACGACGAGGCCGCGGACCTGTGGCACCGCGTCGCGGGGCTGCCGCAGGACCGTATCCAGCGTCGCGGCCTGGCGGACAACTACTGGCACATGGGCGTGCCGGGGCCTGGTGGTCCCTGCAGCGAGATCTACATCGACCGCGGCCCCGAGCACGGGCCCGACGGTGGTCCCGTCGTCGACGAGGACCGGTTCCTGGAGATCTGGAACCTGGTGTTCATGCAGGAGGAGCTGTCGGCGGTGCGGTCCAAGACCGACTTCGACATCGCCGGCGAGCTGCCGCGCAAGAACATCGACACGGGCATGGGGATGGAGAGGGTCGCCTACCTCCTGCAGGGGGTCGACAACCTCTACGAGATCGACGAGGTCTACCCCGTCATCGAGCGCGCGGAGGAGATGACCGGGCACACCTACGGCGCCGACCACGAGGCAGACGTCCGCTTCCGGGTCGTCGCCGACCACGTGCGGTCCGGCCTGATGCTCATGGGGGACGGGGTCACCCCGGGCAACGAGGGGCGTGGCTACGTGCTGCGGCGGCTGCTCCGCCGGGCCGTGCGCTCGATGCGGCTGCTCGGCCTGGACAGCTCGCGGGCGGCGCTGCCTGAGCTGCTGCCGGTCAGCAAGGACGTCATGCGCTCCTCCTACCCCGAGCTGGAGCAGGACTGGGGGCGGATCGCCGAGACGGCCTACGCGGAGGAGGAGGCGTTCCGACGCACCCTGGCCAGCGGCACGACGATCCTCGACACAGCGGTGCAGCGCGCCAAGCGCGCCGGCGTCCGCGTGCTCGGCGGGACCGAGGCGTTCCAGCTGCACGACACCTACGGCTTCCCCATCGACCTGACCCTGGAGATGGCCTCCGAGCAGGGGCTGAGCGTGGACGAGGACGCCTTCCGCTCGCTCATGACCGAGCAGCGCCAGCGCGCCAAGGCGGACGCCCGGGCCAAGAAGCACGGGCACGGCGGCACCACCGCCTACCGCGCCGTCGCCGACCGGCTCGGAACGGGAACGGAGTTCACCGGGTATGCCGCGATGTCGGGCGACGCCACCGTCGTCGGGCTGCTCTCGGGCGGGGTCGAGCGCGACCGCCTCGAGGCCTCTCCCGCGGACGCCGAGCACGGTGGTGCCGAGATCGAGCTCGTGCTCGGCAGCACGCCGTTCTACGCCGAGGCCGGTGGCCAGCTCGCCGACCACGGTGTCATCCGTCTCGACGGCGGGGCCGTCGTGCAGGTCACGGACGTGCAGCGACCCCTGCCCGGTCTCGTCGTCCACCGGGGTCGCCTGCTCGAGGGCGGGGTGACCGTGGGCGAGCGTGCGACCGCCCAGATCGACACGCTGCGCCGGGCCGCGGTCTCGCGGGCCCACACGGCGACGCACCTCGTCCATAAGGTCCTGCGGGAGACGCTGGGCGACACCGCGACCCAGGCCGGCTCGGAGAACGCGCCCGGGCGGCTGCGCTTCGACTTCCGCGCCAACCGCGCGCTGGCCCCCGACGAGCTCGCGGCGGTGGAGTCGCGCATCAACGAGCGGCTCATGGACGACCTCGAGGTGACGGCCGAGCAGATGCCCCTGGCCCAGGCCCGCGAGATGGGGGCGATGGCCCTCTTCGGCGAGCGCTACCCCGACGTGGTGCGGGTGGTCTCCGTCGGCGGCCCCTGGTCGCTGGAGCTCTGCGGCGGCACGCACGTGCTCAACTCCGCCCAGCTCTCCCTGGTCAAGATCATGGGTGAGGCCTCGATCGGCTCCGGCGTGCGACGGGTGGAGGCGCTCGTGGGCGCCGACGCCTACCAGCACCTCGCGCGGGAGAACGTCATCGTCAACCAGCTCACCGATGCCCTCAAGGTCCGTCCGGACGAGCTTCCCGACCGGGTCGCCGGGTTGCTCGCCCGGCTCAAGGAGGCCGAGCGGGAGATCGCGCGCGCCCGCTCGCAGCAGGCTGTCGCGTCGGCGGCCGGGCTGGTGAAGCAGGCCCGCGACGTGGCCGGAGTCCGCTTCCTGGGGTCCGACCTCGGGGAGGGCGCGGGCGCGGACGACCTGCGCGCCCTGGTCACGGACCTCCGCTCCCGCCTGGGCGACGACGGCCCGTCGGTCGTGACCCTCACCGGCTCCTCCGGTGGACGGCCGGTCGTGGTCGTCGCCACCAACGAGCCGGCCCGCGGGCGCGGCGTCAAGGCGGGAGCGCTCGTGCGCGTCGCCGCGCAGGTGCTCGGCGGAGGAGGTGGGGGCAAGGACGACCTCGCTCAGGGGGGTGGCCAGGACCCCGCCCAGACCGGCGCCGCCCTGCGCGCCGTCGAGGACGCGCTGCGCGGCTGACCCGGGGTGAGCACCAGCACGATCCCCCCGGACGGGCCGTCACCTGCGCGCGGTGCCCTGCTGGGCGTCGACGTCGGCGAGGTACGTGTGGGTCTGGCGGCGAGCGATCCGGAGGGCCTCATCGCCACCCCCGTGGACACGCTGCGCCGCGACCAGGAGCACGGCTCGGACCTCGTCCGCATCGCCGAGGAGGTCCGTGACCGAGGCGCCGTCGGCGTCGTCGTCGGACTGCCCCGGTCCCTCTCCGGCGAGGAGGGATTGGCCGCAGGCCGGGCGCGTCTGTACGCTAAAGCGTTGCAGCGACACCTGGAGGTGCCGGTGCGGCTCTGGGACGAACGGCTGACCACCGTGGACGCGCACCGGGCGCTGCGCAGCAGCGGTGTCCCCGGCCGACGCCAGCGCGGCGTCGTCGACCAGGCCGCCGCCGTCCTGATCCTCCAGGCGGCGCTCGATGCCCGACGCGCCGGTCGTCCCGCCGGCGTTCCCCTGAAGGCGCGCAAGCCCCGGACCCCCCGGTCCGGCACGAGATAGGACACGGATGAGCCATCCTCCTCACGAGGACTGGGACGAGCACGACGTCCGAGGCACCTCCGCCAGGTCGACCTTCGACGACGACGTCCTCGGCCTGCGCCGATACTCCGAGCACGACGAGTCGCTGGCCGACGACGTGCTGGACCCGGCGGAGCCGGAGATGTTCCGCCCCCGCCGACGCAAGCGGCGCAACCCCGTGGCCAAGGTCCTGGCACTCATCCTCGCCGCCGGGCTGGTGCTCGTGGCGACCTTCTTCGCCGTCAGCTCGCTCGACGGACTGCTGCCGCAGATCTCCATGGGGGGCGAGCCGACCGCCCAGGACTACGAGGGGGCCGGCACCGGGGAGGTGGTCGTCGAGATCCCGGAGGGCGCCGGTGGCGGCCAGATCGCCGAGATCCTCGTCTCCGAGGACGTCGTCGCCAGCGCCGGCGCCTTCACCGCCGTGCTGCAGGCGGACCCGCGCTCCGCTGGCATCCAGCCGGGCACCTACCGGATGGCCGAGCAGATGAGCTCCCAGGCCGCCCTGTCCCGCCTCCTGGACGGGAACTACCGCGAGATCGACGGGGTGACGGTCCGCGAGGGGCTCTGGGTCTCCGAGACCTTCGAGGTCCTCGCCGAGGCGACCGGCAACGACGTGGCCGACTACGAGGCGGTCGACCCGTCGGCGCTCGACCTGCCTGACGCGGCCGAGGGTGAGCTCGAGGGCTTCCTCTACCCCAGCACCTACGAGTTCTCCCCGGACGCGACCCCCCAGGAGCAGCTGCAGACGCTCGTCGACACCGGCAGGCGGACGTACGAGGAGCTGGGGATCGCGGACGGGCCGGAGCTGCGCGAGATCATCATCAAGGCCAGCATCGTCCAGGGCGAGGGGATGTTCTCCGAAGACCTGCCGAAGGTGGCCCAGGTCGTGGAGAACCGGCTCCAGCCCAACCCGGAGACCAACGGCTTCCTGCAGATGGACTCCACCGTCCACTTCATCTACCAGGAGCGGGGTCTGGCCGGGACCACCGACGAGCAGCGCGCCAACCCCGACCCCCACAACACCTACGCCAACGCCGGGCTGCCGGTCGGGCCGATCAACAGCCCTGGCGAGGAGGCGATCCGGGCGGCGATGAACCCCGAGGAGGGGGACTGGCTCTACTTCGTCACGGTCGACCCGTCGACGGGTGAGACCCGGTTCGCGACCGACTTCGCCGGGCACCAGGAGAACGTCGCCCTCTTCCAGCAGTGGTGCGCGGACAACCCCGACCAGTGCTGAGCGCCCCGGCTGCCGCCCGCCGGGCCGCGGTCGTGGGTTCCCCGGTGGCACACTCGCTCTCCCCGGTCCTGCACCTGGCGGCCTACGACGCGCTGGGGCTGACCGGCTGGTCCTACGACCGGCAGGACGTCCCGGCCGGTGGCCTCGCCGACCACGTGGCCCGCCTCGGCCCCGAGTGGGCCGGGTTGTCGGTGACCGCGCCGGGCAAGGAGGAGGCGCTCGCCCTGGCCGAGGGCAGTGGCACGTCTGCCCGCATGACGGGTGCCGCGAACACGCTCCTGCGCACGCCTACCGGGTGGTGGGCCGAGAACACCGACGTCGCCGGCCTGCGTGCGGCGCTGGTCGAGGCGGGTGCGCCGTCGGTGCGCCGGGCGATCGTCGTGGGCGGAGGTGCCACGGCCCGTTCTGCCCTCCTGGCCCTCGCGCAGCTCGGCGCCACCGAGGTGACGCTCCTGCTCCGGGACCGTCCGCGGCGCAGGACCCAGGACCTGGTCGCGCGGCTGGACATGTCGGTGCCGGTCCGTCGGCTCGCAGACGGCGCGCTCGACCTCGGCGCCGCGGGGGTGGACGTCGTCGTCTCGACTCTCCCCGCGGACGCGCCCGCCCCGCGGCTGAGGCTCGGGGACGAGGACCCGAGCGTCGTGATGGACGTCGTCTACGCACCGTGGCCGAGCCCGTTCGCGCGCGCTGTCGGGGCGCTCGGGCCGGAGGCACCCTCCGTCGTCCGTGGCACCGGCATGCTGCTCCATCAGGCCGTGCGCCAGGTCGAGCTGATGACGGGGCAGAATGGCCCGGTGGAGGCGATGAGGGCGGCGCTGGCCGCGGCGGGGGGTCCCGGGTGAACGCCGAGGTCGTGGTGCCGGTGCTGGTCGCGGTGGTGGGCGCCCTGCTGGGCATCCCCGTCGCCCGGTGGCTCGCGGAGGTGACCTACCGCAAGCCGGACGAGGTGGACGAGCCCCTCCCGGGACGTCGCTGGTGGGTGCCCCTCGCCCTGGGGATCGTGGCCGGCCTGGTCGTGCACCGCCTCTGGTTCGTCGAGGACGAGGCGGTCGGCTCGGCGTGGGTCGCCGGTGTGCTCACCGGCACCCTGCTGCTCGTGGTCCTCTCGTGCGTCTGCCTGGCCGCCATGGACCTCGACGTCCACCGCCTCCCCGACCGCATCATGTGGCCCACCATGGGTTTCCTGGCCGCCGGCATCACGCTCGCGGCGGTGGTCGGGGGCGGGTTCGACCCGTGGCTGCGGGCAGTGCTCGCCGGGCTGGCCGCGGGCGGCTTCTACTTCGCCCTCGCGCTCCTCTCGCTGGCCCGCGGCTCGCTGGCGCTGGGGCTGGGAGACGTCAAGCTGGCGGTCGTCCTCGGCGCCGCCCTGGGCTGGTTCGGCTGGTCCGAGGCCGTGGCGGGCATCTACGCCGGCTTCCTCGTGGGTGGTCTCGTCGCCGTCGTGCTGCTCGTCGGCCGCCGGGTCCGGTGGGAGGGTCACTTCGCCTACGGGCCGCCGATGATGGTCGGCGCCCTCGTCGGCCTGCTGACGGCACCCGGTCTCCTGGGTTCGCTGCTCTGACCCGGTGACGAGGCCGCCGGAGCCCGTCCCGAAGGTCCGTCGCCCCGTGGAACAATCTGCCCATGCTGCGATGGTTGACCGCCGGGGAGTCCCACGGGCCTGCCCTGACCGCGGTGATGGAGGGCCTGCCCGCCGGGGTCCGGGTCGAGCGTGCCGACGTCGAGGGCGCGCTGGCACGGCGCCGGCTCGGCTACGGACGCGGGGCGCGGATGGCCTTCGAGGCCGACCGGCTGCTCTTCCTGGGCGGGATGCGCCACGGTCTGTCCCTGGGCTCACCGCTGGCCCTGCAGATCGAGAACACCGAGTGGGCCAAGTGGCAGGCCGTCATGAGCCCCGAGCCCGTGGAGGCGGTCGAGCTCCGTCGGGCCGACGACGTGGGCGCCCCCCAGGAGCTGGCCCGCAACAAGCCGCTCACCCGCCCCCGGCCCGGCCACGCGGACCTCGTCGGGATGACCAAGTACGGCTTCGACGAGGCCCGCCCGGTCCTCGAGCGCGCGAGCGCCCGCGAGACGGCGGCCCGCGTCGCGCTGGGAGCGGTCGCGGCCGCCTTCCTCGAGCAGGCGGTAGGGGTACGGCTGGTGTCACACACCGTGAGCATCGGCCGGGCGGGAGTGCCCGACCTGGGCACCGACGCCCCCGGCCCGGACGACCTGCCCACCCCCGACGACGTCGACCTCGTGGACGCCGACCCCGTCCGCACCCTCGACCCCGAGCTGTCCGCCGCGATGGTCGCCGAGGTCGACGCGGCCCGCCGCGACGGCGACACGCTCGGGGGCGTCGTGGAGGTGCTGGCCTACGGGCTCCCGCCCGGGCTGGGGTCGCACGTGCACTGGGACCGGCGCCTGGACGCGCGGCTCGCCGCTGCCCTGATGGGCATCCAGGCGATCAAGGGGGTGGAGGTGGGGGAGGGTTTCCGGACCGCCGCCCGCCGGGGGAGCGAGGCCCACGACGAGATCGAGACCGACGGGGCCGGGCTGGTCCGGCGCACCACCCTGCGCAGCGGCGGCACCGAGGGCGGGATGAGCACCGGCGAGGTCCTGCGGGTGCGGGCCGCCATGAAGCCCATCTCCACCGTGCCCCGCGCCCTGCGCACCGTCGACACGGCCACCGGCGAGGCCACCACCGCGATCCACCAGCGCTCCGACGTGTGCGCGGTGCCCGCCGCCGGGGTGGTCGCCGAGGCCATGGTCGCGCTCGTCCTGGCCGACGCGGTCCTGGAGAAGTTCGGCGGCGACTCGGTGACCGAGGTGGCCCGCAACCACGCGGCATACCTCGCCGCCGTGCCGCAGCACCTGCGCACCCCCGCCACCGGGGAGGTGGCGCCGTGAGCGTCGTGCTGATCGGACCGCCGGGCGCGGGCAAGTCGACCGTGGGCGCGCTGCTCGCGGAGAGACTGGGCGTGCCGTTCACCGACACCGACGCCGCCGTCGAGAGCGAGGCAGGCCGTCCGATCAGCGACATCTTCGTCCAGGACGGCGAGGCCGCGTTCCGGGTGCTCGAGCGGCAGGTCGTCGTCCGCGCGCTCGGCGAGGACCCGGGCGTGCTCTCCCTGGGCGGGGGAGCGGTGATGCAGCCCGAGGTCGCCGAGGCCCTCCGGGACGCGCGCCACCGCGTCGTCTTCCTCGACGTGACGATCGCGGACGCGGCCTCCCGGGTCGGCTTCGACACCTCGCGCCCGCTGCTCCTGGTCAACCCGCGGGCGGCGTGGACCCGCCTGATGACCCTTCGCCGGCCGACCTACGAGGCCCTCGCCGCTCTCACCGTGCCGACGGGCTCCCGCGCCCCGGAGGAGGTCGTGGACGAGATCCTGGCCGGGCTGGGGGAGCACCGGTGAGCGTGCCTGCGGCCCGCACCATCGAGGTGCGCGGCGAGCCCGGGTATGACGTGCACGTCGGCCCCGGCGCGCTCGACCACCTGGCCCGCCACGGACGGGCGGGCCGGCGTGTGCTGCTCGTCGCGCAGCCCGGACGTGAGGGGCCGGTCGCCGGGGCGTCCTCGGTGCTGGAGGGCGCGGGCGCGCGGGTGGTCCCGGTCACGGTGCCCGACGCCGAGGGGGCCAAGACCGCCGAGGTGCTCACCGGCCTCTGGTCCACCCTGGGCAGGGAGGGCTTCACCCGCGACGACCTCGTGGTCGGGGTGGGCGGGGGTGCGGTCACCGACCTGGCGGGCTTCGTGGCCGCGACCTGGCTGCGGGGCGTCGACGCCGTGCTGCTGCCCACGTCTCTCCTCGGGGTCGTCGACGCGGCCGTCGGCGGCAAGACCGGCATCAACACCGCCGAGGGCAAGAACCTCGTCGGCGCCTTCCACCCGCCGCGCGCCGTCATCTGCGACCCGACCTGGCTCGCGGGCATGGCGCGGGCCGACTACGTCTCCGGGCTGGCCGAGGTGCTCAAGTGCGGCCTCATCGCCGACCCGGTCATCCTCGAGCTGGTGGAGGCGGACCCGGGCCGGGCCACCGACCCCACGGCCGACCCCGCGCTCGCCGTCGAGCTCATCGCCCGCGCCGTGCAGGTCAAGGCGGACGTGGTCGGAGCCGACCTGCGCGAGGCGTCGCTGCGCGAGATCCTCAACTACGGGCACACGTTCGCGCACGCGGTCGAGCTGGTCGAGGACTACACCTGGCGGCACGGTGACGCGGTGGCGGTGGGCATGGTCTTCGTCGCCGAGCTGGCCCACCGCGCCGGGCTCCTCGACCGGGGGCTGCTGGACCGGCACCGCACCGTGCTGACGGCCGTGGGGCTGCCGACCTCCTACCCCGGCGGGGCGGCACGGTGGCCGGACCTGCGCGCCGCCATGGCCCGCGACAAGAAGTCCCGCGGCGACACGCTGCGGTTCGTCGTGCTGGAGGGCCTGGCCCGCCCGACCCGGCTCGAGGCGCCGGACGAGGCGCTGCTGCGGGCAGCCCACGTCGCCGTGAGCTGAGTGGTGCCCGACCGGCCTCAGCCGGGCGTGGCGGAGTCCTCGATCCGGGAGTCCCGTGCAGGACCGTCGCCGCTGCTCGGCGCCCCCTCCTCCCGGCCCTCGTCGGGGGCGTCCACCGCGGTCGCGGACGGGGGTGCCGAGCCGCCCTCCGGCGCCCCGACCATGAGCCGCCTGATGTCCTCCTGCTGCTGCCGGGACGGGAGGCCCCAGCCCGGGTCGTCGTAACCGACCGTCTGCCACAACGGTGTGGCCAGCCGGGTGCCGAGCAGGATGTCCACCATGTCGCCGCCCATCAGCCCCGGGTGCTGGACCCCGCACGCCTCGGCGACCTTGAGCATCTCCCGGCGCCAGGACCGCAGGTAGTTCGCCGCCCGCTCCGACTTGGTGTCGGGGTCGAGGCCGCGGGTGAGCCAGGCGTTCTGCGTGGCCACCCCCGTGGGGCACCGGTCGTCGTGGCAGCGCTGGGCCTGGATGCAGCCGATGGACATCATTGCCTCGCGGGCCACGTTGACGAGGTCGACGCCGAGGGCGAACGCCACGGCGGCGTTCTCGGGCAGCCCCAGCTTTCCGGCGCCGATCCACACGACCCGGTCGGCGATCCCCTCCCGGGCGAACGCGGCATACGCCTGCGGGAAGCCGAGCCGGAAGGGCAGGGAGACGGAGTCGCTGAAGATGAGCGGCGCGGCGCCGGTCCCGCCCTCGCCGCCGTCCACGGCGATGAAGTCCACGCCACGGTCGCCGGAGCTCATCATCCGCGCCAGGTCCTGCCACAGGTCGTCCTGGCCCACGGCCGACTTGATCCCCACGGGCAGCCCCGTCTCCGCCGCGAGCAGCTCGACGAAGTCCAGCATCGAGTCGACGTCGGAGAACTCGGCGTGCCGGGAGGGGGAGTGGCAGTCCTCACCCAGCGGTATGCCGCGGATCTGGGCGATCTCCTCGCTGATCTTGGCGGCGGGCAGGAGGCCGCCCAGACCCGGCTTGGCGCCCTGGGAGAGCTTCACCTCGATCGCCCGGACCGGGTCGGCCGCCACGAGGTCCTTGAGCCGCTCGAGGTCGAAGCGACCGCGCCCGTCGCGGCAGCCGAAGTAGGCGGTGCCGATCTGGAAGACCAGGTCCGCACCGTGACGGTGGTGGACCGAGATCCCTCCCTCACCGGTGTTGTGGAGGGCACCCGCGAGAGCGCAGCCGCGGTTGAGCGCCTCGACCGCGGGGCCGGACAGCGCCCCGTAGCTCATCGCCGACACGTTGATGGTGGACGCGGGCCGGAAGGCGTGCCGACGACCGCGGGGCGCACCCAGCACCTTGGCGCAGGGAAGCGGCGTCTCCTCCCCGACGTTGGGGTGCACCGCCGGCTGGACGTCGGCGAAGGTGCGGTGCTTGATGACGGCGTACCCCTCGTTGCGTTCGACGTCGTTGTCGGTGCCGAACCCGAAGTAGGGGTTCTGCCGCTTCGCGGAGGCGTACACCCACCGACGCTGGTCGCGGCTGAAGGGTCGCTCGTCGTTGTTGTCGGTGACGATGTACTGCCGCAGCTCCGGACCGACCTTCTCCAGCAGGTAGCGCGCGTGGCCGAGCACCGGGAAGTTGTGCAGGATCGCGTGCTGCTTCTGGGTGAGGTCACGGACGGCGACGGCCGCGACGGCGGCGGCCGGCAGGGCGAGTGCTCGGGTCCACTTCATCAGCACACTCTCGCGCGGAACGATGCAGGCCGCAGTCCCGGACGCCGGTAGACTTGCCCAGGTTTGGCGCGGGCAGGCCCGTCCGCCCGGCCCCGCGCACGTCATACCCGAGGAGACGAGACACCTGTGGCATCGACGAACGACCTGAAGAACGGCCTGGTCCTGGACATGGACAACGGCCTGTGGCAGGTGCTGGAGTTCCAGCACGTCAAGCCCGGCAAGGGCCCGGCCTTCGTGCGCACCAAGCTCAAGAACGTCACCAGCGGCAAGATCGTCGACAAGACCTTCAACGCCGGCACCAAGGTGGAGACCGCGACCGTGGACCGGTCCGACTTCCAGTACCTGTACAACGACGGCACCGACTACATCTTCATGGACGAGAAGACGTACGAGCAGATCCACGTCTCCCCGGAGGCCATGGGGGACGCCGCCAAGTACCTGCTCGAGAACGGCCGGGCGATGATCGCCCAGCACGAGGGCTCGGTGCTCTACGTCGAGCTGCCCGCCTCGGTGGTGCTGGAGATCACCCACACCGAGCCCGGCCTGCAGGGTGACCGCTCCACCGGCGGCACCAAGCCCGCGACCCTGGAGACCGGTGCCGAGATCCAGGTGCCGCTCTTCCTGGAGACCGGCACCAAGGTCAAGGTCGACACCCGCGACGGCTCCTACCTGGGCCGCGTGAGCTGACGTGGCCGCCCGCACCAAGGCGCGCAAGCGTGCCCTGGAGCTCCTGTTCGAGGCGGAGCAGCGGGGCGTGAACGTCGGCACCCTGCTCGAGGAGCGGATCGCCGCCCCCACCACCCAGCACCCGCTCCCCGAGTATGCCGTGCAGCTGGTCCGGGGGGTGCTCGAGCACTGGGGCGAGATCAACGAGACGCTGACGACCTACTCGCAGGGCTGGGCCCTGGAGCGGATGGCGGCGGTGGACCGGGCGGCGCTGCGGCTGGGCACGTGGGAGATCGTGTGGAACGACCAGGTGCCCGACGGGGTGGCCATCTCCGAGGCGGTGGCGCTGGTGCAGGACATGTCGACCGACGACTCGCCGCGGTTCGTCAACGGGTTGCTCGCCCGCGTCCTGGAGATCAAGCCCACGCTCGTCTGAGCGCTCCCGGGCACCGGGCCGCGGTGCTCAGCCGGTGCCCCGCGCCGACCGGAAGTCGCGGACGGCGGCGTTGATCGTCGGGTAGTGGTGCAGGGGCCCCTCCGGGGCGAGGAGGTGCACCTTGCGCAGCCGCCGGACCACCTGGTCGTTGGCCCGGGCGACCGCGACCCGCTTCAGGCCCAGCCCGGCCAGGGAGCCCGTCAGGTCGGTCAGCCCGTCGAGAGCGGTCGCGTCCAGGCCCCCGACGCCCTCGAAGTCGAGCACCAGCCACTCCTCGTCCCCGGGGTTGCGCTCCAGCGTGTCCAGCACCCTGGTCCGGAACCGGTCGGTGTTGAGGAAGAAGAGCGGCGCGTCGAAGCGGTAGACGAGCAGGCCGGGCTCGATCCGCGCCCCGGGGTAGGCGTCGACCTCGACCCAGCCGTCCAGCTCGGGCTGGTCGCCGAGCACCGCGTCGTGCGGCCGGGCGATCCGCCCCAGCGCGACCACGACGGACAGCGTGACGGCCAGGAGCACGCCCACGAGGACGTCGAAGACGACGACCCCCAGGGCGGCGGCCACGGCGAGCAGCGCCTCGGACCGGCTCACCCGCCACAGCGCGCGGTAGCCGCGGACGTCGATGATGGCGAAGGCGGCCGCCACGATCACCGCCGCCAGCGCGGCGCGGGGGATCTGCCCCAGCACCGGCCCCAGGAACAGCAGGGTGGCGACGACGAGCGCCGCCGCCACGAGGGAGACGACCTGGGTGCGGCTCCCCAGCGCGGCCGGCACCGCGGTCCGGCTGGCGCTGGAGGAGACCGGGAAACCCTGGAGGGCGCCGGAGGACAGGTTGGTGACGCCCAGCGCGAAGAGCTCCTGGTTCGGGTCGATCCGGTAGCCGTGGCGGGCGGCGATCGACCGGGCGGTCAGGACGTTGTCGGTGAAGCCGACGAGCACGATGCCGAGGGCGACCGGGACGAGGGCGAGCACGTCCCGGAGGCTGACGGGGGGCAGGGCCGGCGACGGCAGCCCCTGGGGGACGGCCCCGACCACCGGCACCCCCGGGGCGACCCCGGGAAGGGCCCACACGAGCAGCGTCGCCGAGCCCACCGCGACGAGGGCGCCGGGGACCTGCGGGGCCCAGCGGCGCAGCCCCAGCACCACGGCGAGCGACCCGGCCCCCACGGCCAGGGTCGCCGCGTCCACGTCGTCCAGGCCGCGCAGGAGCTCGGCCACCCTCGGGAAGAAGCGTCCCGCCTCGATCGGCACTCCCGTGAACGCCGCGATCTGGCTGGAGAGCAGGGTCAGCCCGATCCCGGTGATGTAGCCGACCAGGACCGGCTTGGAGAGCACCGACGCGATGAACCCCAGGCGCGCCAGCGAGCCCAGCACGGCGACGGCACCGACCACCAGGGCCAGGCCGGACATGAGCACGAGGTAGCGGGCCGGGTCCCCGGCGGCGATGGCCCCGACACCAGTGGCCGCGAGGATGGCCGTCCCGGGCTCCGGCCCCACCCCCAGGTGCCGGCTGGTCCCCACCAGCGCGTAGACCACCAGCGGTGCGAGGACGGCGTAGAAGCCGTACTCCGGCGGCATCCCGGCCAGCTCGGCGTAGGCCATCGACTGGGGGATGAGCATGGCGCCGACCGTCGCGCCGGCGACCAGGTCGGGTCGCCACCACCCGCGCTGGTAGCCGCGCAGCACGGCCAGGCCGGGCAGGAGTGTCACGCTCAGACGGTAGTCCAACCCCGGGCTGGGTCGGGCCCGGGCCGGGAGCGGGTCGCTGCTGCCGGTGCAGTACAGTGACGGCCACCGAGCACCATCCTTTAACCACCGTCCTGTGAGGCGGGGAAGGAGACCGGGCCGTTGAGCTCTGCCCACGATGCTGGTCCAGGACGTGAGGTCCTCACCAGCGACGACATCAGCCGCGCGTTGCGGCGCATCGCCCACGAGATCCTCGAGGGCAACCGGGGGGCGCAGGACCTGGTCCTGCTCGGCATCCCCACCCGTGGCGCCCACCTCGCCCGTCGGCTGGGCGACGCGCTCCGCCAGGTCGAGGACGTCGAGGTCCCCGTCGGCTCGCTGGACGTGACGATGTACCGCGACGACCTCCGGCACCAGCCCACCCGGGCGGTCGAGCCCACGCACATCCCGCCACCCGGTGTCGACGGCAAGGTCGTCGTCCTGGTGGACGACGTCCTCTACTCCGGCCGCACCGTGCGCAGCGCGCTCGACGCGCTCGCCGACCTCGGCCGCCCGCGCGCCGTCCGGCTGGCCGTCCTCGTCGACCGCGGCCACCGCGAGCTGCCCGTCCGGGCCGACTACGTGGGCAAGAACCTGCCGACCAGCCACAGCGAGCGGGTCATGGTCCGCCTCGCCGAGAGCGACGACGGCGACGAGGGCGTGCGGATCGCCGCCCCGCCGGCCCAGGAGGGGACCCCGTGAAGCACCTGCTCTCGATCGCCGACCTCTCGGCGCAGGAGATCCGCGCGGTCCTCGACACCGCCGTCTCGATGCACGAGGTGCAGCGGCGCGACGTGAAGAAGCTGCCGACCCTGCGCGGGCGCACCATCATCAACTTCTTCTTCGAGGACTCGACGCGCACCCGGAGCAGCTTCGAGATCGCCGGCAAGTGGATGAGCGCCGACACGATCAACCTCACCGGCAAGGGCACCGCGATCTCCAAGGGCGAGAGCCTGCGGGACACGGTGCTGACCATCGACGCCATGGGCGTGGACATGATCATCGTGCGCCACCCCGCCAGCGGCGCACCCCGGCAGATCGCCGAGTGGGTCGACTGCTCCGTGGTCAACGCCGGGGACGGCACGCACGAGCACCCCTCCCAGGCCCTGCTCGACGCCTACACGCTCCGCGCCGCGCTCGGCGACCTCGCCGGCCGGCACGTCGCCATCGTCGGCGACCTGACGCACTCGCGGGTGCTGCGCTCCAACCTGCTGTGCCTGCGCGCCCTCGGTGCGCAGATCACCCTGGTGGCGCCACCGACCCTGATGCCCAGCGGCATCGACTCGTGGTCCACCGCCGACGGGTTCGCCACCTCCTACGACCTCGACGCGGTCCTGCCCACGGTCGACGCGGTGATGATGCTGCGTGTCCAGCGCGAGCGGATGAGCGGCGGCTACTTCCCGACCGCCAAGGAGTATGCCGTCACCTACGGCCTGACCGCCCGTCGCCTCGCGCTCCTCCCGGAGCACGCGGTCATCGCCCACCCCGGCCCGATGAACCGCGGGCTGGAGATCTCCGCAGAGGCCGCCGACGCCGCCCGGTCCATCGTCCTGGACCAGGTGTCGGCCGGCGTCGCGGTCCGGATGTCCATCCTCTACCACCTCCTCGCCGGGGAAGGGAACGACCAGTGAGCACGCAGCCCGCACTTCTCATCCGCGGAGCCGACGTCCTCGGGGAGGGTTCCCGGGACGTCCTCGTCGTCGACGGCACGGTCGTGGCCACCGGCCCGGACGCCGCCACCCAGGCACCCGGGGGCACCCAGCAGCTGCACGCCGACGGCCTCGTCCTGCTCCCCGGCCTCGTCGACCTGCACACCCACCTGCGCGAGCCCGGCCGGGAGGACGCCGAGACCGTCGCGACCGGGTCCCAGGCGGCCGCCCTCGGCGGGTTCACGGCGGTCCTGGCGATGGCCAACACCGACCCGGTGACCGACAACGCCGAGGTGGCGGAGCGGGTGCACGACCTCGGCCGCCGAGCCGGCTACGTCGACGTCCACCCGGTCGGGGCCGTCACGAAGGGCCTGCGGGGGGAGGAGCTGGCCGAGCTGGGGCTGATGGCCCGGTCGCGGGCCCGCGTGCGCGTGTTCTCCGACGACGGCCGCTGCGTCCAGGACGCCCGCCTCATGCGTCGAGCGCTGGAGTACGTCAAGGCCTTCGGGGGGGTCATCTCCCAGCACAGCCAGGACCCCCGCCTGGCGGACGGCACCGCCTGCTGCCACGAGGGTGAGCTCTCCGGCCGGCTGGGGCTGCCGGGCTGGCCCTCGGTCGCGGAGGAGGTGGTGGTGGCGCGCGACGTCATGCTGGCCCGCCACACCGGGTCGCGGGTGCACGTCGCCCACGTCTCCACGGCGGGCAGCGTCGAGGTGCTGCGCTGGGCCAAGGCCCAGGGCGTCGCCGTCACCGCCGAGGTGACGCCGCACCACCTGATGCTCACCCAGGACCTCCTCTCCGACTACGACCCCACCTTCAAGGTGAACCCGCCGCTGCGTCCCGCCGAGGACGTCGAGGTGCTCCGCGAGGCGCTCGCGGACGGCACCATCGACGCGGTCGCCACCGACCACGCGCCGCACGTCCGGCAGGACAAGGAGCACGCGTTCGTGGACGCGGCCTTCGGGATGCTCGGTCTGGAGACAGCCCTGGCCGTGGTCACCAGCACGATGGTGACCGGAGGCCGCATGGGCTGGGCGGACGTCGCCCGGGTGATGTCCACCGCCCCGGCGCGGATCGCCGGCCTGACCAGCCAGGGCCGCGGCGTGCAGACCGGAGCCCCCGCCAACCTGACGCTGGTCGACCCGACCCGCGTCGTCACCGTCGACGCGGCCCGGTCGAGGTCGTTGTCCCGCAACAACCCCTGGCACGGGCGCGAGCTCACCGGGGCGGTCCACCTGACCATGCTCCGCGGCCGGGTGACCGCCCGCGAGGGGCTGGTCTGGGGGGAGGAGGAGCAGTGACGACCGGCCGAGGACACGAGCGAGGGACGAGCGAGGCCCGGAGCGCCGAGGAACGCGACCAGGGAGGAGGAGCAGTGACGACAGCGCGAGGACACGAGCCGGCCATCCTGGTCCTCGAGGACGGGCGCACCTTTCACGGAGCGGCCTACGGAGCCGTCGGCCGGACCGTCGGCGAGGCGGTCTTCTCCACCGGCATGACCGGCTACCAGGAGACCCTCACGGATCCCTCCTACCACCGTCAGGTCGTCGTGATGACGGCACCGCACATCGGCAACACCGGGGTCAACAGCGCGGACATGGAGAGCCGACGCATCTGGGTCGCCGGCTACGTCGTCCGCGACCCCGCGATCCGGCCCTCGAACTGGCGCTCGCAGGGTGACCTCGAGCAGGCCCTGCGCGAGGCGGGGGTCGTCGGGATCAGCGGTGTCGACACCCGCGCCCTGACCCGCCACCTGCGGGACCGGGGTGCGATGCGCGTCGGCATCTTCTCCGGCGACGCCGCCCGGGCCCCCGTCGACGAGCTGCTCGGCGCCGTCACCTCCGCGCCCGTCATGGTCGGCTCGGCGCTCGCCGCGGAGGTCTCGACGAAGGAGCCCTACGTCGTGTCCCCGCCGGAGGGGGCGCCGGTGCGCTTCACCGTCGCGGCGCTCGACCTGGGCATCAAGGAGACCACCCCCGCCCTCCTCGCCGCGCGGGGCGTGCGCGTCCACGTGCTGCCCGCGACCAGCAGCTTCGAGGACGTCGCCGCCCTCCGACCCGACGGTGTCTTCTTCTCCAACGGGCCGGGCGACCCGGCGACGGCCGACCACGAGGTGGAGCTGCTGCGCCGCGTGCTGGACGAGCGGATCCCGTTCTTCGGCATCTGCTTCGGCAACCAGCTGCTGGGACGGGCGCTGGGGCTCGGCACCTACAAGCTGCCGTTCGGCCACCGGGGCCTCAACCAGCCGGTGCTGGACCGCTCCACCGGCAAGGTGGAGGTCACCAGCCACAACCACGGCTTCGCCGTCGGGTGGCCCGCCGGGATCCCGACCGACGAGCCGGTCGAGACGTCCTACGGCCGGGTCAGCTGCTCGCACGTGGCCCTCAACGACGACGTCGTCGAGGGCCTGCGCTGCGAGGACGCACCCGCCTTCAGCGTGCAGTACCACCCCGAGGCGGCCGCGGGCCCGCACGACGCCGAGTACCTCTTCGACCGCTTCGTCGAGCTGCTCACCACCCACCAGCAGGAGAGGGACCACCGTGCCCAGGCGTGAGGACATCAGGAGCGTCCTGGTGATCGGGTCCGGCCCGATCGTCATCGGCCAGGCGGCGGAGTTCGACTACTCCGGCACCCAGGCCTGCCGCGTGCTTCGCGAGGAGGGCGTGCGCGTCATCCTCGTCAACTCCAACCCGGCGACGATCATGACGGACCCCGGCGTCGCGGACGCCACGTACGTCGAGCCCATCACGCCCGAGATCGTCGAGGCGATCATCGCCAAGGAGCGGCCCGACGCCGTGCTCGCGACGCTCGGCGGCCAGACCGCGCTCAACACCGCCATCGCGCTGCACGAGGCAGGGACGCTGGAGCGCTACGGCTGCCCCCTCATCGGCGCCAACGTCGAGGCGATCCAGCTGGGCGAGGACCGGCAGCTCTTCAAGGGCGTGGTGAGCCGGTGCGGGGCAGAGGTCGCGCGCAGCGCCATCTGCCACACCCTCGACGAGGCGCTCGCAGCGGCCCAGGACCTCGGCTACCCCGTCGTCGTCCGGCCCTCGTTCACGATGGGCGGTCTGGGTTCCGGCTTCGCCCACGACGAGGCGAGCCTGCGCCGGATCGCCGGTGCCGGCCTCCAGGACAGCCCCACGACCGAGGTCCTCCTCGAGGAGTCGATCATGGGGTGGAAGGAGTACGAGCTCGAGGTCATGCGCGACCGCGCGGACAACGTCGTCGTGGTCTGCTCCATCGAGAACCTCGACCCCATGGGCGTGCACACCGGCGACTCCATCACGGTCGCACCGGCGATGACGCTGACCGACAGGGAGTACCAGCGGCTCCGCGACATCGGTATCGCGGTCATCCGCGAGGTCGGCGTCGACACGGGCGGCTGCAACATCCAGTTCGCGGTGAACCCCGAGGACGGCCGCGTCATCGTCATCGAGATGAACCCCCGGGTGTCCCGCTCCTCGGCGCTGGCGTCCAAGGCCACCGGCTACCCGATCGCCAAGATCGCGGCCAAGATGGCGCTGGGCTACACGCTCGACGAGGTGCCCAACGACATTACCTCGGCCCGCGGCGGGCGCGCCGCAGGCGGTCCGGGGGGGACTCGGGGGGCGGAGCCCCCCGAGCGTTTCTACTCGGCGGCGTTCGAGCCGACCCTCGACTACGTCGTGGTCAAGGTGCCCCGGTTCGCCTTCGAGAAGTTTCCCGCGGCGGACCCGACGCTGACCACGACGATGAAGTCCGTGGGGGAGGCGATGTCCCTGGGCCGCAACTTCACCGAGGCCCTGCAGAAGGCGCTCCGCTCCGTCGAGCGCAGCAACAGCTCCTTCCACTGGCGTGAGGAGGAGGCACCCACCCCGGGTATGGCGCACGCCCTCCTCGAGCAGGCCGGCACCCCGACCGACGGACGGCTCGTGCTCGTCCAGCAGGCCCTCCGCGGCGGGTGCACCGTCGAGGAGGTGCACCACGGCACCGGCATCGACCCCTGGTTTCTCGACCAGATCGCGCTCCTCAACGACATCGCCGCGCGGGTCCAGCACGAGGTGCGCTCCGACGGGGGCCGCCTCACCCCGGAGCTGCTCCGGCACGCGAAGCGCCACGGCTTCTCCGACGCCCAGCTCGCCGAGCTCACCGGCATGGACGAGGCCGTCGTCCGCGGGGTGCGGCACGCCCTCGGGGTGCGGCCCGTCTACAAGACCGTCGACACGTGCGCGGGGGAGTTCGCGGCGAGGACCCCGTACCACTACTCCTCCTACGACGAGGAGACCGAGGTCGCGCCGCGCGAGCGGCCGGCGGTGATCATCCTGGGATCGGGTCCTAACCGGATCGGGCAGGGCATCGAGTTCGACTACTCCTGCGTGCACGCCTCGCTCACGCTCCGCGAGCACGGCTTCGACACGGTGATGGTCAACTGCAACCCGGAGACCGTGTCCACCGACTACGACACCTCGAGCCGCCTCTACTTCGAGCCGCTCACCCTCGAGGACGTTCTTGAGGTCGTGCACGCCGAGCGGCAGGCCGGTCCGCTGGCGGGGGTCATCGTCCAGCTGGGGGGCCAGACCCCGCTGGGCCTGGCCGCCGCCCTCAAGGCCGAGGGGGTGCCCGTGGTCGGGACCTCGCCGGAGGCCATCCACCTCGCCGAGGACCGGGGAGCCTTCGGCCGGGTGCTGGCCGAGACGGGCCTGACGGCACCCCGGCACGGGACGGCATACTCCGTCGAGGACGCTCTCGAGGTGGCGCACGAGATCGGCTACCCCGTGCTCGTCCGTCCCTCCTACGTCCTGGGCGGTCGCGGGATGGAGATCGTCTACGACGACGAGTCCCTTGCGGGCTACGTGGGCCGGGCCACCCAGACCACCCCGGGGCGGGCCGTCCACCCGGTCCTCGTCGACCGGTTCCTGGACACGGCCGTGGAGATCGACGTCGACGCGCTCTACGACGGGGTGGACCTCTACCTCGGCGGGATCATGGAGCACATCGAGGAGGCCGGCATCCACTCCGGGGACTCGGCCTGCGTGCTGCCGCCCTTCACCCTCGGCCGGACCGAGCTGGAGGAGGTGCGGTCGGCCACCCGCAGGCTCGCGGAGGCGATCGGGGTCCGCGGACTGATCAACGTGCAGTTCGCGCTGGCCCAGGACGTCCTCTACGTCCTCGAGGCGAACCCCCGCGCCAGCCGGACCGTGCCCTTCGTGGCCAAGGCCACCGGGGTCGCCCTGGCCCGGGCGGCCGCGCGCGTGATGATGGGGACGACGATCGCCCAGCTCCGCGAGGAGGGGGTGCTGCCCGGGGAGGTGGACGGCGGGGCGATGCCGGACGACGCGCCGTTCTCGGTCAAGGAGGCGATCCTGCCGTTCCGGCGGTTCCGCACCCAGACCGGAGAGGCCGTGGACTCGATCCTGGGCCCGGAGATGCGCTCGACCGGCGAGGTCATGGGCATCGACGCCTCGTTCGGCGCGGCGTTCGCCAAGAGCCAGCTGCGGGCCGGCTCGAGCCTGCCGACCGGCGGCACCGTCTTCGTGTCGGTCGCCAACCGCGACAAGCGCTCGATGATCTTCCCGGTGAAGCGGCTCGTCGACCTGGGGTTCCGGGTGCTGGCGACCGCTGGCACGGCGGACGTGCTGCGCCGCAACGGCATCCAGGCCGAGGTCGTCCGCAAGCACAGCTCGGGACGGGGGTCGGACGGCACGGCGCGGACGATCGTCGACCGGATCACCGCCGGGGAGGTGGACATGGTCATCAACACCCCCTCCGGGCGCGACGCACGGGCGGACGGCTACGCCATCCGCGCCGCCACGACCAGCCTCGACAAGCCGATCATCACCACGGTGCAGCAGCTGGCGGTGGCGGTGCTCGGGATCGAGGCCATGCGCGCCGGTCCGCTCGGGGTGGCGACCCTGCAGGAGCACGCCGCGGCGCTCGACCTCTTCGGGCGCCGGGCGGCGGGTCACCCGGAGGCGTGAACGCGGAGCGGGGTGCCCTCCTGCGGACGGGTGTCGAGGCGGTCGTCACCGCGGTGCGGCCGGCGGGAGCCTTCGACGTGGTGTCCCTGCAGGTCCCCGGGCCGTCGCCCTGGGCGGGCGCGCGCCCCGGGCAGCTGGTGGTCGTGCCGGTGGACCCGCGGTGCGGCTCGGTGCTCGCGCAGGTCCACTGGCTCGCCGGTGTGCACGACGACCCGGTCCACGGCACCGGCGTCGTGCTGCTGCTGCCCGCGACCCGGGAGACCCAGGCGGGCGAGGTGCTGCGGGTGCTCGGCCCGCTCGGCCGCGGCTTCGCCCCTCCCGCCCAGCCGGTGCCGGCGCTCCTGGTGGGGCACGAGGGGGGCGCGGTCCCGCTGCGCTGGCTCGTCGAGGTGCTGCGCGAGCGCGGCTGCCCCGCGCACGTGCTGCTCAGCGCCTCCGACCCCGAGCTCCACCTCGACCTCGTGCACCTGCGCCGGCACGCCCGCAGCGTCGTCCTCACCCTGCCCGAGGACCTGCCCGCGGCGCTCGAGCGGGCCCTCGGCGACCCGGGCGTCGACCCCGCCGTCGTCTACGCCGCCGCCCCGATCCCCGTGCTGCGCACCGTCGCCGCCGCCGCCCTGAGGCGTGGACGGGTGGTGCGGGTGGCGGCCCTCGACCTCGCCGGACCGGTGGTGTGCGGCACCGGGCTGTGCGGCGCCTGCGACCTCGAGGTGACCCTGGACCGGTCCACCACGGTGGTCCGCCCGTGCCTGGAGGGGCCCGTCGTGCCCGGTGAGTGGCTTGTCGAGGCACCCCCGCGATGACGACGACGAGCGACCGTCAGGGCCTGCCCCGCGTCTGGCTCGGCCCGGGAGCGGTGAGCGACCCGCGGGCCCTCGCCCGGTTCGGTGACCTCGCCGGCGTCCCGCTCGTGGCCGGTCCGGTGGCGGCCGGCGCCCGCCGCCGCCGCACCGGGCGCACGGTGGTCCACGGCCTCGGCGTCGGCGGGGTGGACCACCAGGACGCGCGCGCTGTGGGCGTGGGCGCCGCCGAGGAGCTGCTGGGCTGGGCCACCGCCCGCGGGTTGTCCGTGTGCGTCGCCCTGCGGGGGGAGAGCCCCGAGGACCTGGCCTCGGTGCTCGACCGGCTGCGGCGGAGCAGCGTGGGCTCGGCCGTCGCCGCGGTCGAGGTCGACCTCAGGACGGCGGACGACCAGCAGGTCCTGCGGAGCATGGCCCGCGTCCGCGAGGCGGCACCCCGGGGCCAGCTGCTCCTCGCCCGGCTGTCCATCGTGGCCCCTGACCTCGTGGCCCGCGCCCGGGCCGCGGTCGCCGGGGGAGCGGGTGCGGTGGTCGTCAGCGCCCAGGTGCCGCTCGGGCCCGGCCGCTGGTGGTCCGGGCCCTCCACGGCCGCCCTGTGCCTGAGCGGTCTGCGCGAGCTGCGCGCGGCGGCGGCGGAGCAGCGCTGGCCGGGAGCGCCGCTCGTCGCCGCCGGCGGCGTCCACGACGCCGCGAGCGCCCTCGCGGCCGTCGACGCCGGGGCCTGCGCCGTCCAGCTCGGCACCGCGCTGTGGGCCGACCCGCTGCTCCTCTGGGCGGTGCGGTCGGCCCTGGAGCCGGGACGACCCGCGCACGCGCCGCACCCCCACACCCGGGGCGGTCCCCGTCCGCCCGAGAGCACCTGAGGAGCCCTGTCATGAGACCGCACTTCGGCACCCGCCTGGCCGCGGCGATGGAGGAGCACGGACCCCTCTGCGTCGGGCTGGACCCGAGCGCCGACCTCCTCGCTCGCTGGGGGCTGCCGGACACCCCCGACGGGCTGCGCAGCCTCGGGGAGGCCGTGCTGGAGGCTGCCGAGGGCCGGTGCGCGGCGGTCAAGCCGCAGTCCGCCTTCTACGAGAGGCACGGGGCCGCCGGGGTGGCGGTGCTCGAGGAGGTGCTCGCCGGGTGCCGGGACCGCGGCCTGCTCTCGGTCCTCGACGTCAAGCGCGGCGACATCGGCTCCACCATGGCCGGGTATGCGGAGGCGTACCTCGCCGAGGGTCGTCCCCTGGCGGCCGACTCCGTCACGCTCAGCCCCTACCTCGGCTACGGCTCGCTGCGACCCGCGGTCGAGCTCGCCCGCCGGGGTGGCCGCGGGGTGTGGGTGCTGGGACTGACCTCCAACCCGGAGGGACGCGACGTCCAGCTCGTCGGGCAGCCGAGCGTGGCGGCCCGGGTCGTCGCCGAGGTCGCCCGCGACAACGCCGGCCTCGTCCCGTTCGGCGACGTGGGGCTGGTGGTGGGCGCCACCCTGGGGGCCACCCCGGGCGAGCTGGGCGTCGACGTCGTGGCTGCCGCCGCGCCGGTCCTGGCACCCGGCGTGGGGGCACAGGGTGCGGGCGCCGAGGACGTGGCCCGCACCTTCGCGGGCATGACGGAGCGGGTGCTGGTCCCGGTCAGCCGCGGCGTGCTGTCGGCCGGTCCGGACGCGGTGGCGCTGCGCGACCGGGTCAGCCGCTGGTCCGAGGAGCTGCGCGAGGCGCTGGCCAGGGCGCGCTGAGCGTCGCACCCAGGGTTGGCAGACCTGTGCGCAAGTCGCTAGGTTCGCCTGTGAGCGTGCGTGCGACGCCGTCCCACGCCCATCCCGAGACCATCGAGGAGTTCGACCGTGGCCCTTCCCCAGCTGACGCCCGAGCAGCGCGCCGAGGCGCTCGCCAAGGCCGCCGACGCGCGCCGGAAGCGTGCGGTGGTCAAGAACCAGCTGAAGAACGCGCAGGGCTCGCTCAAGGACGTCATCGAGAAGGGTCGCACCGACGACGTCATCGGCAAGATGAAGGTCTCGGCCCTGCTGGAGTCCATGCCCGGTGTCGGACGGGTGCGGGCCCGCCAGATGATGGAGGACATCGGGATCTCCGAGAGCCGTCGGGTGCGAGGTCTCGGCGCCAACCAGGTCGCGCATCTGCTCGAGCGCTTCGGCGAGCGCTGATCGGCACCCCAGCCCCCCTGCCCCCGGGTGAGCTCCCCGCCGCGCCCGGCCAGGTGACCGGCGCGGCGGGTCGACGCCTCGTGGTGCTGGCCGGTCCGACGGCGGTCGGCAAGGGGACCGTCGCCGCCTACGTGCGCGAGCACCACCCGGAGATCTGGCTGTCGGTCTCGGCCACGACCCGGCGGCCGCGGCCCGGGGAGGTGCACGGGGAGCACTACTTCTTCGTCGACGAAGACGAGTTCGCCCGCCTCGAGCACGAGGGCGAGCTGCTGGAGTCGGCGGTCGTGCACGGACGGGCCAGCTACGGCACCCCCCGTGCCCCGGTGCTCCAGGCCCTGGCGCAGGGCCGTCCGGCCATGCTGGAGATCGACCTGCAGGGGGCCCGGCAGGTCCGGGCCTCGCTGCCCGACGCCTTTTTCGTCTTCCTGGCGCCGCCGTCCTGGGAGGAGCTCGTGCACCGCCTCGTCGGGCGGGGCACCGAGACCCCGCAGGAGCGGGAGACCCGGCTGGCCACGGCCCGCACCGAGCTGGCCGCCGCGGACGAGTTCGACGCGACCATCGTCAACGACGATGTCGCCCGGGCGGCCGAGGAACTCGTATCATTGATGGTTGACCCCCACCCCGCAAAGGATTCGTGACAACGTGACCGGCACCATCGCCCACCCGGACGGCATCACCAACCCGCCCATCGACTCCCTGCTCGAGCGTGCGGACAGCAAGTACGCCCTGGTGATCTACGCCGCGAAGCGGGCCCGCCAGATCAACGCCTACTACGCCCAGCTGTCCGAGGGGCTGCTCGAGTACGTCGGTCCCCTCGTCGAGGCCGACGCGACCGACAAGCCGCTGTCCATCGCCCTGCACGAGGTCGACCAGGGCAAGCTGCAGCTGAGCAGCCCCGAGAGCTGACGACCACCCCCGGCATGCGCGTCGTCCTGGGGGTGTCCGGCGGCATCGCCGCCTACAAGGCCGCCCTCGTGCTCCGGCTGCTCACCGAGGCCGGTCACGCCGTCACCGTCGTGCCCACCCCGGCGGCGCTGCGCTTCGTCGGCGCGCCGACGTGGGAGGCCCTCAGCGGCCGGCCGGTGACGAGCGAGGTCTGGGACGAGGTGCCGGCCGTCAACCACGTCCGGCTCGGCCAGGAGGCCGACCTCGTCCTCGTCGCCCCGGCGACGGCCGACCTGCTCGCGCGCGCCGCCCACGGGCTGGCCGACGACCTCCTCACCACCACGCTGCTCACGGCCCGCTGCCCGGTCGTCCTGGCCCCGGCGATGCACACGGAGATGTGGTCGCACCCCGCCACCGTCGCCAACGTCGAGCTCCTGCGCTCGCGCGGGGTCACGGTCATCGAGCCGGCCACCGGTCGGCTGACGGGTCGGGACAGCGGTCCCGGGCGCCTGCCGGAGCCCGAGGAGATCGTCACCGCCGCGCTGGCGGCCGTCCCCGGACCCGGAGGTCCTCCGGACGGGGCCGCATCCCCACGGGACCTCGCCGGCCGTCATGTCGTGGTCTCGGCGGGTGGCACGCGGGAGCCGCTCGACCCGGTGCGCTTCCTCGGCAACCGCTCCTCCGGCAAGCAGGGGTATGCCGTCGCCGCTGAGGCGGCCCTGCGCGGCGCGCGCGTCACGCTCGTGGCGGCAAACGTCGCACTCCCGGACCCGGACGGGTGCGAGGTCGTCCCCGTCGGGTCGGCCCGCGAGCTCGAGGCCGCGCTCAGTGCCGTCCTGGACGGGGGAGGGGTCGACGCCGTCGTCATGGCGGCCGCGGTCGCCGACTTCCGGCCGGCGACGTACGCCGTCACGAAGATCAAGAAGACGCACGACGACGAGGGGGACGACAGCGCGCCCGTCGTGGAGCTGGTCCGCAACCCCGACGTCCTGGCCGCTCTCGTGGCCCGCCGGGCAGGAGCTCGCACCCCCTACCTGGTCGGGTTCGCGGCGGAGACCGGGGACGCCTCCGGCGACGTCCTGACGCTCGCCCGGGCCAAGCTGCGGCGCAAGGGCTGCGACCTGCTGGTGGCCAACGACGTCGGGGACGACAAGGCGTTCGGGCAGGACGAGAACACCGTCCACCTGCTGCGTCCCGGCACCGACGAGGTGGTGACCGTCGGACCGGCGACCAAGGCGCTGGTGGCCGCCGCCGTGTGGGACGCGGTGGCGCCCGAGCTCGTCTGAGCCCGTTCGACCGCACCCCGCACGCACCCGTGGGAGACCCCGGCGACGGCCGACCGCGGCCCCTGGGTCTGTCGGGGCCGGGTCGTAGACTGCCGGGGTCAGTCAGCAGCCGCTGCCACCCGAGGAGATCCATGGCCCGCCTGTTCACGTCCGAGTCCGTCACCGAGGGTCACCCCGACAAGATCTGCGACCAGATCAGCGACGGCATCCTCGACGAGCTCCTCCGCCAGGACCCCCAGTCGCGCGTCGCCGTGGAGACCCTGGTCACGACCGGCCTCGTGCACGTGGCGGGCGAGGTGCGCACCTCCGGCTACGCCGACATCCCCCGCATCGTGCGGGAGACGATCCTGGCGATCGGCTACGACAACTCGCACAAGGGCTTCGACGGTCGCACATGCGGCGTCGAGGTGTCGATCGGCGAGCAGTCCATGGACATCGCCGTCGGTGTGGACACTGCCCTGGCCAGCCGCGAGGACTCCGGCGCAGACGCCTACGACGTGCAGGGGGCGGGTGACCAGGGGCTGATGTTCGGCTACGCCTGCGACGACACCCCCGAGCTGATGCCGCTGCCGATCTACCTGGCCCACCGGCTGGCCGAGCGGCTCGCCTCGGTCCGCAAGAGCGGCGAGCTCGACTACCTCCGCCCCGACGGCAAGACCCAGGTGACCATCGCCTACGAGGGTGACCGGGCGGTCCGGCTGGACACGGTCGTGCTGTCCACCCAGCACGCGTCGGACATCTCGCTGCCCGAGCAGCTGACCCCGGACATCCGGGAGCGCGTCATCAGTCCCGTGCTGGCCAAGGCGCACGACGCCGGTCTGGAGCTGCGGACCGACGGCTACCGGCTGCTCGTCAACCCCACCGGGGTCTTCACGATCGGCGGGCCGATGGGCGACGCCGGCCTCACCGGGCGCAAGATCATCGTGGACACCTACGGCGGCATGGCCCGGCACGGGGGAGGGGCGTTCTCGGGGAAGGACCCCTCCAAGGTGGACCGTTCCGCGGCCTACGCCATGCGCTGGGTCGCCAAGCACGTGGTGGCCGCCGGGCTGGCACGCCGGTGCGAGATCCAGGTGGCCTACGCCATCGGGACGGCCCGACCGGTCGGCCTCTACGTGGAGACCTTCGGCACCGAGACGGTGCCCGTCGACCGCATCCAGGCGGCCATCACGACCGTCTTCGACCTACGACCGGCCGCCCTCGTCGCCGAGCTCGACCTGCTGCGCCCGATCTACCAGCCCACGGCCGCCTACGGGCACTTCGGACGCCGGGAGGCCGAGGGGCTGGTCGACGGGTTCACGTGGGAACGGCTCGACCGCGTCGAGGAGCTGCGCGCGGCGCTGTGAGCGGGGGTGCGGGCACCCCTCCGGACGGGTCGGGGGAGGCCACCGGGCAGCTCGCCCTCGTGCCGGCTCCCGCACCCACCCCGCCCGGCACCCGGTCACGACGGCGGAAGACGGAGTCCGAGCGCCCGGCCGCGGAGGTCGACCCGGTCGCGGCCGTCCTCGTGGACACCGGCCTGGCGCACCTCGACCGTCCCTTCGAGTACCTCGTCCCCGCCGACCTCGACGTCGACGCCCGGCCCGGCTGCCGGGTCCGGGTGCGCTTCGCCGGGCGGGACCACGACGGGTTCCTGCTCGAGCGGCGCGCGGAGCCCGACCACCCGGGGAGACTGGCCCCGCTGCGGTCGGTCGTGAGCCCCGAGGGCGTGCTGACCCCGGCGGTGCTGGCGGCCGCCACGTCGGTGGCGGAGCACTACGGCGGGACGCTGCCCGACGTGCTGCGGCTGGCGATCCCCCCGAGGCACGCCCGGGCCGAGCGTGGCGTGCCGCCACGGGCGGGCGACCCGTCGACCGACCCGCAGGTGCCTCCGTCGACCGGGACGCCGTCGCCTGCGGCGACCGGCCCGGAGGCCGCTCCCACCGACCGCTCTCTCGTCGCGGTGCCGTGGGACCCCTACCCGGCGGGGCCTGCCTTCCTGCGACGGACCGAGGCGGGTGAGTCGCCGGCCGCCGCGTGGACGGCGCTGCCGGCCCGCGGTCCCGGGACCGACTGGCCGGCCGCCGTCGGGGCCGCCGTGGGTGCGGCGCTGCGGGGCGGTCGAGGGGCGGTGGTCGTCGTCCCCGACCACCGCGACGTCGACCGGGTGGTCGACGCCGTCACCGCCGAGGCCGGGGAGGGGGTGTGCGCGCGGCTGACCGCCGACCTCGGGCCGGAAGCACGCTACCGGGCCTTCCTCAGCCTCCTCCGCGGTCACGCCCGGGTCGCGGTGGGCACCCGGTCCGCCGCGTGGGCGCCGGTCGTGCGCCCGGGTCTGTTCGTCTGCTGGGACGACGGTGACGACCTCCACCAGGAGCCCCGCGCCCCCTACCCCCACGTCCGGAAGGTCCTGCTCGAGCGCGCCCGGCACGAGGAGGCGGCCCTCCTGGTGGGCGGCTACGCCCGCAGCGTCGAGCTGGAGGCCTGGGCCGCCGCCGGGGTGGTGGCCCGGATCGAGCCGCCGCGGGCCGTCGTGCGCAGCTGCGCCCCCAGGGTGACCGTCGCGGGGGAGGGGCGGGCGGAGGAGCGGGACCCGGCGGCCCGCACGGCGCGGATCCCCTCGACCGCCTGGCGCGCGCTGCGGGACGGTCTGACGCTCGGACCCGTCCTCGTGCAGGTTCCCCGGCAGGGGTATGTCGTGTCCCTCACCTGTGCCGAGCCCGGGTGCCGGACCCCCGCCCGCTGCCCGCGGTGCGAGGGCCCTGTCGGCCTTCCCGGGGCGGCCGCGGCCGCGACCTGCCGGTGGTGCGGCGACGGCCTGCCGCGCGGCGCCGGCTGCCGCAGCTGCGGTTCGCCACGCCTGCGAGCGGCGGGCGTGGGGGCGGGGCGCACCGCCGAGGAGCTGGGCCGGGCCTTCCCCGGGGCGCGCGTGGTCCGCTCGGGCGGCGAGCACGTGGTCGCCCGCGTGCCGGACGCCCCGGCGCTCGTCGTCGCCACCCCCGGTGCCGAACCGGTCGCCGAGGAGGGCTACCGCGCCGTGGTGCTGCTGGACGGGTGGCGGCTGCTGGACCGTGCCGCCCTGGACGCCTCGGTGGAGGCCCACCGCCGCTGGCTGTCCGCCGCCGCCCTGGTCAGGAGCCCCGGGGGTGACGGTCCCCGCCCGGGGGTCGTCCTGTGCGGGGTTCCAGCGCACGCCGGGGTCCCCGCGGTGGAGGCTCTGGTGCGGTGGGACCCCGTCTCCCTGGCCGCCCGCGAGCTGGCGGAGCGGACGACGCTCGGGCTCCCGCCGGTGCGACGCCACGTCACCGTCAGCGGCCCGGGGTCGGGGGTGCGTGACGTCGTCGAGGCCCTGGGGGCCGCGGGTCAGGTCGTGCTCGGGGCAGCCTCGCCCGCAGGGCCGGACGGTCGCCGCGCAGCCGTCGTCAGGGAGGGGGCCGCCGGGACCCTGGCGCCGGCGGTGAGGGCCGTCCGGGCGACCCGCAGCGCACGGAAGACGGAGGACTCCGTCCGCCTCGTCCTTGACGTCGCGGAAGCCGCGTCCTAGGTGTACTCGGCCATCAGGTTGGTGACACGGCTGGTCGGTGGGAGTCCGCCGAGCGCGCTGTGGCGTCGTTCAGTGTTGTAGGAGTTCAGCCAGGGCGCAAGGGCGTCACGTCGGGCCTGGTTGGAGGTGAAGACGTACCGGTATGCCCACTCGGTCTGCAGGGTGCGGTTGAACCGCTCGACCTTGCCGTTCTGCCAGGGGCAGTGCGGCTTGATGAACTTCTGCACCGCACCGATCGCGGCGACGGCGTCGACGAACGCGCGCCCGTGCCGGTAGGCGAAGGCGTTGTCGGTCATCACCCGCTCGATCCTGGGGATGCCGTGGTCGGCGCAGTGGGCCGCGGCCCTGGTCAGGAAGCCGGCGCAGGTGTCGACCTTCTCGTCGTCATGGATCTCGGAGTAGGCCAGGCGGGAGTGGTCATCGACCATCGAGTGCACGTAGTCGTACCCGACCCGCGCCGCCTTGTGTCTGTGGGCCACGGTCGCCGCCCGGCCGTGGGCGCGCCACCCGCCACCGTCGGGGATCTTGCCCAGTTTCTTGACGTCCACGTGGACCAGCTCCCCGGGCCGCTCGCGCTCGTACCGGACCGCGGTGGCCTTGGAGGAGCGGATGACCTCACCGGTCATCGGGTCCAGGCAGGACAGGTGTGGCACGCCGGCGCGACGCAGCACCCGGCCCACGGTGCGCGGGGCCAGGCCGAGCTCGCCGGCGATCCAGTCCTGCCCGCGCCGGTGCTGGTCTCGGCAGGCCAGGATCTGCTCCTCGACCTGCGGCGGAGTGCGGCGCGGGGTGCTGTGCGGACGGCTGGAGCGTTCACCCAGGCCGGCGACACCGTGCTGGTCATAGCGGGCCAACCACCGGTGGGCGCACTGGCGCGAGATGCCCATCGCCTTGGCGGCGTGAGCGACGGCCCAGCCCTGCTCTCGGACACGACGCACGAGTAGCAGACGACCACGAACGGTCAGGCGGGCATTAGCGTGGGGCATGAGGACCTCCGGGCTCTGGGTCGTGACTCTTGACAAGCCACACCTCACTCGGAGGTCCTTCTCACGTCAACACCCCACTGTCACCAACCTCCTGGCCGGGTACACCTAGGCGGGTCCGGGGGTGCGCCGGGCAAGTCTCGAATGCGTAACGATCGAGTCACCGTGTGGACACAGCGCTGGACCTGCGGCCGTCGTCGTGCCTATGTTCGGTGAGCAACCCCCCGGCTCGGCGTCGACCCTGGGTGTCGGCCGCCCCGGCCGCGCTCCGACCCGAGCCTTTCACTAGGAGGAACATTGAAGATCAGGCGCGCGACCATGGCCGTAGTGGCGGCCGGAGCCCTCGTCCTGGCCGGCTGCACGTCCGACCCCGAGACGACCGAGGACACCACCTCGGCGCCCGCGGCCGACGAGACCGGTGACGACACGGGCGAGGAGACAGGCGGCGACGACGGCTCAGCCACCTCCGACGCCGCCGGTGGCGAGACCGGCGCCGAGGGCGACACCGCCAAGGCCGACCTCGGCGACGTGACCCCGAAGGACGACGTCGTCACCTTCTCCAGCGGCGCCGAGGAGTACAACGCCTACAACGGCGTGACCGCGGACACGAACTCCACGTACAACTCGGTCGTCAACAACCAACTGTTCAGTGGCTTCTGGTACTGGGGCACCGATGGCACGATCTACCCCAACGAGTGGTTCGGTTCCTACGAGAAGACCTCGGACGACCCGCTGACCGTCGAGTACACCATCTCCGACGAGGCCGTATGGTCTGACGGCACGCCCGTAACGGCCAATGACTACCTCCTGGACTGGGTCTCCACCAACCCCGAGTCCATGGGCGGCGCTGAGGCGCTGGGCTTCAACCCCGTCGGCACCACCGCGCAGTACGTCACCGAGGCGCCGGAGACCGAGCCGGGGTCGAAGACCTTCACGGTCACCTATCCCGAGCCCTACCCGGACTGGGAACTGCTGATCAGCAGCGCGTTGCCGTCCCATGTGGCAGCAGAGCAAGCCGGCCTTGAGCCCGATGCTCTTGCGCAGGCCATCCTCGACGGTGACGCCGAGACGGTGGCCACCGTGGCCGAGTTCTGGAACACCGGCTGGCTCTTCCCGGATTACCAGATCTCCGACGAGTCCCTCGTGCCGTCCTCGGGGCCCTACACCCTCGAGGGCTCCACCTGGGAGTCCGGCCAGTCCCTGGGGCTCGTGCCGAACGAGTCGTTCTTCGGCCCGGCTCCGGCCACGGCCAACCTGACGTTCCGGTTCGTGGCCCCCGAGGCCCAGGTCCAGGCCCTGCAGAACGGTGACATCAACGTCATCGAGCCGCAGGCCACGGTTGACACCGTCACCCAGCTGGAGGGCATGTCCGACACGATCGGCATCCTCAAGGGCGACGAGATGACCTGGGAGCACCTGGACTTCAACCACGGCACTGGTGTGTTCTCCAACGACGAGGGTGGCCTGGCCGCCCGCGAGGCATTCGCCCTGTGCGTGCCGCGCCAGCAGATCGTCCAGAACCTGATCCAGCCCATCAACCCCGAGGCTGAGGTCCTGAACCTGCGGGAGAAGTTCAACTTCATGCCCGACTACCAGGAGGTTGTGGACGCGGCCTACGACGGCCGCTACGACACCGCCGACATCGAGGCTTCCAAGGCCAAGCTGGAGGAGGCCGGCCTCACCGCGCCGGTCGAGGTCAGGATCGCCTACTCGGCGCCCAACCAGCGCCGCACCGACCAGGTCGCCGCGATCAAGTCCTCCTGCGACGAGGCGGGCTTCAACATCACGGACGCGGCCGACCCGAAGATGTTCGAGCCCGGCGGTCCGCTGGACACCGGTGACTACGAGGTCGCCCTGTTCGCGTGGGCCGGTTCGGGCCAGATCGCCTCCGGTGCGGGCATCTACCAGACCGACGGTCCGCAGAACTACGGCAAGTACAGCAACGAGGAAGTGGACGCTGCCTGGGACACTCTCGCCGCCTCCACCGATCCCGCAGTCCACCTGGAGCAGACCAAGATCATCGAGAAGCTCCTGTGGGACGACCTGTTCGGCATCCCGGTGTTCGCGCACCCGGGTGTCGTCGGTTACGACAACACGCTCGAGAACGTCCGCCACAACTCCACCCAGACGGGTGTGTCGTGGAACGCCGAGCAGTGGGTCCGCGCCAACTGATCGACCCGGTCATCCCGCACCGTCCGCGGTGACTCCGTCACCCGGGCCGCTCACCGCCACGGGGCGGGAGGGCTACCGCCCTCCCGCCCCGTGGCGCGACCAGCGGGAAACGCCGGCGGCTACGGCGCGGCAAGCGGTCAGACCAGTCCCGACCGGCCTACCCTGACGCGATGGCACTTCACCAGGGAGTCGGCTAGAGTCTCCCGGTCACCGAGCCACGCAGCTGTGGCTCTCCGAGGAAGGTAAGCCCCCGTGCTTCAGTTCATTGTTCGCAGGATCGCCATCTCCTCGGTGGTCCTGCTCATGGGATCTGCGTTGATGTTCTTCGCGACCATCAACTCCGGTGACCCCCTCGCTGACCTGCGGGAAAGCAACGCGGAGAACCGCGACCAGCTCATCGCGGCGCGCAGAGCGAACATGAACCTCGACCAGCCCTGGTGGCAGCGCTACCTGACCTGGCTGGTGGGGGCGAGCAAGTGCTTGGTGCTGAGCTGCGACCTGGGCACGACGCGCAACGGGGCCAACGTCAACACGATGATCGTCAACGCCGCGGGGGCGAGCCTGCGCCTGGTCACCCTGTCGGTGATCCTCGCCATCGTCATCGGCATCGCGCTCGGCGTGCTGTCCGCCATCCGGCAGTACTCCGGCTTCGACTACAGCATCACCTTCCTCGCCTTCCTCTTCTTCTCCCTGCCCGTCTTCTGGGCGGCCGTGCTGCTGAAGGACTTCGGCGCGATCCGCTTCAACAACTGGATCGCGGACCCGGCCCTGTCGACGACAGCCATGGCGGTGGTCGCGCTGGTCTTCGCGCTCCTGGTGGCCTCCGTCCTCGGCGGCGACATCCGACGGCAGGCGCTGACCTTCCTCGTGACCGGCGCCGCCGTGTTCGGAGCGGTCTTCGCCTTCGACCAGGTCGGCTGGTGGCGCCGGCCCGCCCTGGGCCTGCCGCTCATCCTCGTCGGCGCGCTCCTCGCCCTCGCCTTCTTCCTCACCCTCACCGTCGGGCTCTCCCAGCGCAAGATCGTCGTAGCAGGCCTCGTCACGGTCGCCGCCGGGCTGGTCGCCTACTTCGTGACCGCCCCGATCATGGCCGACCCCTCCGGGTGGCTGGTCATCCTCGGGCTGCTCGCGGCGACCGTGGTGGTCTCCGGCGCGATCGGCTGGTTCTTCGGCGGGTTCGAGCGAAAGCTCTCGATGTTCGTCACGATCGGCACCGGGGTGGCGTTCGGCTTCCTCGTCTTCATGGACCGCCTGCTGCGCAACTGGGGCGCGTTCCTGGAGATCAAGCCGCGCCCCATCTCCACCATCGGCTCCGGCATCCCGCAGTTCGACGACACCTTTTGGGCGGAGATCTTCGACTGGGGCGTCCAGCTCATCCTGCCGACCATGGTCCTGACCCTGGTCTCGATCGCCGGCTACAGCCGCTACACACGCGCCTCCATGCTGGAGACGATCAACCAGGACTACATCCGCACCGCGCGATCCAAGGGGTTGTCGGATCGGGTGGTGTACTCCAAGCACGCGCTGCGCAACGCGCTGATCCCTATCACCACCATCGTCGCCTTCGACTTCGCCAGCCTGCTGGGTGGTGCGGTGATCACCGAGACGATCTTCGGTTGGAAGGGTCTGGGCGCGGTGTTCCGGGACGGCCTCAACACCGTGGATCCCGCGCCGGTCATGGGGTACTACCTGGTGGCAGGCGGTGCCGCCGTGATCATGAACATGCTGGCCGACATCGCCTATGCCTTCCTCGACCCGCGGATCCGGCGGTGAGCGTGCCCGTGACCCGACGCTACCTGACGCCCGCCCGCACCCGAAGGACCTCCGTATGAGCGACCGGCCTACCCCGCCAGGTGACGACCGACCCGACCAGGACCTGCCCAGGACGCCCGGCAGCGGCCGTGAGGGCCTCTCGCCCGTCCCGTACCAGCAGGACAAGGCCGCGCCCCAGGACCCCGACCGGATGGACGACGTCACGGACCGCGCAGACGGCGCGGGCGCCGACGGAGACGCGACCACCTACTCGGTCGAGAAGCCACTCGACCTGTCGCAGAAGTCGTACTCCCAGGGCCAGCTCGTGCGTCGCCGTTTCCTGCGTCACCGTGGGGCTATGGTCTCGCTGGCGGGTCTGGTCGTCATCACGGTCTTCGCTTTCAGCTCCATCGGCTACGGGTGGTTCCCGGGGTGGTGGGAGAAGGAGTACTGGCGCGGCGGACTGGTACTGGACCAGGGTCGGCCGACGCTTGAGCTCTGGCCGCCCGCGCTGGGCGAGCACCCGTTCGGCCAGGACAACGCGGGCAAGGACTACTTCGCCCTGACCATGCGTGGCACCCAGCGCTCGCTGATCGTGGCCTTCACCGTGGGCCTCCTTTCCACCATCATCGGCACCATCATCGGCGCCGTCGCGGGGTTCTACCGCGGGTGGATCGAGGCGATCCTGATGCGCATCACCGACCTGTTCATCGTCATCCCGGCCCTTGTCCTGGCGGCGGTCTTCGGCAAGATGGCCAACGGCGGCATCTGGCCGCTCGCCTTCCTGCTCTCGGTGATCGGCTGGACCGGCCTGGCCCGCCTGGTGCGCGGCGAGGTGCTCTCGCTGCGCGAGCGCGAATTCGTGGCCGCCGCCGAGGCCATCGGCACCGGTTCGGGCAGGATCATCTTCAAGCACATCCTGCCCAACACGGTCGGGACGATCATCGTCAGCGCCACCCTGGCGATCGCCGCGACCATCCTGACCGAGTCAGCCCTGTCCTTCCTCGGCTGGGGGGTGCGTGCGCCGGACACCTCGCTCGGGCTGCTCATCTCCACCTACCAGAACAGCTTCCAGTCCCGGCCCTGGCTCTTCTGGTGGCCCGGCATGATCATCCTGGCCATCGCCCTCGCCGTGAACTTCCTCGGAGACGGTCTGCGCGACGCCTTCGACCCCCGTCAGAACAGGACCGCCGACTGATGACCACGACGACGGACAACTACGGCGACCAGACCTACACCGGCTCCGGCACGCCGCTCGAGGGCGAGGAGGTCGTGCTCGCCTTCGACGACGTCGACGTCCGGTTCAGGACCGAGTTCGGCAGCGTCCACGCCGTCAAGGGTGTAGACCTTCGCGTCCGCCCCGGTGAGGTCGTCGCGCTCGTCGGCGAGTCCGGCTCGGGCAAGTCGGTGACCTCGATGACGGCGATGCGCCTGCTCCCGAGCAACGCCCGGATCGGCGGGGCGGTCAACGTGGCCGGCAAGGACGTCGGTCGGCTGTCCGAGCGAAACATGCGCCGGCTGCGAGGCAACGACGTGGCCATGGTCTTCCAGGAGCCGATGACCGCGCTCAACCCGGTGCTGACCATCGCCACCCAGATGATCGAGTCGATGGAGCTGCACGCCGTCGCCCGTGGCCAGGCGGCCCACGACCGCGCCGTCGAGCTGCTCGGCATGGTCGGCATCCCCGAGCCCGAGCGCCAGATGAAGAAGTACCCGCACGAGCTCTCCGGCGGTCAGCGCCAGCGGGTCGTCATCGCCATGGCCATCAGCTGCGACCCCAAGGTCATCATCGCCGACGAGCCCACGACCGCCCTCGACGTCACGGTGCAGGCGGACATCCTCGACCTGCTGCGCTCGCTCAAGGACAAGCTGAACACGGGCATCCTGCTCATCACCCACAACATGGGCGTCGTCGCCGACATGGCCGACCGCGTCGCGGTGATGTTCAAGGGTGAGATCGTCGAGCGCGGCACGGTGGAGGAGGTGCTGCTGCGCCCCCAGCACGAGTACACCCGGATGCTGCTCGGATCGGTCCCGAGGATGGGCGCCGGACGCGGCCAGATGGGCATCCGCGTCCGTGAGGAGGTCGACGCGCAGGCGCCGATGGCGATCGAGCTGCGCAACCTCGTCATCGAGTACCAGCGCCTGGGCAAGCCCCCGTTCCGCGCCGTGGACGACGTGAGCTTCGACGTCCGCAAGGGGGAGATCGTCGGGCTGGTTGGCGAGTCCGGTTCCGGCAAGTCGACCATCGGACGCTGCGCCCTGGGTCTCATCCCGGCCGCCAGCGGCGACTTCAAGCTGCTCGGCGAGGACGTCATCTCGATGAACCGCGGGCAGCTGAAGAGCCTGCGGAAGCGGATCGGCGTCATCTTCCAGGACCCCGCGGCCTCGCTCAACCCCCGGCTCCCCATCGGGGACTGCATCGCCGAGCCGTTGGTGGTCCACAAGGTCGGTGACCGCAAGAGCCGCCAGCAGCGGGTCTACGACCTGCTCGAGGCGGTGCAGCTGCCGCGGGAGGTCTACAACCGCTACCCCCACGAGGTCTCCGGCGGTCAGCGACAGCGCATCTGCGTGGCCCGCGCCCTGACGCTCGACCCCGAGCTGCTCGTGGCGGACGAGCCGACCTCGGCGCTGGACGTGTCGGTACAGGCGCGGGTGCTGAAGATCTTCGCCGAGCTGCAGGACCAGTTCGGCTTCGCCTGCCTCTTCATCAGCCACGACCTGGCGGTGATCGACCTGCTCGCGCACAAGGTCGTCGTCCTGCAGAACGGCAAGGTCGTCGAGGCCGGTCCCCGCGAGCAGATCATGGAGAACCCGCAGGAGGAGTACACCCAGCGCCTCATCGCGGCGGCCCCCGTCCCCGACCCGATCGAGCAGGAGCGCCGCCGTCGCGAACGCCACGAGCTGCTCCTCGCCCAGGGGGAGGAGATCGCCGAGCTTCAGGTGGACGACATCAGCGAGTTCCGCGGGACCATCTCGGACGAGAAGGACACCTTCTGACCGCCGTCCGCGCCGGCGGGGGTATGACGTGAGGGTCCTGTTCGCGGGCACGCCCCAGGTGGCCGTCCCGTCGCTGGAGGCGCTCCTGGCCTCCGGGCACGAGGTGGTCGGAGTGCTGACCCGTCCCGACGCCCGCTCGGGACGGGGACGGCATACCCGGTCCTCGCCGGTGCGCGCGGTGGCCGAGGCCGCCGGCCTGCCCGTGCTGGCCCCGGAGCGCCTGCGCGACGAGGGCGTGCGGTCCCAGCTCGAGGCGCTGCGGCCCGACGGGTGCGCGGTGGTCGCCTACGGCGCCCTGGTGCCGCCCGACCTGCTCGCGCTCGCGCCGCACGGCTGGGTCAACCTCCACTTCTCGCTGCTGCCCGCGTGGCGGGGCGCCGCCCCGGTGCAGCACGCGGTGCTGGCCGGTGACGACGTCACGGGGGCGGTCACCTTCGTCCTGGAGGAGGGACTGGACACCGGGCCGGTGCTGGGGCGACTGACCGAGTCGGTCCGGCCGCGCGACACCAGCGGTGACCTGCTGGGCAGGCTGGCGGTGTCCGGGGCTGAGCTCCTCGTGGCCACCTTCGACGCGCTCGAGGCGGGCACCCTGGTCCCCGCCCCGCAGCCGGCCGACGGCGTCAGCCACGCCCCCCGCCTCGAGGTCGCGGACGCGCGGGTGGACTGGGCACGCCCGGCCTTCGCGGTCGACCGGCTGGTGCGCGCCATGACCCCGGCCCCCGGCGCGTGGACCACCTGGCGGGGGGAACGGCTCAAGCTGGACCCCGTGCGGCCGGTCGAGGACGGGGGGACGGTGCCGCGCCTGGGGCCGGGGCAGCTGCACGCGGGCAGGAAGGAGGTCCTCGTCGGCACCGCCACGACGCCGGTGAGGCTGGGGACCGTCCGCCCCCACGGGCGCAAGGACATGCCCGCGGCGGACTGGGCTCGGGGCGTGCGTCCGGAGGAGGGTGAGCGACTTGGCGGGTGAGCGCGGGCAGGGCCGAGGTCCTGACGGGACCGGGCGGAGGGGGCCCCGGCCACGGTCCGCCCAGCGGCCGGCCGAACGGTCGAGGCAGGGTGACCCGGCCCGCGACGTGGCCTACCAGGTCCTGCGCGCCGTCGGCAGCGACGGGGCGTACGCGAACCTCGAGCTCCCCGCCGCCCTGCGCCGGGCCCGCCTTCGGGGCCGGGACGCGGCGTTCGCCACGGAGCTGACCTACGGCACGCTGCGGCTGCAGGGCCTCTACGACGCCGTCGTCGCGGTGGCCGCCGACCGGGCCGCCGCGAGCATCGACCCCCCGGTCCTGGACGTGCTGCGCCTGGGTGCGCACCAGCTCCTCGGGATGCGCGTGCCGGCTCATGCCGCCGTCAGCGCCACCGTGGCGCTCGCGCGCCAGCACGTGAGCCAGGGGGCCGGAGGTTTCGCCAACGCGGTCCTGCGCCGGGTGTCCGAGCGCAGCCGCGAGGACTGGGTGCAGGCCGTCACGGCGGACGTCCCCGACCCGCTCTCCCGGCTGGCCCTCGAGCACTCGCACCCGGAGTGGGTCGTCCGTGCCCTTCGCGCCGCGCTCGTCGCGCACGGCAGCACGGCGGCGGGGGCGGACGCGGAGCTGCCCGCCCTGCTCGCCGCCCACAACGACCCCGGCCCTCTCACCCTGGTCGCCCGGCCCGGGCTCGTGGACCCGGCCGCCCTGGAGGACGCCGGAGCCGTCCCGTCCCCGGTCGCCCCGACGGCCTGGACGCTGCCGTCCGGGGACCCCGGGGTGCTCTCTGCCGTCCGCGACGGCCGGGTGGCCGTCCAGGACGCCGGGTCCCAGCTGCTGACGCTGGCCCTCGTCGACGCACCCCTGGAGGGTCCGGACGAGCGCTGGCTCGACCTGTGCGCCGGCCCGGGCGGCAAGGCCGGGCTGCTGGCCGCGCTGGCGCTGCCGCGCCGTGCGTCGCTGCGCGCCAACGAGGTCTCACCCCACCGGGCCGAGCTGGTCCGGCACACCCTGCGCGCGGCCGTGGCCGCCGGCGCCCGGGTCGAGGTGACGGTGGCCGACGGGCGGGAGGTGGGTGCCCAGGAGCCGGCCGCCTACGACCGCGTGCTCGTGGACGCGCCGTGCACGGGGCTCGGCGCCCTGCGGCGGCGTCCCGAGTCCCGCTGGCGACGCAGCCCCGACGACCTGAGCGGGCTCGGTCCGCTCCAGCGCGACCTCCTCCGCTCGGCCCTCGACGCCGTCCGCCCCGGCGGGCTCGTCGCCTACGCCACCTGCTCCCCGCACATCGCCGAGACGACCCTCGTCGTCCGGGACGTCCTCAAGCGCCGCCCGGACGTGGAGCTGGTCGACGTGCGGCCGTGGCTGCGCGACCGGTCGGGGGAGGTGCTCGGGGGCACCGGCGCCGAGGGCGAGCTCTGGGCGCAGCTGTGGTCGCACCGGCACGACACGGACGGCATGTTCGTGGCCCTGCTGCGCCGCCTAGGGTGATCCGCATGTCGCACCCGCACCTGCAGATCAGCCCCTCGATCCTGTCCGCGGACTTCGCCAACCTCGAGCGCGAGCTGGGTCGCATCAGCGACGCCGACTGGGCGCACGTGGACGTGATGGACAACCACTTCGTCCCCAACCTCACCCTCGGCCTGCCGGTGGTCGAGGCGCTGGCACGGGTCAGCCCGGTGCCCCTGGACTGCCACCTGATGATCGAGGACCCCGACCGCTGGGCGCCCGGTTACGCCGAGGCGGGAGCCCGGTCGGTGACCTTCCACGTCGAGGCCGTGCGGGACGCCGTGGGCACCGCTCGGGCGATCCGGGCCGAGGGTGCCCGCGCGGCCTTCGCGGTCAAGCCCGGGACACCGTTCGCCCCCTACGAGGAGCTGCTGCCCGAGGTCGACATGGTCCTCGTCATGACCGTCGAGCCGGGGTTCGGCGGGCAGTCCTTCCTCGTCGACCAGATGGACAAGGTGCGCGAGGTCCGGCAGGCGGTGCGGCGCCACGGCGGCGAGATCTGGGTGCAGGTCGACGGCGGGGTGTCCCTGGACACCATCGGGCGGTGCGTCGAGGCGGGGGCGGACGTCTTCGTCGCCGGCTCCGCGGTCTACGGAGCCGAGGACGTGCCCGCCCGGATCGATCTGCTGCGGTCCCGGGCCAGGGAGGCCACCCCGGCCACCCGCCCGCCGGGGACGCGGTCGTGACCGTCTGGAACGACCTCTTCGACGCCCAGCTCACCGTGATGGGACACACCATCGCCTGGCGGGAGGTCGTCGGGAACGTCTTCGGCCTGGCCTCCGCCGTCCTGGGCATGCGCCGCACGGTCTGGGCGTGGCCGGTGGGCATCGTGGGCAACGCCCTGCTCTTCACCGTCTTCATGGGGGTGTGGTTCGCCACCCCGCAGGAGCACAGCCTCTTCGGCCAGGCCGCGCGCCAGGTCTTCTTCATCGCCACCAGCGTCTACGGCTGGTGGGTCTGGAACCGCTCCCGGCGCGGGCGGGCCAAGGGTGCCCCCGCGATCACGCCGCGCTGGGCGACTGCGGCCGAGCGCACGACATACCTCCTCGCGGCGGTCGTCCTGGTGGTGCTGTCCCAGTGGCTCTTCGCCCAGGTCGGCGCCGGCTGGCCGGCACCCCGCTGGTACTACTGGACCGACGCCTGGATCTTCGTGGGGTCGATGCTGGCCACCTACGCCATGGCGCGCGGGTGGGTCGACTTCTGGCTGGTGTGGATCGCCGTGGACCTCGTCGGGGTGCCGCTGCTGTGGCACTCGGGCTACTACCCCTCGGCGATCCTCTACGCCGTCTACGGGGTCTTCGTCCTCTGGGGCTTCGTCGTCTGGCGCCGCGCCGCCCGCGTCGAGGCCCCCACGGGAGGTCCGCCACCACTGGTGGAGGACCGTACCCTGGCGCCATGACCCCCACGACGTCACGGAGGCCCTACGACACCTTCCGACCGGTGACCGGGGCGTGGGTGGCCAGGGCGATGGCCCTCGCCTCGGCCGTCGTCTTCGTGCTGGTGGCGGCCCTCTCGCCGATGCCGCTGGGCACCGACCCCACGATGTCCCTGGTGAGCCGGGTCGCCATCGCGCTGATCGGGCTGGTGGGGGCCGCCTTCCTCTGGAGGTACGCCGTGATCCGCGCCGAGCCGTCGACGGAGGGGCTGCGGGTGGTCAACCTGGTCCGCACCCACGACCTGGCGTGGGAGCAGATCGTCCGGGTCGGCTTCTCCGGGGGCGACCCGTGGGCCGTCCTCGAGCTGACAGACACCGAGGAGGTCGCCGTCATGGCCATCCAGCGGGCGGACGGGGAGCGTGCGCGCCGCGAGGCGGCCCGGTTGGCGGCGCTCGTCCAGCACCACCACCGGCCGTCCGGCGGTCAGGACGACTGAGCCGGGCCCGGCCGCCCCGGCCGCTCCGCCCGCGACCGGGCCGGTCCGTCCTCCTCCTCAGGAGGGTGGCTCGGGTCGAACTCCTCCGGCGTCTCCGGTACGCGACGGCGCGCCTCGGCCGTGGTCATGCCCGACACGACGAGCAGGTCGACCACCGCTGACCGCACCTGGGCCCGCATCACCTCTGCGGAGAGCCCGGCGCGCGAGTGGCTCCAGGTGGAGGCACGGGCCACGTGGACGAGGTCCTCACGGGCGGCCTCCAGCGGGGTGCGGCTGCGCAGGTGCTCCTGGATGGTGGCGCTCGCCTCGGCCAGCCCGGTGACCATGTCGATGTAGGTATCGGGCACGAACTCCTCCTCACGCACCGCGATCTCGGCCCGTCGCACGAGCACCCGCACGCTGCGGATCGCCAGGTCGAGGGGGCCCAGGAGCTCGCCGACCTCCCGCACGTCCTCCTTGTGCGAGCGGTTCAGCAGCGGCGCGAGCCGGGCGGCCGCCCGGGCCTCGGCCGTCGCGTCCCGCAGGGCGTCCAGCTCACGGGACAGCTCACGCGCCGTGGTCAGCGCCCCCCGGGTCCGGCCCGGGTCACGGTTGCGCAGACCCTGCGCGGTGTCGGTCAGCACCTGGGACAGGTGGCCCACGACGTCGATCGCCCGCTCGCGCGGGCGCTCGGTCGTCGAGCGCATCGGCGCGAGCATGGCGATGGCGAGCGCCACCCCACCCCCGACCAGGGCGTCGACCCACCGGCCCAGGGCCTCACCCTCACCGGCGACCAGCGTGGTGATGATGACCCCCTGGATCCCGGCCTGCATCATGAGCAGCTGCCCGGCGCCGAGCAGGACGGCCAGCGACATGGCCACCACGCACACGGCGAGGATCTGCCACACCCCGGAGCCGAAGACCTGCACGAAGAGGTCGCCCACGAGGATGCCGATCGCCACGCCGATCGTCAGCTCGAGGATCCGGCGTACCCGGTCGTCATAGGTGAGCCCGAGGCAGATCACCGCCGTCACCGGGGCGAAGAACGGCAGGGGGTGCCCGAGGAGGTCCTGCGCGACCCACCACGCCAGCGCCGCGCCGGAGGCCGCCTGGACGATGAGCCAGGCGCGAGCCCGCAGCCGCAGCAGCCGACCCCTGGCGCTGGCGGGGCCGAGCTGGTCGCGGACCGGTTCCCAGAGCCGTTGCCCGCCCGTCCGGAACCCTCTCCTGGAGGAGCTCATGCCCTCAGTCTGTCCCAGCCACCCGGACCGTGGTGGTGTCGACCACCACGTCAGCCACCGGGCGTCCGGCGGCCAGCACGAGGTCCTCCTGCGCGGCCCACATGTCCCACCAGGGGGCGGTGGTCGCGCCGTCACGCCCCAGCGCCCGGGACCGGCGCACGTCCGTCGGTGCCTCGAGCCACACCCGCACGTCCAGCAGGTCCGCGCAGCCCCCGGCCAGGGCTCCCACGCCCTCGACGACCACCACCTCGGCGGGCTCGACCGCCCGACGGGGCCCGGGTGCGTCCGCGGTCCAGTCCCAGCTGGGGTATGCCGCCTCCCGCCCCGCGCGCAGGGGTTCCAGGACGTGCTCGCGCAGGACGCCCACCCCGGCGGCCAGCCCGGTCCAGCCGGGGTAGAGGTCGTCGAGGTGGACCGCCGTCACTGTCCGTCCCCGGCTGACGAGCCCGGCCCTCAGCCGTTCCGCGAGCTCGGTCTTGCCTGAGCCGCTGCGACCGTCCAGGCCCACGAGCACCGGGCGCCGGGAGGTGCGAGCCAGGGCGTCCAGGACCGTCGCGGCGAGCTGATCCTCGCCGTCAGGCGGCACGGGGGGAGGCCGCCAGCGACGCCAGGTCGGCCGGGTCACCCTCCTCCACGACCCGGGCCACGTCCGTCCGGCCGAAGGCGTGCAGGAGCAGCTCCAGCGGCCGCCCCCGCACCACCACGGTGCCCGCCTCGGCCGGCGGGCGGCGCAGGGAGGCACGCCCGTGCCCCTCGGCCACGACGACGACGCCCACCGGGGCGCTGCGGTAGAAGAGCCGTCCTCCCGTGCGAAGCGTCCGCCACAGCGCGGCCTCCACGTCCGGGGGCAGCGCCGTCGGTTCCCACCCCTCCTGGGCGCGGACCATGTCCTCGTGATGGATGGCCAGCTCGGCGGTGTTGACCGCGTCGTCGAGCACGCGCAGCCGCGTGGGCCACCACCGGGGTGGTCCGGTCCGCACCTGCTCGGCCAGCTCGGGGAGCGTCGAGCCGCGGGCCAGGTCGCGCTGCACCGACGCGGTGTGGTCGGCCAGCCGGCCGGAGCGCGCCCCGAGACCGGGCAGCACGTCGGGGCGGGACTCGCGGGCCACCAGGTGGGCCAGCAGGTCCTGCACGGTCCAGGGGGAGCACAGGGTGGGGGCCTCGGGGCCCAGGCGCAGCGCGGTCGAGGCGACGAGCTCGCGGAGGGGTGCGGACGGCATACCCCATCTCATCACGCGGTGGGCTCGGGTGCGGGAGTGCCCGGGAACGGTGACACAATGCATGGTCGGGCGATCGCCCGCACCCACCCAAGCCCCGGAGAGGTCGGTCCCGCCGTGTCCGTCGTCAGCGCCCCGGTCCCGCGCCAGCCCGCCACCAGGGCGGTGCTGCGCCGAGGGCTGAGGGTCATCTGGGGAGGTATCCGGGTGGAGCGGCGCCCGTTCGCGCTGGCGGTCGTGGGCTCGGTGCTGTGGGCGGCGGCGACGGTCGGCACGGCGGGGGCCATCGGCTGGCTCACCGACGCCGTCATCGAGCCCGCCGTCGGGCGGCGCTCGGTCTCGGCCGCCGACCTGTGGGCGATCTTCGGCCTCCTCGCCCTCGTGCTCGCCGTGAACGTGGTCGGGGTGATCCTGCGGCGGGTCTACGCCACGGTCGCCGGCTTCAACCTGCAGGCGCGGTACCGCCGTGGGGTCACCCGGCAGTACCTCCGGCTCCCGCTCGCCTGGCACCACCGGCACCCGTCCGGCCAGCTGCTCTCCAACGCGCACGCGGACGTCGAGGCCACCTGGCAGGTCTTCAACCCCCTGCCGATGGCGATCGGGGTGATCTTCATGCTGCTGATCGCCGGCGGCATGATGATCCTCGTCGACCCGTTCCTGGCCTTCATCGGCCTGCTGGTCTTCCCCGGCCTGTTCGCGGCCAACCTGGTCTTCCAGCGCGCGATGTCGCCCCGCATCACCCGGGCGCAGGAGCTGCGGGCCGAGGTGGCGCAGGTGGCCCACGAGTCCTTCGAGGCCGCGCTCGTCGTCAAGTCCATGGGTCGCGAGGACGAGGAGGCGGACCGGTTCCGCACTCGCACGCTGGAGCTGCGCGACAGCCTCGTGGAGGTCGGCCGCACCCGTGGCACGTTCGAGCCGGTCATCGAGGCGATCCCGACGCTGGGCACGCTCGCCGTCCTCGGCGTCGGCACCTGGCAGGTGGCGCAGGGGGACCTGGACGCCGCCCAGGTCGTCCAGATGGCCTACCTCTTCTCGATCCTGGCCTTCCCCGTCCGGGCGCTGGGCTGGGTGCTCGCCGAGATCCCCCGCTCCGTCGTCGGCTACGACCGGGTGCAGCACGTGCTCACGGCGCGGGGTGGACTGGAGTTCGGCGAGGGTCGCGCCCGTCGGGACGGGGGTCCGGCGGCGTCGCGCCTCGACGGCGTGACCTACCGCCACGAGGGCGAGGAGGAGCCTGCCCTCCACGCGGTCGACCTGGTGGTCCCGGCGGGCTCCACGACCGCCCTCGTCGGCCCGACCGGGTCGGGCAAGTCGACCCTCACCAACCTGGCGCTGCGTCTCGTGGACGTCGAGGGGGGTGCGGTGACGCTGGACGGCGCGGACGTGCGCGACCTCGGCAAGGGGGAGATCCCCGCGGTGGCCACCCTCGTGCCCCAGCAGACGTTCCTCTTCGACGACACCGTCCGCAACAACGTCACGCTGGGCGCCGACGCCTCGGACGAGTCGGTGTGGGCCGCGCTGCGCGTCGCCCAGGCCGAGGGCTTCGTGCGTGCCCTGCCCGGCGGGCTGGACGCCATGATCGGCGAGCGTGGGGGCATGCTGTCCGGTGGCCAGCGCCAGCGCGTCGCGCTGGCGCGCGCCGTGTGGCGCCGGCCGCGCCTGCTCGTGCTCGACGACGCCACGAGCGCCGTCGACCCCTCGGTGGAGCAGGCGATCCTCGCCGGGCTGCGCGAGGCCAGCGACGGGATGACCGTCCTGGTCGTCGCCTACCGGATGGCCACCATCACGCTCGCCGACCAGGTCGTCTACCTCGAGCACGGGCGGGTCCTCGACCGCGGCACGCACGCCGAGCTGGTGGACCGCTGCCGGGGCTACGCCGACCTCGTCCACGCCTACGCGCGCGAGGCGGCAGAACGGGCAGCCGTCGAGCGTTCCGAGGAGGAGGCGCGATGAGCACAGAGCACCACGACCCCACGAGCAGCCGGATCGGGGCGCAGTCCGAGCTGGGGACGCTGGCCACCCTGCGCCGAGGGCTGGAGCTGTCGCCGGAGCTGCGGCGCGGGCTGCTGGTCACGGTGGTGCTCGCCGTGGTCGCGACCCTGGGCCGCGTCATCATCCCGTTCGTCGTGCAGCAGGTGACCGACAACGGCATCCTCGCCTCCGGCGGGCCGGACATCGCGTTCGTGGCCCGCGCCATCGGCGGTGCCGCGGTGGTGGTCGCCCTCACCAGCGTGGCGCAGTACTTCGTCAACGTGCGGCTGTTCACCTCCGCCGAGAGCGGGCTGGCGACGCTGCGGATGACGGCGTTCCGCCACATCCACGACCTCTCGGTGCTCACCCAGAGCACCGAGCGGCGCGGCTCCCTCGTCTCGCGGGTGACGAGCGACGTCGACACGATCTCGATGTTCGTGCAGTTCGGCGGCCTGATGCTGCTCATCTCCACGGCCCAGATCATGCTGGCGACGGTGCTCATGCTCGTCTACAGCCCGCTGCTCGCGCTCGTGGTCTACCTGTGCTTCGTGCCCCTGGTCTTCCTGATCCGGCGGTTCCAGCCGATGCTCGGGCGGGCCTACGGGGTCGTGCGGGAACGGGTCGGCGACCTGCTCGGCGCGGTCAGCGAGTCCATCGTCGGGGCGGTGACGATCCGCGCCTACGGCGTGGAGGAGCGGACCGCCGAGCGGATCGACAAGGCGATCGAGGAGCACCGCGCCGCGGCGATCCGGGCGCAGGTCCGGTCGGTGATGGCCTTCGTCTCCGGACAGGCGTTCGCCGGCCTCACGACGGCGGTCGTGCTCGTCGTGGGCACCGTGCTGGCCACCCGCGGGGACCTGTCCCTGGGCCAGCTCCTGGCCTTCCTCTTCCTGGTCAACCTCTTCACCCAGCCGGTCCTGATGGCCACCGAGATCCTCAACGAGATGCAGAACGCGGTGGCCGGCTGGCGGCGGGTCATCGGCGTGGTCGACACCCAGGCCGACGTCTCCGACCCCGGCGCCGAGGGTGTGCACCAGGAGCGCGGGCCGATCACCGTGGACTTCGAGGACGTCTCCTACGCCTACCCCGACGGGCCGACCGTCCTGGAGGAGGTCACCCTGCGCCTCGAGCCGCACACGCGCGTCGCCGTGGTGGGGGAGACGGGCTCCGGCAAGACCACCCTGGCCAAGCTGCTGACCCGGCTGATGGACCCCAGCGGCGGCAGGGTGCTGCTCGACGGGGTGGACCTGCGGGACATCGCCTTCGCCTCCCTGCGCCGCCGCGTGGTGCTGGTGCCCCAGGAGGGCTTCCTCTTCGACGAGGACCTCGCCGAGAACATCCGCTTCGGGCGGCCGGAGGCGAGCGACGACGACCTCGCCCTGGCCGTGACCGAGCTCGGTCTGGACGCCTGGGTCGACGGGCTCCCGCACGGGCTGGCGACGCGGGTCGGCCAGCGCGGGGAGTCGCTCTCGGCGGGGGAGCGGCAGCTGGTGGCGATCGCCCGCGCGTACCTCGCCGACCCGGACCTGCTCGTCCTGGACGAGGCGACCAGTGCCGTCGACCCGTCGACGGAGGTCCGCGTGCAGCGGGCGCTGGAGGGGCTGACGAGGGGTCGCACGTCGGTCGCCATCGCGCACCGGCTCTCCACGGCGGAGGCGGCCGACCTCGTCGTGGTGGTGGACCGGGGCCGGGTGGTCGAGCTCGGGCGGCACGCCGACCTGGTGGGGCGCGGCGGGGTCTACAGCCGGATGCACGCCTCCTGGTCGTCGCAGCAGGGCAGCGACGTCGTCGCGCCGTGACCCGGCCGCGCAGGTCCGAACACCCATGAGCAGGTATGCCGTGCTCCTCGCCGCCGGCGCGCTGGCCCTCTTCCTCCTCGTGACGACCCAGCAGTGGGTGGTCGCGGTGGTCGAGCCGGCGCCCGGAGCGCCGTCCGTGAGGACGTCCACGACCGGTGCGGCCGCGGTGGCCTGGGGACCGGCCGCCGCCCTGGTCGGGCTGGCGTCCGCTGCCGCGTCCGGAGCCGCGCGAACGACCGGGAGGTGGCCCAGGCTGGTCGTCGCGGCGGCAGGGGCCGTGGCGGCGGCCGCGGCGGTGCGCGTCACCCTGGACCCGACGGGCGTCCTGACCGGTGCCGAGGTGGTCTCCGCACGCACGACGGCCTGGGCCTGGTCCGCGGCTGTCCTGGCCCCGGCCGCGACGGCGACGGCCCTGTGGTCGCCTCGCGCACCGTCCCGGGGCCCGGCCGGACGCCCACCCGGGCCCGACGACACCCCGGCCGAGCGGGACCGTCGTGCGGCCTCGGAGCAGTGGCGCATGCTCAGCGAGGGCGGCGACCCGACCGGCGGGGCGTGAACACCGCCCCGGTGCCCGGGCTGGCACAATGACCGGTGACGTACCCAGGCCGCACGGCCGACCGACCTGACGGAGGAGCACCCATGCACGAGGACAACCACGGTCACAGCAAGGCCGCCTGGACCGGGGTCGCCGTGATGCTGGTCTCCACCGTCCTGGGGTGCTACGCCGCCGTGTTCGGCCCCGCCTGGCTGCTCTGGGCGGGCGTGGTGGGCTTCGTCCTGGGGGCCGTCGTCTGGTACGCCATGGCCCGGGCCGGTCTGGGGAGCGACCCCGAGCGGTCCCGCGCCTGAGCCTCGTGCGCCCGTCCTGACCGAGCGACCCGCGTGCACGGACCGCCTCCGGGGTCGCCTACGCTGAGGTCGTGCCGACCGTCCTGGACCAGATCATCGAGGGGGTCCGCGCCGACCTCGCCGAACGGCGCGCCGCCCTGCCGCTCGACGCCCTGCGCGAGCGGACCGCCGACGTCCCGTCGCCCGTCGACGCCCTGCGGCGGCTGCGGGGGGAGGGGGTGCACGTCATCGCCGAGGTCAAGCGCAGCAGCCCCAGCAAGGGGGCGCTCGCGGCGATCGCCGACCCGGCGGCCCTGGCCGCGGACTACGCCGCCGGCGGGGCCAGCGTCATCAGCGTGCTCACGGAGGGGCGCCGCTTCGGTGGCTCGCTCGCCGACCTCGACGCAGTCCGGTCCCGGGTCGACGTCCCGGTGCTGCGCAAGGACTTCGTCGTCGACCCCTACCAGGTCTGGGAGGCGCGCGCGCACGGCGCCGACATGGTCCTGCTCATCGTCGCGGCCCTCGAGCAGGAGGTGCTCGTCAGCCTGCTCGAGCGCGTGGAGTCCCTCGGGATGCACGCCCTCGTCGAGGTGCACGACGAGGCCGAGCTGCACCGCGCCGTCTCGGCCGGTGCGCGCATCCTCGGCGTGAACAACCGCAACCTCAAGACGCTGGAGGTGGACCGGTCCACCTTCGCCTCCCTCGCGCCCCTCGTGCCCGAGGGCGTCCTGCGGGTGGCCGAGTCGGGGGTCCGCGGACCCCTGGACGTCATGGCCTTCGCCGAGGCGGGCGCCGACGCGGTCCTCGTCGGTGAGGCCCTCGTCACCGGAGCCTCGCCGCGGGAGGCGGTGGCCGAGCTGGTCGCCGCCGGGTCCCACCCGGCCGTCCATTCCGACCACGCCCACCGCACCGGCGGTCGCGGGTGAGCGCCCCCGGGCGCTTCGGCGCGTTCGGCGGCCGCTACGTGCCGGAGGCGCTGGTCGCCGCGCTGGAGGAGCTGGAGGGCGCCTGGACCGACGCGGTGGCCGACCCGAAGTTCGTCGCCGAGCTCGACCAGCTGCAGCGGGACTACACCGGCCGGCCGTCGCCGCTCACCGAGGTCCGGCGATTCGCCGAGCACGCGGGCGGCGCGAGGGTCTTCCTGAAGCGGGAGGACCTCAACCACACCGGCTCCCACAAGATCAACAACGTGCTGGGCCAGGCCCTGCTGACCGTGCGGATGGGCAAGCGGCGGGTGATCGCCGAGACCGGTGCGGGGCAGCACGGCGTGGCCACCGCGACCGCCGCCGCGCTCATGGGTCTGGACTGCACCGTGTACATGGGCGAGGTCGACACCCGCAGGCAGGCGCTGAACGTGGCTCGCATGCGACTCCTCGGCGCCGAGGTGGTGCCGGTCGCGACCGGGAGCGCCACGCTCAAGGACGCGATCAACGAGGCCATGCGCGACTGGGTCACCAACGTCGAGGGGACGCACTACCTGCTCGGCACCGTCACCGGGCCGCACCCGTTCCCCAGCATGGTCCGCGACTTCCACTCGGTGATCGGCCGCGAGGCGCGAGAGCAGGTGCTCGAGCGCGTCGGGCGACTCCCCGACGCCGTGTGCGCGTGCGTCGGTGGAGGCTCCAACGCGATCGGGATCTTCTCCGCCTTCCTCGACGACCCGGCCGTGCGCCTGCACGGCTATGAGGCGGGGGGCGAGGGGATCGCGCCCGGCAGGCACGCCTCGCGGTTCTCCGGAGGGGTGCCGGGGGTCCTGCACGGGGCCGCGACCTACGTCCTTCAGGACGAGGACGGGCAGACCATGGAGACGCACTCCGTCTCCGCCGGCCTGGACTACCCGAGCGTCGGTCCCGAGCACGCGTTCCTCCACGACAGCGGCCGGGTCACCTACGAACCGGTCACCGACGACGAGGCGATGGACGCCTTCGCCCTGCTGTGCCGCACCGAGGGCATCATCCCCGCCATCGAGAGCGCGCACGCCCTCGCCGGCACGTTGCGCCTGGGACAGGCGATGGCGCGCGACGCGAATGAGGAGCCGCCCGTGCTCCTCGTCAACCTGTCCGGCCGCGGCGACAAGGACGTCGACACCGCCGCTCGCTGGTTCGGCCTCGTCGACGGGCAGGACCTCGTGGAGGCCGAGCAGCTCAAGGCCGACGAACCCGTGGCCGAGGCGGAGGGGAGCGGCTGGTGAGCCCCCTGGAGGAGGTGTTCTCCCGCTGCCGTGACGAGGGTCGAGCCGCCCTGGTGGCCTACCTCCCCGCGGGGTACCCCGACCTGGCGACCTCGGTCGCCGCCGTCCGGGTCCTCGCGGAGGCGGGCGCCGACATCGTGGAGGTCGGTGTCCCCTACACCGACCCGCTCATGGACGGGCCCGTGGTGGAGCGGGCCGCCACCGCCGCGCTGAAGAACGGCTTCCGGCTCTCCCAGCTCTTCGACGTCGTCCGTGCCGTCGCCGAGGCCGGTGCCGTCCCGGTGGTCATGGCCTACTGGAACCCCGTCCTGCGCTACGGCCCAGACCGGTTCGCGGCAGACCTCGCCGCGGCCGGCGGCGCCGGCCTGATCACGCCGGACCTCATCCCTGACGAGGCCGGGGCATGGCGTGCCGCCGCCGACGAGCATGGCCTCGCCCCCATCTTCCTCGTCGCCCCCAGCTCGACCGACGAACGGCTGCGGACGACGGTCGAGGCGTGCCGGGGATTCGTCTACGTCGCCGCGACGATGGGCGTCACGGGGGTCCGCTCGAGCGTCGGCGCCAGTGCCCGGACCCTGGTGGAGCGGACCCGCAGCCTCACCGACCTCCCTCTGTGCGTCGGCCTGGGCCTGAGCACCGGGGACCAGGCGGCCGAGGTCGCCGCCTTCGCGGACGGCGCGATCGTCGGCTCGGCGCTCGTGCGCGCCGTGGGGGAGGACCCCACCCTCGGGCGTCTGCGGGAGCTCACGCAGGAGCTCGCGGAGGGGGTGCGTCGGTGAGCCTCGTCCCCGCCGCCGCGCCACTGCCATGACCAGCGCCCCGACCCACGCGCACCACGATGCACCGGCGGCCCCCGCCCCGGCCCCGACCCCGCCAGGACGTGGGTGGCCCGACGCGGTCGGGCTGGTGGCCCGGTTGCTGCTCGGCGGGGTGCTCCTCGCGGCGGGCCTGTTCAAGATCACCGACCTCACCGGCTCGGTGCAGAGCGTGGTGGCCTACCAGCTCTTCCCCTACGAGGTGGCCAGGCTCATCGGCACCACCCTGCCCGTCGTGGAGATCGCCGCCGGGGTGCTGCTGCTGGCCGGTCTGCTCACCCGGTCCGCCGCGGTGGTCGGCGGCGTGCTGATGGTCGCCTTCGTGGCCGGCATCGTCTCGGCCTGGTCCCGGGGTCTCACGATCGACTGCGGCTGCTTCGGGACCGGGGGACCCGTGGACCCCGAGGACACCCGCTACCTGTCCGAGATCCTGCGCGACCTCGGGCTCCTCGCCCTGGCCGGATGGCTCGTCGTCCGGCCCCGCAGCCCGTTCTCGCTGGACGGGCACCTCCCGAAAGGTCGTTGACCCATGCCGCGTCCGCCCGCCCCCCAGGTCAGGACGGTCTCCAAGGGGCCGTCGACGGCGCTCATCGGCGGGGTGGTCGTCCTCGTGGTCGTGCTCGTGGCTGCGCTGGTGTGGGCCGCGACGCGCGACCCCGGCGGCCTCGACTCGCAGGGCACCGGAAGCACCCTCCCGGAGGGGGGTGGGGTCAGCCTGGGCCCGGGGACGGACGCGGACGTCACGCAGATCCGCATCTACGAGGACTTCCAGTGCCCGTGGTGCGGGGTCCTGGAGAACTCGATCGGACCGGCGCTCACCGAGAAGATCGAGGCCGGTGAGGTCAACGTCACGTTCCAGATCATGTCCTTCCTGGACGGCTCCCTCGGCAACGACTCCTCGGTCCGGGCCGCCAACGCCGCGCTGTGCGCGGACGACGCGGACGTCTTCCTCGACTTCCACGCGGCGGTCTTCGCCAACCAGCCGCAGCAGGAGGGCGCCGGATTCACCGACGAGCAGTTCCTGCGCTGGGCGGAGGAGGCCGGGGTGGAGGGAGAGGCGCTGGAGACCTTCGGCCGGTGCGTCGAGGACCTGCCCCACACCGGCTACGTCGAGGACATGCAGACCCGGGCCAACCAGGACGGCGTCACCGGCACGCCGACGCTCGTCGTCAACGGTGAGACCGTCGGCAACGAGGAGATGAGCCGGCTGATGCAGGACCCGGGCGCGCTGGACGAGGTCCTCGCCGACCATTCCTGACCGGTTCCGGCGACCCTGCGGCTGCGGCGCGCGACGGCGGCCCCGGTCGGACTAGGCTCTCCCCCATGCGTCGAGCCAAGATCGTCTGCACCCTCGGTCCCGCCTCCGACTCCTACGAGCAGATCGAGGCCCTCGTGCGGGCCGGTATGGACGTGGCGCGGCTCAACCTCTCCCACGGCGCCTACGAGGAGCACCACGAGCGCTACCTCAACGTCCGGCGCGCCGGTGACGCGACCGGGCATGCCGTGGCGGTGCTGGTCGACCTGCAGGGCCCCAAGATCCGGACCGCCACCTTCGCCTCGGGACCGGTCACCCTGGCTCCCGGTGACACCTTCACCATCACCAGCCGGGACGTGCCGGGTGACCACCGCGAGGTGGGCACCACCTACAAGGGGCTGCCCGGGGACGTGTCCGTCGGCGACGACCTGCTGGTCGACGACGGGAAGGTCCTCCTGCGGGCGGTCGAGGTCAGCGAGACCGACGTCGTCTGCCGCGTCGAGGTCGGCGGCGTCATCTCCAACAACAAGGGCATCAACCTCCCCGGTACGGCGGTCAGCGTCCCGGCGATGTCGGAGAAGGACGAGGAGGACCTGCGCTGGGGGATCCGCACCGGCGCCGACTTCATCGCCCTCTCCTTCGTGCGCTCCGCCGCCGACGTGGACCCGGTCCGGGCCATCATGGAGGAGGAGGGTCGGGTCCTCCCGGTCATCGCCAAGATCGAGAAGCCGCAGGCCGTGGAGAATCTCGAGAGCATCGTGGCCGCCTTCGACGGCATCATGGTGGCCCGCGGCGACCTCGGCGTCGAGCTGCCGCTGCAGCAGGTGCCGCTGGTGCAGAAGGACGCCATCCAGATGTGCCGGGAGAGCGCCAAGCCGGTCATCGTCGCCACCCAGGTCCTGGAGTCGATGATCGAGAACCCCCGGCCCACCCGGGCCGAGGCGAGCGACTGCGCGAACGCGGTGCTCGACGGCGCTGACGCGATCATGCTCTCCGGTGAGACCTCGATCGGCGCCTGGCCGGTGCGCTGCGTGGAGACCATGGCCGACATCATCGAGGCCACCGAGGACCACGGCCTGTCGCGGATCGCCCCGATCCTCACCAAGCCGCGCACCCCCGGCGGGGCGGTGACCCGGGCAGCGATGGGCCTGACGGACTCGCTCGAGGACATCCGCTTCGTCGCCACCTTCACCCAGAGCGGCGACACCACGCGACGGATGGCCCGGATGCGGGCAGCCACCCCCATGCTGGCCTTCACCACGGAGCAGTCGACCCGGTCGCGGCTGGCGCTGACCTGGGGGGTGGAGACCTTCCTGGTGCCCTTCGTCTGGCACACCGACCAGATGGTCATGCAGGTGGAGGAGGCGCTGCTGCGCGAGGGCCGCTGCGACCGGGGCGACCTCATCGTCATCGTCGCCGGCTCACCCCCCGGCGTGTCCGGCACCACCAACGCGCTGCGGATGCACCGCATCGGGGACGCCGTCTACGGGCAGGCACCCGCCTACACGGACGACCCGGTCGTCTGACCCGGGGCCGGGCTCCCCGGCGGGTATGCTGGTCCGCTGGCGGCTCCACCCGCCCGGCCGGGGTGGTGGAATGGCAGACACGGGGCACTCAAAATGCTCTGCCCGCAAGGGCGTGCGGGTTCAAGTCCCGCTCCCGGCACGGCATCCTCCGACCCGGACCCGATGGTCGGAGGCCGAGACTCACAGATAGGCTGACGCGGTGACCGATGCGCAGACGCAGACCCCGGACGACGGTGAGCTGACCGAGGAGCAGCCGGAGGTCCGGACGGACGGCGGCCTGCGGATCGTCCTGGCGGAGGACGAGGCGCTCATCCGGATGGACCTGGCGGAGATGCTGACCGAGGCGGGGCACGAGATCGTCGGTCAGGCCGCGGACGGGGAGCAGGCGGTGGCGCTGGTCACCGAGACCAGCCCCGACCTGGTGGTCATGGACATCAAGATGCCCGGGATGGACGGCATCTCGGCGGCGGAGCAGATCGGCCGCGAGGGTCTCGCCCCCGTCGTCATGCTCACCGCCTTCAGCGACAAGAACCTCGTCGAGCGGGCCCGCGACGCCGGCGTGATGTCCTACGTCGTCAAGCCCTTCAGCGCGGCCGACGTCCTGCCGGCCATCGACATCGCCCGGGCCCGCTGGGCCGAGCGCAAGGCGCTGGAGAGCGAGGTCGCGGACCTGGGCGAGCGCTTCGAGACCCGCAAGCGCGTCGACCGTGCCAAGGGCCTCCTGATGAGCCAGCTCAAGCTGACCGAGGCCGACGCGTTCCGCTGGATCCAGAAGGCCGCCATGGACCGGCGCCTCTCGATGCGTGAGGTGGCCGACGCGGTCATCGCGGGCATGCCCGGCAAGAAGTAGACCCCCCGGGTACGCACCGCCGGTCGGCCGGCACGGTCGCAACGACGGGACCGCACGGTCGCACCGACCCGTCGGTACGAGCGCACCGGGAGCCCCGCACGGTCAGCGCAGTGCCGCGACGACCGAGACCAGCAGCGGTGCGACGACCAGGGCCGGGAGCAGGTCGCCCACGGGCACCTGGCGGATGCGGAGCAGCCGCAGCGCGATGCCCACCAGGAGCAGGCCCCCGACCGCCGTCAGCGCGGCGATGTGCGCCTCCGGGGCGACCGCGCCCAGGGTGACCCCGACCACGGTGAGCAGTCCCTGCACGAGCGCCACCGAGACCGCCGACACCAGCACACCGACGCCGAACGTCGAGGCGAAGGCGGTGGCGGCGAAGAAGTCCAGCGCCGACTTCAGCGCCAGCTGGTCGATGCCGCGGCCCAGCCCGTCGGACAGCGACCCGAGGATGGTCAGCGGACCCACGCAGAAGAGCAGGGACGCGGTGAGCCACCCCTCGATGAACCGCTCCCGGCCCTCGTGCCCGTCGTCCGCCCCGCCCCAGACCCGGCGCACGAACCCCTGGACCACGCCCGCGAGCGACTCCAGCCGGTCCTCTATCCGCAGCAGCGAACCGAGGATCCCCCCGAGCAGCAGGCTGCCGAGCACCACGAGCACCGGGACCCCGGACCCCACGGCGCCGCTGAGGGCCGGGGAGGTCACCTCCAGGGCGGACAGACCCGCCACCAGCAGGGTGACGAGGCCCAGACAGTCGGTGACGACGTCCCGGACCCGCACGGGGAAGCGGTGCCCGGCCACCATGCCGAGCAGGGCGCCGAAGACCACGGCCACCACGTTGATCACCGTGCCCAGACCCGGGAACCCACCGTCCATGGCGGACACCCTAGGCGGCTGCGGTCAGGCGCCCGGGGGCCGGTCCCTCAGCGCGCAGGTGAGGCGGGCGGTGCAGACCCGGCGCCCCTCGTCGTCCTGCACGACGACCTCGTAGCTCGCGACCGACCGGCCGAGCGACAGGGGCGTCGCGACCGCCGTCACCCAGCCCTCCCGCACCGCACGGTGGTGCGTGGCGTTGAGGTCCACGCCCACCGCGATCCGGTCCCCCCCGGCGTGTGCGGCAGCGGCGACGGAGGCGACCGTCTCCGCCAGAGCCGCGGAGGCGCCGCCGTGCAGCAACCCGTAGGGCTGGGTGTTGCCGGCCACCGGCATCCGCCCGACGGTCCGCTCCGGGCCGATCTCCAGGACCTCCATGCCCATCCGCTCCGGCAGCGTCCCCTCGGTGGGGAACGGCAGAGCCACCGGGGTGCCCGGAGGCTGGGGCTGGGGGATGTCGGTCATGGGACATAGGCTGCCATGCTGTGAGTCGACTGCTGCTGCTGGACGGACATTCCCTGGCCTACCGGGCCTTCTTCGCCCTTCCCGTGGAGAACTTCTCCACCACCACGGGTCAGAGCACCAACGCCGTCTACGGCTTCACCTCGATGCTCATCAACGTGCTCCGGGACGAGGCGCCGACCCACGTGGCGGTCGCCTTCGACATCTCGCGCCAGACGTTCCGCAGCGCGGAGTATGCCGAGTACAAGGCCGGGCGCGCCACGACGCCCGGGGAGTTCGTCGGCCAGGTCGACCTCGTCAAGCAGATCCTCGACGCGCTGCGGATCACCCACCTGGAGGTGGAGGGCTACGAGGCTGACGACATCATCGCCACCCTCACCGCCCAGGCGCGGGCCGAGGGGATGGAGGTCGTCATCGTCTCCGGGGACCGGGACGCCTTCCAGCTCGTCGACGAGGGGACGCTCCTGCTCTACCCCGTCCGCGGGGTGTCCGAGACCTGGCGGATGACGCCGGAGAAGATCGAGGAGAAGTACGGGGTGCGGCCCGAGCGCTACAGCGACCTGGCGGCGATGGTGGGGGAGTCCTCGGACAACCTGCCGGGCGTGCCGGGCGTGGGACCGAAGACGGCGGCCAAGTGGCTCGGGCAGTTCGGCGACCTGGCCGGGATCGTGGACGGGGCCGACCAGCTCCCCGGCAAGGCCGGTCAGGCGCTGCGCGACCACCTGCCCCAGGTCCTGCGCAACCGCCGGCTCAACCAGCTCGTGGCAGACGTGCCGCTCGAGGTCGGCGTCGCGGACCTCCAGGCGCGCGGCTGGGACCGCGAGGAGGTGCACCGGGTCTTCGACGGCCTGGAGTTCCGGGTGCTGCGCGAGCGGCTCTTCGCGACGCTCGAGTCGGCGGAGACCGAGGCCGAGGAGGGGATCGAGGTCGAGGGGACGACCCTGTCCCAGGGCGAGTCCGCGGCCTGGCTGTCGGCGCACGCCGGCCCCGGGCAGCGGGTCGCGGTCGTCGTGCACGCCGGCCCCCGGACCCCGGCCGGCCCGGGGGAGGCGACGGCGCTGGGTCTCGCGGGAGCCGAGCACGCGGCATACCTGGACCTGCTCGAGGCCACCGAGGCGGACGAGGCTGCCCTCGCCGCGTTCCTGCGCGATCCCGCCTGCCCCAAGGTGCTGCACGACGCGAAGGGGCAGGTGTCCTCGCTCCAGCTCCGGGGGCTCGACGTCGAGGGCGTGGTCAGCGACACCGCGCTCGCCGCCTACCTGGTGCGTCCGGACCAGCGGTCCTACGACCTGGCGGACCTGTCCCTGCGCTACCTCCGGCGTGAGCTGAGGCTGGAGGAGGAGGCCGGGGAGGAGGGGACGCTCGACCTCGCGTGGGGGGAGGCGGAGCAGGATCCGGGTGACCGTGCGGCCGCACGCTCGGCGATGGTGCACGCCCGCGCGGTGCACGACCTGTCGCTCGCGCTCGACACCGAGCTCGCGGAGGAGGCGGAGCGCCGTCTTCTCGCCGAGGTCGAGCTGCCGCTGGTCGGCGTGCTGCGCCGGATGGAGCAGGCTGGCATCGCCGTCGACCTGCCCGCCCTGGAGGCGCTGGAGGGGGAGTTCGGCGACGCCATGGAGCAGGCGCAGCTCGACGCCTGGGAGTCCCTCGGGGACGACACTGTCAACCTCGGCTCGCCGAAGCAGCTGCAGGTCGTGCTCTTCGAGACGCTCGGGCTGCCGAAGACGCGGCGCACGAAGACCGGTTACACGACGGACGCCGACGCGCTCGCCGGGTTGTACGCCCAGACCGAGCACCCCTTCCTCGAGGCGTTGCTGCGGCACCGGGACAAGGCTCGCCTCCGGGTGACCGCCGAGGGGTTGCTGAAGTCGGTCGCCGACGACGGACGCATCCACACCACGTACCAGCAGACGATCGCGGCCACGGGCCGGCTGAGCTCGACCGAGCCCAACCTGCAGAACATCCCGATCCGGACGGAGGAGGGGCGCCGCCTCCGGGAGATCTTCGTCGTGGGCGCCGACGCCGACGGGCCGTACGAGGCGCTGATGTCGGCCGACTACAGCCAGATCGAGATGCGCATCATGGCGCACCTGTCCGGGGACGAGGGTCTCACCGAGGCCTTCCGGAGCGGGGAGGACCTGCACCGGTTCGTCGGGTCCAGGGTCTTCGGTGTCGCGCCGGACGACGTCACGCCCGAGATGCGCTCGAAGGTCAAGGCGATGAGCTACGGGCTGGCCTACGGCCTGTCCGCCTTCGGCCTGTCCAAGCAGCTCGGCATCGCCACCGCGGAGGCCAAGGCGCTCATGGACGAGTACTTCGAGCGCTTCGGGGGCGTCCGGGACTACCTGCGGGACATCGTGGGCGAGGCCAGGCGCAGCGGCTTCACCGAGACCCTGCTGGGTCGGCGCCGTTACCTGCCCGACCTGACCAGCGACAACCGGCAGCGCCGGGAGATGGCGGAGCGTATGGCGCTCAACGCACCCATCCAGGGGTCGGCCGCCGACCTCATCAAGGTGGCGATGCTGCGCACCGAGCGTGCCCTCACGGAGGCGGGTGTGCGCTCGCGGATGCTGCTCCAGGTTCACGACGAGCTGGTCCTGGAGATCGCCCCCGGCGAACGCGATCTGGTCGAGTCGGTCGTCCGCGAGCAGATGGGTGCCGCCGCGGACCTGACCGTTCCCCTCGACGTCAGCGTCGGCGTGGGCCGGACCTGGCACGACGCGGCACACTGAGCAGCGCCGCCCCTGATAACGATGTGGGAACGATCGTGGGACCGGCCGCGCAAACCCTTGTGCGCGACCCTCCGGACACCTACGGTCGGCGCAGTGGAGACACAGTAGTCCCACCCCGACGATTCAGAGGAGCATCATGATCCGAACCTCTCTCCGCCCGCGTGGGTCCGTGGCCGCGCGCGGCATCGCCGTGCTCGCCGCCTCCGCGCTGGTGCTCACGGCGTGCGGCAACGGCGGCGACGACGAGACGCCCGCCGGCGAGGACGACGAGCAGACCCAGGAGGATGAGGCAGCCGGCACCGGTGAGGCGGGGGACCGCGACCTGACCCTGGAGATCGGCACCGTGCTCCCGCAGACCGGCGCCCTCGCCTTCCTGGGCCCGCCCGAGGAGGCGGGGGTGCTGCTCGCCGAGAAGCACATCAACGAGGCCGACCTGGGTATCACCGTCAACGTCACGCTCGGTGACTCCGGTGACCCGGACAACCGCGCCTACGCGACGACCGTCCCCCAGCTGCTCAACGCGGGCGTACACGCCATCATCGGCGCGGCGTCCTCCGGTGTGTCCAAGCTGTTCATCGACGAGGTCGTGGCCGCCGAGCGGCTGATGATCTCGCCGGCGAACACCTCCCCGGACTTCACCACCTGGGACGACGACAACCTCTACTGGCGCACCGCCCCCTCGGACCTGCTCCAGGGTGAGGTGCTCGGCAACCTCATCGCCCAGGACGGGGTGGCCAACCTCGGCATCATCTACCTCAACGACGCCTACGGCACCGGCCTCGAGGCCGTGCTCACGGAGACGTTCGAGGCGGCCAACGGCACCGTCGTGGCCAGCGAGTCCTACAACGCCGGAGACACGACGTTCGACGCGCAGATCAGCTCGGTGATCGCCCAGAACCCGGACGCCATCGTGCTGATCACCTTCGAGGAGGTCAAGACGATCATCCCCGCGATCGACGCGGCGGGCTTCGACACGACCAACCTGTACTTCGTCGACGGCAACATCGCCGACTACAGCGAGGACTTCGACCCGGGCCTGCTCGAGGGCGCCAAGGGCACCCAGCCCGGCCCGGACCTGGGTGACGAGTTCCGCGAGGAGCTCAACACCGTCTGGACCGAGGCCGGCAACCCCGAGCTCGTGGACTACAACTACGCGGCGGAGTCCTACGACGCCGTCATCCTCGCGGCGCTGTCGGCCCTGGCCGCCAACTCCGTCGAGGGCCCGGCCATGGCCGGCAAGATGCAGGAGGTCTCCGGCGGGACCGGTGGTGGCGAGAAGGCCACCGACTTCGCGGCCGCCGCGCAGATCATCATCGACGGTGGCGTCGTGGACTACGACGGCCCCTCCGGCCCGATCTCCTTCGACGAGAACGGTGACCCGACCGAGGCGACCATCGGCATCTTCGAGTACGACGCCGAGAACAGCCTGACCCGCCTCAACTGAGGCACCGGCGCGCGAGCGCCACGACGAGGCCCCGGGACCGAAGAACGGTCCCGGGGCCTTCGCCGTGCCTGGGTGAGGTGGTGGGGCGTCCTGGTTCAGGCCTCGGCCTGACCCAGGGTGCCGAGGTACAGGCCGATCACGCGCTCGTCGTTGAGTAGCTCTCGTCCGGTGCCCGTGTGCGCGTCCTTGCCCTGGTCGAGGACGTAGGCACGGTCACAGATCTGCAGGCAGCGTCGGGCGTTCTGCTCCACCATGATGACGGTCACGCCGGCCTGGTTGATGGAGGAGACCCGGATGAACGCGTCGTCCTGACGCACCGGCGAGAGGCCGGCCGAGGGCTCGTCCAGCAGCAGCACGTCGGGCCGCATCATCAGCGCCCTGGACATCGCGACCATCTGCCGCTCACCGCCGCTGAGGGAGCCGGCGACCTGGTTGAGGCGGTCCCCGAGCGGGGGGAAGATGTCGATGACGAAGTCGAGGCTCTCCTTGAGCTTGGAGGGCCGCTGGTAGGCCCCCATCTCGAGGTTCTCCCGGATCGTCAGGGTCGAGAAGACGTTCTCGGTCTGGGGCACCAGGCCCACGCCCTTGGCGACCAGCTTGTTGGCCTTGAGGTTGGTGATGTCCTCCCCCCGCAGGGAGATCGTTCCCGAGCGGACCGTCACCAGGCCGAAGATGGCCTTGAGCAGCGTCGACTTGCCGGCCCCGTTGGGGCCGATGATCCCGATGAGCTCGCCGTCGTAGGCGCGCAGGTTGGTGTCGGTGAGGATGTCGATGCCCGGGAGGTAGCCGGCCGTGACGTTGTCCACGGCCACCACGGGCTCGCCGGTGGTCCGGGGTGCGCCTGTGCCGCCCGACGCGGTCTCGGTGTCGATGGTGCTCATGAGATGCGGTTGCCCTCCTCGTCGTACCGACCGGTGATGACACCGATGTCCTCGTCCAGGTGCGAGCCGAGGTAGGCGTCCACCACGGCCGGGTCCATCATGACCTCCCGCGGGGGTCCCTCGGCGACGATGCGCCCCTCGGCCATCACCACGACCCAGTCGGCGATGTGCCGGACCATGTGCATGTCGTGCTCCACGAAGAGCACGGTCATCCCCTCGCTCTTGAGGTCGATGACGTGGTCGAGCAACGACTGGACGAGAGCCGGGTTGACCCCGGCCATGGGCTCGTCGAGGAGCACGAACTCGGGCTCGGTCATGAGGGCTCGCGCCATCTCGAGCAGCTTGCGCTGGCCCCCCGACAGGGACGCCGAGTAGTCGGCCCGCTTGTCGTAGAGCTTGAACTTGCGCAGGAGGTCCAGCGCGCGCGTCTCGATCGCCTTCTCCTGCGCCCGCCACAGGAACGGGAGGACGCTGGCCAGGATGCGCTCACCCGTCTGTCCCGTGGCACCGAGCTTCATGCTCTCCAGCACGGTGAGGCGCTGGAGCACCTTCGTCAGCTGGAAGGTGCGGACCTGTCCGCGCCGCGCGGCCTTCCAGGCGGGGATGCCGGCGAGGGAGCGCCCGTTGAAGGACCACTCGCCGCTGTCCGGCTGGTCGAACCCGCTGAGCAGGTTGAACAGGGTGGTCTTGCCGGCACCGTTGGGCCCGATCAGGGCGGTGATGGCGTTGCGTGGGATCTCCAGGTGCTCGACGTCGACGGCCTTGATGCCGCCGAAGGAGCGGGAGACGTGGTCGGCGACCAGGATCGGGTCCTTCTTGGACACCCCGGGGGCGGCCGGTCCGGTGGCCAGGTCGTGCGTGGCATGGATCTCGTGCGTCGGTGCGACCTCCTGCGTCTCGACGAGGATCTCGTGGTCGTCGTGCGGGGCCGGGGCCAGCTCGTCACTTGACAAAGGTCATCTCCTTCTTGTTCCCCAGGATCCCCTGGGGCCGGAACGCCACGAGGAGCATCAGCGCCACACCGACGACGACGAAGCGCAGGTTGCCGGCCTGGGTCGTGCTGATCGGCAGCCAGCCCTCGGCCGCCATCGCGGGGAGCACCCCCGAGAGGAAGGCCATGAGCATCCAGTACAGCATCGAACCGAGGACCGGGCCGAAGATCGTCGCCGCCCCGCCGAGCAGCAGGGCGGTCCAGACGAAGAACGTGAGGCTGGGCAGGTAGTACTGCGGGATGACGGCCGAGGGCAGCGCGATCACGACGCCGCCCAGCGCGCCCAGCACACCTCCGATGATGAGCGCCTGCATCTTGTAGAGAAAAACGTTCTTGCCCAGCGACCGGACCGCGTCCTCGTCCTCACGGATGCCCTTGAGGACGCGGCCCCACGGGCTGCGCATGAGCAGCCACACCAGGACGACCGCGAGGGCGACGAGGAGGAGGCCGAAGACCCGGGCCCACCAGCCCGTCTCCGTGTAGGTCCACGGACCGAGACCGTACGTGCCGGTCGGCAGCGGGTTGGCGGCGCGGAAGCTCGCGTGGTAACCGCCCAGACCGTCCGCGCTGTTGGTCCACCGGTCGAACAGCTGGGTCTGGAACAGGAGGCGCACGATCTCGGCCGCCGCGATGGTGACGATGGCCAGGTAGTCGGCACGCAGCCGCAGGGTGGGGATGCCGAGCACGACGGCGAAGACGATCGCCCCCAGCATGCTCACCCCCATGGCTGCCCACCACGGCAGCCCGAAGCTGAGGATCGAGATGGCGTACCCGTAGGCGCCGATGGCCATGAACCCGGCCATCCCGAAGTTGAGCAGCCCGGCATACCCGAAGTGGATCGACAGCCCCAGGGCCGCGAGCATGAAACCGATCGTCTCGGCCGAGAGCATGAAGCTGGCGGTGTTGTTGAGGATCTGGCCCCAGTCCATCTCGGTGCCTCCGTTATCCGATACGTGCTCGTCGGCCCAGGATTCCCTGGGGCCGCACGAGGAGGATGATGATGAGGACGCCGAGCGCTCCGACGTACTTGATGTCGGAGGGGATCCACAGCGTCGAGACCTCGACGAGGACGCCGATCACCAGAGCGCCGAGCAGGGCCCCGAAGGCCGTCCCGAGACCGCCCAGGACCACCGCGGCGAAGATGAGCAGCAGGATCTGCACACCCATGTCCCACTTGATGCCGGGCCGGAAGTAGGCCCACAGCACGCCGGAGAGGCCGGCCAGCGCGGCGCCGGCGACCCACACGATGCGGGTCACGGCGTCCACGTCGATACCGCTGGCCGCCGCGAGCGAGCGGTTGTCGGAGACGGCGCGCGTCGCCTTCCCGGTGCGGGTGCGCAGCAGCCAGTAGGCGACGAGGAGCAGGACCGTCAGGCTGATCCCCATGCTCACCATGTCGACGGTGCTCAGGCGGATGGGTCCCAGGATCTGGTGGCGCGTGCCACCGGCACCGGGCAGCTGGTAGGTGCCGCCGCCGATGAAGAACTGGAAGACGTAGCGCCCGGCCAGCGAGAGACCGATGGTGAGGATCATCAGCTGGACGAGGCCGATCCCGCGTCGTCGCAGGGGTCGCCAGATGCCGGCGTCGACCACCCAGCCGAAGGCGCCGCTGAGCGCCACCGCCACGATGATGGCGATCCAGATCGGCCAGTCGGCGAAGACGCCGAGCGCGAGCGCCGCGACCGCTCCGAACGTCACCATCTCCGCGTGGGCGAAGTTGGTCAGCCCGGTGGTGCCGAAGATCAGCGAGAGCCCGATGGAGGCCAGCGCCAGCATCAGGCCGAAGTTGAGGCCGTTGACGAGCCGCTCGACGAACTGGGCCATCAGGCCGGTGGTCTGCCGTTCTCCCTCGCCGAGGAAGAAGTTGGCCGGCTGGAAGAACTGCGAGCCGTACTCGACGTTCAGCGGGTTCTCACCCGTGACGGTGACGCCCTCCGGGAGACTCTCCTCGTCGATGAGCACCTCGTAGGCGTCCGTGGTCGGGACGCCGACCCGGGCCTGGCCACGGTCGTTGGTGAGCGCCTCTGCCTCGTAGCCGCCGCCGGTCACGACGACGCGCACGTCCGCCACCGGCTCGTTGTCGTAGCGGACGTTGATCGCGATGTTCTGGTCGTGCTCCTCGACGTTCACCTGGGACTGGTCGTCCGGGGCCTGCGCGGACGCGACGGCAGGGACGAGCAGGGGGAACAGGACCAGGGTCAACGTCGTCAGCAGCAGCCCGAGCACGTGCAGGGGTGCCCGGGCAGGACGACGGACCCGGTGGGGGGTGGTGGGCTGCACTGCTCCTCCAGCCTGGGGGTCACGGATGGTGCTGCACGCACGGAATGGTGCGTGACTGCGACGGAGCATAAGCGACGGGCGCCCGGGTGGGCGGGCCTCGGCTCGACCGTGTCCGGATCGTGACCTTGATCGGCTGTCAGCCCTTGACGCACACGAGGACGAGGGTCCCCGGGATCAGCTCGCCGCGCAGGCGGCTCCAGCCGCCCCAGACGTGGTCCCCGCCGTCCGGCCAGGCGGGCTCCACCAGGTCCAGCAGTCGCAGACCGCTCGCCGCCACCGCTCGCACGAGGTCCCCGACGGTGCGGTGGTGCTCGGTGTAGGTGGCCTCGCCGTCCTCGGACTCCTCGACGTAGGCGCGCCGGTCGAAGTAGCTGAACCCGACCGTGAGCCCCTCCGGTCCCGGCACGTCGGGGAAGGCCCAGCGGAACGGGTGCGAGACTGAGGCGACGCACCGTCCACCAGGCCGGAGCACCCGGGCCCACTGGTCCAGGGCGTCCTGGAGGTCGGGGATGAAGGAGAGCACGCCGTGGGCCGTGATGACGAGGTCGAACGAGGCGTCCGGGAACGGCAGGCGAGCTCCGTCGCACTGGACGTACCCGACCGGCCGGCCGGTCGCCATACCTGGCGGGGCAGTGGTCGCGGCGTCGATCCGGCGGGCCACGCGCAGCATCCCCGCGGACAGGTCCGTCGCCACCGCACGCGCGCCCTGGGCGGCGCACCAGCGCGCGCCCTGGCCGGCGCCCGCACCGACCTCCAGGACGTCGCGACCGGCGACCGGCCCGAGGAGGCCCAGGTCCTCCTCCGTCCACCCCTCGGGCCCCCAGGTCAGGCTGGCGTCGCCGAGGAAGGTGCCGTGCTCGGCGTGGTACGACTCGGCCTCCGCGTCCCACCAGGAACGCACCGCACGGACGGACTCCTCGTGGGAGACCGGGCGCCGGCTGACCCGGTCAGGGGTGGGCGGTGTGGTCATCCCGCCATCCTGCCGGACCGTCTTTGACGGTGCTGGCCCCAGCACCTAAGATGGCGGGGCGCGTAGCGTGCGTTCTGCATGCCCCGAGCCAGCTGCAACTGTCCATCTCACCAGCCTGTCCACAATCGGAGCCCCTACTACATGACTGCCACTACGGCCGAGCAGCCCACCCAGATCGCCATCAACGACATCGGCACTGAGGAAGAGCTGCTCGCAGCGATCGACGCAACGATCAAGAACTTCAACGACGGCGACATCGTCGAGGGTGTCATCGTCAAGGTCGACCGGGACGAGGTCCTGCTCGACATCGGCTACAAGACCGAGGGAGTCATCCCCGCCCGCGAGCTGGCCATCAAGCACGACGTCGACCCCTCCGAGGTCGTCTCCGTCGGCGACGAGGTCGAGGCCCTGGTCCTCCAGAAGGAGGACAAGGAGGGGCGCCTCATCCTGTCCAAGAAGCGCGCCCAGTACGAGCGCGCCTGGGGCTCGATCGAGAAGGTCAAGGAGGAGGACGGCGTCGTCACCGGCACCGTCATCGAGGTCGTCAAGGGCGGCCTCATCCTCGACATCGGCCTGCGTGGCTTCCTGCCCGCCTCCCTGGTGGAGATGCGCCGGGTCCGGGACCTGCAGCCCTACGTCGGCAAGCAGATCGAGGCGAAGATCATCGAGCTGGACAAGAACCGCAACAACGTGGTCCTGTCCCGTCGTGCCTGGCTCGAGCAGACCCAGTCCGAGGTCCGCACGACCTTCCTGCGCGAGCTGCAGAAGGGCCAGGTCCGGTCCGGTGTCGTCAGCAGCATCGTCAACTTCGGTGCGTTCGTCGACCTCGGCGGCGGCGTGGACGGGCTGGTCCACGTGTCCGAGCTGTCCTGGAAGCACATCGACCACCCGGGCGAGGTCGTCGAGGTCGGCGACGAGGTCACCGTCGAGGTCCTGGACGTCGACATGGACCGCGAGCGCGTGTCGCTGTCGCTCAAGGCGACCCTCGAGGACCCGTGGCAGACCTTCGCGCGCACCCACGCGATCGGTCAGGTCGTGCCGGGCAAGGTGACCAAGCTCGTCCCGTTCGGTGCGTTCGTGCGCGTCGAGGACGGCATCGAGGGCCTGGTGCACATCTCCGAGCTGGCCGAGCGCCACGTGGAGCTCCCGGAGCAGATCGTCACCGTCGGTGGCGAGGTCTTCGTCAAGGTCATCGACATCGACCTCGAGCGTCGTCGGATCTCGCTGTCGCTCAAGCAGGCCAACGAGGCTGTCGCCAACGAGTTCGACCCCACCCTGTACGGCATGGCCGCCGAGTACGACGACCAGGGGAACTACAAGTACCCCGAGGGCTTCGACCCGGAGACCAACGACTGGCTGGAGGGCTTCGAGACCCAGCGCGACAAGTGGGAGAAGGAGTACGCCGACGCCCACTCCCGCTGGGAGGCGCACAAGGCGCAGGTCGAGGCTGCGGCCAACGCGGTCGAGTCCTCGGACGGCGTGGAGGCTGCCGCCCCGGCGTCGACGTCCTACTCCTCGGAGACGCCTGACGAGGCGACCGGCACGCTCGCCTCGGACGAGGCTCTCGCCGCCCTGCGCGAGAAGCTCACCGGCAACTGAGCCGACGCCCCGGCCGCCGGGGTGCCTCCGGGCCCGGTTCCCCCTCGGGGGAGCCGGGCCCGTCGGCGTGCCGGGCGGACGGCGGCCGACGGCGGGCTCCGCCGGGAAGGGTATGTCGGCGCGCGGCGTTAGCGTGGTGACATGCGCCCCACCACCGACCTCCAGCGAACGGTCAACCCGTTCCGCGTCATCTCGGAGTTCCAGCCCAGCGGCGACCAGCCGGCGGCCATCGGCCAGCTCACCGAGCGCGTCAACGCGGGCGAGGAGGACATCGTGCTCCTCGGCGCCACCGGCACCGGCAAGTCCGCGACCACGGCCTGGCTGATCGAGCAGGTGCAGCGCCCGACCCTGGTGATGGCACCCAACAAGACGCTCGCCGCCCAGCTGGCCAACGAGTTCCGTGAGCTCCTGCCGAACAACGCCGTCGAGTACTTCGTCAGCTACTACGACTACTACCAGCCGGAGGCGTACGTCCCGCAGACGGACACCTACATCGAGAAGGACTCCTCCGTCAACGACGAGGTGGAGCGTCTGCGCCACTCGGCGACCAACAGCCTGCTGACCCGCCGCGACGTGGTCGTGGTGGCGTCCGTCTCGTGCATCTACGGGCTGGGCACGCCCCAGGAGTACGTCGACCGCATGGTCCGCCTCAAGGTGGGGCAGACGATCGAGCGCGACCAGCTGCTCCGCAACTTCGTGACGATGCAGTACACCCGCAACGACATGGCCTTCACCCGGGGCACGTTCCGGGTCCGTGGGGACACCGTCGAGATCATCCCGCAGTACGAGGAGCTGGCGCTGCGGGTGGAGTTCTTCGGTGACGAGATCGACCGGCTGTACACCCTCCACCCGGTCACCGGTGAGGTCGTCCGGGAGGAGCAGGAGATGTACGTCTTCCCGGCCTCCCACTACGTCGCCGGCCCCGAGCGCATGGAGCGGGCCATCGGCGGGATCGAGAGCGAGCTGGAGGAGCAGCTGGCGCGGTTCGAGCGCGAGGGGAAGCTGCTCGAGGCCCAGCGGCTGCGGATGCGCACGACCTACGACATCGAGATGATGCGGCAGGTCGGGTCCTGCTCGGGCATCGAGAACTACTCCCGGCACATCGACGGGCGCGAGTCCGGCTCGGCCCCCAACTGCCTCATCGACTACTTCCCCGAGGACTTCCTCCTGGTGATCGACGAGTCGCACGTCACCGTGCCGCAGATCGGGGCGATGTACGAGGGTGACATGTCCCGCAAGCGCACCCTCGTCGAGCACGGCTTCCGCCTGCCCAGCGCGATGGACAACCGGCCGCTGAAGTGGGAGGAGTTCCTCGAGCGGATCGGGCAGACGGTCTACCTGTCCGCCACGCCGGGCAGCTACGAGCTGGCCAAGGGGGACGGCGCCGTCGAGCAGATCATCCGGCCGACGGGGCTGGTCGACCCCCAGATCGTGCTCAAGCCGACGCGTGGCCAGATCGACGACCTGCTGCACGAGATCGGCCAGCGGACCGCCCGGGACGAGCGGGTCCTCGTCACCACGCTCACCAAGAAGATGGCCGAGGACCTCACGGACTACCTCCTCGACAAGGGCGTGCGCGTCCGCTACCTGCACTCCGAGGTCGACACGCTGCGTCGCGTCGAGCTGCTGCGGGAGCTGCGGCTGGGGGAGTACGACGTCCTCGTCGGGATCAACCTGCTCCGCGAGGGCCTGGACCTGCCCGAGGTCTCCCTCGTGAGCATCCTCGACGCCGACAAGGAAGGTTTCCTGCGCTCCGCCCGCTCGCTGATCCAGACCATCGGGAGGGCGGCCCGCAACGTCTCCGGCCAGGTGCACATGTACGCCGACAGCGTCACCCCCTCCATGCAGGAGGCCATCGACGAGACGAACCGGCGTCGCGACAAGCAGCTCGCCTACAACGCCGCCCACGGCATCGACCCGACGCCGCTCCGCAAGAAGATCGCGGACATCACCGACATGCTCGAGCGGGAGGACGCGGACACCGAGTCGCTCATGGGCAGCGGCCGGCGGCAGTCCCGGGGCACGGGCAGGGGTCGGGGCGCGGCGGCGGCGGTGGGCACGAGCGTTCTCGACCGGCGTTCGACCGACGACATGCCGGCGACCGAGCTGGCCCAGCTGATCCACGAGCTGACCGACCAGATGCACGAGGCCGCCACGACGCTGCACTTCGAGCTCGCGGCCCGGTTGCGGGACGAGATCGGTGAGCTGAAGAAGGAGCTGCGGCAGATGCGGGAAGCCACCGGGTGACCGTCCGGGCCGGGCTGGCTCGACGGCCCGCGCGGCTGTGTCAAAATGGACGACGTCCATCGGAGGGGAGTATCCCCGGCGGCGTCCTCGTCAGGACGGTTCGGTCGTGCCACGACCGGACCCGGGGAGCCGGCACCGGGAAGGCCCCCCGTGGGTCTGCGGTGCGGGAGAGACCTCCGGTCCGCAGAACTGACCGGAAGGTGCTGGAATGACCGTCCCCTCGTGGGTCTGGATCCTCACACTCGTCGTGATCGCCGCCATCTTCGCGTTCGACCTTCTCGTGCTCGGGCGTCGCCCGCACGAACCGTCGCGGCGTGAGGTGTCGGTGGCACTGTCCATCTACGTGGGGATGGCGATCCTCTTCGGACTGGGTGTCCTGGTCACCAGCGGGGGGCAGCTCGCGGGCGAGTTCTTCGCCGGTTGGTTGACCGAGTACTCCCTGTCCATCGACAACCTGTTCATCTTCCTCATCATCATGGCCAAGTTCGGCGTGCCGAGGAAGTACCAGCAGTTCGCGCTCATGGTGGGCATCGTCATGGCGCTGGTCATGCGGGCCATCTTCATCCTCGTGGGGGCGGCCGCGATCGAGCGCTGGTCGTGGGTGTTCTACATCTTCGGTGCGTTCCTCATCTACACCGCGGTGAAGCTCGCCCGCGAGAACCTCGCGCACGACGACGACGGGGACGAGGAGTACCAGGAGAACGCCCTCCTGCGGGCCGTGGAGAAGCGTTTCCCGGTGACCCAGTCGTGGGACGGGGGGACGAAGCTGCGCGTCGTGGAGAACGGCAAGAGGGTCCTCACCCCGATGTTCATCGTCATCCTGGCCCTGGGCACCACGGACCTGCTCTTCGCCCTGGACTCCATCCCGGCGATCTTCGGCCTCACCCAGGAGCCCTACCTGGTCCTCATGGCCAACGTCTTCGCCCTGATGGGGCTGCGACAGCTCTACTTCCTCCTGGGCGACCTCCTCAAGCGCCTGGTCTACCTGGGGCTGGGCCTGGCCGTCCTGCTGGCCTTCATCGGCATCAAGCTGATCCTGCACGCCATGCACGAGAACGAGCTGCCGTTCCTCAACGGCGGCGAGCACTTCGACGTGCCGGAGATCCCGATCTGGCTCTCCCTCGGCGCGATCGTGGGCATCCTCGCCGTGACGGCCGTGGCCAGCCTGCTCAAGACCCGGCGGGACGTCAGGGCCGGGCTGGTGGACCCGGAGGGAGCCGACCGGCTCCACCTCGACGACGTCAGTCTCTTCGGCGAGAGCCAGCACCACCACGACCGGCCCGAGGACGGCTCGTCCTCCGGTCGTCGACCGGCGGAGAAGACCGGTGACGCGGCAGCGCCCCAGGACACCACGAACGCCGGGACCGGCAGCGAGGGCAGGGCGGGCTCGGACCCGGACGGGAGGGGCTGAGCCCCGGTGGTCACGCCGGGGTGTCGGGGACCAGGTGGCCCCCGTCACCAGGATCGGCCCCCTTGTCGGCCCCGGAGCCGCTCGGTCGGCCCAGGACCACGACGCTGGCGGTCACGACGAGGAGCATGCCGACCAGCTGCACCACGCTGAGCACCTGGCCCAGCACCAGCAGGCCCGCCAGCGCGGCCGCCGCGGGCTCCAGGCTCAGCAGCACCCCGAAGGTGCCGGCGGTGAGGCGCCGCAGGGCGAGCAGCTCCAGCGAGTACGGGATGGCCGAGGACAGCAACGCGATCCCGAGGCCCCGCAGCAGCGACTCAGGCTCCCACAGGGCCGACCCGGCGGTGAGGAGACCGGCCGGCACGGCGATGACGGCGCCGATGGCCAGGCAGAGCGCTATCCCGTCCAACCGTTCGAACCGCGCCCCGGTGCGGCGGCTGAGCACGATGTAGGCGGCCCAGCAGACGCCGGCCGTGCCGGCCAGGGCGATCCCGACCAGGTCCAGCTCCGCCCAGGGTGTGCCGACGGCCCCCGAGATCAGCACGACCCCGACGAGCGCGGACGCGACCGCCAGCAGGTCCCGCGGCCGGCGGGAGAGGACGGCTGCGAGCGCCAGCGGCCCGAGGAACTCGATCGTGACGGCGACGCCGATCGGAAGCCGGGTCAGGCTCCCGTAGAACGTCAGGTTCATCGCCGTGAGCGCCACGGCGAAGAGGGACACGACGAGCCAGTCCTGGCGGCTCCGGCCCCGGACCCGGGGACGGACCACCACCCACAGCAGCAGGCCCGACAGGGCGAGCCGCAGGGCGACCGACCCGAACACGCCGACCAGAGGCAGCAGGGTCGCCGCGAGGGCCCCCCCGAACTGCACGGAGACCACGGCCACGAGGACGAGGACGACGGGGTGCGGCAGGCGCCGCTCCGGCGTCGCGAGGTCGGTCACCAGCCGCGGGCCCGCCACTCGGGCAGCTGCGGACGCTCGGCACCGAGCCAGGTGTTGTCGCCGTGACCCGGCAGGACGAGGGCATCGTCGTCATACACGTCGAAGACGCGCGCCTGCAGGTCGTCCATGAGGGAGACGAAGTCACCCGGGGTGGTGGTCCTGCCGGGCCCTCCGGGGAAGAGGCTGTCACCGGTCAGCAGGACAGTGCGTGGGACGTCGCCGGCGGCGCTGAGCGCGAGCGCCACAGAGCCGGGGGTGTGACCGCGCAGACCGATGACGTCCAGGATCAGGTCACCCACGCGGACCACGTCCCCGTCGACGAGCCGGACGTCCACCCGGACGGGCAGGTGGTCGGCGTCGTCGGAGCCGGCGAGCGTCGGGGCCCCGGTGGCACGGGTGACCTCGGGCAGCGCGCGGTGGTGGTCCGCGTGGCGATGGGTGGTCAGGATGCCGCTCAGCCCGCGCCCCCCGTCGCGCGCGTCGTCGTCCAGGCCGGCGAGGATCCGACCCGGGTCGTCGGCCGCGTCCACGAGCAGCCGTTCACCCGTGGCGGTGCACCGCACGAGGTAGACGTTGTTGTCCATGGTGGAGACGCTGAACTTCGTCACCACCGCTCCCGGGAGGGGGAGACCCCAGGCCGACCCGCCGGGCGAGACGTGGCCGACGCGGTCGCTGTCGTGGCTCATGGCCCGAGTCTAGGCAGGAGCGGCCGACCGCGACCCGCCCCTGCCTCCGCCCGAGGTCGGCCCGCCCTAGACCGTGAGCGGCCGGTCCGTGGGCCGGATCGGCGCAGGGAGGGTGGTGTGTCCGGTCAGATAGCGATCCACCGAGGCCGCCGCCGCCCGTCCCTCCGCGATCGCCCAGACGATGAGGGACTGGCCGCGACCGCAGTCCCCGGCGGCGAAGACCCCCTCGAGCGGGGTGGCGAAGGCGTCGTCCCGCTCGTAGGTGTTGCGGGACGTGCGGGGGAGATCGGCCGCCGGGGCGGCGGACTCGTCGGGACCGACGAAGCCCATGGCGAGCAGGACCAGCTGCGCCGGCACCTCGCGCTCGGTCCCCGCGACGATCTCGACCCGCCCGTCGACGAAGCGGGCGTCGGCGAGACGGAGCCCGCTGACCCTCCCGTCCTCGCCGAGGACCTCCAGCGTCGACACGCCGTAGGACCGCTCACCGCCCTCCTCGTGAGCCTCGGACACCTTGTAGAGCATCGGGTACGTCGGCCAGGGCTGCGAGGACGGCCGCTCCGACGGCGGGGTGGGCAGGATCTCCAGCTGCACCACGCTGCGGGCCCCGTGGCGGTGGGCGGTGCCCAGGCAGTCCGCACCGGTGTCGCCGCCGCCGATGATGACCACGTCCTTGCCGGCGGCGTCGATGCCCCGGGGTGCACCCAGGGCCTCCCGGTTCGCCGGCACCAGGTAGTCCATGGCCGCGTGGACCCCGTCGAGGTCGGCCCCCGGGACCCCGAGCGTGCGGGGCACGGTCGAGCCCGTGGTGAGGACCACGGCGTCGAAGCGGTCCCGCAGGTCCTGCAGTGACAGGTCGGCCGGCCCGTCCCCCCCGATCGTCGTACCGGTCACGAAGCGGATGCCCTCGCCCCGGAGCTGCACGAGGCGGCGGTCGAGGACCGACTTCTCCATCTTGAACTCCGGTATGCCGTACCGCAGCAGCCCGCCGACGGCGTCGTCGCGCTCGTAGACGACGACGGTGTGCCCGGCGCGACCGAGCTGCTGGGCTGCCGCGAGACCCGCGGGCCCGGACCCCACGACGGCTACCGTCCGGCCGCTCAGCCACTCCGGCTCCTCGGGCTTGACCCGCCCGTTGGAGAAGGCCCGGTCGATGATCGAGACCTCGATCTGCTTGATCGTGACGGGCGGCTGGTTGATGCCGAGGACGCACGCCGTCTCGCAGGGCGCGGGGCACAGCCGGCCGGTGAACTCGGGGAAGTTGTTTGTCGCGTGCAGCCGCTCGATCGCCTCGGCGAAGTTGGCGCGCCGGGTGTGGTCGTTCCACTCCGGGATGAGGTTGCCCAGCGGACAGCCGGTGTGGCAGAACGGGATGCCGCAGTCCATGCAGCGGCTGGCCTGGCGCTGCAGCACCTTCGTGTCCTGCTCGCCGTGCACCTCCTTCCAGTCGAGGATGCGGACCGGGACCGGCCGGGTGGGCCGGTTCTCGCGCTCGCGGTGGGTGAGGAAGCCGGTCGGGTCAGCCATGGGAGTCCTCCAGGATGAGCTGCCAGGCGTGGGGGCCGTTCGGGTCGTCGCCACGGTCCTCGACCTCGCGACGGATCCGCAGGACGCTGGCGTACTGACGGGGGGTGACGACGCTGACGCGGTCCGGCCACGTCTCGTCGGCGAGGAGCTGGGCGGCCACCGTGCTGCCGGTGAGCTCGACGTGCTCGGCGAGCAGGTGGCGGACCTCCTCGAGGTGGTCGGTGCCGCGCAGCGGGGACACGTGCAGGTCACCGTTGCGCATGGCCAGGGGGTTCATCCGCGCCGGGTCGAGGTCGAGGACGAAGGCCGTGCCGCCCGACATACCGGCGCCGACGTTGCGTCCGGTGGGTCCCAGGATCAGCGCCCGCCCGCCGGTCATGTACTCCAGGGGGTGGTCACCCACACCCTCGACGACGGCCGTCGCGCCGGAGTTGCGCACGCAGAAGCGCTCACCGACCACGCCGCGCAGGTTGACCTGCCCGGACGTGGCGCCGTAGCAGATGACGTTGCCCGCGATGACCTGCTCGGCCGCCCGGAACGGCGCGGCCTCCGGGGGCCGGACGACGATCCGGCCGCCCGAGAGGCCCTTGCCCACGAAGTCGTTGGCGTCGCCGACCAGGCGCAGGGTGACGCCCCGGGGCAGGAACGCGCCGAGGGACTGGCCCGCCGAGCCGGTGAGGGTCAGGTCGATGGTGCCGTCCGGGAGCCCGTCCGGTCCGGCGGTGGCGGTCACGTGGTGGCCGAGCATCGTCCCGACCGTGCGGTTGACGTTGGTGACCTCGAAGGCCGCGTGCACGGGCGTGCCGTCGGCGAGCGCCGGTCCGGCCGCCTCCACGAGGCGGTTGTCGAGCGCCACCGCGAGCCCGTGGTCCTGGTCCGTGGTGTGCCGCCGCGCGGCGCCCTCGGGGATCTCGGGCATGTGCAGGACCGGGGTGAGGTCGAGTCCCTGGGCCTTCCAGTGCTCGACCGCGGCGCTGGTGTCGAGCAGGTCGGCCCGCCCGACGACCTCCTCGACGGACCGGTAGCCCAGCGAGGCGAGCAGCTCGCGCACCTGCTGGGCGACGTACTCGAAGAAGGTCACCACGAACTCGGCCTTGCCGGTGAAGCGCTCGCGCAGCTCGGGGTTCTGGGTCGCGACCCCGACCGGGCAGGTGTCCAGGTGGCAGACCCGCATCATCACGCAGCCGGAGACCACGAGAGGGGCCGTGGCGAAGCCGAACTCCTCCGCACCCAGCAGGGCGGCGACGAGCACGTCTCGACCCGTCTTGAGCTGGCCGTCGCACTGGACGACGATCCGGTCGCGCAGCCCGTTCACGAGGAGGGTCTGCTGCGTCTCGGCCAGGCCGAGCTCCCAGGGGGTGCCGGCGTGCTTGAGCGAGGTGAGCGGGCTGGCGCCGGTGCCCCCGTCGTGGCCCGAGATCAGCACCACGTCGGACTTGGCCTTGGCGACCCCCGCCGCCACGGTGCCGACCCCGACCTGGCTGACCAGCTTGACGTGGATCCGGGCCCGGGGGTTGGCGTTCTTGAGGTCGTGGATGAGCTGCTTGAGGTCCTCGATGGAGTAGATGTCGTGGTGCGGCGGTGGGGAGATGAGACCGACGCCCGGCGTGGAGTGCCGGGTCCTCGCCACCCAGGGGTAGACCTTCCCCGGCGGCAGCTGGCCGCCCTCGCCGGGCTTGGCGCCCTGCGCCATCTTGATCTGGATGTCGTCGGCGTGGACCAGGTAGGCGGAGGTGACGCCGAACCGGCCCGACGCGACCTGCTTGATCGCCGACCGGCGCTCAGGGTCGAGGAGACGGTCGACATCCTCACCCCCCTCGCCGGTGTTGGACTTGCCGCCCAACCGGTTCATCGCGATGGCGAGCGTCTCGTGCGCCTCCTGGGAGATCGAGCCGTAGGACATGGCGCCGGTGGCGAACCGCTTGACGATCTCGCTGACGGGCTCCACCTCGTCGACGGGCACGGGTTCACGGTCGGGTCGAAGGCTGAACAGGCCGCGGAGCGTCATCAGCCGCTCGGACTGGTCGTCCACCAGCTGGCTGTACTGCTGGAAGACGTCGTAGCGCTGCTCCCGGGTGGCGTGCTGGAGACGGAAGACGGCTTCAGGGCTGAAGAGGTGCGGCGGCCCCTCACGGCGGAACTGGTACTCGCCACCGATGTCGAGCTGGCGGTGGTAGGGGGTGATCCCGGAGAGCGGGTACGCGACGCGGTGGCGCAGCGCGACCTCCTCCGCCAGCACGTCGAGGCCGACACCGTCGATCTGGCTCGTGGTGCCGGTGAACCAGCGGTCCACGACCTCCCGGGAGAGCCCCACGGCCTCGAACGTCTGCGCCCCCCGGTAGGAGGCGATGGTGGAGATGCCCATCTTGGACATCACCTTCAGGACGCCCTTGCCCAGCGACCTGATCAGGTTGCGGATGGCGACGTCGGGGTCCAGCCCGTCCAGCTGCTGGCCCGAGGAGCAGAGGTTCTCCGCCGACTCCATGGCCAGGTAGGGGTTGACGGCGGCCGCCCCGTAGGCGACGAGCGTGGCGACGTGGTGCACCTCGCGCACGTCGCCCGCCTCGACGAGGAGGCCCACGCGGGTCCGCGTGTTGTTGCGGACCAGGTGGTGGTGCACCGCGCTGGTGAGGAGAAGGGAGGGGATCGGCGCGTGCTCCCGGTCCGCGTGCCGGTCGGAGAGCACGACGAAGAAGTCGCCGCGGGCGACCGACTCGTCGACCTCGGCGCAGATCTCCGTGAGGCGCGCCTCCAGCGCGTCGGCGCCACCGTCGACCCGGTAGAGCCCCCGCACGACGGTGGAGCCGAGGTCCGGGTGGCCCGCGATGTTGAGCCGGCGCAGCTTGGCGAGCTGGTCGTTGTCGATGACCGGGAAGTCGAGGACCACCTGCCGCGCGTGCGCCGGCGTCTCCTCGAGCAGGTTCAGCTCGGGTCCCGAGGACCCCATGAGGGAGGTCACGATCTCCTCCCGGATCGCGTCCAGCGGGGGGTTGGTCACCTGCGCGAAGGCCTCGACGAAGTAGTCGAAGAGCAGCCTCGGCCGGTCCGACAGCGCGGCGATCGGCGTGTCGGTGCCCATCGCCCCCAGCGGCTCGACCCCGGCCTGGGCCATGGGGGCGAGGATGACGCGCAGCTCCTCCTCGGTGTAGCCGAAGATCTGCTGCCGGCGGGTGACCGACGCGTGGCTGTGCCGGACGTGCACCTGATCGGGCAGCGAGTCCAGGTGGACGAGGTTGGCGTCGAGCCACTCCTGGTACGGCTGGCGGGCCGCGAGGTCGCGCTTGAGCTGCTCGTCGTCGACGATCTCCCCCCGGGCGAGGTCGACGAGGAACATCCGCCCCGGCTTGACGCGGCCCTTGCGGACGACCTTCTCCTCGGGGATCGGCAGCAGCCCCGACTCCGAGCCGAGGACGACGAGGCCGTCGTCGGTCACCCAGTAGCGGGAGGGGCGGAGTCCGTTGCGGTCCAGCACCGACCCGACGACGTTGCCGTCGGTGAAGACGAGGTTCGCCGGGCCGTCCCACGGCTCCATGAGCATGGAGTGGTACTCGTAGAAGGCGCGGACCTGCGGGTCCAGGTCGGCGTTGTTCTCCCACGCCTCGGGGATCATCATCAGCACGGCGTGGGGCAGGGAGCGCCCGCCCAGGTGCAGCAGCTCCAGCACCTCGTCGAAGGTCGCCGAGTCGCTCGCGTCCGGCGTGCAGACGGGCAGCGCGTCCGACAACGGCCCCGGGAAGTCCTGGCTCTCCAGGCGCGACTGCCGGGCGTTCATCCAGTTGCGGTTGCCCTTGACGGTGTTGATCTCCCCGTTGTGGGCGATGACCCGGTAGGGGTGGGCGAGCGGCCACGAGGGGAACGTGTTCGTGGAGAAGCGGGAGTGGACGACGGCGAGGGCGCTCGCGTAGCGCTCGTCGACGAGGTCCGGGAAGAAGGCGGGCAGCTGATCGGTGGTGAGCATGCCCTTGTAGGTGATGGTGCGGGTGGACAGGCTCACGGGGTACGCCTCCGTGCGCCGCTCGATCCGCTTGCGGCACAACCACACCCGCCGCTCCAGCGCGAGACCTGACTCACCCTCGGAGGGGCCGCCGGCCGCGACGACGAGCTGACGCATGACGGGCAGGACCGACAGGGCGGTGGGCCCGACCATGTGACTGACGACCGGCACCTCCCGCCAGCCCAGCAGGAGCAGGCCGGACTCCTCGACGAGCTGCTCGACCTGCCGGGCGACCTCCTCCGTCCCCTCCGTCGGCAGGAAGATGATGCCGACGGCGTAGGCGCCGGGCTCCGGCAGCGCGAAGGGCAGGACGTCCCGGAGGAAGGCGTCGGGCAGCTGCGTGAGGATCCCCGCACCGTCACCGGTGTTGACCTCCGACCCGACTGCTCCACGGTGGTCGAGGTTGTGCAGCGCGGTGAGCGCCTGGGCCACGATCTGGTGGCGCGGCCGGGCGTCGAGCGTCGCGACGAAGGCGACGCCGCAGTTGTCGTGCTCGTGGGCGCCGTCGTAGAGGCCCTGGGGGGAGACGCCGGGGACCGGGCGCAGCGGGGTGGGGGACAGAGGCATTCCGACCACCGTTCTGACGGGGCGCCCCGGGGGAGGGGCGCCGGCGTGGGCGCGCGGGGGCTCCGGTGACCCGACGCAGAGGAGTGCGCGCAGCATACCTATGCAGAGGCCTGCATGTATAGACGCTCGACTCGGGGTGTGTCGGAGGAGCGACCTACAGTGGTGCTGTGCCAGCTGCCACCACCGTGCCCCGCCCCCGCCACGACCGGATCCACGTCCAGGGCGCGCGCGAGCACAACCTCAAGGACGTGTCCGTCGACCTGCCGCGCGACGCGCTGGTCGTGTTCACCGGCCTGTCCGGCTCGGGCAAGTCGAGCCTCGCGTTCGACACCATCTTCGCCGAGGGCCAGCGCCGCTACGTGGAGTCCCTCTCCGCGTACGCGCGGATGTTCCTGGGCCAGATGGACAAGCCGGACGTCGACTTCATCGAGGGGCTGTCCCCGGCGGTCTCGATCGACCAGAAGTCCACCAACCGCAACCCCCGGTCGACCGTCGGGACGATCACCGAGGTCTACGACTACCTCCGGCTGCTCTTCGCCCGCGTCGGCCGGCCGCACTGCCCCGTGTGCATGGAGCCGGTGGAGCGGCAGAGCGCCCAGCAGATCGTGGACCGGATGCTCGAGCTGCCCGCGGGCACCCGCTACCAGCTGCTCGCGCCGGTCGTGCGCGGTCGCAAGGGGGAGTTCGTCGACCTGTTCGAGGAGCTGCAGGGTGCTGGTTTCTCCCGGGCCCGCGTGGACGGTGAGGTGGTCCCCCTGTCCTCGCCCCCGACGCTGCAGAAGCAGCGCAAGCACACCATCGAGGTCGTGGTCGACCGCCTGGTCGCGAAGGCCGGGGCGGACCACGCGGTCGACGCCTCCTACGCCCGGCGCCTCACCGACTCCGTCGAGACCGCGCTGCGGCTCACCGACGGCCTCGTCGTCACGGAGTTCGTCGACGTGGCCGCCGTGGGGGGCGACGGCGAGCCACCCACGGACGCCGAGGGTCGCCCGTTGCCGCGGGAGCGACGGTTCTCCGAACGGATGTCCTGCCCCAACGACCACCCGCTGAGCGTCGACGAGCTGGAGCCGCGCAGCTTCTCCTTCAACAGCCCGTTCGGGGCGTGCCCCGCCTGCACCGGCATCGGCGCGGAGCTGGAGGTGGACCCCGAGCTCGTCATCCGCGGGGAGGAGACGTCGATCCTGGAGGGGGCCATCATCCCGTGGTCGACGACGGCAGGGCTGAACGACTACTACCGGCGCGTCCTCGGCGGCCTCGCCGACGACCTCAAGTTCAGCCTGGACGTGCCCTGGCGTCAGCTGCCCGCACGCGCCAAGGACGCCATCCTGCACGGCTACGGGCACAAGGTCCACGTGCGCTACAAGAACCGGTTCGGCCGCGAGCGCAGCTACTCCACGGGGTTCGAGGGGGTCCTTCCGTACGTCAAGCGCAAGCACGCGGAGACCGAGTCCTCGAGCAGCCGGGACCGTTACGAGAGCCTCATGCGTCAGGTGCCCTGCCCCACGTGCAAGGGGGCCCGGCTCAAGCCGGAGATCCTGGCCGTGCTCGTCGGGGGGCGCAGCATCGCCGAGGTCTGCGCGCTGCCCATCGACGCCTGCGCGGAGTTCCTCGCCGCCGTCGAGTACACCCCCCGCGAGGCGTCCATCGCGACCCAGGTCAACCGGGAGATCGCCGCCCGGCTCGGCTTCCTGCTCGACGTCGGCCTGGACTACCTCTCGCTGGACCGACCCTCCGGCACCCTCTCGGGGGGAGAGGCGCAGCGCATCCGCCTGGCCACCCAGATCGGCTCGGGACTGGTCGGGGTGCTCTACGTGCTCGACGAGCCGAGCATCGGGCTGCACCAGCGCGACAACCACCGGCTCATCGACACCCTCACCCGGTTGCGCGACCTCGGCAACACGCTCATCGTCGTCGAGCACGACGAGGACACGATCGCGACGGCGGACTGGGTGATCGACATCGGGCCGGGCGCCGGTGAGCACGGCGGGCACGTGGTCCACAGCGGCACCGTCGCCGACCTGCTCACCCACCCCACCTCCCTGACCGGGCAGTACCTCTCGGGGCGTCGCGCGATCCCGACACCGTCGCAGCGCCGGCCCCAGGACGGACGGGTCGTCACCGTGCGCGGTGCGCGCGAGCACAACCTGCACGACATCGACGTGTCCTTCCCCCTCGGCAACCTCGTCGCGGTGACCGGGGTGTCGGGCTCGGGCAAGTCCACGCTGGTCAACGACATCCTCTACCACGTCCTGGCCAACCAGCTCAACGGCGCGCGCCACGTCCCGGGCCGCCACCGGCGCGTCGAGGGGCTCGACCAGCTGGACAAGGTCGTGCACGTGGACCAGAGCCCCATCGGGCGCACGCCCCGCAGCAACCCCGCCACCTACACCGGGGTCTTCGACCACATCCGCAGGCTCTTCGCGGACACGACCGAGGCGAAGGTGCGCGGCTACCTCCCCGGGCGGTTCAGCTTCAACGTCAAGGGCGGGCGGTGCGAGGCGTGCTCGGGCGACGGCACGCTGAAGATCGAGATGAACTTCCTGCCCGACGTCTACGTGCCCTGCGAGGTGTGCCACGGCAAGCGCTACAACAGGGAGACCCTCGAGGTGCACTTCAAGGGGCGGACCATCGCCGAGGTGCTCGACATGCCGATCGAGGAGGCGTCGCAGTTCTTCGCCGCCGTGCCGGTGATCAGCCGTCACCTGACGACTCTTGTCCAGGTCGGACTCGGCTACGTCCGGCTCGGCCAGCCGGCCACCACCCTCTCGGGGGGCGAGGCGCAGCGCGTGAAGCTGGCCGCCGAGCTCCAGCGCCGCTCGACCGGGCGGACCGTCTACGTCCTCGACGAACCCACGACGGGGCTGCACTTCGAGGACATCAGCCGGCTGCTCGGGGTGCTCCAGGGCCTCGTCGACAAGGGCAACACGGTGCTGGTCATCGAGCACAACCTCGACGTCATCAAGTCCGCCGACTGGATCGTGGACATGGGGCCCGAGGGCGGGCACCGGGGTGGCACCGTCGTCGTGGAGGGGACGCCGGAGCAGGTGGCGGCCCACGCCGCCAGCCACACCGGTCGCTACCTGCACCCGCTGCTGGCCACCAACCGACGCACGAGCGCCTGACAGCTCCCCGTGGCAGCTCCCGCCAGCTATCGGCCCAGGCCGGGCGAGATCCCGACCGAGCCCGGGGTGTACCGCTTCCGCGACCAGCACGGCCGCGTGATCTACGTGGGCAAGGCGCGCTCGCTGCGGTCCCGGTTGTCCTCGTACTTCCAGGACCTCTCGGCGCTGCACCCGCGGACGCGTCAGATGGTCACGTCCGGCGCCAGCGTCGAGTGGACCGTCGTCCGCAACGAGGTCGAGGCCCTCCAGCTCGAGTACTCGTGGATCAAGGAGTTCGACCCGCGGTTCAACGTCAAGTACCGCGACGACAAGTCCTACCCCTACCTCGCGGTGACCCTCGGCGAGGAGTTCCCCCGGGCCCAGGTGATGCGGGGGGCCAAGCGCCCCGGCACCCGCTACTTCGGCCCCTACACGCACGCCTGGGCCATCCGGGAGACGCTCGACACGCTCCTGCGCGTGTTCCCGCTCCGCACCTGCTCCAGAGGGGTGTTCCGCCGGGCCGAGCAGTCCGGGCGACCCTGCCTGCTGGGGTACATCGACAAGTGTTCGGCCCCGTGCGTGGGGCGGGTGACCCCCGAGGAGCACCGGGCCGTCGCCGAGGACTTCTGCGACTTCATGGCCGGCGACACCGCCCGCTTCGTCCGCGACCTGGAGACCCGGATGCGGGCCGCGTCGCAGGACCTGGACTTCGAGACAGCTGCGCGGATGCGGGACGACGTCGGCGCCCTGCGACGCGCGCTGGAGCGCTCGGCGGTGGTGCTGCCGGACAGCACGGACGCCGACGTCTACGCGCTGGCCGACGACGAGCTGGAGGTGGCCGTCCAGGTCTTCCACGTCCGCGGCGGCCGCATCCGAGGTCAGCGCGGGTGGGTGAGCGAGAAGGGGGCCGAGGACCTCGGCTCGATCGTGGAGCACCTCCTGCAGCAGGTCTACGGCGGCGAGCGGGGCGAGGACGTCCCCCGTGAGGTCCTCGTGCCGGTCGAGCCGACCGACGTCGAGGACCTCGAGAAGTGGCTGGCCGGCATCCGGGGTTCGCGGGTGAGCGTGCGGGTCCCGCAGCGCGGCGACAAGCGCATCCTCATGCAGACGGTGGCGCGCAACGCCCAGCAGGCGCTGGCCCGGCACAAGGTCGCCCGATCGGGCGACCTCACCCTGCGGTCCCAGGCCCTGCAGGAGCTGCAGGACGTCCTCGAGCTCGAGGACGCACCCCTGCGCATCGAGTCCTTCGACATCAGCCACGTGCAGGGCACCGACGTGGTCGGGTCCATGGTGGTCTTCGAGGACGGGCTGCCGCGCAAGTCGGAGTACCGCCGCTTCATCGTGCGCCAGGGAACGGCTGACGACACGGCGGCCATGCACGAGGTGCTGACGCGCCGATTCCGGCACCTCGTCCAGGCGCCCGGGGAGGAGGAGGGCGGCGGGGACACCAAGTTCCGCTACCCGCCCAACCTCGTCGTCGTCGACGGCGGGCTGCCCCAGGTGAACGCCGCCCAGACCGCCCTCCTCGAGGTGGGCGTCGCCGACGTCACGGTGATCGGTCTCGCCAAGCGACTGGAGGAGGTGTGGTTGCCAGGACAGGACTTCCCCGTGGTGCTCCCCCGGACGAGCGAAGGCCTCTACCTGCTGCAGAGGGTGCGCGACGAGGCTCACCGCTTCGCCAACACCTTCCACCGGCAGCGCCGCTCCCGGTCGATGACGGTCAGCCAGCTGGACGGCATACCCGGTCTGGGACCGGCGCGCCAGCAGGCGCTGCTGGCGCGGTTCGGCTCGGTGAAGGCGCTCCGCAGGGTCACCGCGGAAGAGCTGGTGGAGGTGCCCGGGATCGGTCCGGCCGTCGCCGCGGCGGTGATCGCCCGGCTGCAGGGCGCCGAGGAGGCGCTGGCCGTTAACCTGAGCACAGGCGAGGTGCTCGACTGACGTGTCCGACCCCGGGACGGATCCGGCAGGCGGGACCCCGCCGTCCGGCACCCACCACGACCGACGGAGTCCAGAGACCGTGACCCTCGAGGACGCACCCACGGACCACCAGCCGGCAGACGGCACCACCCTGACGACGGACCCGCCACGACGCAGCGACGTGGTCATCCTCACCGGCATGTCCGGTGCGGGACGCACCACCGCCGGCGACGTGCTGGAGGACCGCGGGTGGTTCGTCGTCGACAACCTGCCCCCGTCGATGATCGTCGAGCTCATGGACGTCACCGCCGACGATCCTCAGCGGCAGAAGGTGGCCGCGATCGTCGACGTGCGCAGCCGCGACTTCACCAACGAGCTCTCGCACGCGCTCGACGCGCTCGGTGCCCGCGGCTGGCGACCCCGCGTGCTCTTCGTCGACGCCTCCGACGAGTCGCTGGTCCGACGCTTCGACGCCGTCCGCCGGCCGCACCCGCTGCAGGGCGAGGGGCTGCTGCTCGACGGGATCCGCCGCGAGCGTCGGATGCTGGCGGGGCTGCGCTCCAACGCCGACCTCGTCGTGGACACGTCCAACTACAACGTCCACCAGCTGACCGCCCGGGTCGACTCGATCCTCACCTCGGACACGGCCGTCCGGCTGCGCCTGGCGGTCATGTCCTTCGGGTTCAAGTACGGCATCCCCCTGGACGCCGACGTCGTGCTGGACCTGCGCTTCCTGCCCAACCCCTACTGGATCCCCGAGCTGCGCTCGTACACCGGCAAGGACGCCGAGGTGCGCGACTTCGTCCTGGGCCAGGACCTGGCCAAGAAGTTCATCGGGCACGCCGAGCAGCTGCTCCGCACGGCCGTCGAGGGCTACCTGCTCGAGGGACGCCGCTACGTGACCGTGGCCGTGGGCTGCACCGGTGGCAAGCACCGCTCCGTGGCCACCGCCGAGGAGCTCGCCCTACGGCTGGCGGACCTGGAGGACCGCGGCGTCACGCTCACCACGTTCCACCGCGACCTGGGGCGCGAGTGAGCCGCGCCCGGATCGTGGCGCTGGGGGGCGGCCACGGCCTCTCGGCCTCGCTCCAGGCGCTGCGGCACAGCTCCGACGACATCACCGCCGTGGTCACCGTCGCGGACGACGGGGGGTCCAGCGGCCGGCTGCGCCAGCAGTTCGACATCCTCCCGCCCGGCGACCTGCGGATGGCGCTGGCCGCCCTGTGCGAAGACACGGCCTGGGGCCACCAGTGGTCGGCCGTGCTGCAGCACCGCTTCCGGGGCGACGGCGAGCTGGGCGGCCACGCGCTCGGCAACCTCCTCATCACCGCCCTGTGGGACCTGCTGCCCCAGCAGGAGGTCAGGGGACTGGACCTCGTCGGGCGGCTCCTGAACACCCGTGGGAGGGTGCTGCCGATGTCTCTCGTCCCGCTCGACATCGAGGCCACGATGGTGGTGCCGGGGGAGGACGGCGACGGGGTACGGGTGATGGTGCGCGGGCAGTCGCAGGTCGCGCGGCACCCCGGTCGGGTGGAGTCGATCCGGCTGCTGCCGGAGGCGCCGCCGGCCTGCCCGGAGGCCGTGGAGTCCATCACCCTCGCCGACGTCGTGGTGCTCGGCCCCGGGTCCTGGTTCACCTCCGTGATGCCGCACCTGCTGGTGCCGGACCTCCTCCGTGCGCTGCGGGACACCCCGGCCCGACGGGTCCTCACCCTGAACGTCAACATCAGCGACGAGGAGACCACCGGCTACTCCGCGGCCGAGCACGTCGAGGCCATCGTCGCGCACGCCCCCGGCCTCGCCTTCGACCACGTCATCGCCGACCCGCGGGTGGTCGGCACCGACGGGGACCGTCGCGATCTGGAGCGGGCCGTGGACCAGCTCGGGGCCTCCCTCGTCGTCACGGCGGTGGGCAAGATGCGCCCGCAGGGCGTCCACGACACGCTGCGCCTGGCCGCGGCCTACCGCGACGTCATCGCGGCGGACCAGGCGTGAGCAGGGTCGGGGGGGCTCGGGTGGACGAGGGCGGACGGGCGCCGGGCAGGGGGACGGCGATGAGGCGACCCGCGCCGGGGCGGGGTACCCTGCCGCTCGAGGGTGCGGACGCCCCTGCACCGTCGGGGAACGGGCGCACCAGGAGGTTGACGGCAGTGGCGATGACCGCGCGGGTCAAGGACGAGCTCAGCCGACTCCCGGTCACCAAGACCTGCTGCCGCAAGGCGGAGGTGTCCACGATGCTGCGGTTCGCCGGCGGGCTGCACATCGTCGGGGGGCGGATCGTCATCGAGGCCGAGCTGGACACGGCGCAGAGCGCCCGTCGGCTCCGTGCCTTCATGGCCGAGGTCTACGGCAGCCCGAGCGAGCTCGTGGTGATGAGCCCCGGCGGGCTCCGCAAGTACACCAGGTATGTCGTGCGCGCCACCGGGGACGGGGAGTCCCTGGCCCGGCAGACCGGCCTGATCGACCACCGCGGCCGGCCGGTGCGCGGGCTGCCCCCCCGCGTGGTCGGGGCGGCCGTCTGCGACGCCGAGGCGGCCTGGCGCGGGGCGTTCCTGGCGCACGGGTCGATCACCGAACCGGGAAGGTCGTCGGCGCTCGAGGTGACCAGCCCGGGCCCCGAGGCGGCGCTGGCGCTGGTCGGCGCCGCGCGCCGGCTCGGCATCCAGGCCAAGGCCCGCGAGGTGCGGGGCGTGGACCGGGTGGTGCTGCGTGACGGCGACGCGATCGGGGCCATGCTCACCCGGCTGGGGGCCCACGACGCGGTGCTCGCCTGGGAGGAGCGGCGGATGCGCCGGGAGGTGCGGGCCACCGCCAACCGCCTGGCCAACTTCGACGACGCGAACCTGCGCCGTTCAGCCCGCGCGGCCGTCGCGGCCGGGGCCCGCGTCGAGCGGGCGCTGGAGATCCTCGGCGAGGAGGTGCCCGAGCACCTCCGGGTGGCCGGGGCCCTGCGCCTGCAGCACAAGCAGGCCAGCCTGGAGGAGCTCGGGCAGCTCGCGGACCCGCCGATGACCAAGGACGCGGTCGCCGGCCGGATCCGGCGTCTCCTGGCGATGGCCGACAAGCGGGCCGAGGACCTCGGCATCGACGGCACCGACGCCAACCTCACCGCGGAGATGTTCGACGAGTAGGAGCACCCCCCTTGGTGACGGGTGCCGGACGTCGATAGGTTGGGACAGGACGACGTCGTCGTGTCCGGCGGCGCGCACGAGAGCGTGCCGCACCAGCCACCAGGGAAGGTTTCCTCATGACCGTTCGCGTAGGCATCAACGGCTTCGGTCGCATCGGCCGCAACTTCATGCGGGCCGTGCTCGCCTCCGGCGCAGACATCGAGATCGTCGGCGTCAACGACCTGACCGACAACGCCACCCTCGCGCACCTGCTCAAGTACGACTCCATCCTGGGCCGTCTGGAGGGGGAGGTGACCTCGTCCGAGACGGAGATCACCGTCAACGGCAAGGCCGTGAAGGCCTTCGCCGAGCGGGACCCGTCCGCGCTGCCGTGGGGCGACCTCGGCGCCGACATCGTCATCGAGTCGACCGGCATCTTCACCGACGCCACGAAGGCCCAGGCCCACATCGACGCCGGCGCCAAGAAGGTCATCATCTCCGCGCCCGCCAAGAACGAGGACATCACGCTGGTGATGGGGGTCAACGACAAGGACTACGACCCCGCTGCCCACCACATCATCTCCAACGCCTCCTGCACCACGAACTGCCTCGCCCCGATGGCCAAGGTGCTGAACGACGAGTTCGGGATCGTCAAGGGCCTGATGACCACCATCCACGCCTACACGGCCGACCAGAACCTCCAGGACGGCCCGCACAGCGACCTGCGCCGCGCCCGTGCGGCCGCGCTCAACATCGTGCCCACCAAGACCGGGGCCGCCCAGGCCGTCGCGCTGGTGCTGCCCGAGCTCAAGGGCAAGTTCGACGGCTACGCGCTGCGGGTGCCGACGCCGACCGGGTCGGCCACCGACCTGACGTTCCAGGCGAGCCGTGAGGTCACCGTCGAGGAGGTCAACGCCGCCGTCAAGAAGGCGGCGGAGGGCGACATGAAGGGCATCCTCGTCTACACCGAGGACCCCATCGTCTCCAAGGACATCGAGACCGACCCCGCCTCCTGCATCTTCGACTCCGGCCTCACCAAGGTCATCGGGGACCAGGTCAAGGTGGTCGGTTGGTACGACAACGAGTGGGGCTACTCGAACCGCCTCGTGGACCTGGTCGCGCTGGTCGGCAGCAAGCTCTGACGCCGATGCGCACGATCGAGCAGCTGACGGAGGAGCTGGGGGGACTGGCCGGGCGCACCGTGCTGGTCCGCAGCGACCTCAACGTGCCGCTGGACGGCAGCACCATCACCGACGACGGCCGCGTGCGCGCCTCGGTGCCGACGATCACCCAGCTCGCCGACGCCGGGGCCAGGGTCGTCGTCACGGCGCACCTCGGGCGGCCCAAGGGCGCCCCGGAGGCGAGGTACTCCCTCGCCCCGGTCGCCGAGCGGCTCGGCCAGCTGCTCGGCCGCCCCGTCACCTTCGTCGAGGAGACCGTGGGGGAGAAGGCGCAGGCCGCGGTGCGGGCGATGTCCGACGGTGACGTCGTCGTCCTGGAGAACCTCCGGTTCAACCCGGGGGAGACGGCCAGGTCGGACGAGGAGCGGGCCGACTTCGCGGGCCGGCTCGCCGGGCTCGCGGACGCCTTCGTCTCCGACGGTTTCGGCGTCGTGCACCGCGCGCAGGCCTCCGTGTATGACGTCGCACGGCTCCTGCCGCACGCTGCGGGTGGGCTGGTCCGCTCCGAGGTCGAGGTGATGCGCCAGCTGAGGGAGGATCCGCAGCGGCCCTACGCCGTGGTCCTCGGCGGTGCGAAGGTCAGCGACAAGCTGGGTGTCATCGAGTCCCTGATCACCGTCGCCGACCGGCTACTCGTCGGCGGCGGCATGGTCTTCACCTTCCTCAAGGCCCAGGGCCACGAGGTGGGCACGAGCCTGCTCGAGGAGGACCAGGTGGACACCGTCCGCGGCTACCTGGAGACAGCCGCCGAGCGGGGCGTGGAGATCGTCCTGCCGACCGACATCGTGGTCGCCGACGCGTTCTCCGCGGACGCCGCGCACCGCGTCGTGCCGGCCGACGGCATACCCGCCGACATGATGGGCCTGGACATCGGTCCAGAGTCGGAGAAGCTCTTCGTGTCCAGGCTCTCCGACGCCAGGACCATCTTCTGGAACGGCCCGATGGGCGCGTTCGAGATGGAGCCGTTCGCGAGCGGCACCAGGGTGGTGGCCGAGGCGCTCGTGGAGCGCACCCGGGCCGGCGCCATGACGGTGGTCGGCGGCGGCGACAGCGCTGCCGCCGTCCGTGAGTTCGGCCACGCCGACGAGGACTTCGGGCACATCTCCACCGGTGGTGGGGCGAGCCTGGAGTACCTCGAGGGCAAGGAGCTCCCCGGCCTCTCCGTCCTGGAGGCCTGAGATGGCCGGCAGGAGCACATCACGGACCCCGCTCATGGCGGGCAACTGGAAGATGAACCTCGACCACCTCCAGGCCACCCACCTCGTCCAGAAGCTGGACTGGACGCTCAAGGACGGCAAGCACGACCATGCCGCCGTCGAGGTGGCGGTGCTGCCCCCGTTCACCGACCTCCGCTCGGTCCAGACGCTGGTGCAGGGGGACAGGCTGGACCTGGTCTACGGCGCCCAGGACCTGTCCCAGCACGACGAGGGCGCCTACACCGGGGAGATCTCCGGTGCCTTCCTGGCCAAGCTGGGATGCACCTACGTCGCCGTCGGTCACTCCGAGCGGCGGGAGTACCACGCGGAGGGTGACGACCTCGTGGGCGCCAAGGTGCGCGCGGCCCTGCGTCACGGGCTGGTGCCGATCCTGTGCGTCGGGGAGCGGCTGGAGGTGCGTCAGGCCGGCACCCACGTGGAGCACGTCACGACGCAGCTGCGCGCGGCCCTGGACGGCCTCGACGGCGAGCAGGTGGCCAAGGTGGTCGTCGCCTACGAGCCCGTCTGGGCCATCGGCACCGGGGAGGTGGCCACCCCGGCCGACGCGCAGGAGGTCTGCGCCGCCGTCCGGGAGACCGTCGCCGACCTGGTCGGGTCGTCGGTGGCCGACGGGCTGAGGGTGCTCTACGGCGGCTCGGTCAAACCGGGCAACGTCGCGGAGATCATGGCGCAGCAGGACGTCGACGGAGCTCTCGTCGGCGGTGCCTCGTTGTCCGTCGAGGACTTCGCGGCGATCTGCCGGTACCGCCAGCACCACGGCGGGTCGGTCGCCTGACCTCGGCTGAGCTAGGCTGTCAGTCGCCCCGGGCCCCGCGGTCCGGGGCGCTCGACTTTTCCCCCGAACGACGAAGGTGTGTCCTGCGTGGAGTACGTGCGCTGGTTCCTCAACGGTCTGCTGATCATCACCAGCTGCTTCCTGGTGCTGCTCATCCTCATGCACAAGGGGCGTGGCGGCGGCATGTCCGACATGTTCGGCGGTGGTCTGAGCAGCAGCCTCGGCGGTTCGTCGGTCGCCGAGCGCAACCTCAACCGGATCACGGTCGCGATGGCCCTGATCTGGACCGTGGTCATCGTCGGGATCGGCGTCCTCATCCGGTTCAGCTGAGCCACCCCGGCCGGCCCTGGCGCGCCGCGGACACCGTACGCCGCCAGCGCCACCTCACCGGGTAATGTGTGGTCGGTTGACCTGCGGCGACGTCCGTCGGACGCCACCGCCGTGACCTCGGGTCACGGACACAGCGAGGAGGCAGCATGGTCGGGACCAACGCGATCCGCGGGAGCCGGGTCGGCTCAGGTCCGATGGGCGAGAGCGAGCGCGGGGAGTCCGCCCCGCGCTTCTTCGTCAGCTACTGGTGCGGCAACGGTCACGAGACCCGTCCCAGCTTCGCCGCGGGCGACGAGGTCGAGGTCCCCGAGGTCTGGGACTGCCCGACCTGCGGTATGCCGGCGGGGCAGGACCGGGACAACCCGCCGAGGCCGCCCCGCACGGAGCCGTACAAGACCCACCTCGCCTACGTCAAGGAACGACGCAGCGACACCGACGGTGCCGCCCTGCTCGACGAGGCGCTCGACGCCATGCGGGCCCGCGGCATCGGTGGCGGCCCCGGCGCGTGACACCACCCGTCTGAGCCGCGGGGACGCGGGGAGGGCCGACCGTCCGCACGCCACGACGTGCGCGCTCACCCCGTGCGGGAGCCTTCCAGCACGGTGGAGGGTGCGCAGGCCTCGTCGACCCACCACACCGTCTCGTCGCGCCCGCGGACGCACGACGCGGGCAGCTCGGGGTCGTCCCGCGCGGCGAGGGCCCGGTCGACCGCCTCCGCCTTGTCCTCACCGGCGACGACGAGCCAGACGGCGCGGCCGGAGCTCAGCGCCGGCAGCGTCAGCGTGACCCGCATCGGCGGGTCCTTGGGCGAGTCCGGCACCGCCGCGGTCGTCACGGACGTCAGCCGCAGCTGCGGGCTGCCGGGGAACAGCGAGGCGACGTGCGCGTCGGGCCCGACGCCGAGGAGCACCACGTCGAGCTCGGGGACCGCGACCCGTCCGGCCTCGGCGGCCGGCTCCACCGGGGCGGCGTGCTCAGCCAGTGCCGTGGCGTAGCGCGCGGCGGCCTCGGCCAGCCGCTGCGGTGAGCGGCCCGAAGGCGCGCGGTGGACGTTACGCCGCAGGACCGGGACCTCGCCCAGGCCGGCCTCGTCCGCCTGGGCGTCGTTGCGGTCCGGGCTCCCCGACGGGACGAAGCGTTCGTCACCCCACCACAGGTGGACCTCACGCCAGACCGCGCGGTCGAGATCGCCGGCACGGCCGCGGCGGGCGAGCGACTCGACGACGGCCGAACCCATCGACCCTCCGGTCAGCACGACGTGGGCCTCGCCGCGGTCGGCTACCGCGGCCTCCACGCGACGGACGAGCTCGGAGACGACGGCGTCGGCGAGCGAGACCTTGTCGGGGTGGACCCGCACGTCCGAGCGCCGGGCCGACTCCAGACCCTCCACGACCCGGTCACGCACGCCGTCGCGGGTCGTGTCGTCGGAGGGGGGTGGACCGGTGAGGCGGGAGGATGCCACCTGCCGCCGGCCGGAGGTGTCGATGCTCGCGGGTCCGTCGGGCGCCCGTCCGGCACCGACCGCCTCCTGCCGCGACCCGCTGCGGCGCACGAGCGGGATGCCCTCGCACAGCGCGGACGCGTAGACCTCGTCGGCGTCGAGCCGGCGCAGCTCCTCCGCGAGGGATTCCGCCAGTGACGGGGTGTGCAGGGCGACGAGACGGGGGAGGCTGTCCACCCGGCTGAGCGTCGCGGTGTCGGTGCCGTCGTCGCTGCGCACGAGGTCCACCGGACCGGACGCGCGGTCGAGCCGGACGCTCACCAGCCCCGTGCCCGAGCCGCTGCGGGCGAGGGAGACGGGGGTGCGGAGGGCGTGCGCGAGCCAGCCGGCGAGCAGCTCCGCACTGGGGTCACCGGCCTCGGCGACGACGGTGGCGGAGTCGACCGGCTCGTACGGAGCGCCCTCCAGCGACGCCGCCAGGAGCGCGCGCCAGCGGGTGATCCTCGTCCAGGCCAGGTCGGTGTCGCCCGGCCGGTAGGTCCGGGCCCTGCGGCGCAGCTCGGTGGTCCCGTCGCGCCCTTCGGCAGCCGCGTCGGTGATCCGACGGTGCGCCATCTGGCCCACGGGGGAGTCGGCGACGTCCTTGGGTGCCTCCCCGGGCCACCAGGCGACGATGGGTGAGTCGGGCAGCAGCAGCGGCGTGACGACCGCCGCCTGCTGCCGGGTGAGGTCGCCGTAGAGGCGGAGCACGACGATCTCGCTGGCGCCCGCGTCCCCGCCCACCCTGATCTGGGCGTCCAGGCGCCCCTTCCCGCGGCTGTTGGCGGAGACGACCACGACGATCCGGGCCGGGTGCAGGCGCGTCGCGTCGTTGGCCGCCTGCAGCGCGGCGTCGGCGTCGTCCTCGTCCACCGAGACGATGAGCGTCAGGACCCGCCCCATCGCCATCGCTCCGACGTCGTTGCGCAGCCGCAGGAGCTCCTTGACCACCGTCGAGGTGGAGGTGCTGGGCAGGTCCCGGATCACGGCAGCCTCCACTCGCGGCCGTCGCGCCGCATCAGCTCGTCGGCGGACACAGGGCCCCACGTGCCGGCGACGTAGTCCTCGGGCGGCGTGCCGCTCGCTCGCCAGTGCTCGATGATCGGGTCGAGGATGCGCCAGGAGGACTCGACCTCCTCGTGCCGGGGGAAGAGCGGCGGCTCCCCGAGCAGCACGTCCAGGATGAGCCGTTCGTAGGCCTCCGGGCTGGACTCGGTGAAGGAGGCGCCGTAGCCGAAGTCCATCGTCACGTCCCGCACCTCCATCTGGCTGCCCGGCACCTTGGAGCCGAAGCGCATGGTCACGCCCTCGTCGGGCTGGACCCTGACCACCACGGCGTTCTGGCCCAGCTCCTCGGTGGCCGTGTCGGTGAACGGCAGGTGCGGCGCCCGCTTCAGGACGACGGCGATCTCCGTCACCCGCTTGCCCAGACGTTTTCCGGTGCGCAGGTAGAACGGGACACCGGCCCACCGGCGCGTGTGCACCTCGACCTTCATCGCGGCATACGTCTCGGTGGTCGAGCCCGCGTCGACCCCGTCCTCCTCGAGGTAACCGCGGACCCTCTCGTCCCCCTGCCACCCTGCGGAGTAGCGGCCGCGGGCGGACGAGCGGTCCAGGTCGTCCAGCAGCCGGACGGAGGCGAGGACCTTCTCCTTCTCCGAGCGCACCGCGTCGGCGGTGAAGGCGATCGGGGCCTCCATCGCCGTCAGCGCCAGGAGCTGGAGCAGGTGGTTCTGGATGACGTCACGCGCCGCGCCGACCGTGTCGTAGTAGCCGGCGCGCCCGCCGATCCCGATGTCCTCGGCCATCGTGATCTGCACGTGGTCGACGTAGTGGCTGTTCCAGACCGGCTCGAACATCTGGTTGGCGAAACGCAGCGCCAGGAGGTTCTGCACCGTCTCCTTGCCGAGGTAGTGGTCGATCCGGAAGATCGAGTCCGCGGGGAAGACGCCCTCCACGATGGCGTTGAGCTGCTGCGCGCTCCCGAGGTCGTGGCCGAACGGCTTCTCGATGACCACGCGGCGCCAGGTGCCGGGCCGCGGGTCCGAGAGCCCGGAGCGCTGCAACTGCGAGCAGACCGGGGCGAACCAGTCGGGCGGGATCGAGAGGTAGAAGGCGTGGTTCCCGCCGGTGCCCCGCTCCCGGTCGAGCGCGTGGACGGTGCGGGCCAGCAGCTCGAAGGCCTCGGCGTCGTCGAAGGCGCCCGGCACGAACCGGAAACCCTCGGCCAGAGAGCGCCAGACCTCCTCGCGGAAGGGCGTCCTGGCGTGCGCCCGGACCGAGTCGTGCACGATCCGGGCGAAGTCCTGGTCGGCCCACTCCCGCCGCGCGAACCCGACGAGGGAGAAGCCGGGCGGCAGCAGGCCCCGGTTGGCCAGGTCGTAGATCGCCGGCATCAGCTTCTTGCGGGCCAGGTCTCCCGTCACCCCGAACATCACCATGCTGCACGGCCCGGCGATGCGCGGGAGGCGCTTGTCGTCCGGGTCGCGCAACGGGTTGGAGTCAGCGGTGACAGGGGCCGGGACGCGGGTGCTCACCCGGAGATCGCCTGCCGCAGCTGGGCCAGGCCCTGCCCCTGGTCGATCAGGTGCAGCCGGAGCACGGGCCGCCCGTGCTCGGCCAGCACGGCGGCGTCGCCCGCTGCCTGCGCGGCGATGAACTCCCCGAAGGTGAAGTCCTTGCCGGGCACCGCCAGGTCCTCGGCCGGCTCACCGGTCACCTGCAGGAACACCCCCTGCGCCGGCCCGCCCTTGTGGTACTGGCCGGTCGAGTGCAGGAAGCGCGGACCCCAGCCGAAGGTCACCGGTCGTCCAGTGCGACGCACGAGGTCGGCCTGGACGGAGGCGAGCCCAGCGCGCTCGAGCCGGTCCAGGTAGACCATCACGGCCAGGTAGCCGTCCGCGGGGTCGAGCTCGCCGAGAAGAGCCTCCAGTGCCTGCCCGACGGTGGTCGCGCCGGCCGGCAGCCAGCTGCCGCCCCGCACCTGCACCGCACCGTCGACGAGGGTGGGTGCGGCCTCGGCGCCCGAGCCGGCGGCCATGATCTCGCGGGCGGCATTCTTGGCGCTCTCCACGTCCGGCTGGTCGAACGGGTTGATCCCCAGCAGGCGGCCGGCGACCACGGTCGCCACCTCCCAGAGGAGGAGCTGGGCGCCGAGCGAGCCGGCGACGCTGACGAGCGAACCGGCCGCGGTCGCCTCGGGTATGGCGATCTCCTCGCCGTCAGCGTGGCCGTCGTCAATGTCCTCGGGCGCGAGGACGACCACCGTGCAGTCCGAGGGGTCGGCGATGCCCTCGGTCGGCGCCTGCCCCGGGGGGGTGACCACGGGGAGCACGCCCCGGCCGGACTTGCCCGTGGACTCGGCGATGAGCTGCTCGGCCCAGTCCCCGAGCCCGACGACGTTGGACCCGGCATCGGCGAGCAGCAGCTTGTCACGCAGGGGCTCGGTGCCCGCGAGGGCGGCGCCCAGTCGGAGCCCGGGGTTGCCCGGGTCGTCGTCCGCGAGGAGGTCGGCGACCTCCTCCGCCTCGTCGAGCAGGGCGCCGACGTCGACGCCTGCCAGCCCCGACGGCACGAGACCGAAGGCGGTCAGGGCGGAGTAGCGCCCGCCGACGTCGGGGTCGGCGTTGACCACCCGGTAGCCGTCGGCCCGGGACTGCTGGTCGAGCGGGCTGCCGGGGTCGGTGACCACGACCACCCGCTCCGTGGGGTCGAGTCCGGCGCGGGAGAACGCGTCGACGAAGGCCCGCCGCTGGCTGTCGGTCTCCAGGGTGGAGCCTGACTTGGAGGAGACGACCACGGCGGTGCCGTCCAGGTCCTCCTCCAGGACGGCCCGCACCATGTCGGGGTCCGAGCTGTCGAGCACCACGAGGGGCACCCCGGCGGTGGCGCAGATGACCTCGGGCGCCAGGGAGGAACCCCCCATGCCGCACAGCACGACGCGGGTGACACCGCGGACGCGCAGCTGCTCGCGCAGGGCCTCGATCTCGCCCACCAGCGGACGGGAGGTGCGGGCCAGCCCGACCCAGGAGAGGCGGACCTCGGCCTCCGCCTCCGCGTCCGGACCCCAGAGCGTGGCGTCCTTTGCGAAGAGCCGGGAGGCGAACCGCTCCTCCACGAGCGGGCCCAGGTGGCGCTCCACGGCGTCGGCGGCGGCCCCGACGGCCTGGACGGTGAGGGTGCTCACGCGTCCGCCACCGCCTTGTCGAGCTCGGTCTGCACGCTCTCCAGCAGCTCGGCCCAGGACTTCTCGAACTTGTCCACGCCCTCGGTCTCCAGCAGCTCCACCACCTCCGCGTAGGACACACCCACGCGCTCGAGGTCGTCGAGGACCTGCTGCGCCTCGGCGTAGCGGCCGGTGATGGTGTCGCCGGTCAGCTCGCCGTGGTCCACCGTGGCCTCCAGCGTCTTGCTCGGCATCGTGTTGACGGTGCTGGCCGCGACGAGCTCGGTGACGTAGAGGGTGTCGGGGTAGTCGGGGTTCTTGACCCCGGTGCTGGCCCAGAGGGGACGCTGCACGTGCGCCCCGTCGTCGGCGAGGTTCTGCCAGCGCGGCGTGGAGAAGACCTCCTCGAAGGCCTGGTAGGCCAGGCGGGCGTTGGCCAGGCCGGCCCTGCCCCGCAGCGCCAGCGCCTCCTCGGAGCCGATCTCCTCCAGCCGCCCGTCGATCTCGGCGTCCACGCGGGACACGAAGAAGCTGGCGACGGAGTGGATCGTGGACAGGTCCTTGCCGTGCTCACGGGCCTGCTCGAGGCCGGTGAGGTAGGCGTTCATCACCCCGCGGTAGCGGTCGAGCCCGAAGATCAGCGTGACGTTGACGCTGATGCCCTCGGCGAGGGTCTGGGCGATGGCGGGCAGCCCCTCGACGGTGGCCGGGATCTTCACCAGCAGGTTGGGCCGGTCGATCTCGGCCCACAGCCGCTTCGCCATCTCGACGGTGCCCCGGGTGTCCTTGGCCAGCCGGGGGTCGACCTCGATCGAGACCCGGCCGTCGAGGCCGTCCGTGGCGGCGTGGACGGGCGCGAGCACGTCGCAGGCGTTGCGGACGTCCTCGGTCGTCAGGGCGAAGACGGCCTCGTCGACGGTGCTGCCGGCCAGGGTCGCCACCTGGGCGCTGTAGGCGTCGCCCTCGGACAGGGCCGTCGCGAAGATCGTCGGGTTGGTGGTGACGCCGAGGACGCCGCGCTCGACGTACTCCTGCAGGTCACCGTCGGCGATCATCGGTCGGTTGAGGTCATCGAGCCAGACGGACACGCCGGCGTCCGCGAGCTCGTGCAGGGTGGTGCGGGTGGCCTCGCTGCCGGCGGTGTCGTCGTCGTGGGGGTCAGCGGTGGGCTTGGCGTCGTTCATCGTCGCTCCTCAGTTCTGCGTCTCGTCGGTGGACCGGGTGCCGCCGTCTCCGGCGTCCCCCAGCGTGCTCTCGTCGTCGGTGGGCTCGTGCGGGGTGGAGTGCCCGGGGGCCGAGGACGCCTCGCCGGAGGCGGCCCGCAGCGACTCGCGGGCTGCGGCTGCGACCGTCTCGAGGGTGATGCCGAACTCGCGGTAGAGGGTCTTCTCGTCGGCCGAGGCCCCGAAGTGCTCCAGGCTGACGATCCGTCCGGCGTCACCGACGAGCTCGCGCCAGCCCTGGGCGATCCCGGCCTCGACCGAGACCCGGGCCCGGACGGCCGGGGGCAGCACCGTGTCGCGGTAGGCCTGGTCCTGCGCGTCGAACCACTCGCGGCAGGGCATCGAGACGACCCGCGTGGGGATGCCGGCGGCCTGCAGCTCCGCCCTGGCCCCGACGGCGAGCTGCACCTCGGAACCGGTGCCGATGAGGACGACCTGGGGCTCGCCCCCGTCCGCCTCCGCGAGGACGTACCCGCCGCGCGCGGTGCCCTCGGCTGCTCCCATGACGGTCCGGTCGAAGGTGGGGACGTTCTGGCGGGTCAGCGCCAGGGCGGCGGGGTGGTCGACCGTGGCCAGGATCGTGCGCCACGCGACCGCGGTCTCGTTGGCGTCGGCCGGCCGCACCACGTCGAGACCCGGGATCGCCCGCAGGGCGGCGAGGTGCTCCACCGGCTGGTGGGTCGGCCCGTCCTCGCCCAGCCCGATGCTGTCGTGCGTCCAGACGTAGATCACCGGGAGCTGCTGCACCGCGGCCAGCCGCACGGCCGGGCGCATGTAGTCGGAGAAGACCAGGAAGGTGCCGCCGTAGGGGCGGGTGAGTCCCTCCAGGACGATGCCGTTGAGGATCATCCCCATCCCGTGCTCGCGGATGCCGAAGTGCAGGGTGCGACCGTAGCGGTGGCCGGGGAACATGCTCGTGGCCCTGGACTCGGGGACGAAGCTGGGCTCACCCTTCATCGTCGTGTTGTTGGACCCCGCGAGGTCGGCGGACCCGCCCCACAGCTCGGGCATCACGGGCGCGAGGGCCGTGAGCACCTCGCCGGAGGCTTTGCGGGTGGCCATCCCCTTCTCGTCGGCGTCGAAGACGGGCAGCGCGGCGTCGAGGCCCTCGGGGAGCTCCTTGGCCAGCAACCGGTCGAGCAGCGACGCGGACTCCGGGTTCGCGGCGCGCCAGGCGTCGAAGGACTCCTGCCAGGTGGCGTGCGCCTGCTGCCCGCGCTCCACGACGCGCCGGGCGTGCGCGAGCACCTCCGGCTCCTCCGGGAAGGTCTGCCCCGGGTCGAAGCCGAGCAGCGTCTTGGTCGCGGCGATCTCGTCCGACCCCAGGGCCGAGCCGTGCGAGGCGCCGGTGTCCTGCGCCGTCGGGGCGGGCCAGGCGATGACCGTGCGCAGCACGATGAGGGTGGGCCGGTCGGTGCGGGTGCGGGAGGCCTGCAGCGCGGCATGGAGGGTGTCGACGTCCTCCACGTAGCCGCCCTCGCGTGTCTGCACACCCTCGCGGTCCTCCGTCGCCCCACCGCTGTCGCCCGCGCTGCCGCGCCAGTCGATGGTCTCGACGTGCCAGCCGTAGGCCTCGTAGCGCTTGCCGACGTCCTCGCTGAAGGAGATGTCGGTGTCGTCCTCGATCGAGATGAAGTTCTGGTCGTAGACCACCGTGAGGTTGGCCAGCTCCTGGTGCCCGGCCAGGGAGCTGGCCTCGGAGCTGACCCCCTCCATCAGGTCGCCGTCGGAGGCGACGACCCACACGTGGTGGTCGAACGGCGACTCCCCGGGGGCGGCGTCCGGGTCGAGCATCCCGCGCTGACGGCGCTGGGCCATCGCCATGCCCACGGCGCTGGCCAGCCCGGAACCCAGCGGGCCGGTGGTGATCTCGACACCGGTGGTGTGGTGCACCTCCGGGTGGCCGGGGGTCTTGCTGCCCCAGGTGCGCAGTGCCTTCAGGTCCGACATCTCCAGGCCGTAGCCGGACAGGTAGAGCTGGAGGTACTGCGTCAGGCTCGAGTGCCCGGCGGAGAGGACGAACCGGTCCCGACCCAGCCAGTGGGGGTCGGACGGGTCGTGCCGCATGACGTTCTGGTAGAGGAGGTAGGCCAGCGGCGCCAGGCTCATCGCGGTGCCGGGGTGCCCGTTCCCGACGTTCTCGACGGCGTCCGCCGCGAGCACCCGGACGGTGTCGACGGCGCGGACGTCCAGGTCTGTCCACCCCACCTCGTCGGCGACAGGCCGGGACAGGCTCTCGTCGCGGCCGGCGGTGGGGGAGAGGGCGGTGTCGCTCACGAGCTGTTCCTCCTGGTGCGGGACGGCAGGTGCCGGGACCGACGAGAGGAGCCCGGCGGCATACCTGCGACCTTAGTGCTTCGCCCTCACGAGCGCCCTCGTTGCCGTCTCTTGCCCGGGCCGCCCCTGGCCCCCCGCCGCGCGTCGGGGCGGGGTACCCGACCGAGTACCATCGAGCGGAGAGCGTCGTGCCGACGCCGACCCACGACGACACCGCCCTCCCGAAGGACACCGTGACCACGCTCGACCCGCACCCGCTGCCCGACGGCTCCGCGGAGGCGCCTCCGTCGGGGCAGGGCCAGGAGGGCTGGCGCCAGGTCGTGCGGGACTACGTCGCCCTCACCAAGCCGCGGATCATCGAGCTGCTCCTCGTCACCACCTTCCCGGTGATGTTCCTCGCCCAGCGCGGGGTCCCCCCGGTCTGGCTCATCGTCACCACCCTCGTCGGGGGGACCCTCGCGGCCGCCTCGGCCAACGTCCTGAACTGCTACCTGGACCGCGACATCGACGCGCGGATGCACCGCACGTCCAACCGCCCGCTGGTCACCGGGCGGGTGCGGCCTCGCGACGCGCTCGTCTTCGGCGCCGTCCTGGGGGTGGCCTCGGTGCTCTGGCTGGGGCTGCTGGTCAACTGGCTCTCGGCCTGGCTGGCCCTCGGCGCGATCCTCCTCTACGTCGTCTTCTACACGGTCCTCCTCAAACGGCGGACCAGCCAGAACATCGTCTGGGGAGGGGTGGCCGGCTGCATGCCGGTGCTCATCGGCTGGTCGGCGGTGACCGACTCGCTGTCCTGGGCGGCCCTGATCCTCTTCCTCGTGGTCTTCTTCTGGACGCCGCCGCACTACTGGCCCCTGTCCATGCGCTTCCGGGACGACTACGCCGCGGCCGGTGTGCCGATGCTCCCCGTGGTCGCCGAGGACGTCGCGGTGGGTCGCCGGATCGTCGTCTACGCGTGGGTCACCGTGCTGGCCTCCCTGCTGCTCGTCCCGGTGGCCCCCATGGGGTGGATCTACACGGTGACCGCGGTCGTCTCCGGGGCGCTGTTCGTCCTCGAGTCGCACCGGTTGCACGGGCGGGCCCGCGCCGGCGTCAGCGGACCGCAGCTGGGGGCGATGCGCCTCTTCCACTACTCGATCAGCTACCTGACGCTGCTCTTCCTCGGCGTGGCCGTGGACCCGCTGCTGCACCTGCCCCTCTGACGACCCCGACACCGGAGCCCGACCGATGACCACCCAGGCGCCCCCGCGGCCGACCTCCCGCCTGCTGCCGACCGAGCCGGACGGCTGGGTCCGGGCGACGGCCTGGTTCTCGCTGACCGCCAACGCCCTGCTCGTGCTCACCGGCGGCCTGGTGCGACTCACCGGCTCCGGCCTCGGCTGCCCCACCTGGCCCCGCTGCACGGACGACTCGTGGACCTCGACCGCCGAGATGGGGATGCACGGCGCCATCGAGTTCGGCAACCGCCTGCTCACCTTCCTCGTCGCCCTGGCCGCCCTGCTCGCCTTCCTCGCGGTGGTCCGTCAGCGTCGGCGGCACCCGGACCTCTTCGTGCTCGCCCTGGGCATCGGGCTCGGCGTCGTCGTGCAGGCCGTCGTGGGCGGGGTGACGGTCCGCACCGGTCTCAACCCGTGGGTCGTCGGCGTGCACTTCGTGCTCTCGGCACTGATGATCGCGGCCGCCGCGGTGCTGGTATGCCGTGCCCGGCGCCTCTCCCTGCCCGCTGTCGCCCGCACCGAGCGGGGCGGCCAGGTCACCGGTCCGGCAGCACGCACCCTGCGCGGCCTGGCCGTGGTGCTGGGCGTGCTGACCTTCGTCGTCATCTATGTCGGCACCCTGGTGACGGGGACCGGTCCGCACGCGGGGGACTCCGGCGAGGTGGCCCGGCACGCCTTCGACCCCTACTGGATCACCCGGTTCCACACCGCACCGGCCTACCTGCTGCTCGCCGGCACCGTCGGGGCCGTGGTCCTGGGGGTCAGGGACAGCTGGCCCGCCCCCCTGCGACGCCTCGTCCTCGCCCTCCTCGTCGTCCTGGTGCTGCAGGCGCTCGTCGGCTACTACCAGTTCTTCTCCGGGCTGCCGGTGGCGGCGGTCGCGCTCCACCTGGTGGGGGCGGCGGTGCTCGCCGCCCTCGCGGCAGCGGTCGTCGACACCGCCCTGGCGGTGAGCCGTGCCGAGGTGACGGTGCCGGAGCCCGTGGCCGGCCCGGCGGTCCGGTGAGCGTGAGCACGACCCCCGCCCTCGTCATGCACGACGTGACGCGGCGCTTCGGGAGCACGGTCGCCCTCGACGGGCTCTCCTGGTCGGCCAGGTCCGGCGAGGTCACGTGCGTCCTGGGGCCGAACGGGGCGGGGAAGACGACGGCCGTCGAGATCGCGACCGGCCTGCAGCGCCCCGACTCCGGCCGGGTGGAGGTCCTGGGCTCCGACCCGTGGGGCGCCGACGCCGAGCACCGGGCCCGGGTCGGCGTCATGCTGCAGGACGGCGGGCTGCCCCAGTCGGTGCGACCGGTCGCGCTGCTGCGGCACGTCGCCCAGTTCTGGACCGACCCGCTCGACGTCGACGACCTGGCCGCGCGCCTCGGCATCGACGCCTTCGCCGGCACCCCGGTCCGGCGCCTGTCCGGCGGGCAGCGCCAGCGGGTGTCGCTCGCCACCGCCCTGCTCGGTCGTCCTGACATCCTCTTCCTCGACGAGCCGACCGCCGGCCTGGACCCGCACGCGCGGCGCGAGGTCCACAGCATCGTCCGGGAGGTCGCGGACGGGGGCACCGCCACGGTCGTCACCACCCACAGCTTCGAGGAGGCCGAGCGTCTCGCCGACCGCGTCGTGGTGGTCGTGGGCGGTCGTTGCGCCGCGGACGGCACCCTGGCCGAGGTCGCCGGTGGCGGGGGCCTGGAGCACACCTACTTCTCGCTCACCGACGGGGCCGTGCGATGACCTCGACCGCGGCCCCGACCCGGGCCGCCCGGCCCCTGGCCCGCGTCCTGGCGCAGGCGCGGTTCGAGACGGCCGGCCTCCTGCGTCACGGTGAGCAGCTGCTGGTCTCGCTGGTTCTCCCGCTGCTGGCGCTCCTCGCGCTCGTGCACGTGCCCTACCCGGACCTGTCCGTGGGGCCCTGGGCGGGGGTGGAGAGGGTCGACGTGGTCGTGCCCGGCGTCCTGGCGCTGGCGGTGATGTCGACGGCGTTCACCGGTCAGGCCATCCTGCTGGGCTTCGAGCGTCGCTGGGGCGTGCTGAGGCTGCTGGGCACCACACCGCTGGGTCGTGGTGGGCTGCTGCTGGCGAAGGCCCTGTCGGTACTGGTCGTCGTCGCTGTCCAGATGACCGTCCTCGGAGCGGTCGGCGTGGCGCTCGGCTGGCGTCCCACGCCCGCCGGGCTGGCACCGGCGGCGGTCGTGGTCGTCCTGGGGGTGGCGGCGTTCGCGCTGCTCGCCGCGTGCCTCGGCGGGGCGTTGCGTGCGGAGGCGGTGCTGGCCCTGGCCAACCTGGTGTGGGTGCTCCTCGCCGGTGCGGGTGGCGTGCTGCTGCCCGCGGGGATGCTGCCCGGTGGCCTCGGGGCCGTGGTGTCGCTGCTGCCCTCGGCCGCCCTCGGCGACGGGCTGCGCTCGGCTCTGCTGGACGGCGCCTGGGACTGGCCGGCACTCTGCCTCCTGGTCCTGTGGGCGGCCCTGGCCGGGCTCGTCGCCCGGCGTCTCCTGCGCTGGTCCGACTGACGGTCCCCCACCCCGGGTGGTGGAGGCGCGCCGCACGGCTGGCTTAGGCCAGCCTGCCTTGGACTCTGTCCCCGAAATAGGTCACAATGGGATGGTGAATTTGGCTGACGTGCACACCGAGTCCCGTACGCGGGACCGTGTCCGTCTGGCCGTGGGGGAGCAGGGCCCGGTGACCGCCAGCACGCTGGCCGGGGAGCTGGGGCTCACCCCAGCGGCCGTCCGCCGGCACCTGGACGCCCTCGGCGACGCGGGCCTGATCGCCGCCCACGAGGCCGGGAGCGGGGGCCGGCGGGGCCGGGGTCGACCCGCGCGGGCCTACGTCCTCACCGCCCTGGGTCAGGAGCAGTTCCGCACCACCTACGACGGTCTGGCCAGGGCCGCCCTCAACTACCTCGCCGACACGGCCGGCGGGGCGGCGGTGGACGACTTCGCCGAGCGCCAGATCCTCGAGCTCGAGGACCGGCTGCGGGTCCACCTGGATCGCCGGCTCGCCGAGACGGGCGCGGACCCCGACGACCTCGACGCCCGCGCCTCCGCCCTCGCGGTGGCGCTGTCGGCCGAGGGTTTCGCCGCGAGCGCCCGGCCCGTCGGCCAGGGGACCGGCCTCGCCGGGATCCAGCTGTGCCAGGGCCACTGCCCGGCGCTCGCCGTGGCCAGCGAGTTCCGCCACTTCTGCGACGCCGAGACCGATGCGATCGCGCGGCTGCTCGGCGTGCACGTCCAGCGCCTGGCCACCCTGGCCGGCGGTGAGCACGTGTGCACGACCTTCGTGCCCATCGGCGCCGTCGGCACCGGCCCGCCCAGCGACGAGGAACGCGCCAGGGCGCGCCCGTACGTCATACCCCGACCTGCTGACCACCACATCCTGCAAGACCATCCCGCCGAGAAGCGAGAGGACGTGCCATGAGCACCAACATCGAGGAGCTCAACCCCGGCCTGAAGGACCTGGGCCGCTACGAGTACGGCTGGGCCGACAGCGACCTGGCCGGAGCGACCGCACAGCGCGGTCTGTCCGAGGACGTCGTCCGCGGCATCTCCGGCCTGAAGGACGAGCCGAGCTGGATGCTCGAGCAGCGGCTCAAGGCGCTGCGCCTCTTCGGCAAGAAGCCGATGCCGCACTGGGGCGCCGACCTGTCGGACATCGACTTCGACAACATCAAGTACTTCGTCCGGTCCACCGAGAAGCAGGCCACCAGCTGGGAGGACCTGCCCGAGGACATCAAGAACACCTACGACCGCCTCGGCATCCCGGAGGCCGAGAAGCAGCGGCTGGTCTCCGGCGTGGCGGCGCAGTACGAGTCCGAGGTCGTCTACCACCAGATCCGGGAGGACCTGGAGGAGAAGGGCGTCATCTTCGTCGACACCGACAGCGGCCTGCGCGAGCACGAGGAGCTCTTCCGCGAGTACTTCGGCTCGGTCATCCCGTCGGGCGACAACAAGTTCTCCGCGCTCAACACCGCGGTCTGGTCCGGCGGCTCGTTCATCTACATCCCCAAGGGCGTGCACGTCGACATCCCGCTGCAGGCCTACTTCCGGATCAACACCGAGAACATGGGCCAGTTCGAGCGGACGCTGATCATCGCCGACGAGGACTCCTACGTGCACTACGTGGAGGGCTGCACCGCGCCGATCTACAAGACCGACAGCCTGCACAGCGCCGTCGTCGAGATCATCGTCAAGAAGAACGCCAGGGTCCGCTACACGACCATCCAGAACTGGTCGAACAACGTCTACAACCTCGTCACCAAGCGGGCGACCTGCGACGAGGGCGCGACCATGGAGTGGATCGACGGCAACATCGGGTCCAAGGTCACGATGAAGTACCCGGCCGTCTACCTCCTCGGCGAGCACTCGCGGGGTGAGACGCTCTCGATCGCCTTCGCCGGCGAGGGCCAGCACCAGGACGCGGGCTCGAAGATGGTGCACGCCGCACCGCACACCTCCTCGACCATCGTCAGCAAGTCGGTGGCCCGCGGCGGCGGCCGGTCCTCCTACCGGGGTCTGGTCCAGATCAACGAGGGGGCCCACCACAGCCGCTCCTCGGTGGTCTGCGACGCCCTGCTGGTCGACCAGATCTCCCGCTCCGACACCTACCCCTACGTCGACGTCCGCGAGGACGACGTGCAGATGGGCCACGAGGCGACCGTCTCCAAGGTGTCCGAGGACCAGATGTTCTACCTCATGTCCCGAGGCATGACCGAGACCGAGGCCATGGCGATGATCGTGCGCGGGTTCGTCGAGCCCATCGCGCGGGAGCTGCCCATGGAGTACGCCCTCGAGCTGAACCGCCTCATCGAGCTGCAGATGGAAGGAGCCGTCGGCTGATGTCGCTTCTGATCGACGACACCACGACGCACCAGGACCCCCAGGCCCAGCTGGGCGGCGACCACCGGATCCCGGACCAGTCCCGCGCCGCGCGCCACCGGTCCTTCGACGTCGAGACCTTCGCCGTGCCCACCGGGCGCGAGGAGGAGTGGCGCTTCACGCCGGTCGACCGGCTCGGCGGCGTCCTCACCGACGAACCGACCCAGGACCGGGAGGGCGACCCCGCCGCGGACTACGAGGTGCGGGCGCCGGCCGGCGTGACCGTGGGCACCCTCGCCCCCGGCGAGGCGCCGCGCGGCACCGTCCTGGTGCCGGAGGACCGCGGCGCCGCCGTGGCCAGCCGGAACACGACCGAGGCGCTGCACCTGAGCGTCCCGGCCGACCTCGAGCTCGCCGAACCGGTGCGCGTGCAGGTCGAGGGCCGCGGCGCTGGCCGGCGCAGCAACGCCCACTACGTGCTCGAGGCGGGTCGGCACAGCCGCGCGCTCGTCGTCCTCGACCACACCGGCGCCGCCGACCACACCGGCAACCTCGAGGTGATCGTCGGTGACGGTGCCGAGCTGACCGTCGTCTCGCTCCAGCGCTGGGACGACGGTGCGGTGCACCTCGCGCAGCACGAGGCCCTCGTCGGCCGCGACGCGACCTACAAGCACATCGCCGTCAGCCTGGGCGGCTCGATCGTGCGGATGAACTCCAACGTCCGCTACGCCGGCCCCGGCGGCGACGCGACCCTGCTCGGCGTCTACTTCGCTGACGCGGGACAGCACCTGGAGCACCGGTCGTTCGTGGACCACAACGCGCCGCGCTGCACCTCGCTGGTGACCTACAAGGGTGCGCTCCAGGGCCAGACCGCCCGCACCGTCTGGGTCGGTGACGTCCTGATCCGCCAGGAGGCGCAGGGCATCGAGACCTACGAGCTGAACCGCAACCTCGTCCTCACCGACGGCGCCCGCGCCGACTCCGTGCCCAACCTGGAGATCGAGACCGGCGACATCGCCGGCGCCGGTCACGCCAGCTCGACCGGCCGGTTCGACGACGAGCAGCTGTTCTACCTGATGTCCCGGGGCATCGACGAGGCGAACGCCCGCCGCCTCGTGGTCCGCGGCTTCTTCGCGGACATCATCGCCAAGATCGGGGTGCCCGAGGTCGTCGACCGGCTCATGGAGGCGATCGACGCCGAGCTGCAGCTGACCATGGTCAGCCAGCCCACGGAGACCGAGGGATGAGCTCTCCGGCAGGTGCCACCACGACCGACCCGGTCCGGGTCTGCAGCATCGCCGAGCTGCCCGAGGTCGGCGCGGTCCTCGCCGACCTCGGCGGGCGGCGGGTGACCATCGCGCGCGACTCGGCGGGCCACGTGCACGCCTTCGACGACACCTGCTCGCACGCCAACGTCAGCCTCGCCGAGGGCGAGCTGGAGGGCGAGCTCATCGAGTGCTGGCTGCACGGCTCGCAGTTCGACATGCGCACCGGCGAGCCCAAGCAGCTCCCCGCCACCTCGCCCATCGCGGTCCACACGGTCACCGTCGACGGGGATGACGTCTACGTCACCCTCTCCGACTGACCTCCCCCCACCTTCACGACATACCCGCTCAGCTTCCGAAGGAGCAGCATGACCACCCTCGAGATCCGCAACCTGCAGGTCAGCGTCGAGACCGACGACACCGCCAAGGAGATCCTGCGCGGCGTCGACCTGACCATCAACTCCGGTGAGACCCACGCCATCATGGGCCCCAACGGCTCCGGCAAGTCGACCCTCGCGTACGCGATCGCCGGCCACCCCAAGTACACCGTGACCGGCGGCGAGGTCCTCCTCGACGGCGAGGACGTGCTGGCGATGGGCGTCGACGAGCGCGCCCGCGCCGGCCTCTTCCTGGCGATGCAGTACCCCGTCGAGGTCCCCGGCGTCACCGTGTCCAACTTCCTGCGCACCGCCAAGACCGCGGTCGACGGCGAGGCGCCCAAGCTGCGCACCTGGGTCAAGGACGTCCGCGGCGCGATGGAGGCGCTGCGCATGGACGCCTCGTTCGCCGAGCGCAACGTCAACGAGGGCTTCTCCGGCGGCGAGAAGAAGCGCCACGAGATCCTCCAGCTCGAGCTGCTCCAGCCCCGGATCGCCATCCTCGACGAGACTGACTCCGGCCTGGACGTGGACGCCCTCAAGGTCGTCTCCGAGGGCGTGAACCGCGTCAAGGAGAACACCGGCCTGGGCGTCATGCTCATCACCCACTACACCCGCATCCTGCGCTACATCCAGCCCGACTACGTGCACGTCTTCGTCGGCGGCCGGGTGGCCGAGTCCGGCGGCCGCGACCTCGCGGACCGGCTCGAGGAGGAGGGCTACGACCGCTTCCTCACCGCCGGGGTCTGAGCACGGACGGAGGGACCACGGGTATGACGACCGGCGGGCTGCTCGAGCCGCGCGCCGCCGAGGGGTTCGGCGGCGCGGAGCTGGCGCGCCTGCGCGCGGACTTCCCGATCCTGACGCGCACGGTCCGCGGTGGCCGGCCGCTCGTCTACCTCGACAGCGGCGCCACCTCGCAGAAGCCGCGGGTGGTCCTCGACGCCGAGCGCGAGTTCTACGAGCGGCACAACGCCGCCGTGCACCGTGGCGCGCACCAGCTCGCCGAGGAGGCGACGGAGGCCTACGAGGGCGCCCGGGAGACGATCGCAGCATTCCTCGGGGCGGACCCGGGTGAGGTCGTCCTCACCCGGAACGGGACCGAGGGGCTCAACCTCCTCGCGTACGCCTTCTCCAACGCCGCGGCGCCGGGTGCGATGGCCGGGACCGATCCCGCGTGGGCCGACCGGCTGCGCCTCGGGCCCGGCGACGAGATCGTCGTCACCGAGATGGAGCACCACGCGAACCTCGTGCCGTGGCAGGAGCTGTGCCGTCGCACCGGGGCCACCCTGCGCTGGGTCGGGGTCACCGACGACGGCTACCTGCAGGACCCCTCGACCGTCGTGGGCGACCGGACGAGGGTGGTCGCCGTGACGCACGTCTCCAACGTGCTCGGCACGCTCAACGACCTGGGTCCCCGGTCCTCGGTGGTCGCCGCGGCCCGGCGCGTCGGGGCGCTCGTCGTCGTCGACGCCTGCCAGAGCGCACCCCACCTCGACATCACCGCGCTGACCGCCCCCGGGTCCGGCGTCGACGCCCTCGTCCTCACCGGGCACAAGACGCTCGGCCCCTCGGGCGTCGGGGTGCTGTGGGCGCGCCGCGGGCTGCTCGAGGCGATGCCCCCCTTCCTCACCGGCGGGTCGATGATCGAGCTGGTGCGCATGGAGGGGTCGACGTGGGCCCCGCCGCCGCAGAAGTTCGAGGCGGGCGTCCCGATGGCCGCGCAGGCCGTGGGGCTCGCCGCCGCGCTGGACTACCTCACCGAGCTCGGCCTGGACCGGGTGCACGCCCACGACCAGGCGCTCGTGCGGCATACCCTCGGCGTGCTGGCGGAGCGACCGTGGGTGCGCGTCCTCGGCCCTGCCGAGCCCACGGACCGGGTCGGGGCGGTCGCGTTCGTCGTCGACGGGGTGCACCCGCACGACGTCGGCCAGGTGCTCGACGACGCGGGCGTCGCCGTGCGGACCGGGCACCACTGCGCCTGGCCGCTGCACCGCAGGCTCGGCGTGCCGGCCTCGACCCGCGCCAGCTTCGGGGTCTACACGACCCCCGAGGAGATCGACGCGTTCGCCGCAGCCCTCGACAGGGTGCCCCAGATCTTCGGGGTGCCCGCGTGAGGGAGGTGGACCGCTAGTGGACCTGTACGCCGAGCTCATCCTCGAGCACGCGAGACGGCCCCGCCACGCCGGGCTGCGGGCCCCGTTCGAGGCCGAGGTGCACCACGTCAACCCCACCTGCGGCGACGAGATCAGCCTGCGCGTGCACCTCGGGGAGGGCGGGGTGCTGTCGGACCTCTCCTACGACGCCCTCGGGTGCTCGATCTCGGTGGCCTCGGCCTCGGTGCTCGCCGAGGAGTCCCTGGGACGGCCGGTCCCCGACACCCTCGAGACCTACCAGCACCTGCGCGCCATGCTCACCAGCCGGGGGCAGGACCCCGGTGACCCGGAGCAGCTCGGCGACGGCGTGGCCTTCGCCGGCGTCTCCCGCTACCCCGCCCGCGTCAAGTGCGCCCTGCTGCCCTGGACCGCCTACCTCGACGCCCTCGCCCGCGCCGGCGTCGACATCGCCGCCGCCAGCAGCGGCGCCGCACCGACCACCACCGCACGCACCACCCTGGAGGAATCGTGACCCAGCCCACCCCGCCCAACGTCGCGGACGTCGAGGAGGCCCTGCGCGACGTCGTCGACCCCGAGCTCGGCATCAACGTCGTCGACCTGGGTCTGGTCTACGGCGTGACCGTCGACGCCGCCTCGCACACCGTCATCGACATGACCCTCACCAGCGCGGCCTGCCCCCTCACCGACGTCATCGAGGACCAGGTCGCGCAGAGCCTGGAGGGCATGGTCCCCAGCCACCGGATCAACTGGGTCTGGATGCCGCCGTGGGGCCCGGACAAGATCACCGAGGACGGCCGCGAGCAGCTGCGCGCCCTCGGCTTCAACGTCTGACCGTTCGGTGAGCACCCCCTCCCGGGTCGAGGTCGCCCCCGAGCGGCTCGCCGGGTGGCTGGGGAGGTTCGCGTCCGCGCACGGGGACGTCTCCTGGTCCGTGGACCGGGAGACGTCCCCGTCGTCGTGGCTGGCCGCCGCGGCCGACGGCTCCTGGGCCCGGCTGTCGACCTGGCGCGACCCCGAGGACGTGCCGGCCGGACCGGGCGGCCAGGGCGGGCAGGGCGAGGCGCTGGGGGAGTGGGCGGCGCCGCCCGCCCTCCTCCTCGTGCTCGTGCGGCGCGGCGGGTATGCCGTGGGCGTCGCCTCGCCCGCGGGTGAGCTCGTCGCCCACAAGGTCGGCACCCGTCATGTGCAGTCGCGGACGGCGGCCGGCGGCTGGTCGCAGCAGCGTTTCGCCCGCCGCCGGGCCAACCAGGCGGACGCCCTCGTGGAGGCTGTCGTCGGCCACGCCTCGCGGGTGCTGGAGGAGGGGCGGGCCGTCCTCGGGGAGGTGGGCGGACTGGTCCTCGGCGGTGACCGGGCACTGTCCGCCGAGGTGCTCGACGCGGTGGCGAGCGGTCCTCGGTCCCGGCTGCACGCCATACCCCGCAGGGAGCTGCCCGACCTGCCGGACCCGCGCCGTGCCGTGCTGGACGAGGCGGTCCGCCGGGGGCGGGCGGTGCGCGTCACGGTCTCGAACGCGTGACGGACCGCACAACGGTGTGCCGTTGACGATAGTGTGTGACGCACAGTATCGTGTGGAGTATGGATGAGTCTCTGATCGGTGGTCATCTCCAGGAGCTGCGCCGGGGCACCGTGGTGCTGGCCTGCCTGGAGACCCTGGAGCGCCCGCACTACGGCTACGCGCTGATGGAGACGCTGTCGGGCTCGGGCTTCCCGGTCGACGGCAACACCCTCTACCCGCTGCTGAGACGGCTGGAGAAGCAGGGCCTGCTCACCAGCGAGTGGAACACCGACGAGTCCCGGCCCCGCAAGTTCTACCGGACCAGCGACGACGGGCACCTCCTGCTGGACCAGCTCCGCGCCGAGTGGCGATCGCTCGACGCAGCCATCACCTCGCTCGACAAGGGGAACGACCGATGACCAGGCAGACCACCACCCTGACCGACCGCTACGTGTGGACCGTCACCCAACACCTGCCGGCGGAGACGGCGACCGACGTCGCCCGCGAGCTGCGGGCCACGATCCTCGACACCGTCGACGACCTGGTGGCCGGCGGGGAGGACCCCGCCCGGGCGGAGCGGAAGGCGCTCACCGACCTGGGGGACCCTGCCGTGCTGGCCCGCCGGTACGGCGGTCGACCCGGCCACCTGGTGGGCCCCGGCCTCTACACGGACTACGTCCGGCTGCTGCGGCTGCTGCTGGCCGTCGTCCTGCCGATCGTGCTCGTCGCCCACCTGGTGGCGCGCGTCCTGGCCACCGACGACGGGTGGCTGGCGATCCTCGGCGGCACCGCCTCCCTCCTCTTCAACGTCGGGGTCCAGCTGACCTTCTGGGTGACCGTGACCTTCGTCGTCATCGAGCGTTCGAGGCCGGAGGAGGAACGGGGGCGGTCGCTGACGACCTGGGACCCCGACCAGCTCCCGGAGGAGACCCCCGCCCGCAGTGTGGGGCTGGGCGAGACAGTGTGGTCGGTCGCGTTCTCCCTCGCCCTCGCCGCACTGGTCGCCTGGCAGTTCGCCGGCGTGGAGGCGCCCGCGATCCAGGTGCTGAACCCCCAGGTCGACGTCGTCTGGAAGGTCACCCTGGTCGCGCTGCTCGCCCTGGACGCCGTCCTGGCTCTCGGGGTGTGGCGGGCGGGCCGGTGGACGCCCTCGGCTGCGGCCGTCAACGTCGCGAGCAACGTCGCGGCGGCGGCGCTGATCGTCTGGCTGCTGACGAGCGAGCAGCTCCTCGCGGACCTGCCGCAGGTGCTCTCCGAGCGCTTCGGCGCCACCGTCGACTGGGGGGTGTCCACCGCGGTGACGGCCGCCGTCGTGGTGCTGATCGCGGCCTGGGACGCCGTGGACTCGGTGCTCAAGGCGCGACGGAGCAGGTGGGCAGGTCCGTCCTGAACGGCACGAGGGGCCGTCGACCAGCAGGTCGACGGCCCCTCCTGGCGCCCACCGGAGGTGGGCGCCGGCGCTCAGGCGGGGGTCGGCACGGCGTCGCGGGCGACGTCCTGCGTGCGCTCCTCGCGCTCCTCGCGCCACGGCTCGCCGCGGCGCGGGGCGTTGTAGGCGTCCTCGTCGAGGATGCCCTGCCGCTTGGCGACGATCGCGGGGATCAGCGCCTGGCCCGCGACGTTGGTCGCCGTCCGGCCCATGTCGAGGATCGGGTCGACGGCCAGCAGCAGACCGACGCCCTCCAGCGGCAGGCCCAGCGTCGACAGGGTCAGCGTCAGCATGACCGTCGCCCCGGTCACGCCCGCCGTCGCCGCCGAGCCGATGACGGAGACGAAGGCGATGAGCAGGTAGTCGGTGACGCCGAGGCTCACGCCGAAGAACTGGGCGACGAAGATGGCCGCGATGGCGGGGTAGATGGCGGCGCAGCCGTCCATCTTGGTGGTGGCGCCCAGCGGCACCGCGAAGGCGGTGTAGGCCCGCGGCACGCCCAGGTTGCGCTCGGTGACGGCCTGGGTCACCGGCAGGGTGCCGATGGAGGACCGGGACACGAAGGCGAGCTGGATGGCCGGCCAGGCGCCGGTGAAGAACTGGCGGACCGAGAGGCCGTGGACCCGCAGCAGGACCGGGTAGAGCACGGCGAGCACCAGCACCAGGCCGACGTAGACGGCGAGGGTGAACCGGCCCAGGGAGCCGATGGTCTCCCAGCCGTAGGAGACGACGGCGTTGCCGAGGAGCCCGACCGTGGCCAGCGGCGCGAGCAGGATGACCCACCACAGCACCTTCTGCACCACCGTCAGGGCGGACCGGGTGAAGGCGAGGAAGGGCTCGGCCTCCTTGCCGACCTTGAGGACGGCGACGCCGACGGCGATCGCCAGGACCAGGATCTGCAGGACGTTGAAGGACAGCGAGACCTCGCCATCCTCACCGCCGCGGGCCGCCAGGCCCAGCACGTTGGCGGGGATGATGCCGGTGAGGAAGTCGAGCCAGGAGCCGGTCCGGCTCGGCTCGGCCGCGTCGGCCGCGGTCACGCCGGCGCCGCGCGCCGGGTCGACCACCCAGCCGACGACCATCCCGATGGAGACGGACGCCAGGGCGGTGATCGCGAACCACAGCAGGGTGTTCCAGGCCAGCCGGGCCGCCCCGGTGACCTCACGCAGGTTGGCGATCGAGGAGACGATGGCGAGGAACACCAGCGGCGGCACGATGGCGCGCAGCAGGGTGACGAAGGAGGACCCGATGATGGCCAGGGTCTCGGAGAGCCAGGTGGGGTTGTCGGCGGAGGCCCCGGTCGAGCGGGCCACCAGACCGAGCACGACGCCCAGGACGAGGCCGAGGAGGACCTGGGTGCCGAAGGACACCCGGGGTAGACGAGAGAGCACGGAGGTGCCTTTCCGGACGGGATCAGGAGGTATGACGCGGGGTCACCAGGTCGGCAACGCCGCGTTATCCCTCCCGCTTCCCGGGACCGGCATGAGGTAGGTCACACGGGGTGAGGCGTCGGGTCGGCTCAGTAGTCGTCCACGCTCGCCGCGTTGAGGACGTCGCACTGGTTGGCCTCGCCGGACTCGTAGCCGCGCATGAACCATCCCATCCGCTGCTCCGAGGAGCCGTGCGTCCACGTGTGCGGGGTGACCTGGCCCTGCATCCGTTCCTGGATCGAGTCGTCCCCGACGGCCGCGGCGGCGGACAGGGCGGAGCGGATCTCGTCCTGGGTGGGCGCCACGAGGAGCTGGTCCCCCGTCGTGCTGGCGTTCGCCACCCACGCGCCGGCGAAGCAGTCGGCCTGCAGCTCGACCCGCACGGCACCGGACTCGGGACCCTGCTCGCCCTGCTGCGAGGCGCGCAGCGCCCCGGTGTAGTTCTGGATGTGGTGGCCGTACTCGTGAGCGATGACGTACATCTCCCCGAGCGTGCCGCCGTCGGCGCCGAGCTGGCCCTCCAGCTGGTCGAAGAAGCCGGTGTCGAGATAGATCGTCTCGTCGACGGGGCAGTAGAACGGGCCCACCTGGCTCGAGGCCTGACCGCACTGGGTGTCCACCGCGCCGCTGAAGATGATCGCCTGGGTCGGCTGCGCGCGCTCGTAGGTCTGGGTCCAGTACTGCTCCAGGGAGAGCATCGCGCCCTTGACCCGGCAGTCGCGGTTCTCGTTGGCGTCCGCGCCCGAGGTGCACTCGGCCAGGTCGACGTTCTCCGCGCTCGAGGGCGTCTGCTGACCGCCGCCGAGGATCGCCCCCGGGTCCCCGCCGAAGAGCATCACGACCAGGGCGAGGAGGAGCGCACCGAGGCCGCCGCCGACGGCCATCCCGCCGCCGCCGCCACCACGCCGGCTGGCCCGGCCCGCCCCGATGTTCGCGTTCTCCCGAAAGGTCATCCGGACACCTTGCCTTCGCCTCGATCTGTGCAGGTCCGCCGACGCGCACCTAGCCGGTAGACTAACCATCCGGCCCTGGTGAGCGCACCAGCGGCGACCCCCACGTCATACCCCCCGTCCCGCAGCCACCCACGTCGTGCTGCCCCAGCAAGGAGCCCTCGCATGATCACCGCCTCCGGCGTCGAGATCCGCGTGGGCCCCCGCCTCCTCATGGACGACGTCACCTTCCGGGTCGGCCCGGGCGACCGGGTCGGCCTGGTCGGGCGCAACGGCGCCGGCAAGACGACCCTGACCACGATCCTCGCCGGGTATGGCGACCCGTCGGGCGGCGCTATCACGCGCACCGGGGAGGTCGGTTACCTGCCGCAGGACCCCCGGACGGGCGACCTGGACGTGCTCGGCCGCGACCGGATCCTCTCCGCGCGCGGGCTGGACGCGGTGATCCGCGGCATGCGGGCAGCGGAGGTCACGATGGCGAGCGGCGACGTGGAGGAGCGCGACCGGGCGATGCGCCGCTACTCCCGCCTCGAGGCGGAGTTCACCGCGAAGGGCGGCTACGCCGCGGAGGCGGAGGCTGCCTCGATCGCGAGCTCGCTGGGCCTGCCCGACCGGGTGCTGGAGCAGGAGCTGCGCACGCTCTCCGGCGGGCAGCGCCGTCGCATCGAGCTGGCGCGCATCCTCTTCTCCGGCGCTGAGACCCTGCTGCTCGACGAGCCGACAAACCACCTGGACGCCGACTCGGTCGTCTGGCTGCGCGACCACCTGCGGGCATACTCCGGCGGTCTCCTCATCATCTCCCACGACGTCGACCTCATCGAGACGGTCGTCAACAAGGTGTTCTACCTGGACGCCAACCGCCAGACGATGGACGTCTACAACATGGGCTGGAAGGCCTACCTCGCCCAGCGCGAGGCTGACGAGCGGCGCCGGCACCGCGAGCGGGCGAACACCGAGAAGAAGGCCGCCGCCCTGATGGCCCAGGCGGACAAGATGCGGGCGAAGGCGACCAAGGCGGTCGCCGCCCAGAACATGGCCCGGCGCGCCGAGCGGATGCTGGCCGGCCTGGAGGGGGAGCGGCAGAGCGACAAGGTGGCCCGGCTGAGGTTCCCCACCCCCGCCGCCTGCGGCAAGACCCCCCTGCAGGCGGAGGGCCTGTCCCGCTCCTACGGCAGCCTGGAGATCTTCACCGACGTGGACCTCTCGATCGACCGCGGCTCCAGGGTCGTCGTGCTCGGCCTCAACGGGGCCGGCAAGACGACGCTGCTGCGGCTGCTGTCCGGGATCGACCGGCCGGACACCGGCGAGGTCATCGCGGGGCACGGCCTCAAGCTCGGTTACTACGCGCAGGAGCACGAGACGCTTGACGTGGGGCGGACGGTCCTGGAGAACATGAAGACCGCCGCCCCGGAGCTCGACGAGACGCAGACCCGCAAGGTCCTGGGCTCCTTCCTCTTCTCCGGCGACGACGTGGACAAGCCCGCCGCGGTGCTCTCAGGAGGCGAGAAGACGCGCCTCGCGCTCGCCACCCTGGTCGTGTCGGCGGCCAACGTGCTGCTGCTGGACGAGCCGACGAACAACCTCGACCCGGCGTCGCGGGAAGAGATCCTGGCCGCCCTGCGCTCGTACGAGGGAGCGGTCGTCCTCGTCAGCCACGACGAGGGGGCGGTCCGGGCCCTCGAGCCGGAGCGGGTGCTCCTGCTCCCCGACGGGGTCGAGGACCTCTGGGGCCGCGACTACGAGGACCTCATCTCCCTGGCCTGACCGGGGTTGCCGAAGGAGCTGACCGGATGTCGATGCAGACGATGGCCCGACCCGGGTCGTTCCGCAGCTTCGCCAAGGACCCGAGCGTGCGGGGCCACCGGGTGGGCCGCGACACGGCCCGGCGGGTGGCCTCCTACGGGCGCCCCTTCCTGGGCGAGATCGTCGTCTACCTCCTCCTGGCCATCGCGGCCGGGGCGCTGGTGACCGCCGTGCCGCTCCTCATCCGGCGTCTCCTCGACGACGGTGTGGAGCTGGGGGACCGTGACCTCGTCATCGGACTGGGCGTCCTCGTCGCGGTGCTCGCGGTCGTCGAGACGGTCGTCACCGTGGTCAACCGCTGGCTCGGCTCGCGGATCGGTGAGGGACTCATCTACGACCTGCGCCGGGAGGTCTTCTCGCACGTGCTGCGCCAGCCGGTGGCGTTCTTCACCCGCTCGCAGACCGGTGCCCTCGTCAGCCGCCTCAACAGCGACGTCATCGGCGCTCAGGCGGCCTTCACCTCGGTCCTGTCCGGTCTGGTGAGCAACTTGGTCCTGCTGGTCCTGGTCCTCGGGGCGCTGCTCACGATGAGCTGGCAGATCACCGTCCTCGCCCTCCTCCTCCTGCCGATCTTCCTCGTGCCGGCCCGGCTGATGGGTGCGCGCCTCTCGACGCTGACACGCCGACAGATGGACCTCAACGCCGACATGCACACCCGGATGACGGAGCGGTTCAACGTCGGGGGAGCCCTGCTGGTGCGACTCTTCGGCCGGCCCGTCGAGGAGGACTCCGGGTATGCCGTGCGCGCCCGGGGGGTGCGCGACGCCGGCGTGTCGATCGCTGTCAACCGGGTCGTCTTCATGGCCGGCCTCGGCCTGGTCGCCTCGCTGGCGACCGCCCTCGTCTACGGGATGGGCGGTCTGATGGCGGTCGCGGGCGAGCTCACGGTGGGCACCCTCGTGGCGATGGCGGCCCTGCTGTCCCGGCTGTACGCACCGCTCACCGCCCTGTCCAACGTCAGGGTGGACATCATGACCGCGCTCGTCAGCTTCGAGCGGATCTTCGAGGTGCTCGACCTGCAGCCGCTCGTGCGCGAGGCCGAGGACCCGCAGGCGATCCCTGACGGGCCGGTGGGCGTGAGGCTCGAGGGCGTCTCCTTCGCCTACCCGGCCGCCGACGAGGTCTCCATCGCCTCGCTCGAGCAACGGCCGGAGGCGGAGACCCTCGACGGGCACCGGGTGCTCTCCGAGGTGAGCGTCGACATACCCGCGGGGACGATGGCGGCCCTGGTCGGGCCCTCCGGGGCCGGGAAGACCACCCTCACCTCGCTGGTCGCGCGCCTCTACGACCCGACGTCCGGGAGCGTGCGCATCGGGGGCGTCGACCTGCGCGAGGCGTCGCTGGAGTCGCTGCGCTCCACCGTCGGGGTGGTGACCCAGGAGGCGCACATGTTCAACGACACGGTCGGCGCCAACCTGCGGTACGCCCGCCCGGACGCCACGGACGAGGAGATCTGGGAGGCGCTGCGCGGTGCCCAGATCGAGGAGCTGGTGCGCCGGCTGCCCGACCAGCTCGACACCGTGGTGGGTGACCGCGGGCACCGCCTCTCCGGCGGGGAGAAGCAACGGCTGGCGATCGCCCGGCTGCTGCTGAAGTCACCCTCGGTCGTCGTGCTCGACGAGGCCACCGCGCACCTTGACAGCGAGTCGGAGGTCGCCGTCCAGCGCGCGTTGGACCGGGCGCTGAGCGGTCGCACCTCGCTCGTCATCGCCCACCGGCTGTCCACCGTCCGGGACGCGGACCTCATCCTCGTCCTCGACCGGGGCCGGGTCGTGCAGCGCGGCACGCACGAGGAGCTGCTCGCCGCGGGTGGCCTCTACCGGTCCCTCCACGACACCCAGTTCAGCCGATGACCCCGCGGGGGGCCTCCCGCGCACGGCGGCGCGCCCTGGTCGGGCAGCTCTCCGAGCCGGTGCGCTCGTTCCTGTCGACCGAGGCCGGCGGAGCCACGCTCCTGCTGCTCGCCGCGGTGGTCGCGCTCGGCTGGGCCAACTCGCCCTGGTCCGCCTCCTACGAGGCGCTGCGGCACACCGAGGCCGGGGTGGTGGTGGGGGGTCTCGAGCTCGTCATGGACCTCGAGCACTGGGTCGACGACGGGCTGATGGCTCTCTTCTTCTTCGTCCTGGGGCTCGAGGTGCGGCGCGAAGTGTCCGTCGGCGAGCTGCGCGACCCCCGCCGGGCCACGATCCCCCTCCTCGCCGGCCTCGGCGGGATGGTCCTGCCCACGGCGCTCTACCTGCTCATCGCGCCCGGTGGCGAGGCCGCCCGCGGGTGGGCCGCCGTCATCGGCACGGACACGGCGTTCCTGCTGGGCGCGCTCGCGGTCGTCGGTCCGGTCTTCTCCACGCAGCTGCGGATCTTCCTCCTCACGCTGACCGTCGTCGACGACATCGTCGCCGTGAGCGTCATCGGCCTCGTCTACTCCGACGACGTCCGGGTGCTGCCGCTGCTGGGCATGCTCGTCCTGGGTGCGCTGATCGCGGCGATGTCGCGCGCGGGCGTGTGGCGGGTGGCTCCCTACGCGGTGCTGGGCCTGGTGCTCTGGCTCGTCACGCTGGAGGCCGGGCTGCACGCCTCCATCGCCGGGATGCTGGCCGGCCTGCTCGTCGGGGCCGCCGAGCCCCGGCGCGAGGTCGTCGACGGTGCCGTCGAGCGGTTCCGGGCGTTCCGGCAGTCCCCGCACGTCGACGTCGGCCGCCGCGCCAGCGAGGGTCTGGCCCGGGCTGTCTCGGTGAACGATCGGCTGCAGGCGTCGCTGCACCCGTGGTCCAGCTACGTCGTGGTGCCCGTGTTCGCGCTCACCAACGCCGGGATCGACCTGCGCGACGGGGTGCTGGCGGACGCCCTCACCTCGCGCCTCACCTGGGCGGTCGTCGTCGGGCTGGTGGTCGGCAAGACGCTGGGCATCGGGCTGACCTGCTTCCTGGCGCTGCGGCTGCGCCTGGGCGGGCTCCCCTCGGGCGTGGGCCCCGGTCACGTCCTCGGCGGGTCGGCGCTCTCCGGCATCGGCTTCACCGTGTCGCTGCTCGTCGTCGGGCTGGCCTTCGACGACGAGCAGCTGCGGGCGCAGGCCACCGTCGGCGTCCTCCTCGCCGCGGTGCTCGCGACGCTGCTGGGGTGGGCCCTCTTCCGCGCGGCCGCGGTGCTGCGGGGGGAAGGTGACGCCGACCTCCCGCGCGTCCTCGACCGACCGGTCGACCCGGGGCGGGGCGACCACGTGCTCGGTCCCCACGACGCGCCGCTGACCCTCGTCGAGTACGCCGACTTCGAGTGCCCGTTCTGCGCGGAGGCGACGGGGGTCGGCGCCGAGCTCCGCGCGCGGTTCGGGGAGGAGCTGCGCTACGTCTTCCGTCACCTGCCCCTGCCCGACGTCCACCCCCGCGCCGAGCTGGCGGCGCGGGCGGCTGAGGCGGCCGCGCGCCAGGGGTTCTTCTGGCAGATGCACGACGTGCTGTTCGGCCGCCAGGACGCGCTGGAGCGCGTGGAGCTCGTCGGCCACGCCCAGGACCTCGGGATGGACGTCGACCGGTTCATGCTCGACCTCGACGACCCGGAGGTCGCGCAGCGGGTGCGGGACGACGTGGCCAGCGCCGAGGCCAGCGGGGCCCGGGGGACCCCCACGTTCTACGTCGGCGAGCACCGGCATACCGGGCCCTGGGACAGCCAGACCCTGGCCCGGGCGCTGGAGGCAGCCAGGGATCGCGGACCGACCCTCCCGGACTGACCGCGGACCGTTCCTGTCCGTGGGGTGTGGTGGGGTGAGGTCATGAGCGACCGACCCGACCCCACCCTCGACCTCGATGTCGTCACCCGGTTGCACGACCAGCTCGACTGGCACTGGCAGGCCCAGGCGCGGCCGCGGCTGGACGGCCTCACCGACGAGGAGTACCTGTGGGAACCGGCGCCCGGCACCTGGAACGTGCGTAGGAGGGAGGATCCGGCGCCCGGCACCGTGACCCGCCGCGCCGGCGCGGGCGGGTGGCTGATCGACATCGGCATCCCCGAGCCTGAGCCCGCCCCGGTCACCTCGATCGCGTGGCGGCTCGCCCACGTCGTGGTCGGCGTGCTGGGGGCGCGGGCGGCATCGCACTTCGGCGGCCGCCCGGCGAGCTACGACGGATGGACCTACGCGGGCACCGCGCCGGAGGCGCTGCTCCAGCTGGACGAGGCGTATGCCGCGTGGTCGGCCGGCGTGCGGTCCCTCACGCCCGCGCTGCTCGCCAGGCCGGTCGGTCCGGCGGAGGGTCCGTGGGCCGAGGCGCCGATGATCGACCTCGTGCTGCACATCAACCGGGAGACGATCCACCACCTCGCCGAGGTCGCGCTGCTGCGCGACCTGTGGGCGCACCGCGCGCGGGGGTCGTGATCGGGCGCTCGCGGTGGCCGGGGTGGCTGCGTAACTGAGGTCTGTCGGCGGGGGTTCGTACACTTGTCGCATGTCGGTGGGATGGGGCGGTGACGTGATCCGTATCAGCTTTCAGGAGCTGGTGCGGGACGGTCTGCCTGCGGCCCGGACCCCTGGGGAGGTCGTGACGGCGAGTCTGCGGGAGGCTCACCGGGAGCTGGCCCTGGCCGAGCTCGCCTCCCGGCAGTCGGTCCTGCTCCAGGACTGCGAGCTCGCGACTCACCTGGAGGAGATCGGGCGGCTCTCCACGGTGCTGGTGCGCACCCGCCTGCGCCTGGCCTGCGACGTGGCCGAGCGCGGGCTGCACCTCGGCAGCGGGTTCACGCTGGCGGACTGGTTGCAGCAACGCAGTCCGGAGCTGGCGCCCGCGGTGGTGCGCGACCTCGCCAGGCTCGCGGGCGCGAGCCGCGAGCCCGTCCACCGGGAGCTGGTCGACGCGGTGCAGAGCGGTGCGATGGCGCTGGCCCGGGCGGCGGCGATGCACCGGGCGCTGGGGCGGATCCGGTCGGCGGTCTCGCCGGAGGACTACGAGCGGGCGGTGGCCCTGCTGGTCGGGGCGGGGTGCGACCCGCTGTTCGACGACGCCGACATCGGCCGGATCATCGACGCGCTGCTGCGCGCGTGCCTGCCCGAGAAGAAGCACGAGGAGCGGAGGAAGGCACAGCAGGGTCTGCGGGACGTGCACGAGTCCAACCTCGCGGACGGGTCGGTGCGCCGGATCGTCATGACCTTCGGCGACGACGCGGACTACGAGGCCGTGCGGGCGATCTTCACCTCGCCGTTGGCCGCACCGGCCTCGAAGGAGGAGCAGGAGGTCACCGGGGTGGAGGAGAGGCGGACCCCGGGTCAGCGCCGCTACGACGCCCTGATGACGGTGCTGCGGCGGGGGGTGGCGGGCACCAAGGGCCAGCCCACCACGCCGAAGGCGACGCTGGTGGTGACGATGGACCTGGAGACGCTGCGCCGCGGCCTGGTGGAGGCGGGGGAGCGACCCGGGTGCGGGTCGACCCTGACCGGTGCGTCGGTCAGCGCGTCGACGATCCGGCAGCTGGCGTGCGAGGCCGACATCATCCCGGTGGTCCTCGGTGGACCGAGCGAGGTCGTGGACCAGGGACGCCGCCGGCGACTGGTCACCCCCGGCCAGCGCATCAGGCTGGCGGCCAGGGACAAGGGATGCACCATCCCGGGCTGCACGGTGCCTGCGACCTGGTGCGACGCCCACCATGTCGTGCCCTGGGCGCAGGGTGGACGCTCCGACCTGTCTAACTACGCCTTGCTCTGTCCACGCCACCACACCTGGGTCCACGAGGTGGGCCTGACGGCCCGGGTCACGACCCTCGGGGTGGTCTGGATCTTCCGGCGATGACCCCGCCCCGGACCCGGCCGGGCGGCCGGGTCAACGGCATGTCTTCTGTGCGTCCGGAAACCGGTCCGTAGGCTGGTGCCCCGACCCGAGGAGCGGTGAGCGTGGACAACATCTGGACGATCGTGCTGATGGTCGCCGCGGCGATCCCGGTGTTCCTCCTGCTCCGCTGGCTGGCCACCCGCCGGGCCGTCGACCAGGCCCGGCGCCGGCACGGGGACCACTGACCGCTCGCCCCGGGCACCGGTCGGAGGCCAGGGCGTAGGCTCGGGAGCAGCGAGACCGATCAGGTCTTCCTCTCAAAGGTGACGCCATGTCCGACAAGTCCCCGCGCCACTCCCTCTCCAAGAATTCCGGCAAGTCCATCAAGGAGAAGCGGGCCGACAAGCGGGCCAAGGACGACAAGTCCTCCGCGGTCGAGTCGACCCTGCACCCCAAGAAGCGCTGACTCGGTGCTCCTCTCCGTGGGCGTGATGGCCCACTCCCGCAAGGAGAACGAGCACCGGCTGCCGATCCACCCGGAGCACCTGTCCCGGATCGACGACGACCTGCGGTCGCGGATCTTCCTCGAGCACGGGTACGGCCTGCCGTTCGGGATGCCCGACGAGACGCTCGCCGGCCTGGTCGGCGGCGTCCGCTCCCGCGCCGAGCTCATCGCGGAGTGCGACGTCATCCTCCTGCCCAAGGTCCAGGCCGAGGACCTCGCCGACCTGCGGGACGGGCAGATCGTCTGGGGGTGGCCGCACTGCGTCCAGGACGCCGGGCTCACTCAGCAGGCCATCGACCGCCGCCAGACCCTCATCGCGTTCGAGGCGATGAACCACTGGTCCCGCAGCGGCAACTTCCTGCTCCACGTCTTCCACCTCAACAACGAGCTGGCCGGCTACTGCTCCGTGCTGCACGCGCTCACCCTGATCGGCTCCACCGGCAGCTACGGCCCGAAGCGGAGCGCCGTCGTCATCGGGTTCGGTGCCACGGCCCGGGGTGCCGTGACCGCACTGAGCGCCCTCGGCATCACCGACGTCCGGGTGCTCACCCATCGCAAGGTCGCCGCCGTCGCCTCGCCGATCCACTCCGTCGACATCGTCCACCTCGACCAGGACGAGGACCCGTCGCTGACGACCGTCGTGACCAACGACGGCCACGTCCCCCTCGCCCCCTACCTCGCCGGGAACGACGTCGTCGTCAACTGCGTGCTGCAGGACACCGCCGCGCCCTGGACCTTCCTCACCGAGGAGGACCTGGCGCTGTTCCGACCGGGGAGCCTCGTCGTCGACGTCTCGTGCGACGAGGGCATGGGCTTCAGCTGGGCCCGGCCGACGACGTTCGAGGACCCGACCTTCGTCGTGGGCGACAACATCACCTACTACGCCGTCGACCACACCCCGTCCTACCTGTGGAACTCGGCGACGTGGGAGATCAGCGCGGCGCTGCTGCCGCACCTGCGCACCGTCCTGTCGGGTCCGGACGCGTGGCAGGCCGAGCCGACGATCGGCCGCGCCGTCGAGATCCAGGACGGGCAGGTCCGCAACCCGGCCATCCTGGCCTTCCAGGGCCGCGCCGAGGAGTACCCGCACCCGCGCCTGGCCGACACCGCGAGCGAGTAGGTCCAGGCAGGTCAGGTCCCTGCGCGGGACCCCCGGGGGGCGGTTCAATGGCGTATGCCGCCCACCGCACCCAGCACCGCCGGCGCCCCCGTCGAGCCCCTGCCCACCTCCGTCACCGGCTTCGTCGGCGCCGCGGACGCCGGACCCGTCGACACCCCGGTCACCGTCACCAGCGCGGCGGACTACCACGCCACCTTCGGGCCCAGCCTCGACGCGGACCGTCCGCTCGGCCACGCGGTCGACCTGTTCTTCGCCAACGGCGGCCGGAGCGCCGTGGTCGTCCGAGCGGGTGGTCCCGCGCCCGGGCAGCTGGCCCCGCCCGAGGGGCCGGGGGGCGTCCACGCTCTCGACGGCTCCGGCGTGACCGTGCTGGCCTTGCCCGGCCTCACCGCGGCCTCCCCCGACCAGGTGCGGGTCGCGCTCGGGCGGTGCGCGGCATACCGCGCGGTCCATCTCCTGGACCTGCCGCCGGACCCCTGGGGACCCGGGACCGAGGCCCTGCTGCGGGAGGTGACCGAGCACCGGGAGCGCGCTGCGGCATACCACCCCTGGGTCGTCGCCGGCGGCGTGACGGTGCCGCCGTCGGGGCCGGTCGCCGGGGTGATCGCGCGCACCGACGCCGAGCGGGGGGTGTGGAAGGCGTCCGCCGGCGTCGCGCTGAGCGGGGTGGACGGTCTCGCGGAGGCCCTCGACGACCGGGAGAACGACCGCCACGTACAGGCCGGGGTCAACGCGCTGCGCGAGTTCCCCGGCCGGGGGAGGCTGGTCTGGGGGGCGCGCACGCTGGCCGGGGCGGAGTCCGTCGAACCCGCCTCGCGCTACCTCAACGTACGGCGGCTCACCGACCATGTCCTCAGCTCCCTGACCGCCGGGCTGAGCTTCGTCGCGAGCGAGGCCGACGACGCGGCGCTGTGGGCCCGGGTGCGGCAGCTCACGGAGGACTTCCTGCACCGGCTGTGGCTGCAGGGCGCGCTGCAGGGCACGAAGGCCGAGCACGCCTTCGGGGTGCGGTGCGGTCTGGGGGAGACGATGACCGAGGTCGACGTGCTCGCGGGTCACCTCGTGCTCACGATGTGGCTGGCGCCGGTCAAGCCTGCCGAGTTCGACGCCCACACGCTCCGTCTGCAGGCAGGTATGCCGTCGCCCTCACCCGGCCCGGTCCGCAGGGTGCGGCGGGTGAAGCCGTCCACGCCGGCCGGGGCGGCGCGGACCGCGGTGCACCGGGTCGACCTGAGCCAGGTGGTGTCGAGCTACATCGGCGAGACGGAGAAGAACCTCAACCGGATCCTCGACGAGGCCGAGCGGTCGGGGGAGGCGCTGCTGCTGGACGAGGGCGACGCACTCCTCGGGCGGCGGACCGAGGTGAGCAGCTCACACGACCGGTACGCGAACCTGGAGACGGCCCACCTCCTCGAGCAGCTGGCCCGCGAGCGCGGGGTCGAGGTGCGATGGCAGGGGAAGGGCCTCCGGCGGCGGCCCCCGCCTGACCCGGACGAGCCCTGACGGGTCTGCGGCGCACCGCCGTTGCCTACCGCCGTGCCGCGGGCTTGTGGGGTGTTCAATGGGCCATGACCACCGTGACGGCGAGCTGACCGGCCGACCATGTCCTCGCCCCGCCCCTCGGCGCGGCGTCCTGCCGGAGCGCACCGGCCGCGACGCCGGAGGGTGGTGCGGTGGACCGTGGTGGTCGTCGCGCTGCTGGTGGTCCTGGTGGTGGGCGGGCCGCAGTACGCGTTGTGGTCGGGGGAGCCGGTGGCGGCCAAGGACTAAGTCGTCAGCCCGGTGCCGCCCCTGCCCGTCGTCGAGCAGAGCCGCGCGCCCGCGCCGGCGGACGCGGCGGCATACCCGGGTGGGTTGTCCCAGCAGGGCGGCACGGTGACGGACGCGAGCTGCCTGACCCGCACCCCCGTGTTCGGGGTCGTGCGGCCGGTCGACGAGTCCGGGGTCCGGACGGCGCTCGCCTACGCCGCCGAGCACGACCTCGCCGTGTCGGTGGGTGGCACGCAGCACGCGCTGGGCGGGCAGGCGTCGCACCCGGGCGGGCTCGTCGTCGACATGCGCGGCCTGGACGCGATCACGGTGGACGTGGAGGCCCGGACGGCGGTGGTGCAGGCCGGGGCGACGTGGCACCAGGTGCTCGAGGCGGTGCACCCGGCGGGGTTGTCGGTCGCCACCATGCCCAGCGTCGACGTGCTCAGCGTCGGCGGCACGGTGTCGGTCAACGCGCACGGGCTGGACTTCCGCGCGGGGGAGCCTGTCGTCGACGATCCGGTCGGTGCGGGTGATGACGGCCGACGGCGAGGTGCACCGGGTGGGTCCGGACCGGGAGCCGGAGCTGTTCGAGGCCGTGGTGGGCGGCTACGGGCTCCTCGGGGTGGTGCTGGACGTCGAGCTGGAGCTGGTGGACAGCGAGATGTACCGCCTGCGCAGCCAGGTGGTCGAGCACCGCGACTTCCCGGAGGTCTTCGCCGCGCAGGTGGCTGGGGACGACGCCGTGCGGCTGACCTACACGCACCTGTCCACGGCGCCGGGCAGCCTGCTGCAGGAGGCGATCGTCTACACCTACGAGCGGACCGGTACGGACGAGCCGGTGCCACCGCTGAGGGAGCGGGCCTCGGACCGGACGAGCCGGCTGGTCTTCAACCTGGCCCGGACCGGCGACGTGGGCCAGCGCCTGAAGTGGGGGGCCCAGAAGCACGTGCTGCCACGCGTGCGCGGGTGCGTGCAGTCGCGCAACGAGGCGCTGCGCGAGATGGAGGCGTGCATGGTGGCGCGCAACCAGGCGATGTACGAGAGCCTGGGCTTCCTGCAGAACCGGCTGCCGCAGTACACCGACGTGCTGCACGAGTACTTCCTGCCGCACGAGCGGGTCGTGCCGTTCCTGGACGAGCTGCGCGCGCAGCTGGGGGAGCACGACGCGCGGCTGCTCAGCGCCTCGATCCGGTCGGTGCACCGGGAGGACGTCGTGCTCGACTACGCGCAGGGGGAGCGGTTCTCCGTGGTGCTCTACCTGAGCCAGGAGGTCAGCGACGCCGGGAGCACGGACATGGCCTCCCTGACACGCTCGCTGGTCGCGTCCTCGCTGAACCTCGGCGGCACGTTCTACCTGCCCTACCAGCAGCACTACACCCGGGATCAGGTGGCGCGGGCCTACCCGCGGCTGGCGGAGTTCGTCGCGACCAAGCGGCGGTTCGACCCGGAGGAGCGGTTCCGGAACAGCTTCTGGGCGAGGTATGCCTGAGCGCGGCCGGGTGATCGACGATCCGCGATATTCGTCGTCACCCCCTTGCCCGCCGTCGACCCCCCGGCGAGCGAGTAGGCTCGACCCCGACTGCTGGCGCGTGCCGGCCGACCCCAACCCCCTGATCGACGAGGTTTCATGAGCCACCCGCACCCCGACCTGGGCGCCCCGCCCGCCCTGCCCCGCAACGGACTGAGGGTGGTGGCGCTGGGCGGTCTGGGAGAGGTCGGCCGCAACATGGCGGTGTTCGAGCACCGCGGCAAGCTGCTGATCATCGACTGCGGCGTGCTCTTCCCCGAGGAGCACCAGCCCGGCGTCGACGTCATCCTGCCGGACTTCTCCTTCCTGCGCGGGCGGTGGCAGGACGTGGTGGGCGTGGTCCTGACCCACGGGCACGAGGACCACATCGGCGGGGTGCCGTACCTGCTCAAGGAGCGTGGCGACATCCCCGTCGTCGGTTCCCGCCTGACGCTGGCGTTCATCAACGCCAAGCTCAAGGAGCACCGGATCAAGCCCCGGACCACCCAGGTCGCCGAGGGCGAGCGGCTCACGCTGGGGCCCTTCGACTGCGAGTTCGTCGCGGTCAACCACTCCATCCCCGACGGGCTCGCGGTGATGGTGCGCACCCCGGCGGGCTCGGTGCTGCACACCGGCGACTTCAAGATGGACCAGTTCCCCCTGGACGACAGGATCACCGACCTGCGTGCCTTCGCCCGGTTCGGCGAGGAGGGCGTGGACCTGTTCATGGTCGACTCCACCAACGCCGAGGTGCCCGGGTTCACCACCGCGGAGAAGGACCTCGCGCCCGCCATCGACACCGTCTTCCGGACGGCGCCGGGGCGGATCGTGGTGTCCAGCTTTGCCAGCCACGTGCACCGCATCCAGCAGGTCATCGACGCCGCCTCGGCGCACGGGCGCAAGGTGGCGTTCGTCGGGCGCTCGATGGTCCGCAACATGAAGATCGCCCAGGACCTGGGCTACCTCACCGCGCCCCGCGGGCTCATCGTCGACGCCAAGCAGCTCGACGACCTGCCGCCGACCGAGGTGACGCTGGTGTGCACGGGGTCCCAGGGCGAGCCGATGGCGGCGCTGTCGCGGATGGCCAACCGCGACCACCAGATCCGCATCGGCGAGGGGGACACGGTGCTGCTGGCCAGCTCGCTCATCCCCGGCAACGAGAACGCCGTCTCGCGCATCATCAACGGCCTTACCCGCTGGGGCGCCAAGGTCGTGCACCAGGGCAACGCCAAGGTGCACGTCTCGGGCCACGCCAGCGCCGGCGAGCTCGTCTACTGCTACAACATCATCAAGCCGCGCAACGTCATGCCGGTCCACGGCGAGTGGCGCCACCTGCGCGCCAACGCCGACCTGGCGATCCGCACCGGCATGGACCCCGACCGGGTGGTCGTCGTGGACGACGGCGTGGTCGTGGACCTGGTCGACGGCCGGGTCAAGGTCACCGGGAAGGTCCGTGCGGGCTACGTCTATGTCTCGGCCGGCGCGGTCGGTGACGTGACCGAGGACGAGCTGCGCGACCGGCTGACCCTCAGCCAGCAGGGCACCGTCACCGTGGTCGCCCTGGTCGACGCGGACACCGGCAAGCTGACCGAGCCGCCGGACTTCCTGGCCCGCGGTCTGGGCACGGACGAGAAGATGTTCGAGGCCGCGGTCCCGGCGATCGAGAAGGCGCTGGCCGAGGCGGCGTCGCAGGGCATCGGCGACCCGCACGAGCTCGAGCAACGCATCGCCCGGGCCATCTCGCAGTGGGCCTTCCGCAAGCACCGCCGCAACCCGCTGGTGGTCCCGGTGGTCATCGAGGCCTGACCGCCCGCGCCTGACCCCCGTGGTCCGGCGCAGCGCCGCGAACACATCGCTGTGCGGGGCTGTCGTGTCACGAGCAACGCCAGGGCGACGAGCGTGACACGACAGCCGCGCACAGGCTTCGCCGCAGCCGCGAGCGGACACGACAGCCACGCACAGGCATCGCCGCAGCCGCGAGCGGACACGACAGCCACGCACGGACGCCGGCGCGGGGTCAGCCGGGGGGCAGCAGCCCGATGACGAGCGCCATCGCCAGCACGGTGACGAACCCGTTGAGCAGCGTGTAGGGCGTCACCCGGAAGCCGCGCGGGTCGAAGCCGTCGTGCACCACGACCCGGGCAGCGGTGAACCCCAGCCACAGGATGAGCCCGGTGACGAGCGAGTTGACGAGGAACGACCCGCCGTAGAACTGCTGCGCCAGCCACGCGGCGCCGGCGAGCACCCAGGCGGTGACGAAGCTGGAGACGAGCACCACGCCGTAGACCCAGCTGCCGGCCCCGCCGCTCATCGACTCCTCGTCGTGACCGATGGCGCGCATCCAGCGGCTGCCCATCACCTTTGGGTGGTAGTAGACGAAGCCCACGACCATGGAGGCGACGACGGCGCCGACGACGGCGAGGTAGTTGATCTCGGGAACGGTCACGCGCGCAGCCTACGACCAGCAGCCCGCCGTCGGGAGACCTTCGTCGGCGGCGCCCGCCGCCCGCAGCTCGCCGCCCGCCCCGCAGCTCGGCCCCCGCCCCCGCAGCTCGACGCCCGCCCCCGCCGACGCGGACGGTGCGGGCACCCCCCGAGGGTGCCCGCACCGCATACCGGAGCGTCGTTCAGAGCTGGCCGAGCTCCTTGAGCACTCCGCCCAGCTGCTCCTGCAGCTGCGGGCTGCCCGCACGGCCGAGGAGGTCGAGCGCCCCCTCGAGCACGATGCCCTGGTAGGGGGACCCGATCTTCTCGAACGGGTTCTCCCGGCCCTCGAACCACGGCCACGGACCCGGCCAGGGGCCCGGCCACGGCCACGGCCAGGGCCACGGCCACGGCGGGCAGATGTCGATGAAGTCGGCCACGGCGAGGAGCGCGTCGCCGCGCGCGGTGCGGCTGAGCCGCTCGGCGGGCATCGCCCGCATCGCCTCCGCCGCGGCCGTGGCCACGCGGGCGGCGTCGTCGAGCGAGGCGACGTGCGCCACCTGGCCCACGATCGTGCTCGCGACGAACGCGTCCACCTCGCGCACGTAGCGCGCCCTGATCAGCAGCTGCCACGGCACCTTGTCAGCGCCGGGGAAGGACTCTGGAGTCCACATGTCATGCCCCTTCTCCCTGCTCCGGCCCCCTGCCGGAGTCTGGTGGGATAGAGGTCGGCGGGGAGGGCTGGATACACGCCCACCCCGCGCCCACCCCCGGGGCCGACCTCCGCGCCCAGCGGCTTCGCCCGGAAACTCCCACGCGTGCCCTGTCGATCCGGGGTGCTCCCGTCCGACATGCTCATGAGGTCGCAACCGGCGCGGCCAGGCAGGAGGAGAGACCGATGACGGACCTCACGACCGGGAGGCGGGCATGAAGTACCTCGTCCTGCTCATGGCCGACGGCGAGCTGCCCGCCTGGGCCGACCACACCGAGGAGCAGCAGGCGGACGTCATCCGGCAGTTCGAGGAGTTCGGCGCCGCCTGCGCCGCGCGGGAGGGGGTGCAGATCCTCGCCGGCGAGGCGTTGGGGCCCGGTGACACCGCGACCGTCGTCCGCACCCGCGGCGGGGTGCGCACGCTCACCGACGGCCCGTTCGCGGAGGCCGTGGAGCAGCTCGGCGGCTTCTACCTCCTCGACGCACCCGACCTCGACGTCGTGATCGACCTGCTGCAGCTGCTGCCGCCGTACGACATCCAGGTCAGCCCCGTCGTCGACCCCTACTGAGGGCCGTGGAGGCGTCGCAGGAGCTCGCCCGGGTGGTGCGCGAGGAGTGGGGGCGCCTGGTGTCCCTGCTCCTCGCGCGCTCCGGCCGCCTCGACCTCGTCGAGGACGCGCTGGGCGACGCGGTCGAGGCCGCCGCACGGCAGTGGGACGCGGAGGGTATGCCGTCCAACCCGCGCGGGTGGTTGGTCACCGTCGCCCGCCGCCGGCTCGTGGACCGGTTGCGCGTCGAGGCGGTGGCGCAGCGGAAGGCGCCGCTTCTCGTCCCCGACGCGCATCGCCACGGCCCGGGCCCGATGGCCGACCCGGGCGACCTCGTCGAGGACGACCTGCTGCGCCTCGTGCTGATGTGCACCCACCCCGCCCTCGCGCCCGAGGCCGCGAGCGCGCTGGCCCTCCGTCTCGTCCTGGGCGTCAGCACGCCCGACATCGCGCGGCTCTTCCTCGTGCCCGAGCCGACGATGGCGGCCCGGCTGACCCGCGCCAAGCGCAAGATCGTCACCGCGGGCATCCCGTTCGCCGTGCCCGGGGCCGACCAGCTGCCCTCGCGGCTCGAGGTCGTCGCACAGACCGCCTACCTCGCGTTCACCGCGGGCTACGCCCCCGGCAGCGGTCCCGACCTGCTCCGTGCCGAGCTCGCCGGGGAGGCGGTGCGGCTCGTCCGGGTGGTTCTCGACCTCCGGCCGGGGGAGCCGGTGCTCACCGCGCTGCTCGCCCTCGTCCTGCTGCAGCACTCCCGGCGGGACGCGCGCACCGGCCACGACGGGCGGCTCGTGCTTCTGCCGGACCAGGACCGCAGCCGCTGGCGCCACGACGAGATCGCCGAGGCGGTCGCGCTGCTCGGGTCCTCCAGACTGGCCGGTCCGCTCCCGGCCCGGGCTGCGTCATACCTCGTGCAGGCGCGGATCGCGGCCCAGCACGCGACCGCCCCCAGCGCGGAGCGGACCCGGTGGGACCGGGTGGTGGCGCACTACGACCAGCTGCTCGAGATCGAGCCCGGTGCCGCCGCGCGGCTCGGTCGGGCGGTCGCCGTCGCCGAGAGCCGCGGTCCGCGGGAGGGTCTGCTCGCGCTGGAGGGGGTGGAGCTGCCCGGCAGCCACCGGGTCGCTGCGGTGCGGGCCGAGCTGCTGGCCCGGGCGGGGGAGGCGCGCGGTGCGCGGGAGGCGTATGCCGAGGCGCTCGCCTTGTGCCGCAACGCGTCCGAGCGGGCGCACCTGGAGGAGCGGCTGGCAAGCCTGGGCTCCTGACCGCCGGGGGACCAGCCCCTGCCCGCCCCGGCTGATCGACGATCCGCGATATCCGGTCCTGACCCCGTCCGCCCGCCACTCCCCCGCCCGCCACCCCTCAGTCGCCGAACCGCTCCCGCAGCGTCACCAGCTCGACCGCGTGCGCGTCCAGCGCCTTGTCCTCGTCGCTGACCGGCTCCCAGCGCGGCACCGTCGCCGCCCGTCGCTCCTCGTCGAGCACGACGAAGACCGTCCGGCAGAAGGTCGTCAGGGCCAGCTCACCGGTCGCCGGGTCCCCGGAGCGCACGTGCACGCCGACGTGGACGGCGTGGTCGCCGGTGTGCAGCAGCCGCGCCTCGACCTCGACGAGGTCGCCGATGCGCAGCGGCCGGTAGAAACGCACGCCGCCGGTGAAGATCGCCACGTTGCGCGGGTCGTGCGTCCACTGCGTCACGAGGACGTGGGCCGCCTCGTCGATCCACCGCATGACGATGCCGCCGTGCACCTTGCCGCCCCAGTTGACGTCCGTCGGGGCGGCGAGGAAGCGCAGCACCTCCCGGGGCGCGGTCCCCTCCCCGCTGTACGTCTGCCGTTCCATCGCGGCCTGCACCTGCTCCCGCAGCTCGGTGCGGCGCTGCGCCCACTGCGCCAGCAGCCGCTCCTCCATCGACCGCGGCTCGAGCGTCGGCACCGGTGTCGACCGCCCCTCGCCGTCCACCGCCACGAAGATCATCAGGCACTGCGTCGCCGGCTCGAGCCCGCCGGTGGTCGGCGGCCCGGAGCTGACCTGGACCGTGACGTGCATGCTGGAGCGGCCCGTCTGGACGACCCGCGCCCGCGCCTCCACGAGGTCCCCCACCTCGACCGGCCGGCTGAACCGCACGTTGCCGACGTAGGCGGTGACCGTGTACCCCCCGCTCCACCGGGCGGCCGCGGCATACCCGGCCTTGTCGATCCACTCCAGCACCCGCCCGGCGCTCACGCTGCCGGACTGGCCGGCGTCGGTCGGGGCGGCCAGGAAGCGCAACGTGATCTCGGGGTCGGCCACGGGCTCAGGGTATGCCGCAGACCCGCCCCCTGAGGGGGACCTCGGTCCTGACCCTGCATCGCCGCCGAGCGGTCCCACCCTGTTCGCCGGCGGTGGTCTATACGCTGCTCGTGGTGCTGTTCGTCGTCAACGAGAGGAAAAGCCATGACCGTGGTCTGCGGTTTCGTGCCGACGGCGGAGGGCCGCGCCGCGGTGCGCGCGGCGCTGGACGAGGCAAGCCGGCGGGGCGAGGACCTCGTCGTGCTCAACACCACGCGGGGCGACGCCCCTGTCGACCCCCGATTCGCGACCCAGGAGGACCTCGACGAGCTCGAGGCCATGCTGGGAGAGTCGGGCGTGCCCTTCACGCTGGAGACGAGAGGGAACGGCCCGAACCCCGCGGCGGACGTGGTCGCGCTGGCCACCAAGCACGACGCCAGCGTCATCGTCATCGGCCTGCGGCGCCGCAGCCCGACCGGCAAGCTCATCTTCGGGAGCACGGCCCAGCAGATCCTGCTCGACGCCGACGCACCGGTGCTGGCGGTCAAGGCCTGACCCGCCGGCGGTAGGCAGCCCCGCGCTGCGGCCGGGCTCACCGGGCCCGAGCTGGCCTGGGCGCCGAGCGCGGGAACTGGTCACCGGCTGACTCTCACCCTCGGCCGGGGTGCCCGAGCTGACGCAGGCGGTGCGTGCCAGCCGACACCATCGCCACGCCCGTGAGCAGGTGGAGCGGGACGGTGGCTGCCGCCCGGCGAGAGGCGGGCCTTCGCCCCCAGGTGACCGGCTCGACGAGGGTGCCGAGGATCAGCGCGGCGCCGATGCCGGCCACCGTGCGGGCGGCAGCGGGCGACCCCGGATCACCCCGCAGGGACGCCCACGCCGCAGCCACGGGCATCGGCCACGGGGCAGAGACGCCCGAACCCAGACCCAGGAGCAGGTGGGTGCGCACCGTGCCGGGCACGTGGATCCCCAGCGGCTCGCCGGGAATGACCGGCTCCTGGACGGCCACCGCCGCGGCATACGCGGAGACGGCGACGAAGAGCGCGGCCGGGGCGGCGAGCATCGGGTCGGCCATGGTCTCTCCCTCGGTAGCGCGCGCAGCTCTGCGACATCCATGCTGCTCCCACCACGGGCACCGGGCGCAGCTCTGCGACGTCCATGCTGCTCCCACCACGGGCACCGGGCAAGGCCTCCCGCCCGTTCCGCGGAACGGGCACATCTGCCGCTGTCCAGGCAGTTCGGGACCGTTTCGGTCGATGTGCCCGTCCGGTGGAACGGCTCCGGTCGCGCTGTGCGGGGCCGTGGCTACAGTGAGGCGCCATGAGGGAGGTCCGGCTGGTCTACCCGCACCAGCTGCACGCCGCCCAGCTGCAGGTCGATCCAGGGACGCGCCTGGCCGTGGTCGAGGACGACCTCCTCTACCGCCAGCTCCCCTTCCACGCGCACAAGCTCGTCCTGCACCGCGCCTCGGTATGCCGCTTCGTCGACCGGGCGCGGGAGTCCGGTCTCGACGTCGACGTGGTGGAGTCACGGCCCGACCGGACGTCGGGCGCGGGGCTCGTCGAGCTGGTCGGGAAGCTGCGTCCGGAGCGGGTCACGGTGCTGGACGTCGTGGACGACTGGCTGGGTCGCGACTGCCGCGACCAGCTCCGCGAGGGCGGCTACGAGCTGCGACGTGAGGACGTGCTCGACACGCCGGCCTTCCTCACCACCCGGGCGCAGGTCGCCGAGCAGCTCGGCGGCGGTGGCAGCCCGCGGATGCAGCACTTCTACGCCTGGCAGCGGCGTCGGCTCGGCGTCCTCATGGACGGCGACCGACCCGTCGGCGGGCGCTGGTCCTTCGACACCGAGAACCGCAGGCGCCTGCCCAAGAATCACCCGGTGCCGGACCCCTCCCTGGGACCGGCGCGACGGCATACCCGGGTCGCGGAGGCGGTCGACTGGGTGGCCGAGCACTTCCCCGACGCCCCCGGCGACCCGGGGACCTTCGCCTGGGCGACGTCACCGGGGGAGGCCGACGCGGCGCTGCGGCGGTTCCTCGAGGAGCGACTGGCGCAGTTCGGGCCGTTCGAGGACGCGATCAGCGCGGAGCACGAGGTCCTCTTCCACTCCGCCCTCAGCCCCGCCCTCAACTGCGGGCTGATCGACCCCGGCCAGGTCCTCGACCGGGTGCTCACCGCGGGGGAGGAGCAGGAGGTCGAGCTCGCCAGTCTCGAGGGGTTCGTGCGGCAGCTCATCGGGTGGCGGGAGTACATGCGCGGCACCTACCGGCTGGGGGGCCGGCGGATGCGCACGAGCAACGTGCTGCGGCATGCCCGCCCCCTGCCGGAGGGCTGGTGGGACGGCACGACCGGGCTCGACCCGGTGGACCTGGTGATCCGCCGGGTGCTCGAGCGCGGGTGGGCCCACCACATCGAGCGACTGATGATCCTCGGCAACGCGCTGTGCCTGCAGCGGGTCGACCCCGGGGAGGTGTGGCGCTGGTTCATGGTGATGTTCGTCGATGCCTACGACTGGGTGATGGTGCCCAACGTCTACGCGATGAGCCAGTTCGCCGCGGGGGAGGCGATCACGACGAAGCCCTACGTGTCGGGCAGCAACTACCTGCGCACGATGTCCGACCTGCCGAAGGGCCCGTGGTGCGAGGCGTGGGACGGGCTCTACTGGAGCTTCGTCGAGGACCACCGCGAGGCGTTCGAGGCCAACCCGAGGGCCGGGTTCGCGGTGCGGACGCTGGACGGGATGGACCCGGGGAAGCGGGCGGCGCACCGGGCCGCGGCGGCGCCCTGGCTGGGTCGCTGACGACGATAGGGGCACTGCTCGGCGCTCGGCCCGCGACGGTGTCGTAGACCTGCGCCCCGGCCACCGTTCCGCCGGACGGGCACATTCGACGGCTTCCTGCGGCGTTGCGCCGATCTGATCCAATGTGCCCGTCGGGCGGAACGCCACCGCCCGTGACTCCGGGCGCACCGCCCCCCGGCTCAGGCGGACGGGCGTCCCGGGGCCGGGTCGAGGAGCTGCTGCATCGCCTCGAACGCGTCCGGCTCCACGGAGTACCAGGTCTGGCGCCCCGCCCGTTCGCGGACGAGGAAGCCGGCGTCGTGCAGCGTCCCGAGGTGGTGGGAGACGGTCGGCTGGGTCAGGCCGAGGTGGGCGGCCAGGGCGGTCGTGGTCGAGCGGCCGTCCTCGCTCGTCCGGATGCGGCTCACGATCCGCAGGCGCACGGGGTCGGCCAGCGTCCGGAGCGCCCGGGCCAGCAGGTCGGCGTCCCCGGCCCCCAGCTCCTCGGCCAGCAGCGGTGCGCAGCACAGCTCGGCCAGGCGCGCGGTGGCACTCGGGGAATCTGTTGACAGCGGCGAAGCATTCATAGATAGTCATCTAATCATTAGACAGTCATCTATGCAAAGGAGCGTCCATGCTGTCCTGGTCCACCGATCTTGCCCTCCGCGTCCTCACCCAGGTGCTCGCCACGCTGAGCGCCACCTGGCCCTACCTCGTGCTGAGCATCGTGCTCGCCTCGGCGATCCAGGTCTACGTCGGCACCGACCGGCTCGGCGCGTGGCTGCGGCGCAGCACGCCGGTCGCGGTCCTCGGGGCGGTCGCCCTCGGGGCGCTCACCCCCTTCTGCTCCTGCGGCACGATGGCGGTCGTGCTCGGCTCGCTCGCCGCGTCCGTGCCGTGGGCCCCGGTCGTGGCCTTCCTCGCGTCCTCACCCCTGACCAGCCCGGGGGAGTACGCCCTGTCGGTCGGCCTCTTCGGTCCCGCCTTCGCCACGACCTTCGTCCTCGCCGCCGTGGGTGTCGGGCTGCTCGGAGGGACTGCCGCCTGGGTGCTCGAGCGTCACGGCTGGCTGGCGGGGCAGTCCCGGGTGGCCGCGACGACGGTCCAGGCCGCGGCGCCGGAGCGGGAGCTCGTGGCCGCGGCCTCCGGCACCTCCACGGCACCCCCGACCCGGGCGAGCGGCGCGGCATACCCGACGGATCGGCCGGACCGTGAGCGCGTCCACGCCTCCCGCCACCGCGACTTCCTCGTCGCCGTCGTCGCCAACGGACGCAGGCTGGCGGTCTTCTTCCTGGCGTTCGCTTCCCTCGGCTACCTGCTCATCGAGCTCGTCCCCGGGTCCTTCTTCGAGCAGCACCTCGGCGACGGCAACGCCCTCACCGCCGTCCCGCTCGCGGCCCTCCTCGGCATCCCGGTCTACCTCAACACCGACGGCTCGCTTCCCCTCGTGGCCTCCCTCATGGACGGGGGTATGGGTGCCGGGCCGGCCCTGGCGTTCCTCGTCACCGGGGCGGGGACGAGCGTGGGTGCGGTCAGCGGCATGCTCGTCGTCGCGCGCTGGCGGGTGGTCGCCCTCGTCGTCGGCACCCTGCTCGTGTCGGCCTGCCTGACCGGGTGGCTCGCGCCCCTCTGGCTGCCCTGACGCCCGGGCCGGGCGTCACGGCATACGCTCCTCACAGGACGTGCACAGACGGCGCACAGCGCGCCCCCGCACGGTAGGAGGGTGAGCATGACCCCGGCCGCTGCGTCCCCCCCGCCGCCGCAGCTGACCCGGACCGACGGCTCGCCGGTGCGGGTCCTGGTCGTCGACGACGAGCCGATGCTCACCGACCTGCTGCGCATGGCGCTGCGCTACGAGGGGTGGGACGTGCGGACCGCGGCCACCGGGCACGCCGCGCTCCGCGAGGTCCGCGAGTTCGGACCGGACGTGGTGGTGCTCGACGTCATGCTCCCCGACCTCGACGGACTCAGCGTCCTGCACCGGCTGCGCGCCCGCGACGACGACGTGCCCGTCCTCTTCCTCACCGCCCGTGACGCGGTGGAGGACCGGGTCGCCGGGCTGACCGCCGGGGGCGACGACTACGTCACCAAGCCGTTCAGCCTCGAGGAGGTCGTCGCGCGGCTGCGCGGGCTGGTGCGCCGCAACCACGCGGTCGTGGCCGTCACGCCGGACCCGCAGCTGGTCGTCGGCGACCTCGTCCTCGACGAGGACAGCCACGAGGTATGGCGTGCCGGTGACCCCGTCGAGCTCACCGCCACCGAGTTCGAGCTCCTGCGCTACCTCATGCGCAACCCCCGCCGGGTGCTGAGCAAGGCCCAGATCCTCGACCGGGTGTGGAACTACGACTTCGGCGGCCAGGCCAACATCGTCGAGCTCTACATCTCCTACCTGCGCAAGAAGATCGACGCCGGGCGGACCCCCATGATCCACACCCTCCGTGGCGCCGGCTACCTGCTGAAGCCGGCGCCGTGAGCACGGCGGGCCTGCGCCCGTCGCGCTGGACCCTGCGCCGGCGCGTCCTCGTCGCCGTCCTGGCGCTCCTGGCCGTCGTCGCCGCCACCATCACCGTGCTCAGCGTCGTGGCGGTCGACCGGGTGCTCACCGACCGCCTGGACGCCCAGCTCGCGACCGCGGTCGAGCGGGCCGGGCGCGCCGCCGGCCGGGTGCCGACCGGGGAGGACGGCACCGGCGGGCCGGGGCAGGGGCAGGGGCCGATGGGTCAGGGCCACATGGGCCCCGGCAGGCACGACATGGTCCCCGGCTTCCTCGAGATCCCCGGGCAGCCCGAGGACACCCTCGCCGCCGCCGTCGTCGACGGCGAGGTCCAGCGCGTCGCGGTGCTCGACCGCACCGGCACCGGCCAGCCGGTCGAGGGCACCGACGTCGCCGCGCTGGGGCGGGTCCCCACCGACGGCGCGCCGACGACCGTCGACCTCGGCCCGGACCTGGGGGACTACCGCGTGGCGGCGCTCCCGGGGCCCGACGGGTCGGTCGTCGTCACCGGGCTCTCGCTCGCCGGGGTCCAGGACACGGTCGCGCGCCTGGCGGGGACGATCGCCCTCGTCGCCGCCGCCGGCCTCCTGCTGGCTGCCGTCGTCGGCGCCGCACTCCTGCGGCGGGCCCTCCGTCCGCTGGACCGGGTCGCCGCGACCGCCTCCCGGGTGGCCGAGCTGCCCCTGGACACCGGCGAGGTGGTCCTGCCGCACCGGGTGCCCGAGGCCGACACCGACCCGCGCACCGAGGTCGGCCAGGTCGGGGCCGCCCTCAACCGTCTCCTCGGCCACGTCGCCGCAGCGCTGACGGCCCGGGAGACGAGCGAGCGCCAGGTGCGCCAGTTCGTGGCGGACGCGAGCCACGAGCTGCGCACGCCGCTCACCGCGATCCGGGGGTATGCCGAGCTCGTCCGCCGCGTCCCGGAGCCGGTCCCGCCCGACGTCGCGCACGCCCTGCAGCGTGTGGAGTCGGAGGCGGTGCGGATGTCCGCGCTCGTCGAGGACCTGCTGCTGCTCGCCCGGCTCGACTCCGGCCCGGGCAGGGGCGGGGCCGGGGGCGAGGACAGGGCCGGGGCCGGGGCCGAGGCCGGGGACGGGGACGAGGACGGGGGCGGCGGGGGCGTCGGGCCGCACCGGGACCCGGTCGACCTGTCCGTCCTGCTCGTGGACGCCGTCGGTGACGCCCGCGCCTCCGGGCCGGACCACCGGTGGGAGCTCGTGCTGCCGGCCGAACCGCTCACCGTCCCGGGTGACCACGACCGCCTCCACCAGGTCGTGGTCAACCTCCTGTCCAACGCGCGGGTGCACACGCCGCCCGGCACGACGGTCACCACCGCGCTGGGGGCCGTCGAGGAGCAGGGCCGGACCGGGGTGCGGCTCAGCGTGAGCGACGACGGGCCGGGCATCCCGGCCGAGCTCCTGCCGCACGTCTTCGAGCGCTTCCGCCGGGGCGACACCTCACGCTCCCGGGGGTCCGGCAGCAGCGGGCTCGGGCTGGCCATCGTCGCCGCCGTCGTCCAGGCGCACGGCGGCCGGGTCACGGCGACCTCGGTCCCGGGCCGGACCGAGTTCGTGGTCGAGCTGCCCGGGTCGCCCCCCGAGCGGGACCGGCCGGCCGGGGGGTGACCCGGGAGAAGTTCCCGGGTCACCCGGGAAGAGTGCTCTCGCGACGGCATACCCCGGGGCGGGACGGTGGTGGGACCACACCGTAGCTCTGCCGAGGAGGCCCACCATGCACCATCTCCCGACGACCCTCGAGGACGGACCGCTGCGCCGCAGCGCCGGCGTCGCGGCCCTGCTCTTCGTCGCCGCGTCCGTCGTGTCGATGCTCGTGAGCGGGCCACCGGTCGTCCACGTCGGCCAGGAGGGGCTCGAGCACTCGCTGTCCGGCCGCGGCCTCGCCGCCGCGCTCACCGGTCTGGCCGTGGTCACGGCCGGGCTCGTCGTCCTCCTGCTCGCGGTGACCTACCTCGCGCAGTCGCTCGGCCGCCGCTCCGCCGTCGGTGCGCTGGCGGCGCAGACCGGCTGGGGCGCCGGGCTGGGCTACGTCGTGGTGCTGGTCGGCGCCGCCTTCCCGGCCGGTGCCGCCGCCGCGTGGGCGTCCGACGGAGGCATGGCCCTGGAGACCGTGCTGCTGGTCAACAACGTCCGCAACTTCGCCTACCTGGCGGTGCTGCCGCTCATGGGCGTCACGGCGCTCGGCCTGGGCGTGGCCGCGCTGACCGACCGCTCGCTGACCCGGTGGACCGGGTGGGGCGGTGTCACGGTGGGCGGGCTGACGCTGCTCGCCCTGCCGGCCGCCGCCGTGGGCATCACCTACGCGATGCCGCTGTGGCTGCTGTGGTGGACGGGCGTCGGCGTCTCGCTGCTGCGCCGCCCCGTGCCGGCCGCGGTCAGCACCCTCCCGTCGGCGGTCGGGGTCCGGCACACTTGAGACGAGGTGATGACATGAGGCTGCCGCTGCTCCCCGCGGTGCTGCTCGCGCTCGCGGGGGCCGCGGGGGCCGTCGTCAACGTCGCGCTCGCGAGGGTGCAGGAGCCCGACCGGGTCCCCGTCGACGAGGTGTGCGTGGCCGTCGTGGTCCTGGCCTACGGCGCGGTGTCCGTGCTCGTGGCCGCCGCGCGACCCCGTCACCTCGTGGGAAGGCTGCTCGCCACCGGCTCCGCGGCATGGGGCCTGGGCGAGGGGTCGCTCGCGCTCGGCCTGCACCTCGGTGCCGGGGACGCGGCGGCCTGGGCGGTGACGCTCGGCACGGCGAGCCGGGCCCTGGGCTGGCTGACCCTGGTGATCGTGGTGCCCTTCGTCCTCCCGGACGGGCGCGCGCCCTGGCCGGGGCGTCGGCTTCCCGGAGCGGTCGTGGGGGGTGCGGTCGCGCTGTTCACGCTGGCCACCCTGCTGGCGCCGGTGCCCCTCGACCGGCGGGCGAGCGGGGTGCGGAACCCCACCGGGCTGCCCGAGGCGCTCCGCCCGGTCGCCGACACGGTGGCCCTGGCGGGGCTGGCGGCCTGCGTCGCCGCGCTCGTGGTCGCCATCGCCGGGCTGGTCCACCGCTGGCGCACCGGCGACACCCTCCGCCAGCAGCAGCTGCTCTGGCTCGCGCTGGCCTTCGTCCCCCCGGTCCTCCTCCTGCCTCTCCTCGCCACCGACCTCGCCCGGCCCTGGCTGTTCGCGCTGGTGAGCGTCCCGGTGCCCGTCGCGGTCGCGGTGGCGGTCCTGCAGCGCAGGCTCTACGACGTGCAGCTCGCGGTCTCCCGGACGCTCACCTACCTCGCCCTGTCGGCGGTCGTCGCGCTCCTGTATGCCGCCACCGTCGCCGGGGCGGGCGCGGTGCTCGACGAGCGGGGCGCCGACTGGCTGCCCTGGCTCGCGGCCGGGGTCGTGGCGGTCACCTTCGCCCCGCTGCGTGACGCGCTGCAGCGCGGGGTGTCCCGGCTGACCTACGGGCAGTGGGCCGAGCCGGGGGAGGTGCTCGGGGCGACCGCCCGCAGGCTGGGCGACGCGGCCGACGTGCCGGCGCTCCTGGGGACGCTCGCGGACGAGCTGGCCACCACGCTGCGGCTGGACCGCGTGGAGATCCGCGACGCTGGCGGGGCCGTGCTCGCCGCCGCCGGGCGCGAGGGGGCCGACCTTCAGGAGGACCCGCTCACGGCCTACGGCCGGCCGGTGGGGTCCCTGCTGTGGGCCCGCCGCAGCAGCGGGCTGCGGGACGCGGACCGCCGGCTGCTCGACGACGTCGAGAGCCAGCTGGGCGGGGTCGTCCATGCGGCGGGCCTGGTGGAGGGGTTGCGGGGGGCGCAGCACCGGCTCGTCCTGGCCCGTGAGGAGGAGCGCCGACGGCTGCGCCGCGACCTGCACGACGGTCTCGGTCCCTCCCTGGCCAGCCTCACCCTCAACGTGGACGAGCTGCGCAACCGGTGGCCCGGGCTGGAGGACCCCGACGCGGAGCTGCTCCGGCTGCGGGGCGCCGTGCAGGCCGCGGTCGTCGACGTGCGTCGGATCGTCGAGGGGCTGCGCCCGGCCCCGCTGAGCGACCTGGGGCTGGCGGGGGCGCTCGAGCAGCTCACCGCCCGGTCCCGCGACACCCGGGTGGACCTCGACGTCGAGGAGCTGCCGGAGCTGCCCGCCGCGGTGGAGGTGGCCGCCTACCGGGTGGTCCAGGAGGCGTTGTCCAACGCGCTGCGCCACGCGCACGCGACGACGGTCCGGGTGGTGCTGCGGGTCGTGACCGGCGAGCTCCTGGTCGAGGTGCTGGACGACGGCGACGGCACGGCCGCCCCCCGTCCGGGCGGTGTCGGCCTGGGCAGCATGCGCGAGCGGGCCGAGGAGCTCGGCGGGCGGCTGGCGGTGGCGAGCTCGCCCGGGCGAGGCACCCGGGTGCGGCTCGAGCTGCCGCTCGGGGCGGCCGCCCCGCAGGGGTCGCCCCTGGCAGGTGGTGCCGGATGATCCGGGTCCTGGTCGTCGACGACCACCCGCTGTTCCGCGACGGCCTGCAGTCGCTGCTGCGGACCGTCGAGGACGTCGAGGTCGTGGGTGCGGTCGGCGGCGGTGCCGCCGCCGTCGCGGCGGCCCTGCGGCTGCGGCCCGACGTCGTCCTCATGGACCTCAACCTGCCGGGCACGAGCGGGCTGGAGGCGACCAGACAGATCGCCGCGTCGGCGCCGCCGGTCGCCGTCCTCGTGCTGACGATGGTCGACGACGACGACACCGTGGTCGCGGCGCTCCGGCTCGGGGCCCGCGGCTACCTCCTCAAGGGAGCGGCGCAGGAGGAGGTGCTCGCCGCTCTCCGCACGGTGTCCTCGGGCGGCGCGGTCCTGGGCACCGGGGTGGCGCAGCACCTGCTCGCCGGTGGGGCGGGCCGCTGGGCGGTGCACGACCTGACCCCCCGGGAGGCCGAGGTGCTCGCGGCGCTGGGGCAGGGTCGCAGCAACGCCCAGATCGCCCGCGAGCTCGGGATCAGCCTGAAGACGGTGCAGAACCACGTGGCCAGGGTGCTCACCAAGCTGCAGGTCCAGGACCGCACGCAGGCGGCGCTCCGGGTGCGCGGCCTGTGAGGTCGCGACCGGCGCAGATCCTCGCCGACGTCCCGCCCCGGCTATCGTCCTCAGGATGAGCCGGATCTTCACGACGAGCTTCGCCTCCGTCTACCCGCACTACGTGACCAAGCTGGAGCGCAAGGGGCGGACGGTCGCCGAGCTGCACGAGGTCATCGGGTGGCTGACCGGTCTCGACGAGGAGGAGCTCGCCGGCCACCTGGAGGCGGGGACGACGTTCGAGGACCTCTTCGCCGCGGCGCGCCTCAACCCGCACGCCACCCTCATCACCGGCAGCGTGTGCGGGGTCAAGGTGCAGGAGGTCCAGGACCCGTTGATGCGGCAGATCCGCTACCTGGACAAGCTCGTCGACGAGCTGGCCAGGGGGCGGCCGATGGCCACGGTGCTGCGGGTCGGCCAGGACGTGGCGCAGGCCAGCGAGTGACCCGGCCGGAGGCAGCACCCCTGGCTCCGGCGCCGACCGTCCGGCCTCAGACGCGGCCCTTGAGGAGCGCCCGGAAGTAGACCACCGGCTCGAGGTAGCGGTCGAACGCCCACAGCGAGCGGCGGGGCACCGTCAGGTCCATCCAGCTGACCGTCGGCTGCGGGACGCCGTCGCGGTCGAACTCGACCAGCATCAGCCGTCGCCGGTCGACGGTGACCGGGATGATCGTGTAGCCGTCGTAGGTGCGCAGCTCCTCGCCGAGCCGGTGCCGGCGGATGTTGTCGGCGAGCACGTCCACCTGGCGACGCAGCGCACCGCCGGACGGCCGGGTCGCGACGGCCGCCGCGTCGCCGAGCCCCCACACGCGGGGCAGCGCGCGGTGGGCCAGCGTCGTCGGGTCGACGTCGACGAGCCCGCCCGTGCCCTCGCCCGCCACCGCCTCGAGCCAGCCGGGGGGGCGGTAGTGCGGCACGACGAACGCGTGCGCGACGTCGTCCAGGGTCTCCTCGCCCGCGCCGGTCCTCAGGGTGACGGTCCGTGCGACCTGGTCGAGGCCACCCACGGTCGCGCCGTGGTGGACGGTGACGCCGAACCGCCGAAGGTGCGGCTCCAGCCGCCGGTCCGCGAAGGGCAGGTCGAGCACCGAGGAGTAGGGCGTCACGAGGTGCACGTCCATCTGCCCCAGGACCCCCTGCTCACGCCAGTGGTCGCAGGCGAGGAAGAGCGGCTTGAGCGCGGTCCCGCCGCACGGCGAGGGCTCGGGAGGGATCGTGAAGACCACCCGGCCACGCGTCATACCGCGGACCGCCTGCCAGGTCGCTTCCGCGGAGGCGTCCAGGTGCGCAGTCGTGGACCACCCCGCGGTCATCGCCGGGGCCAGACCCGGTATGCCGTCGGGGTCCGGCTCGAGGCCGGGTGCCAGGGCGAGGTCGTTGTAACCGACCCGCTCGCCGGTGTCGAGCTCGACCTCGCGCCCGGCGGCGTGCACCGCGACCGCGCGGTGCGGCAGCCAGGTGCAGCCGTCGGGGACGACCGAGCGCATCGGGCGGGTCAGCTCGCGCATCTCCGCCTGCCCGCCGGCCACGTAGTTCAGCAGCGGGCGGTAACGGTGCTCCGGCCGCGGGGCGACCACCGCGACGTCCCGGCAGCCGAGAAGGCGCAGGCGTGCCGCCAGCGAGATGCCGGCGTTGCCGCCGCCGACGACGACGACGTCATGACGTGCCACGAGGTGCTCCGTTCGGGGGCGGGCGGGGGTGCCTCGACTGTATGGCGCGCCCGTGCGGGGCGCGCGGTGAGGTCACGGCGCGGGGCTGTGCTGGCGGTCGCGTCGGCTCCCCCCTGTCCGCACCCGCCCGGTGGATACGCTGCCCGTGAAACCGGTCGCCGGGACGCCCGACGCGGGGCCGCCGGTCCCCGCGGTTCACGTCTGACCGGGGAGGGAGCCGCATGACCGAGCAGCTGGTCGAGATCACGGGCCTGCGCAAGCGCTTCGGCAGGGTCCAGGCGCTGGACGGGCTGGACCTGAGCGTCGGACGCGGGGAGGTGCACGGCTTCCTCGGCCCCAACGGCTCGGGCAAGTCCACCACCCTGCGGATCCTGCTCGGGCTCACGCGCGCCGACGGGGGTGTCGTCCGGCTCTTCGGCGGGGACCCCTGGAAGGACGCTGTCGAGCTGCACGGCTCCCTCGCCTACGTCCCGGGCGACGTGACGCTGTGGCCCGGCCTGACCGGGGGCCAGTGCATCGACGTCCTGGCGAGGGCGCACGGCCGCGTCGACGAGCGGCGCCGGGCCGACCTGGTGGACCGCTTCGACCTCGACCCCACGAGGCGCTCCCGCGACTACTCCAAGGGCAACCGGCAGAAGGTCTCGCTCGTCGCGGCCCTCGCCACCGACGTCGAGCTCCTCGTCCTGGACGAGCCGACCGCGGGGCTGGACCCCCTCATGGAGGAGGTGTTCCAGCAGGTCGTGCACGAGCGGCGCGCCGAGGGAACCACGGTGCTGCTCTCCAGCCACCTCCTCGGCGAGGTGGAGGCGCTGGCCGACCGGGTCTCGATCATCCGCTCCGGCCGCACGGTGACGACCGGCACGCTGACCGAGCTGCGACGGCATACCCGCAGCGCCGTGCGGGCCGTGACGGTCCGGCCCCCCGACCTCGACCGCGTCGCCGGGATCCAGGACGTGCGCACGGGCACGGACGACGAGGGTCGCACCGACGTGCACGCCAGCTGCGAGCCCGACGCGGTCGGCGCCCTCGTCGGCGCGCTGCACGACGCCGGCATCCACACCCTGACGGTGACCCCGCCGAGCCTGGACGACCTGTTCCTCGAGGCCTACGCGGGACCGGACCGGTGACGGGCACCCACGGCGTCGGCACGATGACGGGCATCGCGCTGCGCACCGGGTGGAAGGTTCTGGTCACGTGGGTGCTGGCCATGGTCGGGGTGATGGCGGTGACGGGGTCCTCCATCGGCGCGCTCTACGACACGCCGGAGAAGATCCGCGGGTATGCCGCGTCGCTGGGCGGCGACGCGATGGCCGTGCTCAACGGCCGGGTGGCGGGGTTGGACACCCTGGGTGGTGTCCTCGCCAACGAGTTCGGCTTCGTGCTCTCCTTCGGTATGCCGCTCATGGCCGTCGCGCTGACGTCCCGGGCGACCCGGCGCGACGAGGAGGCGGGGCGGCTGGAGCTGCTGCTCGCGGCGCGGATCGGGCGCCGCGCACCGCTGCTGGCCGCGGTGCTCGTCTCCTCCGGTGCGGTGCTGCTCACCGGCCTGGGCTGCGGAGCCGTGATGGCGGCCTTCGGCGCCGACGCCGCGGGGTCGCTGCTCTACGGCCTCGGCATCGCCGCGCTCGGCTTCGTCTTCGTCGGCGTGACCGCCGTGGCCGCGCAGGTCGTCGAGCACAACCGGCAGGTCTGGGTGGTCGGGATCGCGCTGACCGCCCTCCTCTACCTGCTGCGCGGGCTGGGCGCGCTCGAGCGGAACGCCCTGCTCTGGCTCTCCCCGCACGGGTGGGTCGACGAGGTCCGGGCCTTCGGCGAGCCCCGGGTCTGGCCGCTGATGCTCGCTCTCGGGGTCGGTCTGGCGCTCGTGGCGCTGGCGTTCTGGTTCCTGGACCGGCGGGACGTGGGCAGCGCCCTCCTCCGACCGCGCCGGTCGGTGCCGCGGGCGTCCGCAGCGCTGCGGACGCCGCTGGGGCTGGCCGTCCGCCAGCACCGCGGGGCGGTGCTCGGCTGGGCCGTGGTGGCAGCGGCGCTCATGGGGGTCTACGGGTCGCTGGCGCAGGAGATCATCGACGTCATCCTGGACAACCCCGCCCTCGGCGGGTTCCTCGGCGCCGATGCGGAGGGGCTCGCCGAGGACCTCCTCCGGACGGTCATGTCGACCTTCGTGATGATGCTGGCGATGCTGGTGGCCGCCTTCGTCGTGGCCGGGATCGGGTCGTTGCGCGAGGAGGAGCGGGCGGGCCGGCTGGAGGTCGACCTGTCGGCACAGCGCTCGCGCCACTCCTGGCTGGGGGTGCACGTGCTCGTCGTGACCGCCGGCGCCCTGGTCGTCGGCCTGGTCGGTGCGCTGGCCCTGGGCGGCAGCACGTCGGCCGCGCTGGGCGAGCGGGACTGGGTGGGCGACGTGCTCTCCGGGGCGCTGGTGCAGGTGCCCGCCGTCCTGGTCTTCGTCGGTCTGGCCGTCGCGCTCCTCGGGTGGTGGCCCCGCGGGCACCTCCTCGCCTGGGGGGTCCTGGCGGTCGGCGCGCTCCTGGCCTACCTCGGCCCCGGGTTCGACCTGCCGGACGTGCTGCTCGACGCCTCGCCGTTCATCGCGGTGGGCCAGGACGTGCTGGCGGACGGCGCGTCGACGCCCGGCACCCTCGTCCTGCTCTCCGTCGGCCTGGTGCTCACGGTCACGGGCTTCGTCGGGTTCCGGCGCCGGGACGTGCCGGTGCCCTAGCAGCAGTCGTATAAACTTTGTCCATGCTTCGTTCACCCACCCGCAGGCTGCAGCGCGCCGTGGGCGAGTCCCTGCGCAGCCGCGTCGCCGGCAAGGACGCCGCCGACCGGGCGGCCCTCATCTGGGACACCCCGGGGGAGCGGTGGTTCACCCCCGAGGACCCGGTGTGGAAGGTCCACGCGGATGCGTCGATGTTCACCGGCGGCGTCGCGGCGCTGCTCCTGCAGATGCTGCACCCGATGGCGATGGCCGGCGTCGCCGGCCACTCCGGCTACCGCGGCGACCCGTGGGGACGGCTGCAGCGCACCAGCACCTACCTGGCCGCCACCACCTTCGGCACCGTCGACCACGCGATGACGACGATCGGGCACGTCCGCTCCATCCACGCCCGGGTCCGGGGCAAGGACGCCTTCGGCCGCCCCTACCGCGCCGACGACCCGCACCTGCTCCTGTGGGTGCACATCGCGGAGGTGGCCTCGTTCCTGCGCGCCTACCAGGCCTACTCCGGCTCCCCGCTCAGCCCCGACGAGGCGGACCGGTACGTCGCGCAGGCGGGCGTCCCCGCCGCCCACCTCGGGGTGCTCGACCCGCCGCGGTCGGTGGCCGAGCTCGAGGCGACGCTGGCGGCATACCGGCCCGAGCTGGAGACGACCGTCGCGGCCCGGGACGCCGCTCGGTTCCTGCTCGTGGAGCCGCCGCTGCCGGCCGGCGCCCGGATCGGGTACTGGGCGATCGCGGCCGGTGGCGTCTCGCTGCTCGAGCCGTGGGCGCGCGACCTGCTCGACCTGCCCCGCTCCGACCTGCTCGCCCGCCGGTTCCTGGCCCCGATCGGGCGGGCCAGCACGGGCACGGTGCGCTGGGCGATGGCCGGGGTCGACCGCTCCGCCGCCTGAGGCTCAGCCGCCGGGGGTCTCGCGACGGCGGAACCACCCGCCGCCGTAGAGCGCCCACAGCACCAGCACCGGTTGGAAGAACAGCCGGACCAGCCGCTTGCGGTCGGTGTCGAGACCGAAGGCGTCGACGCCCTCGACGTACTGCGCCACGTTGCCCGGGAAGATCACCACGAAGAACGCCGCGAGCAGCCCACCGACCAGCCGCCGGCGGCGGGGCAGCACGACGAACGCGGCACCGAGGGCGATCTCGACCACGCCCGAACCCACGACCGTCAGGTCCTCGTCGAGCGGGAACCACCCCGGCACCTGCGCCCGGAACTCCTCGCGCTGCGTGGTCAGGTGCGTCACGCCGGCACCGACCATCGCGGCTCCCAGGACGAGTCGGGCGGCGGTGCGCAGGAACGACATGTCCGGAGTGTAGGTGTGCACCCCGACGCTCCCCGGGCATAGTCTGCCCGGGCAGGAGCTGTCCGCGTCCCCAGGAGGCATCGTGACGAGCGCACGCCCCGTGCTCGTCCTGGTCAACGTCCGGGCCGGGTCCGCGCAGGAGGAGCAGGTCGGTCAGGTGTGCCGGCTGCTCACCTCGCGCAGCCCCTCGGGCACCGAGGTCCGGGACCTCGCCACCGACGAGGAGTATGCCGAGGTGGTCGCCACCGCCGACGGCCGGGACGTGATCGTGGTGGGCGGCGACGGGTCGGTCCACCGCCTCCTGCAGGAGCTGCACGACCAGGACCTCCTCGGACGGTGCGGCCCGGTCGGCGTCGTGCCGATGGGCACCGGCAACGACCTGGCGCGCGGTGCCGGCCTGCCGCTGGAGCGGGACCGTGCCGTCGTCGTGGCGCTGACCGGGCGGCCGGCGTCCCGGGGCCTGCTGGTCGACGGGGACGGGGGCGTGGTGGTCAACGCGGTGCACTGCGGCGTGGCCGCCGAGGCCACCGCCCCGGCGGCCGACGTCAAAGGACTCCTGGGCCGGGCGGCCTACGCCGTGGGGGCGCTGCGTGCCGGCCTGACCTCCACCGGCTGGCACCTGCGGGTCGTGCTCGACGGGCGGGTCGTCGCCGACGGGTCGGCGCGGGTGCTGATGGTGAGCGCGGCCGTCGGCCCGTCGGTGGGGGGCGGCACCCCCATCGCGCCCCAGGCGGTGCCGGACGATGACGTCGTGGACGTGGTCCTGGCCAGGGGGACCTCGCCCGCGGCGCGGCTCGGCTTCGCCCGTGACGTGCGCCGCGGGCGGCACACCCGCCGGGCCGACGTCACGGTCGCCAGCGGTCGGGAGGTCCTCGTGGAGGCGCTGACGGCCCAGGACGCCTTCCGGGTGAACGCCGACGGCGAGGTGTCCGCCGAGCCCACCCGCAGCAGGACCTGGCGGCACGCCCCCGACGCCTGGACGCTCCGCGTGCCCCGCTGAGCCGGTGTCGGCACCGGGCGCCCGCGGTCCTCCCGTGGGCGACTTGCGGCGGGGTGCCCCGAGGAGGACGATGTCGGCTCGTGCGTGTTCTCTGGGCCCACCCGGCCCGGGCGGTGACGGCCGCCTTCCTCGTGGTCTTCGTGATCGGGACGGCGCTGCTGCTGCTCCCCGCCTCACGGGCGGAGGGTTCCCCCGCGGACCTCATGGTCGCCTCGTTCACCACCGTCTCCGCGCTGTGCGTGACCGGGCTGATCACCGTGGACACGGCGACCTACTGGTCACCCTTCGGGCAGGTCGTGATCATGCTCCTCATCCAGGTCGGCGGCATCGGGGTGATGACGCTGGCGACCCTCCTCGCGCTGGCGGTGCGGGGCCGGCTGGGGCTGCGCAGCTCGCTGGCCGCGCAGATGGACACCCACTCCTCCGGTCTGGGCCAGGTGCGCCAGGTGGCCGGCCGGATCGTCGTGCTCGCGCTCGCGATCGAGGGCGTCGTCGCCGTGCTCCTGACCCTGCGTCTGGCGCTCGGTCACGGGATGGGGTGGCCCCGCGCCGCCTGGCACGGCGTCTTCCACGCCGTGTCGGCCTTCAACAACGCAGGCTTCGCGCTCTACTCCGACAACCTCATCGGCTTCGTCGGTGACATCTGGTTCATCGGCCCGGTGTGCGTGGCCCTCGTCCTCGGGGGGCTGGGCTTCCCCGTCCTGCGCGAGCTCCTGCTGCGCAAGAGGCTCTCGAGGTGGAGCGTGCACACCCGGCTCACGCTGGGCGGGTCGGCCGTCCTCCTCCTGCTCGGGGTGGTGCTGTTCGGGCTCTTCGAGACGGGTTCCCGGGGAACGCTGGCCGCGCTGCCGCCGCACAAGCAGCTCGTCGGGGCGATCGGCGGGGGAGTCTTCCCGCGCACCGCCGGGTTCAACGCCGTCGACTACGCCCAGGTCACGGAGGAGACCGAGGCGATCACCATGGTGCTGATGTTCATCGGCGGGGGCAGCGCCGGCACCGCGGGCGGCATCAAGGTCACGACCTTCCTGCTCCTCGCCGCGGTCATCTGGGCCGAGGTCCGCGGCGAGCCCGACGTCGTCATCGGCCACCGGCGCATCGGCGGCGCCGTGCAGCGCCAGGCGCTGACCGTGGCGCTCCTCGCCGTCGGCCTCGTCATCCTCTCCACGATCCTGCTGATGATGCTCACCGACCTGCCCTCCCTCGATCTGGGCTTCGAGGTGGTCTCCGCGTTCGCGACCGTCGGGCTCTCGACCGGGATCACGGCCCAGCTGCCGCCGGCGGGCCAGCTCATCCTCATGGTCCTGATGTTCCTGGGCCGGCTCGGCCCGATCACGGTCGCCAGCGCGATCGCCGTCAACACCCGCCACCGTCACTACCGACTCCCCGAGGAGAGACCCATTGTTGGCTAGGAAGAACCGCGCACCCCGCCGGGAGGGTGCCGACCCGGTGCTCGTCGTCGGGCTGGGCCGTTTCGGCAGCGCCGTCTGCGAGTCGCTGGTCCGGCAGGGGGTGGAGGTCCTCGCGGTCGACACCGACGAGGGCCGGGTGCAGAAGTATGCCGACGAGCTCACCCACACGGTGCGCGCCGACGGGACCGACGGGGAGGCGATGCGGCAGCTCGGGGTCCAGGACCTCACCCGGGCCGTCGTGGCCATCGGCTCCGACATCGAGTCCAGCGTCCTCACCGTGATCACGCTGAGCGAGGCGGGCGTACGGACGATCTACGCCAAGGCGATCACCCGCAAGCACGGCAAGATCCTCACGAGCATCGGCGCCACGCACGTCATCTACCCCGAGTTCATCATGGGTCAGCGCGTGGCGCACATGGTCACGGGCGGCCTCTCGGACTACCTCGAGTTCGAGGACGAGTTCGCGATCGCCCGCTGCTCGGCCCCCGAGGAGACGTGGGGACGGCCGTTGTCGGAGTCGGCCGTCCGCACCCGCCACACCATCACCGTCGTCGGGGTCAAGCGCCCGGGCCAGGCGTTCACCTACGCCGTGCCCGAGACCGTCGTCCACCCCGGTGACGAGCTCGTCCTGTCCGGGCGGATCCACGACGTCGAGCGCTTCACCGCCCTCGCGCCCCGCACCTGAGGGCGGCGCCCGGCGCGGCTACCCTGCCCACCATGACGACGCCCACGCTCCACGGCCACTGGTTCACCCCCGACCGTGGGCAGGACCTGCTCGTCGTCGGTCCCTCGCTCGGCACGGGGGTGGTCGCGCTGTGGGGTCGCTGCGTCGAGGCGCTGGCAGGGTCCGCGGAGGTGGACGTCCTCGGCTGGGACCTGCCCGGCCACGGTGAGGGCGACCCGGTCGACGCGCCGTTCACCCTGGACGAGCTGGCGGCGGGGGTGGTGGACCTCGTCGACCGTGAGCGACCGGGAGCCCGCTTCGTCCACGCCGGCGTGAGTGTCGCCGGCGTCACCAGCCTCGCCCTGGCGACCTCCGGACAGGTGCTCGGGGTGGCGGTCATCTGCTCCGACGCGCGGGTGGGCACGACCCAGGGCTGGCAGGAGCGGGCCGACCTCGTCCGCCGCTCCGGCACGTCCGTCATGGTCGAGGGCTCGGCCCAGCGGTGGTTCGCGCCGGGGTTCCTCGAGCGCGAGGCGCGGGTGGCCGGCGGCCTGCTCACCACCCTCGAGCACGCCGACGCGGCGTCCTACGCGCGCGTCTGCGAGGCGCTGGGGACGGCCGACTACCGGGACGCCGTGGCCGACATCGCGGTGCCGGTCCTGGTGATGGGCGGCCGCCACGACCCCGTCTGCACCCCGGAGCAGCAGCAGGCGCTCGCCGCCGCCGTCCCGGGCGCCCGGCTGGTCATCCTCGAGGACGCCGCCCACCTCGCACCTGCCGAGTCGCCCCTGGAGGTGGCGGAGGTGCTCGCCGACTGGTTGCCGGGCGCCCGCTGAGGGCGCCGACCTGACCTGCGACGATGTGCCGGTGACCGACAGCCCGCCCACGCCCGCCCACGACGTCGCGGTCGTCGGGCTGGGGCCGGCGGGCCGCGCGCTCGCCTCACGGTGCGCCGCCCGGGGCATGTCCGTCCTCGCCGTCGACCCGCGCCCAGACGCCGTGTGGTCGCCCACCTACGGCGTCTGGGAGGACGAGCTGGGCGGGCTGCCCTCCTCGGTCGTGCGCTGGCGGGTGGCTGACCCCCAGATCCGGGTGCACGGGGTGCACCCGTTGCGCCGGCCCTACGTCGTCCTCGACAACGTCGCCCTGCAGGCTGCGCTGCCGCTGGACGGGGTGGAGGTCCGGCGGGCGCGGCTGGACGACGAGGAGGTGGCGGCGCTGCGCTCCGAGGCCCGGGTGGTCGTCGACGCCCGCGGCGCCCGCCCCGGGGGACCGGCGCCGGACGACCCCGCGCCCGCGCAGACGGCATACGGGATCGTCGTCCCCGCGGAGGCGGCCGCGCCCGCCCTCCAGGGCGCCGAGGCGCTGCTCATGGACTGGCGCACCGACTGGTCCCCCGACCCGCGGCCCACGGCCACGCCGACCTTCCTCTACGCGATCCCGCTCGGGCTCGGCGAGGTGCTGCTGGAGGAGACCTGCCTCGCGGCCGCGCCGGGGGTCCCGGTCGAGGAGCTCAAGCAGCGCCTGCGCCGCCGGCTGGTGGCCAGGGGGGTCGACCCCGCCGTCGTGGACCACCCGCTGGGCCGGGAGGTCGTCCGGATCCCGATGCGCGGCCGCGACCGCCCACCGCCGGCCGGCACCCTCGCGGTCGGGACCGCCGGGCGGGGCGGGCACCTCGTGACCGGCTACTCGGTGGCGCACTCCCTCGCCCGGGCCGAGAGCCTCGCCCGGACGCTGGCCGAGGGGGGCCGGCCGGAGCACGGGGACCCCACCGGTCCCGCGGACCTCTTCCGCGAGGCGGGTCTGCGGGCGCTGCTGCGCCTGGACACGGCGGGCACGCTGGCCCTCTTCGAGGCGTTCGGGCAGCTCCCGCAGCAGCGGCAGCGCGACTTCATGTCGCGCGACTCGGGGGCGGGCGGGCTGGCGCGCGCCATGTGGGGGATGTTCTCCGGTATGCCGTGGGCCGCCCGGGCCGAGCTCGTCCGGGCCACCCTCGGCTCGACCTCGCCGAGCTCGGGCCGTGGCTGACGGCGACGACGAGCGGTGGCTCGTCGTCGACGGGCGCCGGTGGCGCCGGCAGGACCCGTCCCTGCCGGCGGACGTGGCCGAGCGGCTGCTCTCGCACCTGGGTCGCGGGCGGTCCGGGGTGCGCACCGCGCGGCGGGCCGACGAGGACCCTGCCCCCGCCCGGCGCCGGGTGGACCTCGCCAAGCACGGTCTGGGGGAGCGGGGCACGCCGTGGTGGGAGCAGGACGAGGACGAGCGGCGTCGTCGCTGGGAGGATGCCCTCGAGCAGCTGGACGGGCTCGACCGCTGAGGTGGCCGACCGGTGGGGGTGACCGACCGTTGTCGCGTGAACCGACCGCTGTCGGGTGAACCGGCCTGGTCGCCTGAACCGGTCGGGTCGCGTGGACCGGTCGGGTCGCGTGGACCGGTCCCGTCGCGTCAGCCGGTGGGGGTCGCGTCAGCCGCCGGGTCGGTGTGCTCCGGGCGCGGGAGGACCCTGCGCAGGATGTCGGCCATGCTGACCACGCCGACCGGGCGGCCGTCCTGCGTGACCACGGCCAGCTGCTCGGCCTGCTCCCGCATCCGGCCGAGCGCTTCGTAGACCGGCGTCCCCGTGGCCACCTCGAACGCGGGGCGCGCGAGGGTGCGGACCGGGTCACCGTCGGCGGCGGTCAGGGTGTCCCTGACGTGCACCACCCCGGGCAGCCCGTCGGCCGGTGAGCCCAGCAGCACCCGCAGGTGCCCGCTGCTGACGGCAGCCTGCTGCGCCTGCGCGACCGTCGCGTCGACCGGCACGGTCACCAGCTGCTGGTGCTGGGGGACCAGGTCGGTGACGGTCAGCCGCTCCAGCTCGAGCACGTCGTCGATCTGCGCCCGGAAGTCGGCGTCGAGGGCGCCGCTCGCCGCGGAGTGCTCGACCAGCTGACGGATGGTCTCGGCGTCCTGGCCTCCGACGGCGGCCCGGTCCACCGGGGTCACCCCGCTCGCCGCGACGAGACGGTTGGCCAGCGAGTTGATGCCGACCAGCAGCGGACGGACCACCCAGATGAAGGCCCGCCCCGCGGGCGAGACCAGCTTGGCCGCGGTCTCGGGGTGGGCGATCGCCCACGACTTCGGCGCCATCTCCCCGACCACGAGGTGGAGGAAGGTGACGAGGAACAGCGACACCGCGAAGGACGAGCCGCCCGCGACCCAGGCCGGCACCCCCAGCGACACCAGCTGGGGGGCGAGCCAGTAGTCCAGGGCGGGCTTGGTCACGGCACCCAGCGCGAAGGTGCACGCGGTGATGCCGAGCTGGGCCCCCGCCAGCATGAGGGTCAGCTCGTTCATGCCGCGCAGGGCGGCGCGGGCGGAGCGCGAGGTGGGTGCCTCGAGCTCGAGCCGGTGCCGTCGCGCACCCAGCAGCGCGAACTCGATGATGACGAAGAACGCGCTCAGCACGATCAGGGCGATGGTGACCGCCGTGACGACGAGGGGGTCGTTCACCGGTCCTCCTCCGGGTCTGCGGACGCAGCGGTCGTGGGGGGTGCACCGCTGGAGGTCACCAGGCGGACCCGCACCTCGCTCGGCACGTGCCTGGTGACCTCGAGGACCTCGATCTCCAGCCACCGGTTCACCGGCTCGTCCGCGAGCACCTCGGACGGGTCCTCGGGCAGGTCGACGACCACCACCCGACCCTCCTCGGGCAGCTCGCCGAGCTGGGCGATGACGAGGCCGGCGACCGTCTCGACGTCACCCTCGGGCAGGCGGTGGCCGACAGCCCGCTCGACCTCGTCGAGGTGGACGTCGCCGTCCATCCGCCACTCGCCGTCGGCGCCGCCGACGATGGACTCGGGGACGTCCGCGTCGTGCTCGTCGGTGATCTCCCCGACGAGCTCCTCGGCCAGGTCCTCGATCGTCAGGATGCCCGCGAACCCGCCGTACTCGTCGATGACGCACGCGAGCTGCTCCTCCGCGAAGACCAGCTCCTCGGCGGCGGCCGGCAGCGTCATCACGGTGGGGACGACGACGGCCGGTCGCATCACGGCGGTGACCGCGGTGTCGCGGGAGGCGGTGGTGCTCAGCACGTCGCCGAGGTGCACGACCCCGAGCGGGGCGTCGTCCTCGTCGATGACCGGGTAGCGGGTGTGGGCGCCGGCCATCAGGGCACGCACCTGCGCCAGCGTCGTGCCGGGCTCGACGACGTCGACCCGGGACCGCGGGATCATGGCGTGCTCGACGTCCCGGTCGGGGAAGTCGAGGATGCGGTCGAGGAGCATCGACAGCTCGTGCGGGAGGTCGCCGCTCTCCCGGGAGTCGGCGACGATGCGCTCCAGGTCCTCGGCCGTGGCGGTGGTGTCGAGGTCGTGGATCGGCTCGATCCGCACCAGGCGCAGCAGCAGGTTCGCGGAGCGGTCGAAGAAGGCGATCAGCCACCCGAAGACCGCGAGGTAGAGGAGCGTCGACCGGGCCAGGCCGCGTGCCATGGGGTCGGCGTTGGCGATGGCGAGGTTCTTGGGGTACAGCTCGCCGAAGAGCATCTGCACGACGGTGGCCACGGCGAGGGTGGCGACCGTGCCGATCGTGATGCTCAGCGCGGCCGGGACGCCCGCCCCGCCGAGGAGGTCGCCCAGCGCGCTGCCGACCATGGGCTCGGCGACGAACCCCACGAGCAGGCCGGTGACGGTGATCCCCAGCTGCGCGCCCGAGAGCATGAACGAGGTGCGCCGTGTCACCTTCAGCGCCCGCTCCGCCGCCGCGTCCCCCTCGCGGGCCCGGGCCGCCAGCCGGTTGCGGTCCACCGACATGTACGCGAACTCCTGCGCCACGAAGTAGCCGTTGACCGCGATGATGACGAGGATGACGAGGATCCCGGCGAGGAGGAGGAGCACGGTCCCCGTCATCGCCGGGTCCAGGGTAAGAGTGGCGGCATGGCGTGACGGTATCCGACACGTCTGGACGTTCCCAAGTCCGCGCCGACGGGCGCACCCGTCCGATCCTTGGCACGATCGGAGCGTGAGCCCCGAGAACGAGTCCCTCGACACCGTCTCCGACAAGCGCGGAGTCGCCTCCCTGACACTGGTCCGGCACGGCGAGAGCGAGGGCAACCTCGCCGACCGCGCCGCCCTGGAGGCGAACGAGCCGCGTCTCGACCTCGACCTGCGCGACGCCGACGTCCCGCTGTCCGAGACCGGGCGCCAGCAGGCGCGGGCCGTCCGCGACCACCTGCGCTCCCTCCCCGAGGACCAGCGGCCGACCGCGGTTGCGAGCTCGCCATACCGTCGGGCCCGCCAGACCGCCGAGATCGCGGTCGAGGGCCTGGGCGTGCCGCTCGTGGTGGACGAGCGCCTGCGCGAGCGGGACCTGGGAGCCTTCGACGGGCTCACCTGGATCGGCATCCAGCAGGAGTACCCGCACGAGTCCGAGCGTCGCGCGCGCGTCGGCAAGTTCTACTACCGCCCCCCGGGCGGGGAGAGCTGGGCCGACGTCGCGCTGCGCGTGCGCCAGGTGCACCTCGAGCTGCAGGAGAGGTATGCCGGGGAGCGGCTCTGCGTGTTCTCGCACCAGGCCACGATCATGGCCTTCCGGGTGGCGATCGAGGGCCTGGAGGAGGGCGAGGTCCTCGACGCGGACAAGAGCACGCCGCTGGCGAACTGCTCGATGACGGTCTACGAGCCCGGTGAGAGCGGTCTGGAGCTGGTGGCCTACGGGGACACCTCGGCCGTCGACCGGGCCGGCGAGCACGTGACGCACGAGCCGTCCCGGGGTGACGAGGAGCGGGCCGGGTGAGCCGGCCCGCACCGGAGGTGGTCACCCCGCACCTGCTGCGGGAGTGGCCGCTGCCCGACCTGCAGGCGGACAAGGAGTCCCGGGGACGGGTGCTCGTCGTGGGGGGCAGCAGGGACACCCCCGGCGCGGTCCGCCTGGCCGTGGAGGCCGCGCTGCGCGTGGGGGCGGGGAAGGTGCAGGTCGTCACCGTCCGGTCGGCCGCGACCGCGCTCGCGGTCGCGATGCCCGAGGCGATGGTCCGCGGGGTGGCCGAGGGGGAGGACGGTGAGCTGACCTCAGAGGCGGTCGACGTCGTGGCCCGGCTGGCGCCGGAGTGCGAGGCCGTGCTGCTCGGGCCGGGGATGGGTGACCCCGAGAGCGCTCGCGCGCTGGTGGCGGCGATGCTCGCCCGGATCGACGTCCCGGTCGTGCTCGACGCGCTCGGGCTGGCCGCGGTGACCGAGGACCCCGCGTGCCTGTCGCACCTCGGCGGCAGGGCTCTCCTGACGCCCAACGTGGGGGAGCTCGCGCTGACCCTCGGCTGGGAGAGCGCGAAGGTGGTCGCCGACCCGCGCGAGGCGGCCCTGCGCCTGGCCGCCCGCACGGGGGTGTGCGTCTCGGGCGGTGGTGCGGTGACCTGGACGGCGCACCCGGACGGCCGCTCGTGGCGCGGCTCCGTCGGCGGGCCCGGTCTGGGCACCGCGGGGTCGGGCGACGTCAAGGCCGGGGTCGTCGCGGGGCTGCTCGGTCGGGGCGCCGAGCCCGCGCAGGCCGCGGTCTGGGGGTCGCACCTGCACGGCAGCGCGGGGGACCGGCTCACCGCCGAGTTGGGCGCGACCGGGTTCCTGGCTCGTGAGCTGTCGCAGAAGATCCCCCAGGTGCTGGCCGAGCTCGACGCCTGACCGGCGGTCTGTGCGGGACGGGTCTGTCGGTGGTCGCGCCTAGTGTCGTCGTATGGATGGGGGTTGGGGTGGTGACGTGATCCGGGTGGGCTGGGAGGAGCTGGTCGCGGTGGGGTTGCCTGCTGCCCGACCCGTCGGTGAGGTCGTGGAGCGGGGGCTGCGGGAGGCCGGCCGTGAGGTCCTGCTGGCCGAGGTGGGGGCGCGGCACAGTGTCCTGCTCCAGGACCGGCAGCTGGAGGGCTCCCTAACCGGGCTGAGCCAGCTGTGCGCCTCGGCGGCGCGGGTGCGTCTGCGGGTGGCCTGCGACGTGGCGGGGCGTGGGCTGCACGTCGGCAGCGGGTTCACGCTGGTCGACTGGCTCGCGCAGCGGGCACCGGACCTGACCCCGGAGGCGGTGCGGGACGTCGCCAGGCTGGCGGTCGCCTCCGGTGAGCCGGTCCACGAGCCGTTGGTGCGGGCAGCGCTGGAGGGGTGGATGTCGATCGCCCGGGCGGCGAGGATGCACCGGGCGCTGGTCCGGATCCGGCGGGCGGTGAAGCCGGAGGACTACGAGCGGGCGGTGGCCCTGCTGGTCGGGGCGGGGTGCGACCCGGTGTTCGACGACGCCGACATCGGCCGGATCATCGGCGCGTTGCTTCGGGCGTGCCTGCCCGAGAAGGATCACGAGGAGCGGAGGAAGGCGCAGCAGGGTCTGCGGGACGTGCACGAGTCGAACCTCGCGGACGGGTCGGTGCGCCGGATCGTCATGACTTTCGGCGACGACGCGGACCACGAGGCGGTGCGGGCGATCCTCACCTCGCCGTTGGCCGCACCGGCCTCGAAGGAGGAGCAGGAGGTCACCGGGGTGGAGGAGAGGCGGACCCCGGGTCAGCGCCGCTACGACGCCCTGATGACGGTGCTGCGGCGGGGGGTGGCGGGCACCCAGGGTCAGCCGACGACGCCGAAGGCGACGCTGGTGGTGACGATGGACCTGCAGACCCTGCGGCGAGAGCTCGGCGAGGCGGGGGACGGGCGTCCCGGGTGCGGGTCGACCCTGGCCGGTGCATCGGTCAGCGCGTCGACGATCCGGGTCCTGGCGTGCGAGGCGGACATCATCCCGGTGGTCCTCGGTGGACCGAGCGAGGTCGTGGACCAGGGGAGACGACGGCGTCTGGTCACGCCCGGACAGCGGATCAGGCTGGCGGCCAGGGACAAGGGGTGCACGATCCCGGGCTGCACGGTGCCCGCGACCTGGTGCGAGGCCCACCACGTCGTGCCCTGGGCCCAGGGCGGACGCTCCGACCTGTCCAACTACGCCCTGCTCTGCCCACGCCACCACACCTGGGTCCACGAGCACGGGTTCGGCGCCACCGTCACCGCCCTCGGGGTGATCTGGATCTTCCGGCGATGACCCCGCCCCGCCCCGGCCCCCGAGAGGCCGGGGCGAGAGCATGCCGTCCGTGCGCCCGGCGGGCCGGGAGCGTCGTCGCGGGGCGTCGGGCCGGGAGGCGACGGGGCCGGTGCCGAAAGGCGACTGACGGGGTCAGCCCCGAAAGGCGACTGACTGGGTCCGCCCCGAAAGGCGACTGACTGGGTCCGCCCCGAAAGGCGACTGACGGGGTCAGCGACCGCTGGAGCGCCCACCGGACGAGCTCGAGAACGCCACGACGCTGCCGCCCTGGCGTGCCCCAGAGCGGGCACCCGCACCCCGACCTGAACCGGTGGACTGCCCACGACCGGAGCCGCCACCCTGGGAGCGACCCGCGCCGCCACCCTGCGCACGGCCGGAGCCACCACCCTGGCCGCGGCCTGCGCCGCCACCCTGCGAGCGGCCGGAGCCACCCTGCGAACGACCCGAACCCGAGGACGCGGAAGCCCCGCGACGGCGACCGCCACCGGAGGAGCCGCGACCCTGCTGCTCGACCGGCGCGGCGGTCTGAAGCCCACCGGCCACGAGGACCCGGTCGCCCGGAGCCAGCTCGTTCAGCACCGGGTGCTGGGGGTGGGCGCGGGTCACGGTCGGCTTGACGCCCGCGGCCCGGGTCAGCGCGCGGACGTCGCGGACCTGGTCGTCGGTCATCAGGGTGACCACGGTGCCCGAGGCGCCGGCGCGGGCGGTGCGGCCCGAGCGGTGCAGGTACGCCTTGTGCTCGACCGGCGGGTCCGCGTGGATCACGAGGGCGACGTCGTCGACGTGGATGCCGCGGGCCGCGATGTCGGTGGCCACGAGGGTGGACGCCGAGCCGGACTGGAAGGACTCGAGGTTGCGCACCCGGGCGTTCTGCCCGAGGTTGCCGTGCAGCTCGACGGCCGTGACCCCGGCGGCGTTCAGCTGCTTGGCCAGCTTCTTGGCGCCGTGCTTCGTCCGGGTGAACATGACGGTGCGCCCGGGTGCCGAGCCGAGGTCGGCCAGGACCGGGAGCCGGTCGTCGTGCGAGATGTGAAGCACGTGGTGGTCCATGGACGAGATCGGCGACTGCGCCGAGTCGGCGTGGTGGGTGACCGGGTTGCGCAGGTAGCGCTTGGCGATGACGTCCACGCCGCCGTCGAGCGTCGCGGAGAAGAGCAGTCGCTGGCCCTCGCGCGGCGTGCGGTCGAGCAACCGCTTCACGGCGGGCAGGAAGCCGAGGTCGGACATGTGGTCCGCCTCGTCGAGCACGGTGACCTGCACGGAGCGCAGGTCGGCGTAGCCCTGGCCGATGAGGTCCTCGAGCCGCCCCGGGGTGGCGACGAGGACGTCGAGGCCTGCCTGGAGGGCGCGGACCTGGGGGTTCTGACCGACACCGCCGAAGATGGTCAGCGTGCTCAGCCCCGCGACGGAGGCCAGCGGGGACAACGACTCCTCGATCTGGCGGGCCAGCTCACGGGTGGGGGCCAGGATCAGGGCACGGGGGGCACGCCCGCGCTGCACCGCGCGGCCACCGGCGGTGAGCCGGACCACGAGCGGGAGCAGGAACGCGTAGGTCTTGCCCGAGCCGGTGCGGCCGCGGCCGAGCACGTCGCGGCCGGCCAGGGAGTCCGGCAGGGTCGCGGCCTGGATCGGGGTCGGCACGGTGATGCCGCGTTCCGCAAGCGGGGCGGACAGGATGGAGGGCACGCCGAGGTCGGCGAAGCTGGAGGTCACGTATGGATCCTTCGGGACGAATGTCGTGTCCCGCCCGGCGCGCAGGCCCGGAACGGGCGGCGCGACCTGTCGAGCAGCGCAGGGTATGCCGTACGCGGGCTCTCATGATCGTGCGCCCCGAGGCGAGACGGTGCGGGGCGCTGAGGACAAGTCTAGCGGACGGAGGCCCAGGTCCGTGCAGGTACCGTTGACGACCATGCACGAAGCCGAGTCGCGACAGCTGAGCCGGGACGGCAGCGTCCACGTCACGGACGAGCGCATCAACACCGTGAGCCACCTCCTGGGCGCCTGCCTGGCGGTGCTGGGGTGCGCCATCCTGATGACCCGGGCAGCCGTCGCCGGCGACCCCTGGGCCATCACCGGCCTCGCGATCTACAGCGTGTCTCTGATCACGCTCTTCGTCTGCAGCACCCTGCACCACGGGCTCGACCGGAGCCCGCGCGTCAACGACGTGCTCCGCACGCTCGACTACACCTCGGTCTTCCTCCTCATCGCCGGCACGGTCACGCCCCTCGTCCTCGTGCTCTACCGCACCCCCTACGGGTGGGCGGTGCTGGGCGCGGTCTGGGTCGTCGCCGCGTTCGGCGTGGTGCTGCGCTCCGTCTGGCGGGAGCTGCCGAAGTACGTCACCAACACGCTCTACATCGCGCTCGGCTGGATGCCCGTCGCGCTCCTCGGCGCGCAGACCGAGCTGCCGCTGGGCGCGTTGGCCCTGATGGCCGGAGGCGGCCTGATCTACAGCGCCGGCTTCGTCGTCTTCGTCCTCGAACGCCCCAACCTGCGCCCCGGTGTGTTCGGCTTCCACGAGCTGTGGCACCTCATGGTCCTCGTCGCCGCGGCCGTGCATCACCTCCTCATGCACCTCTACGTCGTGCCCGCCTGACGGTCCTCGTCCTCGGCCTCCCACACCACCGACACCGGTTCGCTGCCGAGGGCGGCCGCGAAGGCTGAGATGTCCAGCTCGGACCGGTCCTCCCACAGGTTGGCGGCGTCGGGCCGGCGCACGTAGGCGGCACCGGGCGGCGGCGGCTCGAGGAACCCGTCGCGGAGCAGGACGGTGCGCTTGTCCTTGCGGGTGGAGCTGTGCGAGGAGAGCTGGACACGGGTCCCGTCGTCGCTCGGTGCCAGCCGCAGGGTGCGGACCCCCAGCTGGACCATCTCGGAGAAGCCGCTCATGTCCGTCATCCCCAGCACCAGCGCGCACCCGGTGCTCCGCGGCCACTGCTCCAGGTCGAGACGCTCGAAGCGCGGGTCCAGCGCGGTGGCCCAGTCACCGGTCCAGCTCTCGTAGTCGTCGAGCACGAGGAGGGAGGCCGGCCTGACGGCCAGCGACGCGGCGGTCTCCTGCGGGGCGTCGTCCCCGCCGTGCACGCGCACGTCGAGCACGCGCAGCCGGGCGTCGACCCAGTCGTCGTGGGCCGTGGTGCCCAGCAGGGCGGTGGGGGGCAGGCCGAGCGCCCCGGCGGCCACGGCCAGCCACAGCTCCGGGGTGGTGCGCGACCTCGAGGCGAGCATCACCGGGTAACCCTCGCCCGCCGCCCACGCCACCGTCCTCGACACCACCTGCAGGCGCAGCTCCGCCGGCGCCCGCACGAGGGTCGTCCGGGCGGCACCCAGCCCGCCGCTCAGCGCGTCGAGGACCGGCCACCCGGTGCCGATCCGTGGTCCCTCGTCGAGCACCCGGCGACGCAGCTCCACCAGGCTGGGCCGCGCCTCCTCGGGCGGTCCCTGCCCGCGCCCGTCGTCCGTGCCTGCCATCCGAGCAGTGTGCCAGCAGCGACCGACAGGCCCGGTCCCTCACCCGGACCGTCGCGCGAACGCGTCGAGGACCTCCCGGCTGAGCCGTCCCCGGTCCGGCACGGCATACCCCTGCTCTCGCGCCCAGGCGCGCACGTGCGCGGTGCTGGGCGGTGAGGCCGACGGCAGCGGCGCCGCCTCCGTCTCGGCGTGCGTGGACTCACCGGCCTGCACGAGCGCGGCGGCGAGGAAGCGGTACGTCCACTCCTGCGCCAGGGCGCGGGTCTCGCAGAACACGACCGGCACCGTCGGGAACCGCGCGTGGCACTCGCCCAGCGCGTCCGCGACCACCGCGGGACGGACGTGCTCGACCTTGAAGACCGCGGAGTAGCGGTCCTCCACCACGACGGCCGCTGCGGGGAGGGTGGCGAGGTCCGCCAGGACGTAGCGCATCCTCCCGGTCGTCAGCGTGCTGACCAGGTCCGCCAGCGACTTGCGCTCCACCGCGGCCACCAGCCTCTCCCCCAGGAGCACCCCGTAGTCCCCGGCGGGCAGCGGCGCACGGACCGTCCCCGCCTGCTGGTGCTCGAACTTCCACGCGTAGCGCTCGTGGCTGTCGACGACGATCTCCAGCCCCCTGACCCCCGACCCGCGGGCCGTGGGGACCGAGACCGCCGGACGGGCCTGCTTCGCCGTGCGCGCGGTCTGCCAGAAGATCGCCTCCCGGCCGCCGCGGATCCTCGTGAGCACGAACTGCGAGCGGTTCTCCCGGCCCCGGTCGAGCACCAGGTCGATCGCGGCGCCGCGTCGCACGCACGAGCGCACGGGCACGCGCTCCACGACCTCCGGCTCCAGGGGCCACCCTACGGCGCGGTGGCAGTAGACCTTGCCCGTGCGCGGCCAGGTCTCCTTGGCCTTGAGCACCACGCCGTCCGGCCCGAGCGGGAGGCGCAGGAGGTAGGGCAGCGTGGTGCCCTCCTCCGGGTTGCGGGCGATGAGGAAGTCCTCGTGCGCAGACACGGCCCCAGGGTATGGCGCGCCCCTCACCGCGTGCGGGACGTGCCGCGGGTCCGAGGCCGGGGTTGGGGCGGCGTGCCACGATGACCGCCATGAGAGCTGTGGTGTGGGACGGGCCCGGTCTGCCGATGACGGTGGAGGAGGTGCCGACCCCGCGCCCGGGCCCGGGGGAGGTGCTCGTCCGGGTGGCAGCCACGGGTGTGTGCCACACCGACCTGCACGTGATCAAGGGTGAGGTGGCCTTCCCCGCACCCGGGGTGCTCGGGCACGAGGTGTCGGGGCACGTCGAGGAGCTGGGGCCGGGCGTCGACGGCCTGGCCGTGGGGGAGCGGGTGGTCGGGGCGTTCGTCATGCCGTGCGGGACCTGTCGGCAGTGCGAGGCCGGGCGGGATGACCTGTGCGAGCCGTTCTTCGCCGAGAACCGGCTGCGCGGCAACCTCTTCGACGGCACCTCGCGCCTGACCCGTGCGGACGGGTCGCGGCTGTCCATGTACTCCATGGCGGGCCTGGCCGAGCACGCCGTCGTCCCCGCGACCGCGCTCGCAGCGTTGCCGGACCAGCTCCCGCTGGAGGAGTCGGCGGTCCTGGGGTGCGCCGCGTTCACGGCCTACGGAGCCCTCGCCCGCGCCGGGACGGACCTGCGCGGTCGCTCGGTCGCGGTGGTCGCCGTCGGCGGGGTCGGGTCCAGCATCATCCAGTTCGCCCGGCACCTGGGGGCGGACCCGATCATCGCCGTCGACGTCGACGACGACAAGCTCGGGGCGGCCCGAGCCCTTGGCGCGACCGTCACCGTCAACTCCGTGACGGCCGACGTGCGGCAGGCCGTGCGCGACGCCACGGACGGCGCCGGTGCAGAGGTCGTGCTCGAGGTCCTGGGCCGCCCCGCGACCGTCGAGCTCGGCTTCTCCCTCCTGCGCGAGGGCGGCCGGATGGTGGTGGTCGGGATCGCGGCGGGTGACGCCACGGCCGCCGTCCCGATCACCGCCCTGGTCCGACGGGGTATGACGATCACCGGCTCGTTCGGGGCACGCACCCGACGAGACCTGCCGGAGGTGGTGCGGCTGGCCGCCGAGGGTGCCTTCGACGTGCGCCGGGCGGTGACCCGGCGCTTCTCCCTCGAGGACGCGCCCCTGGCCTACGAGCTCCTCGACGCCGGCAGGATCCAGGGCCGCGCGATCGTCGTCATGGACGCGACGCCGGCCTGAGCCGCGCGTCCCCGGACCTCAGCCCCCAGGATCTGAGGGCACTCAGGGCCTGACGTGTCTCGGTGCCTCAGCGCCGGCGGCCGAACGCCTCCTCGTGCAGGGCCTCCTGCTCGACCGCGTGGACCTTCGTCGACCCCGTGGAGGGCGACGCGGACGCGGGGCGGCAGACGACCCGCAGCGGACGGTCCTCCCCGTGGAAGGCGAGCGCCTCGGGCAGGTTCAGCGCCATGAACGGCCAGGCACCCTGGTTCTGCGGCTCGTTCTGCACCCAGAGCAGCTCGGCGTTCGGGTACTTCTCGGTGAGCGCGGCGATCTGCGCGGCCGGCAACGGGTAGAGCTGCTCCACCCGCAGGATGGCGGTGCGCTCGTCCTCACGCTTGCGGCGCTCCTCCTCCAGGTCCCAGACCAGCTTGCTCGAGGCCAGCAGCACCCGTTCCACGGCGCTCTTGTCCAGCTCGGCGGTGTCCGCGAGGACCGGCTCGAAGGTGCCGGTGGTGAAGTCCTCGACGGCACTGGCGGCCGCCTTGAGCCGGAGCATTGCCTTCGGCGTGAAGACGATGAGCGGCTTGCGCGGGCGGGCCATGGCGTGTCGACGCAGCAGGTGGAAGTAGGACGCCGGGCTGGAGGGGTAGGCGACGACCATGTTGTCCTCGGCGCACAGCTGCAGGTAGCGCTCGATGCGGGCGGAGGAGTGGTCCGGTCCCTGACCCTCGTAGCCGTGCGGCAGGAGCAGCACCACGCTGGAGCGCTGGTCCCACTTCTGCTCCGAGGAGGAGATGAACTCGTCGACCACGGTCTGGGCGCCGTTGGCGAAGTCGCCGAACTGCGCCTCCCAGAGCACGAGGGCGTCGGTCCGCTCCACCGAGTAGCCGTACTCGAAGCCCATCGCGGCGTACTCGGAGAGCAGGGAGTCGTGCACCTCGAAGTTGGCCTGGTCCTCGGACAGGTGGCGCAGCGGGGTCCAGTTCGCGGCCGTGTCGTTGTCGGTCAGCACGGCGTGCCGCTGCACGAAGGTGCCCCGTCGCGAGTCCTGGCCGGCCAGCCGGACGGGAGTGCCGTCGACGAGGAGGGAGCCGAGGGCCAGCAGCTCGCCCATCGCCCAGTCGATCCCACCCTCCCGGGTCATCTCCTGGCGGCTGGTCATCAGCTTGGCCAGCTTGGGGTGGACGGTGAAACCGTCGGGCACCTCGCCGTAGGCGTCGCCGATGCGGTGCACCAGCTCCTTGCTGATCGCGGTCGGGCGCTGCCGGGTCGCCATGTCGCCCTCGTCCTGGGCCAGCGGACGCTCGAGGCCGCTCGTGCCGTCACCCTCGCCGCGCAGCGCCTTGCGGGTCTCGGTGAAGACCTGCTCCAGCTGTCGCTGGTAGTCGCGCAGCGCCTCCTCGGCCTCCTCGATCGTGATGTCGCCTCGACCGATGAGGGACTCGGTGTAGAGCTTGCGGACCGAGCGCTTGGCCTCGATGAGGTCGTACATCAGCGGCTGGGTCATCGAGGGGTCGTCGCCCTCGTTGTGGCCGCGCCGGCGGTAGCAGACGAGGTCGATGACGACGTCCTTCTTGAACGCCTGCCGGTAGTCGTAGGCGAGCTCGGCGATCCGGACCACGGCCTCGGGGTCGTCCCCGTTGACGTGGAAGACCGGTGCCTGCACGGTGCGCGCGACGTCCGTGCAGTAGACGGAGGAGCGCGAGTCGTGCGGGGCGGTCGTGAAGCCGACCTGGTTGTTGATGACCACGTGGATGGTGCCGCCGGTCTTGTACCCCTTGAGCTGGGACATCTGCAGCGTCTCCAGCACCACGCCCTGACCGGCGAACGCCGCGTCACCGTGCAGGAGCACCGGGATCACCGGGTATGCCTCGCGGTCACCACCCTCGAGCACGATCCGGTCCTGCTTGGCCCGGGTGATGCCCTCCAGGACCGGGTTGACCGCCTCCAGGTGACTGGGGTTGGCGGCGAGGTAGACCCGGGTGGACCGGCCCTGCTCGCTGACGAACTCACCCTCGGTCCCCAGGTGGTACTTGACGTCACCGGATCCCTGGACCGAGCCCGGGGCCTGCTTGCCCTCGAACTCGCGGAAGATCTGCCCGTAGGACTTGCCGGCGAGGTTGGCGAGCACGTTGAGGCGGCCGCGGTGCGGCATACCGATCGTGACCTCGGCGAGGCCGTCCTCGGCGGCGCGGCTGAGCACCTTGTCGAGGAGCGCGATGACCGACTCGCCGCCCTCGAGGCTGAACCGCTTCTGACCGACGAACTTGGTCTGCAGGAAGGTCTCGAACGCCTCCGCCGCGTTGAGGCGGCGCAGGATGCGCAGCTGCTCGGCGGGCGCCGGCTTCTCGAACGGCACCTCGATCTTGTCCTGCATCCACTTCCGCTCGACCGGGTCCTGGATGTGCATGTACTCCACGCCGACGGTGCGGCAGTAGGAGTCGCGCAGGATGCCGAGGATGTTGCGCAGCGTGAGCCGCGCCTTGCCGCCGAAACCACCGGTCGCGACGTCACGGTCGAGGTCCCACAGGGTCAGGCCGTGGTTCTCGATGACGAGGTCGGGGTGGTTGCGCTGGCGGTACTCGAGCGGGTCGATGTCCGCCATGAGGTGACCGCGGACGCGGTAGGAGTGGATGAGCTCCTGGATCCGGCTGGCCTTGGAGATGTCGTCGTCGTGGCTCGCGGTGACGTCCGGCGCCCAGCGGATGGGCTCGTAGGGGATGCGCAGCGAGTGGAAGATCGTGTCGAAGAAGTCGTCCTTGCCCAGGAGCAGCTGGTGCAGGGCCTTGAGGAACTCACCGGACTGCGCGCCCTGGATGATGCGGTGGTCGTAGGTGGAGGTGAGCGTGAGGATCTTGCTGACGCCGTTGGCGGCGATCCGCTCCAGCGCCGCACCCTGCCACTCGGCGGGGTAGTCGAGGGCGCCGACGCCGATGATCGCGCCCTGACCCTTCATCAGCCGCGGCACCGAGTGGAGGGTGCCGATGCCGCCGGGGTTGGTGAGGCTGATCGTGGTGCCCTGGAAGTCCTCGACGGTGAGCTTGCCGTCACGGGCTTTGCGCACGATGGTCTCGTAGGCGGACCAGAACTCGTAGAACGTCATCGTCTCGGCGCTCTTGATGCAGGGCACCAGAAGCTGCCGCGTCCCGTCGGACTTGGGCACGTCGATGGCCAGGCCGAGGTTGATGTGGGCGGGCTCGACCAGGACCGGCTTGCCATCGATCAGCTCGAAGGAGTTGTTCATCGCCGGCATCGCCTTGACGGCCTGCACCATCGCGTAGCCGATGATGTGGGTGAACGACACCTTGCCACCGCGGGCGCGGGCGAGGTGGTTGTTGATCACCGTGCGGTTGTCGATGAGGAGCTTGGCGGGGAGGTTGCGCGCGCTGGTGGCGGTCGGGACCTCGAGGCTGGCCTCCATGTTGGTGACCACGCGGGCCACCGCGCCGCGCATCGGGGTGGTGGTCACCTCGGTCTGCGGGGCCGAGCGCTTGACGGGGGGAGCGTCCCTGGTCACGGGGGTCTCCTTGGCTCCCTTGGACGTCGCCCTCCCGCTGGCGGCGGCGGGCTTGGCCTCGGCGGGCGTCTTCTCGGGCTGTGCCTCCGCGGCCTTCTCGGGCTGCGTGGACGCCGGCTTCGCGGGCTGCGTGGACGCGGGCCTCTCGGCGGGCTTCTCCGCAGGCTTGGCAGCAGCCTTCCCCTCCTCCGCCCGGGCCGTCACGGCCGCCTTGGAGGTCTCCGCCGGGGCCTGGTTGCCCGAGGAGGCCTGGCGCGGGGGCGCCGGGGCGACACCCTTGACGGGGCGCCCGGGGGTGGTGTCGGCCGGAGCGGCGACGGACGTCCTGACCGGGGCGGCCGGACGCGTGGTCGAGGACCCGGTGCCGGCCCCGTTGGAGCTCTGCGACCCGCCCTCGAAGTACGTCCGCCAGGCCGGCTCGACGGAGCCGGGGTCCTCGTCGAATCGCTCCCTCATCTCCTCCACGAGCCACTCGTTGGCTCCGAAATCAGCGAGGGTCTTGTCGTCGCTCGGGGGGTTGGCCACGGGCCTGGCGCCTCATCTCACATGTCTGGGGGCAACTCGGGTGCGGGCACTGCACCCACCCGGGCCAGCCTACCCCCGGCCACAGGCGACCGCCCCGTGGGGTGAAGGCGCGTCGTGGCCGGTCAGCTGACGTCCCGACGGGCCGTGACGACCCAGCCGAGCACCGTCATGACCGCCGCGTAGGCGAGCAGGACGAGCGCCGCGACCCACCAGGTGAGCGGGTCCGCCGCACCCATCTGCTGCGCGGTCTGCTCGTCGACCCCGGCGAACAGGTCGAGCACGCTGGTGCTCGCCTGGCTGGGGAAGTAGCGGGCCGCGTCGGCGAGCTGCTCGACGAAGGTCAGGCCGAAGCCGAGCAGCGGCTCGATGAGCAGGGTGACGCCCACCCCGACGAAGAGGGCGATGACCTGGTTGGGGATCAGCACGCCGAGGCCGAACCCCATCAGCCCCCAGAGGACGAGGACGAGCACCATCCGCAGCAGGGTCGTGGTGAGCTCGACGGGCTCGGGGAAGAGTGCGGCGTCACCGAGCGCGAGCGTGATGCCACCGCCCAGCAGGCTGCCGGCGATGAACGCGAGGCTGTTGAGCACCACCACGAGAGCCAGCGAGATCACCTTGGCCGCGATGAGGCTGCCGCGGCGCGGCGAGGAGAGCAGGGTGGCGGTGATGGTCTTGTGCCGGAACTCCCCGCTCATCGTGAGGATCCCGAGCACCAGCGCCAGGAGGTAGCCCATCTGGACCGCCCCGGTGTAGACCATCCGGGCGAGCGTCAGGTCGTCGAACAGCTCCGACGGACGGATGACCTCGCCACCGGCCCCGGTCGGGATCTCCCCGAGCAGGACGAGGACGAGGCCCTGGACGGCGGCGAAGATGCCGCCCAGCAGGAACATCGTCAGCGGCATCGACCAGGCCAGGCGGGTGGTCAGGTACTTGCGCAGCTCGGCGTGCACGAGGCGGGTCATCGGGTCTCCTCCGCGGGAGCAGGGACGTCGGTATGCCGTGCGCCGGCCCGGGCGGGCCCGTCCCCGGCGGGCTGGCCGACGGGTGGCCCGTCCCCGGCGGCGCGGACGGGTGGCGCCGCCCCGTCGGGGTCACCGCCGACGAGCTCGCCACCGGCGAGGTTGCGGTTGCGGTGCTCGGGCGCCTCGGTGAGCTGGAGGAAGAGCCGCTCGAGGTCGGTGCGCAGGGGTCGCAGCTCGTGGACGGGCAGACCGGCCGCCAGGGCGACGTCGCCGACCCGGGCCAGGTCCCCCGTGGTCGCCCGCAGCGCCGCGCCGCCGTCCTCCACCGCCGACCCGATGCCCGCCCGGTCCAGTGCGGCGGCGAGGGCGGCCGGGTCGGTGGTCCGCACCAGCGTGGAGGGCTCGCCGTGCAGCTCCTCCATGGTCCCCTCGCGGACGAGGTGGCCGTTGGCGATGATGACGACGTCCTCCACGGTCTGCTCGACCTCGGAGAGCATGTGGCTGCTGACCAGGACGGTCTTGCCCTGGTCGCGGGCGAGGTGCTGCATGAACCCGCGCATCCACCGGATGCCCTCGGGGTCGAGCCCGTTGGCCGGCTCGTCCAGCAGGAGCACGTCGGGGTCGCCGAGCAGCGCACCGGCCAGGCCGAGCCGCTGCCGCATACCCATCGAGTAGTCGCCCGCGCGCTTGCGGGCCGCCGCGGGGATCCCCACCAGCTCGAGGAGCTGGTCGACGCGGGCGTCCGGGATGCCGTGCGTGGCGGCCAGGACGCGCAGGTGGTCGCGGCCGGAGCGACCCGGGTGGAAGCCGGTGGCCTCCAGCGCCGCACCCACCACCTGCATCGGGGAGGAGAGGTCGGCGTAGCGGCGACCGCCGATGAGCGCCTCACCGGCGGAGGGGCGGATGAGGCCGAGCAGCATGCGCAGGGTCGTCGTCTTCCCGGCGCCGTTGGGCCCGAGGAAACCGGTCACCCGACCGGGTCGCACCTCGAAGGTCAGGTCGTCGACGGCGAGGAAGCTCCCGAAGGACTTCGTCAACCCCCGGACGCTGATCCCGGACCCCTGGATCTCAGCAGCAGTCATGGGCCTCAGTCAACCAGCCGACCCCGACGACCCACATCGACCCCCGGTCGGAGATCACCCCTCCTCCCGGAGGAGGACGGGCGCTCCGCGGCGGGGTGCCTCGGTCGTCCGATCAGCCGACGTGGACCACGACGGTCTTCGTCTGGGTGAACCCGGCGAGCGCCTCCACGCCCTTCTCCCGGCCGTAGCCCGAGCGGCGGAACCCGCCGAACGGCAGCTCGACGCCGCCACCGGCACCGTAGGTGTTGACGAACACCTGACCCGCGTCCACCTGGGCGGCGACCCGGTGGGCGCGGCCCACGTCGCGGGTCCACAGGGCGGCGAGGAGGCCGTAGTCGGTGCCGTTGGCCAGCGAGACGGCCTCCTCCTCCTCGGTGAACGGCATCGTGACCAGCACCGGCCCGAAGACCTCCTCCTGCGCGATCGGCGCAGAGGGGTCGACGCCGTCGATGAGCGTGGGCAGCCAGTACGACCCGCGGCCGAGACCGTCGTCCTGCGGGGTGCCGCCACCGACGACGACCTCCCCGGAGCCGGCGTTCTCGACATACCCGCGCACGCGGTCCTGCTGCTTCGCCGAGACGAGGGGACCGAGGTCCGGGTCGTCGGTCCCGCGGCCGAGGGTGGTGGCCCGGAAGCGGTCGGCGATGCGCGAGACCAGCTCTGCGCGCACGCTGTCGTGCACGATGAGCCGGGAGCCGGCGGAGCAGGTCTGCCCGGCGTTCTGCAGGATCGCCCGGGTGGCGTGGTCGGCCGCGCGCTCCAGGTCCGCGTCGGCGAAGACGACCTGCGCCGACTTGCCCCCGAGCTCCAGCACCGTCGGCACCACCCGGTCGGCCGCGGCGTGCGCGATGAGCGACCCGGTCTCGGTCGACCCGACGAACCCGAGGTGGGCCACCAGCGGGTGGGCGGCGAGCGCGGCACCGGCCTCGGCCCCCAGGCCCGGGACCACGTTGACGACGCCGGCCGGGAGCCCGGCCTCCACCGCCAGCCGTGCGAGCGCGACGGCGGTGCGCGGGGTCTCGTCGGCCGGCTTCAGCACCACGGCGTTGCCGGTCGCGGTCGCGGCGGCGATCGAGCGGGAGGCGAGCTGGAGAGGGTAGTTCCAGGCGACCACGCTGCCGACGACGCCGTACGGCTCGTGCCGGGTGTAGACGTGCGTGTCGGGGCCGAGTGGGATCGTCTGTCCGTAGAAGGCCTCGATCACCCGGCTGTAGAAGCGGAAGTAGCGGGCGGCGACCGTCGCGTCCGTGCGGGCCTGCGACAACGGCTTGCCCGTGTCCTCGGACTCCGTGCGCGCCAGCTCCTCGCGGTCGCGGTCGACGAGGTCGGCGAGGCGGGAGAGGGCGTCGGCGCGGTGCTCGGTCAGGGTGCCGGCCCAGGCCGGTTGCGCGTCGGCCGCCGCGCGCACGGCCCGGTCGACCTCCTCCGCCCCGCTGCGCGCGACCCCGCCGAGGGAGGAGCCGTCCGCCGGGTCGACGTTGTCGTAGCTGTCCGCGACGTGCACGTCCTGGCCGCCGATGAAGGGGAGCGTGATCGACATACCCCCACCGTAGGACCCGGCGTGCGTCGCGGCAGCGCCCGGCTACCGCCCGTCGACGCGGACGATGTCGTACTCCGTCCCGGGGGTCGGCGGGGTGCCGAACCGCGCGTTGACGGCGTACAGCCGGGAACCGTGCAGGGCGATGGTCGTGGGCACGTCGAAGTCGGGGTCGGTCAGGGTGTCCACCGGCGTCGCGGAGAGGAGGTCGGGTGACATCCGCAGCTCGACGATCTCGTTGAGGCGGTTCCGGACGACGTAGAGGGTCCGTCCGCTCAGGAGGATGCCGTCGCCGGCGGTGAGGTCCGCGCCCCCGGTGTCGACCGCGACCGCCTCACCGGTGGCCGGGTCGACGGTGTAGAGGATGCCCGTCGTGCTGTTGATGACGAGCAGGGTGCCGCCGTCGGGCGTGCTCGCGATGCCGTTGGCGTTGAAGCCCGCCACCTGCTCCCAGTCCCCGGTCAGCGGGACGTCCCGGACCTCGCCGGTGGGCGCGCCACCGGGGCCGAGTGCGACCCGGTGGAGCACGGCCGACTGCGAGTCGGTGAACCACGCCGCCTCCCGCGTGACGGTGACGTCGTTGATGAACGAGGGCTCGTCGGTGAGGTCGAGGACGGCGACCTCCCCGCCGGTGCGGGCGTCGTAGACGTAGGCGTCGCCGGTGGGGCCGCCGGCGACGAGGAGGAGGCCACGGTCGACCTTGAGGCCGACGGCGACCCGCCCGTCGACGTCGACGAGCACCTCTCCCAGCCCGGTGCGCAGATCCCCCTTCCAGATCGAGCCGTCGGCCCGCGAGCCGGAGTAGATCGTCGTGCCGGTCCCGGTGGCGATGCCCTCCGGGAGCCAGCCGTCGGGCAGGGGGACGGTGTCCGGGAAGGCCGGTGCCGCGGACGCGCCCGCAGGGGCCGAGACGGCGAGAAGGGCAGCCAGAACGGTGGTGAGCAGTCTGCGTCGTGGTGTCATTCGGCAACGCTACGGCGAGATGGTTGAAGCGTCTACCGTCTGCGGACCGAGGACGCAGAAGGCCGCCGACCCCGCGCGGGTCAGCGGCCTTTTCCGTTGCGCCCCCGGCAGGATTCGAACCTGCGCCACCGCCTCCGGAGGGCGGTGCTCTATCCCCTGAGCTACGGGGGCAACAGCGTGAAACTGTACCAGCCCCGTCGGGGCGCCCGGCACCGAAACGGGTGACGGGAGGGCTGGTGGGCGCGCCTAGACTGGGGCGGGTGACCCCCGAGCAGCTCGCGCAGGCCCTCCACACCGTCCTGACCGACGCCGTCGCCGCCGGCGAGCTCGGCGTCGACGTCCCGGAACCCGGTGAGCTGCGCGTGGAGCGGCCCAGGAACCGCGAGCACGGGGACTGGTCGAGCAACGTGGCGCTCCAGCTGGCCAAGGGCGCGGGTATGCCGCCGCGCCAGCTCGCGGAGGCCGTCGCCTCGCGCCTCGGCCGGGTGGACGGCGTCGCTGCGGTGGAGGTCGCCGGCCCGGGCTTCCTCAACATCTCCCTCGACGCGGCGAGCGCCGGCGAACTGGCGCGGACCATCGTCGAGACCGGCGAGGCCTTCGGCCGCAACGACCTGATGGCCGGCCGGACGATCAACCTCGAGTTCGTCTCGGCGAACCCGACTGGTCCGCTGCACATCGGCCACACCCGCTGGGCCGCGCTCGGCGACGCGCTCCGCCGGCTGCTGACGGCCTGCGGCGCGGACGTGACGGCGGAGCACTACATCAACGACGCCGGCTCCCAGATGGACAAGTTCGGCGCCTCGATCGTCGCCACGGCGCGCGGGACCGAGGTGCCGGACGGCGGTTACTCCGGCGAGTGGATCGACCGGCTCGCCGAGCAGCTCCTCGCCGAGCGCCCCGACCTGCTCGACCTGCCGGAGGCGGAGTCGACGGCGCTGGCGCGGCAGCGCGGCTACGAGCTGCAGCTCTCCCAGATCCAGCAGACCCTGGCCGACTTCAACGTGCACTTCGACGTGTGGTTCAGCGAGAGGTCGTTGCACGAGAGCGGCAAGGTCGAGGAGGCGGTCGCCCGCCTGCGGGAGCAGGGGCACGTGTTCGACCTCGACGGTGCGGTCTGGCTGCGCACGACCGACTTCGGCGACGACCGGGACCGCGTCCTCATCCGCGCGAACGGGGAGCCCACCTACTTCGCGTCCGACTGCGCCTACTACCTGTCCAAGCGCGACCGTGGCTTCACCGAGAAGGTCTACATGCTCGGTGCCGACCACCACGGCTACGTGGGCCGGCTCAAGGCGATCGCCGCGTGCGCCGGGGACGACCCCGAGCGCAACATCGAGGTGCTCATCGGCCAGCTCATCAACATCCGCGGTGAGCGAATGGGCAAGCGGCGCGGCAACGCGCTGTTCCTGACCGACCTCCTGGAGTGGATCGGGGCCGACCCGGTGCGCTACAGCCTCGAGCGCTACCCGGCTGACTCGCCCCTGGACCTGGACGGGGAGGAGCTGCGCAAGCGCTCCAACGACAACCCGGTCTTCTACGTGCAGTACGCCCACGCACGGACCTGCAACGTGGCCCGCCTCGCCGGCGAGGACGGGGTGCACCGCGGGGACGGCTTCGACCCCTCGCTGCTCACCCACGGGACGGAGGCCGTGCTCCTCGCCGCTCTCGGTGACTTCCCGCGGGTGGTGACCCAGGCCGCCGAGCTGCGCGAGCCGCACCGGGTCGCCCGCTACCTCGAGGACCTCGCCGGACGTTTCCACAAGTGGTACGACGACTGCCGGGTGCGCCCGATGACGGCCGAGGAGGAGATCACCGACCTGCACCGCTCGCGGTTGTGGCTCAACGACGCCACGCGCCAGGTGCTCGCCAACGGACTCGGAATGCTCGGAGTGTCCGCACCCGAGCGCATGTGACCGGCACACCCGACCGACCCCGCTGCACACCCCTGGAGACCTGACGTGAGCCAGACCGTCCGCATCGCCCTGCTCGGGGCCGGCACCGTGGGTGCGGCCGTCGCCCGTCGCCTGTGCGACCCCCGGCGGGCCGACCTGTATGCCGTCCGGGTCGGCCGACCCCTGGAGCTGGTCGGGGTGGCGGTGCGGGACGCGACGCGGGCTCGTGACGGCATCGACCCGGCGCTGCTCACGGCAGACGCCTCGGGGCTGGTCGAGCGGGCGGACGTGGTCGTAGAGGTGATGGGCGGGCTGGACCCGGCCCCGGCGCTGCTGGAGCAGGCCATGCGCTGCGGTGCCCAGGTCGTCACCGCCAACAAGCAGCTGCTCGCGCAGCAGGGCCAAAGGCTCGAGGCACTGGCGGCCGAGCACGGGGTGGGGCTGGACTACGAGGCGGCCGTGATGGCGGCCATCCCGGTGGTGGCGGTGGTGCGTGATTCGCTCGCCGGGGACCTGGTGACCTCGATCTCAGGGATCGTCAACGGGTCGACCAACTACGTGCTCGACCTCGTCGCGCGCAAGGGGGTGGTCTTCGACGACGCGGTGCGCCAGGCTGGCGAGCTCGGCTACCTGGAGGCCGACCCGACGGAGGACCTCGAGGGGCTCGACGCGGCCGCCAAGATCGTGCTGCTCGCACGCGCGGCCTGGGGCGCCGACGTGTCGATCGACGACGTGCAGCGCACCGGGATCACGGGGCTGACCGACGACGACTTCGAGACCGCTGCCGCGAACGGCAAGATCATCAAGCTCGTCGCCTCAGCCTGGCGTTCCGGCCCGGCCGAGAACCCCCGGGTGGAGATGGGCGTCCGCCCCGTCGCCCTGCCGCAGGACGACCCGCTCGCCCAGGCGCGCGAGGGGGCCAACGTCGTCATCATCGAGGCCGAGTCCGCAGGCAGGCTGCGCCTGCACGGCGCCGGCGCCGGCGGCGAGGAGACCGCCTCGGCCGTCCTGGGTGACATCGTGCGGGCCGCGCGCCGCGTCGTGCGCCCCGCCTGACGGGGACGCGGCGTGCGCCCCGCCTGACCCGGACGCGCCGTGCGGCCCCGCCTCACCGGGACTCGCCGTGCACCCCGCCTGAGCAGGCCGCGCCGCCGGGGACGGGGCCCCGGCGGGATGGGGGGTGGACCGGATGTCGCGGATCGTCGATCAGGCCACCACGCAGCCCCGGAGCACGTGTCGCGCAACGGGCACATTCGAGAAAATCTCCGCGTCGTCGCAGGAACGGAGCGATCGTGCCCGTTCGGCGGAACACGTGCGGGGTGGAACGGAGCGATCGTGCCCGTTCGGCGGAACACGTGCGGGGCGGGACGGGCGGCGGCCGGGCGGGGCACCGGGCGGGACGGGACGGCTGCCCAGGGGTGCCGTGTTATCGTGAGCACGCTTCGTGAGCGGGCGGGATGATCGGTCGGCTCCGAAGCGTTCCGGCGCGGGGTGACGTCGCTCGACGTTCTCGCTGATCCACCATCCAGGCTGTGGCTGTCGAGCCAGGTCCTCTCCCCGCCGTTCACCTCGTTCGAGTGCCTCTCCAGGCCACGAACACCCAACCCAGGACCCCATGCTCGGCGATGGGCCGGAGCCAAGGGGGAAGGAAAAGAACGCGTGACTGATACCACCAACGCGACCAGGACCGGTTCGCTGAGCACGCTGCGCCTGGCCGAGCTGCAGCAGCTCGCCTCCAGCATGGGCATCACCGTGGACGCCAAGATGCGCAAGGCCGACCTGGTCTCCGCGATCCGCGGCCAGCACGGCGGCGCGAACGTCGGCGCCCGTGCGGGACGCTCGTCACGGGCGACCGACGCGAGCGTCGGCGCTCCGGCGGACACCGACGGCCGTCACCCTGCACACCAGACGCCCAGAGGCTCGGACGACGGCATCCCGGCGACCTCGTCGGAGGGCGGGGCCGCCCAGCTCGAGGCGGCGCTCGACCGTGCCCAGGCGCAGCGCGAGGGCGGCCGGCGCAGCCGGCGCGCAGGCTCCGACGCCGGGGCGCCCCGCGCCCGTCAGGAGCGGTCGGACCGTACGCAGGACCAGGACGGCACCACCGACACGGCTGACAACCGGCAGCAGGGCGAGCGCCGTCAGGACGACCGCCAGCAGAACGACCGCCAGCAGAACGACCGCCAGGGCCGTCAGGACGACCGGCAGCAGGGCGAGCGCCGTCAGGACGACCGCCAGCAGGGCGACCGTCAGCAGAACGACCGCCAGGGCCGTCAGGACGACCGTCAGCAGGGCGAGCGCGGTCAGGGCGACCGTCAGCAGGGCGACCGTCAGCAGGGCGAGCGCCGTCAGGACGACCGCCAGAACACCCAGGGTCAGCAGAACGACCGCCAGGGCTACCAGGACGACGACGACAGCGAGGGCGGCCGTCGCCGCCGACGGAGCCGTCAGCGCGGTCGCGATCGCAAGCGTGGCCGCAGCACCCCCATGGGTGGCGCGCCCGATCAGGCTGCCCCGCAGGAGGAGTCCTACTCCGAGGAGGACGTGCTCGTCCCCGTCGGCGGTGTGCTCGACCTGCTCGACTCCTACGCCTTCATCCGCACCACGGGCTACCTGCCGGGGCCGACCGACATCTACGTGCCGATCGGCATCGTCAAGAAGTTCGGCCTGCGCAAGGGCGACGCCGTCCAGGGCGCCATCAAGGCGCCCAAGGACGGGGAGGACAACCAGCACACCGTCTCCTCGACCGGCAACCGGCGCGACAAGGGCAAGTTCAGCGCCCTGGTGCGGCTCGACTCGGTCAACGGCCGCTCGCCGGACGAGGCTCGCAAGCGCCCGGACTTCTCCAAGCTGACCCCGCTCTACCCCCAGGAGCGGCTCCGCCTGGAGACCGACCAGAAGAACCTCACCACCCGGGTCATCGACCTCGTCGCGCCGATCGGCAAGGGCCAGCGTGGCCTGCTCGTCGCCCCGGCCAAGGCCGGCAAGACGCTGATCCTGCAGGCGCTGGCCAACGCGATCGTGACGAACAACCCCGAGTGCCACCTCATGGTCGTCCTCGTGGACGAGCGTCCGGAGGAGGTCACGGACATGGAGCGCGCGGTCAAGGGCGAGGTCATCTCCTCGACCTTCGACCGTCCGGCCGAGGACCACACCACGGTCGCGGAGCTGGCGATCGAGCGGGCCAAGCGACTGGTCGAGCTCGGCGGTGACGTGGTCGTGCTGCTCGACTCCATCACCCGGCTGGGCCGCGCCTACAACCTGGCCGCGCCCGCCTCGGGCCGGATCCTCTCCGGTGGTGTCGACTCCGCCGCGCTCTACCCGCCCAAGCGGTTCTTCGGCGCCGCCCGCAACATCGAGCACGGTGGCTCGCTCACCATCCTGGCCACCGCGCTCGTGGAGACCGGCTCGAAGATGGACGAGGTGATCTTCGAGGAGTTCAAGGGCACCGGCAACATGGAGCTCAAGCTCGACCGTGGGCTGGCCAACCGCCGCATCTTCCCGGCCGTCGACGTCAACTCCTCCGGCACCCGGCGCGAGGAGATCCTCATGGGCTCCGAGGAGCTCAAGGTGATGTGGAAGCTGCGTCGGGTGCTCTCCGCCCTCGACCAGCAGGCCGCCGTCGAGCTGCTCCTGGACCGGCTGCGCAAGACCAAGCACAACTACGAGTTCCTCACGCAGGTCCAGCAGACGAGCTCCATCAAGCTCGACGACGAGGACTGACCCGAGGAACGTCATACCGAAGTGCCCCCCGGCGGGATTTCCGTCAGGACCCGCCGGGGTGGCACAATGGACCGCTGGCCCACCGGTTCACGGCGCGCGCGAGGCGCTGCCGACCCGGGGGAGATCCCACCCAAGGAGAATCATGAAGAAGGACATCCACCCGGCCTACGTCGAGACCCAGGTCACCTGCACCTGCGGCGCGTCGTTCACCACCCGCAGCACCGCGACCTCCGGCAAGATCAGCGCCGACGTCTGCTCCAGCTGCCACCCGTTCTACACCGGCAAGCAGAAGATCCTCGACACCGGTGGCCGCGTCGCCCGCTTCCAGGAGCGTTACGGCAAGAAGGCCGGCAACTAGCTCCTCCGACGCCGGCCCCGCGACTGCTCGCGGGGTCGGCGTTCGCCGTTCCCGGCCCCGTCGCGACCGGCGTCCGCACCGCCCGCACTGCCCGCACCACAGGAGGTATGCCGTGTCCGCCTCCCCGTTCGCGTCGGCCCTCCCGCTGGTCGCCGAGCACGCCGACATCGAGGCGGCGCTGGCCGACCCCGCCGTTCACGCTGACCCGACCGCGCTCCGCCGGCTGAACAAGAGGTATGCCGCGCTCGCCCCCACGGTGGCGGCCTACCGCGCCTGGGAGCGGGCCGCCGACGACCTGGCGACCGCCCGGGAGCTGGGCGCCGACGACCCCGGCCTCGCCGAGGAGGTGCCCGGGCTGCAGCGGGTGGCGGAGGACGCCGCCGAGGTGCTGCGCCGCCAGCTCGTGCCCCGCGACCCCGACGACGACCGCGACGTCATCCTCGAGGTCAAGGCGGGGGAGGGTGGCGAGGAGTCGGCGCTCTTCGCCGGGGACCTCATGCGCATGTACCTGCGCTACGCCGAGCGGCGGGGGTGGCGCACGCAGCTGCTGGACGCGACGGTCTCCGACCTCGGGGGTTACAAGGACGCCCGGGTGGCCATCGCGGCGACCGGCACGCCCGGTGCGGGTGAGGCCCCGTGGGCGCGGCTGAAGTACGAGGGCGGCGTGCACCGCGTGCAGCGCGTGCCGGTGACGGAGAGCCAGGGGCGCATCCACACCTCGGCGGCGGGCGTGCTCGTCATGCCCGACATCGACGACCCCACCGAGGTCGCGGTCGACCCCAACGACCTGAAGATCGACGTCTTCCGCTCCTCAGGACCGGGCGGGCAGTCGGTCAACACCACCGACTCGGCGGTGCGGATCACCCACCTGCCGACCGGGCTGGTCGTCTCCTGCCAGAACGAGAAGTCCCAGCTGCAGAACAAGGAGTCGGCGCTGCGCGTCCTGCGCGCCCGGCTGCACCAGATCGCCGTCGAGGAGGCCGAGGCCGCCGCGAGCGAGCAGCGCCGCAGCCAGGTCCGCACCGTCGACCGCAGCGAGCGCATCCGGACCTACAACTTCCCCGAGAACCGCATCGCCGACCACCGCACGGGCTTCAAGGCCTACAACCTGGACCACGTCCTCGACGGCGACCTCGACCCGGTCGTGCAGTCCGCGGTCGAGGCCGACGAGGCCGCGCGTCTCGGCGCGGTCCAGGGATGAGGGGGCGCGTGCCGGACCTCACCCGCCCGGCGGGACCGTGGTGGACCGGTGTCGCTCCCACGACACCGATCCACCACGGCGAGGACCGGACGGGGCCCGGCCGGCACCGTCGGCCCCGGGCTGGACGCCCGTGACGCTCGACCGTCTGCTCCGGGCCGCAGCCGCCCGGCTCGCCGCGGCGGGGGTGCCCAGCCCGGCGGTCGACGCCGAGCTGCTGCTCGCCCACGTGCTGCGGCGCGACCTCGCGGACCTGCGGCGCGCCCGGCTCCTCGGGGAGCCGCTGCCGGACGGGGAGCACGGGGCCACGGCGACGGCATACCAGGGGCTGGTGGCGCGCCGCGCCGCGCGGGTTCCGCTGCAGCACCTCACCGGCACGGCGCACTTCGCCGGGCTCGACCTCTCCGTCGGACCGGGGGTCTTCGTGCCCCGGCCCGAGACCGAGGTGATGGTCGAGCTGGCGCTCTCCGCGCTCGAGGGGATCGAGCGGCCGACGGTCGTCGACCTGTGCACCGGCTCGGGCGCGGTCGCCCTCGCGCTCGCCTCGCGCCGCCCCGACAGCCGGGTCGGGGCCGTCGAGCTCTCGGTGGAGGCGCACCGGTATGCCGCCGCGAACGTCCGCTCCACCGGGCTCGGCGTCGACCTGCGGCTGGGACCGGCGCAGGAGTCGTTCGGTGACTGGGCGGGGGAGGTGCACGTGGTGACGAGCAACCCCCCCTACATCCCCCCCGGTGCGGTGCCCGTCGACGTCGAGGTGCGCGAGCACGACCCGGAGCTGGCGCTCTACGGCGGCGGCGAGGACGGGCTGGACATCCCTCGCGAGGTGGCGGCCCGGGCGGCGGACCTGCTGCGGACCGGCGGCGTCCTGCTGATGGAGCACGCCGACGTGCAGGGCCGGACCCTGCCGGCCACGCTCATGGCGACAGGGGACTGGGCGAGCGTCGAGGACCACCGGGACCTGGCGGGGCTGCCCCGGGTGACGAGGGCGGTCCGGGCCGGCCGCCCCTGACGTCCTGCCCGGGAGTCACGACGGCCCCCGTCCCCGGAGGGAGGAGGGCCGTCGCTCGGAGCGGGGCGATCAGAGGATGTAGATCAGCAGGGCAATGATGAGCAGCACGCCCACGATCGTCCAGATCAGTCCACTTCCACGCATGACGTCACTCTCCCTTGTGTCGTCGACGGCGCGGGGTGCGCCATCGGCTTACCGCACCACTCTTGAGGAGCGGTCGGCGGAACGCAACTCTAGATGACCTGCGGCAACCGACAGCGACGACGTGTCGGAGGGGTGCAGGTGCGACACTGGTCCACGCCGGTCCGGCGGCAGCGCCGGGGCCGCAGACCGTCAGCCACCGCACCGTCAGGACCCGACCGGAGGACCCATGGCCGGCTCGCCGCTGCAGGACCGCCTGCTCGACTGCACCGACCCCGCACGTCGTGGCGACGCCATGACCCGCGCGGCGGAGGCGGTCGGCGCCGGCAAGGTCGTCGTGCTGCCGACGGACACCGTGTACGGCGTGGGCGCGGACGCCTTCGACGTGGTGGCTGTGGCGATGGTGCTGGCGGCCAAGCACCGGGGTCGGGAGATGCCGCCGCCGGTGCTCGTGCCCAGCCCCCGCACCGTCGACGGGCTGGCGATCGACGTGCCGATGTACGCCAAGATCCTCATGCGGCAGTTCTGGCCGGGTCCGCTCACCGTGGTGCTGCGCGCGCAGCCGTCGCTGCGGTGGGACCTGGGGGAGACGAACGGCACGGTCGCGCTGCGGATGCCCGACGACGACGTCGCCCTCACCCTGCTCACCGAGGTGGGCCCGATGGCGGTCACCAGCGCCAACCTCACCGGGCAGCCGGCCGCCACGACGGGGCAGGAGGCCATGGACCAGCTCGGCGGGGCGGTCGCCGTCTATCTCGACGACGGTCCCCGCACCGGGGGGCTGCCCTCGACGATCGTGGACTGCACGGGGGAGGAGCCCGTGCTCCTGCGCGTCGGGGCGCTGTCGCCCGAGGAGATCCGGGGCGTCCTCGGCACGACCGTCCTGCACGACGCGCCGCCGGTGGCCCCGGAGGGGGAGCCGCAGGAGGACGGCGGCGCGGAGCCGCAGGAGGACGGCGGCGCGGACGCGCAGGAGGACGTGCGGCTCGAGCCGCAGGGGGACTCCAGGGCGGACGCGCAGCAGGACGTGCGGGCGGAGTCGCAGGAGGCGACGGCCGACGAACCGCCGCCCGCGGAGACGCACGCCCGCCTCGTCGGCGGGATCCTGCCCAGCGGCGTGCCGGTGCCCGCGAGCGCCGTGCGCACCCTCGCGCCCTGACGTCTCGGCGACGACCGGACCCCCTACAGTGGGGCGCATGACCGCTGTGACGCCCGACACCTACTACGGCCCCGACTTCGGCGCGCTGCTGGACCAGGACCCCGAGATCGCCGGCCTCCTCGTCTCCGAGCTCGACCGCCAGCGCAGCGGCCTGCAGCTCATCGCCAGCGAGAACCAGACCAGCCCGGCCGTTCTGGCCGCCCTCGGCTCGACGCTGTCGAACAAGTACGCCGAGGGTTACGCCCACGCCCGCTACTACGGCGGGTGCGCCGAGGTCGACAAGGTGGAGGACCTGGCCGTCGAGCGGGCCAAGGCGTTGTTCGGCGCCGACCACGCCAACGTCCAGCCGCACTCCGGGGCGAGCGCCAACATCGCGGTCTACGGCGCCTTCGCCAAGCCCGGTGACACGGTGCTGGCGATGTCGCTCGACCACGGCGGCCACCTCACGCACGGCTTCAAGGTCAGCTTCTCGGGGAAGTGGTTCGACGCGGTGCACTACGGCGTCGCCGAGGACACCGAGGACATCGACTACGACCAGGTCGAGCGCCTCGCCAAGGAGCACCGGCCGAAGATCATCCTCGCGGGCGGCTCGGCCATCCCCCGGCTCATCGACTTCGAGCGCTTCCGCGCGATCGCCGACGAGGTCGGAGCGATCTTCTGGGTCGACGCCGCGCACTTCATCGGCCTGGTCGCCGGCAAGGCGATCCCCAGCCCGGTTCCGCACGCGGACGTCGTCTCCTTCACCACCCACAAGGTGCTGCGCGGCCCCCGCGGCGGCGCGATCGTCTGCAAGGAGGAGCACGCGAAGAAGATCGACCGCGCCGTCTTCCCGATGATGCAGGGCGGGCCGCTGATGCACGGCGTGGCCGGCAAGGCCGTCAACTTCCTGGAGTGCTCGACACCGGAGTACCAGACCTACGCGCAGCAGGTCATCGACAACGCCCGGGTGCTCGCCGAGACCCTGGGCGAGCACGGCATCCGCCCGATCACGGGTGGCACCGACACCCACCTCTCGCTGCACGACCTCCGCGGCGTCGGGGTCACCGGTGTCGACGCGGAGGGCCGCTGCGACGCGGCCGGCATCGTGCTCAACAAGAACGCCATCCCGTTCGACCCGGAGAAGCCCAACGTGGCCTCCGGCATCCGCGTCGGCAGCCCCTCCCTGACCACCCAGGGCATGGGCACCGAGGAGATGCGGACCGTCGCCAAGCTGATCGCCCGGGCCGTCACCGAGGGTGACACCGACCCGGAGCACGCGGTGTCCCGCGAGGTGCGTGCCGAGGTCGGCGAGCTGATGGCGCGCTTCCCCGCCTACCCCGAGCCCCCGGCGCGCTGAGCCCGACAGGCTCAGACCCGGGCACCGGACGACACCCGGGTATGCCCAGGGCCGGGTGAGACCACATGCGCGAGTTCCTCATGGTGCTGCTCACGGCGGCGGTCGTGACCTACCTGGCCACACCGCTGGTGCGTCTCCTCGCGCTGCGGGTCGGCGCGATCACCGCGGTGCGCGACCGCGACGTGCACACGGTGCCGATCCCGCGGCTGGGCGGAGTCGCGATGCTGGCGGGCTTCGCCGCGGCGGTGGTGCTGGGTCGGGAGCTGCCCTACCACGGCCAGCTCTTCGCGTCCTCGCCCCAGCTCTATGGCGTCCTGCTGGGGGCGGTGATCATCACCCTGCTCGGCGCGGTCGACGACGTCCGCGAGCTCGACTGGATGACCAAGATGGCCGGTCAGGTGATCGCCGGCGGGGTGATGGCGTTCTTCGGGGTCCGGTTGCTCTCGCTGCCGATCGGGGGCGTCACCTACCTGCCGGAGCCGGTGATGGTCACCCTGACCATCCTCGTCGTCGTCGTCTCGACCAACGCGGTGAACTTCATCGACGGGCTCGACGGGCTGGCGGCGGGGGTGGTGCTCATCGCCTCGACCGCCTTCTTCGGCTGGTGCTACCTGGTCAGCCAGAACTTCGACCCGCCCAACGTCTTCTCGATGGCGACGTTCATCAGCGCCGCCCTCATGGGGGTCTGCCTGGGCTTCCTGCCGCACAACTTCCACCCCGCCCGGCTCTTCATGGGCGACGCCGGGGCGCTCCTGCTCGGCCTGCTCCTCGCGGCGGCGACCATCTCCATGACCGGGTCGGTCGACCCCAGCTCCTCGCTGGCGAGCGCCTCGGCGGCAACCGCCATCTTCCTGCCCCTGGCCATCCCGGTCGCCATCCTGGCGCTGCCCTTCCTCGACATCGTGCTCGCCGTGCTGCGGCGCACCCGGGCCGGCCAGCTGCCGTGGAAGCCGGACCGGGGGCACCTGCACCACCGGATGCTCGACATCGGGCACAGCCACCGCCGGGCCGTCATCCTGCTCTACCTGTGGTCGCTGCTCATCGCGGCCGGCACCGTCTCGTTCGCCTACCTCCCGCCGTGGGCGTCGGCGCTGGGCATCGTCGCGACGCTGGCGCTGGCGACCCTGCTCACCCGGCCCAGGAGCGGGCGCGTGGCGGCGGGCGTCTGAGCCTCCCCCTCCCCTCTTCTCACAGGGGCCGAGTCCTGCTTCCCGGTGGATGCATCCGCCCCGTCGCAGGACTCGCGGCTGTGAGTCGGGGAGGTGCTTGTGATAACTTTCACAAGACCTCGACGCCGCCAGCCACCGGGAGCCACCGCATGACCGCAGCCGCACCGCCGCGCCCCGCGCGAACGCCGCTGCGCTCGATGCTCGTCGGCGGGCTGGTCCCGACGCTCCCCCTGGTCGTGGTCGTCCCGCTGCTCACCTGGGCCGCCGCGGGGGAGTGGGCGGCCGTGTCCGCCCTGCTGGGGGCGGTCATCTCGATCGTCGTCTTCGTCCTCGGCGTGGTCGGCATCCGCGGCGTGCTGGCGGGACCCACCGCGAGCACCATGGCCGGGGCGTTCGGCGTCTTCGTGCTGCAGATGGTCGTGCTCGCGGCGGTCATCTGGTCGCTGGCCCAGACCACCTGGCTCGAGGTCGTGCCGCTCGCCGTCGCGTTCGTCATCGTCGGGCTCGTCTTCCAGGCGGGGCTCGTGGTCGGCTTCCTGCGGGCCCGCGCCGAGCTGGACGTCGACCTGCCGGGGGACCCCCGATGAGCTACCCCGAGCCCGAGGTCGAGGGCATGGCCCGGCAGACCGACGTGGGCTACGCCGTGATCGGCTACCTCCTGGCCGGCCCGCTCACCTTCGGGCTGATCGGGCTGCTCCTGGACTGGTGGCTGGACACCCGTTTCCTGCTCCCCGTGGGCGTGCTGGCAGGCATGGGCCTGTCGATGTACTCCATCTGGCTCAGGTACGGTAGGTCATGACGTCGGTGTCCCCGCCGGACCCCGCCCGGTCCAGGCCTGTGCCGAGCACGCCCCGACGCCCGTAGACAACCCTGTGGAGGAGAACGCGTGAGTGCGACCATGGCGGCCGTAGGCCTCGTCCTGCCGATGGCCGAGGAGGGCGAGAGTCACTTCCCGCCCACGCCGGGCGACTTCTGGCAGCCGATGTTCGCCATCCCGGGCACCGAGTACTTCTTCACCCGCCCGATGGCCCTCGTGCTGATCGCCACCGTCGCTCTCATGGTCTGGCTGCAGCTGACCACCCGCCGTGCCGCCGTCGTGCCCGGCAAGGGCCAGTGGGTGACCGAGCAGGTCTACAACTTCGCCCGCAACGGGATCGCCCGCGACATGATCGGCAGCCGCGACTTCATGCGGTTCGTGCCCTTCCTCTTCGCGCTGTTCACCTTCATCCTGCTGAACAACCTCTTCGGCATCGTCCCGCCGTTCCAGAACCCGCCGATGGCCCGGATCGGCTTCCCGCTCGGCCTGACCCTCATCGTCTACGTCGTCTACCACTGGGTCGGTCTGCGGCACAAGGGTGGCGTCGGCCCCTACCTCGCCTCGATGCTGCCCAGCGGGCTGCCCGGCTGGATCAAGCCGTTCATCCTTCTCCTGGAGCTCATCACCTTCTTCATCACCCGCCCGCTGACGCTCGCCCTGCGACTCTTCGGCAACATGTTCGCCGGGCACATGCTGCTCGTCGTCTTCATCGTCGGCGGCTGGTACCTCTTCAAGACCTTCGAGCCCGGCCTCATGCTCGTGGCGATCCCCGCCTGGATCCTCGGTGCCATGCTGACCGTGTTCGAGGGTCTGATCCAGTTCCTGCAGGCCTACGTCTTCACCCTCCTGGCCGCCTCCTACATCGGCGGCGCGCTCGCGGACGAGCACTGAGCCCGTCCCTCCCCGTTCCCACAACTGAATACGCACGACAACGCTCCGGCGCCCTCCCCGCGGCGCCGGGACCACACACAGAAAGAGATTCGACGTGACTGGTGACATCACCCTCCTCGGCTACGGCCTCTCCACCATCGGGCCGGCCATCGCCGTGGGTCTGATCTTCGCGGCCTACATCAACGGTGTCGCGCGCCAGCCCGAGGCGCAGGGCAAGCTCCAGCCGATCGCCATCCTGGGCTTCGCGCTGGCCGAGGCCCTGGCCATCTTCGGCCTGGTCCTCTTCTTCATCGCCTTCTTCGTCGGCTGACCATCCCGCCCGTCCAGACCCGTCCCGCAGCAGCCCCGCGACCCGCGGGGACGGCTGATGGACACCTACACGTGAGGAGCCGCTCGTGGAGTTCACCACGATCGCGTCGGGCGTCCTGATGGCGTCGTCCGAGGAGGCCGAGCCGGTGGGCGCCGGGGAGAACGCCATCCCGATCCTGCCCTACCTGCCGGAGCTGATCTTCGGCCTGATCATGTTCGGGATCTTCTACTGGTTCGTCGCCACGAAGGTCGTCCCGAACCTCGAGCGTGCCTACGGCGAGCGCCGCGCGGCGATCGAGGGCGGCATGGCCGCGGCCGAGCAGGCCCAGGCCGAGGCGGACGCCGCCAAGAAGCAGTACGAGGACCAGCTCTCCGAGGCCCGTGCCGAGGCGGCCCGCATCCGCGAGCACGCCAAGGAGCAGGGCGCGCAGATCGTCGCCGAGATGCGGGGCCAGGCGCAGTCCGAGGCGGCGCGCATCACCGACACCGCGCACAAGCAGATCGAGGCCGAGCGTCAGCAGGCCATGGTCCAGCTGCGCGGCGAGGTGGGCGCGATCTCCACCGACCTGGCCAGCAAGATCGTCGGTGAGTCGCTGCACGACGAGACGCGCCAGCGCGGCATCGTCGACCGGTTCCTGGCCGACCTGGAGTCCGGGGCCATCGCGCCCCAGCGGCTGGACGCCCGCAGCGAGCGGGGCCGGTGATGGAGACCTCCGCGTTCCGCCGGGCCTACTCCGAGGCCGAGGCGGCCCTGGAGGAGGTCCTGCGGGCCGACGGGATCGACGTGGCGCTGCGGGTGGCGGAGGAGCTGTGGGCCGTCGCCCGCCTCGTCGACGGCACGCCGACGCTGCGCCGCAACCTGGCCGACCCCTCCCGGGAGGGTGCCGACCGGGCGGCTCTCGCGCAGGGGCTGCTCACCGGCAAGGTCCACGGGAACTCGCTGCACATCGTGCGTGCCGTGGTGGCCCAGCGCTGGCCCGCCGCGGGAGACCTCGGCCTCGCCCTGGAGCGGCTCGGCGTGGAGGCCGTCATGGCCCACGCCCAGCACGAGGGCCGGCTGGGCCAGGTGGAGGACGAGCTGTTCCGGTTCGACCGGATCGTCGGCGCCACCCCGGACCTGCAGGCGGCGCTGGCGGACCGTCGGGCCGACGCGCAGGCCAAGGGTGCGCTCGTGGAGCGTCTCCTGTCGGTGCGCACCGCGCCCCAGACCGTGCGCCTGGCCAAGCAGGCCGTCGCCGGTGTGCGCGGCCGCCGCTTCGACCTCACCGTCGCGTCCTTCCTGGAGCAGGCCGCCGCCCGGCAGGACCAGGTCAGCGCGACGGTCACCACGGCCGTGCCGCTCTCGGCGACGCAGCTCGACCGCCTGGAGGCCGCGCTGAGCAGCCAGTACGGCCGGCAGATCCACACCAACGTGATCATCGACGAGGGCGTCGTCGGTGGCATCCGCGTGGAGATCGGCGACGAGATCATCGACGGCACCGTCGGTCACCGGCTGGTGGAGGCCCGCCGCCAGATGACCAGCTGAGCCCACCCCCTACCCCGCCCCGACAGAGACCCGGCCGCGCGAGCGGACCGACGACGAGGAGACAGACATGACGGAGCTTTCCATCCGTCCGGAAGAGATCCGCGACGCACTGGACCAGTTCGTCCAGTCCTACGAGCCGAGCGCCGCCTCCCGCGAGGAGGTCGGGCGCGTCGTCGACGCCAGCGACGGCATCGCCCACGTCGAGGGCCTGCCCTCGGTCATGACCAACGAGCTGCTGGAGTTCGAGGACGGCACCCTCGGTCTGGCGCTGAACCTCGACGTCCACGAGGTCGGTGTCATCGTCCTGGGTGACTTCTCCGGCCTCGAGGAGGGCCAGGACGTGCGCCGCACCGGCGAGGTCCTGTCCGTCGCCGTGGGCGACGCCTACCTCGGCCGCGTGGTCAACCCGCTGGGCGCCCCGATCGACGGGCTCGGCCCGATCGAGACCGACGAGCGTCGCGCGCTGGAGCTGCAGGCTCCCGGCGTGATGGCCCGCAAGTCGGTCCACGAGCCGCTGCAGACGGGCATCAAGGCGATCGACGCGATGATCCCGGTCGGCCGCGGCCAGCGTCAGCTGATCATCGGCGACCGACAGACCGGCAAGACCACGGTCGCCGTCGACACCATCCTCAACCAGCGCGCCAACTGGGAGTCCGGCGACCCGGAGAAGCAGGTCCGCTGCATCTACGTCGCCATCGGCCAGAAGGGGTCGACGATCGCCTCGGTGCGCGCGACCCTCGAGGAGGCCGGCGCGCTGGACTACACGACGATCGTGGCGGCCCCCGCCTCGGACGCCGCGGGCTTCAAGTACCTCGCCCCCTACACCGGCTCGGCCATCGGCCAGCACTGGATGTACCAGGGCAAGCACGTCCTCATCGTCTTCGACGACCTGTCCAAGCAGGCCGAGGCCTACCGCGCCGTGTCCCTCCTGCTGCGCCGCCCGCCGGGCCGCGAGGCCTACCCGGGCGACGTGTTCTACCTGCACTCGCGGCTGCTGGAGCGGTGCGCCAAGCTCTCCGACGAGATGGGTGCCGGTTCGATGACCGGGCTGCCGATCATCGAGACCAAGGCCGGTGACGTCTCGGCCTACATCCCGACCAACGTCATCTCCATCACCGACGGCCAGATCTACCTGCAGTCGGACCTCTTCAACTCCAACGTCCGCCCGGCGATCGACGTGGGCGTCTCCGTGTCCCGCGTCGGTGGTGCCGCGCAGATCAAGGCGATGAAGTCGGTCTCGGGCCGCCTCAAGGTGGACCTCGCGCAGTTCCGCGAGATGGAGGCGTTCGCCATGTTCGCCTCCGACCTGGACGCCGCGTCCAAGGCGCAGCTCGAGCGCGGTGCCCGCATGGTCGAGATCCTCAAGCAGCCGCAGTCCTCCCCGGTCCCGGTCGAGGAGCAGGTCGCGATCATCTGGGCCGGCACCAACGGTCACCTCGACTCGGTCCCCGTCTCCGACGTGCGCCGGTTCGAGTCCGAGTGGGTCGACTACCTTCGCCGCGAGCAGGACGGCCTGCTCGCCGGCGTCCGCGAGAGCGGCAAGCTCGGCGACGACACCGAGGCGTCCCTGGTCGAGGCCATGGCGGCCTTCAAGCAGGAGTTCGCCCCGGACGACAGCCACGAGGTGCACGCCGGCTCCAACGAGGACGACGACAACATCGACGCCCTCCCCGAGGACGACATCGACCAGGAGCAGATCACCGTCCAGCGCCGCTGAGGCGAGGGGGTATGCCGTGGCTCGCGCCACGGCATACCCCGCCGGACCGCAGATCAGAGACCACCGCAGACCACCGCGACAGCAACGAGAGAGGCGAGATATGGGAGCGCAGCAGCGGGAGTACCGCCAGCGCAGCCGGTCCGTCCAGTCGACCAAGAAGATCACCCGCGCGATGGAGCTCATCGCCGCCTCCCGCGTCGTCAAGGCCCGTCAGCGGGTGACGCAGACCTCGCCGTACACCCGCGCGATCACCCGTGCGGTGTCCGCGGTGGCCAGCTACTCCGACGCGGACCACCCGCTGACGACCGCCCGGGAGAACCCCCGGCGCGCCGCGGTGCTGATCGTCACCTCCGACCGCGGCCTCGCCGGGGCGTACTCGGCCAGCGTGCTCAAGCGCAGCGAGCAGCTGCGCGAGACCCTGACCGACGAGGGCATGGAGGTCGTCCCGTTCCTCTACGGTCGCAAGGCCGAGTCGTTCTACCGCTTCCGCGGCCGTGAGTTCGCGGCGTCGTGGTCCGGCTCCTCCGACCGACCCGACTTCGAGACCGCCAAGGAGATCGCCCAGCTCGGTCTGGCCGAGTTCCTCAAGGGTTCGGAGGAGGGCGGCGTCGACGAGCTGCACATCGTCTACACGCGGTTCGTCAGCATGGTCACCCAGGAGGTCCAGGTCGTGCGGATGCTCCCCCTGGAGGTCGTCGAGGCCGAGGAGGTGGGGCAGGAGGACCTCCTCCCGCTCTACGAGTTCGAGCCCAGCCCGACCGAGGCCCTCGACGCGCTGCTGCCGCACTACATCGTGTCGCGGGTCTGGAACGCCCTGCTGCAGGCGGCGGCGTCCGAGCTGGCGGCCCGCCAGCGCGCGATGAAGTCGGCCACGGACAACGCGGACGAGCTCATCAAGACCTACACCCGGCTGGCCAACCAGGCCCGGCAGGCCGAGATCACCCAAGAGATCAGCGAAATCGTGAGCGGCGCCAGCGCCCTCGCCGACGCCAAGTGAGAAGGAAGCACTGAACCATGAGCATGGCTACCACTGAGGCTCCGGCACAGGAGCAGTCGCAGGGCGGCGTCGGTCGTCTGTCCCGGATCATCGGCCCGGTCGTCGACGTCGAGTTCCCGCCCGGGCAGATGCCCTCCCTCTACAACCTCCTCAAGACCGAGGTCACCCTCGGCGGCGAGACCAAGGTCATCAACCTCGAGGTCGCGCAGGACATCGGCGACAACATGGTCCGCGCGATCTCGCTGCAGCCGACCGACGGGCTCGTCCGCGGCCAGGCCGTGCAGGACACCGGCGGCCCGATCACCGTGCCCGTGGGCGACGTGACCCTGGGCCACGTCTTCAACGCCACCGGTGACGTGCTCGACCTCGAGGAGGGCGAGACGCTGGAGATCACCGAGCGCTGGGGCATCCACCGCCAGGCTCCCGCGTTCGACCAGCTCGAGCCCAAGACCCAGATGTTCGAGACCGGCATCAAGGTCATCGACCTCCTCACCCCCTACGTCCTGGGCGGCAAGATCGGCCTCTTCGGCGGTGCGGGCGTCGGCAAGACGGTCCTCATCCAGGAGATGATCGCCCGCGTGGCCCGTGACCACGGTGGTGTCTCCGTGTTCGCCGGCGTCGGCGAGCGCACCCGTGAGGGCAACGACCTCATCGTCGAGATGGAGGAGGCCGGCGTCCTCGGCCAGACCGCCCTCGTCTTCGGCCAGATGGACGAGCCGCCGGGCACCCGCCTGCGCGTCGCGCTGTCGGCCCTGACGATGGCGGAGTACTTCCGCGACGTGCAGAAGCAGGACGTGCTGCTCTTCATCGACAACATCTTCCGCTTCACCCAGGCCGGTTCCGAGGTCTCCACGCTGCTGGGTCGCATGCCGTCCGCGGTGGGCTACCAGCCCAACCTCGCCGACGAGATGGGCACCCTGCAGGAGCGCATCACCTCCACGCGCGGTCACTCGATCACCTCGATGCAGGCGATCTACGTGCCGGCCGACGACTACACCGACCCGGCCCCGGCGACCACCTTCGCCCACCTCGACGCGACGACCGAGCTGTCCCGGCCGATCGCCTCGATGGGCATCTACCCGGCCGTGGACCCGCTGGCCTCGACCAGCCGGATCCTCGACCCGCGCTACATCACCCGCGAGCACTACGACACGGCGGTCCGGATCAAGTCGATCCTGCAGCGCTACAAGGAGCTGCAGGACATCATCGCGATCCTGGGCATCGACGAGCTGTCCGAGGAGGACAAGATCCTCGTCGGCCGTGCGCGGCGCATCCAGCGCTTCCTGTCGCAGAACACCTACGTCGCCAAGCAGTTCACCGGCATCGAGGGCTCGACGGTGCCGCTGGTCGACACCATCGAGGCGTTCACCAAGGTCGCCGACGGCGAGTACGACCACCTGCCCGAGCAGGCCTTCTTCATGTGCGGTGGCCTCGACGACGTCGAGCGCCAGGCCGCCGAGCTGGAGAAGAACAGCTGAGCACCTGACCCAGGCGCTGGCACAGGCACAGGCACGGAGTATGCCGAGGGGCCGGTGAGTCGATCGACTCACCGGCCCCGCGGCATACCCGGTGTGGTCCGGGCCGGGCCACGCGCACCGACGGTGCGCGTGCCCTCCGCCCCCGCCGAGACCTCCGACGTCGCGTCGTAGCAGAATGTCCCTCGTGATCACCGTCGACACCCCGGCCCTGGCCGGTGCTCTGCGCGCCCTCCCCGACGGCGGCCGCGTCGTCGCCTCCGGCAACCACAGCGTCCCCTGGGAGCTGGTGCGGCTGCTGGACGAGCACGTGGGCAGCTACGTCCTCAACACCCTCAACGGGCCTCCCGGGCTGCCGGAACGCGAGGGCGTCGTCGTCGAGACCAGCTTCGTCGGGGCCGGGCAGCGACGGCACCCGGGGCTGCGCTACGTGCCCTCGCGGCTGTCGATGGTGCCGATCCTCTTCCGGCGCTCCCTGCCGGTGGACGCGGTCCTGCTCCACTGCTCCGCGCCGCGCGACGGCGTCGTCTCGCTGGGCATCGAGGTCAACGTGCTGCCGGCGGCCATCGAGGCGTGCCGGGAGCGGGGCGGCCTGGTCGTCGCCCAGGTGAACGACCGGATGCCCTTCACCCACGGTGACGCGCTCGTGCCTCTCGAGCACGTCGACCTGGCCCTCGAGGTGAGCAGCCCGCTGCCGACCCCGCCCGCGGCGGCCGCGCTCGGGGCCGACACCACGGCCATCGGCGAGCGGGTGGCGTCGATGGTGCCGGACGGCGCCACCCTGCAGATGGGGATCGGCGCGGTGCCCGACGCGGTGCTGGCGGCGCTGACCGGCCACCGGGGGCTGAGGCTGTGGACCGAGATGTTCTCCGACGGCGTGCTCGCCCTGGACGCCGCGGGCGCGCTCGACGCCGACCACCCGCTCACCACCTCCTTCCTCTTCGGCAGCCAGGACCTCTATGACTGGCTGGACGACAACCGCAGGGTGCACATGCTGCGCACCGAGCGGACGAACGACCCGGCGCTGATCGCCCGGCAGCGGTCGATGACCTCGATCAACACCGCCCTCGAGGTCGACCTCTTCGGGCAGGCCAACGCCTCCCGGATCGACGCCCGGATCCACAGCGGCTTCGGGGCCAGACCGACTTCATCGTCGGGGCGCTGCACTCCCAGGGCGGGCAGGCGATCATGGCGCTGCGCTCGTGGCACCCCAAGGCCGACGTCTCCACGATCGTGCCCATGGTGGAGGAACCGGTGACCTCCTTCCAGGCCTCGGCGATCGTCACCGAGCAGGGGGTCGCCGAGCTGTTCGGTCACAGCGAGAAGGACCAGGCCCGCCACCTCATCGAGCACGCCGCCCACCCCCGGGTCCGCGAGGAGCTGTGGGAGGAGGCGCACCACCTCGGGCTGGCCTGAGGGCCGTCTCACGACGCGAAGGTGTCCTGTGAGTCTGATCGATCAGACTCACAGCACAGAACGGCGTCGCGAGTGCAGAGGGGGCCGCAGGGCCGGTCGAGCGGGGGCACGACCGCCGCGTGGCCTGCCCGGTCCGGCAGGTAGGCTCGCGCGCGGTCGCGCACCCGAGCCGGCCGACGGCATACCCGCCCCTGCCCCACCCCCGAGGAGACCCGCGTGAGCCTGTGGACCTGGCGACTGCACGGCGACGGCTACCGCATCGAGCCCGGGCAGGTGGTCGGTCCGGATGAGCGGCTCGCCTGGGCGCCGACGGTCGGGATCGGCATGCAGCACGTCGTCGCGATGTTCGGCGCGACGTTCCTGGTGCCGCTCATCACCGGGTTCCCCCCGAGCACGACGCTGCTCTTCAGCGGGGTGGGCACGCTCCTCTTCCTCCTGATCACCGCCAACCGGGTGCCGTCCTACCTCGGCTCCTCCTTCGCCTTCCTGGCGCCCATCGCCGCCGCGCAGGGTCAGCACGGGCCGGCCGGGGCGCTGGGGGGTGTCGTGATGGCCGGCGTCGCCCTCGCGCTCGTGGGCGCGCTCGTGCAGGTGGTCGGGCACGGGTGGGTCGGGCGGCTGATGCCCCCGATGGTCACCGGCGCGATCGTCGCCCTCATCGGCCTCAACCTCGCCCCCGCGGCGTGGAACAACGTCGAGCAGGCACCGGTCACCGCGTTCGTCACGCTGCTGGCCATCGTGCTCAGCGCGGTGCTGTTCCGGGGTCTGCTCGGTCGCCTGTCCATCCTGCTCGGCGTGCTCGTCGGGTATGCCGTGGCCGCCCTCCGCGGGGAGGTGGACACCACGGCGATCGGCGACGCGGCCTGGCTGGGCGCGCCGGAGCTCATGCTGCCGGAGTTCCACTGGAGCGTCGTGGGGCTGTTCCTGCCCGTCGTGCTGGTGCTCGTCGCGGAGAACATCGGGCACGTCAAGTCGGTCGCGCAGATGACCGGCAGCTCGGCGGACTCCCTCGACCACATGATCGGCCGCACCCTGATGTCCGACGGCCTGGCCACCACGCTCGCCGGCGCCGGCGGGGGGTCCGGCACGACGACCTACGCGGAGAACATCGGCGTCATGGCCGCCACCAAGGTCTACTCCACCGCCGCCTACTGGGTCGCCGGGTTCACCGCCGTGGCGCTGGCCTTCCTGCCCAAGTTCGGCGCCGCGATCCAGACCGTGCCGGTGGGTGTCCTCGGCGGTGCCGCGACGGTGCTCTACGGGATGATCGGCGTGCTCGGGTTCCGGATCTGGGTCGAGCACCGGGTGGACTTCAGCAACCCGATCAACCTCACCACGGGGGCCGTGGCGCTCGTCGTCGGCATCGCCAACTACACCTGGACGGTCGGCGCGCTGGCCTTCGAGGGCATCGCCCTCGGCACCGCCGCGGCGCTCGTCCTCTACCACGGCATGCACGCGGTCAACCGGCTCACGGGGGCGGTCGCCGCCGAGGGTCACCTCGAGGTCGGTGGCCCCACCAACGCCGAGCCTGAGGTCGACAACCCCTCCTGGGAGGACCCCGCCCGGCGGGTAGACTGACCCGAGCCCCCGCAGCAACCCCGAGAGGACAGATGTCGTGAGTGAACTGAAGGTCGAGCTCGTCGCCGCGGACCGGCAGGTCTGGCAGGGCGAGGCCTCCATGGTGAGCGCCCGGAGCATCGACGGCGACCTCGGCATCATGCCCGGGCACACCCCGCTGCTGGCGGTCCTCGCCGCGGGCGAGGTGCGCATCGAGACCTCCGGTCGCACCGAGTCGGTGAGCATCGACAGCGGCTTCCTCTCCGTCGACCACGACCGCGTCGTCATCGTCGCGGACAACGTGGACGCGGCCGGCCTCTCCACCCCGGCCGAGACCGCCTAGGCCGGACGTGCCGGACCCGGCCCTCCTCCTGGTGATCATGGCGGCGCTCGGCGCGCTGCTGATCCTCGGGGTGGGGCTGCTCGCGTTCCGGGCGTTCGGGGACCAGGGGTCCTCGTTCGCGCCCATGCCGACCGCCTACCGCGGCCACGGGGAGCAGTGGCGGCGCGGCACCCTCCGCTTCAGCGACGACCGCCTGGCCCTGCGGGGGCCGGGCGGTCTCGCTGCCGGCCCCTGGATCCGCGGCAACCTCGACCTGGGGATGGCCGCTCCGGTCGCCGAGGACGACTCCCGGCTCATCGGGCGGGCCGGTCTCATCACCGTGCCGGTGTGCTACGGCAGCTCCACCTTCGAGCTCGCGCTCGACGAGCAGCACTACACCGCCCTGCGCTCCTGGGTCGAGGCCGTCCCGCCGGGCTGGAACAGCCAGGTCGCCTAGCGGCGACGCTTGTCCGGCGCCTCCGCGCGACCGCCCCCGGGCTGCCAGAGCACGTCGCCCCCGACCGACAGGTTGGCCACCCGGCCGAGGATGAACAGCAGGTCCGAGAGCCGGTTGAGGTACCTCGCGGTCAACGGGTTGACCCCGCCCTCGCCCTTGCCCGCGTCCGCGCCCGCGGGCGCGTCGCCATACTGCTCCAGCGCCCGCCAGGCCGCGCGCTCGGCCCGCCGTGCCACGGTCCGTGCCACGTGCAGCTGCGCCGCACCGGGGGTGCCTCCGGGGAGGATGAAGGAGCGCAGCGGCTCGAGCTCCTCGTTGTAGCGGTCGCAGTCCGCCTCGAGCTCGTCGATCCACGCCTCCTGCACCCGCAGCGGCTCCCACTCGTAGCTCTCCCGCAGCGGCATGCACAGGTCGGCGCCGACGTCGAAGAGGTCGTTCTGGATGCGGGTGAGGGTCTGCGCGACCTCGGCCGGCAGGCTCCCCGAGGCGACCGCCACGCCGATCTGGGAGTTGGTCTCGTCGGTGTCCGCGTAGGCCTCGAGCCGCGGGTCGGTCTTGGTGGTGCGACCGTTGTCGCCGAGCGCCGTCGTGCCGTCGTCGCCGGTGCGGGTGTAGATGCGCGTGAGGTTGACCATGGTGCCGATCGTCGCAGAGGCGGGGTATGCCGTCCGCGCGCGGGTCAGGTGACGCGCGTCGCGGCGGCCCGGCGGGGGTCGGCGCCCGCCTCGAGCCGACCGTCGACGTGCCGTAGCGCCGCGCCGACGCCGCCGAAGTACATCGCCAGGGGAGGGTGCTCGTGGCGGGGGATGCCGGCCGCGTCCAGGCTCGCCGCGATGGTCTCGTCCTGCTCGTGCTCGATGCGGTCCGTGCCGTCCTCGAGCCGCCGGGGATGCATCCGCGGGCGCTCGATGGCCGTCTGCAGGTCCTCGCCGTGGCGGGCCAGGTGCGTCATCACCTGGGCGAGGGCGGTGGTGATGCGGTCGGCGCCCGGGGTGCCGATCGCCAGCACGGTGCCGTCGCTGCGCCGGGCGGTCGTGGGGGCCATGTTGGAGGCGAGTCGCGTGCCGGGCTCGAGGGCGTGCAGTCCCAGGCGGTTGAGCTCGAGCTCACCCAGGGCGTTGTTGCAGATGAGGCCGGTGCCGCGGACGGTCATGCCGGACCCGTAGCCGGCGCTCGCGGTGAGCGCGCACGCCATGCCCTCGCCGTCGACGACGGAGACGTGCGCGGTCGAGGGGGAGGTCGGCAGGCCGGCCGAGCCGATCTCGTGGAGGGTGGCGAGCAGCTCGGCGCCGGCCGCGGCGAGGTCCTCGGCCGTGTCGATGCGGTCGAGGCGGATGTCGAGGACCTCCTTCATGACCGTGGCGGCGCGGGCGGGGGTGATCTCCTGCTCGACCGCCGACAGCAGGCGCAGCAGCGCGGTGAGGACCGGTCCGCCGATCGAGGGCGGCGGGTTGCAGGCGAGGTCCCACTCGCCGAGGGAGCTGCGCAGGGCGGGGCGCACGACGGCCCGGTAGGCGGCGAGGTCCTCGAGCGTGAGGAGGCCGCCGCGGTCGGCGACGTCGGCAGCGATCGCGCGGGCGAGGTCGCCGGTGTGGACGCAGGCGGCACCCTCCTCGCCGATCTGCTCGAGAGCGTCGGCGAGGGCGGGGTCCCGGACGGGCATGCCGACCGGGGGTGCGGCGCCGTCGTCGGTCAGCATCGCCCGCGTCGCCGGGTCCCAGGCGAGGATCGTGCCGGTGACGAGGACGAGGTAGGACTGGGCGGTGCGGGACAGCGCGAACCCTTGGCGCGCGGTGTCGGCGGCCGGTCGCAGCAGCTCGGCCCAGGGGGCGGCGCCGTAGCGTGCGTGGGCGAGCCCCATGCCGGCGAACATGCCGGGGGTCGCCACCGAGCCGGCGCCGACGTAGGTGACCATGCCGCCGCCGTAGTCGCTGGCCGCCTCGATGAGGCCGCGGCCGAAGGCCTCGCGCGGCTGGCCGCGGCCCGGCATCTCGACGTTGCCGTCGACGACGACCGGGTCGCCGGTGGTCGGCCAGATGTTGAGGTAGCAGCCGCCGAGCGGGGAGACGATCCCGGGCTCGGTGACGGTGGCGCTGACCATCGCCGCGACGGCGGCGTCGACCGCGTTGCCCCCCGACGCCAGGGCGTGCTCGGCGGCGCGGGTGGCGTGCTCGTTGGGCGCGGCGATCGCGGCGCGTCTGACCATGGGCCCGATTGTGCCGTGTCGACCGGGCGCGCGCTGCGTCCGGACCAGGAGCGTGGTGCGTCCGGCCCTCAGAACAGCCGCGCGCCCGCGTCGTCCAGGCCGCGCAGCGCCTCGTAGTCCAGCGTCACGCAGCGGATCCCGCGGTCGGTGGCCAGCACCCGGGCCTGCGGCCTGATGACCTGCGCGGCGAAGACCCCCTGGACCGGTGCCAGGTGCGGGTCGCGGTTGAGCAGCTCGAGGTAGCGGGTGAGCTGCTCGACGCCGTCGATGTCCCCGCGGCGCTTGATCTCGACCGCGACGGTGGTGCCCGTGGCGTCCCTGCAGAGGATGTCGACGGGGCCGATCGCCGTCATGTACTCGCGCCGCAGCAGCGCGAACCCCTCGCCCAGCGTGCCGATATGCTCGGCCAGCAGCGCCTGGAGCTGCGCCTCGACACCGTCCTTGACCAGGCCGGGGTCGATCCCCAGCTCGTGCGAGCTGTCCGACAGCACCTCGTGCAGCCGGATCCGCAGGGTGTCGTCGCGCTTGCCGTGCCGGACGAGCCAGACCGACCCCACCCCCTCCTCGCGCTCGAGGTCGTCGGGCTCGACCTCGGCCATCGAGCACGGCGGGGCCATCCAGTTCAGCGGCTTGTAGGACCCGCCGTCGGAGTGGACGAGCACCGACCCGTCGGCCTTGACCATGAGCAGGCGGGTGGCGAGGGGCAGGTGCGCCTCGAGGGCGCCCTGGTAGTCGACGGAGCAACGGGCGATGACGACACGCACGCGCGCCAGACTAACCCGGCCCCGGGCGCCCCCGGACGGGAGCGGAGGACCCGGCCCGTCGCCATACCCCCCGGGCGGGCAATGAGAGGATCGGCCCATGCGTGAGATCACCACCGTCGGAGTCATCGGGCTGGGCACCATGGGTGCGGGCATCGTCGAGGTCTTCGCCCGGGGAGGGCTGGACGTGGTCGGGGTCGAGACGACGCAGGAGTATGCCGAGCGGGGCCGCGCGATCCTGCAGGCGTCCACCGACCGGGCCGTCGCCCGGGGCCGGCTGGACGAGGCCGGGCAGGCCGAGATCCTGGGCCGGGTCACGATCAGCACCGACCTCGGCGACCTCGCCGGGGCGGACCTGGTGGTCGAGGCGGTGCCGGAGATCATGGGGCTCAAGCACGAGGTCTTCGGCAAGCTCGACGACATCGTCGCCGAGGACGCCGTGCTCGCGAGCAACACGTCGAGCCTGTCGATCACCCAGATCGCGGCGCCGACCCGGCACCCCGGGCGGGTGGTCGGCCTGCACTTCTTCAACCCCGCACCGGTGCTCAAGCTGGTCGAGGTGATCACGACGCTGCGCAGCGACCCGGCCGTCGTCGAGGCGGTGGTCGCCGTCTCGGAGCGGCTCGGGAAGAAGTCGGTCGTGGTGGGTGACCGTGCGGGCTTCGTGGCCAACTACCTGCTCTTCGGCTACTTCACGTCGGCGCTGCGGATGCTCGAGCACGGTCACGTCTCGCGCGAGGACCTCGACACCGCCATGCGCGTCGGCGCCGGGCTGCCGATGGGCCCCTGCACCCTGATGGATCTCGTCGGCCTCGACGTGTGCCACCACATCGGCGACGTCATCTACTCCCACACCCGGTCCTCGATGCACGCCCCCAGCCCGATGCTGGGCCGGATGGTGACCTCCGGGCTGCTCGGTCGCAAGAGCGGGCGCGGCTTCTACACCTACGCCAGGCCGGGCGGCGGCCAGGTCGTCGAGGACGCCCAGACCCCCGCGCCGCTCGAGGCGCCGACCCTCAGCACGGTCGGGGTCGTCGGGGCGGGCGAGGTCGCGGAGGAGCTCGCCTCGCGCCTGGAGGAGGGCGGGTATGGCGTCGTGCACGTCCCCGACGCCGAGGACTCGGCGGAGCTCGCCCGGCTGGCCCCGGCCGGGCTCGTCATCGAGGCGCAGGAGCTGGACACCGACGTCGACGACCTGGCGGACCTCGAGGACGGCGCGGAGCTGCCCGGGCGGGACGTGGACGACCTCTTCGCCGAGCTCGGGGAGATCACCGGCCCGCAGACCGTGCTGGCGACGGTCAACGCCGCGGCGGCGGTGGCGCTCGGCGCGATCTCCGGACGGCCCGAGCGCTGCGTGGTGCTGCGCGTGCACGCCCCGACGGGCAACGGTCAGGTCGTGGAGATCGGTCGCACCTCGGTCACCGACGAGGCCGCTCTGGCGATGCTGCGCGAGGTGGTGACGCGGCTCGGCGCGGAGCCGGTCGTCTGCCGGGACCGGGCCGGCCTGGTCGTGGACGCGCTCCTGGTGCCGCACCTCAACGACGCGGTGCGCATGCTCGACGAGGGCTATGCGAGCGTGTCGGACATCGACACCGCGCTCCAGCACGGACTGGGCTACCCGACCGGGCCGTTCGCGATGATCGACGCGATCGGCGCGGACGAGGTGCTGGCGGTGTGCGAGGAGCTCGCCTCGGGCAGCTCCGGCCTGCCCCGCGACGCGGTCGAGCCCTCCCCGCTGCTCGTGGAGCACGTGCTGCTGGACCGCCCGTTCACCGGCGCCTGAGCCCCGGGGACGCGATGCCCCGGTCCAACCGCCCCCGTCGCTCCGGGCGCGCAGCCCCCGGGGCCGGCGGGCTGCCGACGTCGTTGCGGCGGCCGACGGTCACCGAGGTGTCCTACGCCGGGGCGGTGTGGGCCGTGCGGCAGGTCCGCCCCAACGACTCGGGCCGCAGCTACCGGTGCCCCGGCTGCCAGGGGGAGGTCGGCGCCGACGTCGCCCACGCGGTCGTCTGGCCGGCGGAGGCGATGCAGACGGTGGAGAACCGGCGGCACTGGCACTCGGTGTGCTGGGCCGCGCGCGACCGCCGCCGCCCCGGCGGCTCCTTCGCCTGATCGTCCGCGCACCAGAACCCCTCTGCCTGTCCCCCGACCGAGGGGTGTCTCAGAGGCTGTCCTGGCGGGGGACGAGGACCTGGTGGTAGATGAGCAGGAGGCCTGCGGCCACGGGGATGGCGATGAGCGCCCCGAGCACCCCCAGCAGCGTGCCGCCGACGAGCACCGCGACCACGGTCACGGCCCCGGGCACCGCCACGGTCCGGCGCATCACGTGCGGGACGATCACGTAGTTCTCGAACTGCTGGTAGACGATGTAGTAGATGATCACCGCGAGCGTCGCCGTCGGGCTGACCGTGAGCGCGGCGAGGGCGACGATGACCGCACCGAGGGTGGCGCCGATCATCGGGATGAGGCCCAGCAGACCGACGAGCACCGCGAGCATGGCGGAGTAGGGGATGCCGAGGACCTGCATCATCACCCAGGAGCACAGCGCGTTGACCGTGGCGACCGCGGTCTGTCCCAGCGCGTAGCCGCCCACGCGGCGCATGATCTCCTCGGCCAGGGCCCGCACGCGGGGGCGGCGGCTCTGGGCCACCAGCAGGTAGGCGGCCTCCTTGACGGTCGGCAGCGTCGCCAGGAGGTACAGGGTGAGGATGATCGAGGTCAGCAGGCCGATGAGGTTGCCCGCGACCCAGCCCGCCGCACCGAGGACCCCGCCGAAGACCGTCGAGATCGTGCTCCGGTCCATCGCCAGCCGCTCGAACTCCGCGGTCAGCCGGTCGGAGAGGTCGTAGCGGGCGTCGAGGTCGTTGAGCCACGGCGAGCTCAGCAGATCGCGCACGTATCCCGGTGCCCGCTCCGTCAGCACGGTGGCCTGGGCGACCGTGGGCGGCACGACGAGCAGACCCACGACCGTGATCGCACCCACCAGGCCCAGGAAGACGAGGCTGACGGCCGCGCCCCGCCCCAGCCCCCGCCGCGTCAGCCACTGGACCACCGGGTCCAGGGCCAGCGTCACGAACAGCGACACCAGGAGGAAGGTGAACACCGACGTCAGGCGGGTCAGGTTCTGGACGAGGAGCCAGGCGACGAGCGCCCCGAGCGCCAGCGTGAAGCCGAGGTAGAACGGCGAGGCGAACGGCCACCCCCGGGCGGGCTCGGGAGCGGCGTCGGCACCCCGGGCGCCGACGGGCAGCTCTGCGGACGCCTCGGCGGCCACCACCCCGGGGGCGGTCGCGGACGGGCTCGTGCGGACCTGCTCGCCGCGGACCCGCTCGACCCGCTGCACGACCTCGTGCGGGCCCAGCAGCGTGGCGCCGGGGTTGTTCTCCTCCAGCAGCGCCAGCTGCCGCTCGCGGTAGTCCTGCCAGGAGCGCATCGCTCGGCGTCCGGCGCGCGGGAGGTGGTGCGGCCGCAGCCGCGACAGCGCGCCGCCCCGCCCGGGGCGTCCCCCCGGGCCACCGCGCCGACCCCGTCGCAGGATGCCCCCGGTCACCCGGCCGGCTCCACCAGCTCGACGAGCACCCCGCCGGCGTCCTTGGGGTGGATGAAGTTGATGCGGGACCCGGCCGTCCCCCGTCGGGGCTCGTCGTAGAGCAGCCGCAACCCGCGCTCCCGGAGCAGGGTCGTCACCGCCGCGACGTCGGTGACCCGGTAGGCCAGCTGCTGCAGGCCCGGACCGCTGCGGTCGATGAACCGCGCGATCGTGGACTCCGGCCCGGTGGGGGCGAGGAGCTGGATCATCGCGGGCTGGTGCTCCCCGCCGCCGGTGTCGGCCGGGCCCACGGCGATCATCGCCTCCCGCACGCCCTGCTCGGCGTTGACCTCCTCGTGGACCAGCCGGTTGCCGAGCACGTCCTGGTGGAAGGCGATCGCCGCGTCGAGGTCGGGCACCGCGATCCCGACGTGGTCGATCGCCAGCAGGAACGGCCCCAGGTCACCCATCCCCGGCCTCCCGGCCCCGGTCCTGCCCTCTGGCACCCTGCCCGGCGTCGCGCTCATGACCCCAGCCTAGAGCCGCCCGCCGACAGAGGATGCCGCCCCTCGCCAGTCTACCCTGCACCCATGCATGACCTGCTGCTGCGCGAGGTGCGCATCGTGCCGCTCGACCCGACCGCCGGCCCCGACCCCGGTCCCACCGACGTCCTCGTCGTCGACGGCCGCGTCGCCCGCGTGGGACCTCGGACCGAGGCGCGGAACGGCATACCGGAGGTCGACGGCGCCGGGCGCTGGGCCCTCCCGGGGCTCTGGGACCACCACGTGCACGCCACGCAGTGGGGCCTGACGCGCAGCCGGCTGGACACCTCCGCGGCCACCTCCGTCGCGCACGCGCAGGACCTCGTGCGCCGCGCGCTCACCGACGGACCGGTCCCGGCGACCGGGGTGCTCGTCGCCTTCGGCCACCGCACCGCGACGTGGGCCCAGCAGCCCACCGTGGCCGACCTCGACGCGGTGACGACGGCGGTCCCGCTCGTGCTGATCAGCGGTGACGCGCACCACGGCTGGCTCAACACGCCGGCCCTCCGGCTCCTCGGCGCGCCCGCCACCCTCGGCGTGGTCGAGGAGTGGGAGTGGTTCCCCGTCTACGACAGGCTGTCCGCCCTGCCGGGGGCCCGTGAGGTGGCCGAGGTGGGCGTGGCCCGGGCGCTGCGCGAGGCGCAGCAGCGCGGGGTGGTCGGGGTCACGGACCTGGAGTTCGGTCGCCCGTGGGAGCAGTGGCGGCAGCGCGAGGACCGGGGTATGCCGCACGTACGCGCCCGGGTGGGGGTGTACCCCGACGGCCTCGAGGAGGTCGTGCGGTCCGGGCTGCGCACCGGAGACCCGCTGGTCGGGGCGCGGGGCCTGGTGACGATGGGGCCCTTCAAGGTGATCTCCGACGGGTCGCTGAGCACCCGGACGGCCTGGTGCTGCGAGCCCTACGCCGACGGCGCGCAGCTGCCGTTGCCCCACGGGGCCGCCAACCTCGGCGCCGACGACCTGGCCGCGCTCGTCGGGCTGGCCCACGACGCCGGCATCCGGTCCGCGGTGCACGCCATCGGGGACGCAGCGGTGCGTCAGGCGCTGGAGGTGTTCGAGGCGACCGGCGCCGAGGGCGGGATCGAGCACGCGCAGCTGGTGGCGTTGGAGGACCTGGAGCTGTGGAGCCGCCTGCCGGTGCGCGCGAGCGTCCAGCCGGCCCACCTGCTCGACGACCGCCCGGCGACCGAGCAGTGCTGGCCGGACCGGGCGGGTCGTACCTTCGCGCTGCGCGCCTTCCTCGACCGGGGGATCGAGGTCGTGCTCGGGTCGGACGCCCCCGTGTCGCGCCTGGACCCGTGGCTGGCGGCGGCCGCGGCCGTGCACCGCGGGCCGGTCGAGGAGGCCAGCTGGCACCCCGAGCAGGCGATCACGCCGCGCGAGGCGCTCGCGTGCTCGGTCGACGGCCAGCGGCTGGCGCCGGGGGCTCGCGGGGACGTCGTCCTGGTCGACGAGGACCCGCTCGCGGGCCACGACCTGACCTCCGGCGAGCAGGCCGCGCGGCTGCGCGCGACGACCGTGTCGACGACCGTCGTGGACGGTCAGGTGGTGCACGGCGGCTGAGGGGGCGCCGGGGCCGGGGACTACAGTTGGCGGCGAATACCGGCACCCACCACCGACGCTGGAGGCGCACCCCCATGTCCGAGAACATCCCCGAGAGCACGACGTCCACCACCCCCGCCGCGAGCACCGGGACGACGCGCAGCACGGCGACGACGTCCGTGGTGGTCGCCGGGGCCCGCACCCCGATGGGCCGCCTGCTCGGCTCGCTGTCCGGCTTCAGCGCGGCTGAGCTCGGCGGCTTCGCGATCAGGGGCGCCCTGGAGAAGGCCGGCGTCAGCGGCGACCAGGTCGACTACGTCATCATGGGCCAGGTACTCACCGCCGGGGCGGGGCAGATCCCGGCCCGGCAGGCCGCGGCGAAGGCCGGGATCCCCATGGACGTCCCCGCCCTGACGATCAACAAGGTCTGCCTGTCCGGCGTGGACGCCATCGCGCTGGCGGACCAGCTGATCCGGGCGGGCGAGGTCGACATCGTCGTCGCGGGCGGCCAGGAGTCCATGTCCAACGCCCCCCACCTGCTCGAGAAGTCACGCAGCGGCTACAAGTACGGCGACGTGACCGTCCGCGACCACATGGCCTACGACGGCCTGTGGGACGCCTTCACCGACCAGGCGATGGGCAACCTCACCGAGTCGGCCAACACCGCCGACCGCGAGTTCACCCGCGAGGAGCAGGACGCCTTCTCCGCCCGCAGCCACCAGCTGGCGGCCGCAGCCTGGGAGCGGGGCGTGTTCGACGAGGAGGTCGTCGCCGTCGACGTCCCGCAGCGCAAGGGCGACCCGGTGCCCTTCAAGGCCGACGAGGGCATCCGCAAGGAGACGACGGTGGAGTCGCTGGGCGCCCTCCGTCCCGCGTTCTCCCGGGACGGCACGATCACGGCCGGGTCGGCGTCGCAGATCTCCGACGGGGCCGCCGCGGTCGTCGTCATGAGCCGGGCCAGGGCCGAGGAGCTCGGCCTGTCCTGGATCGCCGAGATCGGCGCGCACGGGATGGTCGCCGGCCCCGACTCCAGCCTGCAGAGCCAGCCGGCCCGCGCCATCCTGGCCGCCTGCAAGAAGGAGGGCATCGAGCCGACGGACCTGGACCTCGTCGAGATCAACGAGGCCTTCGCCGCGGTCGGGCTGGCCTCGACCAAGGAGCTGGGGCTCGACCCGGAGCGCGTCAACGTCAACGGCGGCGCGATCGCGCTGGGCCACCCGATCGGCATGTCCGGCGCCCGCATCCTGCTCCACCTCGCCCTGGAGCTGCAGCGCCGCGGGGGCGGCGTGGGCGCCGCGGCCCTGTGCGGCGGCGGCGGTCAGGGCGACGCCCTCATCGTGCGCGTCCCCGCGGGCCAGCAGGCCTGACGCTGCGCTCCCGCCGGCCGGTCGACGTCCCGGCCCTGGTCACCCAGGCCAGGGCCGGGAGTCCGCGCGCCCTCGGCCGGCTCATCACCCTGGTCGAGAACGCCGACCCGGCCCTGCGGGAGGTGATGGCAGCGCTTGCCCCGCACGCGGGCCGGGCACGGGTCATCGGGCTCACGGGCAGCCCGGGGGTCGGCAAGTCGACGAGCACCTCGATGCTGGTGCGGGCCCTCCGCGCGCAGGGGCGACGGGTCGGGGTGCTGGCCGTCGACCCCTCCAGCCCCTTCTCGGGCGGTGCCCTGCTCGGGGACCGGATCCGGCTCACCGAGCATGCGCTGGACGACGGCGTCCACATCCGCTCCATGGCCTCGCGCGGGCACCTCGGCGGACTGTCCCGGGCCACGCCGCAGGCGCTGCGGGTCATGGACGCGGCGGGCTGCGAGGTGATCATCGTGGAGACCGTCGGGGTCGGGCAGAGCGAGGTCGAGGTCGCCGGGCTGGCGGACACCACCGTCGTCCTCCTCGCCCCCGGCATGGGTGACGGCGTGCAGGCCGCCAAGGCGGGCATCCTGGAGGTCGCCGACGTCTTCGTGGTCAACAAGGCCGACCGGGAGGGCGCCGACGCCACGGTCCGCGAGCTGCGGCACATGATCTCCCTCGGCGACCGCACCGAGCCGCACCTGTGGCGCCCGCCGGTGGTCCGGACCGTGGCCGACCGGGGCGAGGGTGTCGAGGAGGTCCTCGAGTCGCTCGAGGCGCACCGGGCCTGGATGGAGGAGCACGGGGAGCTGGAGCGTCGACGGCAGCTGCGCGCCCGGCACGAGGTCGAGGCCCTCGCGCTCGCCGAGCTGCGCTCGCGGATGACCGGGCTGCACGGGGACGGTGCGCTCGACGCCGCGGTCGAGGAGGTCGTCGCCGGACGGCTCGACCCCTACGCCGCCGCCGACCGCGTCGTCGCCAGCCTCGCCGACTGACGGCGGTGGTGTGGCGACGGGCACCCGACCAGCCGAGCGCACCCCGACCCCCGCCGCCTGACGCATCCGCACACATGAAGCATCCGCACCCTTGACGTCACCGCACTTTATGCGTAACTCTGGACGCATGAGCACCTCCTCCGTCTCCACCGCCGCCGTGAGCCGCGCCCTGCAGACCGCCGACGGCCTGCCCCCGGCGGAGGCCCTGCCCCACCTGCGGGTGGCGGCAGAGGAGCTGACGGCGCTCCTCGACGGGTGCCTCGCCGCCGCGGTGCTCGAGCCGGGGACCTCGCTGCGCTCCGTCGCCGCACGGGCCGGGCTGTCCGAGAACGCCGTCGGACCACGGTTGGCCAGGACCCCCGCCCTGGCGGCCTACGCCAACGACGCGGGACGGGTGACGGCCGGGGGCGTGGAGCGTGCCCGCTACGACCTGGAGAAGGGCACGCCGCCGCCCGCACCACCGACCACCCCGCTGCGGTTCAAGCCGCGGCGCCCCCGCGGCTGAGGCTCCCCCGCCGCGCCACCCACCGACCCATCACGCAAGGAGCGCCATGACCGACAGCCGGCTCACCCACATCTACTTCCTCCTCGACCGCTCCGGCTCGATGCAGTCGATCCGCAGCGACACCGTCGGCGGCTTCGCCGCCTTCGTCGAGGAGCAGCGCGCCGCCGAGGGGGAGTGCCGCGTCACCCTGGCGCAGTTCGACGACACCTACGAGGTCGTGTATGCCGCGCGCCCGGTCTCGGAGGTCCCTCCCCTCGACCTGCGGCCGCGGGGGAGGACCGCGCTCCTCGACGCGATGGGGAGGCTGGTCACCGAGGCCGGTGCCGGGCTGGCCGACCTGCCCGAGGAGCAGCGCCCCGGCACCGTGCTCGTGGCGGTGATGACCGACGGGCTCGAGAACGCCAGCCGGGAGTGGACGCACCCGGCCATCCGCTCGCTCGTGGAGCAGCAGACGAGGGACTACGGGTGGCAGTTCCTCTACATGGGCGCCGACCAGGACGCCGTCGAGGTCGGCCGGGGCCTCGGCGTCCCCGCCGCGAGCTCGGTGACCTACGCCCGCGGCAAGGCCGGGGACAGCCTGCGGATGGCCTCGGGCAAGGTCGCCGACCTGCGGCGGGCGAGGCAGGGCGACGCGGGGGCGACGTTCGCGGCATACTCCGCCGCCGAGCGCGCCGCGCTGGGTGAGGACGAGGGGGAGGGTGGCGCATGAGCGAGGACCCGGGCGGCGCGGCATACCTCGTCCGTGAGCCGGGGGCGGCCGACGTCGAGGCGTTCGCCGAGCTCCACGTGCGCATCTGGCGCGAGACCTACCGCGGGATCATGGACGACCGGGTCGTGGACGGCCTCGCCGTCGAGACCTTCCGGCCACGGTGGTACGCCATCGCCCGGGCCTACGAGCACGGCACGGTCGCCGACGACGGCCGTGCCGTGCGGGTCGCGCTGCGGGAGGAGGAGGCCGTGGGGTTCGCCATGGTCGGACCCGCCCGCGACGACGACGCGCCGGCGCCGCGGCAGGTCTGGTCGCTGAACGTCGCTCCCGAGCACCAGGGCAGCGGCGTGGCGCAGCAGCTGCTCGACGAGGTGCTGCCCGACGGTCCGGCCTACCTGTGGGTGGCCCGGGGCAACGACCGCGCGATCCGGTTCTACGAGCGCAACGGTTTCACTCTCGACGGGACGCAGGCGGAGGACCAGCACGACGGGGTCGTGGAGCTGCGGATGGTGCGCCGGTAGGGTCGGGCCGGTGAGCGAGCTGCGGACCTTCTACCCCGAGATCGAGCCGTACGACACCTTCCAGCTTCCGGTCGGGGACGGGCACGAGATCTACGTCGAGCAGTCCGGCAACCCCGAGGGCCGGCCGGTGGTGTTCGTCCACGGCGGGCCCGGGAGCGGCACCTCGCCGAAGCAGCGCAGGGTCTTCGACCCGCAGCGCTACCGGATCGTGCTCCTCGACCAGCGGATGGCCGGCCGCTCCACTCCGCACGCCGCCTCCACCACCGACCCGGCCCTCTGGTCGACCAACACCACGCCCCACCTGGTCGCCGACCTGGAGGCGGTCCGGGAGCGGCTCGGCGTCGACCGGTGGCAGGTCTTCGGCGGGTCCTGGGGCTCGTGCCTGGCGCTCGCCTACGCGCAGGCCCATCCGGACCGGGTCACCGAGCTCGTGCTGCGCGGCATCTTCACGCTGCGGCGCGGGGAGCTGGCGTGGATGTACGAGCGCGGTCACCTCGAGCACGTCTACCCCGACCTGTGGGCGGAGTTCGTGGCCCCCGTCGCCCCCGCCCGCCGCCACGAGATGCAGGTGGCCTACCACGAGCTGCTCTTCGACGACGACCCCGCGGTGCACGTCCCGGCAGGCAGGGCGTGGAGCGGGTGGGAGGCACGCATCATCACGGTGCTGCCCGACGAGGAGGGCTACCGCAGGGCGGTCGAGGACGACCAGGCGGTCGCGTTCGCGCGCATCGAGAACCACTACTTCGTCAACGGGGGGTTCCTGCGGGAGGGGCAGCTGCTGGACCCCGGCAACCTCGCGCGGATCCAGGACATCCCGACCGTCATCGTGCAAGGGCGCCTCGACATGTGCACGCCCGCACGGACCGCCTTCGACCTCGCGGAACGGCTCCCGGGAGCCCGCTTCGTCCTCGTCCCGGACGCCGGGCACGCCTTCTCCGAGCCGGGCACCCTCGACGCCCTGGTCCGGGCGACCGACGGCTTCGCCGACGGGGCCGGGGGGAGCCTGGAAGAACCCTGATTTGGCGGTAGGCCGAAGTGACTTTACCGTTTTGTTATGCAGTTCTCCCGCCTGACCGTCGCCGTGTCGCTGTCCTCCGCCCTGCTCGTCACCGCCTGCACCGGCGCGGACGACCCTGGCACGGGCGCGTCGACGTCCGCCCCGTCGGCTCCCGCCGACGACTCCGCGGCCACGTCCGACGCCGCTGCGAGCACCGCGACCGGCAGCACCGACGCCGGCTCCGCCACCACCGACGTCGCGGCGGGCACAGACGACGCGTCCTCCACGACGGTGGCGATGACCACGGACGAGGGTGAGGCGGTGCTGGGGGTCGAGGAGGCCGAGGAGGTCGCCACCCGGCTGCTCGACGCCCGCTACGAGGCCTACACCGCGCCCGCCGACCGGCTCCGGGCGGCCCAGCAGACCGCCTACATGGCGACCGCGCGCACCGCCACCGAGGCGGAGGTCAGGCTGCGCTCCGAGCTCGGCCTCGCCGAGGACGCCCCTGCGGAGGAGCTCGAGCCCAACGTGCTGGCGATCAGCCGTGAGGACGGCGAGCTGCCGCAGCTCCTCCTCGTGCAGTCCGTGCCCGAGAGCGGGGTGCCGCTGCTCCACCTCATGGAGAGCCGCACCGGGGAGACCGAGGACTTCCGGATCATCTGGGAGGCGTCGATGCTGCCGGGCACCGAGCTCCCCACGTTCGACCGCCGCTCCGTCGGGACGCCCGTGCTGCGCAGCGGTCAGGGCGACCTCGTGGAGGTCCCCCGCGAGGCGCTGAAGAAGCTCGCCACCTTCGTCAGCTTCCCCCAGCCGGAGGAGGACCCCGGCTACGAGACCAACGGCTACGCCGAGGCCGTCCGCGCGGCGGCCCAGGAGCAGGCCGACGCCGTCGCCGCCCAGGCCGGGCTGCGGGAGAAGAACTGGCTGGTCAGCGAGGACGTCAAGACGCTGATGTTCGAGGACGGCTCGGCGTTCGTCATCGGCAGCCTCCTGCGCGACACCACCTTCAGCGTCAACAGCGACGCCGTGCTCACGCCGCCGCAGAGCTTCCTCGTCTTCGGCGAGGACAGCGAGCTCACCGACGAGGCGGTGCTGCGGACCTCGGTCTTCATCGGCATGCACCTGCCCGCCGAGGGGCAGGACGGCCCGCCGAGCGTCATCGCCGCCCGCGAGCAGCTCGTCGACGCCTGGGGCAGCTGACCCGGTCGGCGTCGCCCCCGGCCCCTCGCTGGGCGGGGGAGCACGGCATACCCTGGAGACCGGTCCGCACCCACCCGCACGTCAAGGAGACCCATGTCCCAGCAGCCCCTCACCCCCGCCGCGCTCCGCGGTGCCGTCGACCTGTCCGGCCTGCGCGGCCGGGGTGCCGGGGCGAAGGGGGCCGGTATGCCGTCGGCGCCCGGCGGGGCGGGCGTCCCGGGGGCGGCCGCCACCGGGACGACGACGGGGTCCGCCGGGAGCGGCGCGGAGGGTGTGCCGGGTCGCAGCGGCGCGCTGGTGCACGCCACCGACGCCAGCTTCGAGGCGGTCGTCACCGCCAGCATGACCACCCCGCTGGTGCTGGTTCTCTGGACCCCCCAGGCGCCGGAGTCGGCCCAGCACCTGGACGACCTGGTGCGGGCGGTCGCCGGCAAGGAGGGACGCTTCCAGGTGGTCGGCGTCGACCTCGCCGCGAACCCCGGGATCATGCAGGCGCTCACGCCGGTGCTGCAGCAGACGTTCGGGCAGGTCACCGCGCTGCCGGTCGTGCTGGGCCTGATGGGAGGTCAGCCGATGCCGTTCTACCTCGGCGTGCAGGACCTCGCGCAGGTTGACCAGCTGCTCGACACCTTCCTGCAGGCCGCCGTCACGAACGGCATCACGGGGCGGGTCCAGCTCGGTGCCGGGGACGCCGCGCCGGAGGAGGACGAGACGGGCGAGCCGGTGCTGCCGCCGCTGCACCAGCAGGCCTACGACGCGATCGAGGCGGGGGACTGGGCCGCCGCCGTCAGCGCCTACGAGCAGGCCCTCGCCCAGGACGCCTCGGACGAGATGGCCCGGCTCGGGCTCGGGCAGGTGCGGCTGCTGGAGCGGACCAGCCGGATGGACCTGACCGCCGTGCGTGCCGCGGCCGCCGCCGACCCCGCGGACGTGACGGCCCAGATCGACGCGGCCGACGTCGAGCTCGTCGGGGGACACGTCGAGGACGGCTTCCTGCGGCTCGTCGACACCGTCCGACGCACGAGCGGCGCGGACCGTGACCGAGCCCGGACCCACCTTCTCGAGCTCTTCGAGGTCGTCGGCCCCGCCGACCCGCGCGTCCAGAAGGCGCGCGGGTCGCTCATGAGCGCCCTCTTCTAGGGGTCAGGCGAGGGCGGCGTCCACCACCTGCTGCGCCTCGGCCTGCACCTGCGCCAGGTGCTCGGGGCCGCGGAAGGACTCGGCGTAGATCTTGTAGACGTCCTCGGTCCCGGAGGGGCGCGCCGCGAACCACGCGTGCTCCGTCGTCACCTTCACCCCGCCGACCGCGGCCCCGTTGCCGGGCGCCTCGGTGAGCACGGCCGTGATCGGCTCGCCCGCCAGCTCGGTCGCGGTGATGTCGGCGGCCGACAGGTTCTTCAGCTTCGCCTTCTGCTCCCGGTCGGCCGGGGCGTCCACCCGGGCGTAGGCCACCTCGGCGCCCGGGGCGTACCGGGTGAGGAGCTCGGCATACCGCTGCGAGGGGCTCGACCCGGTGGTGGCGATGATCTCCGCGGCGAGCAGGGCCAGGATGATCCCGTCCTTGTCCGTCGACCACACCGAGCCGTCGCGGCACAGGAAGGACGCGCCCGCAGACTCCTCGCCGCCGAAGGCGATCGAGCCGTCGAGGAGGCCGGGCACGAACCACTTGAACCCGACGGGGACCTCGACGAGGCGGCGACCCAGACCCTCGGCGACCTTGTCGATCATGGTCGAGGAGACGAGCGTCTTGCCGATGGCGGTCTCTCCCGGCCAGTCGGGGCGGGCCCCGCCGTACAGGTAGTCGATCGCGACGGCCAGGTACTGGTTGGGGTTCATCAGACCCCCGTCCGGGGTGACCACGCCGTGCCGGTCCGCGTCCGCGTCGTTGCCGACCGCGACGTCGAACCCTGAGCCGTCCTCGCCCCCGCCCTCCATCCGGCGGATCAGCGAGGCCATGGCGTGCGGGGAGGAGCAGTCCATCCGGATCTTGCCGTCCCAGTCCAGGGTCATGAAGCCCCACGCGGGGTCCACCTCGGGGTTGACGACGGTGAGGTCCAGCCGGTGCTCGTCGGCGATCGCCTGCCAGTAGCCGACGGCCGCACCGCCCAGCGGGTCGGCGGCGATCCGCACGCCGGCCCGCCTGATCGCCTCCACGTCGACGACCCTCGGCAGCGCGCGGACGTACTCGCCCATGAAGTCGTAGGCGGTCGCCCCCGCCCGAGCCTCGGCGAGCGGCACCCGCCGGACGCCGTCGAGTCCGGTCCGGAGCAGGTCGTTGGCCCGGTCCGCGATCCAGCCGGTCGCGTCCGTGTCCGCAGGGCCCCCGTGGGGCGGGTTGTACTTGAACCCGCCGTCGCGAGGCGGGTTGTGCGAGGGCGTGACGACGATGCCGTCGGCCTCGCCGACCGCACCGTCGGTCTCCCGGTTGTGCTGCAGGATCGCGCGCGACACGGCCGGGGTCGGGGTGCAGCTGTCCCGGGAGTCGACGCGCACGTCGACCCCGTTGGCCACCAGGACCTCGAGGGCGCTGCGCCACGCCGGCTCCGACAGCGCGTGGGTGTCACGGCCCAGGAACAGCGGGCCGTCGGTGCCCTGGTCGCGCCGGTAGTCGCAGATCGCCTGCGTCGTGGCCAGGATGTGGTGCTCGTTGAAGGCACCGTCGAGAGAGCTGCCCCGGTGGCCGGAGGTGCCGAACGCCACCTGCTGGTCCACGTCCTCGGGGTCGGGGACGATCTGCGCGTAGGCGGCGAGCAGGGCCTCGAGGTCGACGAGGTCCCGCTGCTGGGCGGTCTGCCCGGCGCGCGGGTGCGTGCCCGTCTCCTCGGCGTCGTCGGTGTCCGGGGTGGCGGACGCGGTCGCGGCAGCGCCGCCGTCCGTGACGTCGGTCTCGTCCTCGGCAGCCTCCAGCGCGGCCGGGGCCTGCGGCTCGGGGTCCGGGACCAGCCACACGGTGCCCATCGGCGGCACCGTGATCAGCGCCGAGAAGGGCTGGTGCTGGTGCGGGTAGTCGTGCGCCCGGACGAAGCCCATGTTGCCCTGGCCGGAGCCGTCGTAGTGCTCGGCGTCGGTGTTGAGCACCTCGCGCCAGCGACCGCCGTAGGGGAGGCCGACGTGCACCTGCTCCTGCGGGATACCGCTGAAGTTGACCAGCACCGCCACGACCGACCGCAGCCCGTCGGGACCCTCGTTGCCCCACCGCAGGTAGGAGTAGAGGTTGCGGCCCGCGTCGTTGGCGTCCAGCCAGCTGAACCCGTCCTTGTGGTGGTCGATCTCCCACAGGGCGGGGTGCTCGGCGTAGAGGCGGTTGAGGTCGCGCACCAGGCGCTGCATCCCGGCGTGCCCCCACCGGTCGGTCAGCTCCCACTGCAGCTCGCCACCGTCGGCCCACTCGCGCGACTGCGCGAACTCACTGCCCATGAACAGCAGCTGCTTGCCCGGGTGGCTCCACTGGTAGCCGAGGAAGGCACGGGTGGTCGCGAACTTCTGCCAGGGGTCGCCCGACATCTTGCGCACCAGGGAGCCCTTGCCGTGCACGACCTCGTCGTGGCTGATCGGCAGGATGTACTTCTCCGAGTAGGCGTACACCAGCGAGAACGTGACCGCGTGGTGGTGCTTGGAGCGTGAGTACGGATTCTGCGCCAGGTAGTTCAGGGTGTCGTGCATCCAGCCCATGTTCCACTTGAAGCCGAAGCCCAGACCCCCCTTGTGCACGTCGGTGGTGACACCCGGCCAGGAGGTCGACTCCTCGGCGATCATGACGATCCCCGGGTTGCGACGGTAGGCCGTGGCGTTGGTCTCCTGCAGCAGCTCCACCGCCTCGAGGTTCTCGCGGCCGCCGTGCTTGTTCGGGACCCACTGTCCGTGCTCACGCGAGTAGTCCAGGTAGAGCATCGAGGCGACGCCGTCCACGCGCAGGCCGTCGGCGTGGAACTCCTCCATCCAGTAGGTGGCGTTGGCGACGAGGAAGTTGCGCACCTCGGGCCGGCCGTAGTCGAAGATGTAGGACCCCCACTCGGGGTGCCAGCCCTTGCGCGGATCCGGGTGCTCGTAGATGGGTGTCCCGTCGAAGCGGGCCAGTGCCCACGGGTCGGTCGCGAAGTGGCCCGGGACCCAGTCCAGTATCACGCCGACCCCCGCCTGGTGCAGGCGGTCGATGAGGTGGCGCAGACCGTCCTCGTGCCCGAACCGGCTGTCGGCCGAGTAGTAGCCGGTCACGTGGTAGCCCCACGAGGGGCCGTAGGGGTGCTGCATGACAGGCATCAGCTCGACGTGGGTGAAGCCCATGTCGCTGACGTAGGCCACGAGCTCCTCGGCCAGCTGCTCGTAGCCCAGCCCCTGGCGCCACGAGGCGAGGTGCACCTCGTAGATGCTCATCGGGCCGTGGTGGATGTCGGTCGAGGCCCGTCGGCGCAGCCACTCGTGGTCGTTCCAGCGGTAGGTGGAGACGGTGACGACGGAGTTGTTGAACGGGGGCACCTCGGTGGCCCTGGCCATCGGGTCGGCCTTGGCCCGCCGGGTGCCGTCGGGGCCGGTGATGTCGTACTTGTAGTGGGCGCCGGCGAGCACGTCGGGGACGAAGATCTCCCAGACCCCCGCCTCCCCGTGCACCCGCAGCGCGTGCCGGGCACCGTCCCAGTCGTTGAAGTCGCCGATGACGTGGACCGCGAGCGCGTTGGGTGCCCAGACCGCGAAGCGGGTGCCGGTGACGTCGCCCATCTCGTCGGTGACGGTCACCACGTGCGACCCCAGGACCTTCCACAGCTCCTCGTGGCGACCCGCGGCGACGAGGGCGAGGTCCTGCCCGCTGATCGAGCCGCCGTGGCGGTAGGCCTCGTCGACCAGCCGCTGGTGGCCGCGCTCCTCGACCCGCAGGCGGTAGGTCGGGACCTGCGGCTGCGGCACGACGGCCACCCAGATGCCGCCGGTCTCCGGCTGCATCGGGAACTCGCGACCGTCGGCGAGCACGACGGTCACCGCGTCGGCCTCCGCGCGCACGGTGCGCACCGTGACGTGGCCCTGGTGGGCGTGCGCGCCGAGGATGCTGTGCGGGTCGGGGTGCAGACCGAAGACGACGTCGGTCGCCTCCTCGAGGTCGAGGGGGCGGGTATGCGGTGCGGGTGGCGCCTCGGGCGCGTCCAGCAGGACCCGCTCGGCCCGGCCGGAGACCCACGGCGAGTCGAGCACCTCACCGGTCACGACGGCCGGGGAGGAGGAGGCGTCGGACCAGGCGCGGTCGCGCTCGACCTGGGGGTCCTGCGGCTCCCAGCCCGCGGCGCGCGGCGCCAGACCGCTGGCGGCGACGTGCCGCGGTGCGGTCGCAGGCTCGTTCTCGTCGACCGACGGGAGGGGCTGGGAGGCTCCCACCCGGGGCGGGACGGGCGCGGAGGGCGCGTCCGGGGTGGGCGGTGCCTCGGTCATCTCGGCCGGCGCCGGGATGGGGGCGTGGGGCACGCCGCCGCTGGCGGGGCGTCCGGAGGCGGGTGTCGGCACGAACCCGGGCTCCGCCTCGCCGAACGCCGCCAGCATCTCCGGCGGGGCGGGGACGGGGGCGTGCGGGTAGCCGCCGCTGGCCGGGGGGTAGGGGTGGGCGGAGGCGGCGTAGTCCGCGAGGTCGTCGCGGGGGCGGCCCCGACCGGGGTGCACCGCGACGTCCTGGTCGTCGTCCACCGGGGGGGCCGCGGACCCGTCCTCGTCCTGGTCGTCGTCCACCGGGGGCGCCGCGGACGCGTCCTCGTCCGCAGCACCGGCAGGACGGTCCTCGGGGTCGGAGGAGGAGGGACCGTGGACGGCGGGGTCGAGGTCACGCAGCCCCGGGACCGGCGCTGCGGCATACTCCTCGGGCTGCGCCTCGGAGACGACGTGACCCTCGGGGTCGGTGAGCGAGCCCGCGCCGTGGCCGGCCGCGCCGCCGACGCCGAAGTCCGCGGCGACGGGGGCGTGCTCCTCGGCGCCGTCCGTCCCGTCCTGGTCCCCGCTCGCACGGTGTCGTCCGGGAACTGCTGCGGCGGCGTCGGCCGGGGGGTCGGTGGCGAGGTGCCGACCGGCACGCCCACCGGTCACCAGCCGCTGGACGGCGCCGACCGGGATGGGCATCCAGTCTGGGCGGTTGCGGGCCTCGTAGACGACCTCGTAGAGCGCCTTGTCGAGCTCCAGCGCGTCGAGCAGCCGTCGGCGCTCGGCGCCGTCGAGGTCGTCACCGCTGGCGGCGGCGTACCCCTCGAGGAAGGCGACCCGGGCAGCGGTGACCCACGCGTCGCGGTCGCCGCCCCCCTCGTGGGTCACGGTGGCACCGGCGTAGTCGAAGGACCGCAGCATGCCGGCGACGTCGCGCAGCGCCAGGTCGGGGGCCGAGCGCTCCTCCAGGGGGCGGAGCGGCTCCCCCTCGAAGTCGAGGAGGACCCAGCCGCGGCCGGGTGCGTCGAGCACCTGGCCGAGGTGGTAGTCGCCGTGCACCCGCTGCAGGGCGGGCAGGTCGAGGTCGTCGAGCCCGGCGTAGACGTCCTCGACGTCCTGGCGGTGGGCAGCCAGCTCCGGCACCTCGGCGAACGCGGTCTCGGCTCGCCGGCGCAGCTGCTGCACGAGGGTGGCGCGGGACTGCGGGTCGGGGGTCGCCGTGGGGAAGGTCTCGCGCAGCACGGCGTGGATCGAGGCGGTGGCCTCGCCCAGGGTGCGCGCCCGGTCGGTGAAGTCCTCCCCGGCGCGGGCCGCCTCGAGGGCCGTGCGCCAGGCGTCCTGGGTGTCGGGCAGGAACTCCTGCGCGAACGCGAGGTGACCCCGGGCCTCGGTGGCGTCCGCCAGCGGCCAGCGACCCTCGACATACCCGATCGGACCGGGGACGAGGCGGTTGCCGGTGCGCCCGACCTCGGTGAGCACGACGACCTCCGGGTTCGCGCCGGGCTGGAGCACGCGGAAGATCTTGATGATCACCGGGCGGGTCTCCCCGTGCGCCTCGACGATGATCGAGGTGTTGGACTGCTCACCGCTGAGCACCCGCGCCGAGCGCAGGGCGGGGGCGGTCCCGCCCGCGACCACCCGGCGGGACCTTGCGGAGGGGACGTCGTGCTCGGCGTACATCTCCTGCAGGAGCACCTGGGCGAAGACCGGGTCGTGCGTCGCGTCGTAGATGTAGCGGGTCCCGAGATCCTCGTGCTCGGCGGTCGCCACGAGCGCGGCGGCCATGAACTCGACCGGCTCGGCGCGGTAGGACAGGGGGACCTGGTAGACGACCGGTTCGGGGCCGGACTCGTCGAGGACGAGGTGGTCCTCGAGGCCGACCTCGCCCAGCGGGTCCTCCCAGCGCAACGAGGCGATGCGGCGCAGACGGGGGGAGGTGCCGCTGCTCTTGCCCCGGTACCAGCGCTGGGACGCGATCCAGGCCGGCAGGAACTCCTCGAACGACGGGGTCAGGGTGGGCATCAGGAGTTCTCCTCGTGGGGGTTGAGGCCGAGCCAGAAGAAGTCGCGCGAGCCGAGGGTGAGGGTGACCGAGCCGTCGTCGCCGATGCCCGGGAAGCCGGTGCCCCCGAAGAGGTCGCGCACGGCGGCGCCGGCGAACCGCTCGGGCAGCTGGACCCGGGCGGCCTGGGGACGGGAGGTGAGGTTGTTGACGCACAGGACGGCCCGGTGCCCCTCGTACCCGGCGGCCAGATCGTCCTCGACGGGCATGGCCCGCAGGAAGGACAGGATCCCGCCGTTGTCCGACTCGCAGACGACGAAGTCGCCCAGGCCGAAGACGTCCTGGCCGGCGCGGACGGCGAGCATGCCGCGCATCCAGTGCAGCAGCGAGGAACTCGTCGCCATCTGGGCCTCGACGTTGACGTTGTTGTAGTGGTAGACGAGCGAGCTGATGACCGGCAGGTAGAGCTTGCCGGGGTCGGCGGTGGAGAAGCCGGCATTGCGGTCCGGGGTCCACTGCATCGGGGTGCGCACGGCATCACGGTCGTGGAGCCAGATGTTGTCGCCCATCCCGATCTCGTCGCCGTAGTACAGGCAGGGGGAGCCGGGCATGGAGAGCAGCAGCGCGTTGATCAGCTCGACCTCGCTGCGCGAGTTGTCGAGCAGGGGGGCGAGCCGGCGGCGGATGCCGACGTTGGCCCGCATGCGCGGGTCCGGGGCGTACCAGCCGTACATGGCCGAGCGCTCCTCCGGGGAGACCATCTCCAGCGTCAGCTCGTCGTGGTTGCGCAGGAACGTGCCCCACTGGGTGCCCCTGGGGATGGCGGGAGTCTCCTCCATGACCCGGATGACCGGCTCGGCCTTCTCCTCGCGCAGGGCGTAGTAGAGGCGGGGCATCACCGGGAAGTGGAAGCACATGTGGCACTCCGGCGCCTCCTCGGTGCCGTAGTAGTCCACGACCTCCGCAGGCAGCTGGTTGGCCTCGGCGAGGAGGACGCGGCCGGGAAACTCCTGGTCGACCATCGCCCGCAGCCGGGCGAGGAACTCGTGGGTCGGCGGGAGGTTCTCGCAGTTCGTCCCCTCCTCCTCGAAGAGGTAGGGGACGGCGTCGAGCCGGAAGCCGTCGATGCCCATGTCCATCCAGAACCGGACGACGTCGAACATCGCCTCCTGGACGGCCGGGTTCTCGAAGTTGAGGTCGGGCTGGTGGGAGAAGAAGCGGTGCCAGAAGAACTGTCGGCGGACGGCGTCGAAGGTCCAGTTGGACGTCTCGGTGTCCACGAAGATGATCCGGGCGTCGCTGTACTTCTCGTCGGTGTCGGACCAGACGTAGAAGTCGCCGTAGGGGCCCTCGGGGTCCGAGCGCGAGGCCTGGAACCAGGGGTGCTGGTCGCTGGTGTGGTTCATGACGAGGTCGGTGATGATGCGGATGCCGCGGGCGTGCGCCTGGGAGATGAGCTCGCGGAAGTCCGGCAGGGTGCCGAACTCGGGCAGCACGGCGGTGTAGTCGGCCACGTCGTAGCCGCCGTCGCGCAGCGGCGAGGCGTAGAAGGGCGGTAGCCACAGGCAGTCGACCCCGAGCCACTGCAGGTAGTCCAGCCGGTTGATCAGGCCGGTGAAGTCACCCGAACCGGACCCGGTCGAGTCGTCGAACGCCCGGACGAGGACCTCGTAGAAGACGGCCTTGCGGAACCAGTCGGGGTCGTTCCGCAGACCGGGCTGGTGCAGGTTGAGTCCGCGCATCTGTGTCGCTCAGCTCCTCGTCACGTGGATGATGTGCACCGGCTCCTCGCCGTAGCCCGGCCCCAGCCGGACGAACGGCGAGCGGTCCCAGACCCAGCGGTTGCCGGTGACCAGGTCGTGCGCGGCGAAACGGTCGTCCCAGCCCAGCCCCAGACCGAGGTCGGGCATGCTCAGGTGGAGGCGGGTGGAGCGGACCTGGTGCGGGTCGAGGTTGGCGACGACCAGCACGGTGTCGCGGTCGGACCCGTCGTGCGCGCCGCCGCCGTGCTTGGAGAAGACGAGGACGTTCTCGTCCTCCGCCGCGTGGAAGGTGATGTTGCGCAGCCAGTGCAGGGCTGGGTGCTCGGCCCGGACCCGGTTGAGCATGGTCAGCCAGCCGCCGAGGTCCTCGCGCCCGGGGACGTGCTGACCCCAGCGCCGGTCCTTGAACTCGTACTTCTCGTTGTCGACGTGCTCCTCGGCGCCGGGCCGGTTGACGTTCTCGACGTGCTCGTAGCCGGCGTAGATCCCGTAGGTGGGGACCAGCGTCGCCGCGAGCGCGGAGCGGACGAGGTGGGCGGTGACGCCCCCCGTCTGCATGTAGGGCGTGAGGATGTCGTGGGTGGTCGGCCAGAAGCTGGGTCGCATGTAGTGCGCGGTCTCGGTCGCCAGCTCCGTGACGTACTCCCGCAGCTCGGGGACGGTGTTGCGCCAGGCGTAGTAGGTGTAGGACTGCTGGAACCCCACCTTGGCCAGGGTCCGCATCATCATCGGCTTGGTGAAGGCCTCCGCGAGCCAGATCACCTCGGGGTGGTCGACGGCCACGTCGGCGATCAGCCACTGCCAGAACTCCACCGGCTTGGTGTGCGGGTTGTCGACGCGGAAGAGCGTGACCCCGTGGTCGATCCACACCTGGACGACACGGCGCACCTGGGCGTACACCGTCTCGGGGGCGTTGTCGAAGTTGAGCGGGTAGATGTCCTGGTACTTCTTCGGCGGGTTCTCCGCGTAGGCGATGGAGCCGTCGGCCCGGGTCGTGAAGAACTCGGGGTGCTCGGTGGCCCACGGGTGGTCCGGCGAGGCCTGCAGCGCGAGGTCGAGCGCGACCTCCAGCCCCTCCTGCCGCGCCCGGGCCACGAAGGCGTCGAAGTCGTCCCAGTCGCCGAGGTCGGGGTGCAGCGCGTCGTGACCCCCCTCGGCGGAGCCGATGGCGTAGGGGGAGCCGGGGTCGTGCTCCTGGGCCTCGAGGGTGTTGTTGCGCCCCTTGCGGTTGGTCCGCCCGATCGGGTGGACCGGCGTGAGGTAGACGACGTCGAACCCCATGCCGGCGATCGCCGGGAGCCGGTCGGCGGCGGTGCGGAAGGTGCCGGTGGTCCACAGGCCCGTCGTCTCGTCCAGGGTCGCCCCCTCCGAGCGCGGGAAGATCTCGTACCAGGCACCGGTGAGGGCCAGCCGGCGTTCGACCCACCAGGGGTGGTCACGGCTTCCGGAGACCATGTCGCGCAGGGGCGACGCGGCGAGCACCTGACGGACCCGGTCCTCGATCCCGGCCTGCAGACGCTCCTCCGGGGTCAGCGCGCTGGAGCGCAGGCGGGTGATCGCCGCCTCCAGGACCGCGCGGTCCTCCGCGGACCGCTCGACCTCGTCGAGCGCGCGCTCCAGGACCCGGGCCCCCTCCTCGAGCATCAGCTCGACGTCGACACCGGCCCGCACCTTGATGGTGCCGTCGTGGACCCAGGTGCCGTAGGGGTCCGACCAGCCCTCGACGCGAAAGCTCCACATCCCCTCCCGGTCGGCGTAGACCACCGTCTGCCAGTGCCCCAGACCGGGGTTGACCTGGGTCATCGGCACGTGGTGCTCCACGTCGTCCGGGTCGGTGAGGACCACGGTGGCGTTGACCGCGTCGTGGCCCTCCCGGAAGACGGTGGCGCTGACGGTGAACAGCTCGGCGACGACCGACCTGGTGGGCCGGTCGCCCCCGTCGGTGACCGGCTGGACGTCCAGGACGGGGATGCGCCCGACGGGACGCTGGCCGAAGAGCGCCAGCACGGAGGTGTCGGGCGCGGTGCCGGGGCGACCGGGATCGACGGCGCCCTCGGGGACGGGGTGGGGATCGTGCGGCGTGGGCGTGGTCGAGTGCTCGGTCACGCGGCTCACGCTACCCGCCCGGCGCGGTCCGCGGCACGATCGCCCCGGGCGCTCCGGGTCGATGCAAGATCTTGCAGGGGGTTGGCCTATCCTCGGCACCGTGAAGGCTATCCGTCGCATGCACGTGCGCACCGTCCTCCCTGCGTCCCTGTCCCCGCTGCACGACCTCGCGGTGAACCTCCGCTGGTCCTGGCACCCGCCGACCCGTGACCTCTTCGCCGGGATCGACCCCGAGCTGTGGGCCGTGACGGGTCAGGATCCCGTCGCCATCCTCTCCTCGCTGCGCGGCGAGGACATCGAGCGGCTGGCCTCCGACGCCGGGTTCGTCCGGAGGGTGGCGGAGGCTGCGGCCGACCTGGAGCGTTACCTGACCAAGCCGCGCTGGTACCACGAGCAGGGTGCCGGGCGCTGGGACGGCCGCACCCTGGAGTCCATCGCCTACTTCTCCCCGGAGTTCGGCATCACGGCGGTGCTGCCGCAGTACTCCGGCGGCCTGGGCATCCTCGCCGGGGACCACCTCAAGGCGGCCTCGGACCAGGGCATCCCGATCGTGGGCGTGGGCCTCTTCTACAAGTCCGGCTACTTCGCCCAGCGGTTCAACGCCGAGGGGTGGCAGCAGGAGTCCTACCCGGTCCTCGACCCCGACGACCTCCCGCTGTCGCTCCTGCGCGAGGAGGACGGCAGCCCGGTCGTGATCCGGCTGGACATGCCGCGCGGCAGCCACCTCGACGCGCACGTGTGGCGCGCCCAGGTCGGGCGGGTGCCCCTGCTCCTGCTCGACTCCGACGTCGAGTCCAACGACCCGGCCCGTCGCGAGGTGACCAACCGTCTGTACGGCGGCGGCGGCGACCAGCGCCTGGAGCAGGAGATGCTGCTCGGCATCGGCGGGGTCCGGGCCCTGCGTGCCTTTGCCCGCATCTGCCAGGCCCCCACGCCGACCGTCTACCACACCAACGAGGGCCACGCCGGCTTCCAGGGCGTGGAGCGCATCAGCGAGCTGGTCACCGGGGAGGCCGGCCTCACCGTCGACGAGGCGATCCGGGCGGTCCGGGCCGGCACGGTGTTCACCACCCACACCCCGGTCCCGGCGGGCATCGACCGCTTCGACGTGCAGGCCATCGCCACCCACTTCGGGGACCCGACCTGCGCCATCCCCGGCGTCCCGGTGGAGCGGCTGCTCGAGCTCGGCGCCGAGGACTACGAGGGCGGCGACCGGTCCCGCTTCAACATGGCGGTCATGGGCATGCGCCTGGGCCAGCGCGTCAACGGCGTCTCGGAGCTGCACGGTGCCGTGAGCCGGGACATGTTCAAGGGCCTGTGGCCGGGCTTCGACGTCGAGGAGGTGCCGATCGGGTCGGTGACCAACGGCGTCCACGCCGGGACCTGGGTCGACAGCCGTCTCTACGACCTCGCCAAGAACCACCTCGGCTCCGACATCGCGGCCCGCTCGGTGTTCACGCGCATCCACGAGGTGCCGATCGAGGCGTTCTGGGCGACCAAGCGCGAGCTGCGCCAGCAGCTCATCCGCGACGCCCGCTCCCGCCTGCGCAAGTCCATGGTGGCGCGCGGCTCGAGCGAGGCCGAGCTCGGCTGGATCGACTCGGTGCTCGACCCGGACACGCTGACGATCGGGTTCGCCCGGCGCGGGGCGACCTACAAGCGTCTGACGCTCATGATGCGCGACCCGGAGCGGCTCAAGAAGCTGGTCAACGACCCGGCGCGGCCGGTCCAGATCATCATCGCCGGCAAGTCGCACCCCGCGGACGACACGGGCAAGGCGCTCATCCAGGAGATGGTGCGCTTCACCGACGACCCCGACGTGCGGGGCAAGATCATCTACCTGCCCAACTACGACATCGCGATGGCGCAGCAGCTCTACCCCGGGTGCGACGTGTGGCTGAACAACCCGCTGCGCCCGTTCGAGGCGTGCGGCACCTCGGGGATGAAGGCCGCCCTCAACGGCGCCCTGAACCTCTCGATCCTCGACGGCTGGTGGGACGAGTGGTACGACGGCCAGAACGGGTGGGCCATTCCGACCGCCGACGGTGTGGAGGACCCCGACCGTCGTGACGACCTCGAGGCCGCGGCCCTCTACGAGCTGCTCGAGAAGACGGTCGTGCCGACCTACTACGAGCGGGACGAGCACGGCATACCCCGTCGATGGCTCGACATGGTCAGCCACACCCTGTCCACCCTCGGCCCCAAGGTGCTGGCCGACCGGATGGTGCGCGACTACACCGAGAAGTACTACTGGCCGGCCGCCCACGCGGCGTGGGCCGTGGCCGCCGAGGACCACGCCGGTGCCCGCGACCTGGCTGAGTACGTGGCCAAGGTTTACCGGAACTGGCCGCGCGTGCGCGTCGACCACGTCGACGCGGAGGGCCTGTCGGACGCGCCGCAGATCGGTGACGAGATCTCGGTGCACGCCTACGTCGCCCTGGGTGAGCTGGACCCGCGGACGGTGCGGGTGCAGATGGCCTACGGGCGCGCGAACGCCAACGACACGCTGACGGACGTGGAGCTCGTCCAGCTCACCCCGACGCAGTCCGACGGCGAGGGCCGCCACCGGTTCGAGGGCCGGGTGCGCCTCCAGCGGACCGGGTCCCTCGGCTGGACGGTGCGCGTCCTGCCGATGCACCCGCACATGTCGGCCGACGCCGAGCTGGGCCTGGTCACCCTGCCCTGACCGCGGCAGGCACGCGCGAGGCCCGGTCACCCAGGCGGTGGCCGGGCCGCCGTCGTCAGCGCTGCGGCTCGCCTCCCAGGACGGTGAAGGTCGTCGGCGACACCGTCAGGGTGCCACCGGGTGCCACCGGCCCGGTCGCCCGCCGGCCACCCCCGCTGGACCACCTCACCCGCCACCCGGCGACACCCTCCACGGCAGGAGCGACGACCTCGAGCTGGTCGGGCCCGGCGTGCAGCACCAGGGCGACCGCCTGCCGGTCCGTCTCGGCGTGCAGGGTGTCGTAGACGGCGACGACCGTGCGCCGCCACGGGTCCTGCCACTGCGTGCCGTCCACGACGTCACCGGTCTCGTCGTACCAGCGCAGCCGGGTCCGCCCGGCCTCGGGCGCGAAGCGGGGGAACTCGGGGGTCCGCAGCAGCGACAGCTCGCGGCGCACGGCGAGCAGCTCGCGGGTGTCCGCGAGGAGCTCCTCCTGCCAGGGCGCGTGGTCCCACCGCAGCCAGGTCAGCGGGTTGTCCTGGCAGTAGGCGTTGTTGTTGCCGTGCTGGGTGCGTCCGGCCTCGTCGCCCGCCACGAGCATCGGCACCCCCGTCGCGAGGATGGTGGTCGCCAGGAGGTTGCGCACGGAGCGGTGGCGGGCGGCCGTCACCGCGGGGTCGTCGGTGGGGCCCTCGACGCCGTGGTTCCACGACCGGTTGTCGCTGTGGCCGTCGCGGTTGTCCTCGCCGTTGGCGTGGTTGTGCTTCTGCTCGTAGGCGGTCAGGTCGGCCAGGGTGAAGCCGTCGTGCGCGGTGACGAGGTTGATCGAGGCGATCGGGCCGCGGTTGCCGTCGGCGAAGAGATCGGCGGACCCGGCCATCCGGGTCGCCAGCTCGCGCACCCCGTGCCCCGGCTGGTCGTGCAGCTGACGTGCGACGTCGGCCAGCCAGAAGGAGCGCGCCGTGTCGCGGAACCGGTCGTTCCACTCGGCGAAGGGTGCCGGGAACTGCCCCGTCCGCCAGCCGTGCACGCCGACGTCCCACGGCTCGGCCACGAGCTTGACGCGGGAGAGCACCGGGTCGGTCTGCAGGGCGACGTGGAAGGCGTGGTCCCGCTCGTAGGCGTCGTCCCGCCCCCGGGCCAGCGCCGGCGCCAGGTCGAAGCGGAAGCCGTCCACGTGGTAGTTCTCCACCCAGTGGCGCAGGGAGTCCAGGACCATGCGGGCCACGAGCGGCTGGCGCAGGTCGAGGGTGTTGCCGCACCCGGTCACGTCGATGTCCCGGCCCCGGGCGTCCCGCCGGTAGTAGGTCGCGTTGTCCAGCCCGCGCCAGGACAGGGTGGGTCCGGACCACGAGCTCTGCTCGGCGGTGTGGTTGTAGACCACGTCGAGCAGCACCTCGATGCCGGCCGCGTGCAGGGCCTTCACGGCGCCCTTGAGCTCGTCCGCGACGCCCTGCGGGTCGCCGGCCGCGGCGTAGCCGGCGTGCGGGGCGAAGAAGCCGAGGGTGTTGTAGCCCCAGTAGTTGTGGAGCCCCTGCCGAACGAGCGCGGGCTCGGAGACGAACGCGTGGATCGGCAGCAGCTCCAGCGTGGTGACCCCCAGGCCGGTGAGGTGCTCCAGGACCGCGGGGTGCGCGAGCGCGGCATACGTGCCCCGGAGCTCCGGCGGGACCGCCGGGTGGCGCATCGTCAGCCCGCGGACGTGAGCCTCGTAGACGACGGTGTCGGTCCACGGGACGGAGGGCAGCTGGTCCTCGCCCCAGTCGAAGGTGTGGTCGAGGACCACGCTGCGGGGCACGTAGGGGGCGCTGTCCCGCGGGTCGAGGCTGTCCGGGGCGCTGTGGCCGGCGTCGTCGACGGCGTGCCCGAAGACCTCCGGGCGCCAGTGCACCCAGCCCTCGACCGCCCCGCCGTAGGGGTCCAGCAGCAGCTTGCCCGGGTTGTGGCGGTGCCCGTGCTCCGGCTGCCAGGGTCCGTCGACCCGGAACCCGTAGCGGGTCCCGGGCACCAGCTCCGGCACGTCGTCCCACCAGATGCCGTACGCCGTGCGCCGCAACGGGATCCGGCGCTCGCCGGCGGCGTCGAAGAGGCACAGGTCGACGGCTGTGGCGTGCCGGGCCACCACCGCGACCTCGGTGCCCGACCCCCACCGGGTGACGCCCAGGGGCGGGGGGACGTCGGTGCTGCGGCGCGGACGGACGTGGGGCGGCATAGGGGTACAACCCTAGGCCCGAGCGGGGTGGGGCCGGACCGGTGCCGCCTCGGGCGCGGCGCCCGTCTGGGAGCCGTCGGCGGCGGCGGGTACGTTGGGGGCCATGACCGACCCCACCTCGCTGCCCAACTTCCCGCCGCCGCCCCAGGAGCGGCCGCTGACCGGCCGGGTCCTGGACGCGCTCCAGGACCTGCAGATGCAGCCCGACCTCGACAAGGAGGGTGACGTCGCCTTCCAGGCCCGCGACCAGAAGCTCTTCGTGAAGTCCGTGCCGGGCAACCAGTTCGACATCATGCGCGTCTTCGGCCAGTGGCAGATCGCCTCCTCGGTGCCGGACGACCTGCTCACGCGGCTCAACGGCTGCAACGACGTCACGCTGGGGGTGAACCTGGTCAAGGCCGGCATCGCCAACGGCAACCTGGTCCTGGCCGTGGAGCAGATCGTGGCCCGGCCCGAGGACCCGAAGGGCAAGCTGCAGATCGCCGTCGGTCTCGTCCTGCAGGCCCTGGCCCTGTGGCACCGCAACGTCGTCGCCAAGTCCCGCGTGGAGGCGGGGCAGGAGCCGCAGATCCCCGAGGGTGCGCCCGAGGGCACCGTCGTGGGGCCGTGGCTCTCGGTCGGGACCTCCGGCCAGGGCGCGGCCGAGGGCACGACCGGTCCGGACCCCGAGCAGGACGGCAGCGCATGAGCCGCACCGTCGAGACCCGCAGCGAGTTCGTGCGGGTCGAGATCGAGGCGAGCATCGCCACCGTCCGGATCGACCGCCCCAGGATGAACCCGCTCTCGATCGAGGTGCAGGACGCGCTGGGCGAGGCGGCCGGCATCGTCGCGGCCGAGGACGAGGTCGCGGCGGTCGTCCTCTACGGCGGCGAGAAGGTCTTCGCCGCCGGGGCGGACATCAAGGAGATGCAGCGGATGAGCTACACCGACATGGTGCAGCGCGCCCCGCTCATCCAGGCCGCCTTCTCCGCCGTCGCGCGGATCCCCAAGCCGACGGTGGCCGCGATCGAGGGCTACGCGCTCGGCGCCGGCAACGAGCTGGCGCTGTGCTGCGACTTCCGCGTCGCCGCCTCGGACGCCCGGCTGGGTCAGCCCGAGATCCTGCTCGGGGTCATCCCGGGCGCCGGAGGCACGCAGCGGCTGGCCCGGCTCGTCGGGGTGACCAGGGCCAAGGACCTGGTCTTCTCCGGGCGGATGATCGACGCCGTCGAGGCCGCCGAGATCGGTCTCGTGGACGAGGTCTGCGAGCCCGGTGCGGCCTACGCGACCGCGCGCGAGCTGGTCCAGCGCTACGTGCACGGCCCGGCCTTCGCGCTCCGTGCCGCCAAGGAGGCGATCGACCGGGGTCTGGACGGCGACCTGGAGACGGGCCTGGCCATCGAGGCGATGCAGTTCGCCGGGGTCTTCGCCACGAAGGACCGGGAGATCGGCATGACGTCGTTCGTCAAGGAGGGCCCGGGGAAGGCGACGTTCGAGGGACGCTGACCCCACCGCTCACCGACGCGCGCCCCGCCACCGCGGGGCGCGCGTCGTCGTTCTCCCCGGCCGTCGGGAGAGTCGCCCCTCGGGCACAGGACTGCCACCCTGACTAGTTGACATATCTGACTAGTCAGATATACGGTCTAGTCATGAAGTCAGAAGAGTCGTGGCCGAGCGAGTGGTTGCGGGGCGTCCTGGAGGTCTGCGTGCTGCGGGTCCTCCTCGACGGGCCGAGCTACGGCTACGCCATCACCCAGTCGCTCGCCGGGGCAGGTCTCGGCGAGGTCAAGGGAGGCACCCTCTACCCGCTGCTGGGCCGCCTCGAGGAGGCGGGCCTGGTCGAGGTCGAGTGGCGTCCGGGCGAGGGTGGCCCGGGCCGCAAGTTCTACGCGCTGACCCCCGTCGGCCGGACGCACACCCAGGCGCTCGTGCGTCGCTGGGCGGATTTCACCACCACCACCCGCGCGCTGACGGACAGCGCGCCCATCGCAGGGAGGACCGCATGAACGACATCCAGGAGCAGGGCACAACCCGCCGCCGCGCAGGCATCTTCGCCGACCCGGGGCGGATCGCGCCGAGCGTCGAGAAGGACTGGCGCGACGACTTCATCGTCGAGCTGCGGCTCCTGGGGGTGCCCGGGGACCGCATCGGGGACGCCCTCGTCACCGTCGAGAGCCACGTTGTCGAGTCGGGCCAGGGCGCACGGGAGGCCTTCGGCGAGCCCAGGCCCTACGCCAGGGACCTGGCGGAGAACGAGCTGGCTGACGGCCCCGCCTGGAGCGTCAGCGCCCTGACCGTCGTCGGGAACGTCGTCGGCCTGGTCGGGATGCTCGCCGCCGTCCGGGCGTTCACCGGCTGGCTGGCGGGGGAGAGGGTGGCGGTCACCGTCGGCGACCTGCTGGCCCTGGGTCTGGTCCTGCTGCTCCTGACGGCGGTGCTGAGGTGGGCGCCCGCCGCGGTGCGGATGCTGGTGGAGCACCGATGGACGTTCGCCCTCGGCGCCCCGGTCGTCCTGATCGGGTCGTTCGTGGCGGTGCTGCTGCTGTTCCGCCAGACGTGGTTCGAGGTCGGCGTCCTCCCGGTGGCCGTGCTGGCCGTGGTCCTCTCGGCGGCCGGCGCGGTGGCGACCTGGGCGGACGCCCCGCCGGAGGGTGACGAGATCCTCGCGCCCGGGCAGCGTCCTGCCCCGACGGGTGCGGCCCGGTGGGGAACCGCTCTCCTCCTGCCGCTCCTCACCCTCCTCCTGCTGGGGCTCACCTGGGTCCTGCACGCCCTCTCCTGAGCCGCGTCACGGCAGACCTCCCGCCCGCCCCGGCACCCACCGGGGCGGGCGGTCCCGTGTCCGGGGCACCCCGGGACGGATGACAAGATGGACGGCGAACCACCGGATCCCGACTACGAGGACGTGACGGATGAACATCGTCGTCTGTGTGAAGTACGTGCCGGACGCCCAGGGCGACCGCGGCTTCGAACCTGACCACACCACCGACCGCGAGGGGGTCGACGGCCTGCTCTCCGAGCTCGACGAGTATGCCGTGGAGGAGGCCCTGAAGATCGTCGAGGCGGGCGAGGGCGAGGTGACGGTGCTGACGATGGGCCCCGAGGACGCCGCCGCAGCACTGAAGAAGAGCCTGCAGATGGGGGCCCACAAGGCTGTGCTGGTCACCGACGAGGCGATCGCCGGCTCCGACGCGGTCGCGACCTCGCTGGTGCTGGCCGAGGCCGTCCGCAAGATCGGCGAGGAGACCCCGGTGGACCTCGTCCTCACGGGCCTGGCCTCCACCGACGGGTCGATGAGCGTGGTGCCGGCGATGCTGGCCGAGCGGCTGGGCCTGCCGCAGGTGACGTTCGCCTCCGAGCTGACCGTCGAGGGCAGCACGGTGCGCATCCGTCGCGACGACGAGACCGCCAGCGAGACGATCGAGTCGACGCTGCCCGCGGTGGTGTCGGTGACCGACCAGATCAACGACCCGCGCTACCCCTCGTTCAAGGGGATCATGGCGGCGAAGAAGAAGCCGGTGCAGACCTGGTCGCTGGCCGACCTGGGCGTCGACCCCGCGCAGGTCGGGCTGGACGCCGCCTGGTCGCGGGTCGAGGAGGTCACCGCCCGCCCGCCGCGCACGGCCGGCGAGGTCGTGGCCGACGAGGGCGAGGGCGGCACCGCCCTGGCGCAGTTCCTGGCCTCCCGCAAGTTCGTCTGACCCGCCCGTCCCGGCACGAAGAGAGAGTAGAGACATGGCTGAAGTTCTGGTCCTCGTCGACCACGTCGACGGGCAGGTCCGCAAGTCCACCGCCGAGCTGCTCACCGCGGCCGCCCGCCTGGGCGAGCCGTCGGCGGTCCTCGTCGGCGCCGGTGGCGACACCGCGCGCGAGACGCTCGCCCGCTACGGCGCCGCGAAGATCTACCGCCTCGAGTCGCCCGACCTGACCGACCACCTCGTGGCCCCGGTCGCCGAGGCGCTGGCCCAGCTCGTGGAGCGCACCGGTGCGGTCGCGGTGCTGCTGCCCAGCAGCAACGACGGCAAGGAGATCGCCGGGCGGCTGGCGATCAAGACCTCCTCCGGGCTGATCACCGACGCGGTCGACGTGCAGCCGGGCGAGGCTGGCGGGGTGCGGACCACCCAGTCCGTCTTCGCCGGGTCCTACACCGTCGTGTCCTCGGTGACCCGGGGCAGCCCGGTGATCACCCTCAAGCCGAACTCGGTCCCGGTGGAGGAGTCGCCCGGTGCGGGCGTGGAGGAGAGCGTGGACATCCAGCTCTCCGACGTGGCCCGCGCGGCCCGGATCGTGGAGCGCTCGGCCAAGGCGGCCTCCGGCCGCCCGTCGCTGACCGAGGCCGCGATCGTCGTCTCCGGCGGGCGAGGCACGGGCGGTGACTTCGCTCCCGTGGAGCAGTTCGCCGACTCCCTCGGAGCCGCGGTCGGGGCCTCGCGCGCTGCGGTCGACGCCGGCTGGTACCCCCACGCCTCCCAGGTCGGGCAGACCGGGGTGCAGGTCTCCCCGCAGCTCTACGTCGCCGCCGGCATCTCCGGCGCGATCCAGCACCGCGCGGGCATGCAGACGTCCAAGACGATCGTCGCGGTCAACAAGGACCCGGAGGCGCCGATCTTCGAGCTCGTCGACTTCGGCGTCGTCGGCGACCTCTTCACCGTCCTGCCGCAGGCGACCGAGCAGGTCAACGCCCGCAAGGACTGACCGACAGCTCGACCCACGACGCAGGCACGACGGGGCGGGGTCCCGGCCCACGGTCCGTAGACTCGGACGGTGCCCGGCCCCGCCCCTCGTCATACGTACCTCGACCACGCCGCGTCCACCCCGGTGCTGGACGAGGTCGTCGAGGTGGTCGCGCGCACCATGCGGGACCACGGTCTGGGCAACCCCAGCTCGCTGCACGCCCCCGGGCGCGCCGCCCGGCGGGTCGTCGAGGAGTCCCGCGAGCGCGTCGCCCAGGCCCTGGGCGTGAGCCCCTCGGAGGTGGTCTTCACCTCCGGCGGCACCGAGGGGGACAACCTGGCCGTCAAGGGCGGGTATGCCGCGCGCGTCGCCGCCGACCAACGTCGCGACCGCCTCGTGGTGAGCGGGATCGAGCACCACGCCGTGCTCGACGCGGTGGAGCACCTGGTCGCGACGCAGGGCGCCCGGGTCACCTGGGTCGAGCCGGACGCCGACGGCGTCGTCCACCCGGTGGCGCTGGACGACGCGCTGCGGGCCGACGGCGGACCCGGGACGGTCGCCCTGGCGAGCGTCATGTGGGCCAACAACGAGGTCGGCACGGTGCAGCCGGTGGCCGGGCTCGCCGACGTGGCGCACGGGCACGACGTCCCTCTCCACTCCGACGCGGTGCAGGCCCTCGGCCAGGTCCCGCTGGACCTCTCGACGGTCGACCTCGGCGTCGTCACCGGGCACAAGGTCGGCGGTCCGGTGGGTGCGGGTGCCGTCACCGTCCGCCGCGACCTCAGCCCGGTGCCGCTCGTCCACGGCGGCGGCCAGGAACGCCGGCTGCGCGCCGGCACCCCGGACACGGCGGGGATCGCCGGGCTGGCGGAGGCGGTCTGCCTGGCGGTCGAGCGCAGGGCCGGGCACGCGGCATACCTCGCCGGCCTGCGCGACGCCCTGGTCACCGGCGCCCTGGCGCTCGACCTCGGGATCACCGTGAGCGGGCCGTGGGAGCCCGGTGACACGACCCGCCGGCTGGCCGGCAACGCGCACCTGCGCGTGCCGGACTGCGAGGGCGACTCGCTGCTGTACCTCCTCGACGCCGCCGGCGTCGCGTGCTCGACGGGCTCCGCCTGCACGGCCGGCGTCCCGCGCCCCAGCCACGTCCTGCTGGCGATCGGGGTGCCGGAGGAGGAGGCGCGCGGGGCGCTGCGGCTGACCCTCGGGCGGGGCTCCACCGCCGCCGACGTGGCGGCCTTCCTGGCCGCCCTGCCCGAGGCGGTCGGGCGGGCCCGGCGCGCGCACGCGGCGGGGAGGGCCGGCTGATGCGGGTGGTGGCGGCGATGAGCGGCGGGGTGGACTCGGCCGTCGCGGCGGCCCGGATGCTCGACGCCGGGCACGAGGTGGTCGGCGTGCACCTCGCGCTCGCCCAGTCCGCGGCGACGCTGCGCGAGAGCGCGCGCGGGTGCTGCACGATCGAGGACGCGGGCGACGCGCGGCGGGTGGCCGACCGGCTCGGGATCCCGTTCTACGTGTGGGACATGGCCGAGCGGTTCCGCCGGGACGTGGTGGAGGACTTCGTCGCGGAGTACGCCGCGGGCCGCACCCCGAACCCGTGCCTGCGCTGCAACGAGAAGATCAAGTTCGCCGCGCTGCTGGACAAGGCGCTGGCGCTGGGCTTCGACGCGGTCGCGACGGGGCACTACGCGCAGGTCGTCGAGGTGCCCGACCCGTCGGCCGAGACGGGGGTGCGGCGCGAGCTGCACCGCGCGGTCGACCCCGCCAAGGACCAGTCCTACGTGCTCGGGGTCCTCGACGCCGACCAGCTCGGGCGCAGCTTCTTCCCGCTCGGCGACTCGACGAAGCCGCAGATCCGCGCGGAGGCGGCGGAGCGGGGGTTCAGCGTGGCGCGCAAGCCGGACAGCCACGACATCTGCTTCATCGCCGACGGGGACACGCGCGGCTGGCTGGCCGAGCGGCTGGGCGAGCGCCCCGGGCCCGTCCTCGACACCGACGGGGCGGTCCTGGGTGAGCACGCCGGCGCCCACGGCTACACGGTCGGTCAGCGCCGCGGGCTGGGACTGCGGGTGCCCGCGGCGGACGGCCGACCGAGGTTCGTCGTCTCCACCGACACCCGGACCAACACGGTCGTCGTGGGGCCGGAGGAGCTGCTCGGGGTCGACGTGGTCGTGGGGGAGCACCTGCGCTGGTGCGGCCCGGCACCGGCCGGCACCGGCCCGGTGCGCGTCGGCGCCCAGCTGCGCGCCCACGGCGAGGAGCACCCGGGCAGCGCCCGGGTGGAGGCGGGGGAGGGCATACCCCCGCGGGTCACGGTGCACCTGGACCGGCGCACGCGCGGGGTGGCACCGGGACAGTCGGTGGTGCTCTACGACGGCACGCGGGTCGTCGGGTCGGCGACGATCACCGCGAGCGGGCGGCGCTGAGCGACCCGCCGGAGGAACCGGGACCCTGACGGCGGCGGAGGTGCCCGCGGGCGGCCGTAGGGTTGGCCCGTGCACCCCTCCGAACCCCACTCCGAGCCTCCCGCCCGCCACGACGACCAGGCCCCCGGGGACGGGCGGGCGAGCTCGGCCGGCGTGACCGCGACCGGCGTCGGGTCCTGGCCCGGCAGCGACGTCGGCGAGGCCCTGCGGGTGGTGCGCGGGGAGCTGGCGGGCTCCCTCCCGGAGGGGGTCGGCGGGCTGCCGTACCTGCCCGAGCTGCCCGCCCGCGGGCCCGGCACCGACCTCGTCGGCCGCGCGGCGTCGCTCCTCGTCGACCTCTCCGTCGACCTCCAGCCGCAGGGCTGGCGACTGGTCGACCGGCCCGGGCGGGACGCCGCACGGACGGGCTCGTGGTGGCGGCAGGACCTGGACGGGCTCGCCGAGGTCTTCGACGGCTACCGCGGGCCGCTGAAGGTGCAGGTGGCCGGGCCGTGGACGATGGCGGCCGCGCTGTGGCTGCCGCTCGGCGACCGCGTCCTCGCCGACCGCGGCGCCACGCGTGACCTCGCCGGCTCCCTCGCCGAGGGGTCCGCCGCGCACGTGGCCGAGGTGCGCCGGCTGGTGCCGGGGGCCGAGGTCGTCCTGCAGGTCGACGAGCCCACGCTGACCGCGGTCGGGCTGGGCCGGATCCGGTCCGAGTCGGGCTACCGGGTGCTGCGGACTCCCGAGCCGGCCGAGCTCGTCGGTGCGCTGCAGGACGTCGTGGACGCCGCCCGCGGGGCCGGTGCCGGCCGCGTCGTCGTGCACTCGTGCGCGCCCGACGTCCCCCTCGACGTGCTGCGTCGGGCCGGCGTGGACGCGGTCAGCCTCGACACCTCGCTGCTGGGGGTGGGTGCCTGGGAGACGGTCGCCGAGCTGCTCGACGCGAAGGTCTCCCTCTGGGCGGGGGCCCTGCCCAGCGACGGCGACCCCTCGTCCTACCGGGACCACGTCGCGACCCTGGTCCGGCGCTGGCACGAGCTGGGGCTGCCGGCCCGCGAGCTGTCCGGCCTCACGGTGAGCCCGGCGTGCGGGCTGGCGGGGCGCACCCCGGAGGGGGCACGCGCGTCGACTGTCGCGACCGTGCAGGCGGCGGCGGTGCTGGCCGAGGTGGCCGCCGGGTGACCTCCCGCGCCGGTGCGGTGCCCTGGCAGGTCTGGTATGCCGCGCTCGCCCTCATCTGGGGGTCCAGCTACCTCCTGATCAAGGTCGGTCTCGAGGTGCTCGGCGCCGCCCAGGTCGCGGGGCTGCGGATCGTCTGCGGCGGCGCCGTGCTGCTCGCGCTGGTCGCCCTCACCCGGACCCGGCTGCCGAGGGGGTGGCGGACGTGGGGCCACCTGCTGGTCACCGGGACGCTGCTGTGCACCCTGCCCTGGTTCCTCTTCGCCGTGGGGGAGGAGCGGGTCAGCTCGGCCGTCGCCGGGATCTCCAACGCCACCACGCCGGTGACCGCAGTCCTGGCGACGGCCCTGCTCCTGCCGGGCGAGCCGGTCGGTCGGCGCCGCCAGGCGGGGGTGGCCGTCGGCTTCCTGGGCGTCGTCCTGGTCGCCCAGCCGTGGTCGATGGACCACGGTCCGGACCCCGTCGGGCTGGCGATGGTGCTCGCGGCGTCCGCGAGCTACGGCGTGGGCTGGACCTACGTCCGCCGGTTCCTGTCCGGCGTCGACCCCGGCGGGCTCTCGATGCCGGCCGCCCAGGTGCTCGTCGCCGTGGCCCAGGCGCCCTTCCTGCTCGTGCTCGACTGGTGGTGGCGGGGGGCCCGGTCCGGAGGGCCGCTGTCCCTCCCGCCGGCCGGGGCGGCGCCGGAGGGGTGGGAGCTCTGGGGACCGGTCCTCGCGGTCGTCGCGCTGGGCGTGGTCGGCACCGGGCTGGCCCAGGCGATGCAGTACTCCGTGGTCCGCGCCGCCGGCCCCACCGTGGCGACGAGCGTCACCTACCCGATCACGGTGGTGTCCGTCGCGCTGGGCGTGATCCTCCTCGGGGAGCGGCTGGGCGGCCTGACGGTGCTCGGGGCGGTCGTCGTCCTCGCCGGGTCGATGCTCATCACGCGCGGGGGTCGGCCCCGCCCGGGGGGACGCGCACGGCATACCCCGGGCCTGTCGGTGGACCCTGCCAGGATGGACGGGTGACGCAGAGCCCCGAGGACCCGCGCGACGCACCGACCGAGCTGCCGGAGGACGACGTCCCCGACGCGGTGCGGCACCGGTGGGCGGACCTCGTCGAGCAGATCCGCGGCCACCAGTTCGCCTACTACGTCAGGGACGCGCCGGTCGTCAGCGACGGCGAGTTCGACGCGCTCGTGCAGGAGCTGGAGGCGCTGGAGGAGGAGCACCCGGCGCTGCGGGTCCCGGACAGCCCGACCCAGGTCGTCGGTGGCACCTTCTCGACGGACTTCCAGGCGGTGGACCACCTCGAGCGGATGCTCAGCCTGGACAACGCGTTCTCCGTGGAGGAGCTGACGGCCTGGGCCGAGCGGGTGGAGCGGGACGCCGGCGGCGCGCAGGTGCACTACCTGTGCGAGCTGAAGATCGACGGCCTCGCGGTCAACCTCCTGTACGAGGAGGGTCGCCTGGTCCGCGCGCTCACCCGCGGCGACGGGCGGACGGGGGAGGACGTGACACTCAACGTGCGCACGATCGAGGGCGTGCCGCACCAGCTGCGGGCTCCCGAGGAGCAGCAGGCCGTCGGTGTCCTGGACGACGTGGTCGTGGAGGGGGCCGTCGCAGACCGCGGCGAGGAGGGGGCGGAGCCGGACCCCGTACCGGTGCCGAGGCTGGTCGAGGTGCGCGGGGAGGTGTTCTTCCCGGTCGCGGCCTTCGAGGACCTCAACGCGGCGTTGGTGGCGGCCGGCAAGGCCCCCTATGCCAACCCGCGCAACACGGCGGCCGGGTCGTTGCGGCAGAAGGACCCGCGGGTGACCGCCTCGCGCGGCCTGCGGATGCTCGTCCACGGCATCGGCGCCCGGGAGGGTTTCGACATCTCGCGGCAGTCGGAGGCCTACGAGGTGCTGGCGGCCTGGGGGCTGCCGGTGTCGGACCGCACGAGGGTGCTGGGCTCGCTGGAGGAGGTGCGCGAGTTCGTGGCCCACTACGGCGAGCACCGCCACGACGTGGAGCACGAGCTGGACGGTGTCGTCGTCAAGGTCGACGAGGTCGTCGTGCAGCGGCGGCTGGGGTCGACGTCCCGGGCGCCCCGGTGGGCGGTCGCCTACAAGTACCCCCCCGAGGAGGTGACCACGAGGCTCCTCGACATCCGCGTCGACGTGGGGCGCACCGGGAGGGTCACCCCCTGGGGCCTCATGGAGCCGGTGCAGGTGGCCGGCTCGACCGTGGAGCGGGCGACGCTGCACAACGCCTCCGAGGTGGAGCGCAAGGGGGTGCTCATCGGCGACACGGTCGTGCTGCGCAAGGCCGGCGACGTCATCCCCGAGATCCTGGGCCCGGTCGTGGACAAGCGGGACGGGAGCGAGCGGGCGTTCGTCATGCCGACCGAGTGCCCCTCCTGCGGCACCGCCCTGCGGCCGGAGAAGGAGGGGGACAAGGACATCCGCTGCCCGAACAGCCGGGCCTGCCCCGCCCAGATCCGGGAGCGGCTCTCCTCCCTGGCCGGTCGGGGGGCGTTCGACATCGAGGCCCTCGGCTTCGAGGGGGTCAACGCGCTGCTCGAGGCAGGGGTGCTGACCAACGAGGCGACGCTGTTCTCGCTCACGGCGCAGGACATCGCGACGGTCCCGCTCTACACGCGCGCAGCGCGCAAGACCGACCCGCCGGAGGAGGTGGTGGACGGGCGGGTGCTGTCGGCCAACGGTGCCAAGCTCGTCGCGAACCTCGACCAGGTGCGGTCCCAGCCGCTGTGGCGGGTGCTCGTCGCGCTCTCGATCCGGCACGTCGGACCGACGGCGGCGCGGGCTCTGGCCACCGAGTTCGTCTCGATGGACGCGGTCCGGGAGGCGTCGCTGGAGCGCCTGGCCGCGACCGAGGGGGTGGGTCAGGTCATCGCCGAGTCGGTCCGCGAGTGGTTCGAGGTCGACTGGCACCGCGAGATCGTGGACCGGTGGGCGGCCGACGGGGTGCGGATGGCGGACGAGCGCGACGCGTCGGTCGAGCGCACGCTGGAGGGCAGGACAGTGGTCGTCACCGGTTCGCTGGAGGGCTTCAGCCGGGACGAGTCCAAGGAGGCGATCATCACCCGCGGCGGCAAGGCGTCCGGGTCGGTGAGCAGGAAGACGGACTTCGTGGTCGTCGGCGCCAACGCGGGGTCCAAGGCCGCGAAGGCCGAGGAGCTCGGGGTGCCGGTCCTGGACGAGGAGGGCTTCGTGCGGCTGCTGGAGACGGGGTCGCCCGACTAGCGTTCCACTAGCGATCGACGGCCGTCGGTGGCGTGCCCCTCGACCCACCGACCGCACCGGGGCGCAGCCCGAACCAGCTGATGACACCGCCGGCCGCGAGGAGGACGGCGCAGATCACCATCGCCCGTCGGTACCCCTCGGTGAAGGCGACCGGGTCGGTGTAATCGGTCCCCGACAGCCCCACCAGCGCGGGCAGGGCCGCCACCGCCAGCAGCGAACCCGTGCGGGCCACGGCGTTGTTGATCCCGCTGGCGAGGCCGGCATACCGGTCGGCGACGGCCGCGAGCACGGTCGCGGTGAGCGGGGAGACCAGCAGGGCCAGGCCGAGCGCGAAGACCACCATGCCGGGGAGCACGCCGAGCCAGCCGGTGCCCTCGCCGACGCCCACCATCCCCAGGGTGCCGGCACCGCACAGGATCGGACCGACGGTCATCGGGACCCGGGGTCCGATCCGCGCGGAGAGCGCACCGGCGCGGGAGGAGAACATCATCAGCGCGACGGTGATCGGCAGGCTGACGAGTCCCGAGGCGGTCGCGGACCAGCCGGACGTGACCTGGACCTGGATGACGACGAAGAGGAGGACCGCGCCGAACGCCCCGTAGACCAGCAGCGTCATGGCGTTGGCGGCCGAGAAGACCCGGGAGCCGAACAGGTGCGGCGGCACCAGCGGGTGGGGCACCCGCCTGATGCGGACGAGGAAGGCCGCCGTCGCTGCAGCGGCGACCACCCAGGCGACGGTGAGCGCACCGGCGCTCGCGTCCGCGGCGGTCGTGAGGGCCCAGGTGGAGGCCCCCAGGGACACCACGACGAGCGTGGAGCCCACGAGGTCGAACCGGCCCTGCATCTCCTCGTCCCGGCTCTCCGGGGCCGACCAGCGGGCGAGGACGATCACCAGCACGCAGAGGGGGACGTTGATGGCGAAGATCCAGCGCCACGTCGTCACGTCCACGATGAGGCCGCCGACGAACGGGCCGACGGCAGCCGCGATGCCGGACACCCCGGCCCACGTGCCGATCGCCGGCGCGCGGTCCTCGGGGGCGTAGCTGGTCTCGATGAGGGCGAGCGCACCGGGCGTGAGCAGCGCCGCCCCCACGCCCTGCACCACGCGCGCGGCGATGAGCTGGGCGGGGTCCTGCGCGAGCGCGCAGAGCGCCGACGCGACCATGAACCACGTCACCCCCACGAGGTAGACGCGACGCCGTCCGTGACGGTCGCCCAGGGCACCCGCGACGAGGACGAGGGAGGCGAGCGTCAGGAGGTAGCCCCCGAGCACCCACTGCAGCTGCGGCAGGCTCGCGCCGAGGTCCTCGCCGACCGCGCGGAGGGCCACGTTGACGATGGACCCGTCGAGGATGGCGATGCCGGACCCGAGCGTCACGGCGGCGAGCATGGCGCGCCCCCGGGGCGAGCGCCTGTCCAGATAACCTTCCGCGGTCGTGTCGCTCACCCGCCCAGCGTAGGACCGTGCCGGGGGCACCGACGGGGCCAGGGACGCCCTGGTGGTCCGCTGGCACACTGGGATCATGCGCCGGTTGTGGATCGTCCTGCTCGCCCTCGTCGTGGTGGTGGTCGGGACGTCGTTGTACCAGGGCGACTACCTGTTCGCCCTCGCCTACGCCGCGGGCGGGCTCGCCCTCGTGTGGTGGACCGCTCCCCGCCGGGGCGGACGCACCACCACCCACCAGGAGGTCCTCGCCATGCCCGAGTCCGAGCGCCCCGTCGTCGTCTACTGGCGCCCTGGCTGCGGCTACTGCCAGCGCCTGAAGTTCGCGCTGGGCGCGGACACCGAGCGCGTGACCTGGGTGAACATCTGGCAGGACGAGGAGGCCGCCGCCTTCGTGCGCAGCGTCAACGACGGCAACGAGACGGTGCCGACCGTGGTGATCGACGGAACTCCCCACACCAACCCGGACGCCGGGGTCGTGCTCGAACGACTGGCCACCTCCTGAGACCTACGCCCGGTCAGCGCCTGGACAGCACGGAGAGAACGGTGCCGGCAGGGTCGGCGAACCACGCGATCTCCGGCCCCTGGCCGCCGGTGATCCCGAGCTCGTCCTGCTCGAAGCCGTCGTAGCGGAGGAACTCCACCCCGCGCTCGCCGAGCGCGCGCACGGCCGTCCGGACGTCCGTCACCGGGAAGTTGAGGACCGTGTAGCCGGCGGGCGCATGGTCCTCCTTGAGATAGACCATGACGCGCCGCGCCCCGAGCTCGATGCCGAGCAGGCCCATCGGCTCGTCGTGAGCTGGATCACCTGCGCGTAGTTGCCGTCCGGATCCTGCGCGGTGGCGAAGAGACTGCCGTTGCGGTCCTCGAGCGGGGCGACCCAGCGGGCTCCCGCCGCCTCCGCACGGTCCGCGAACGCTCGCGCTTCCTCGACCTCGAGGTTCAGGATGGTCCTGGCGGGGTCCGGGTGGTCCGGCTGCACGTCGTCGCGGGAGTCGATGAACAGGTACACGCCGCCGGCCAGGCCCAGGATCCGGTAGTCGCCCGTCCGGGTGTCGGTCTCGGGCTGCAGGACCGCGGAGTACCACGCGTGCAGCCGCTCCGGGTCGGTCGTGCCGAGCATCACGCTGCTGAGACGTGTCATCTCTTCTCCCGTCGTTCGTGGGATACCTGATGCCGCCCGTGGAGGGGTGACCGACCTCGACGGCCGAACTCATCGATGCGGCACCGCGAGCGTCCTCCCAGCGGTTCCGACGGCTGTCCGGGCCGCTGCGGCGCCGACCTTAGACTGGCCCGCATGTCCAACCTCTCGCGCGACGACGTCGCGCACGTCGCCATGCTGGCGCGCATCCAGCTCGAGGACCACGAGCTCGACCGCCTCGCCGGCCAGCTCGACCAGATCGTCGACTGGGTCGGCCAGGTCAACGAGGTCGCCGCCGCCGACGTGCCGCCGATGTCGCACCCGTTGCCCCTGGTCAACGTCACCCGCCCGGACGAGGTGCGCCCCAGCCTGACCGCCGAGCAGGCCCTGGCCAACGCGCCGGACGCCGAGGACGGGCGCTTCGGCGTGCCGCGGATCCTGGACGAGGAGTGAGGCCGCAGATGACTGACGCCACGACCGGCAGCGGCACCTCCCCCCGCGACCTCACCCGCCTCACCGCGGTCCGGATGGCCGACGGGCTCGCGGCGGGGGAGTTCACCTCCGTCGAGCTGACGCAGGCGCACCTGGACCGCATCGAGCGCCTCAACCCCGCGCTCAACGCCTTCCTCCTCGTCGACGCCGACGGCGCGCTGGCCGCCGCCCGCGCCGTCGACGAGGCGCGCACGGCCGGCGAGGAGCTGCCGCGCCTGGCCGGGGTCCCCGTCGCCGTCAAGGACATCGCCTGCACGCAGGGCCTGACGACCACGGCCGGCTCACGGATGCTCGAGCACTTCGTCCCGCCCTACGACGCCACGATCGTCACCCGCCTGCGGGACGCCCGGATGCCCATCCTCGGCAAGACCAACATGGACGAGTTCGCGATGGGCTCCTCCACCGAGCACTCCGCCTTCGGCCCGACCCGCAACCCGTGGGACCTGGAGCGGATTCCCGGCGGTTCCGGCGGCGGCTCGAGCGCGGCGGTCGCCGCCTTCCTCGCGCCGCTGGCGATCGGGTCCGACACCGGAGGTTCCATCCGCCAGCCCGCCGCGGTGACCGGCACCGTGGGCACCAAGCCCACCTACGGCGGGGTGAGCCGCTACGGCGTCATCGCGCTCGCCTCGAGCCTCGACCAGATCGGCCCGTGCGCCCGCACCGTCGTCGACGCGGCCCTCCTGCACGAGGTGCTGGCCGGTCACGACCCCCTCGACTCCACGAGCATCGACGCCCCGGTCCCGCCGGTCGTCGCCGCCGCCACCGGCACGCGCGACCTGACCGGTCTGCGGGTCGGCGTCGTCAAGGAGATCTCCGGCAAGGGCTTCCAGCCCGGCGTGCTCACCCGCTTCCAGGAGGCCCTGGACCACCTCCGCGCGCTCGGTGCCGAGATCGTCGAGGTGTCCTGCCCGCACTTCGTCTACGCGATGGCCGCCTACTACCTGATCCTGCCCTCGGAGGCCAGCTCCAACCTGGCCCGCTACGACGCGATGCGCTACGGCCTGCGGGTGGCGCCCGACGGCAGCCCGTCCGCCGAGCAGGTGATGGCGACCAGCCGCGACGCCGGTTTCGGCGACGAGGTCAAGCGCCGGATCATCCTGGGGACCTACGCGCTCTCCAGCGGCTACTACGACGCCTACTACGGCCAGGCCCAGAAGGTCCGCACCCTCATCGCGGACGACTTCAGGGCCGCCTTCGAGCAGGCCGACGTGCTGGTCAGCCCCACCGCCCCGACCACCGCGTTCCGGATCGGGGACAAGATGGAGGACCCGATGGCCATGTACCTCAACGACATCGCCACCATCCCCGCCAACCTCGCCGGTATCCCCGGGATGTCGATCCCCTCCGGTCTCGCGGACGAGGACGGCCTCCCGGCGGGCATCCAGCTGCTCGCCCCCGCCATGGAGGACCAGCGCCTGTATGCCGTGGGCGCGGCCTTGGAGGCCCGCCTCGCGCAGGAGCAGGGCGGCCCGGTCATCGACCGTCTGCCCGAGGTGCCGGAGACGGCACCGGAGCCGGGACGGCATACCGCCGCGGGCACGACGCAGGAGGGAACGGCATGACGATCTCGACCCGGCCGGTCCACCAGGAGGACACGGTCCCCTACGACGAGGCGCTGAGCCGCTACGAGCCCGTCATGGGCCTGGAGGTGCACGTCGAGCTGAACACCGCGACGAAGATGTTCTGCGGCTGCGCGGCCACCTTCGGCGCCGAGCCCAACACCCAGACCTGCCCGGTCTGCCTGGGCCTGCCGGGCGCGCTCCCCGTCGTCAACGCCACCGCGGTCGAGTCGGCGATCCGGATCGGGCTCGCGCTCAACTGCACCATCGCGGAGTGGTGCCGGTTCGCGCGGAAGAACTACTTCTACCCGGACATGCCGAAGAACTTCCAGACCTCGCAGTACGACGAGCCGATCGCCTTCGACGGCTGGATCGACGTCGAGGTGCCGGCCAACGAGGCCGGGGAGCCGCCGTTCACCTTCCGGGTGGAGGTGGAGCGGGCCCACATGGAGGAGGACACCGGCAAGTCGACCCACGTGGGGGGCTCGACCGGGCGCATCCACGGCGCCGACTACTCCGTCGTCGACTACAACCGGGCCGGCATCCCGCTCATCGAGATCGTCACCAAGCCGATGCTCGGTGCGGGCGACCGCGCCCCCGAGGTGGCCAAGGCCTACGTCTCGACCCTGCGCGACCTGCTCCGCGCGCTCGACGTCTCGGACGTGCGGATGGAGCAGGGCTCGATGCGCTGCGACGCCAACGTCTCCCTGATGCCGGTCGGCGCGGAGGTCCTCGGGACCCGCACCGAGACCAAGAACGTCAACTCGCTGCGCTCGGTCGAGCGGGCGATCCGCTACGAGATCACCCGGCACGCGGCGATCCTCGACGCGGGGGAGAAGATCTTCCAGGAGACCCGGCACTGGCACGAGGACACCGGCATCACGACCGCCGGGCGCCCCAAGTCGGACGCCGACGACTACCGTTACTTCCCCGAGCCCGACCTCGTCCCCGTCGCGCCGAGCCGTGAGGACGTGGAACGGCTGCGGGGCACGCTGCCGGAGAACCCGGCCGAGCGCCGCCGGCGCCTGCAGGCCGCGTGGGGCTACACCGACCTGGAGATGCGCGACGTCGTCAACGCCGGCGCCGTGGAGGTCATCCAGGACACCGTCGCGTCCGGCGCCTCGCCGGCTGCGGCCCGCAAGTGGTGGACCGGTGACCTCGCGCGGCGGGCCAACGCGCAGGGGGTCGCGGTGACCGACCTGGGCGTGACCCCGGCGCACGTCGCCGAGCTCGACGGGCTCGTCACCGGGGGTCGGCTCAACGACTCCATGGCGCGCCAGGTGCTCGAGGGTGTCGTCGCGGGGGAGGGCGGCCCCGCCGAGGTCGCCGACGCGCGCGGTCTCGAGCTGGTCCAGGACGACGGCGCTCTCCAGGCAGCCGTGGAGAAGGTGCTGGCCGCCAACCCCGACGTCGCGGAGAAGGTCCGGGGCGGGAAGGTGCAGGCGGCCGGTGCCCTCATCGGTCAGGTGATGAAGGAGATGCGCGGGCAGGCCGACGCGGCCAGGGCGCGCGAGCTCATCCTCGCGACGCTCGGCGTCGACGCCTGACCGCGGACGTGCGGGCACGGCATACCGTGGCGCCATGACCCCCACGCGACCCGTCGCCGCCGTCCCGCAGGAGCTCCTCGACCACCTCGGCCCGGTCGAGGGAGTCGAGGTGCTGGCCTACGACGGCGCCGACGGGGACACCCTCCCCGGCGGCGGCCGGGCCGTCGACGTCCTGGTCCTGCCCTTCTCGGCCGGCCCCCTCCTGCGGCGGCTGCGCGAGGTGCCTGGGCTGCGGGCCGTGGTCCTCGCCTCGGCCGGCTACGAGCACGCCCTGCCGCACGTGCCGGCCGGGGTCGCCGTGGCCAACGCGGTCGGCGTCCACGACACGCCGACCGCGGAGATGGCCCTGGCGCTGATCCTCGCCGCCCAGCGCGGCCTCGCCACCTACGCGCTCGCGCAGGCGGAGGGTCGTTGGGACACCAGCGGTGTCGGGCAGCGGCGGGCGCTGGCCGACTCCCGGGTGGTCGTCCTCGGCTACGGCGGCATCGGTCGGGCGCTCTCCCGCCGGCTGCTGGCGTGCGAGTGCGAGGTGGTCGCCGTCGCGAGCCGGCCCCGCGCGGGCGACGACCTCGTCGACACCGTCCACGGGAGCGGCGACCTCCCGGGGCTGCTCGCCGGGGCGCAGGTGCTCGTCGTGGCCGTCCCCCTCAGCGGGCGCACCCGCGGCCTCGTCGACGCCGCGGTGCTCGCCGCGCTGCCCGACGACGCGCTCGTGGTCAACGTGGCCCGCGGCGCGGTCGTCGACACGGACGCGCTCCTGGCAGAGTGCGCCGCCGGACGGCTCCGTGCCGCCGTCGACGTCACGGACCCCGAGCCGCTCCCGGACGGCCACCCCTTCCTCTCGACCCCGGGCGTCCTGGTCAGCCCGCACGTCGGGGGTGGCACCCCCGCCGCCTACCCCCGGATGGGCGCGTACGTGACCCGCCAGCTCACGGCATACCGGGACGGCGGACGCCTCGAGCACGTGGTGCACACCGCCTGACCGGTATGCCGCACGCGCCCTCCCCGGGCCCCGTGCGGGCCGGTCAGACCGGGGTCAGGGCGTCGGCTCCGCCCGCAGCATGGCTCGCGCCCGGGCGTCGCGACCGAGGTCGAGGGCGGCACCGAGCGCCTCGCGCCGCTCGTCGCCCGGCAGGAGCACCGCCGTGAGGGCGGCGGCCGCGGCCACCGGGTCCTCGCTGCCTGCCTCGTCGCCGGACGCCGGTGCGGACCCGCCCGCGAGCCGCGCCAGCAGCGCCGTGGGACCGGTGGCGTGCTCGGCCAGATCGGCGAGCGAGGGGCCGGCCGTGCCCATCGTCCCGCCCGCCGCCACCGACTGGATGACGTCGCGGTCCTGCAGCGCCCGACGGTCGGCGCGGGCCGCGTCGGTCCGGGGCTCGGTGCGCGTGACGGACACCGGCTCGCTGGTGACCACCGGTCCCCGCCCGCCACCCCCGACGTCGTAGGTGGCGACGAGGGTGTAGCGGCCGGCAGCCGGGAAGAGGGGCTGGGACGTGGGCGTGCTGAGCAGCAGCACGCCGGTCTCGAGCGCGGCGCCGGGGGCCAGCTCGAGGGTGCGGAGGCCGGAGTCGGCGGGCCACGGCCAGCCGGCCTCCAGCACCCCGCCGGCGCCGGTCGCGGTGACCCCCAGGTCACCCTCGGCGAGGGTGAGCCGGCCGTTGACGCTGACCGGCTCGGTGGTCTCGTTGGTCAGGCTCACCCGGCCGACGAGCACCTCGTCCAGGCCGGACGGCGACGGAACGTCCAGAACCAGTCGCAGGCCGGCGTCGCTGAGGCCGGTGTCGCTCTCGCCGGAGCTGGCCGGGCCGGAGTCGCTGGCGCCGGAGTCGCTCATCCCGACGTCGCTCGCGCCGGAGTCGCTCATCCCCGAGTCGCTCATGAAGGGGCCGCCGTCCCGAAGTCGGCCACGATGGCCTCCGCGGCAGCGAGGTCGGCCTTGCCCTTGCGGGCCCGGCGGGCCCGCGTCATCGCGGCTCCGACGACCGGGGCACCCGCCTCGACGGGGCTGGCGACGGTGGCTGCGAGGTGCACCATCTCCTCGGCCGTGCGCCCCTGCATGGCGAGGTCGAGGAAGTGCTTGGCCTCGTCCGGGGCGGCCTCGCGTGTGGCGTCGACCCCCCACGCCGCCGCTCCCGCACCGACGTCGTCCGCACCGGCCGTCACGTCCTCCGCACCGGGTGCCGCGTCGTCCGTCGGGTGGTCTCCTGAGCCGTCGGACCCTCCGCCCGACCGCCGGGCGGAGCGTCGGTAGTCCGTGTGGGTACGCGCCAGGGAGTTGGCGAGCACGAGGGCCGCGGCACCGCCCGTGTCCACGTCGTGGTGGGCCTCCGCCACGGTGACGAGGCGCGCCCTGGCGTCGAGATCGCTGCCGAAGTCTCCCAGGGCGAAGGCGCGGCCGACCCCCGCGTCCATCGTCTGCTCGGCGATGTCGACCTCCGTCTCGGTGGCCGCGGTGCGGACGTGGACGCGGACCCGGTTGCTGCGCACGGTCGTGAGGGTATCGGCCACGAACTCGGCCCGCACGACGTGCGTGCCCGGCTGCTCGAAGGTGACTCCCTCGCTGGTGAAGAACACCTGCATCCGCGCGGTCATCGACTCGCCGGGGGCCAGCTCGGTGACCGCGCGCGGACCGCAGGCCACGATGACGTCGCGGACCTGCTCCACGGCCCCGTCCGGGAGGACGTGGTGGAAGCGCAGGTAGCCCTCGGCCAGGTTGAGGCGGCCGGTGACCGTCCGGGGCTCGGCACCGGTGTTGGTGAGCGTCACCGAGGCGGTGACGAACTCTCCCACGAAGGTGTCGGTGGGCAGGTCGATCGTCAGGGCGAGGTCCTCGGCGTCGTCGCCGACCTGCAGGCCGGCGGCGTCCGCGGGGATGGGCACCCCGGCGGACAGGCTGCCGTGACCCCAGCCGAAGTTCTTCCAGCCGGGGCGCACCTGCGGGTCCGGGGCGTGCACGAGCGAGTCGTGGTCGTGCGGGGCGAACGCGAACGTCGCGTTGCCCGGGTAGGTGTCGGTGGCGGAGGCGAAGCCCATGACGTCGCCGGTCTGGTTCATGATCTCGGTGCCGATGGGCGGGTTGTGCGTGTCGTGCTTGGGGTGGAAGAGGTTGAGCGCGTGACCGGCCTCGTGCACGAGGGTGCGCAGGAAGGCGGCGGGCACCGCGTCGAGAGGCTGGTTCCGGGCGGACGGCTCGATGAACGACTGGTCGCCCAGGGTCGCGTCGGCGAAGCCGACGGCACCCTCGCGGGGGACGGAGTCGTCGTCGAACATCACCCCGAACAGCCCGCCCTGGGCCGAACCCACCAGGAGCCAGAGCCGCCAGGGGTCACCGGAGCCGGGGGCCCTGTGCGTGGTCAGCAGGGTCTGCAGCTCGGCCATCGACAGGCTGGCGTCGTCGGGCACACCGAGCTCGTCGACCCGGACGCTGACGTCCCACCCGCTGGTGGCGAAGACGTCGCGGAACGTCCGGGCGACGCCCTGGTGCATGGCGGACTGCGGCCACGAGCGCCCCGTCATCACGTCGACCTCGACGGCGCAACCGCGGTACATGGTCGAGGTCCTCGTCGCCCGGACGTCGTAGAGCCGACCGCCGATCGTGGCCGTCCCGTTCAGCACCGCTGCCGATCCGCTGCGGGCGAGGATCGAGCGACGGCAGGTGAGCCGCATGCTGCCGGCGTCCTCGGACACGAAGTCCTGGCTGGTGCGGTCCCACAGGTGGCGTCGCAGCCCGAAGCTGAGCACGCCGGAGGCGTAGCTCACCCCCGTGGAGCGGAAGTACCAGGAGTACTGGTTCGGGGGCAGCTGGGGGTAGGTCGGGTCGTCCGCGGACCCGTCCCCGTCGTGGACGACGCGCGTGAGCATCGACCGCTCGGTCCTCGGGTCGGGCAGGCTGTGCACGTAGATGTCACCGCTGATGCGCAGCGCGCGCTCCTGGACCTCGATGCGCATCGGACCGCGGATGGAGCGCCGCGCGACCGCAGGCTCCCGCACCCGGGAGGTCAGCTCGATCAGCCAGGAGCCCTTCAGCACCGGCAGGCCGCAGGACCGCTGGCGCAGGACCGGGCGCGCCGTCTCGGGCCTGACCCTCTCGCGCAGACCGGCGGCGAGGTGCGGCGGGGTGGGCGCGGACCAGTCGGCACCCTCCCCCCAGTCCTCGACGAGGTCGCCCTGCTCGTCGAAGAAGTACGGCCCCTCGTCCCCGCAGCAGCCGCATCCGGTGTCGTCGTCGTGCATCGCCATCTCCCCTGAGCGCGTCTGGCTCTGCGGACCGACGCGGTGGTGGCCAGACGGGACCACCGTGCGGGTGGACTCATCGCTGAGTCGTACTGGTGCGTGACCGGGTGCAGCACGGGCCGGGCCCGTGACCCGATCCTAGGAGCGCCGCGACCGGGCCGTCCACCGCGCTACGGTGGCGTCATGGCTCGCACGCTCGTCCTGATCCGGCACGCCAAGACCGAGCGGACCCACCCGGGTGGTGACCACGAGCGCGAGCTCGTCGACCGGGGCGGGGCCGATGCCCTGGCGCTCGGGAGGTGGCTCGCCGACGAGGAGCTCCTGCCCGACCTCGTCCTCGTCTCCACCGCCGCGCGCGCCCGCCAGACCACCGACCACCTGCTCGTCGGTGCGGGGGTCGACGACGCCGAGGTCTGGGCGGGGAGGGCTCTGTACGAGCGTGGTGCCCAGGGGGTGCTCGAGGCGGTCCGGGAGACCCCGGAGGGGGTCGGGACCGTCTGGGCCGTCGGCCACGAGCCCTCGATCAGCACCCTCACCCTCACCCTCGCCGACGAGACCGCCTCGGCGGGCACCGCCCTGGCGAGCGTCCGTGACCACGTCCCCACCGGCACCGCCGCCGTCCTGACCCTCGACGGGGCCTGGGCGGAGCTCGGGCAGGGTATGGCGAGGCTCGCGGCGGTGCACACCGCCCGGGGCTGAGGGCCGCCCCCGTCCCGGCCTCCTTCCGAACATCCCCTCCTCCCGAACATCCCCTCCTCCCGAACATCCCCTCCCGACCTGTGCATCGCAGATGATCATGTGCACGTGATATTTCAACCGCAGAACACCGGTTGGGGTGCACAGGTCGCGGGGGCCGGCCAAAACGGTTTCGGGTCTGTCCGTCCGCGGACGTACGATCCTGCGACGTGACTGCACCTGTGATCCGGGCTGAGGGCCTACGCAAGATGTACGGCGACTTCGCGGCCGTCGACAGCATCGATTTCGAGGTGCAGCCGGGGGAGAGCTTCGGGCTCCTCGGGCCCAACGGCGCGGGCAAGTCGACGACCATGCGGATGATCGGCGGGACCCTCGACCGCTCCGGCGGCACCCTGCAGGTGCTCGGGATGGACCCCGCCGAGAGGGGGCCGGAGGTCAGGGCGCACCTGGGCGTCATCCCGCAGCAGGACAACCTCGACGAGGAGCTGCGCGTGCGCGACAACCTCGTCATGTACGGCCGCTACTTCGGGCTGCCCCGCTCCTACCTCGGCCCCAAGGCCGACGAGCTGCTCGCCTTCGCCCAGCTCGAGGCCAAGGCCACCGCCAAGGTCGGCGATCTCTCCGGTGGCATGAAGCGTCGCCTCACCATCGCCCGCGGGCTGGTCAACGAGCCGAGGATCCTCCTGCTCGACGAGCCCACGACCGGCCTCGACCCGCAGGCCAGGCACATCCTGTGGGACCGGTTGTTCCGGCTCAAGGAGGCAGGGACCACCCTCGTGGTCACCACCCACTTCATGGACGAGGCCGAGCAGCTGTGCGACCGCCTCATCGTCGTCGACAAGGGTCGGATCATGGCCCATGGCTCACCGGCGCAGCTCATCCGGGAGCACTCCACGCGGGAGGTCGTCGAGGTGCGCTTCGGCTCCGAGCGCAACGCCCAGGTCGTCGCCGAGCTGGAGGGGGTGGGCGTGCGCAACGAGGTGCTGCCGGACCGCATCCTCATCTACACCCCGGACGGCGAGGGGGCGCTGGAGGAGATCACCCGGCGCGGCCTGCACCCGGTGACCTCGCTGGTCCGCCGCTCCTCGCTGGAGGACGTCTTCCTCCGCCTCACCGGGAGGTCGCTCGTTGACTGAGCCCCAGACCCGCGCCGGCGGGGTCGAGCTGGACACCAACCGGCTCGCCTACTCCGGACGCGCCCCCTCGCACGCGGTGATGGCCGAGCGGGCCCGACGCCTCGGCGTCTGGTACTACGCCGAGACCACGCTGCGCGGCATGCGCGCCTACTTCTGGCCGATCCTCTTCTACTCGGTCGGGCAGCCGCTGCTCTACATGATCGCGATGGGAGTCGGCCTCGGCACCCTCGTCACCCGCGGGGTCGGCTCGGTGGACGGCGTCGACTACCTCACCTTCGTCGCGCCCGCGCTGCTCGTCTCGACGGTGGTGATGTCGGTCTCGGGCGAGCTGACCTACCCGGTGATGGGCGGTTTCAAGTGGCACCGCCTCTACTACGGGCCGCTCGCCAGCGCGGTCTCGCCGGGGCAGATCGCGCTCGGGCACCTGCTGGCCGTCGTCATCCGCTTCGTGCTCCAGTCGGCCATCTTCTGGGCCGTGATGGTCGCCTTCGGCGCGACCCCGTCGGGGTGGTCGACCTCCCTGCTGGTGATCCCGATCGGGGTGCTCAGCGCCACCGCCTTCGGCGCCCCCCTCCAGGCGTATGCCGCGTCCGTCAAGGACGAGGGACTCCAGTTCGCCTTCATCCAGCGCTTCCTCGTCATGCCGATGTTCCTCTTCGCGGGCACCTTCTTCCCGCTCTCGGTGATGCCCGTCTACCTGCAGTGGATCGGCTGGATCTCCCCGGTCTGGCACGGCACCCAGCTGGCGCGGCTGGCCACCTACGGCGCCGACGTCCCGCTGCCGATGGTGCTCCTCCACCTGTCCTTCCTCCTCGGCCTCACCGTCCTAGGCATGGTGCTGGCCGTGCGCGTCTACACCCGGAGGTTGCGCTCGTGACCACGTCCACGCCCGCCCGGCGGGTCGCCATACCCCCGGTGCTCGCGGGCCTGACCTCCGGCAACGTCGGGGCGGTCCTCGAGCGCGGGTTCACGGTCATCAGGAACCAGAACTGGATGATCCTCCTCTCCGGCTTCTTCGAGCCGGTCTTCTACCTCCTCGCCATGGGGATCGGGATGGGCGGTCTCGTGGGCGAGGTGAGCGGCCCCGGCGGGCGCCCGATCACCTACGCCGCCTACATCGCGCCGGCACTGCTGGCGACGTCGGCGATGAACGGGGCGATCTACGACTCGACGTGGAACGTCTTCTTCAAGCTGCGCTTCGCCCGTCTCTACGAGGCGATGCTCCAGACCAGCCTGGGACCGCTCGACGTCGCGCTGGGCGAGATCCTCATGGCGCTCTTCCGCGGCTTCGTCTACGCGCTCGGCTTCCTCGGCGTGCTCGCCGTGATGGGGCTGGTCTCGTCGTGGTGGGCGCTGGCGATGGTGCCTGTCGCGGTGCTCATCGCGTTCGGTTTCGCGGCCCTGGGGATGGCGGTCACGAGCTACCTGAAGAACTTCCAGCAGATGGACGTCGTGAACTTCGTCATGCTGCCGATGTTCCTCTTCTCCGCGACCCTCTACCCGATCAGCGTCTACCCCGAGGCGATCCAGTGGTTCGTCATGGCGATGCCCCTGTGGCACGGGGTGGAGCTGATGCGGCAGCTCTCGGTCGGGCACCTCACCGCGATGACCGTGCTCCACGTCGGCTACTTCGTCGGGATGACCGCGGCCGGTCTGTGGCTGACGACGGTGCGGCTGCGGGCCCTCTTCCTCCGCTGAGCTCCCCCGGCGACCGGGTGCGTAGGGTGGGGACGTGAGCAGCGTGCTGGATCCCGACTCGGCCGACCTGTCCCTCCTGCAGGACCGGCAGGTCGCGGTGATCGGCTACGACGCGCTGGCCGCCGCGCACGCGCTCAACCTGCGCGACAGCGGGGTGGACGTGTGGGTCGGGGTCTCCCCGGAGTCGCGGCTGGCCGCCCGCGCCGAGACCGAGGGCCTGTCCGTCGCCTCGCCGGAGGAGGCGGTGCGCCGCTGCGACGTCGTCCTGCTCCCCGGCTCCGTCGAGCGGCACGGTGAGTACGACACGGCGGCCCTGCGCGGACTGGTCGCCGAGCACACCGAGCCCGGTGACCTCGTCATCGTCACCTCCGCGGGGATCGTCCGCGAGGCGGGTCTCGCGGTCCCCGAGGGCGTCGACCTGGCCATGCTGAAGGCCGTCGGCGACGGCGACCGGGTCCGCGACGAGTACCTCGACGGTCGCGGCTGCCCCGCCCTCGTGGCCGTTGCCCGGGACGGCAGCGGCGCCGCGTGGGCGACGCTGACGGCCTACGCCGCGGCGATGGGCGCGCTGCGCTCCGGCGCGATCGTCACCACCCTGGCCCACGACGCCGAGGCGGTGGCGTATGCCGAGGCGCACCTCCACGCGCCCGTGCAGCGTATGGTCGAGCGCGCCTTCGAGGAGCTGGTGGCGCGCGGGGTCGAGGAGGAGGTGGCCTACCTGGCGGTCGTGCACGGACTGAAGGAGCGCGTCGACCAGATCGTCGACGGCGGGTTCGCGACGCAGCACGGCCCGGACGGCCGGCCCGGCTCCGACCCGGCCTCCGGCGCGACCAGCCGCAGGGAGGCGGCCCGGGCCGCGCACCCGCTGGAGCGCGTGGGGCGTCGGGTGCGCGCCATGATGAGCTGGATCCGCTGAGGCACGGCGTCCGGTTAGTCTCGGACCCATGACTACGACGTCGCCCAGCACCTCCTTCGCCGTCACCGAGCGGGACGCGAGCTCGCGGACCTCTCCCGAGGAGATCGCCAGGCTCCTGCAGAACCCCGGCTTCGGCGCGGTCTTCACCGACCACATGGTGCAGGTCGAGTGGGACAAGGGGCAGGGCTGGCACGACGCCCGGATCGTCCCCTACGGCCCCCTCCAGCTCGACCCGTCGGCCGCGGTGTTCCACTACGGCCAGGAGATCTTCGAGGGGATGAAGGCCTACCGGCACGAGGACGGGTCCGTGTGGACCTTCCGGCCCGAGCGCAACGCCGAGCGGCTCAACGCCTCGGCCCGCCGGCTGGCGCTGCCCGAGCTGCCGCCGACGATGTTCCTCGACGCGATCAAGGAGCTCGTCACCCTCGACCAGGGGTGGGTGCCGGAGGCCGGGTCGGGTGAGACCTCGCTCTACCTGCGCCCGTTCATGATCGCCACCGAGGCCGCGCTGGGTGTGCGACCCAGCAACAAGGCGCTGTTCAGCGTGATCGCCTCCCCGGCAGGGTCCTACTTCGCCGGTGGGCTCACCCCGGTGAGCCTGTGGGTGAGCGACCTCTACGTGCGGGCCGCGCCGGGCGGGACCGGGGCGGCCAAGTGCGGCGGCAACTACGCCGCCTCGCTCGCCTCCCAGGCCGAGGGGATCGAGCACGGCTGCGACCAGGTCGTCTTCCTCGACGCGACCGAGCACCGCTACGTCGAGGAGCTCGGCGGCATGAACCTCTTCTTCGTGTATGCCGACGGCCGGGTCGTCACCCCGGAGCTCACCGGCACCATCCTGGCCGGGGTCACCCGTTCCTCGCTCGTAGAGCTCGCGCGAGAGCGCGGCCTCGACGTGCAGGAGCGCAAGTTCACCATCGACGAGTGGCGGGAGGGCGTGGCCTCCGGCGAGATCACCGAGGTCTTCGCGTGCGGCACCGCTGCGGTCATCTCGCCGGTGGGACGGCTGGCCTGGAACGGTGGCGAGCTCACCATGCCCGACTCCCACGAGGTGACGATGTCGCTGCGCCAGGAGCTCCTCGACATCCAGTACGGACGCGCCGAGGACAGCCACGGCTGGCTCTACCGGCTGGTCTGAGCCAGACCGTCCAGGGCCGCCACGAGCTCGCGGCGCAGCGCGTTCGAGCGCTGGGTGAAGGCGCGCTGCGCCTCGACGTACTCCGCCTTGCCCTCGGCCGTCTCGATACGGACGGGCGTGTACCCCAGGCCGCGCAGGTCGTACGGCGCCGCGCGCATGTCCAGCTCGCGGACGTCGCGGGCCAGCCGGAAGGCCTGCAGCGTCAGGTCCGACGGCACCGCCGGGGCGAGCTTGAAGCACCACTTGTAGAGGTCCATCCCCGCGTGCAGGCAACCCGGCTGCTCACCCGCCAGCTGCCCCTCGCGGGTCGGGGTCAGCGTGTTGCGCGGCGCTGCGTCCGGGGTGAAGAACCGGTAGGCGTCGACGTGCGAGCACGCGAGGGTGTGGGACTCCACGACCTCGTCGGTCCCGGCCCTCCCCAGCCGCAGCGGCCAGCCTCCGTGCCGGACCTCCTGGTCGTCGGCCCGGTAGACCATCGCCCATTCGTGCAGGCCGAAGCAGCCGAACCGCCCCGGCCGCGCGAGCGTCGCGGTCAGCAGCGAGCGCACGAACTCCACCGTCCGGCCCCGTCTGGCGAGGAACCCGGGGACGTCGAGGTATGCCGTGCCGCTCCCGTCCACGAGGTAGGAGCCCCAGGAGGCACGCTCGGCGGCGCCCTCGAGGCCCACGCCCGGACCCGGGTGCCACCGGGCGAGCTGCGCCGGGCGGAAGGCGTAGTACTCCCAGAGGAAGTCGTCCACGGGGTGGGTGCGTCCGGAGACGCGACGCTCGACGCGGTCGGCGGACACCTGCGCGACGGCGGCCGCGTGGGCGGCCGCGCGTCCACGCCATACCTGCTCGGCAAGCACCTCCACGATGCCTCAGACTAGACAACCGCCCCCGGGGGCTCCCGGTGGCGGCTGTCGGACGGCCGTGGGTCAGTGACCGGAGTGCACCGCGCCGCGACCGTGGAAGTCGTCGGTCCCGGGCTTGCCGGCGTCGATCGCGCGCAGCCGCATCTCGCGCTCGACGTGGGCCGGCCTCATCTCCCCGCCGTGCTCGCTGATGATGAGTGCCGCGACGCCGGCGGCGTGCGGTGCGGCCATCGAGGTGCCTGCGGACCAGTAGTAGGACGCGATGGCCGGGTTGAGGTTGGACCCCGTGCTGAAGACGAGGTCGAAGACCCAGCACGGCTGCGTGACACCGCCGACGGTGCACGGCTCGTTCGTCGGGTAGGCGACGTCACCGCCGGGGCCGGAGAAGGTGATGCCGGACGTGCCGTAGTTCGTGTAGGTGGCCGGGACGAAGAAGTTGCCGTCCCAGTTCTCCGAGGCCCAGCCGGTCGGGGCGTAGGCAGAGATCCGGATCGCGTGCGGCGCCGAGGCCGGGAGGTTGAGGATGTTGCCGTCACCGTCGAGGTCGTGCTCGTCGTTACCGGCGGCCACGACGACGGTCGTGCCGTTCTGGTAGGCGTGGCGGACGGCCCGGTAGGTGGCGTCGGCCAGCTTGGTCACCTCGTTGCTGTCCTCGGTCCGCGGGACGAGGCCGCCCAGCGACATGTTGATGACGTCGGCGTCGACGTCGGTCGCATGGTCGATGCCGGCGATCACGTCCTCGAAGGACCCGGAGCCCGCGTCGCCCAGCACCTTGACCAGCACCAGCTCGGCGTCGGGCGCGACACCGATGGTCCCGAACCCGTTGTCCGCCGCCGCGATCGTGCCCGCGACATGGGTGCCGTGGCTGAAGGCATCGGGGAGCGCGTAGGAGAGCCCCTCACCGGTCATGTCCGCGCTGAGCGCCAGGTTGACGTTCGGTACGAGGTCCGGGTGGTCCAGGTCGAAACCGGTGTCCAGCACCGCGACGCGCACCCCCTCGCCCGTCACCCCGTCCTCCCAGGCCTCCACGGCACCGACGGGGACGTGACCCCACTGCAGGTCGAAGCGGGCGTCGTCGTTGCCCGAGCTGGGCGGCAGCTGCTCGGCGTCGAACGCCACGTGGGTGCCGAGGTCCGCGTCGAAACCCGTGTCGCGGACCACGGTGGTGCCGGCGACCCCGCGGAAGGAGGCGCCCGCCTCGACGACCGCGACGCCGAACGGGTAGGTCTTGGTCACCGTGCCCCCCGCCCTGGTCACGGCCGCGCCGAGGTTCTTGGGCAGGGTCTGACTGTTGCTGATGACGAGGTAGGTCGTGTCGGCCGGGCCTGCGAGCGCGGCGGGCGCGGCGCCCGCGGCGAGGAGGCTGACGGCCCCGAGGCCGACGGCAGCGTGCCTGAGTTTCATGGGGTGTCCTTCAGGTCGTGGCGGAGTGGCGGTGCCGCCAGTCTGCAGCTCGACAGTCCGCGCCGTCCAGACCTCGCTCGCCGGCACCCGCGCCGCCGCGCGCGAGAGCCGCGCGGGCACGCCATACCCTTGGCGCATGCGCATCTGTCGATTCATCACGGGGGACGACCCGCGGTTCGGGCTGGTGGACGGGGCGGGGGAGAGGATCGCCGAGATCACCGGGGACCCGCTCTACACCCGGATCGAGCTCACGGGGGAGACGTTCGAGGTCGACCAGGTCCGGCTGCTCGCGCCGGTGATCCCACGGAGCAAGGTCGTCGCCATCGGGCGCAACTACGCCGACCACGTGCGTGAGATGGGCACCGAGCTGCCGGCGGAGCCGATGATGTTCTTCATCCCCAACACCTCGGTCTGCGGCCCGGACGACCCCGTCGTCATCCCCTCCTTCGCGCAGGAGATCTCCTACGAGGCGGAGCTGGCCGTCGTCATCGGCCGGATGTGCAAGGACGTCGCCGCCGAGGACGCGCGGTCGGTCATCTTCGGCTACACGGTCGCCAACGACGTCACCGCCCGGGACCTGCAGCGCCGCGACGGGCAGTGGGCGCGGGCCAAAGGCATGGACACCTTCACGCCCATCGGGCCGTGGATCGAGACGGACCTCGACGTGTCCGCCCTGCGGCTGACCGCGACGGTCGACGGCGAGCTGCGCCAGGACGGCACCACCGCCGACATGGTCTTCGGTGTGCCCGAGATCGTCGCGCACGCCTCGGCGGCCTTCACCCTGCTGCCGGGGGACATCCTGCTCACCGGGACGCCCGCCGGCGTCGGACCGATCACGGCCGGGCAGCGCTGCGAGGTCGAGGTCGAGGGGATCGGCGTGCTCGCCAACCCGTTCGTGGCCGCGGACGACCACGGCTGAGCCGGCATGACCGACTCCCCGATCGGGGTCTTCGACTCGGGCTACGGCGGGCTCACCGTCGCCCGCGAGGTCCTCGACCAGCTGCCGCAGGAGTCGGTCCTCTACCTGGGCGACACGGCGCGGACGCCCTACGGACCCCGCCCGATCGCCGAGGTGCGCCAGTACGCGCTGGAGTGCCTCGACCGGCTCGTGGACCACGGGGTGAAGGCGCTCGTCATCGCCTGCAACAGCGCGTCCGCCGCGGTGCTCGCCGACGCCCGGGAGCGGTATGACGTGCCGGTCGTCGAGGTGATCCGCCCCGCCGTGCGCCGGGCGATGGCGGTGACGCGCTCCGGCCGCATCGGCGTGATCTCCACCGAGGCGACGCACCAGTCGCGCGCCTACCTGGACAGCTTCGTCGCCGCCCCGCCCGACGTGCGGGTCTTCTCACGACCGTGCCCGCGCTTCGTGGAGCTGGTGGAGGCGGGCGTCACCAGCGGGCCGGAGGTGATCGGGACGGCGCGCGACTACCTGGCACCCCTGCAGGAGGAGGGCATCGACACCCTCATCCTCGGGTGCACCCACTACCCGCTCCTCACCTCGGCCCTGCAGTACGTCCTCGGTGAGGGGGTGACGCTGGTCTCCTCCGCGGCCGCCACGGCCGCGGACCTGTTCCGCGTGCTCACCGACGGTGGCCTCCTGGCACCGCCCGACGCGGAGCCCGGTCACCAGTGGCTGACCACCGGTGACCCCCAGGGGTTCACCTTCCTGGCGCGCCGCTTCCTCGGGCCGGAGGTCGAGCAGGTGCACCGGGCGTTCGTCGGGAGGGCCGAGGAGCGGGTCTGAGCCGGCCGGCCCGGCGAGGACAGCGTCAGGACACCCACCGAGGAGACACCGATGGCCCACACCTGGGACCCGGACCGCTACCTGACCTACGCCGACGAGCGCGGGAGGCCGTTCGTCGAGCTGCTCTCCCGCATCGCCGCGACCGGCCCGGCCACCGTGGTCGACCTCGGCTGCGGCACAGGCAACCTCACCCGGTTGCTGGCGCAGCGGTGGCCGGGCGCCGACGTGCTGGGCCTCGACTCCAGCCCGCAGATGGTGGAGCGGGCACGGCGGGTCGAGGGAGTCACCGCCCGGGTGGCGACCATCGAGGACTTTGCCCGGTCCGGGACCTCGCGTCCGCCCTCCGACGTCGTCGTCACCAACTCTGCGCTGCAATGGGTCCCGGACCACCTGGCGCTGCTCCCGGACCTCGTGGACCGGGTGGCGCCAGGAGGCTGGTTCGCCCTCCAGGTCCCCGGCAACATGGACGAGCCCAGCCACACGATCCGCCGCGACCTGGCCGCCGAGGCCGACTACGCGGCCCACACCCAGGGCGTCGCCACCCCCCGGGCGCACGACGCGCAGACCTACCTGCGGGTGCTGCAGGCGTGCGGCTGCGAGGTGGACGCGTGGGAGACGACCTACCTGCACGTCCTGCGGGGCCAGGACCCCGTGCTCACCTGGGTGTCCGGCACCGGGGCACGGCCCACGCTCCAGGCGCTGCCGGAGCCCCTGCGCTCCCGCTTCGAGGCCGAGCTCGGCCGCCGGCTCCGGGAGGCCTACCCGGACCGGGGGCACGGGGTGGTGCTGCCGTTCCGCCGGGTCTTCGCCGTCGCCCGCCGCGGCTGAGGCCACCAGGGTGCGCCGACCATGCACCATGCACCATGGACCCATGGACCTCACCGTCGTCGGGTGCAGCGGGTCGCTCCCGGGCCCGGACTCGCCCGCCAGCTGCTACCTGGTCACCGCGGAGCACGCCGGCCGCACCTGGCGGATCCTCCTCGACCTGGGCTCGGGCGCTCTCGGTGCGCTGCAGCGGCACACCGACCCGCTCGCGCTGGACGCCGTGGTCCTCTCCCACCTCCACCCCGACCACTGCCTCGACCTCACCGGCCTGCGGGTGCTGCGCGCGCACGGCCCGCGCCCCGCCGAGGGCGACCTGGCGGTGCACGCCCCCGCGGGGGCGGGGGAGCGGATGGCCCGCGCCTACGGCGTCGAGGCACCCGAGCCGATGCGGGGCATGACGTTCTCCGAGCTGCTCGACAGCGTCCCCGTCACGGTCGGCCCGTTCCGCATCACCCCGCACGCCGTCCGGCACACGGTCCCGGCGTTCGGGGTGCGGGTCGAGGCGGACGGCGTGGTCCTTGCCTACTCCGGTGACACCGACAGCTGCCCGGGCCTGCGGCCGCTGCTGGCGGACGCGGACCTGGCCCTCGTCGAGGCCTCCTACCTCGAGGGCCGGGACACCACCCGCGGCGTGCACCTCACGGCCCGTCGCGCGGCCGAGGCGGCCGTGGACGCCGGCGCGCGGCGGCTGGTGCTCACCCACCTGCCACCGTGGACGCGTCCCGAGGAGGCCGTCGCCGAGGCGGCCCCCGTGTGGCGCGGGGAGGTCGAGCTCGCGCGCCCGGACCTCACCCTGACCGTGTAGCCGCCGGGTCGAGGGCTCCCCGGCGTGGGCGGGCGCCCCGGCCACCAGCCGGCCGGGACGCCCGAGGTCGGTCAGTGGGCCGTGCGGAACCCGTGCGGGGTGCTCCGGAAGCTGACGTGGTCGTGGTCCACCCGCCCCGCGACGAGGAGGAGCGCCGCGCCGAGCAGCGCCGGGATCACCACCACCCCCGACGAGCCGGCCAGCAGCCTGCCCCACTGCGGCTCACCGTCGGCGACAGACTGCAGCAGGCCGGAGCTCAGCAGCTGGACTGCGCCGACCAGCAGCAGCATCAGGCCGGCCTCGGTCGCGCGCCGCAGACCCAGCAGGGCCAGCGGCACGAACAGCGCGAGCACGGCGACGGTCATGACCGGTCCACGCGTGTTCCGCGCGAAGAGGTCGAACCGGGCGTCGAGGACCGCCACGACGGCCACCGCGACGGTGACCGCGAGCAGCGTGGGCACCGCGAGGCCGGTCCCGCGCAGGGCGAGCCACCCCAGGGCCCCGGCGGCCACCACCCAGGCCGCCGCCGCCACGGTGGTGAACAGCACGGACTGGTCCTGTGCCGCATACCCCGCCGCGAACACCGCGCCGAGGACGGCGACGAGCAGCAGGACACCTGCCGCGGACCACCGGAGGATCCTGGCCGTGACACGCATGACGCCCACTCCTTCGTCGAAGGGGCGACGCGACCGGCGGACGGGGTGCCGCCGAGGCGGTCGTCCTGCTCCTATCCTACGTCGTAGACCACCTCCGCCGGCGTGTCAGCCGCGTCACACCGCAATCCGCGCGACGCTCCCGCCCGTACCCTCAGACATGGTCCCCGTGTCCCGCGCCGACCGCGCGGACGACGCCGCCCTCCTGGCCGGCCTCGCTCTCGACGACCCCGCCGTCTCGGCGGCCTTCGTGCGACGGTTCCAGGGCGCCGTCTTCGGGCTGGCCGTGGGCATCACCCGTGACCCCGCCCTGGCCGAGGACGTGGCCCAGGAGGTCTTCGTGCGCGCCTGGCGTGCCGCCGGGGGGTATGACGTGCGCCGCGCCTCCGTCCTGACCTGGCTGCTCACGATCACCCGCAACGCGGCGATCGACGCGGTCCGGGCGCGGCGGAGCACGCCCACCGACGACGACCTCCTCGGCCAGCTCGTCCAGGACGCCACCGCGACCGCGCCAGACCTGCAGGAGAGCGCCGTGCACCGCCTCGAGACCGAGCAGGCGGTCCGGCGGCTGCACGCCGTCGCCCCGGAGCAGGCCCGGGCGGTCGTGCTCGCGGTCCTGGGGGGCTGCACCGCCGCCGAGGTGGGCCAGCGCGAGGGGATCCCCCTGGGCACCGCCAAGACCCGTATCCGCACCGGCCTGCGCCGGCTGCGGGCAGTGATGGAGGAGGAGCATGGCTGAGCAGCCGGTACCCCGTGACGACCGGCACGCCGAGGACGACGACCTCGTGGAGGTGGCGCTGGGTCACGCCGACCGTGCCCGGCGCGACGAGGTGACCGCGCACCTGGCGCTGTGCCCCTCGTGCCGGAGGCAGTACGACGAGGTGGCCGACGCGGTCGAGCTGGTCCTGCCCGCCGTCCCCCGCGTCGCTCCGCCGCCCGGTTTCGAGAGCGCGGCGCTGGCGACGCTCGCCGACGCGCGGCGGGGCCAGGCCCTCCCCGCCCCGGACGGCGGCCGGCCGCCGAGCCGCCGGACCGTCCTCTGGGCAGCCGCCGCCGCGGTGCTGGGCGTCGCCGCGGGAGCCGGCGCGACGGCATACCTGACCGGTGAGGGTGACGACACCCCCACCCCTTGGAGCGCGGCCCTGCTCACCGCCGACGGGACCACGGTGGGTTACGCCGCGCCGAGCTACGACGACCGCGGCGACGTGCTCGTCATCGACGTCACCGGCGGGCAGGCAGGTCGGACCTACACCTGCCGGCTGCGCCTGGCCGACGGCTCGAGCAGGGACGTGGGCACGTGGGACCTCTCGGACGACCGACCCAACAGCTGGGTGGTGCCGGTGGCGGACGGCGAGGTCTCCGGGATCGAGCTGGTCGCCGAGAGCGGGCGGACCTGGGCGAGCGCCCGGCTCTGACCCGAGGGTGCCCGTCCAGGGCAATCCCTGCGGCCCGACCGCCCGTATGACCACCATGGACGTCACCACACCGCTCCCAGCCCCCGGCGCGCCCCGCCTTCTCCTGCGCGGCTCCGCCCTCGTGCTCTCCGTCGGCCTCCTCGCCTCCTGCGTGGGGACCGACGACGACCCGGCAGCCGCCCCGACCACCGAGACCATCGCCCCGCAGACCTCCGACGCCGCCACCTCCGACGCCGCCACCTCCGACGCCAGCGCGGACGCGACGACGTCTGACGACGACCAGACCTCGGACGACGACGAGGTGGAGGCCGAGGACGTCACCATCGTCATCGCGGACTTCGAGTACGAGGTGCCCGACTCGGTCGCCCCGGGCGCCGAGATCACCATCCGCAACGAGGACAACGTCGGCCACACGGTCACCTCGGACGACGAGACGACCTTCGACGTGCAGGTAGGCCCCGGCGAGGAGGTCACCATGACCGCGCCCGACGAGGCGGGGGAGTTCCCCTTCTTCTGCCGCCCGCACCCCAACATGAAGGCCACCCTCGTCGTGGAGGAGGGCTGAGATGACCACCGGCCGCGCGGCCACCCGGGCCGACTCCCGCCGTGGTGACGCTCCCGTCACCGGCACCCGGGAGGTCGTGGTGCGTGCCGTCGTGGTCCTCGGGCTGGTCGTCGACGCCTTCGTCCACCTGCGGATGGCTCCGGTGATGGACATCGCGGCGCCCGGCGGGATCGGCGGCGGCAACCTGTTCCGCCTGCAGGGGGCCGTCGCGGCCGCGGTCGCGCTCCTCCTGCTCGTGCTGCCGCGCTGGTGGACCTATGCCCTGGCCGCCGCCGTCGCCCTGTCCGCGCTCGGGCCGGTACTGCTCTACCACTTCGTCGACGTGCCGGCGATCGGTCCGATCCCGTCGATGTACGACCCCCTCTGGTCCCCGGAGAAGGTCGTCAGCATCGTCGGCGAGGCGCTCGCCGCCGGCTTCGCGCTGTGGGGTCTGGCGCTGACGTCGCCACGCCGTGGTCAGCGTTCGCGCAGCCTCGTCCCGCACCATTGAGGTATGCCCCCGCCCGCCGCCTCCTCCAGCACCGTCCCCGCCCCCTCGGGGGTCGACCCGGCGGGTCCTGAGCCCAGCTCCCGGCCGGAGCGGCTGACCCCCGCGGCCGCCGGCGTCGCCGCCGGCGCGGTGACCCTCGGCGTCGCGGAGCTGCTCGCGGCTGCCTGGACGTCGTGGCTGGGGTCGGTGGGCACCCCGTCGCCGCTCCTGGCGGTGGGTGGGGCGTTCGTCGACCGCACGCCGCCGTGGCTCAAGGACTGGGCCGTGGCGACCTTCGGGACGGCCGACAAGCTGGCCCTGGGGATCGGCATGGGTCTCGTGCTCACCCTGGTGTGCGCCGGGCTGGGCGTGCTGGCGGCGCGTCGACGCACCGTGGGGTTGTCCGGCTTCGCGCTGGTCGGGGTCGTGGGCGTGGCCGCCGTGCTCTCCCGGGCGGGAGCCGCACCGCTGGACCTGGTGCCCACCGGGCTGGGGGTGCTGGCAGGCACCTGGGTGCTGTCGGAGCTGCTGCAGCGGCACACCGCGCTGACCCGCGGCGCTGAGCCGGCGAACGGGACTGCCGGGTACCACCGCTCGCGCAGGGTCGCGGCGGGGTCCGCACCCTCGCGGCGCACCCTGCTCGCGACCGCCGGGGGCCTCACCGTCCTCGGCGCCCTGGGCGTGGTCGCGGGCCAGGCGCTCGCCGGGGCCGGCCGCGCCGCCCAGGCGGTGGCCAGGGCCGTGTCGCTGCCCGCCCCGCGACGGCGGGTGACCGTCCCCGCCGGTGCCGTCAGCGACGTCCCCGGCCACTCGGCATACCTGACGCCGAACGAGTCCTTCTACCGGATCGACACCGCGTTGCGGGTGCCCCGGGTGGACCCCGCCGAGTGGCGGCTGCGGGTCACCGGGCTGGTTGACCAGGAGGTGGAGATCACGTATGCCGACCTCCTCGCCGAGGAGCACGTCGAGGCGCTGGTCACGCTCACCTGCGTGAGCAACCAGGTCGGCGGCGACCTCGTCGGCAACGCCCGCTGGCAGGGCTGGCCGGTCCGCGAGCTGCTGGCGCGCGCCGGGGTGCAGCCGGAGGCCGACATGGTGCTCTCGCGCAGCGTGGACGGCTGGACGGCGGGCACCCCGCTCGAGGTGCTCACCGACGACCGGGACGCGCTCATCGCCGTCGCGATGAACGGCGAGCCGCTGCCGCCGGAGCACGGGTTCCCGGTGCGGCTCGTGGTGCCCGGCCTCTACGGCTACGTGTCCGCGACCAAGTGGGTCACCGAGCTCAAGGTGACGAGGTTCGACGCGGACGAGGGCTACTGGACGCCGCGCGGCTGGGCCGAGCGTGGGCCGATCAAGACGGCGTCGCGGATCGACGTGCCGCGGGCGCGGGACACGGTGGGGCCGGGCGAGGTGACGGTCGCCGGTGTCGCGTGGGCCCAGCACCGGGGCGTGACGGCGGTCGAGGTGCGGGTCGACGACGGGCCCTGGCAGGAGGCGCAGCTGCTCGAGGAGCCCAGCGTCGACGCCTGGCGGCTGTGGCGCTGGACCTGGCCCGACGCGACCACCGGCGAGCATGTCCTCAGCGTGCGGGCCACCGACGGGGCCGGCGAGGTGCAGACCGACCTGCCCGCCCCTCCGGCGCCGGACGGCGCCAGCGGCTGGCACACCGTCCGGGTCTCGGTGGGCTGACCGGGGGCCCCACCCGCGCGCCCACCCCGCGCCACCCCGCCCACCTCACCCGGGCGCCCACCCTGCCCGCCCCCACCTCACCCGGGCGCCCACCGCACCTGCGAGCCACCCTGGGAAGGCGCTCTCGTGTCACGGTGGTCGCCAGGGCGTTGCTCGTGACACGACAGCCGCGCACATCGATGGCGGCCAGCGACAGCCGCGCACATCGATCGCATCGCACCCCGTCCGGCGCGCCCGTGATGGCCCCGAGGAGCTCGGGTCAGGGAGCTCGGCTCAGCCGACGGGCTCGAGCTCGGCGGTCTCGGGGACCGTGCTGCCGGCCCGGTCCGCCAGCTCCGCCTGCGCCCCCGGGGAGCGCCGCACGACACGCCCGCCCAGCAGGGCCAGCGCGAGCGCGAGCACGGTCGCGACCACCGTCACCGCGAAGGCCGGGGCGTGCCCGCCGAGGTCGGCGAGGCGTCCGGCGAGGGCGGCGCCCACGGCATACCCGGTCCCGGTGGCGGCGGCGAGGAGCGTCATCGCGGCACCCAGCCGGCGGACCGGCGTGACGCGCTCGGCGAGGGTGAAGGTGGTGATCATCGACGGGGCGACCGCGAAGCCCAGGCCGAGCAGCACCAGGGCCAGCCCGCCCAGCGTGTCGACGGCGAGGAGCGGCAGCGCCAGCAGGACGAGGGCGGCGGCGAACCAGCGCAGGCGCAGGACGTAGCCGTACCGCTCGGGCAGCGCCACGACGGCGAGCCCGGCGAGGACGCTGCCGACCCCCAGGAGCGCGTGGAAGAGACCGGTCAGACCCGGGTTGCCCGCCTGCGTCGTGAGCACCGAGGTGCCGGTCTGGACGGACCCGAAGAGCATCCCGATGCTCAGCTGGGTGGCGCCCAGGACGAGCAGCGCTGGGGTGATCAGGCGCCCCCGCGTGGCGGTGGTGGCGCGGGGTGACGGGCCGACGAGCGCACCGGTCGGGTGGATCGCGAACCAGGTGCCGAAGGCACCGAGCAGGAGGGCGGCCACCACGAGCGAGGTCACCGGGGCGGCCACCGCGGCGATGACGCCGACGAGGGCCGGGCCGAGCACGAAGGACGCCTCGTCCGCCGCGCCCTCGTAGGAGAAGGCGGCGTCCATGACGCGCGGGTCCTGCGACCGCGAGGCGCGGCTGATGGGGCGCCAGCGCACCCGCGCCATGGTGCCCACCTGCGGGACGAAGGCCCCGCCGAGCGCGGCGACGAGGGGGAGCGGCCACCACGCCTCGCCGGCGGTGTGCGTCGCGGTGAGGAGGGCCAGCGCGGCGAGGCCGAGGGTGCCCAGGACGCTCTGCACGAGGAGGACGGAGCGCTGACCGACCCGGTCGGTGAGGGCACCGGCCACCGGGGCACCCACGGCGTTGGCGACGGCCAGCGCACCGGCGGTCGCGCCGCCGGCGGTGTAGGACCCGGTCGCTGCCGAGACGGCGAGGAGGGAGGCGATCTGCGACATCGCCAGCGGGATCCGGCCGACGAAGGCGATCGCGATGTAGAGGGGCCCGGTCAGGGCGAAGAGCTGGTGGTAGGACTGGGTGGGTGACACGGGGGTCGCCTTTCGACAGGTCCGTCGATGGACGTGCGCGCCGTCCCAGCCACCCGGCGCGCGAAACCCTTAGCAACACCTCCAGTGTACGCGGTCTCAGGCGATGATCCGACGCGCGCCGGCGAGCCCGGGCCGGACGCGACCCCGCACCACGTCGTCCCAGGCGGCGGCCAGCCGCTCGGGCACCCCCGCCAGCTGGTCCGCGGGCAGCGAGTAGGGCAGCCGGACCCAGCCGTCCATGCCTCCTGCCGGGGCGAACGCCGGTCCCGCGGCGAGCACGACGCCGTGCGAGCGGGCCGCGACCGCCAGCGCCGTCGAGCCGGGGGAGGGCAGCGCGCACCACAGCGCCATGCCGCCCGCCGGCACACGCACCCGCCAGTCGGGCAGGTGGCGCGCCAGCCCGGCGACCAGCGCGTCCCGGCCCTCGCGCAGGTGGGCGCGACGCTCGGCCAGGATCTCGTCGTACCGGTCCAGCAGGTGGGTCACGACGAGCTGCTCCATGACCGGGGCGCCGAGGTCGAGGCGCAGCCGGCTGGAGGCGAACTCGTCCACGCGCCCGCGCGGCGCCCGCAGCCACCCCACCCGCAGCCCGCCCCACAGGCTCTTGCTGGCGCTGCCGACGGTCACCGCCGTGGGCAGGTGCGCGCCGAGCGGGCCCGGCATCACCTGACCCTCCAGCGACAGGTCGACGAGCGACTCGTCGATCACCGCGACCACGCCGGCGCCGCGCAGCACCCGCGCGACCTCGGCACGCTGCCCGGCGCCCATCAGCGCACCCGTGGGGTTGTGGAAGTCCGGGATCAGGTATGCCGCCCGCGCGCCGCTCGCGCGGACCGCGGCGGCCAGCCCCGGGACGTCCCAGTCCTGGGTGAGGTGGTCCAGGGGGTGGGCGACCAGCCGGGCACCGGCGCCCTGGAGGGCGGCGACGACGTTGGGGTAGGTCGGGCTCTCGACGAGGACCGGCGCGCGGCGTCCGACGAGGGGGCCGCAGGCCGTGGCGACCGCGGCCAGCGCACCGGCCGTGACGAGGACCTGGTCGGCGTCGGTGGGCAGGCCGCGTGCGGTGAACCGGGCGGCGATGCGCTCGCGGAGGGCGGGCAGGCCGCTGGGGTAGTAGCCGGTGCCCTGGAGGTAGGTCGGGAGCTGCTCGAGCGCCCGCTGGTAGGCCTCCACGAGCCCGCTCGGGGCGCCCTGGGCGGTGCAGGTGAGGTCGACGACGCGCCCGTCGTCGCCGAGGCTGCTGGGCGCCAGGAGGTGGTCGACCCGGCCGCCGGGGACGTCCGGGACGCGGGCGACGCTGCCTGAGCCGCGTCGGGTGAGGACGTAACCCTGCTCCCGCAGCTCGGCGTAGGCCCGGGTGACGGTGGTCCGGCTCAGACCGACCGGGCCGGTGAGGTCTCGCTCGGAGGGGAGGCGGGTGCCCTGCGGGATCCGGCCGTCGGCGATGACCTGGCGCAGCGCGTCGGCGAGCCGGGAGTAGGCCGGGGCGTCGCCGCGGTCCACGAGCGGACCGACGAGGGAGGCGACGCGGGTGGCGGTGACGAGACGCGGCATACCCCCAGGGTGGTGGGAAGTGGACTGGGTGTCCATAGCCACCTGAGGGCCACCGGCCGGAAAGTGGCTATGGAGGTGAGGTCCAGTCGCGGGCAGGGTGGGGCTCATGAACGCTTGGTCCATGACCGCCGAGCGGGCCCGCGCCCGCGCCGCCGACCCTCGCCGCCAGCTCACCGGGCACGGGCCGCTGCAGCAGCTACGCGCCGGGCGTCTGGGCCGGCGGCTGCCGCAGCTCGTCGTCGGACTGGTGCTCTACGCCGTGTCGATGGCCCTGCTCGTGCGCGGGACGCTGGGCGTCATGCCCTGGGACGTGCTCCACCAGGGCGTTGCCCGGCACGTCCCGCTGACCTTCGGGCAGGTGGTGATCGCGGTGTCCGTGGTCGTGCTGCTCCTGTGGATCCCGATCCGTCAGGCTCCGGGTCTGGGGACGGTGGCCAACGCCGTGCTCATCGGCGTCGTCGTCGACCCGGCGATCGCGCTCATCCCCGCGGTCGACGGGCTCGCACCCCGGCTGCTGCTGGTCGTGGCCGGGCTGCTGCTCAACGGGATGGCCACGGCGATGTACATCGGCGCGCAGCTCGGTCCGGGGCCGCGGGACGGCCTGATGACCGGGCTCGCGCGTCGCACCGGCCGGTCGATCCGGCTGGTGCGCACCTCGCTCGAGGTGGCGGTCGTGCTGGTCGGGTGGGCGCTCGGTGGCGTGCTGGGCCTGGCGACGGTCGCCTACGCGCTGGTCATCGGGCCGATCACCCAGGCGATGCTGCCGTGGTTCGTCGTGCCGCTGGAGCCGGTCAGCGGTTCCGGAGAGCGTCGATGAGCTCGTCCTTGGTCATCGAGGACCGACCCTGGATGTCCAGCTCTCCGGCCCGGTCCCGCAGCTCCTCGACCGTCCGGTCCTCGTAGCTCTCGGCGTGACCGCCGCGCTCGCCGACCTCCGAGCGGGAGCTGTTGGCGGCCGCGTTGGCGATCCGCGCCGCCTTCTCCTTGCTCGCGCCGTCCTCGCGCAGGGCCTCGTAGACCTCCGGGTCCTTCACGCTGGGGCCGGGATCCTCGCGCTTGCCGTCGTTCCTCGGTGCCATGCCCTCGACGGTATGCCGTGGCAGGCTGGGACGCATGCCGACACCGACCGACCGCCCCACCCGCCTGGGCGTCCAGCTGCAGCCGCAGCACGCCTCCTACGCGCAGCTGCGGGCCGCGGTGCGGCGCCTCGACGAGGCGGGCGTCGACGTGATCTTCAACTGGGACCACTTCTACCCGCTCAGCGGCCCGCCAGATGGCGAGCACTTCGAGTGCTGGACGATGCTGGCGGCCTGGGCCGAGCAGACGGAGCACGCCGAGATCGGCGCGCTCGTGACGTGCAACTCCTACCGCAACCCCGACCTGCTGGCTGACATGGCGCGGACCGTCGACCACATCAGCGCGGGGGAGGACGGCCCGGGCCGGCTGATCCTCGGCATCGGGTCCGGCTGGTTCGAGCGCGACTACGACGAGTACGGCTACGAGTTCGGCACCGCCGGCTCGCGGCTGGACGCCCTCGCCGAGGCGATGCCGCGGATCCGGGACCGCTGGGCACGGCTCAACCCCGCGCCCACCCGTCCGATCCCGGTGCTCGTCGGTGGCGGCGGCGAGCGCAAGACGCTGCGCATCGTCGCCGAGCACGCGACCATCTGGCATTCCTTCTCGGACGTGGACACGCTGCGCCGCAAGCTCGAGATCCTGCGTCGGCACGGCGACGACGTGGGGCGCGACATGAGCGAGGTGGAGGTCTCCACCGCGGTGCGCGGGACCCCGGGGGAGCAGGCGCAGGAGCTGCACGACGCCGGGGCCCGGTTGTTCACGATCAGCGCCGACGGGCCTGACTTCGCGCTCCACGAGCTGGACGCCTGGCTGGCCTGGCGGGATGCGCGCAACGGCTGAGGCGTCGGGGGAACGGCACGGCATACGCTGAGGGCATGACGACCGGCTCCCGCCACGACGGCCGCACCCCCGACCAGCTCCGCGACATCCGCATCACCCGCAACTGGCTCGACCACGCCGAGGGCAGCGTGCTGGTCGAGTTCGGCCGGACGCGGGTGCTGTGCGCCGCGTCGTTCACCGAGGGGGTCCCGCGCTGGCGCAAGGGCTCCGGGCAGGGCTGGACCACGGCGGAGTACGCCATGCTGCCGCGCGCCACGCACACCCGCTCCGACCGCGAGTCGGTCAAGGGCCGCATCGGCGGCCGGACCCACGAGATCAGCCGGCTCATCGGGCGCTCGCTGCGGGCGGTGGTCGACCTCGGGGCGCTCGGTGAGAACACCCTCCAGCTCGACTGCGACGTGCTCCAGGCCGACGGCGGCACCCGCACCGCCGCCGTCACCGGCGCCTACGTCGCCCTGGTCGACGCGGTCGAGGCGGCCCGCGCGAAGGGGCTCATCGCCGCGGACGCCGAGCCGATCACCGGGTCGGTGTGCGCGGTCAGCGTCGGCATCGTCGACGGGGAGCCGGTGCTCGACCTCGACTACGAGGAGGACGCCGGCGCGGACACCGACATGAACGTCGTGATGACCGGGGACGGGCGGTTCGTCGAGCTGCAGGGCACGGCCGAGGGCGTCCCGTTCGACCGGGAGCTGCTCGACGCGCTGCTCGACCTGGCGGCGGAGGGGTGCGCCGAGCTCACGGCGCGCCAGGCCGCGGCCTTCGGCGCCGACGACATGGGGGGCGCCGACGCCCATGAGGTCGGCGCCGACGTCGACCAGGGCCCGCCCACGTGGTGAGCCCGCGGTGAGGGACCCCCGCCTGGTCCTCGCGACGCGCAACGCGCACAAGGTCGTCGAGCTGCGCGAGATCCTCGCGGTCGCGCTGGAGACGGCGGGGCTCGAGCTCGTCGGGCTGGACTCCTTCGACGGGCTCGAGGACGTCGTCGAGTCCGGGGTCACCTTCGCCGACAACGCGCTCATCAAGGCCCGGTATGCCGCCCGCGCCACCGGCCTGCCCGCGCTCGCCGACGACTCCGGGCTGGCGGTGGACGTGCTCGGCGGGTCGCCGGGGGTCTTCTCCGCCCGGTGGGCGGGGCCGCTGGCCGAGATCGCGGGGCTCGACCGCGACGAGGCGAACAACCGGCTGCTCCTGGCCCAGCTCGCCGACGTCCCCGACGAGCACCGGGATGCCGGCTTCGTGTGCGCGGCAGCGCTGGTGACCGCGGACGGGGCGCAGGTGGTGCGCGAGGGACACTGCCGCGGCGTCCTGGCCCGGGCGCCGCGCGGGGGCAACGGCTTCGGCTACGACCCGCTGCTCGTCCGCCCCGACGGCCGGACCCTCGCCGAGCACTCCGCCGAGGAGAAGAACGCGGTCTCCCACCGCGGGCAGGCCTTTCGGGCCCTCGCCGAGGACCTGGTCCACCTCCTGCCGTAGCCCGGACGGTGCGCGTGGGGGCGCGCGCCGGGCACGGCATACCCTTGCCTCGACCTCCCCCCGCACCCAGAGGACCCGCACATGGCGCACCAGTGGCGCGGCGTGATCGCCGAGTACGCCGACCGTCTCCCCGCGACGATCACCGAGCACGTCGTGACCCTGCGCGAGGGCGGGACGCCGCTGATCCCCGCCGAGCACCTCTCGGAGCTGGTCGGGGGGCAGGTCCACGTCAAGTACGAGGGCCTCAACCCCACCGGCTCCTTCAAGGACCGGGGGATGACCGCGGCGATCTCGGACGCCGCACGGAAGGGGGCGAGGGCCGTCATCTGCGCCTCCACCGGCAACACGAGCGCGAGCGCCGCGGCGTACGCGACCAAGGCCGGGATGACGTGCGGGGTGCTGGTGCCGGAGGGCAAGATCGCGATGGGCAAGCTGAGCCAGGCCATCGCCCACGGCGCCACCCTCATCCAGGTCGACGGCAACTTCGACGACTGCCTCACGCTGGCCCGCAAGCTCGCCGAAGCCTACCCCGTCGAGCTGGTCAACAGCGTCAACCCCGCCCGCATCGAGGGCCAGAAGACCGCCGCCTTCGAGGTCGTCGACGCGCTCGGCGACGCGCCCGACATCCACTGCCTGCCGGTCGGCAACGCCGGCAACATCACCGCCTACTGGCGGGGTTACACCGAGTATGCCGATCCCGGCGCCCCGGGCGGCGGCGGCGTGGCACCTGCGACGCGCCTGCCGAGGATGTTCGGCTTCCAGGCCGCGGGTGCTGCCCCGATCGTGCTCGGCCACCCGGTCGACCAGCCGGAGACCATCGCCACCGCGATCCGCATCGGCAACCCGGCGTCGTGGCAGCAGGCCGAGGCTGCCCGGGACGAGTCCGGCGGGCTCATCGACATGGTCACGGACGAGGAGATCCTCACGGCGCACCGCCTGCTGTCGGCACGCGAGGGCATCTTCGTCGAGCCTGCCTCGGCCGCCTCCGTGGCGGGCCTCCTCAAGACGCACGCCGCGGGGCTCGTCCCGGCGGGCTCCACGATCGTCTGCACGGTCACCGGGCACGGTCTGAAGGACCCGCAGTGGGCGCTGCGCGGTGCCGACGGCTCCGACGTGGAGCCGGTCCGGGTCAGCGTCGACGTCGTGAGCGCCGCCGACGCGCTCGGCCTGGAGTGATGGCCGCGCTCGAGCCGGGCCTCACCGTCGAGGTCGGCGTGCCCGCGAGCTCGGCCAACCTCGGCCCCGGCTTCGACGCGGTGGGTCTGGCGCTGGGACTGCTCGACGGGTATGCCGTGGAGGTGCTCCCCCAGTCCGGTCGCCTCCGCGTGCAGCTGGAGGGGGAGGGGTCGCAGGCGCTGCCGACCGACGCGCGCCACCTCGTCGTCGCACGGTTGCGGGAGGCGCTGGAGGCCTGCGGGATCGGCTGGCTGGACGGTTACGGGCTGCGGGTGACCTGCCGCAACGGGATCCCGATGTCGGCCGGGCTGGGGTCGTCCGCGGCGGCGATCGTCGGCGGGCTGGGGCTGGGTTTCGCGCTGGCCCGGGGCGGGGACCTCACCGAGGCCGACCTCGGGCTGGTCAACACCCACGCCGGGATCGCCGAGGGCCACCCGGACAATTCCTCGGCCTCGACCTACGGCGGCCTGACGGTCTCGTGGATGCCCACGTCGAAGGTGGTGCGCACGGCGCGCCCGGTGCTGCACCGGGACGTCGTCCCCGTCGTGCTGCTCCCCTCCGGCGCGCGCCTTGACACGGCCACCGCACGGGCGGTGCTGGGCCCGCAGGTGCCCCGCTCGGACGCGGTGCGACAGGCCGGGCGCTCGGCGCTGCTCGTGCACGCCCTGACCGGCGAGCCCGGTCTGCTGCTCGACGCGACGCAGGACTGGCTGCACCAGGAGCAGCGCCGCCCGGTCTACCCCGTGACGATGGAGGCGGTCGACCGGCTCCGCACCCAGGGCCACGCCGCCGTCGTCTCGGGAGCCGGGCCGACGGTGCTGTGCCTGACCACCGTGGAGCTGGTCGACATCGTCGTCTCCGAGGTGGGCTCGTGGGGCGACGGGTGGCAGGTGCTCGCGCCGGGGGTGCCCACCGTCGGGCTGCACGTCCTCGGCGGGGACGGCGCCCGGGGCTGACCGGGCCGGGGACCGCCTCGGCCCGTGCGTCAGGAGTATCGTCCGATGCGTGAGCCCGCCGGTGAGCACCGAGGAGCGTGTCGAGTCCCTGCTGTGGCCGTTCGTCGAGCGCCTCGTGGAGTCGTGGCAGCTGCCCGGGGTGGCCATGTGCGTGGTGCACGACGGGGACCGTGTCCAGACCAGGGGTTTCGGCGCCCGCGACGTGAGGACCGGCGACCCGGTCACCGAGGACACGTTGTTCCACCTCGCCTCGGTGTCCAAGACGTTCGTCGCGACCGCGGTGCTGCAGCTCGTCGAGGCGGGCGAGCTCGACCTCGACGCGGGTGTGACGGCATACCTGCCCGACCTTTCGTGGACGGACCCGCGCGCGGGGGGCATGACCGTGCGCCACCTCCTGTCCCACCGCTCCGGCCTCGGCGACGTCAGCGACTACGGCTGGCACGAGCCGGAGCTCGACGACGGCGCCCTGGCCCGGTTCGCGGCCCGGGTCGCCGGCTGGACCCTCGAGCGGAACCCCGGCGCCGGGTTCGCCTACTCCAACGCGGCCTACGAGCTGCTCGGCCACCTCGTCGCGACGGTCGCCGGGCGACCGTTCGAGGACGCCGTCAGGGAGCGGGTGCTCCAGCCGGTCGGGATGACGACGAGCACCTTCCTGCGCGCCGACGTGCCGGCCCACCTCGGCGCCCTCCCGCACCTGGGGCTGCCGCCGAGGGTGGTGGACGGGGCCTACCCCTACACCCGTCGGCACGCCCCGAGCTCCACCCTGCACAGCAGCGCCGCCGAGCTGGGCCGGTGGATGGTCGCCCACCTGGCCGGTGGTGCCGGGCTGATGTCACCGCGGAGCCACGAGACCATGTGGACCTCCGAGGGCGGAGCCGGGGGCCAGTGGCACGCCGAGATGGCGCTCGGCTGGTTCCGGGGCACGCACCGCGGGTATGCCGTGGTGAGCCACTCGGGCGAGGACCCGGGGTTCAGCACGAGCCTGGCCATGGTGCCCGAGCGGGGGGTCGGGGTCGTCGTGCTGGCCGACAGCAACACCGCCCCGACCTTCACCCTCACGAAGACGGCGCTCGACGTGCTTCTCGGCCAGGAGCTGGCCGACCCGCCTCTGCCACCGGTCACGGTGCCGCTGGCGCCCGTGCTCGAGAGGTCTGGGGTGACCCCCGCCGCCGAGCTCTACCGCCGGCTCGCGGAGGCGGACGCCGAAGAGGTCGACCTGGACGAGGTCGGGTTCTCGGACGCGGTGTGGGGCGTGATCGAGATGCACCGCACCGACCTGGCCTGGGCGTTGCTGGAGCTGTGGCAGCGCGTCCAGCCGGACTCGGCCCAGATGGAGCTCAACACCGGCTGGGCCCACGAGATCGACGGGCGGCTCGAGGACGCCCGCCGGCACCTGCGCCGGGCGGTCGAGCTGGACCCGGACGACGACGAGGCGACGACGATGCTGGCGCGCCTCAGCGAAGGTCGCGGGGTTTGATCGCGGCGGTCAGGGCCGCGGCGTAGGCGTTCTGGCCGTCCGCGGTGGGGTGGAAGTTGGCAGGGCTGATCCAGGCGTCGGGCGAGTTGGCGCCGTGGCCGCCAAAACGCTTCGTCACGTCGACGTACTGGAAACCGGCCTCGGCCGCCTCCGCGGCGATCACGCTGTTGAGCAGGTCGGCCGCGGCGTTGAGGGCCATCTGCTCCTCCACCGAGGCACCGAGGAAGGCGCCGTACTCGGGGGAGAGGAGGTGCGGATACCCGGTCACCACGACATGAGCGTCGGGGGCCGCCGCGTCGACGGCCGTGTAGGCGTCGTCAAGGAGACCCGGGAGCATGGTGGTGACGGCAGTGCGCGCGGCGGTGATCGCCCCGTCGCACTGAGCGTCGCTCCCGCCGAGGCAGGCGACGACTACTGCTGCCCAGCCGATGTCGTTGCCGCCGATCGAGATGGTCACCAGGTCGGTCTCCGCGTCCAGTGCCCCCAGCTGCGCGTGAATGGTGTTCCCCACCGGTGCGGCGACGGCCCCGGAGCAGGCGGCGAAGTCGTCCAGGTCGATCCGCATCCTCCCGTCCAGCACCTCCGGGTAGGCGAGGGGCGAACGGGCGCACGGCGGGGAGAAGGGGGCGGTCCCGAACCCGGCGGCGTAGGAGTCACCGAGCGCGTCGTAGACGGCGGTGGGTGGCGCCGCCGACGCGCCCGGGGCACCGGCGACGACGAAGGGGACGGCGAGGGCGAGGGCGGCGAGGGCGGGCCTGGCGCGGCGGGCGGGGGTGGTCATGAGCGCACGCTAGACCTCCGGGACCCAGGCTGTCAGTAAACCGCCTGTCCGGCTGCCCGGAGGGATGGCTAGAGTGGCCCCTCGCGCGCCCGTGGTGGAACTGGTAGACACGCAGGATTTAGGTTCCTGTGCCTCGCGGTGTGCGGGTTCGAGTCCCGCCGGGCGCACCCCGACACCACCCTCAGCCCAGGTCGACCCCGAGCTGCTTGGCGAGCGAGGCGACATGACCGGCGGCCTTGACGTTGTACTTGGCCACCTCCAGCACCCCCTGCTCGTCCACGACGAACGTCGAGCGGATGACCCCCACCACGGTCTTGCCGTAGTTCTGCTTCTCGCCGTACGCGCCGTAGGCGGTGAGCATCTCCTTGCTCTCGTCCGAGAGCAGCGGGAAGGGCAGCGACTCCTTCTCCGCGAACTGCGCCAGCCTCGCCGGGGCGTCCGGGGAGACCCCGACCACGGCATACCCCTCCCTGGTGAACACCGCCTCGTTGTCCCGGAAGTCGCAGGCCTGGGTGGTGCAGCCGGGCGTCATCGCGGCGGGGTAGACGTAGATGATGAGCTTGCGCCCGGCGAAGTCGGACAGGCTCACCTCGCGGCCCTGGGCGTCAGGGAGGGTGAAGGCGGGGGCGGGCTGACCTGGCTCAAGACGCGTCATGGGTGTTCCTCCGGGGTTCGTGGGCCGATGTTCTGCGTTATCGTCTCAAAGGACACCGACACCCCCTCCCAGAGGACGACACACGCAGATGGCCAGCACGCAGCCCGCCCGCTCGCCCAAGGAGATCGAGGCCGATCTCGCCGCGACCCGCAACCGACTGGCTCGCACGGTGGACGAGCTCGCCTACCGGGTCAGCCCCGAGACGATCAAGACCAACACCATCGCCTCGCTCAAGGGCAAGGCCAACGACGCCGCCTTCGACGCGGACGGCGAGCCGCGGCTCGACCGCCTCGCGAAGGTGCTGGGTGGCACCGCCGGCGCCGCGCTCCTCCTCGGGCTGCTGCGCCGCACGTTCAACAAGGGCTGACGCCCGCCCGTGATCGTCGACCAGGCGGTCTACCGGGGCGGGCAGCGTGGTGAGTGCGTCGACCTCGGCGACGCGCTCGCCCGGCTCCGGGCCGAGGGGGCGCCCGACAACGACTTCGTCTGGGTGGGCCTGAAGGATCCCAGCGCCGAGGAGTTCGCCTTCGTCGTCTCCGAGCTGGCGCTGCACCCGCTCGCGGTCGAGGACGTCCTCGCGGGCAACGAGCGCGCCAAGATCGAGGTCTACGACGACACGGTGCTGGCGGTCGTCAAGACCCTGCGCTACGTCGAGAGCACCTCCGACATCGAGACCGGCGAGATCATGGCGGTCATCGGCGACCACGTCGCCGTCACCCTGCGGCACGGCGACGTCGCGCCGCTGCACCACGTGCGCGAGCGGCTCGAGCGCCACGAGCAGCAGCTGCTGCGCGAGGGCCCCGTCGCGGTCCTGCACGCGATCGTCGACAAGGTCGTCGACACCTACCAGGAGATCGACGAGGAGGTCGCCCAGGACCTCGCCGAGATCGAGCGCGACGTCTTCGGCGGCGGCAACCAGTCCCACTCCACGACCATCTACCGCCTCAAGCGGGAGGTGCTGGAGTTCCGTCGGGCGGCGCAGCCGCTGCGGTTCTCGATGCACCAGCTCGTCGAGAAGGGGGGCATCGTGCGGTCCAAGGAGCTGCGCCTCCAGTTCCGCGACGTGGCCGACCACCTCTCGGCGGTGCTGGCCGACATCGAGTCCTACGACGCGCTGCTCTCGGACGTTCTTGCCACTCACCTCTCGCAGATCGGGGTGCAGCAGAACTCCGACATGCGCAAGATCTCCGCCTGGGCCGCGATGATCACCGTGCCCACCCTCATCGCCGGGATCTACGGCATGAACTTCGACCACATGCCCGAGCTGCACTGGCTGCTCGGCTACCCGCTGGCCCTCCTGCTGATGGTGGTGGTCGTCACCCTGCTCCACCGGACGTTCAAGCGCTCCGGCTGGCTCTGAGACGATGGCCGGGTGACCACGAGCGCGCCCGACCTCCTCACCACGGCGACCGGCCTTGCCTACCGGGTCCAGGGCGACCCGGACGGTGTCCCCGTGGTCGCCCTCCACGGCACCCCCGGCTCCCGGTTCAGCGGGACACCCTCCCGGGACGCCCTGCACGCGCTCGGTCTGCGGGTCCTCACCTTCGACCGCCCCGGGTATGGCGACTCACCCGCGGGTGAGCCCCGTCCGGTCCGCACGCTGGCGGCCGACGTCGTCGCCGTGCTGGACGCCGCCGGTCTGGTGGGTCCGGTCGGGGTGCTCGCCGGCTCGGGCGGCAGCGCCGCGGCGCTCGCCCTCGCGGCCGTCCACCCGGAGCGGGTGGCGGCCCTGACGCTGGTCTGGCCCGTCGCCCCGTGCGTGGAGGAGCCCGGCAGCCCCGGCATGGGGCGGCGCGAGTGGCTGCTCGACATGGACGACCAGCAGCGCGGCCTGCACGGTCTGGCGGTGCAGGACCCGGTGTTCCTGCGCGACCAGCTCGAGCTGCACCTCGGCGCCCATGCCGGCGCGGAGGGGATCGTCACCGACCTCGCGCAGGTCCAGGAGCCGTGGGACGTCGACCCCGGCGACGTGCGCTGCCCCGTCGACGTGTGGTGGGGGACGGACTCGTCGGTGAGCCCCGCGGGCCACGCCCGCTGGATCGCGGACCGGCTCGTCTCGTCGGCGGTGCACCGTCACGAGCTGGACGAGCACCAGTGGCACGTCCGCCGGCTGGTCGAGGTCTTCGCCACGCTGGGGGAGCGGATCGGCGCCCGTCCGCGGTCGGCGCAGGAGCTCGCCGGCGCCGCGGCGCTCGACGCCGGTGGTGGTGGGTGCGGCGGGGACGCGCTGGGCGGGTGCGCGTGCGGCGCCGGGGGCTGCGCCTCGTCAGCCTGAGCCACCCTCCCGACCTGACCCTCCCGCTCGCGCAGCCGCCCCTCGCCCCAACTCACAGGCGCCAACCATGTCGCCCGGCAGATGCATCACCGTGGGGGTGGGACTTTCCCCCTGTGAGTTGAGAGCGGGCACCGCGGCCACCCCCGTCGGGTCGTCCAGCTAGGTCCTGATCGCCTCGCCGGTGGCCGCGTGGACGGGAGAGGCCCAGGCGGCGCTGGAGTCGCGGACCAGCACGATCCGTTCGCCCGTGGCGAGGCGGGGTCCCACCCACACCGGGGTGTCCGCGTCCAAGGACCAGGCAGCCTGGACGGGGGCGGTGACGGAGCGGCCACCTCGGCCCCTGACCGACACCTTCCGTCCGGAGCGGGCGGTGACGGTCGCCCGCTCGAGGTGGGTCCACTCCCGGGTATGCCGCAGGCCCGCGGCCCGGCGCGTCTCCGCGGCCAGCTGCACCAGCAGGGCGAGCCCCGCGATCCCGCCGCCGAAGAGGAGGGACCCGGTCAGCGTGCTGTCGCGGAGCCACAGCCGCACCGCGACGAGCACCGTGCCGGCCAGCAGCCACCCCACGACGAGCGGCACCGCGTTGACCCGGGAGGCACGGTGCAGGGCACGCAGCGCCTCCTCCTCCGTGAGCGAACGCCCGGCCATCAGCGTCCGGGCCGTCCCACGCTCAGCCCACCTCGTCGCGCGCGGCCACGAACGCCTCGACGCAGGTGCGGACGTCCTGCTCGGAGTGCGCGGCGGACAGCTGCACCCGGATGCGGGCCCGGCCCTTGGGCACGACCGGGTAGGAGAAGGCGATGACGTACACGCCCCGGGCGAGCATGGCGTCCGCGACCTGCGAGGCCGTGCGCGCCCCGTCCTCGCCGGGGAACATGACCGGCACGATGGGGTGCTCGCCGGGGAGCAGCTCGAAGCCGGCCTCGGTCATGAGGGAGCGGAAGAGCTCGGCGTTGCGGCGCAGCACCCTGCGCGGCTCGTCGGAGTCGCGCGCGATCTGCAGGGCCTTGAGCGACCCGGCGACGACCGAGGGGGCGACCGCGTTGGAGAAGAGGTAGGGCCTGGCGCGCTGCTTGAGCAGCTCGACGACCTCCGTGGGGGCGGCGACGAAGCCGCCCGATCCGCCGCCGAGCGCCTTGCCGAGGGTGCCGGTGACGATGTCCACGCGGTCCATCACCCCGCAGGCCTCGTGGGAGCCGCGGCCACCCTCGCCGACGAAGCCGGTGGCGTGGGAGTCGTCGACCATGACCATCGCGCCGAACTCCTCGGCGAGGTCGCAGATCTCCGCCAGGGGGGCCAGGTAGCCGTCCATCGAGAACGCGCCGTCGGTCACGACCAGCGTCCTGCGGGCACCGGCGTCCCTCGCGGCCTCCAGCTGGGCGCGCAGGTCGTCCATGTCGCGGTTCTTGTAGCGGAACCGCTGCGCCTTGCACAGCCGGACCCCGTCGATGATCGAGGCGTGGTTGAGCTCGTCGGAGATCACCGCGTCCTGCGGCCCGAGGAGCACCTCGAAGATGCCGCCGTTGGCGTCGAAGCAGGAGGGGAAGAGGATCGAGTCCTGGGTCCCGACGAAGTCGGCGATCGCCGTCTCCAGGTCGCGGTGCTGGGTCTGGGTGCCGCAGATGAACCGCACCGACGCCATACCGAAGCCCCAGTCGTCCAGGGCTGCGTGGGCGGCGGCGACGATGTCGGGGTGGTCGGCCAGCCCGAGGTAGTTGTTCGCGCAGAAGTTCAGGGCCTCTCCGCCGGTGGTCCCGATGTGCGAGGACTGCGGGGTGGTGATGAGGCGCTCACGCTTGGTGAGGCCGTCGGCCTCGATCTGGTCCAGCTCCGCGCGCAGCTGGTCACGCACTGCATACATGGCTCTCCTCAGCTCCAGTCCAGAATGACCTTGCCGACCTCGCCGGAGCGGGCGACGTCGAAGGCGTCCTGCCACTGCTCGGCAGGGAAGCGGTGGGTGATGACCGAGCGGACCCGGTCGCGCAGCACCTCGGAGGTCTGCAGCATGAAGGTCATCTTGTACCAGGTGTCGTACATCTCCCGGCCGTAGATCCCCTTGAGGGTGAGCATGTGGGTGATGACCTTGCCCCAGTCGATCGCGAACGGCTCCCCGGGCAGCCCGAGCAGCGCCACCTTGGCCCCGTGCGTGCAGTTCTCGATGAGTTCGGCGACCGCCTTCGGGCTGCCGGACATCTCCAGCGCCACGTCGAAGCCCTCGCTCATCCCCAGCTGCTCCTGGGCCGAGGCGATCCGTTCCCTGCCCACGTTGACGACCACGTCGGCCCCGGCCTCCCTGGCGAGCGCCAGGCGGCCGTCCGACAGGTCGGTCACCACGACATACCTCGCCCCTGCGTGCCGGGCGATCGCCGTGGCCATCACCCCGATCGGCCCGGCCCCGGTGATGAGCACGTCCTCCCCGGTCAGCGGGAACGAGAGGGCGGTGTGCACCGCGTTGCCCAGCGGGTCGAACAGCGCGCCCAGCTCGGGGTCGATGAGGTCCGGCTGGGCCCACACGTTGGTGTGCGGCACCACGACGTAGTCGGCGAAGGCGCCGTCCCGGTTCACCCCCAGGTTGGAGGTGCGCACGCACATCTGCTGCCGGCCCGCCCGGCAGTTGCGGCAGGCCCCGCAGACCACGTGCCCCTCGACGGAGACCCGCTGGCCGACCCGGAGCCCGTATCGCTCGTCGTCGGAGACGCCCTCGCCCAGCTCGACGACCTCGCCGTAGAACTCGTGGCCCACCACCAGCGGCGGCCGGAGCATCGACGCGGCCCAGTCGTCCCAGCCCTCGATGTGCAGGTCCGTCCCGCACAGTCCCGCCCGCAGCACCCGGATCTTCACCTCACCCGGCCCCGGGTCCGGCTCCGGGACGTCCCTGAGCTCCAGACCGGGCCCGGCGGTGGGCTTCACGAGTGCGCGCATGGACCCATCCTCGCGTATGTCGTCAGGCACCCTGGAGGTGGTGCTCGACCCCGCGCGTTTTGGGTCGGAACGCCCTGCGGTGCTAGAGTTTTCTGCTGTTGCGCCTATAGCTCAATTGGCAGAGCAGCTGACTCTTAATCAGCGGGTTCGGGGTTCGAGTCCCTGTGGGCGCACGGTTCCGGAGGGGCAGGTCGACACGACCTGCCCCTTCGTCGTGCCCGTGCTTGACTGGCCGGGTGACCGACCAGCACCAGGAAGCACGCCAGACCGTGAGCCGCGCGAAGAGCTCGGAGGAGTTCCACGCCGCCGACGACCAGGCGCCTGACGGCCCGACCGACCTGCCCGCACCGGACTGGAAGGCGACGCTGAAGCGCACGGTGGCCGAGTTCGGCAGCGACGGGGGGACCGACCTCGCGGCCGCGCTGACCTACTACAGCGTGCTGTCCATGTTCCCCATGCTCATCGCGTTCGTCTCGGTCATCGGGCTCTTCGGCAACCCGACCGCCACGGTGAGCTCGCTCCTCGACATCCTCGACCAGATGGGCGCCGGCACGCAGCTGGAGGCGGTGCGGCCGGTCATCGAGAACCTCGCGAGCAGCGAGGCGGCCGGGCTGGCGTTCGTCCTGGGTCTGCTCGGTGCGCTGTGGGCGGCCTCCAACTACGTCAACGCCTTCAGCCGGGCGATGAACGCGATCTACGAGGTCGAGGAGGGCCGGCCGGTCTGGAAGCTGCGTCCCTGGCTGCTGCTGCTGACCTTCGTCATCCTCATCATGATCGTGCTCGTCGCGGGCTTGCTGGTCCTCTCCGGCTCGGTCAGCGAGGTGATCTTCGGGGCGATCGGGCTGAGCGGGGCGTTCACGACCGTCTGGAACATCGCCAAGTGGCCGGTCATGTTCGTGGTGGTCGTGCTCATCGTGGCGCTGCTCTACTGGGGGACCCCCAACGTGCGCCCGCCGTCGTTCCGCTGGGTCAGCCCCGGTGCGATCCTCGCCATCGTGGTGTGGGCGATCGCCTCCGCCGGGTTCGGCTTCTACGTCTCCAACTTCGGCTCCTACAACGAGACGTACGGCACCCTGGCCGGGGTCGTCGTCCTGCTGCTGTGGCTGTGGCTGACCAACGTCGCCCTGATCTTCGGCGCCGAGTTCGACGCCGAGCTCGAGCGGGGCCGCGAGCTTGCCGCCGGGATGCCGGCCGAGGAGGTCATCCAGCTCCCGCCGCGCGACGCCCGGGGCACCGAGAAGAAGGCCGAGAAGTCCGCCGCGCTGGTGCGTGAGGCGCGCGAGCTGCGGATGACCGCGGCCGGACGGTTGCGGGGGGCGGGCCGCAAGGTCGGCCTCAAGGGGCGCGGCCGCGACTGAGGGTCGCGTTTCGGATCACTCCCGGGCAGGGGGTAGGATGGTCCGCGTTGTCCGGACGCACCCCAGGTGCGCAGGGTGACGCATGGTGGGTGTAGCTCAGCAGGTAGAGCGCCGCGTTGTGGTCGCGGATGTCGCGGGTTCAAGTCCCGTCACTCACCCCAGGTAGGAACGACAGCCAGACATCGTCGAAGGTAGGCCCCGATCTCCGCGCCAGGCGGGTATCGGGGTCTACCTGTTCTCACCAGCAGCGACGACGGCGTCGGTGGGACGTCGACGAGGTCCTCCGAAACCCTGCAGGTGGGTCGGAGGTGGAAAAATCATTCATGGGTATTCTCCGGGGCTGGTGCACGTCCCCATGGGGCACTTTTGCCAAAACGTGACCGAACCTGTCAAACCTTTACTCATTAACGGGTGCAATTGGTCAGAGCGGGGTCTGGCAGGAGCTAGGGTCTTCGCTCGGACAATATGTTCGCGGAGGTGTTGCCCGGGCCGATGAAAAACGCCTGGTCAGAATTGTTTCGCAATTGACTTTATTCTCCTTCCATGGTCGACTGGCTTTTCTGCTACATCCGCGCTCTGCGCTCAGTCTGGGGCTTTCATGCCATCCCACGCCATCGTTCAACAATCTTTCCTGCCCCGAAAACTCTTCGCCATGATTCTCGGTCTGGGGATCACTCTGGCCCTGGTCGTCATGACCGGGGTGGGCCCGGTTGCCGCTGTTCCTCGCGTCGGTCTCGGGACTGCAGCCGGCTACGCCGTCCTCGCCGGTTCCACAGTGACCAACACCGGGCCCTCCGTGATCAACGGCAACCTGGGCGTATCCCCCGGGTCCGCCGTCACGGGATTCCCACCCGGCCTGGTCAACGGCGAGATCCACGCGGCCGACGCACCGGCCGGCATCGCGCAGAACGATCTCACCATCGCCTACAACGACGCGGCCGGTCGACCGACCGACGTGACGATCACCGCCGACCTCGCCGGACAGACGCTCACCCCGGGGGTGTATACCGGGGCGACCCTCGCCCTCAACGGACAGCTGACGCTCGATGGTGCGAATGAGACGGACCCAGTGTTCATCTTCCAGGCCGCCAGCACCCTGATCACGGGCTCGAGCAGCTCGATCGTGTTCATCAATGGCGCCGATGCGTGCGATGTCTACTGGCAGGTGGGCAGTTCCGCGACGCTCGGGACCGCCACGGCCTTCGCCGGGACCGTGATGGCGCTCACCTCGATCACGGCCACCACCGGCGTGACCGTGCAGGGTCGCCTCCTGGCCCGCAACGGGGCGGTTACCCTGGACACCAACACCATCACCGTCCCCACGTGCATCGACGAGCCGGAGCCGACCGAGCCGGAGCCGACCGAGCCGGAGCCGACCGAGCCGCAGCCGACCGAGCCGCAGCCCACGGAGCCGGAGCCGACCGAGCCGCAGCCGACCGAGCCGCAGCCGACCGAGCCGCAGCCCACGGAGCCGCAGCCGACCGAGCCGCAGCCGACCGAGCCGCAGCCGACCGAGCCGCAGCCGACGGAGCCGCAGCCGACGGAGCCGCAGCCCACGGAGCCGCAGCCCACGGAGCCGCAGCCCACGGAGCCGCAGCCCACGGAGCCGCAGCCCACGGAGCCGCAGCCCACGGAGCCGCAGCCCACGGAGCCGCAGCCCACGGAGCCGCAGCCCACGGAGTCGCAGCCCACGGAGCCGCAGCCCACGGAGCCGCAGCCCACGGAGCCGCAGCCGACCGAGCCGCAGCCCACCGAGCCGCAGCCCACCGAGCCGCAGCCCACCGAGCCGCAGCCCACGGAGCCGAGTGACGGTCAGATCAAGACCTGGCCGGTCGGAGGTGTGCAGACCGGCGGTTCACCTGCCGGCGGGATGGATGCCCTGATGCTCGCAGCTGGTCTCCTGGCCATCGTCATCGGTCTCGGCGGACTGGTCATGACCCGCTCCACGGGCTCCCACCGGGTGATGTGACCGCTCGACACCGGGCAGCGCGACACCGGGCAGCAGATCACAGCCATCGCCAGGTGGCTGTGACCTGCTGCTGGGCCCTCCTCGCCCTGGGGCTGTCCACCCTCATGATCGCCGAGGACTGGCCGTGGGTCCCCGCCGATCTCAGGGCTGCCGCGGCGCCTGCCGTCGCCGGCGTCCCTGCCCTGCCTGCGGGGCCTGCTGCCGACGACCCGCCTGGTCTCGTGACTCGCGCGGCCACGCCGACGGTCGCCGAGCGGCCGGAAGCGCCCCGGCCGAGCGAGGCGCAGGGCGAGACGCCGCTGCCAGAGGTGAAGGCGGTACCGGCCGAGGGCCCGGACGCGTCCCCTCGCGACGCGACGCAGGATCCGGCGCCGCCCACGTCCGACCAGGCAGACGCGAAAGCGCCGACAGGACGGCCCTCGACTCTGCAGGTAGCGGCGATCGGGGTCAGCTCGGTCCTGCAGCCACTGGGTCTGAACGCCGACGGGACGCTCGAGGTCCCCGCCTCCGGCGCGCTCTACGACCAGGCGGGGTGGTTCACAGGGTCACCGCGGCCGGGCGACGACGGTCCGGCGGTGCTGCTGGGTCATGTCGACGGTGCCGCCGGAGTCCCATCGGTCTTCTATCGGCTCGCCGAGCTGGCGTCGGGTCACCGGGTCACCGTCAGCCGAGAGGACGGGACGCAGGTCGATTTCGAGGTCTACCGCGTCGAGCAGCACCCCAAGGACTCCTTCCCTACGGCAGCCGTCTACGGCGACACACCCGGACCGGAGCTTCGACTGATCACCTGTGCCGGGTCCTGGGACCCGGGAACCGGTCACTACCGGGACAACACGGTGGTCTACGCGAGGATCGTCGCGGGGACCTGACCCGGACGTTCACACCCCCGGGACGAAGATTCGCCGGTGCGCGGTGATCGTCCGCAGCAGCGACTCCTCGCGGGCGGCCCAGTGGGCGTCGGGGCCCTGCAGGTTGACGTGCTTGCGCACCATCGCCAGCTCGCCGCTCTCGTCCTGGAAGGCGAGCATCGCCCGCTCGGCCCGTCGTCCACCTGCCTGCCGGGCCCACTGCCGAGCCCGGCGCCGCTCGCCCGGGTCGGCCAGCATCGCGACCTCGGCCGGGGTGTACCAGCCGTTGAGGCCGTAGCCGGTGAGCAGGTCCCGGAGCAGCCTCGACTCACGCCGTGAGGCCCAGCGCAGGAGCAGGAGGAACCCGACGAACAGTGGCACCTGGACGATGGCGAAGATCGCCACGAAGGACTCTGCGGCCGCGACCGCGCTGTAGTTCCACAGCGCGTGCAGCAGCACCGCCGCCGCCAGGCCCAGCAGCACGACCCAGACGGAGGAGGCCCGGCGCCGGTGCGCGACGAGGCCCAGCGCCAGGCCGATGCAGACGGTGAACATCGGGTGGGCGAAGGGGCTGACCAGGCAGCGCATGATGAACAACCCCACCAGCCCGGGGGTGCCCACCTCGAGGTAGGCGTTGCCGAGGTAGAGGATGTTCTCCACGAAGGCGAAACCGGCGGCGACGATCCCGGCGTAGACGATGCCGTCCGTGACCCCGTTGAACTCGCGCCGGGCCACCAGGAAGATGAGCAGCACCCCCAGGCCCTTGGCGACCTCCTCGGTCACCGGCGCCACGACGACCGCCCCGATGACCAGGGGGTCCTCGTGCAGGCCGCCGAAGAAGGCGACCCCGAGCTCGTTGAGCACGATGGCCATCAGGGTGGAGATCAGGGCACCCCAGAGGAAGGCGAACCAGAGCAGCCGCGCGGGCTCGGCCTCGAGCCGGTCGACCCACAGGAACGTCGGTACGACGATCCCCAGGGCGAGCGTCGAGGTCGCCAGGGCCAGCCCGACGGTGACCAGGCCGAGGGACTCGGTGAGGAGCGCCCCCATCACCAGCGCCGCGAGCGCGAAGACGGTGAGCACGGCGCTCCACACCAGGACACGGCGGATGAGGGGCCGTCGGGTGACGTTGCGGGGTGAGGGCGCGTCCGGCTGATAGGTCATCAGGTGCTCCCACCCGGACCCGTCCGGGGCAGGCTGGGACGAGCGGGCGGGCTGGACCATGGCGCCGAGGTTACCCGTCAGCCGGGAGGGTTAGGCTCTCCCGTCGTGGCTGCTGAACGCATCGTCTGGATCGACTGCGAGATGACCGGGCTCGACCTGGTCGCCGACGCCCTGGTGGAGGTGGCCTGTCTGGTGACGGACGCCGAGCTCACCGTGCTGGGCGAGGGCGTCGACGTCGTCATCCGCCCGCCGCGCGAGGCCATGGAGCAGATGACCGACTTCGTCCGCGACATGCACACGACCTCCCGCCTCATCGAGGTGCTCGAGCAGGGCATCACCCTGGAGGAGGCGCAGGCACGGGTGCTGGCCTACGTGCGGGAGCACGTACCGGAGCCGCGGAAGGCGCCGCTCGGCGGCAACACCGTGAGCACCGACCGGGCCTTCCTGGCGAGGGACATGCCCGAGCTCGACGCCCACCTGCACTACCGCATCGTCGACGTCTCCTCCCTGAAGGAACTGGCCCGCCGCTGGTACCCCCGCGCCTACTTCAACGCCCCCGCCAAGACCGGAGGCCACCGCGCCCTCGGCGACATCGTCGACAGCATCGCCGAGCTGCGCTACTACCGGGAGGCGATCTTCGTGCCGCAGCCAGGCCCGGACACCGCCACCCTGAAGCAGATCGCCGCCCGCCACACCCGCACCGACGGCTGAGACGGGCCGGCGCGGCACACCCGCTGCTGCCTCGGCCGAGACGGACCGGTAATCCACGAGGAACGGCTCCCCGAGCCTCGGTCCCAGCCATTGCGCCGGGGCCGATCCTGCGCGAGGATCGTCCTGTTGGTAGTTGTCCGACCGGGGGCTCAGCAACGTCTCTCGATGATGCACAGTGGCCGGTCCAACCCGCGCTGAAACGCGTGCACGACATCGATTCGTCGCCTCCCGAAGTTTACCTCGGTCGTCAGCGACGGATCACCCTCATGACTCGGGGAAGGGTCAGATCGTGACGTACAACATCGAGGACCCTGGCGTCTGGCGCCAGGTCGGCAGGCTGGACGGTCTACAGAAGGTCCGGGACGGGGGTGACGATTTTGGTTGGGGAACGGTGCCGACCAAGAAGCAGCAGCTGACTTTCTCCGGCGAGATCGGGGTCTACAAACTGGTCCGCACGGCCGCGACTCTGGAAGATGATTTCTACCTCCTCGTGGGAACCGTCTTCCACGGGATCTCCGGCTCTCCGGACAAGCCGGAAGCCAACTGGGTCTCGGTCGGGTTCTTCGCGAACTACCACTCGTTGGTCATCTCCTCCCCGACACCGCACGCCAAGGTGGTCGAGTTCGGGCCCAACAGCACGGTGGAGCAGGTGAGCGTCAGCTTCACCCTCGGCGGGAGCGTCGGTGGGGGCGGCGGTGTCGGGCCGGACGGTCCCGAGGGATCAGCCGAGATCGGACTGAACGCCAGCGTCGGTGTCAGCTTCTCCTCGGACTCCGTCAGGTTCGCCGCACGTCCGACCCTCAGCTCGATGGAGTGGCGGACCGACCTGCCGGGCGTGGGATTCGTCTCGCCGGCAGTGCCCGCCAACCCGTTCCGGGCCTCCTACGCCGGGTACGAGTGGAGCCCGGCACTGATCTACCGCGTGCCTGTCGGGGCCGACTTCAAGGTCACGGCCACGCTGTCGGTCGACTTCGAGTACGACTGGACGAGAGGTATCACCGCACGGTCCTTCACCGACTCGGTCACCAGCTCCTACCCGCCCGCCGCAGAGGAGGCGACGACCGGGGTGGAGGGTCAGCAGCCACCCAGCATGACGATCCTGGAGACACTCAGATCACTCGCCTCCCAGGGGCCGGGTCAGCCGGGGCAGACGGACACCTTCCTGGCAGCGCTGGAGTCGGACTGGCTCACCGACGCCTTCGGCGACAGCAATCTGCAGACCCTGGTCATCGTCCCGACTAACCAGGCGATCGCGGACTACCTCGACGCTCACCCGGACGTCGCGCTGCAGAGCGGTGGCCCGCTGAGTCCGCGGTGGCTGTCCGAATGGCTGAGCAGGCACCTGTTCAACATCGTGCCTGTCACCACGGGCCCGGACCTGGATCAGGCGGGCATGCCGCCAGGTGAGTACATCGCGTGCACGGACGGCCTGATCTGTCTCACGGACCGCTTCGACGACGAGGATCACGCGGCCCAGGTGCGCGAGGCCCTGGCCCGCTCGGCGAGGGCGTAGCGACCGGCGCGCACCGGACTGGGACGCGGCTCCGACGTGGCCCGCGGCCCAGTCCGGTGCTCGGACGCCCCACGCGGGGGAGGACAGCACCCGCTCGTGCGCCCCCGGCGCGACTCGAACGCGCAACCTACGGATTAGAAGGCCGGTGCTCTATCCATTGAGCTACGGGGGCCTGACCGCAACCGAGTGTAGGCGGACCCGCCGATAGGATCACCTCCCATGACCGAGGGGAACGCGGGGGCCGACCAGCCCCTGGCGGCGCTGCGCGCACAGATCGACGACGTGGACTCCCAGATCCTCGACCTCCTCGCCCGGCGGCTGGAGCTGGTGGGTGAGATCGGGGAGGTCAAGGGACGGCACGGGCTGCCGATCTACGCCCCCGACCGCGAGGCGGCGATGATCTCCGCCAAGCGCGCGCTCGCCGCCCAGCGCGGGCTGTCGCCGGACCTCGTCGAGGACGTGCTGCGGCGCTGCATGCGCGAGTCCTACACGCACGAGAAGAACATGGGCTTCACCCGCCGGGCCCCCGACCTGGGGCCGGCGGTGGTCGTCGGCGGCGGGGGCCGGATGGGTTCCCTCTTCGCGCGGATGCTCACCCTCTCCGGGTATGACGTGCGCGTGGTCGAGCGCGACGACCCGCCCGAGCAGGTGGCCCGCTCGGTCGCGGACGCCGGCCTGGTCGTGGTCTCGGTGCCGATCCACGACACCGTCGCCGTGCTGCGCTCGCTGCCCCCGCTGCCCCCCGGCTGCCTGCTGGTCGACCTCACCTCCACCAAGCGAGCGGTGATGGCGACGATGCTCGAGGTGCACCCGGGGCCGGTCCTGGGGCTGCACCCGATGTTCGGCCCCGACGTGGACAGCCTCGCCAAGCAGGTCGTGGCGGTGGTGCCCGGCCGCGACGAGGCCGCGTCCCGGTGGCTGGTCGAGCAGATCCGGCTGTGGGGCGCGCGGGTGCACGAGCTGCCGGCTGAGACGCACGACGAGCTGATGGGGCTGATCCAGGCGCTGCGGCACTTCTCGACGTTCGTCTACGGCTGGCACCTCGCCCACGAGGACCACGACCTGGACGAGCTGCTCGCGCTGTCGTCGCCCATCTACCGGCTGGAGCTGGTCATGGTCGGCCGGCTGTTCGCCCAGGACGCCGAGCTCTACTACGACATCATCACCGCCTCCCCGGACGTCGTGGCGCTCATCCAGCGCTACCTGACCCGCTACGCGCAGGCCTTCGAGCTGCTGCTGCGGGGGGACCGGGAAGAGTTCGTGGCACGGTTCCGGGAGATCGGGAACTGGTTCGGCGACCATGCCGAGACCTTCCTGGCGGAGTCCCGCGGCCTGCTCGCGCACGCCGACGCGACGCGCTGAGGTCGGTTCACTTTGGTTGCGGCTCCCCGAGTTGCGAAACTAGGGGCGTGACCTCAGACCCCGCTGTCCTTCTCGCTGCCGTCGAAGGGCTGCGGGCGTCGGTCGGCGCCGTGCGCCTGCCCCTGGACCTGGAGGGCGCCGACGCGGCGCGGACCAGCCAGCGCGAGCTGGTCCAGCAGCTTGACGACTACGTCCTTCCCCGGCTCCGCTCGCTCGACGCCCCGCTGCTGGCGGTGGTCGGGGGGTCCACCGGCGCGGGCAAGTCGACGATCGTCAACTCGGTCGTCGGGGAGGACGTCACGGCCACCGGGGTGATCCGGCCCACCACCCGGGCCTCCGTGCTCGTGCACCACCAGGCGGACACGCGCTGGTTCACCGACAAGCGGGTGCTCCCCGGGCTGGCCCGGGTCGTGGGGGAGCGCAGCCTCACCTCGGACGACCCGGGCTCGGTGCGGCTGGTGCCCTCCGGCGCGCTGCCCTCCGGGCTGGCGCTCCTGGACGCACCGGACATCGACTCGGTGGTGCAGGCCAACCGCTCGTTGTCCAAGCAGCTGCTCTCCGCCGCCGACCTCTGGCTCTTCGTCACCACCGCCGCCCGGTATGCCGACGCCGTCCCCTGGGACCTGCTGCGCGAGGCCAGCGAGCGCGGCACCTCGGTCGCCGTCGTGCTCAACCGGGTGCCACCGGAGGCGCTCTCGCAGATCCGGCTGCACCTCGCGTCGATGCTCAAGGAGCAGGGGCTGGGCAAGTCGCCGATCTTCACGATCAACGAGGTCGACCTGGACGACGGCCGGATCCCGGGGAGCGACGTCCGGCGGCTGCGGGGCTGGCTGGAGTCGCTCGCCGGCGACGCGCGGGCGCGCTCGGTCGTGATCCGGCGGACCCTGGCCGGGACGCTGGGATCCCTCGGCGCCCGCGCCGAGGGCCTCGTCGTGGCCGGAAGGGCGCAGGACGCCGCGCGGGACGTGCTCGCGGAGGCGCCGCGCGCGGCATACTCCGACGCCCTCGCCGGGGTCGAGGCGGGGATCAACGACGGCTCGTTGCTGCGCGGCGAGGTGCTCGCGCGCTGGCAGGAGCTGGTCGGGACGGGGGAGTTCCTGCGCTCGGTCGAGGTCGGGGTCGGTCGGATGCGCGACCGGGTCGGGGCGTGGTTCACCGGCAAGCAGGTCACCTCCGAGCCCCTGGGCGAAGCACTGCAGACCGGCGCCGCGGCGCTCATCACCTCCCACGGCCAGGTCGCGGCGAGCACCGCCACCCGCGCGTGGAAGTCGGCCGCCGGCGGCCCGCAGCTGCTGGAGGCGCATCCGGAGCTGGGCAAGGCCTCGCCCGACTTCCCCGAGACGGTGGAGCGGCTCATCCGGGACTGGCAGCGCGAGATCTTCGAGCTGGTCCGTGAGGAGGCGGGGTCGCGACGGGCCACGGCGCGCTACCTGGCCTTCGGGGTCAACGGGCTGGGCGTGCTGCTGATGATCGTGGTCTTCCACGCCACGGTGTTCATCCCGACGGGGGCCGAGGTGGCGGTGGGAGCGGGGTCGGCGGTCCTGGCCCAGCGGCTCCTGGAGGCCGTGTTCGGTGACCAGGCCGTCCGGAAGATGGCGGTCAAGGCGCGTGACGCGCTGATGGAGCGGACCCAGCAGCTCTACGACGACGAGCGGGCCCGGTTCGAGCGGGCCCTGGAGGAGGTACCGGTGGACGCGAGCGCGATCGCCGAGCTGCAGGCGGCCGCGTCCACGGTGGAGGGGGCCCGATGATCGGGCGCCGGAAGTCGTCGCAGGGCCAGCTGCCGCTCACCGAGCGGGCCGAGGCCCTGCGCGCCGGCCTGGACGTCGGTGGGGATCAGCTCGACCCGCAGGAGGCGGGACGGGCGCGGGCCGTGGTGGCGCGGGCGGAGGAGCGATGGGCCCTCAAGGGCGGGCGCACCGTGGTCGCGCTCGCGGGGGCGACCGGCTCGGGCAAGTCGAGCCTGTTCAACGCCCTCGTCGGGGAGGACGTCTCGGTCATCAGCCCGCGCCGACCGACGACCGCCGAGGCGGCGGCCGCGGTGTGGGGCGAGGAGGAGTCGGGGGAGCTGCTGGACTGGCTGGGCATCCACAACCGTCACCATGTGACCCCCACCCCGGAGAACATCCCGCTCGAGGGCCTGGTCCTCGTGGACCTGCCCGACTTCGACTCGCGGGAGCTGCGGCACCGCGTCGAGGCCGACCGGATCCTGGAGCGCGCGGACGTGTTCGTGTGGGTGGCCGACCCGCAGAAGTACGCCGACGCGCGGATGCACGACGACTACCTGCGACCGTTGCGCCATCACGAGACCGTGATGCTGGTCGTGCTCAACCAGGCCGACCGGCTCCGCGGCGAGGGCGACCTCGACAGGGTCCGCGACGACCTGCGTCGTCTGGTCCGCAGCGACGGGGCGGGTGACCACGAGGTGATCGCGACCTCCGCGCGGATGGGCACCGGCCTGGACGAGCTGCGCGGGCGCATCGGCAGCGTCGTGCGGGCCCGCACCGCCGCCGAGGCACGTCTCGCCGGCGACGTGCGCACCGCCGCGGAGCACGTCGGCGAGGGCGTGGCTCCCGCCACGCCGACCTTCTCCGAGGAGGCCGACGGTCGGCTGCACCAGGCGCTCAAGGTGGCCTCCGGGGTGCCCGTCGTGCTCGACGCCGTGGAGCGCGACTACGTCCGCCAGTCGCACGCGCGGGCCGGCTGGCCGGTGACCCGGTGGCTGTCCGGGCTGCGCCCCGACCCGCTCAGGCGGCTGCGCCTGGGCGACGACAGCGCCGGCCCGGCCGGGATCGCCCCGTCCGACGTGCGCGCCGTCCTGGGCCGCTCCTCGTTGCCGAGCCCCACGCCGGCGGCCCGTGCCAACGTGCAGCTGGCGACGCGGCAGGTCGCCGAGCAGGCCGGGGCGCCACTGCCCCCACGCTGGGCGGACGCGCTCGTCGAGGCGGCGATCCCGGACGAGGACACGCTGTCGGACGCCCTCGACCAGGCGGTCGTCGGCACGCCCCTGCGGACCCGGACCCCTGTCTGGTGGCCGGTGGTCGGGGTCCTGCAGCTCCTCCTCGTGGCGGCGGCGGTGGTCGGTCTGCTGTGGCTCGTGCTGCTGGCCGTCCTGGGCTGGGCGCAGATGCCGGTGGACGCGCCGTTCTGGGGGCCGGTCCCGGTGCCGCTGGCGCTGCTCGTGGGTGGGTTGCTCGGCGGGCTCCTGCTGGCGGTCCTGTCCGCGGCCGCGGCGCGGGTCGGCGCGCGGCGCCGTCGCCGGGTGATCGAGGAGCGGCTGGACGAGGCCATCGACGAGGTGTCCTACCAGCACGTGCGGCGGCCGGTCCTGGCCGTGCTGGACCGGCACGAGAAGACGCGTCAGCACCTGGAGCGCGCCGCCTCCTGACGGCTGCCGGGCGGGGCGGCGCCACGGCTGCGGGTCCGGGGCGGCGCCACGGCTGCGGGCCGGGCGGTCGCCCCGGTAGCCTCGGGACGACCCCCGAGGAAGGACCCGACGTGGCGACGAGCTGCTCGCACCTGGACCAGGTGCGCGACGTCATACCCTCCGCCGACGGGTGCGAGGACTGCCTGCGCACCGGCGACAGGTGGGTCCACCTGCGGCTGTGCATGACCTGCGGGCACGTGGGGTGCTGCGACAGCTCGCCCAACAAGCACGCGACGGCGCACTGGCGCGCCGTCGGGCATCCCCTCGTCCGGTCCTTCGAGCCGGGCGAGGACTGGTGGTGGTGCTACGCCGACGAGCTGGGGTTCGAGGTGCCCGGGGCGGCACCGTCACCGTCGCACGGCTGAGGCCCGCCCGTCCACACCCTCCTCCGGCGTGACGGCGTCGTCCACAGCCCTGGCCCGCGGGGTTCCCGGGACCCTGCCCCGGGCAGCAGGGTGGGGGCACGGCCCGTCGCCGACGGGCGCGACCAAGGAGGGGAACGATGGTGGACAGCAGGATGACGATCATGGGCAACCTGACCCGCGACCCGCAGCTGCGGATCGGCAGCCGGTCCGGGGAGCCGTTCGCGGTGCTGGCCGTGGCGGTCAACAACCGACGCCACGACAAGGAGTCGGGCCGGTGGGTGACGACGGGCACGACCTTCTTCGACGTGCTCTGCTGGCGCGACATGGGGGCGAACGCGCTGCTGACGTTCAAGAAGGGCGACCCGGTCATCGCCCACGGGCGCTTCCGGCTCAGCGAGTGGTCGACCGAGAAAGGCACCAGGGCCAACGCGACGATCGACGCCGACGCCGTCGGCCCGGACGTGTCGTTCGGGACGGCGAGCTTCGCCAAGGGCAGCGTCGGCTACGGCCTGGACCGCGTGGACGAGTACCACCCCGAGGAGGAGATCCCCGACGCGGACCGGCTGGAGGAGTACGCCGACGAGAACGGGGAGGTGAGTGACGAGGCCGCCGCCGAGCTGCTCGCCCACGAACCGGCGGCCTGAGACCGGGTACGCCGAGGGCCCCGGCGCCGGTCCGGGGCCCGTCGGCGATTCGGAGCGCCGCCGCGCGGCCGATACCCTGGGACGCATGGCCGAATTCATCTACACCATGTCGCGCGCCCGCAAGGCGGTCGGCGACAAGGTGATCCTCGACGACGTGACGATGTCCTTCTACCCCGGCGCCAAGATCGGCGTCGTGGGACCGAACGGCGCCGGCAAGTCGACGATCCTCAAGATCATGGCCGGCATGGACCAGCCCTCCAACGGTGAGGCGCGCCTCAGCCCCGGCTACAGCGTGGGCATCCTCCTGCAGGAGCCGCCGCTCACCGAGGACAAGACGGTTCTCGGCAACGTGCAGGAGGGCCTGGGGGAGATCAAGGGGAAGGTCGACCGCTTCAACGAGATCGGCGAGCTGATGGCCGACCCGGACGCGGACTTCGTGGCGCTCATGGCCGAGATGGGCACGCTGCAGGAGGAGATCGACCACGCCGACGCCTGGGACCTCGACGCCCAGCTCGAGCAGGCCATGGACGCGCTGCGCTGCCCGCCCCCGGACGCCGACGTCACCGTCCTCTCCGGTGGAGAGCGTCGCCGCGTCGCGCTGTGCAAGCTCCTGCTCTCCAAGCCCGACCTGCTGCTGCTCGACGAGCCCACCAACCACCTGGACGCCGAGTCCGTGCAGTGGCTGGAGCAGCACCTGGCCTCCTACCACGGCGCCGTGCTCGCCGTGACGCACGACCGGTACTTCCTCGACAACGTCGCCCAGTGGATCGCCGAGGTGGACCGCGGTCACCTCTACCCCTACGAGGGCAACTACTCGACGTACCTGGAGAAGAAGCGCGAGCGCCTGGCCATCGCGGGCAAGAAGGACGCCAAGCTGGCCAAGCGCCTGGAGACCGAGCTGGCCTGGGTGCGCTCCAACCCCAAGGCCAAGCAGACCAAGAGCAAGGCACGCCTCGCCCGCTACGAGGAGATGGCGTCCGAGGCCGAGAAGACGCGCAAGATGGACTTCGAGGAGATCCAGATCCCCCCGGGTCCCCGCCTGGGCAGCCAGGTGATCGAGGTCAAGGACCTGCGCAAGGGTTTCGGTGACCGGGTGCTCATCGACGGGCTGTCGTTCACCCTGCCCCGCAACGGGATCGTCGGCGTCATCGGGCCCAACGGTGTCGGCAAGACGACGCTGTTCAAGACCATCGTCGGGCTCGAGGACGCGGACAGCGGCACGGTCCGGGTCGGGGACACGGTCAACATCAGCTATGTGGACCAGTCCCGCGAGGGCCTCGACCCGCAGAAGTCCCTCTGGGAGGTCGTCTCCGACGGGCTCGACTTCATCCAGGTGGGCCAGGTGGAGATCCCCAGCCGCGCCTACGTCAGCCAGTTCGGCTTCAAGGGTCCTGACCAGCAGAAGAAGGCGGGCGTCCTCTCCGGCGGTGAGCGCAACCGGCTGAACCTCGCCCTGACCCTCAAGCAGGGAGGCAACCTGCTGCTGCTCGACGAGCCCACGAACGACCTCGACGTGGAGACGCTCGGCTCCCTGGAGAACGCGCTCGAGGCGTTCCCCGGCTGCGCCGTCGTCATCAGCCACGACCGGTGGTTCCTCGACCGCGTGGCGACGCACATCCTCGCCTACGAGGGGACCGAGGAGGACCCGGCCAGCTGGTACTGGTTCGAGGGCAACTTCCAGGCCTACGAGGACAACAAGGTGGAGCGGCTCGGCGTCGAGGCGGCCCGCCCGCACCGCGTCACCTACCGCAAGCTCACCCGCGACTGACCCCGCCCCGTCCCGGTGGCACGCCGAGGCAGGCCCGAGCCCCCGCTCCCGCAGCGTGAGGGCCTCGGGCCTGCCCGCGTCCGGATGCCGGTCGACGGATCGTGGCCCACGGTGGTCGACTTCCTCGTCGCGACCACGGCCGACGCGCAGGGGGTATGGCGTCGCGTCCGGGCGGGGGAGGTGCTCCTGGGCGACGGGACACCGGTGGGGGCCGGCACGACCTACCAGCCGGGGGCGGCCGTCTACCTGTACCGCGACCTGCCGCGGGAGGTCGAGGTCCCGGGCGAGGTGAGCGTGCTCCTGCGCGACGACGACACCGGCCTTCTCGTCGTGGACAAGCCGCCGTTCCTGGCGACCATGCCGCGGGGCTCGCACGTCGTGCAGACGGTGGTCGTCCGCCTGCGGCGGGAGCTCGACCTCCCCGAGCTCGCCCCGGTCCACCGGCTGGACCGGCTGACGAGCGGGGTCCTGCTGCTCACCACCCGCCGCGGGTCCAGGGCCCCGTACCAACAGATGGTCCAGGCCGGCGGGCTGCGCAAGACGTACGAGGCGCTGGCGCCGTTCCGGCCGGACCTGCCGCTGCCCGTGACCGTCCGGGACCGGCTGGTCAAGCACAGAGGGCAGCTGCAGGCACGGGTGGAGCCCGGGGAGCCGAACGCCGAGTCCACGGTCGAGCTGCTCGAGCCGGGCGACCCCGCCCGCTACCGGCTCACGCCCGCGACCGGGCAGACCCACCAGCTGCGGGTGCACCTCGCCGGCCTCGGCATCCCGATCGTCGGCGACCCGCTGTACCCCACGGTGCGGCAGGTCGAGCCCGACGACCTCACCACCCCTCTGCAGCTCGTGGCGCGCGAGGTGACCTTCACCGACCCGCTCACCGGAGGGGCCCGACGCATCACCTCGCGCCGCGCCCTGCCCGTCGTCCCTCCGGCCGGGGCCGGCTCGGGACGCTAACGCCGGGAGCGCGCGGCCCGCTGCCCGCCGAGCATGCCGAGCAGCGGCGAGCCCGCACCGAGGAGGAAGCCGAGGTCGTACCAGTTCCCGGTGCGCTCCACGTCATACACCGGGAAGCGCTCCCACGCCCCGAACACGTGCGCTACCCACACGACCCAGGCCGTGACCCCGTTCCAGACTCCCCACAGCAGGTCCTGCCACCACATCGCGCTCTTCCTCTCCGTCCCGCACCTTGTGACCCCCTCATCGTGCCACCAGGACGGTGCCACGCGACGGTGTCGTGGACGGCGTCCGTCCGGGGCGACCCCTACGGTGAGGAGCATGGGACTGGAGAACATCGTCATGCAGGCGCGCGACCCGTCTACCACCGGCCGGTTCTGGTCGGCCGCGCTCGGTCTCGTCGACGGCACCCCGGCCTTCCCGGGGGACTACGAGGGGCGCCTCGACCTGGGGGGAGGGGCCTGGATCGACGTCTGCATCGAGCCGGTCGCGGACCCTCCGCCGCCGGGCTGGCGGCTGCACCTGGACCTGCTCGGCGGCGCCGAGCAGGATCAGGTCGTCGCGCGCCTCCGGGACCTCGGCGCCCGCCCCCTCGACGTCGGGCAGCGGGGGGTGCCGTGGGCGGTCCTCGCCGACCCGGACGGCAACCCGTTCTGCGTGATGGAGGAGCGGGAGGTCTACCGCGGCACCGGACCGATCGCGGCCCTGCCCCTGGACAGCGCGGACCCGGAGCGCGACGGCGAGCTGTATGCCGCGATGACCGGCTGGGTGCCGACAACGGGGGTGGCGCCGGTGAGCCTGCGGCACCCGGCCGGCCGCGGCCCGCTGCTGGAGCTGTGCCCCGAACCGGCACCCAAGGTGCGGCAGAACCGCACCCACCTCGACGTGCGCCCCGATCCCGGCGGGCCGGACCAGCAGGAGACGGTGGAGCTCGCGCTCTCCCTGGGAGCCACCCGCGCGACCGAGGACTGGGCCCAGGGCCACTCGTGGGTCGTGCTCCGTGACACCTCGGGCAACGAGTTCTGCGTGCTGGCCGACCCGGCCTGACACGATGGGCCGATGACCGAGACCCCCGTCCCCATCGGCGACTACGCCGTCGTCGGTGACCTGCGCACGGCGGCCCTCATCTCCCCGCAGGGGAGCGTCGACTGGATGTGCCTCCCGCGCTTCGACTCACCGTCCGTGTTCAGCGCCCTGCTGGGCACGGCCGACAACGGCCGCTGGCTGGTGACCGTGGTCGACGGCGAGGTGGGCGAGCGGGCATACCTGGAGGACACCTTCGTCCTGCGGACCCGGTGGCGGGCGCCGGGCGGGACGGCGGAGTCGCTCGACTGGATGCCCGTCGACGGGTCCCGCTCGGACCTGGTGCGGCAGGTCCGGTGCACCTCCGGCGAGGTCGAGGTCGTGCAGGACCTGTGCATGCGCTTCGACTACGGGCAGATCGTCCCGTGGGTCCGCCGGGCCCGGGTCGACCGCCCGGACGGCTCCGCGGAGGAGGTCCTCCACGCGATCGGTGGACCGGCGTCGCTGACCCTGCACGGCCCGCTCCCGCACCCGGTGACGGGGCACCGCAGGCACGCGGCACGGCATACCCTGCGCGCGGGGGAGGAGCTGACGTGGGTGATGACGGGCCAGGAGTCCTGGCGCGACCTGCTGCCGATGATCGACGTCGCCCCGCACCTGGAGGAGACGGTGCGCGACTGGCGTGGCTGGGCCGCGCCCATCGAGGTCGAGGGGCCGTGGGCGGACCAGGTGCGCCGGTCGCTGCTCGTGCTGCGTGCGCTCACCCACCGCGAGACGGGCGGCATCGTCGCGGCGGCCACCACGTCGCTGCCGGAGGAGCTCGGTGGCTCGCGCAACTGGGACTACCGCTTCACCTGGTTGCGCGACTCCGCCCTCACCCTGGAGGCGATGATGGCGCACGGCTTCGACGCGGGGGCCACCGCCTGGCGGGACTGGCTGCTGCGCGCCGTCGCCGGTGACCCCGAGGACCTGCTGATCATGTACGGGCTCGGCGGCGAACGGGACCTCGCCGAGCGCGAGCTGCCCCACCTGCCGGGGTATGCCGGTTCCCGCCCGGTCCGGATCGGCAACGGGGCGGTGGGCCAGTACCAGGCCGACGTCGTCGGGGAGGTCCTGATCGCGCTGGGGCAGCTGCGCGACGGCGGCCGCGCCGAGGACCGCTACTCGTGGGCGCTGCAGCAGTCGATGCTCGACCTGCAGGTGCGGCGGTTCGACCACAAGGACCACGGGATCTGGGAGATGCGGGGGGACCCGCACTTCTTCACCCACGGGCGGGTGATGATGTGGGCCGCCTTCGACCAGGGGGTCCGCGCGGTCGAGGAGCACGGTCTGCCGGGGGACGTGGAGACCTGGCGGCGGCTGCGCGACCGGCTGCGCGAGGAGGTGGAGAGCCAGGGGGTCGGCCCGGACGGGGCCTTCCGCCAGACCTACGACACCACGGAGGTGGACGCGTCCCTGCTGCAGCTGCCGCAGACCGGCTGCTTCGACTACGACGACCCGCGCATGCTGGCGACGGTCGCACGGATCGAGGCCGAGCTGACGGACACCGACGGGCTGGTGCACCGCTACCGGACGAAGGAGGGGGTGGACGGACTGCCCGGGGACGAGGGGTCGTTCCTCATCTGCAGCTTCTGGCTGGTGGAGCAGTATGCGCACACCGGCCGCCTCGACGATGCGGTCTCCCTCATGGAGCGGCTGGTGGGGACGGCGGGCGAGCTCGGGCTCCTCGCGGAGGAGTACGACGCCCGGAGCGGTCAGCTGCTCGGCAACTACCCGCAGGCGTTCAGCCACCTGGGCCTGATACGCGCCGCGGACGCCATCGAGCTCAACCGGGCAAGGGCGGGGGAGCGTCCCGCGGGCCGCTACGGGACCGCCGCGCGATGCTCGCGCTCCGCCTGAGCAGCGGGCGCCGGCCACCACGTGGGACGCCGGCCCCCCAGGGGGGCCGGCGCCGGCCACGGTGCTGGGTGACGTCCACCATCAGGGGGGCCGCGCTGACGCCCGACCGAGGATGAGGGGACCCACCCGGTGGGCGGAGTGGGCCTCGTCGTCCACCCCGCCTGGTGGACCGACGCGGGACGGGGCCGCGGCGGTCGCGGGGGGGGTGGCCCCCCTGCCCTCGGTCTCCTCGGGGAACTCAGCGGCGACGATCGCCTCGAACTCCTCCCGCAGCCACTCGTCGTCCGCGCAGACGAGATCCCAGAAGGCCTCGTCAGGCGAGACCGTGACCGGGTCGGAGGGTCCAGCGTGGGAGTAGCTCACCTCGTCCACCGCCTCGCAGGGTCAGGCGCTGATCGCCTGCTGGTCCCGGCTCGGGGAGCTGCTCCCGACGCTGATCTTTCGAGGCTTGGCCTGCTCGGCGACCGGGATCCGCAGCCTGAGCACCCCGGCGTCGTAGCTGGCCTCGATGTGCTCGGTGTCCAGGTTGTCGCCCAGCACCAGCTGGCGGCTGAACACCCCGCGCGGTCGCTCGGCGGCCAGCATCTCCCGGTCCTGATCGGACACCGGACGCTCGGCGCGGACCGTGACCACGTTGCGCTCGACGTCGAGGTCGATCGACTCGGCCGCGACCCCCGGGAGGTCGAACTCCACCAGGAACGTGTGGCCCTCCCGCCAGGCGTCCATCGGCATCACGGAGGGGCGGGCGAGGGTGCCGGGCGAGCCGTTCGCCCCACCGAACAGCTGCTGGGTGAACCGGTCCAGGTCGCGGAACGGGTCCGCTCGCATGAGTAGCGACACCATCGTGATCTCTCCTTCCTTGACAACGGTGTCAGGTGGCCCAGCCGCGAATCTGTGGCGGCTGGTATAGATTTCTTCTACCACTGACGCCGGTGTGGCGCAAGCCCCCGGCAGCGATCCCGAAGGGAAAGCATGAGCACCGACGAGGGGCCCGTCCGCGAGGAGCCGACCCACGAGGACGACCGGGGCGTCTACGGCATCTCACTGGCGGCGGAGCTCGCCGGTCTGGCGGTCCCCACGCTCCGTCTCTACGAGGCGCACGGGCTGCTCCGCCCGGACCGGACGCCCGGAGGGACGAGGCGCTACAGCCGCAACGACGTGGCCCGCCTCCGGGGCATCGGCCTGCTGGTGGGCGACGGGGTCAACCTCGCCGGTGTGGCGCGTGTCTTGGAGCTGGAGAGGCAGAACAGCGCCCTGCGCCGGCACTGCGAGGAGCACCACGTCGACCGCGGGACGGGCCTCCAGGAGAGCCTTCGGGACCGGGACCGGGACCGGGACCGGTCCACAGCCTCAGGCCTTCAGCCGGACCATCCCCTCCTGGCCGACCGTGGCCAGCAGGGTGCCGTCGGCGGTGAACATGTGACCCAGCCCGAGGCCGCGACCGGACTGCGCTGACGGGGACGACTGCGTGTAGAGCACCCACTCGTCCACCCGTGCCGGTCGGTGGAACCACATCGCGTGGTCCAGGCTCGCGGCGCGTAGCCGGGGGTCGCCCCAGCCGACCCCGTGGGTCCGCAGGACGGGCTCGAGCAGGACGTAGTCGGAGGCGTACGCCAGGATCGCCGCGTGCAGCAGGTCGTCGTCGGGCAGGTCCTTCTCCACCCTCATCCAGACCGACTGGGCGGCTGGCCCGGGCTCGGCGGGACCCAGCAGCAGCCGCTCGGTGTGACGCAGGTCGACGGCCCGGTAGCGGGCGAAGTGACGGGCCACCGGATGGTCGATCTGCTCCAGGATCTCGCGGTCGGAGCGGAGCTCCTCCGGGCCGGGGACGTCGGGCATGTCGAGGTGGTGCTCCAGACCACCGGACTCCTCCTGGAAGGAGGTGATGAGCGAGAGCAGGATCCGGCCCTCCTGGGTGGCGTGCACCCGGCGGGCCGAGAAGCTGCCCCCGTCGCGCATCCCCTCGACGACGAACTGGATCTCCTTGCTCGCGTCCCCCGGTCGCAGGAAGTAGCCGTGCAACGAGTGGATGTGCCTGCGGCCGCCACCGTCGTCGATCCCAGCGACCGTGCGGCCGGCCGCGACGACGCACTGCGCGAGCACCTGACCGCCGAACACCCGCCCGTGCGGTTGCGGCTGGCTCCGGCCGGTGAAGACCTCCCCGCCGTAGACCCCCAGGTCGCCGGTCGCCTCCGTCGGCGAGGCCACCTGGATGGTCGTCGACCCCTCGTAGGTGAGGTCGAGCACGTCGAGGAGGTCGTCGGCGGGGTCGGTCAGGGGCGCGTCGCTCACCCGGGGAAGCCTAGTGCCCGGGTATGGCGTGTCCGCCCACCTCGCCGTGCGGTCCGGCCCACCTCGCCAGCCGTCCGGCTCACCCCACCGGCCGGTCCGGGTCGGTCGGGACGAGGTCAGGCCCGGGTCAGCTGACGATGACGACGTCGAGGGTGCGGGGGCCGTGCACGCCCTCCACCCGGTCGAGCTCGATGTCGCTGGTCGCGCTCGGTCCGCTGATCCAGGTGAGCGCCCTCACGGGGTCGAGCATGGCCACCGCGTCCGGCACGTCGTGCACCACCTGGTCGGCACGGATCACGCAGACGTGCTGGTCGGGGACCAGCGTCAGCGCACGACGCCCCTGGTCGTCGGCGTGGTCGAGGACGATGGTCCCGGTGGTCGCGATGCCGACCCTGGACGCGGTGACGACCGCGTCGATCCCGTCGAGCTGGTCGGCCGTGAGGCCTTCGTCGCGGACTACCCGGATCCCGCTGTCCCGCAACGGCTCCACCCAGGTGGCGTCCACCCCGTCAGGCACCAGCAACACATGTGCGCGAGCTCTCACCAGTGCTGCCGCGACCGCCTGACCCACCTCGTCGGGTCGACAACGGGTCACCGAGGCACGGTAGTCCGCGACGTTCTCGGCGAACAGCTCCAGCGTCTGCTCGGGCCCGGGCGAGGCCACGCCGATCACCGGGACCTCGCCCCGGGCCCCGGGCTGCGTAATGATGTCGGCCGTGGCCGTCCGCAGCCTGGACAGGATCTCCTCGCGCGCGCTCACGACCCGGCCTCCTCGTCGTCGCCGTGCGTCCTCGCCCACCACTGACGGAAGGTCTCGCGCGGTGGGTTGGGCACATCGCGCGCCTGCGTCCACGCGCCCAGGCCGGGGATCGAGCGCAACGACCGGCCGCCGAGCAACCGACCGGCCAGGGTCGAGGCACGCTGGGCCGCCTCGAGCCGACGGTGGTCGCCGAACATCCAGGCGGTGGCCCGCATCGACGCCGCCTCCGGCGATCGGCCCGACGCCTCATCGACGACCTTGGTGCGGAGGTCGACCAGCAGGGCCGGGATGTCGATCCGCACCGGGCAGGCCTCGAAGCACGCGCCGCACAACGAGGACGCGTAGGGCAACGACTTGTCGATGGGGCTCGACGTGCCGCGCAGCTGGGGGTTGAGCACGGCGCCGATCGGGCCCGGGTAGACCGAGCCGTAGGCGTGCCCGCCGGTGCGCTCGTAGACGGGGCAGACGTTGAGGCAGGCCGAGCAGCGGATGCACCGCAGCGCCTGCCGCCCGAGCTCGTCCTCCAGCACCGCGCTGCGCCCGTTGTCGAGGAGCACGACGTGCACGTCCTGCGGCCCGTCCCCCTCGTGCACGCCGGTCCACATCGAGGTGTAGGGGTTCATCCGCTCCCCGGTGCTGGACCGCGGCAGCAGCTGCATCATGGTGCCGAGGTCGGCGAAGGTGGGCAGCACCTTCTCCACGCCGACGACGGAGATCAGGGTCTGGGGCAGGGTGAGGCACATGCGCCCGTTGCCCTCCGACTCCACCACGACGAGGGTCCCGGTGTCGGCGATGGCGAAGTTGGCCCCGGACACGGCGACCCGGGCCCGGAGGAACTTCTCCCGGAGGTGCAGCCGGGCCGCCTCCGCCAGCCGGGCCGGCTCGCTCGTGAGGTCCTCCGGCGCGGCGCGTCCCACGGTCCCCATCTCGCGCAGGAAGATCTCGCGGATCTCGGCACGGTTGCGGTGGATGGCCGGCACGAGGATGTGGCTGGGCCGGTCGTGGCCGAGCTGGACGATGAGCTCGGCGAGGTCGGTCTCCCACGCGGAGATCCCGGCCGCCTCCAGCGCCTCGTTGAGCTCGATCTCCTGGGTGGCCATGGACTTGACCTTGACAACCTCGTCGGAGCCGGTGGCGCGGACCAGGTCGACGACGATCCGGTTGGCCTCCTCGGCGTCCCGCGCCCAGTGCACCGTGGCCCCGCGCGCGGTGAGGTTCTCCTCGAGCTGCTCGAGGTAGTGCGGGAGGTGGTGGAGGGCCTCGTCCTTGGCGTCGGCGCCGGCGACCCGCAGCTCCTCCCAGCGCTCCACCTCACCGACGACGAGTGCCCGCTTGCCGCGGATCGTCGCGGTGGCGTGCGCCAGGTTGCGGCGCTGCTGCGTGTTGGCCAGGGCCGCGCGCGCCGCCTCGGGGAAGGGCGGCATGCCCAGGAAGGTGTGGCTCGTCGTCTGCAGCGTCATCGTGCGCCCTCCGTCGAGGCGAGCACCTCGGCGAGGTGCATGATCCGTACGCCGGCCCGCTGGCGGCGCAGCATCCCGCCGATGTGGGCGAGGCAGGAGTTGTCGCCGGCCACGAGCACCTCCGCACCGGTGTCGCGCACGTGCCGGGCCTTGTCGGCGCCCATGGCGATCGAGGTGTCGGCGTTCTTCACCGCGAAGGTCCCGCCGAAGCCGCAGCACTCGGTCGCGGCCGGCAGGTCGACGAGGTCGATGCCGCGGACCTCGCGCAGCAGCCGCAGCGGCTTGTCGCCGACGTGCAGCATGCGCAGCGAGTGGCAGGTCGGGTGGTAGGTGACCCGGTGCGGGAAGGACGCCCCCACGTCGGTCACCCCCAGGACGTCGACGAGGAACTCGGACAGCTCGTGGACCCGGGTCCCGACGTCCTCGGACGCGGTGGCCAGGCCCTCGTCACCCGCGCGTCGCGCCAGCCAGGGGTGCTGCTCGCGCACCGAGCCCACGCACGAGCCGGAGGGTGCCACGACGTGGTCGTACCCGCCCAGCACGTCGACGAAGCGACGGACGAGGGGGACCGCCTCGTCGGCATACCCGGTGTTGGTGAACATCTGGCCGCAGCAGGTCTGCTCGCGGGGGAACACGACACGGCAGCCGAGCCGCTCCAGGAGCGTGACCACGGCGCGCGGCGCATCGGGCCACATCGTGTCGTTGAAGCAGGTGGCGAACAGCGCCACCGTCGGTCCGGTGGTCATATCTCCCTCTCGCAGCCGCGGCCGACCCGCGGGTGCCCCCCACTGTAGGGCGTGGGGACAATGGGGCGCATGAACACGCTGCCGGACGTGCCCGACACCGCCACGGTCTACCCGATCACGGTGCGGTGGTCCGACATGGACGCCTACGCGCACGTCAACAACGTGCAGTACCTGCGCTACCTCGAGGAGGCGCGCGTCTACGCGTTCAAGGACTGGTTCGGCCAGGAGCGTGACCTCATCGACGAGGGGATGCTCGTGGTGTCCCAGGCGATCGACTACCTGCTGCCGCTCGAGTTCACCTACTCGCCGGCACGGGTCGCGGTGTGGTGCAGCGGCATCGGGGCTGCCAGCTTCGGGCTCGGGTATGCCGTGTGCGGGCCGGAGGAGGACGACACCGTCTACGCGCGGGCCCGGGTCACCCTGGTCGCCTACGACCTGGACGCACGGCGGCCCAGGAGGCTGGGGCCGAGCGAACAGGCTGCGCTGCAGCGCGTCTCGGGGCCCGCTCCGCACCTGCGCGGTGACCGCAGGGAGGGGCGCCCGTGAACGAGGGTCGGTCCCTGACGTTCGCGGACGGCGAGGGGGTCGCCGACCTGGCCACCTACGTCGCGCGGGCGCGCACGCTCGACGACGACGGCGCGATCCGTCTCCAGGCCGGCGGGGGAGTCCTCGCGGCCTGGGTGTGCGTGGTGCCCGGCCAGGGGATGATGCGGTCGGGGCTGGTCCTGGGCCTACGGACGATGGCGCTGGCGGGGGCGGACGAGCTCGACGTCACGGTCCCCCTGGCCGGACTGAGCGACCGCTTCGCCCGTCGGGCGGCGACCGGGGACGCCGGGACGACGCTGCCGGTCCCCCCGACCGAGGCCTCGCCGCAGTGGGCGGCCGTCACGCCCCCGCGCAGCGGCTGGGAGCACGTGGGCGAGGTGGCGACGAGCGCCCTGCTCGCCGCGGCCGAGGAGGGCATCGCCGAGGTGGCGCAGGGAGTCCCGCCGGGGTCCGGCGCGGCCGCCGTCGGCATGCTGCGCTCGCGGGTGTGGGCCCGTGAGGCAGGGGCCGGCGCGCCCGCGGGCGCGGGCCTCGCCGCACGTGCGCTGGGCTTCGCGCGCCCGGGGGACGGTCGGGTCGCGACCGTGCACCGCAGCGGTGTCTGGACCCGTGTCAGTCTCCCGGCGGGGCACGTGCTCTCCCGTTGACCCCGACGGCAGGGCGTGCGCGCAATAGGCAGAATTGCCTATCGCACCCGTCCGGCCGTCGTCCTATCGTGGGCATCGAGACCACGCGCCGGGGAGACCCGCTCCTCCGACGCACTCGGGGTGGTCCGGCAACGTGCGGAGGGGTCGGGATGGTCGACGTCATGACTGCAGCGGCGGGGCGGGCGGAGCCGGGGGTGCTCGCGCGGGTCGGCGGGGTGCCGGTGGTGCACCTCCTCGGTGGCCCGTACGTCGCGCAGGGTCCGGCGGTCCGGGAGGTCTCCGACTGCGCCGGCCGCGTGCTCGCCTACGTCTCCCTGCACGGGGGGCGCACGCCACGACGACGCGTCGCCGCGCTGCTGTGGCCGGACGTGCCGGAGGACCGCGCGGCCGGCAACCTCCGGTCGGTCCTGTGGCGGCTGCGGGCGGCCGGGGTGGAGGCGCTCACGGCTGACAAGGCCACCGTCCGCCTCTGCCCGGGTGTCGGCACCGACGTCGAGCACATCCACCGGCTGGCCGAGCGTCTGTCGGCCGGGCGGCCCGCGGCCGAGGACCTGACCGTGTCGTGGTGGCACCCGGAGGTCGTCGACCTCCTCCCGGGGTGGGACGAGGAGTGGATCGTCGTCGAGCGGGAGAGGCTGCGGCAGCACGCCCTGCACGCGCTGGAGATCCTCTCGGCCCGCCTCACCGCCGTGGGGCGGTTCGGGGAGGCCATCGAGGCCGCCCTCCTCGCCGTCGACGTGGAACCGCTGCGGGAGACGGCCCGGCGTCGGCTCGTCGAGGCCCACCTGGCCGAGGGCAACGTCGTCGAGGCCCGCCGTGAGGTGCTGACCTTCGGCTCGCTGCTGCGACGTGAGCTGGGCCTGGCCCCGTCACGGGGGCTGCTGCACCTGGTGCCGTCCGGCACGCGCTGACGGCACGGGCAGGCCCCGCACCGGACGCCTCGCGGCGCGGTGCGGGGCCGGGCCCCGGGGCCGAGCTACTCCTCCTCGGGCTCGTCCTCGCCGTCGGGGGCGCCGACGTCGTCCGGGCCGGGCGCCGTGGCACCGCCGTCGGAGCTGGAGGTGCCCCCCAGCGCCGGGTCGGGCGCGGGGGCCTCGGACGAGGAGCCTGCGGAGGCGGCGGTCCCGCCGCTGCCGAGGTCGTCCAGGCTCATCGGGCCCGGGGCGTCCGCGGTGGTGCCGGCGTCGTCGGCACCGGGCGCCTGGCCCACCTCCTGGGGGGCCGGGCTGTCCCCGCCCGACCCGCCGGCGGAGCCGGCGCCACCGCTCCCCGACGAGCCGGCGCGGCGGTCCGCCACCGTCACGGTGACCGTGATGTCGTTGTTCACAGCACTCGCCTCCCGGGGCTCACAGGTAGACCGCGGTGATGAGGTTCTGGGCGTCCGTGACGACGAACGCCTGCTTGTTCGTCGCACGGGCGGCGACCAGCATGAGGAAGACGTTCGTGACCCCGTCCGCCGCGTTGGGCCCGATCTTGCGGTACCCGGTGTTGTTCGTGGCCAGGCTGGCCCAGGCGTTCTGCCCGTGGTGGGAGCTGTAGGTCTGGTTGATGAGGGTCCACATGGTTCCTTCTCCTTCGATCAGTGCTGGTATGCCTGGTAGATGCTGCTGCCGTCCGCGAGGACCGTCACGTTCTGGTTCATCGCCCTCGCCCACACCAGCTGGGCGAAGACGTTGGTCACGCCGTCGGGGGCGTCGGGGTGGACCCGTCTCCAGCCCATGCCCGCGAGGTTCGCCCAGGCGTTGCGGCTGTGGTGGGTGGCGTACACCTGGGCCACGGCCTTGTTCGAGTGCCAGGTCAGGTACATGTGGTGCGCCGCGGAGATGTCCCCGGGGGACAGGCCGTTGCGCTGACCGATGGTGACCGCCTGCTTCGGCGTGATCGTGCGCTGGTTGTTCTTGGAGAAGGCGAAGCTTCCGTAGTGCATGATCGAGCCGTAGTCGTAGGCCCCGATGTCGTCGCCGTCGGAGATGTGCTGGTTGAAGTTGTGCTCCGTCCCCGCCTGGATGTTCTCCCAGTGGATCGTGACGAAGCTGTCCCGGTCCTCGCGGGACTGCTCGTGCCACAGGCCCCACGCGTGCCCGAACTCGTGCACGGCCGGGCCGAAGCTGCACCCGTCCGCGAGACTGAGGTCCTGCCGGCCGCCGCGCATGCCGACGTAGGACCAGCACCCGTCGCCGCGGATGACCCGGACGTAGTTGGGGTACTGGGACGCGTTCGCTGCCGTGCGGCGCACGAACCGGAGGTTGGTGTTCGCCTCCCAGTGCGCGATGGCCGCCGCCACTCGCGCCTCGCCGTTGGTGACGCCGCCGTCGATCTCGTACGGCATCAGGGCGTTGGGCCAGCGGTACTGCTGCCCGGTGATACCGACGCCGTGCGTCACCACGTCGCCGTCGTCGCTGGCCTGCTGGGCGAGCAGGGCGGCATCCTTGTCCATCTCCTCGACGGTGCCGAGGACGATGTCGCCCTCGAACACCGCCCGGTCGCCCACCACGGTGTACTGGAGAGCCTTGATCTCCCCGGTCGTCAGCTGGACGAAGCCCGTCCTGACGGTGTCGCCGCTGAGCAGACCGGTGTTGTCCAGCTCGAGCTGGTCCTGCGGGTCGTCGGTCACGATCCACCTCCCTTGTGAGTCCGTGGCCCGACGCTAGGAGCCTCTCGTCACGGCACCGTCACACGACCGTCACCGCCCTTGACGGCCGTCCGCGCAGCGTCGATGCTGGTCGACGACGACCGGAAGAGGGGCTCATGAGCGTGACGGCACGGCTGCTGGTCCCCCCCGGGACCGAGGTGGCGCCCGGGACGACCGTGACGGTGCGGCTGCTCGACGTGGGCCGGGCCGATGCCGCCGCGACCGTCCTCGACGAGCACGTCGTCGTGCTGCAGGGCGACGAGGACCGACCCGGGTCCGACGGGCTCGTCGTCGACCTGACCCTGCCCGCGGTCCTCGACCCGCACGCCACCTGGGCGATCTTCGCCCACGCCGACCTCGACGGGTCCGGTGACGTCAGCGCCGGCGACCTGCTCACGACCTCGCACGTGGAGGTCGGCCCGGCCCACGAGGACCGGTTGGTGGAGGTCCCGCTCACCCGTCTGGGCTGACCTCGGCCGCCTGCACGTCCGCGCCGGGCGGGGCGAGCCGGACGTCCTGCTCGGCGTCGACCGACAGCACGCCCGGCACGTCCCGCAGCTCCTCAGGGTGGTCCGCGGTGCCGGTGACGACGCCCAGAGCCTGCAGCACCGACTCCACGGTCATGCCCCGACGGGCGAGCTCGGCCGCCACGTCCAGCACGGCGTCCACGTGCCCGTCGTCGACGGTCACCGTCACCCGCCGGGAGGTCACGGGGAGGTCGCCAGCCCTGACCCCACGTCCAGCGACGGGGCCGCCAGGCGGAGGCTGTGCTCCACCAGCGTGGCCCACAGCTCGCGGCCGCGGAAGCCCGTCGCCTCCGCCCACAACGCCGCGACCCCCGCCACGTGCGGGGTCGCCATGCTGGTGCCGCTGATGGTGCGGTAGCGCGTCGGCATGGGCCAGGAGGAGTAGACCTGGTAGCCGGGCCCCGCGAGGTCGACCTGGCCGCCCCTGACCGTCGTCAGCGTCCTCGCCGAGAAGTACGCGACGTCCAGCTGCTGGGTCAGCGCCCCCACGGCCAGGACCGAGGGGCTGTTCGCCGGCGTGCCCACGAACCCGTAGTTGTGCTGGAGCCGCTGCGCGTTGTTGCCCGCGGCGGCGATGATCAGCACGCCCTTGTCCAGAGCCCGCCGACCGGCGGCGACGTAGGGCGGGTGGATCCGGGGCACGTCCGCACCGAGGGACATCGAGACGATCGCGCAGCCGGACCGGATGGCCCACTCGATGCCGGCCAGGATGCCGGCGTCGCTGCCGGAGCCCCCGTTGCTGAGCACCTTCCCCGCGAAGATGTCCGCGCGGTGCGCGACGCCATACCTGGGGCCGCCGGCCGGGGCGACCGGACCCAGGGCCGTGCCGATGCAGTGCGTGCCGTGACCGTGGCCGTCCTGCGCGGACTCCCCGGGCACGAAGGAGCGGACGGTGACCGAGCGGCCGGCGAAGTCCGGGTGTCCCGAGTCGAAGCCGGTGTCCAGGACGGCGACGGCCACCCCCTGGCCGGAGAAGTCGGACAGGTGCGCCTCGACGGCCTCCACCCCCCAGGTGTGGTCGGCGGTGTCCCGGAAGATGGGGACGCGCGGGGCCGCCGGCGCCGTGCCGGGCCCGGCGGCCGGACGGTCGGAGGGTGGCACGCCGAGCCGGTGCGCGAGGTCGGCGACCCCGTCCGCGTAGCCGCGGACGTAGTCGTCCGCCATCACGTGGTGGATGAGCTCCGGCGACACCGAGAGGATGGTGCCGTCGGTCGCGGCCGCCGTCTGCAGGGCCCCCAGCTGGTCGGGGTCGGCGGACACCACGGCGATGCCCAGCTCCTCGAACACGGTGTCCTCGGAGACCGTCTCGTCCCCGTCCCCCATCTCCGCGGAGGGCCTCACCCCGACCCCCGCGGCGTCGAGGAGGATCTGGGCCGGGGCGCCGGCGCCCTCCGCGAGCACCACGACGAACCGCCCGGTGGTCTGCGGCGGCGTCGTCAGGCTCGGGCCGTGCTCGGTCAGGACGATCTCCGGGGCCGGTCCAGACTCGATCATGGTGCTTCCCCTCTCGGTCGGGGCCGTCCGTCCGAGCGGACGGCGTGTCTACCAGCCCAGCAGCCCAGCGTCACCGCAGCGTCACGGCCTGCGCTGGCTGGTGTCCGGGTGCACGGCCGCGAAGAACGACCACGGCTCGGCCGTCGGGTCGCGCGGACGGTCGTGGAACTCCTGGACGAGGTCGGCGAGCCGGGACCGGAACTCCTCCATCTCCGCCGGCGGCAGCCGCAGGCCCAGCCGGACCAGGTCGCGCTGCTCCTCCGGCACCGCCTGGAGCTCGGTGAGAAAGGCCTCGACGAGGGAGCTGGCGCCGAGCGGGGAGCTGAGGTACCAGGACTTGCCGGTGGCCCGGTAGGGGATCTCCCGGGCACCGCGTCGCCCGCGGCGGGGCTCCTGCGCCTCGAGGAAACCCGTGTCGACGAGGGTGCGGACGTGGTGCAGGACGGTGGCGGGGTTGAGGCGCAGAGCCTCGGCGATCTCCCGGTTGCTCAGCGGCTCGTCCAGGGTGAGGCGCAGGATCCGCAGCCGCAGCCCGGACGCCAGCGCCCTCGCCTCGGCGTCGGTGGCCTCCCTTCGCAGGTGGTCCCGCACAGGTGGCGGAGTGCTGCCCGGGGGCGGGTCGGCAGGTTCCGCGGGGGTGACGGCGGACGACATACCTGCAGTGTGCCATGACAGTGATTGACAAAGCCCAATCACTTGTCGCACCATCGTCGGGTGAGCACCTCCCCGCCGGCCGCCACGCGGCCCAGCCTCCTCCGCCACCACGACTTCCGCCAGCTGTGGATGGGCGACACGGTCTCTGTCTTCGGGATGCAGTTCGTCGGGTTCGCGCTGCCTCTGATGGCCGTCCAGCTGCTGGGCGCCGGCGCCTTCGAGATGGGGCTGCTGGCGACCCTCGAGACGCTGGCGTTCCTGCTCATCAGCCTGCCCGCCGGGGCGTGGGTGGACCGCTGGCGCAAGAAGGTGGTCATCGTCCTCGGGGACCTGCTGCGGGCGGTCCTGCTGCTCACCCTGCCCGTCGCCTGGCTCCTCGACGCGCTGACGATGGAGCAGGTGTACGTCATCGCGTTCGCCGTCGGGTGCATCACCGTGTTCTTCGACGTCGCCAACCAGTCCTACCTGCCGGAGCTCGTCGTCGGCGACCAGATCAGCGAGGGCAACGGCAAGCTGCAGGCCAGCCAGCAGACCGCGATGGTCGCCGGGCCTGCCGCGGCCGCCGCTCTCGTGCGTGCCCTGGGCTCGCCCCTGACGATCGCGGTGACCGCCGTGTGCATGGCGCTGTCGGCATTGTTCGTCAGCCGGATCCGGCACCGCGAGGAGACCCCGGACCCGGCGCAGCGCCGCCCGCTGGCGACCGAGATCAGGGAGGGTATGGCGTTCGTGCTCGGCCACCGGCTGCTGCGCCGGATCGTCGCCTGCACCGGGTTGACCAACCTGGCCTCCTCGGCGGTGTTCGCCCTCTTCGTGCTCTACGCGATCCGCACGCTCGGGCTGTCCGAGACGACGCTGGGCCTGGTCATGTCGGTCAGCGCCGTGGGCGGGCTGCTCGGTGCGGTGTCCTCGGAGCGGTTCGCCCGGCTGGTGGGGGAGGGGCGCGCCATCCCGCTGTCCGCCGTCGTGAGCGGCGTCGCGATGCTGAGCACCCCGCTGGCCAGCGTCCTGCCCGCGGTGCCGACGCTGGTCGTCGGCGGCTTCCTCATCTCCTGGTCGGTGGTCGTCTACAACATCGCCCAGGTCAGCTTCCGGCAGCGGCTCTGCCCCAAGCCGCTGCTGGGCCGGATGAACGCCTCGATCCGGTTCCTCGTCTGGGGGCCGATGCCGGTCGGTGCCTTCCTGGGCGGGCTCAGCGGTCGCGAGCTGGGTGTCGTCCCCACGATGTGGGTCTTCGCCGGGCTCTCCCTGCTCGCGGCGCTCCCCGTGGTCCTGTCCCCCCTGCTCGGGATGCGCACCCTGCCCCGCGAGCTGGACGCCCTCGGCGCACCGGCCGAGGCTGAGCCCGAGCCGGACCAGGAGGACGCGCACCCGCGCCCCTGACCCCGCACGGTCGCCCTACCCTGCCGTATGGACCCGACCCTGCTGTCCAACATCGCGCTCGTGCTGGTCTTCGTCCTGGTGGGCGGGGTGTTCGCGGCGACCGAGATGGCCATCGTGTCGCTGCGCCCCAGCCAGGTCGACGACATCGAGCGGTCCGGCGCGCGCGGGCAACGGATCGCGCGGCTCGTGCGGGACCCCAACCGGTTCCTGTCGGCGGTGCAGGTGGGGGTGACGGTCGCCGGCTTCTTCTCCTCCGCGTTCGGGGGTGCGACGCTCGCGCCGTACGTGTCCCGGTGGCTGGAGTCGCTGGGGACCGACGAAGGGCTGGCCGGGCCGATGGCGCTGGTGGCGATGACGCTGGCCATCGCCTACCTCTCGCTCGTGCTCGGCGAGCTGGTGCCCAAGCGGCTGGCGATGCAACGCTCGACGGGCTTCACGCGCCTGCTCGCGCCGCCCCTGGGAGTCTTCGCCACCGCGCTGCGACCGGTGATCTGGCTGCTGTCGGTGTCGACGAACGCGGTCGTGCGGCTGCTCGGCGGCGACCCGGAGGCGACCAACGAGAAGATGTCGATCGAGGAGCTGCGACGGGTCGTCGAGGACAACCGCGACCTGCGCCCCTACAGCCGGCAGATCCTGGCGGACGTGTTCCGGGCCTCGGAGCGCACCCTGGGGGACGTGCTGCGCCCCCGGCCCGACGTGCAGTTCGTCCGTGCTGAGCAGACGGTCGAGGAGCTCGAGGACTTCCTCCGCACGTCCTCGCACAGCCGTTACCCGGTCCTCGGCGAGACCGTCGACGACGTGCTCGGGTTCGTGCACGTGCGGGACCTCCTGACCATCGACGACGCCCTGCGGGCCGAGGTGCGGGTGGGCGACCTCGTACGGGAGATCACCGCGCTGCCGGTGACCAACGCGGTGCTGCCGACGCTGAAGCTGCTGCGCGACGGCCAGCAGCACCTGGCGCTCGTCGTCGACGAGCACGGGGGCACGGAGGGCATCGTGACGATCGAGGACCTCGTCGAGGAGCTGGTCGGCGAGATCTACGACGAGTACGACACCGACCCCGACCCGGAGGACTCGCTCGTCCGCGAGGGGGGCACCGCCCGGGTCTCCGGCGGGCTCATCGTCGAGGAGCTCGAGGACGCGCTGGAGGTCCGCCTTCCCCACGGCGGCTACGAGACCGTGGCGGGCCTCGTCCTCGACCGCCTCGGCCGCGTCGCCGAGGTCGGGGACGAGGTCGAGGTCCCGGGCGTGCGGCTGCGGGTGGTGGCGATGGAGGGTATGCGGATCCGCGAGATCGAGGTCACGCGCGAGCCGGGCTGACCCGCCCCGGGAGGCGTCAGACCAGCCAGACGGTGGTGTCCGTCGGGACACCCCGGCCCACGAGCGGCCCGCTGGCGACCAGCACCTCGGCGCCGTCCGGGACGCACACCGGCCCGGCACCCAGGTTCGTGAGGACCGTGACCGGGGGGCCGTCCTCACGGGCGTTGACGAACGCGACCACGTCCTCGCCGTAGCCCTCGGCCCAGGTCAGACCACCCACCCCGAGGTCGTGGGTACGGCGCAGGTGCAGCATCGTCCGGTAGAGCTCGAGCGTCGACCCAGGGACACCGCGCTGCCGGTCGGCAGCCAGCGGCCCGTAGCCCAGCGGTTGGGGGAGCCAGGTGCCGACGCCCTCCGGCGTGCCGAAGCCGTAGCTGGGCCGGTCCGCCTCCCAGGGCAGCGGCACCCGACACCCGTCCCGGCCGATCTCCTCGCCCCCGGTGCGCAGGAACGCCGGGTCCTGCCGCACGTGGTCGGGCAGCGCGGTGGCGTCGGGGAGCCCCAGCTCCTCCCCGTTGTAGAGGTAGGCCGACCCGGGCAGGGCGAGCATCAGCGCGGTCGCCGCACGGGCCCTGCGCAGTCCCAGGTCGGCGTTGGGCTGACGGCTCGCGGGACCGATGCCGTTGGGGCGGCGCGCCCCGACCGGCAGGCCCAGCCGCGAGGCGTGGCGGACCACGTCGTGGTTGGAGAGCACCCAGGTCGTCGGCGCGCCGACCGCGTCCGCCGCCGCGAGCGACTCGTCCACGACCGCGCGCAGGTCCTCCGCCCGCCAGGCGCACTCGAGGAAGTGGAAGTTGAACGCCTGGTGCATCTCGTCCGGCCGGGCGTAGCGCGCGGTGCGTTCCTGGGTCGGCAGCCATGCCTCGGCGCACAGGATGCGGTCCTCGCGCGGGTCACCCTCGGGGTTGTAGGTGTCGAGCAGTGCCCGCCAGCCGCGGTAGATCTCGTGGACCCCCTCCTGGTCCCACATCGGCCCGAGGTTGGCGTGGGCCGCCTCGCCCTCGCTCCCGGCCATCACCGCCCGCTCGTCCCAGTCCGGCATCTGCGGGTCCTTGACGAGCGAGTGCGCCACGTCGACGCGGAAACCGGCCACCCCCCGGTCCAGCCAGAACCGCAGGATGTCCAGGAACTCCGCCACGACCTCCGGGTGCTCCCAGTTCAGGTCGGGCTGCTTGTCGTCGAAGAGGTGCAGGTACCACTGGCCGGCCGTCCCGTCCGGCTCGCTCACCCGCGTCCACGCCGGGCCGCCGAACACCGACCGCCAGTTGTTCGGCGGGAGTGCGCCGTCCGGCCCGGTGCCCTCGCGGAAGTGGTAGCGCGCACGCTCCGGCGAGCCCGAGCCGGCCGCCAGCGCGTCCTGGAACCACCGGTGCTCGTCGCTGGTGTGGTTGGGCACGAGGTCGACGATGACCCGGATGCCGAGCTCCCGGGCGCGGGACAGGAGGGCGTCCGCGTCCGCCAGCGACCCGAGGAGGGGGTCGACGTCGCGGTAGTCCGCGACGTCATACCCCGCGTCCGCCATGGGGGAGACGTAGAACGGGCTCAGCCAGAGCGCGTCGACCCCCAGGTCGGCCAGGTGCGGGAGCCGGGAGGTGATCCCCGGGAGGTCGCCGACGCCGTCGCCGTCGCCGTCGGCGAAACTGCGCGGGTAGACCTGGTAGATCACGGCGTGCCGCCACCAGGGGGCGTCGTGCGAGAGGGGTCCGTGAGGGGTCGCGGGAGTCACGGGAGACCAGGGTATGTCGTGCGCGCTCAGTCCTCGAACGCGTTGACCATCGCCTGGGCGGCGTGCGCCATGTAGGCCCGCATCTGGTGCTCGTCCAGGGAGTCCAGGCGGTCGGAGATGGTGTCGATGGCGGCGTTCATGTGCCGCAGCCACCGGTCGCGCTGGTCGGGCGTGACCTTGTACGGGACGTGGCGCATGCGCAGGCGCGGGTGGCCGCGCTGCTCGGAGTAGGTGGTGGGGCCGCCCCAGTACTGCTCGAGGAACATCCGCAGGCGGACCTCGGCCGGGCCGAGGTCGGCCTCCGGGTAGAGCGCCTTGAGGGGTTCGTCGGTGGCGACGCCGCGGTAGAACTCGCGCACCAGGATCACGAAGGTCTCGTGGCCGCCGACGCGTTCGTAGAAGGTCGGGCCGCTGTCGGGGAGAGGGGAGCTCACCGCCCCAGTGTCTCAGGGCTGCGCGTCGGGGACGTCGTCCGGGCGGAAGGCGAGGACCTGCAGCAGGGGCTGGTCCGGCACCGGCGCCAGGGTCACGGCCAGCCGACCCGACCGCTCGCCGGCCGGGCGCGCCTGGTCACGCTGGCGCAGGACGGCCTCGGGGAGCTCGGTGCCCGCGGTGAGGGCGTCGGTGCCCACCCGCGGGAACGCCCGGCCCCGGTCGGCCGAGAGGAGGGTGGCGGGGACGCCGGGCCGGGGGTCGTCGGAGACGACGACGTACTTCCAGCTCCAGGGGTCCACCGGGGTCGCGGCGGACCCCTCCGCGGACGCAGCCGCGGCGAGGTCGGGCACGGGCAGGTCGTGCGGGTGCCCGTCGCCCGGCACCTGCCAGGCGGCGGCCGCGGTCATGCCCGGGATGTCGGGCAGGTCGACCGGGAGCGGCGTCGGCAGGGCGGCGCCCCGGGGTTCGACGGGGGTGCCCGGCGTGACGTGGACGGACCAGGCCCCGGGGAGGGCGGCATCCTCGCCGACCGAGACGACGACGGTGCGCGCCCCCTCGTCCGGGGGGAGGACGTCCGGGGGAAGCTCGAGCGTCCGCGTCGCTCCCTCGCGCCCGGCGTGCCAGAAGCCGTCCCGCAGGTCGGGGTCCTGGTCGGCCCAGTCCGGCTCGTCGGCGAGGTCACCGTCGTCGGTGACGACGCGGCCGTCGACGGAGACCCGCAGCAGCCCCGGCCCGCCGGCCCACAGCTCCAGCCGTGAGCCCGCCGTCAGCTCCACCATGGCCACCCGGACCGAGCGCCCGCCATGACGGACGGGGATGGTCGTGGAGTCCAGGGCGACCGCAGCCGGGGCGGGAGGGGGCGGCGGCAGGACCCGCCCGGTGCGCAGCGGTGCGCCGTAGAGCTCGAGGTAGATGCCCAGCGTGGCTCCCCCCTCGCGCGGCAGGTCGCCCTCCCACTCGTGCTCCGGCGTGGGGTGGTCCTCCGGACCCGCGGGCGGGAGGGGGGTCAGCCGGGTCACCGCGGGGGTGCCGTCCCGGGCCGCGCACGGCAGCGAGACGTCTCCCTCGTCGAAGGTGAGGGTGAGGGCCGGCGACCGCACCGCCGGGTCCGCCAGCTCCGGCAGGTCGCACCACAGCACCCCCCACCGCGTGCCCCCCGTGCTCCACCCCGCTCCGAGCCGCAGCCAGCCGGTGGGCTCCTCGTAACCGATCTCCACCGTGTCCGTCAGGCGCATCCCGTCGACGCCGACCGGCGGCGTGCCGTCGTTCCCCAGGATCCAGCCGCGGCCGACGAGCTCCAGCCCGAGGTGGGGGCCCGGCTGGGTCAGCCCCACCGTCTCGGGGGCCGGGTCGTCGGGAGCCGCCACCAGCCCCAGGGCCAGGGCCAGGATGAGCATGCCGGCCAGGACGAGGAGCGAGCGTGCCAGGGGCGGCCCCGGGCGCCCGCCGTGGTGCCCGGCGCCCCGTGCGTGCGGCGACGGGCTCGCCATACCTCAGTATGCCTCCGCACGCACGGCCCCAGGGCGACGGCTCGTCCGGCGCTCACCACCTCAGGACGGCCAGCTCGAACCCCTCCTCCCAGCCCTCCACCTCGACGACGAGCTCGACGCCGGAGCGCTCGGTCCAGACGTCGACCCTGGAGACCACGTGGGCGTCGGTCCAGGTCGACCACCAGCCGTCGTGCGCGGGCGCGAGGTGGGTCAGCGGTTCGCCGTCCGCCAGCACCCGTAGGCGCCCCCGCCCCCGGGTCGTGACCTCCAGGGTCGTCCCCGCGCCCTGGTGGCGCCCCTCGAGCAGGAAGGTGCCGTCGGGTCGGCGCTCGGGCACCGCCACGGGGGACGGTCCGCCGGTGCCGTGGCCACCCATGGGCGAGGGCTCGCCCACCCTCCACGAGGTGGGCAGCAACGGGGCCCCGGACATGTCGAAGTCCTCGTAGGGCACCGGCAGGTAGGCCAGGACGGCGGCGGGAGGGTGGCCGGGGACGGCGGGCAGGCGGAGGGTCAGCGCGTCGTCGGGGAGCGGACCGCCGGGCCCGGGCGCACCGGTGACCTGCCACGGCCCGAGCCCCCAGGCCAGGTGCTCGGCGATCCCCGACCCGGTGGGGAAGAGGGTCGCCCGCCCGCCCAGCGTGACGGATCCCAGCCCCAGCTCGTCGAAGACGTCCTCGCCAGTGCCCCCGGGTGCGGCGACCACCAGCTTCGTGAGGTCCCCCGCCGGCGCCTCCACCGGGTGCGGGACGCCGTCCTGAGGGACCTGCCAGGAGCCGGCGAGGCGGACGCCGCCGATCTGCTCGGGACCGGAGCCGGGGTCGACGGCGCCGTCGCCGGCGCGTCCGGGTCGCAGGGCCAGGTCGGGCCCGGGCGTCGCCCGCGGCGTGGAGTCGCTGACCTGGACCTGCCAGCGGGCCGTCGCGTCCGGCGGGGAGAGCGCCGCCGTCACGGTGACCTCGCGGCGCTCGCCCGGGGGCGGCCGGAGGGCGTCGGGCAGCGGGAAGGTCCGCGCCTGGTCCGGGGTGCCGACGACCCACCTGCCCTCGCGCAGCGAGGGGTCCTGGGTGCGCCACAGGGCGGGCGGCGGGTTGAGGTACCTCGCCCGGAGGTCGCCGTCGTCGGTGAGGCGGACGTCGTCCACGACGACGCCCAGGGCGGCGGACGAGCCGGCCCACACGGTCAGGGTGCTGTCGTGCCCCACCTCCACCACGCGCGCGTGCACCGGGCCCTCCCAGCCCTGCATGACGACGTCGGCCGCGGTGACGGCCGCGGATCCGTCGGCCACGGGAGGTTCCGGCTGGGTGCCCTGCCGGCGGGTCACCGACCAGGGGTCGGTCTCCCCGTAGACGGCCAGGGTCGCCGTGCCCCGGCCCGGCAGGTCACCGCTCCACGCCACCGGGACGTCGCCCGCCAGGCCGATCGGAAGCGCGGTCAGGCGGGTGGGGCTGGGGGTCGTGGTCCGGCCCGTGCAGGCCAGCACCACCGGTCCGCCGTCGAGGTCGAGCGTGAGCTCGGGGACGACGAGGTGGTCGTCGTCGACGGCGGGCAGGTCGCACCACAGCACGCCCCACCGGGCGTAGCCGGAGGCGCCCGCGAAGCCGCTCAGGTCGAGCGGGTCCCGGGGGTGCCGGTAGTCGATGGTCAGGATGTCGGCCAGCCGCAGCCCCTCGGCGCTGCGCGGCGGGTCGCCCTCCTCGTCCAGGACGAGGTCCGGCGGCGCCGGGCCGGTGCCCGGCGGGAGGTGAGGCGTCGCACCACCCCCGGGCGTCTCCGGCGGGTCCTGCGGCCAGGTCAGCGCGGCGACCGTGCCGGCGCCGAGCACGGCCACGGCGGTCGCGCCGGCCAGCCACCGGCGCGGGTGCCGCAGCCGGCTGCTGGGGTATGGCGTCGCCCTCCCCACCGTCGTCGCGTCCGTCGGGAGCCGGTCGAGGAGGGCCCGGACCACCTCGTGGTCCGGGCGGGCGTGCCGGTCGGCGACCGCGCGGAGGGCCTCGCCGAGCTCCGGCACGGTCTCGACGAGGCGGCGCACGCGTCGCTCGGGCACCCGGGCCGTGCGTGCCGCGTCGCCGAGCGGCACGTCCTCGGTGAGGTGGAGGACCAACGCGGCGCGCTGCCGGGGCGGGAGGTCGTGCAGCAGGTCGCCGACGTCCGAGGGTGCGTCGGTCACGGCCAGGCGGTCCCGTGCGCCGGTCCTCCCGCTGCGCCGGTGCGCCCGCACCAGCCGTCGGCGGAGCTCCTCGAGCGCAGGGGGGCGGGGGCCGGCCGCGCCCTGGAGAACCTCGGCCACGAGGGCCTCCGCCACGGCGGGCTGACCGGTGAGCATCACCGCCGTCCGCTGCAGGGCGGGGCCATGGGCCCGCACGAGCGCCTCCCCCGACGCCTGCGTGACCGACACCCCTGTCATGCACCCATCGTGTCACCCCGGCGGCGCCGGCGGCCGGAGCCTAGGTCCTCGGCCCCGGGAAGGGCGCCACCACCGGACCGCGGATCCCGGCCTTCTCGAAGGCTCGGATGGCGCGCTCGCGCACCTCGCGCGGGACGGCGTACTGCTCGCCCGGACGGGTCTTGGCGAAGATGCGCACCGTCATGGTGCCGCCGGTGACCGACTCGACGCCCGCCACGGTCGGCACCTCCAGGAGCGAGGTCGCCCAGGTCTCCTCCGCGTGGACCTCCTCGACGATCTCGCGGAGGATCGCGATGACGCGCTCCGGGTTCTCGTCCGAGGCGACCGGGATGTCGATGGTCGCCATCGCCCAGCCCTGGCTGCGGTTGCCGATGCGGATGATCTCGCCGTTGCGGATGAACCACACCACCCCGCTGGCGTCCCGCAGCCGGGTGACCCGCAGGGTGACCTCCTCCACCGTCCCCGTCGCCTCCCCGGTGTCGATCACGTCGCCGACGCCGTACTGGTCCTCGATGATCATGAAGATCCCGGAGAGGAAGTCCTTGACGAGGGACTGGGCGCCGAACCCCAGCGCCACGCCGCCGACGCCCGCCGAGGCGAGCAGCGGCGCCAGCGGCAGCCCCAGCTCGGCCATGACGGTGAGCAGCGCGACCGTGGCGATGACGAAGGTGGTGACGCTGCGCAGGAGGGAGCCCATGGTCAGCGCGCGCTGGCGGCGCCGCTCGGCGGCCACCCCGGTGGCCCGCGCCAGCATCCGCTCGAAGCTGGAACGCTCGTGGTCGTCGGCCCGCTCCACGGCGTTGTCGACGACCGTCCGGACGGCCCGGTGGACGACCCACCGGATCAGCAGGGCGCCGACGACGATGAGGACGATGCGCAGGGGAGGGCCCAGGAGCCAGTCGACCGTGCTGTCCCAGCTCGTGAAGGGGGTGGTGAGGCGCGGCATACCCGCCATTGTCCAGGCTCGCGCGGGCGGGATGCTGGACGCGGCCGCGCGGCCTGTCAAAATGGTCGGCGTCCCTCCCCGCGCCCGCCCCCGACCGCTTTGCGAAAGGTCCTCCTCGTGACCGCTCTGACCCCCCGCCTGACCGAGCTCGCCGCAGCGTACGGCGTGGCCACCGAGTTCTGGGACTGGCAGGGTCGGCACACCGAGGTGCCGTCCGAGACCGTGCTGGCCGTGCTGGGCGCCCTCGGCGTCGAGGCGGGGACCCCGGATCAGGTCGAGGCGGCGCTCGCGGAGGTGGAGGAGCGGCCCTGGCGCGGGGTGCTGCCCCCGTTCGCCGTGGCGGTCGAGGGGGAGCGGCCCGAGGTGGCGGTGCACGTCGCGGAGGGCGACGCCTTCTCCGCCCGGGTGGTGCTCGAGGACGGGACGGCGCTCGACCTCGGGGCCCTGGCCAGGCCGCGCGAGGACCGCGACGTCGACGGGACCACCGTGGCCCGCGTCCACCTGGACCTGGGCGAGGAGCTGCCGCTGGGGTGGCACGCGGTCGAGGTGACCTGCGGCGGGCAGGTCCACCGGATGCCGCTCGTCGTCACCCCGGGCACGCTGGCGCTCCCGGAGGGCCTGACCGCCGACGGGGCGCAGAGCTGGGGTCTGATGACGCAGCTCTACGCCATGCGCTCCGCCGAGTCGTGGGGGATGGGCGACCTCGCGGACCTCGGTGACGCCGGTGCCTGGGCTGCGGGGCTCGGCGCGGACTTCGTCCTGGTCAACCCGCTGCACGCGGCGGAGCCGGTGCCGCCGATCGAGCCCTCGCCCTACCTGCCGACGAGCCGACGGTTCGTCTCGCCGCTGTACATCCGGGTCGAGGACGTGCCCGAGGTCGGTTACCTCTCGGCGGCCGAGCGTCAGCTGGTGGAGTGGCACTCCGACGACGCCAAGCGCTACCTCGACCTGGAGTTCCTCGAGCGGGACGCGGTGTGGATGGCCAAGGAGGCCGCGCTGCGGATGATCTTCCGGCAGCGGCGCTCGCTGCGGCGCGACCGCGCCTTCCACGCCTTCGTGGAGCGCGAGGGGCAGGGCCTGGTCGACTTCGCCACCTGGTGCTCGCTGTGCCAGGTGCACGGCTCCTGGTGGGGGCAGTGGCCGGTGGAGCTGCAGGACCCGCGGAGCGCGGCGGTCGAGTCGTTCCGGGAGAAGTGGTCGGAGGAGGTGGAGTTCCACTGCTGGCTGCAGTGGATCCTCGACGAGCAGCTCGCCCGGGTGCAGCGCGACCTCGTCGACACGGGGATGTCGATCGGGATCGTCTCCGACCTGGCCGTCGGCGTGCATCCCGACGGCGCGGACGCATGGGGGCTGGGCGACGCCCTGGCGCGGGGCGTGACCGTGGGGGCTCCGGCCGACCAGTACAACCAGATGGGCCAGGACTGGAGCCAGCCGCCGTGGCGCCCGGACAAGCTGGCCGAGCTGGGCTACGCGCCCTACCGGGACATGGTGCGCGCCGCGCTCCGGGACAGCGGCGGGCTGCGCGTGGACCACGTGATCGGGTTGTTCCGGCTGTGGTGGATCCCGCAGGGGCTCAAGCCGTTCCAGGGCACGTACGTGCGCTACGACCACGACGCGATGATCGGGATCCTGCTGCTCGAGGCGCACCGCGCGGGGGCCGTGGTCATCGGGGAGGACCTCGGCACGGTCGAGCCGTGGGTGCGGGACTACCTGCGCGAGCGCGGTGTCATGGGTACCTCGATCCTGTGGTTCGAGCGTGACTGGGACGGTGACGGGGGGCTGCTCGACCCCGAGGACTGGCGGGAGCTGTGCCTGGCCACCGTCACGACCCACGACCTGCCGCCCACCGCGGGCTACCTCGAGGGTGTGCACATCGACCTGCGCCACCGTCTCGGGCTGCTGGAGCGGTCCCTGGAGGAGGAGCTGGCCGAGGACGAGAGCTCGCGCCAGGAGGTGCTGGCGGACCTGCGCCGGCGCGGCCTGCTGCGCGAGGGGGCGAGCGTCCTGGAGCAGGTCGAGGCGCTGCACGCGTTCCTGACGCGCACGCCGGCCAAGCTCATCGGGGTGAGCGTCAGCGACCTGGCCGGTGACAAGCGGGTGATCAACCAGCCGGGCACCGACGAGGAGTACCCCAACTGGCGGGTCCCCCTCGCCGGCCCGGACGGCGAGCGCGTGCTCCTGGAGGAGCTGTTCACCTGGCGCTCCGCCCGCCGCCTGGCCCGCGCGGTCGCCCCCGACTGACAGGTCGGGAGTCGGCGGGCACGGCCCGCTCACCTGAGTGGGCCGTGCGCGGCATACCCCTGCGGAACGGGCACGACCCACTCACCTGGGCGGGTCGCGCCCGGCCGGGTGGTCAGCGTGCGGCGTCGACCGCCTGGGCCTTGAGGGCACGTGCGACGGCGTCCCGGTTCTCGGCGACCGTGCGGCGCAGCGAGTTGGACACGTCGGGGTGGTCGGCGAGCCACCGCTCGGAGGCCTCCAGCAGCTCCGGGGAGGCGACGGCCAGCGGGTAGAACCCGACGGCCAGCGACTCGGCGATGTGGTGGGTGCGCTCGTCCCAGACCTTCTCGATCACCTGGTGGTAGCGGTCCACGTACGGCTCGAGGAGCGCGGCGTCGTGCGGCGCCCAGCCGAAACCGAGCGCCGTGGCGGCGAGCACCGCGTTCGACAGCCCGTCCTTCTCCACCGCGGACACCCACGCGGCCTCCCGCGCCTCGGCGGTCGGCCGTACGGCATGGGCCCGGGCGGCCTTCTCCCGGCCGGTGGCCGTGTTGTCCCGCTCCTGCTCGGCGGCGATCTCGGGCTCGTCCGCCGCCCCGGCGGCCGCCAGCGAGTTGAGCAGCGTCCACCGCATGTCCTGGTCGACGGTGAGCCCCTCGAGCACCTCGTCCCCGGTGAGCAGGCCGCGCACCAGCGCGACGTCCGCCTCCGAGCGGGCCAGCGCGGCGAACGCGGTGACCAGCTGCAGCTGCGCGTCGCTGCCCGCCGCCGCACCCTCGGACGCCGACCGCAGGCCGGCCGTCAGCTCGGCCACGACCCCCGCGCGGTGCGCCGGGGCGGTGTAGGTCAGGGCCGCGCTCGTGACCTGCTGGACGAGGACCCGCAGGAGGGTCGAGTCGGTCTCGCCGGGCAGCGCGGTGAGCACGAGCCGCACGTAGTCGGTGGCCGGCATCTCCCCGTCGCGGGTCATGTCCCAGGCGGCCCCGAGCACCAGCGCCCTCGCCAGCGAGTCGTCGAAGGAGCGGATGTGCTGCAGCGCCGTCGCCAGCGACCGCTCGTCCAGCCGGATCTTGGCGTAGGCGAGGTCGTCGTCGTTGACGAGCAGCAGCGCGGGCATCGGCGTGCCGACCAGCTCGGCCACCTCGGTGCGCTCCCCGTCGACGTCCAGCTCGACGCGCCGCACCCGCCGGAGGGCACCGCCCTCGAGCTCGTAGGCTCCGACAGCGAGCCGGTGCGGACGGAGGGTCGGGTGCGACCCCGGCGCCGTCTGCACGACCGCCAGCGAGGAGATCGTGCCGTCCTCGGCGACCTCGACCTCGGGCGCCAGAGTGTTGACCCCGGCCGTCTCGAGCCAGACCTGCGACCACTGCGACAGGTCCCGTCCGGACGTCGTCTCCAGCTCGGCGAGCAGGTCGGCCAGCGTGGTGTTGCCCCACGCGTGCTTGTGGAAGTACGCCCTCAGCCCGTCGCGGAACGGCTCGCGACCGACGTAGGCCACGAGCTGCTTGAGAACCGAGGCGCCCTTGGCGTAGGTGATGCCGTCGAAGTTCACCTCCACCGCGGCGAGGTCGACCATGTCGGCCGCCACCGGGTGGGTGGAGGAGAGCTGGTCCTGGCGGTAGGCCCAGGCCTTCTCGGCCGTCCCGAAGGTCGTCCAGGCGTCCTTCCACTCGGTCGCCTCGGCCTGGCAGGCGGTCGAGCTCCACTCGGCGAACGACTCGTTGAGCCACAGGTCGTCCCACCAGCGCATCGTCACGAGGTCGCCGAACCACATGTGGGCCAGCTCGTGCAGGATCGTCAGCGCGCGCCGCTCGACGATGGCCTCGGTGACCTTGGACCGGAAGACGTAGTTCTCGACGATGGTCACGCACCCGGCGTTCTCCATCGCCCCCATGTTGTACTCGGGAGTGAAGATCTGGTCGTACTTGGTGAACGGGTAGGCCTGGTCGAACTCCTCCTCGAAGAAGGCGAAACCCTTCTTCGTCACGTCGAGGATGTTGTCCGCGTCGAGGTAGGGACGCAGGCTGCGGCGGCAGAAGACCCCCAGCGGCACCTCCCCGGCCCGGGTGGTGACCGAGTCGCGCACGACGTCGTAGGGCCCGGCGACGAGCGCGGTGATGTAGGAGGAGATCCGCGGGGTGCTCGGGAAGCGCCACAGCGCGACGTCGCCGCCGTCCACGTTCGCGGCGTCCGGGGCCGGCTCCGGCTCGGGGGTCGGCTCGTTGGAGATGACCTGCCAGTGGGCCGGGGCCGTCACCGAGAAGGTGAACGTCGCCTTGAGGTCGGGCTGCTCGAACACGGCATACATGCGCCGGCTGTCCGGGACCTCGAACTGGGTGTAGAGGTAGACCTCGCCGTCCGCCGGGTCGACGAACCGGTGCAGGCCCTCCCCGGTGTTCATGTAGGCCCCGGTGGCCTCCACGGTCAGCTCGTTCTCGCCGGCCAGGTCGGTCAGCGCGATGCGCCCGTCCGCGACCACCTCGGCGGGGTCGAGCTGTCGACCGTTGAGGAGGACGGAGCGGACGGAGGGCCCGACGAAGTCGATCCACGAGCTCGCACCGGGCTCCGCGCAGGTGAACCGCACGGTGCTGCGCGTGCCGAACGTCTCCGCCCCCTGCGTCAGGTCCAGCGCGACGTCGTAGGACTGTGTCGCGAGGAGCTGCGAACGCTGCGTCGCCTCGTCGCGGGTCAGGTTCGTGCCGGGCATGCGGGTGCCTCCTGGGGCTGGGGTCCGGTCTGCAGTCGTCGGGGCGCGCGCACGCGGGCGCGCCGCGGTCCAGGGTATGTCGTGGAGCCGGGTTCGGCGGCACCGGTGACCGGGTGCCACGATGGGCGGCATGACCGATGCCACCACCCCCACCGCCCCGACGACCGGCCGCAGCACCGCCGAGATGTTCTTCGACCCCGTGTGCCCGTGGGCCTGGATGACCTCCCGCTGGATGATGGAGGTCGAGCAGGTCCGTGACCTGGACGTCACCTGGTCGGTGATGAGCCTGTCGGTCCTCAACGAGGGCCGCCACCTCGACGAGGGCTACCGCGAGATGCTCGACCGCTCCTGGGCTCCGGTGCGCACCATCGTCGCCGCGACGAAGGACCTCCCCGAGGAGGAGGCAAACCAGCTGCGCAAGAGGATGTACGACGCCCTCGGCCAGCGCATCCACCTCGAGCACCGTGGCACCGAGCACCTGGGCCAGCTCATCGCGGAGGTCGTCGACGAGCTCGGGCTGGACCCGGCGCTCAACGAGGTGCACACGACGACCGACGTCGACGAGCAGCTGCGCGCCAGCCACCAGCGGGCCATCGACCTCGTCGGCGACGACGTCGGCACCCCGGTCGTGGCCGTGGACGGGGTCGCGTTCTTCGGCCCGGTCGTGACCCCCGCCCCCAAGGGTGAGGACGCGGGCCGGCTCTGGGACGGCTGCGTCCTCGTCGCCGGCACCCCCGGCTTCTTCGAGATCAAGCGCACCCGTAGCACGGGGCCGGACTTCAGCTGAGCGGCAACCCGCGGTCCCGACGTACCCCACCTCACACCCAGGAGCATCCCGATGCGTGTCCACCTCGGCGGCGACCACGCCTCCTTCGACCTGCAGCGCGACCTCGTGAGCTGGCTCGCCGAGCAGGGCCACGAGGTCCTCGACCACGGCCCGCTCACCTACGACGCCCTCGACGACTACCCCGTGTTCGTGCTGCGTGCGGCCGAGGCCGTCGCCGCGGACCCGGACAGCCTGGGGGTGGTTCTCGGGGGGTCGGGCAACGGCGAGCAGATGGCCGCCAACAAGGTCGCCGGGATCCGCGCGGCGCTCGCCTACGACCCCGAGCTCGCCCGGCTGGCGCGCGAGCACAACGACGCCCGCGTGGTGTCGGTGGGCGCCCGCATGCACTCCGTCGAGGAGGCGCGGTCCATCGTCGACACCTTCCTGAGGACCCCGTTCTCCGGTGACGAGCGGCACCAGCGGCGCATCGACATGATGAGCGCCTACGAGCAGCACGGGACGCTCCCGCCCCTGCCCTGACGGGCGGGCCCGGCCCCCTCACCCGCACGAGCCCCCCGCGCCGAGCTGGCACGGGGGGCTCGTGGCCACCGGGTCTCAGGCCCCGGCGAAGTCGTCGTCCTTGCCGTCGAGCCCGTCGAGTCCTTCGCGGACGTGCTCGCCGCCCCGGTCCAGGTGCTCGTCGAAGCGACCCCCGGTCCGCTCGCTCACGGCGTCCGAGGCGTTGTCGAGGCCGGTGTCGATCCGGTCCGCGTGCTGGTCGACCCCCTCGGTCACCCGGTCGCCGTGCTGCTCCCAGGTGTCGGCGGCCCGTTCGTCGAGGTCGGTCTTGTCCAGCATGCCGTCGGCATGGCCCTTGGCCTTGTCCAGGAAACCGTCCATCGTGCGATGTCCTCTCTGCAGGTCACCGGGCCGGCGGCTGCCGGTCCGGGGTCCCCAGCCCAGCACAGGCCCCGCCGCCTGTCCACCGCTACCCCAGGAGGCGCCAGGTCACCTCGACCACGGCCACGAGCTCCTGGTCGGCCGGGTCGACCACCGGCCCCGACGCCATGGCGAACCGGGCGTCGGCGGCTTCCTGCGGCCCCGGCACGGAGGTGCCGGCCTCCCGCACCCGGGCGACCGGGCCGAGCTCACGGCCGGCGAGCGCGGCATACTGCTCCGCCCGCTCCCGGGCGTCCTCGAAGGCACGCTCCCGCGCCTCCCGGAGGAGGCCGGCCGGCTCCGCCACCTCCTGACGCAACCCGTTGACGCCGAGCGCGTCGCCGACCGCCTCGCCGAGCCGCTGCACCAGCTCGCCGGCTGCCGACGGGTCGCCGACGCGCAGCTGCAGGGCCTGGTATGCCGTGTGCCCCACCTGGCGGCCCTGGTGGTCGTGCCGCGGGTGCACCCCGAGGCCGTGGGTCCGGGGGAGCGTCCCCGGCAGGGCCTCGTGGGCCGCGTGCGAGGCCCGCGTCAGCGCTGCCAGCGCCTCGGCCACGGTCTGGCCGTGCGCCGCGAGCTGGAGGTCGAGGACCAGGGTGTCGGGGGCGGCGGATGCCCGGCCGGTGCCGAGCACCACGACCGTGTCGTCGGTCTCCATGAGGCGGATGCTAGTGCCCGCGCTCAGCCGACGAGCAGGCCGAGCAGGTAGTCGCCGTAGCCGGACTTCCGCAGCGGCTCCGCCCGCTCGGCCAGCTCCTCGTCGCTGAGGAAGCCCAGGCGCCAGGCGACCTCCTCGGGGCAGCCGATCTTCTGACCCTGCCGCGCCTCGAGGGTGCGCACGAAGTTGGAGGCGTCGTTGAGCGAGTCGAAGGTCCCGGTGTCGAGCCAGGCGGTGCCGCGCTGCAGGATCTCGACCTGCAGCTCGCCGTCCTGCAGGTAGCGGCGGTTGAGGTCGGTGATCTCCAGCTCCCCGCGCGCCGAGGGCCGCAGGGCGCGGGCGTACTCCACGACCCGGTTGTCGTAGAAGTAGAGGCCGGGCACGGCGAAGGGGCTCCTCGGAGCCGTCGGCTTCTCCTCCAGCGAGACGGCCCGGCCCCCGTCGTCGAACTCCACCACACCGTAGGACGTCGGGTCGGAGACCCGGTAGCCGAACACTGCTGCGCCGGACAGGTTCTCGAAGCGCCGCAGCTGGGTGCCGAGCCCCGGGCCGTAGAAGATGTTGTCGCCCAGGACCAGGCAGGAGGAGTCCTGGCCCACGTGGTCCGCGCCCAGCAGGAACGCCTGGGCGAGCCCGTCGGGGGAGGGCTGCTCGGCATACGTGACGGAGATGCCGAACTGGGAGCCGTCCCCCAGCAGCCGGTGGAACTGCGGGGCCTCGTGCGGCGTGGTGATGACGAGCACGTCGCGGATCCCGGCCAGCATGAGAGTGCTGAGCGGGTAGTAGATCATCGGCTTGTCGTAGACCGGCACGAGCTGCTTGCTGATGCCCAGCGTGATCGGGTGCAGCCGGCTTCCGGTGCCCCCGGCCAGGAGAATGCCTCGCATGGGCATGACAGTACCGATCGATAGGGTTGCGGCATGCGCCGACTTCTCGTGACCGGTGGGGCCGGGTTCATCGGGTCCAACTTCGTCCACCACGTGGTGGACCGCACCGACGCCCACGTCATCGTGCTTGACAAGCTGACGTATGCCGCGTCGCCGGAGGCGCTCGCGGGTCTGCCGGGGGAGCGGGTGCGGCTGGTGGAGGGCGACGTGACCGACGCGCGCCTGGTGGACGAGCTCGTGGGGGAGCTGACCGGGGAGGACGACGCGCTGGTCCACTTCGCGGCGGAGTCGCACAACGACAACTCCCTGGACGACCCGTGGCCGTTCGTGCAGACCAACGTGGTGGGCACGTTCACGCTGCTGGAGGCGGTGCGCCGCCACGGGGTGCGCCTGCACCACGTGTCCACCGACGAGGTCTACGGCGACCTGGCGCTGGACGACCCGGGGCGGTTCACCGAGAGCACGCCCTACCGGCCCTCGAGCCCCTACTCGGCGTCCAAGGCTGGTGCCGACCACCTGGTCCGCGCCTGGGTGCGTTCGTTCGGGGTGCGCGCGACCCTGTCCAACTGCTCGAACAACTACGGGCCGTGGCAGCACGTGGAGAAGTTCATCCCGCGGCAGGTCACGAACCTGCTGGCGGGCGGCCGGGTGAAGCTCTACGGCAGCGGCGAGAACGTGCGGGACTGGATCCACGCCGAGGACCACTCCTCGGCGGTGCTGGCGATCCTGGACCGGGGTCAGGTGGGGCGGACCTACCTCGTCGGCGCGGACGGCGAGCGGTCCAACCTGCAGGTGGTGCGGCTGATCCTGGGCCTGCTGGGGCACGACCCCGACGACTTCGACCACGTGGTCGACCGCGCCGGGCACGACCTGCGCTACGCGATCGACCCCACGCGCACGCGCACCGAGCTGGGCTGGGAGCCGGCCTACCCCTCCTTCGAGGAGGGTCTGGCGCGCACCATCGACTGGTACCGCGAGCACGAGGACTGGTGGGCACCGAAGAAGGCGGCGGTCGAGGCGGCCTACGCCTCGAAGGGGCAGTGAGCGTGGGTGACCCGAGGGTCCGCCGGACGGCCGTCCCGGGGTTGCTCGTGCTGGACCTGCAGGTGCACGGGGATCCCCGGGGCTGGTTCAAGGAGAACTGGCAGCGGGAGAAGATGGTCGCCGCCGGCCTGCCCGACTTCGCCCCGGTCCAGCACTCGGTGGCGCACAACGGCCCGGCCGGGGTCACGCGCGGCTTCCACGCCGAGCCGTGGGACAAGCTCGTCTCGGTGGCGGCCGGGCGCGTCCTGGGCGCCTGGGTCGACCTGCGCGAGGGCCCGACGTTCGGGACCGTGCACACCCAGGTGCTGGACGAGGCCACCGCGGTGTTCGTGCCGCGCGGGGTGGCCAACGCCTACCAGACGCTGACCGAGGACGTCGTCTACTCCTACCTCGTCAACGACCACTGGCGACCCGACGCGTCCTACACGATGCTCAACCTGGCCGACGAGACGGTCGCCGTCCGCTGGCCCGTGCCGCTGGAGCGGGCGGTGGTCTCCGACCGGGACCGCGCCCACCCGCGCCTGGCGGAGGTGACCCCGGTGCCGCCCCGGCCGGTGCTGGTGCTGGGCGCCGAGGGCCAGCTGGGGCAGGCCCTGGTCCGGCACCTGCCCGGTGCGGTCGGCCGGGGTCGGGCCGAGCTCGACCTCGCCGATCCCGCGGCGGTCGCGTCGCTGGATCTCTCGCCCTACGACGCGGTCGTCAACGCCGCGGCCGACACGGCGGTCGACGCCGCCGAGACCGAGCAGGGGCGCAGGTCGGCCTGGGCGGTCAACGCGACCGGTGTGGCGGCCCTCGCCAGCGCCGTCAGGGAGCAGGGTCGCACGCTGGTGCACTTCTCCTCCGACTACGTCTTCGACGGCACCGGCGGCGGGGCCGGTGGGTATGCCGAGGACGCCCCCCTCTGCCCGCTGGGGGTCTACGGGCAGTCCAAGGCCGCCGGCGACCTCGCCGTGGCCGTGCTGCCACGGCACTACCTCCTGCGCACCTCCTGGGTGGTGGGCGAGGGCAGGAGCTTCGTGGCGACGATGGCCGACCTCGCGGCCCGCGGCGTCAGCCCCCGGGTCGTGGCTGACCAGGTCGGGCGGCTCACCTTCACCGACGAGCTCGCCCGAGCGACCGCGCACCTGCTCGCCGGCGGTGCGGCCTACGGCACCTACAACGTGACCAACGACGGGGAGCCCACCTCGTGGGCGGGGGTCGCGGAGCGGGTCTTCGCGGCGCTGGGCGCCGAGGTGTCGGTGACCCCCGTGAGCACCCAGGAGTATGCCGCCTCCCGCCCCGTGGACGCCCCGGCGCTGGCGCCCCGGCCGGCCCGCTCGGTCCTGTCCCTGGACAAGATCCGCGCCACCGGCTTCACGCCCGGCGACCAGTGGGAGGCCCTCGCGCGGCACCTGCGGCGGCGTCGCTGAGGGTGGGGGAGAGCGGGTGACGGGAATCGAACCCGCGTAGCCAGTTTGGAAGACTGGGGCTCTACCATTGAGCTACACCCGCAGACGTTGGTCTGCGTCCGGTCATGCAGGTCGGCGCCCTCGCTGGTGCGGAGCAGCGCGACCGAGCCGATAGTCTAGCCCTCCGTCCGACGTGCTCCCGCACGCGGTCGACGGGGTATGGCGCAGCTTGGTAGCGCGTCCGCTTTGGGAGCGGAAGGCCGCCGGTTCGAATCCGGCTACCCCGACCACCTAGCATGGTGAAACGATCCGCCGCGCCTCCGCACGTCCTGGAGCACGGCATACCCCCGAACACCCTGGAGCCCCTGCAGTGAAGAGCGCTGTCGAGAACCTGACCCCCACCCGGGTCAAGCTGACCGTCGAGGTCCCCGCCACCGACCTCAAGCCCCGCCTGGACGCGGCCTACCGCGCCATCGGCGCGCAGGTGCAGGTCCCCGGTTTCCGCAAGGGCAAGGTCCCCAACCGGATCATCGACCAGCGGTTCGGCCGCGGTGCCGTCGTCCAGGAGGCCGTCAACGAGGCCCTGCCGGAGTACTACACCCAGGCGGTCGCCGAGCACGAGCTGCGTCCGCTGGGCCAGCCCGAGGTCAACCTCACCTCCCTGCCCATGGGCGACGACCAGGACCTCGTCTTCGAGGCCGAGGTCGACGTCATCCCGGCCTTCGAGGTGCCCGACTTCACCGACCTCGCCGTCGAGGTCGCACCCACCGCGGTCACCGACGAGGACCTCGAGACCCGCATGGAGGCCCTGCGCGGCCGCTTCGCGACCCTCAAGCCGATCACCCGCAAGGCCAAGACCGGGGACCACGCCACCATCGACCTCTCTGCGCGGATCGGCGAGGACGAGATCGACTCCGTCACCGGTGTCTCCTACGAGATCGGTGCGGGCAACATGCTCGAGGGCCTGGACAAGGCGCTGCGCGGCACCAAGGCCGGCGAGACCGTGGAGTTCACCGCACCCCTCGCCGGCGGCGACCGCGCGGGCGAGCAGGCTGACGTCACGGTCACCGTGCAGTCGGTCAAGGAGCGCGAGCTTCCCGCGCTCGACGACGAGTTCGCCCAGCTGGCCAGCCCGCACGACACCCTCGAGGAGCTGCAGGCCGACCTGCGCAAGCAGGCCGAGCAGGCCGCGAAGTTCGAGCAGGGCATCGAGGCGCGGGACAAGGTCCTCGACGCGATGCTGGCCAGGGTCGACATCCCCGTGCCCCAGAACCTCGTCGAGGCCGAGGTGCACCGTCACCTCGAGGACGAGGGGCGGCTGGAGGACGACACCCACCGCGCCGAGGTGACCGAGTCGACCACCAAGGCGATGAAGACCCAGTTCCTGCTCGACGCGCTCGTCGCCCGCGACGAGATCGGGGTCGACCAGGGCGAGCTCATCGAGTACATCATGATGACCGCCCAGCAGTACGGCATGAACCCGCAGGAGTTCGCCCAGCAGATCGACCAGGGCGGCCAGGTGCAGTCCATGGTCGCCGAGGTCGGACGCCGCAAGGCGCTGGCCAACGTGCTCGAGGGTGCGACCGTCACCGACACGGACGGCACCGTGATCGACCTCGACGAGATCGACCCGGCCGACGAGGACGAGGACGACGAGGACGACCTGCTCGACGACGACGACCTGCTCGACGACGAGGAGCTCGCCGCGGACGAGACGGCCGACGAGGACGCCGACGCCGCCGAGGATCAGCCGGCGGAGGGCACCGACGAGGCTCCCAAGGCCTGAGCCGAGCACCACCACAGCGCCGCAGCGGCCCCGGTCCCCATCACGGACCGGGGCCGCTGCGGTCTGTCCGGTATCTCGCGACCGGAAACTGTCCTGTGAGTCAGATGCGTCCGACTCACAGGACAGGAAGGCGTCGTGAGTCGGAGTCCTGGACCACGACCGCAGGGTGGGTGCTGCGCCGCTCGTGGAGGGAGAGGAGGACCACCGTGACGAGGACGATGCCGACGCCCAGCCACTGCGTCCAGGTGGGGCGGGCGTCCAGGGCGAGCACCCCGACGAGGGTCGCGGTCACCGGGAAGGCCAGCTCGGCGAGCGTGGCGCGGGAGGCGGGGGTCCGCCCGAGCGCCAGGTAGTAGAGGACCATCGCCGCCAGGCCGGGGACCAGCGCCAGCAGCACGACGGACGGGACGGCGGCCGGGGGGAGCGCCAAGGGGGTGCTGGTCACCGCCGCCAGGACGCCCAGCGTCACCAGCCCGACCGTGAAACGCAGGGAGGTGAGGTCGCGGAAGCCCAGCTCGGTGCTCGCCGCCCGGCCGAGGACCGTGCCGGCCGCCCAGAGCGTCGCCGCGCCCAGCGCCAGCAGAGCCGCCTGGGCGCTGCTGACGCTGACCCGCAGCGGGTCGGCGAAGGTCAGCAGCCAGGCGCCGACGAGCGCGGGGGCGAGGAAGGCGGCATACCGGGGGCGGAGCCGCTCGCCGAGGATCACCGCGGCGAGCGCGAGGGCGACCAGGGGCTGCAGCTTCTGCAGGACCTGGGGCGTGATGGGGTCACCGACCCGGAAGGCGGCGGTGAACAGCACGGTCGCCAGCGCCGACGAGCCGGCGCCGATGACGAGCACGCACACCTTCGTGCGCACGGACGCGGCGAGGAGGCGACGGGTCGCCGGGACCAGCCACGGGCTGACGAGGAGGGCCAGGAGCAGGTGCTCCCAGAAGACGATGGTGAGGGAGGGCAGCTCGCGGGCCAGGGGACCGCGCCACAGCGCGGACAACCCCCAGAACGAGGCCGCCAGCGCCACCATCCAGGTGCGGTCCACCCGGGCGCCCGGGTCAGGAGAGGTCACCGCGTCAGCCTAGACGGCGAGGCGCTGCGCTCAGGGCGAACATCGGCGACCCGCGGGAGTGGCGCGGCGGAACCGGGCGTTAGGGTCACTGACAGGAGAGCCGGGCACCCGGCATACCCCGACAAGCGAGGGAAGACACGGCATGACGCAGGAGATCAGCATGCAGGACCGCCCCATCGCGGGCCTCGACGACCAGATCTACAACCGTCTCCTCAAGGAGCGGATCATCTTCCTCGGCTCCGACGTGCGCGACGACAACGCCAACGCCATCTGCGCCCAGCTGCTGCTGCTCTCGGCGGAGGACCCCGAGAAGGACATCTGGCTCTACATCAACAGCCCCGGCGGGTCGGTGACCGCCGGCATGGCGATCTTCGACACCATGAAGTGGATCCCCAACGACGTGTGCACCGTGGCCATGGGCCTGGCCGCCTCGATGGGGCAGTTCCTCCTCTCCGCAGGCACCCAGGGCAAGCGCTACGCCACGCCGCACGCGCGGGTGATGATGCACCAGCCCTCCGGCGGCATCGGCGGCACCGCCTCGGACATCAAGATCCAGGCCGAGCAGATGCTGCACATCAAGAAGCAGATGGCCGCGCTGATCGCCGAGCACACCGGGCAGTCGGTCGACCAGATCGAGAGGGACTCCGACCGCGACCGCTGGTTCACCGCGTCGGAGGCCAAGGACTACGGCTTCGTCGACCACGTCTACGAGCGCGCCGACGACGCGCCCAAGACCGAGTCCTGAGCCGCGACGAAAGAGAGCTGACATGACCCAGCCCAGCAACCCCTACGCCGGCGCCGCCTGGACCAGCGCGGCCCCGAGCGCCGGACGGCTCTCGGTGCCCGCGCCGAGCAGCCGCTACATCCTGCCGCAGTTCGAGGAGCGCACCTCCTACGGCATGAAGCGTCAGGACCCCTACACCAAGCTGTTCGAGGACCGCATCATCTTCCTCGGCGTGCAGGTGGACGACGCGTCCGCGGACGACGTCATCGCCCAGCTCATCGTGCTCGAGTCCCAGGACCCGGACCGCGACATCCTGATGTACATCAACAGCCCCGGTGGCTCCTTCACCGCGCTGACCGCGATCTACGACACGATGCAGTACATCAAGCCGGACGTGCAGACGTTCGTCATCGGCCAGGCCGCCTCCGCCGCCGCCGTGCTGCTGGCCGCGGGCGCCCCCGGCAAGCGGTTCGCCCTCCCCAACGCGCGGGTGCTCATCCACCAGCCGGCGCTCGCCGGTGGCGAGTACGGCCAGGCCTCGGACATCGAGATCCAGGCCAACGAGGTGCTCCGCATGCGCACCTGGCTCGAGGAGACCTGGGCCCTGCACTCGGGCCGCAGCGTCGAGCAGGTGCAGAAGGACATCGAGCGCGACAAGATCCTCACCGCCGCCGAGGCCAAGGAGTACGGCCTCATCGACGAGGTCCTCGGCTCGCGCAAGGCGTCCAGGGACAACTGACCCGGTATGCCGTGACCGTGGCCGACCGGAGCCCGTCCCCCACCCGGGGGGCGGGCTCCGGTCGTTGCGCTGAGAGCGGACACCCTCCGAACACGCCAGGGTCCCGGACGGAAAAGGCCACGCCGGGACGGCCCGGCAAGGTACCGTCGTGAGCACAGCACGGCCGAGCACGAAGGGATGTCCGCGTGGCACGTATGGGTGAGAGCAGCGACCTGCTCAAGTGCTCCTTCTGCGGGAAGAGCCAGAAACAGGTCAAGAAGCTGATCGCCGGCCCCGGCGTGTACATCTGCGACGAGTGCATCGACCTGTGCAACGAGATCATCGAGGAGGAGCTCGCCGAGTCCTCCGAGCTGGGGCTGGGCCAGCTGCCCAAGCCACGGGAGATCTTCGACTTCCTCCAGCAGTACGTCGTCGGCCAGGACCCGGCCAAGCGCGCGCTGGCGGTCGCCGTCTACAACCACTACAAGCGGATCCAGGCGGGGGAGACGCGGGTCGGTGAGGACGCGGTGGAGATCGCCAAGTCCAACATCCTGCTGATCGGCCCGACCGGCTGCGGCAAGACCTACCTCGCCCAGACGCTGGCCAAGATGCTCAACGTCCCCTTCGCGATCGCGGACGCGACCGCGCTCACCGAGGCCGGCTACGTCGGCGAGGACGTGGAGAACATCCTCCTCAAGCTCATCCAGTCCGCCGACTTCGACGTGAAGAAGGCCGAGTCGGGGATCATCTACATCGACGAGATCGACAAGATCGCGCGCAAGAGCGAGAACCCCTCGATCACCCGTGACGTCTCCGGGGAGGGCGTGCAGCAGGCCCTCCTGAAGATCCTCGAGGGCACGGTCGCCAGCGTCCCGCCGCAGGGTGGGCGCAAGCACCCGCACCAGGAGTTCATCCAGATCGACACCGCCAACGTGCTCTTCATCGTCGGCGGCGCCTTCGCCGGGATGGAGAAGCTCATCGAGGCCCGTACGGGCAAGCAGGGCCTCGGCTTCGGTGCCGAGCTGAAGTCGGCCAAGGACGCCAACGAGCAGTTCTCCGACGTGCTGCCCGAGGACCTCATGAAGTTCGGCCTCATCCCCGAGTTCATCGGTCGGCTCCCCGTCATCACCACGGTCTCGCCCCTGGACCGGGATGCGCTCGTCAACATCCTCACCGAGCCGCGCAACGCGCTCGTCAAGCAGTACCAGCGGATGTTCGAGATCGACGGGGTGGAGCTGGAGTTCGACGACGACGCCCTGGGGGCGATCGCGGACCAGGCCCTGCTGCGCGGGACCGGTGCGCGCGGCCTCCGGGCGATCCTCGAGGAGGTGCTCCTCCCGGTGATGTTCGACGTGCCCTCCGACGACGAGATCGCCAAGGTCGTCATCACCCGCGACGTCGTCCTGGAGAACGTGAACCCGACGATCGTGCGGCGCGACCTGCCGACCCGCAAGCGCCCGCCCCGCAAGGAGAGCGCCTGAGCCTGCGGGCTCGACCCGCCTCAGGCGGCTGAGGGCTTCAGGCAGGGCCTCAGGCTCTCAGGCGGCTGACGGGCCCCGCCGGCGCAGGAGGATCACGAGGGCGACGGCCAGCACCAGCAGACCGACGATGCCCGGGACGGCGCCCAGGCCGGCGGCCCGGCGCAGCGTGAGCAGGCCGGAGAGGCCCCAGACCACGACGGTTCCCGCGGCCACCACCGCGACGCGGTCGAGCCAGCGCCGCAGGACGGTCCGCGGGATCGGCGCCTGCGCGGGCACCGACGCGCACAGGGCTGCGGCGGTGTGCAGCACGAGGAGCCCGAGGGCCGCGGGCAGCAGCGCCCAGTGCCAGGTCGACGGGACGGTCGCCCACCAGGAGGCCACGGCATACCCGAGGAAGAGACCGGGCGCCAGCGTGTGCGGCTGCACCACGACGAGCAGCCCGAGGACCACCAGCCCCAGCCACGCGATCAGGTTGCCGCCGCCGGCGAGCGCGTAGGAGAGGGCGAAGAGGAGCGAGCCACCCAGAGCCACACCGCGGACCAGCAGGTGCGTACGGCTCGCCGAGCGGAGGTCGGCCCACAGGTCCAGGAGCTCCCTCATGCCGGCCGCCCGACCCGTCCGCGCCGACCGAGCTCGCGGAGCACCACGTCCAGGCTGCCCGCCCCCAGCCAGGGCACGACGGCGACCCCCTCCGCGCGGATGGCCCGCACCTCCCGGTCGCGCTCCAGCATCCGGATGCGCCACGCGGTGCGGGCCAGCGGGTCCTTCTCCGCGCTCTCCACGACCTCGCCCCGGGAGGGTTCGACGAGGGCGTCGATGACGACGACGGGCAGCCCGCGCCGGGCCAGCATCGCCGCCTGCGTGAGGGCGTCGGGGGAGACGAGGGCCGAGATCATCACCACCAGCGTGCCGGCCGAGACCCCGAGGTGGACCCGCGCGGGATCCGTCCGCTCGGCCGCCGCCGGCACGACCCGGCTGAGGGTGTCGAGGACGCGGACCCCGTGCCGTCGGCCGGTGCCGACGGGCACCGTGAGCGGGGTCCGTCCGGAGAGCACGCGCAGGCTGACCCGGTCGCCCTGGTGCAGGAAGTGCTCGGCGACCGCCGCCGCGGCCCGCACCGAGCGGTCGAGCGAGCTGGCGCGGCCCCCGACACCGCCGGAGCGGCCGAGGTCGTAGTGGGCGTCGAGCAGCACGGCGACGTGGGTGTCCTCGTCGGCGTAGCTGGAGGTGACGAACAGCTCACCTTTGCGGCGGGTCGACCGCGGCCAGTGGATGTGCCGGAGCCGGTCACCGACCTGGAACGGGCGCAGCGTGGCGAACTCGCTGCCCTGGCCGGGTCGCGCCGAGCGGTGCATCCCGACCAGACCCCGCGGGTGCGGTGCCGGTGCCGAGGAGTCGAAGGCGACCGGTTCGGGGATGGCGCGCAGCCCGAGTGGCTCGATGGCTGTCGGCCCCCACCGGAAGGAGCCCCAGGGGCTGACGGCCCCGACCTGGACCGGGCCGACGCGACGCACCCCCCACCGGGTGACCCGGACACCGACGACCAGCCGTCGCAGACCGTCGTCCAGCCGGCCCCGGGCGTCCACCACCACGCTGGTCGGCTGGATCTCGATCCCGTCGGCATCCTCGACCACGGTGCGCCGCTCCAGGGGCACGCCCTCGACGAACGGGGCGGGGGAGAGCGCGGCCGCCAGCACGTCGGCGTGCTCCACCGGCTCGACGTCCGCCACGGCCAGCGCCTGCTCACCCTCGCGGACCTGGGCGTGCGAGAGCGCGAAGCGCCGGGCGGGCAACCGGTCGGGCCGCGTCGCCAGGCTCCAGGCCATCACCATCGCGAGCGGGGAGACGAGGACGAGCAGGTCGGGCCGGCGCCACAGCAGCGCGACGGGGGCGGTCACGAGGACGACGGTCACGACGCGGACGAGGGCGGGCGCCGGCCGCCACGCGTCACCTCGTGCCATCGTCCTGGGCGACCGTGGACGCGCCCGTGCGCGACCCGGGCACCGGCACCTGGGCCAGGACGGCGTCGACCACCGCAGCGCCCCCGGTGTCGGACATCCACAGCTCGGGCTTGATCGAGATCCGGTGGTCCAGGACCGCGTGCGCGACCGCCTTGACGTCCTCGGGGGTGACGTAGTCGCGACCGTGCACCACGGCATACGCACGGCTGGTGAGCATGAGCGCGAGCGAGCCGCGCGGGGAGGCCCCGACGAGCACCGCCCGGTGCCGGCGCGTCGCGGCCGCCAGCTCGACGCAGTAGCGGGAGATGTCGTCCTCGACCGGGACCGTCTCGACGGCGTCCTGCATGGCGGCCAGGCCGGTCGCGTCCGTCACCGCGTCCAGGTGCTGGTCCTCCTGCTGGCGGGCGATGCGCCGCCGCAGCACGTCCCACTCCTCCTGCGCCGTCGGGTAGCCGAAGGAGACCCGCATGAGGAAGCGGTCCAGCTGCGCCTCGGGCAGCGGGTAGGTGCCCTCGTACTCGACGGGGTTGGCGGTCGCGAGGACGTGGAAGGGCTGGGGGAGCGCGAACGTCTGACCCTCGACCGTCACCTGGTGCTCCTGCATCGCCTCCAGCAGCGCCGACTGGGTCTTGGGGGGCGTGCGGTTGATCTCGTCGGCCAGCAGCAGGCCGGTGAAGAGGGGGCCGGGCCGGAAGGCGAACTCGCTGACCTTCTGGTCGAAGACGAAGGACCCGGTCAGGTCGCTGGGAAGCAGGTCGGGGGTGAACTGCGCACGGGTGAAGTCGAGACCGAGGGTCTGGGCGAAGGACCGGGCCGCGAGCGTCTTGCCCAGCCCGGGGAAGTCCTCGAGGAGCACGTGCCCGCGGGAGAGGACCGCGGTCAGCACGAGCGTCAGCGCCTCCCGCTTGCCGACCACCGCCTGCTCCACGCGGTCGAGCACCGCACCGGCGCGGCCGGCGACCTGGGTGACGTCGAGGGTGGTGCCGGGGGTCTGGGTCACAGCTTCTCGATCCCTTCGATGGCGGTATGCAGCGCGGTCCGGCTGCGCTTGCGCGTGTCCGTGGGCGGGGTGGTCAGGTAGCGCCACAGGTGGGGGTCCACGAGGGCGCGGGCGGCGTCGGGCTGGGTGTCGAGGTCCACGCCGTGGTGCGACCGCAGGCGCTCGGCAGCCAGCTCGCGCAGCAGGGGGTGGACCGGGTCGGGGCGGTCGCCGCGCTCGAGGGCGTCGCGCAGGTCGCGGCGGATGCTGAGCAGCCGGTAGTCCATGGCGCTGGGGGCGACCGACTCCTGGCGGGGCGTCGAGGCCCACCAGGCGCGTTCGGCATACCGGCCGGTGCGGGTGATCGCCAGGACCAGGAGCGGGAGCACGAGCGCGGCCAGGACGACGACCGCCGCCGCCTCGGCGAGCGAGTGCTGCAGCGAGCCGACGAAGAACAGCAGGGCGCCGAGCAGCAGGACACCCCCGCCCAGCGGCAGGAGGGTGCCGCGGAGTTCGCGCGGGATCACCGGCGACGCCCGCGGGGGGTCCGCCGCGCACGCGCGTCCTGCCCCGTCTGCTCGTCGGCGTCCTCGCGTGCGACCCGCTCGGCCTCGCGCGCCCGCCCCTCGGCGGCCCTGGCCTCCTCCTCCTCCTGGACCCGGCGGCGCAGGTCGGCGTGGATGCGGTCGAGCGCGTCGACGGCGGCCTCGCGCTGCTCCTCGGTGACGGGGTGCCGGGAGAAGCGGGCCTCCCGGTAGGCGTCGGAGAGGTCGGCGATGGCGCGGGGATCGACCTCCCAGCGGGACAGGACGCGGGAGGTGAGCTCGGCGGCGGTCTCGCTGGCGCTCGCCCGGAGCCCGGCTCGCTGCACGGCCTCCTCGAGGGCCACCCAGCAGGCGACGACGCCGTTGCGCGGGTCGCCCTCGGCGAGCGCCTGCCAGCGGACCTCGTCGCTCGTCGCCTCGAGCAGCGCCACGAGCTCGTCCTCCTCGGCCGTGACCCGGCGGTCCCTCTCCTCGAGGCGCTGACGGGCCAGCCAGCGCAGCAGGAGCAGCACGGCGGTGAGGACGGCCATGAGGAACAGGGCGGTCAGCAGGTCGACCAGCCACTCCGTCGAGGCGGTGGCGCGCTCCGGCCCGGTCTCCGGTTCGGCTCCCGGCTCGAGAGTCGGCAGCAGGGGCTCGCCGGTCTCGGCCCGCGGCGGGCCCCACGTCCCCTGCGGCTCGGTCACCAGCGGCGCTCCGCTGCTCGACCCCCACACCAGGACGACCAGGACGGCGAGCACAGCCAGCAGCGCGACGGCCACTGTCGACCTCGTGCCCCGGCGCATGTGCGTCACCCTATGTCGACGCCGCGCCGTGACGAAGCGCCCGCGGCGTGGTGCCCGGGTGCCGGGTCAGGGCTGCGGCTGGTCGAGCACCAGTTCCACGTCGCGGACGACCAGCTCCTGCGCGCCGTCCTCGAAGGTGATCCGACCCGTCACCTTGCCGGCGGCGCGCAGGTCACCAAGGGCAGCACGGACCTGGTCCAGCTGCGCGGCGGGGGCGCTGATCGTCGCGGCCGAGATCCCGGTACGCATCTTGACCTTGGCCTCCGACTTCGCCTTGCGCAGGCCGGTGAGCGCCTGGCCCACGGTGCCCAGCAGGGCGGCGTCACCACGCTCGGTCGCGGTGGCGAGCTCGTCGGCCGTCGGCCAGGGCTGGACGTGCACGGACGAGCCCTCCTCGTGCCACCACGACCACACCTCCTCGGTCGCGAACGAGAGGACCGGGGCGAACAGGCGCAGCTGGACCGACAGGGCCAGGCGCAGGGCCGCCCGCGCCGACAGGGTCTGCGGCGAGGGATCGGTCGTGGGCCCTGCGTCGGAGAAGGCACCGCCGTAGGCCCGCTCCTTCACGAGCTCGAGGTAGTCGTCGCAGAAGGTCCAGAAGAATGACTCGGTCGCGTCGAGAGCGGTGGAGTAGTCCCACGACTCGTAGGCCGCGGTCGCCCGGTCGACCACGCGCGCCAGCCCGGCGAGCATCGAGCGGTCGACCTGCTCGGTCACCAGGGAGGTCGGCTCGACGCCGTCGGGCAGCTCGCCGAAGCCCAGCGCGAAGTTGCTGGCGTTGAGCAGCTTGATCGCGAGGCGCCGCCCCACCTTGACCTGGTTGGGGTCGTCGATGGTGTCCACGCCCGGGCGCGCGGCGGCGGACCAGTACCGGACCGCGTCGGTGCCGTGCTGCCGGAGCATGTCGACGGGCGTGGTGGCGTTGCCCTTGGACTTGCTCATCTTCTTGCGGTCGGGGTCGAGGATCCAGCCGTTGATGGAGGCGTCGCTCCAGGGCAGCGTGCCGTGCTCGTAGTGGGCCCGGACGACGGAGGCGAAGAGCCAGGTCCGGATGATGTCATGACCCTGGGGCCGCATGTCGAAGGGGAAGACCTTGGCGAACAGCGCGCTGTCGTTGCCCAGCTCACCGTCGGGGGCCCCGGCCACCGGCCACCCCGCCGCGATCTGGGGGCTGAGCGAGGACGTGGCCCAGGTGTCCATGATGTCCGGGTCGCCGGTAAAGCCCCCCGGCTGGTCGCGCTGGTCCTCGGTGTACCCCTCCGGCACGTCGGACATCGGGTCGACGGGCAGCCGTGACTCGGCCGGCACCAGGACGGTGTCGTGGTCGACCTCCCCGTCCGCGCCCACGGCATACCAGACCGGGATCTGGACCCCGAAGAAGCGCTGCCGGCTGACCAGCCAGTCGCCGTTGAGGCCCTCCACCCAGTTGCGGTAGCGGGCGCGCATGAAGCCGGGGTGGAAGGCGAGCTCGTCGCCGCGCGCGAGGAGGTCGTTGCGGACGGCCTCGTCCTTGCCGCCGTTGCGGATGAACCACTGGCGGCTGGTGACGATCTCCAGCGGCTTGTCGCCCTTCTCGTAGAAGTTGGCCTTGCGCTGGGTCGTCTGCGGCTCGCCGTCGAGATCCCCGGAGGCGCGGAGGGCGGCCACCACCGCCTCGCGCGCCGCGTGCGTGGTGCGCCCGGCGAGCTGCTCGGCGTACAGCGCCTCGCCGGGGCCGCCGGTGATCCACTCGGGTGTCTCGGCCTGCAGGCGGCCGGCGCGGGTGATGACGGAACGGGTGGGCAGGTCGAGCTCGCGCCACCACTGGACGTCGGTCATGTCGCCGAAGGTGCAGCACATCGCGATCCCCGCCCCCTTGTCCATCTCCGCGAGCGGGTGCGCCAGCACGGGCACCTCGACGCCGAACAGGGGCGAGGTCACCGTCGAGCCGAAGAGGTGCTGGTAGCGCTCGTCCTCGGGGTGGGCGATCAGGGCCACGACCGAGCCGATCAGCTCGGGGCGTGTCGTCTCGATGTGGACCGGCCCGCCGTCGGCCCGGTGGTAGGCGACCCGGTGGTAGGCGCCGGGGTAGTCGCGCGCCTCGAGCTCGGCCTGCGCCACCGCGGTCTGGAAGGTGATGTCCCACAGGCCGGGCGCCTCGGCCTGGTAGGCCTCCCCGCGCGCCAGGTTGCGCAGGAACGCCTGCTGGGCGACGGCCCGCGAGCGGTCGTCGATCGTGCGGTACTGGACGTTCCAGTCCAGCGCGAGGCCGAGCCGGCGGAAGGTGTCCTCGAACGCCTTCTCGTCCATCACCGTGAGCTCCTCGCAGAGCTCGATGAAGTTGGCGCGCCCCACGGGGACCTGGTCGGCGGCCCGCGTGCTGCGGCCCTCGCCCCCCTGCTGCGGCGGGGTGAAGCCGGGGTCGTAGGGCAGGGAGGCGTCACCGCGCACGCCGTAGTAGTTCTGGACGCGGCGCTCGGTCGGCAGCCCGTTGTCGTCCCAGCCGATCGGGTAGAAGACGTGCTTGCCGGTCATCCGGTGGTAGCGGGCCAGGCAGTCGGCCTGGGTGTAGCCGAAGACGTGACCGAGGTGCAGGCTGCCCGAGGCGGTCGGCGGCGGGGTGTCCACCGCGAAGATCTGGCTGCGGTCCGCCTGCAGCGCCGCCTCGCGGTCGAAGGCGTAGACGTCGTTCTCCCTCCACACCCGGACCCACTTGTCCTCCAGGCCGTCGACGGACGGGCGCTCGGGCAGGGTGGCCGGGCGCGGGGGGTCGAGAGGGCGTGCGCTGAACGTCATACCGGGGATTCTCCCAGACCGTGCGCGGTGCTCCCGCGGAGCGTCTACGGAGGTCACCGTTTGGTAAACGATGCCGGGATGTGATTGACCTCACGTCTGCCCGCACCCACCGTATGGGGATGACCGGATACAGAGCGGTGCCCATGTCCCCTGTCGAGGACCCGCAGTGGGTCACCGACATCGAGACGAGGGTCGACAGCGCCTTCACCAGCATCACGTACTGGTCGGGGGAGGTCATCTTCTTCACCCTCCCCGGCATCCCGCAGATGCCGTTCGTGGTGATGTGGCTGGTCGCCGCGGCGATCATCATCACGATCTACCTCGGCTTCATCCAGTTCCGCGGCCTCAAGGTGGCCTTCGAGACGATCCGGGGCCGTTACTCCTCGGCCGACGACCCCGGTGAGATCCCGCACTACCAGGCGCTGACCTCCGCGGTCTCCGGCACCGTGGGCCTGGGCAACATCGCCGGGGTCGGCGCCGCCGTCACCCTGGGCGGCCCGGGTGCCACGTTCTGGATGATCCTCGCCGGCCTGCTCGGGATGGCGACGAAGTTCGCCGAGTGCACGCTGGGCGTGAAGTACCGCAAGATCCACGAGGACGGCACCGTCGCCGGCGGACCCTTCACCTACCTCCCGGTGGCCTTCGCGAGGTTCCCGAAGTTCCTCTCCGTCTTCCTCACCGGCCTCTTCGCCGTCGCGATCCTCTTCTTCGGCGTCGGCGGCGGCAACATGTTCCAGGCCAACCAGACCTACGCCCAGACCGTGACGGTCATCGACCCCGACGGCTCCGGCTGGATCTCCACGGTCAGCGGCTCTCTCGTCTTCGGCCTCGTCCTCGCCGGCATCATCGGCGCCGTCATCATCGGCGGGATGAAGTCGATCGGCCGGGTGACCTCGACCCTGGTGCCGGTCATGGGCGGCATCTACATCCTGGCCTGCATCGTCGTCATCCTGGGCAACCTGGAGCACGTCTTCCCCGCCATCGGCGAGATCATCTCCGGTGCCTTCACCGCCGAGGGCGTCACCGGCGGCATCGTCGGCGCGCTCGTCGTCGGCCTGACCCGCGCGGCGTTCTCCAACGAGGCCGGTCTCGGCTCGGCCCCGATCGCGCACTCGGTGGTCAAGACGCGCCGGCCGGTGTCCGAGGGTTTCGTGGCTCTCTTCGAGCCGTTCATCGACACCGTCATCATCTGCACGATGACGGCGCTGACCATCGTCATCGCGGACACCACCTTCTACAACGACGCCCGCGCGTTCACCTTCGAGGACGGGGACCGCTACGACCCCGACTACGGGCTCTCCGGCGTCGAGGTCACCTCGAGCGCCTTCGGCGAGCACATCAGCTGGTTCCCGATCGTGCTGGCCGTCGCGGTCGCGCTCTTCGCGATCTCCACGCTCATCACCTGGTCCTACTACGGCCAGCGCGCCTGGAACCACCTCTTCGGCGACACCAGGACCTCGACGACCATCTACCGCTTCGTCTTCCTGTTCTTCACCGTGGCCGGGACGCTGCTCACCTTCGGCCAGGTCCTGGCTTTCGCGGACAACTTCCTCTTCGTCTGCGCCTTCGTCAACCTGCTCGGCGTCTACCTGCTGCTGCCGACGATCAAGCGGGAGATGAACGAGTTCCTCGCCGACCGCGCCAGCGGCAAGCTCGCGCAGCTCGGGCTGCCGGACTCCGAGAAGACGGTCCCGATCTCCGAGCTCGCCGGCGAGAACCAGATCGTCGACGCCTCGGGTCGCAACCGGGTCGCCGCGGGCGTGGGTGCGGAGGACCTGCGCGAGCGGACCGGCACGATGGTCAAGGAGGAGGGTGGCGGCTGGACGCACGAGCGCGACCTCGACGACGACGGCTTCGGCCGCGGCGGGACGACGACCCCGGTGCCGCCGCCGCACCTGCGTCGCCACGGTCGCCACGAGGAGGCGCTGGACCCCGACGACGACGGCTTCGGCCGCGGCGGCACCACCGTGCCGGAGGACCTGCCGCACCGCCGCCCCCACGGCAGGCACGAGGCCGACGGGGAGCCGGACGGCCCGCGCGAGGACGACCCCCGCACCTGACCGGGTGGGAGTCGCCACCCTCTGACCACCGACCTCCAGCGCTCACTCAGCGCTGGAGGTCGGTGCCTGTCCCGGGCCGTCCGCCCCGCGGTGCCCCTGGCCCCGGGTCCCCCAGAGCCCGCCGACGTCTCGCCGGACGGGCACATCGGCTCAGATCGGCGCGAACGGCGAGACGCGGCCCCGATGTGCCCCGCCTCCGGCACGCCGCCCCGTGCCTCAGGCGATGCCGCGCCCAGGGTTCATGATCCCGAGCGGGTCGAAGAGGGCCTTGAGAGCCCGCTGCCGCACCACCTCGTCCGGCCCGAGCTCCTCGGCGAGCCAGCGCACCTTCTGCTGGCCCACCCCGTGCTCGCCGGTGAGGGTGCCGCCGAGGGCCCAGGCCGCCCGCACCAGGTCGTCGAACGCGGCCGTCGCCGCGGCCAGGCTGGCCGGGTCGCTCTCGTCGTAGAAGAAGCACGGGTGCAGGTTGCCGTCGCCGGCGTGACCGCCGCAGGTCGCCTCCAGCCCGCGACGCGCCGCGATCCCGTGGACCTGCTCGACAAGCTCGCCCAGCCGCCCCACCGGCACGCACACGTCCTCGATGAACCTCGGACCCCTCGCCTGCAACGCCGGGTTGAGGACGCGTCTGCCCTCGAGCAGGAGGTCGGACTCGAGCCGGTCCTCGGCGACGGCCACGTCGGAGGCCCCGGCGGCGGTGAGCGCGGCGGCATACTCCTGCACGTCCGCGCCGGCGGAGCCGGGCCGGTCCGACTGCACCAGGAGCACCCCGCCGCTGCCGGAGGGGAAGCCGTAGTCGCCGTAGGCCTGGACCGCGTCCACGCTCGGCCCGTCGAGCATCTCCAGCAGGCTCGGGGTATGCCGCAGCTCCCGGAGTGCGCCCACGCCCGCCATCGTGGCGGCCAGGGTCGGGAAGACGGCCAGCACCGTGAGCGCCGGGTCGCCCAGGGGCACCAGCCGCAGCACGGCCTCGGTGACGACGCCGAGCGTGCCCTCGGACCCGACGACGAGCCCCGTCAGGTCATAGCCCGCGACGCCCTTGGCCGTGCGGCGCCCGGTCCGCACCACCTCACCCCCGGGGAGCACGACCTCCAGGCCGCGGACGTAGTCGGCCGTGACGCCGTACTTCACGCAGCACAGCCCGCCCGCGTTCGTCGCCACGTTGCCCCCGATCGTGCAGGAGTCCGAGCTCGCGGGGTCCGGCGGGTAGAGGAGGTCGTGCTCGGCCGCCACCGCCTTCAGGTCGGCGTTGATCACCCCCGGCCCCACCACCGCGGTGCGCTCGACGGGGTCGACGACCAGGGACCGCATCGCCGCGGTGGACAGCACGATGCCGCCGGCCAGCGCGCCGGCGGCCCCCGTCGTCGAGGTGCGCGCCCCCTGGGGGACGACCGGGACCCGGTGCGCGGCGGCATACCGGAGGGTGGTGACGACGTCCTCGCGCGAGCGGGCGCGGACCACCGTGAAGCCGTCGGTGTCCGGCGCCACGGCCTGGGGCCAGGCGTCCACGGCGAACCCCGCGGCGACGGCGGGGTCGGTGACCACGCGGTCGCCGAGGAGCTCGCGGAGGCGGTCGGTGTGCGTGGCCACGGGACGAGCCTACGAGGCTGTGGACAACTCGTCGTGCCCTCGTCGGCACCGGTCATCCTGGGGCGGTGAGCGCCGATCCCTGGACCGAGGCCGTCGTGCCGCTGCTGGCGGCGCAGGACAGCCTGGTCACCTCGACCCAGCTCCGCCACCTCGGCGTGAGCGCCGAGGTGCTGCGGCGGTGGGTCGGTGCGGGCGACCTGGTGAGGCTGAGGCGCAACGTGCTCGTCGACGGCACGGTATGGCGTGCCGCACCTCCGTGGGAACGGCACCTCATCCGGGCCCGGGGCGTCATGATGGACCGGCAGGGCGGCCCGCCCGTCGCCCTCAGCCACCACAGCGCGATGGCCGTGATGGGCCTGTCCATCCACGGCGTGGACGACCTCGTGCACCTGGTGACCGTGGGCGGCACGCAGACCCGTCGCCGCGGCGGGCTGGTGCAGCATGCGTGCGTCGGGGAGGGCCGGGTCACGGACGCCTTCGGCCTGCCGACCGTGATGCCGGCCGTGGCCTGCGTCCAGGTCGCGGCCCAGTTCGGCGTGGAGCCGGGGGTCGTGGGAGCCGACTCGGCGCTGCGCCTGGGGCTGTGCCGTCGCGAGGACCTGGAGGCGCTGGGCGGGTGGCGATGGCTCGGGCGCGGCAGGACCGCGGCCTCGATCGTCATCGGGCGTGCCGACGGCCGGCACGAGAGCGCGGGGGAGTCGCGCACCGCCTGGGTCCTGCACCGGCTCGGATATCGCGACGTGCGGCCGCAGGTGAGCATCGTCGACGGGCAGGGGCGCTTCGTCGCGCGGGTCGACTTCCTGGTCGGGCCACGGGTGGTCGTCGAGTTCGACGGGATGCTGAAGTACGCGTCGCCGGCGGACCTGACGGCGGAGAAGCGGCGCGAGGACCGCCTGCGCAGCCTGGGCTACGAGGTCGTGCGCCTCACCTGGGCCGACCTGGCCCGTCCCGAGGTCGTCCACGCCCGGATCCAGGCGGCCCTGGCACGGGCCCGCACCCGCGCGGGGTGAGCCTGGAGTCGGCGACGACCGGCCGGAAAGGGTGGTGACCCACCGGCTATAGCGGGCCGGTCATAGCATGTTCTGGCGTTTGAACCCGTCCTGACGGGTGGACGCAGGTCCTGGCCGGCGGGGCCGGTGACGCCAGCCGCTAGGATGTCGGGCACAGGCGTCCGAGCCGTGATCAGCGGCGAGCCTGCGGAAGAACGGCCCCCGCGACCCGGCGGGTGCGCCTGCTAGAACCGCACGGGTCGGCCCGTCACAGCCGGTGAAGCGAGTGGTGCGACGTCTTCCCGAGGGGTATGACGTGGCGCAAGCGAGGTGGTACCGCGGTACCCACCGGCCTCCGGGCCAGTGCGGTGTCGTCCTCGGGCACGAGTACCGCACACCGCACCACCACCCGAGGAGCCGCCCCCCATGGCCTACCCGCTCAGCAGCACGTCCGGCGCCGCGCTGACCAGCTCGCCGCGCTTCCCGGCGATCGAGGAGGCGGTGCTGGCCCACTGGCGCGTGCACGACACCTTCGTCCGCAGCGTCGAGCAGCGGCCCGCGGGGGAGAACGGCGCCAACGAGTACGTCTTCTACGACGGGCCGCCGTTCGCCAACGGGCTGCCGCACTACGGCCACCTGCTCACCGGCTACGTCAAGGACGTCGTGCCGCGCTACCAGACGATGCGCGGCCGGCGGGTGGAGCGCCGCTTCGGCTGGGACACCCACGGCCTGCCCGCCGAGCTCGAGGCGATGAGCCAGCTGGGCATCAAGACCAAGGACGAGATCCTCGAGCTGGGGATCGAGGCCTTCAACGACAAGTGCCGCGACTCGGTGCTGCGCTACACCCAGGAGTGGGAGGACTACGTCACCCGCCAGGCCCGCTGGGTGGACTTCGGCAACGACTACAAGACGCTCAACGTCGACTACATGGAGTCGGTGCTGTGGGCGTTCAAGAGCCTGTACGACAAGGGCCTGGTCTACGAGGGCTACCGCGTCCTCCCCTACTGCTGGAACGACCAGACCCCCCTGTCCAACCACGAGCTGCGGATGGACGACGAGGTCTACCAGGTCCGTCAGGACCCGGCGGTCACCGTGGGCGTGCGCCTGCTGCCCGGCGAGCGGCCCGACGAGGTGCTGGACGGGGCGCTCGTGCTCGTCTGGACCACCACGCCCTGGACGCTGCCCGCCAACCTCGCCGTCATGGTCGGCGAGGACATCGAGTACGTCGTGGTGAGGGCCCCCCTCCCCGGTGCCGGGAAGGCGGCCGACGGGTCCGCCGGCGCGGGGGAGCGATACCTCCTCGCCAAGGAGCGGCTGACGGCCTACACCGCCGAGCTGGGGGAGTCGCCCGAGGTCCTGGGGACGTACTCCGGGGCCGAGCTCGCCGGGCGCTCCTACGTGCCACCGTTCAGCTACTACCAGGGCTGGGCGCGCGCCCACCGGCTCGTCGTGGCGGAGTTCGTCACCACCACCGACGGCACCGGCCTGGTGCACACCGCCGGCGCCTTCGGTGAGGACGACAAGGTGGTCACCGACCGCGAGGGGATCGAGCCGGTCATGCCGGTCGGCTCGGACGGCGCCTTCCTGCACCCGGTCGTCGAGTACGGCGGGATGCTCGTCTTCGACGCCAACGCCCCCATCATCGACCACCTCAGGGCGGCGACCCGCAACCAGCGGGGCGGCCCTGACGACGAGCGCCGCGAGACCGGCGCGGTGACCGAGGGGACGGTGCTGCTGCGCCGGGAGACCTACGCGCACTCCTACCCGCACTGCTGGCGCTGCCGGGAGCCGCTGATCTACAAGGCCGTCTCGTCCTGGTTCGTCGAGGTGACGCGGATCAAGGACGACATGCTGCGTGCCAACGAGGAGATCACCTGGGTCCCCGAGCACGTCAAGCACGGCCAGTTCGGCAAGTGGCTGGAGAATGCCCGCGACTGGTCGATCTCGCGCAACCGCTTCTGGGGCAGCCCGATCCCGGTCTGGCGGTCGGACGACCCGCAGTACCCGCGCATCGACGTCTACGGCTCGCTCGCGCAGATCGAGCGCGACTTCGGCACCCTCCCGCGCGACCGGGACGGCCAGGTCGACCTGCACCGGCCGTTCGTCGACGAGCTGACCCGGCCCAACCCGGACGACCCGACGGGCCGCAGCACCATGCGCCGCGTCGAGGACGTGCTGGACGTGTGGTTCGACTCCGGGTCGATGAGCTACGCCCAGGTTCACTACCCCTTCCAGAACGCCGACTGGTTCGAGCACCACTTCCCGGCCGACTTCATCGTCGAGTACATCGGCCAGACGCGCGGCTGGTTCTACACGCTGCACGTCCTGGCGACCGCACTGTTCGACCGGCCGGCCTTCTCGACCTGCATCAGCCACGGGATCGTCCTGGGCAACGACGGGCAGAAGATGTCGAAGTCGTTGAAGAACTACCCCGACGTGCGCGAGGTCTTCAGCCGTGACGGCGCCGACGCGATGCGGTGGTTCCTCATGTCGAGCCCGATCCTGCGCGGCGGCAACCTCGTCGTGACCGAGCAGGGCATCCGCGACGGTGTGCGCCAGACGATGATCCCGCTGTGGAACGCGTGGTACTTCTTCGGCCTCTACGCCAACGTCGCCGGCTACCAGGCGCGCTGGTCGACCGACTCGACCCACGAGCTCGACCGCTACATCCTGGCCAAGACCCGCGAGTTCGTCGAGACCGCGCAGGGCGCCTTCGACCGCAACGAGATCGCGACCGCCTGCGACACCATCCGCGAGTTCGTCGACGTGCTGACCAACTGGTACGTCCGGCGCTCGCGCGACCGCTTCTGGAAGGAGGACGAGGCTGCCTTCGACACGCTCTTCACGGTGCTCGAGGTGACCTGCCGCGTCGCCGCGCCGCTCCTTCCGCTGCTCACCGAGGAGGTATGGCGTGGTCTCACCGGGGGCGAGTCGGTGCACCTCACCGACTGGCCGGCCGCCGAGGACCTGCCCGCCGACCACGAGCTGGTGGAGGCGATGGACACCGTCCGCGAGGTGTGCTCGGTGACGCTGGGGGTGCGCAAGGCCGAGCAGCTGCGGGTCCGCCTGCCGCTGTCGCGGCTGACGGTGGTCACCGCGCACGCGGACGGCCTGGCCGCGCACCCGGGCCTGGCGGACATCGTGCGGGACGAGGTCAACGTGCGGGAGGTGGTGGTGCTGGACCTGCAGGACGCCTCGGCCGCGGACTTCGGCGTGGAGCAGCGACTCACCGTCAACGCCCGCGCCGCCGGACCGCGGCTCGGCCGGGACGTGCAGTCCGCGATCAGGGGGTCGAAGTCCGGCGACTGGTCGGTGGCCGAGGACGGGACCGTCACCGCCGGCGGCCTGGAGCTGGCCGAGGGGGAGTACGCGCTGGAGACCGTCGTCTCGGACGCGGCCGGCGGGTCTCAGGTCACGGCCATGCTGCGCCGCCACGGCGGCGGCTTCGTCGTGCTGGACACCGAGGTCACCGAGGACCTGGCCCGCGAGGGCCTGGCCCGCGACCTCATCCGCGCGGTCCAGGGTGCCCGCAAGGAGGCCGGCCTCGAGGTCACCGACCGGATCAGCCTCACCGTCGTCGGCGACGACGACGTGTGGCGCGCCTCGGAGGCGCACCAGAAGCTCGTCATGGACGAGACCCTCGCGGTGCAGTTCGGGGCGGCCGGTTCCGGCACCCCGCTGCCGCGGCCCAGGCACCACGGACTCGGCGGAGGCACCGATCCCGACGGGAGCACCCAGCCCCGCCCCACGGCATACACGACCACGGCCGACCTCGGTGCGGGCCGGACGGTCGACCTCCTGATCAGCAAGGTGGAGATCCGATGAGAAGCCCTGTGTCAACCCGTCGCGGCCATGGCCTCCTGGGTGGGGTTGGTGAGGAGGCGTTGGAG
>NZ_QZMN01000019.1 GCF_003702705.1 Ornithinimicrobium cerasi | reverse complement strand
GCCCACCGGACCCGAGACCACTGCGATTGCCCAGCTGTGCGAGCATCGGACGCTACGCGACCACAGCGGCAATAGCGGATGTCCGCCTCTAGCGGCGCTGCACCCGATCGGCTACCGCTGCGAGACGCGGCAGGTGGTCACGCCACCCAGCTGGGACGGGCCACAGCAACACAATGATGAGCATCACGAGGGGCAGAGCCAGCGCCTCTGGTCCCACCCAGAACAGGAAGACGATCCCGTAGACAATCGAGCCGGCGAACATGATCAGGGTCCGGTACCAGCGCTCGACAGGTCGCCAAGGGTGGCGCGACGGGTACCTGTCCATGCTGTAAGGTTAGGCGCTGATTGTGACGCCGATGAGCGGAAGGGTCCATCGCGGCTTTCACCGTGTCAGCCGGCCGTCCTCCTAGCGGCAGGAGCGTGCACTCACGGCGGCCCGATGGCCGTCCTCCGGTGCTATACGGGCCCGACGAGGACCCACGGCGGTTGGCGGGTGGAACCAGGGCCGCGGTCGAGCGCTTCGTGCTGGAGGTGGAGAGCGAGATTGGGGCGGGCGGAAGCGCACACTCGCCACGAGCCGTGACTAACATGTTGCCTCGACGACTGAGCCAGAGCTTGAACCCAGTCACCTGCCAAGGAGGGTGCATATGGCTCAATTCCTCAGCCATCCGCTCGTCGTGCTGGCAGTAGGTGCGGTACTGACGGGTCTGCTGATTCCGCACTTCACACAACGTTGGCAGGACCAGCGAAAAGCCCTGGAGATCAAAGCAGATCTGATAGAGCGGGTATCTTGCGCTGTGGCCGAGATGTTCACCGCCACGCAGTTCGCTTCTGTTGGTGCGGTGTCTCAGTCACAAGAGAAGTTCGACGACGCATATCGCTCCTGGTCCCAAGAAAGGGTGGCCTTGACGTCTCTTATCAGGGCGTACTTCAACAATGATAATCTCGACCGCGCCTGGTTGTGGTGTCGCTCAAGCACTACCGCCTACTACGTGCAGGCCGGCATCCAACGCCACGACCCAGAAGAAACTGCTCGTGCACGCTCCTTCTACTTGAGGACAGTTGCGGCGGGTCTAGCGTCTGATCCTCCCGAAGACCTGAGCGAAGAGGCTTCTTCTAACAGCGAGATTTTGAGTTCGGGCCGAGTGGAAATCGAAGACGTTTCTCGCTTGCGAACGCAAGTGTGGAGAAATCTTGACATCACGGTCGCCGCCATCCGCACTGGAAGGATACGCTTCTGAACCCGCAGGACGGCTCGACTACACGCACCGCCATCTACAAGCGTTCTAGACCGAGTCCACGCCCAACGCAGTGCCGTCAGGCCAGCCGCGGCGGTAGCGGTGGCTGGCGACTCGTAGGCGTGCCGTGACCCGGTGATCGACGCGGCAGGTCACCAGCCCCGCCCCTCGCGGCAGTACAGGACTTGGTGTTCTACTTCGAAGAGTCGCACCTGCCTAGTCCCCTGGTGCTGTCGCTAGTTCGTCGGGTAGTAGTCCCGCCAGTGTCGCTGGCCCACGGGCTCCGAGCCGTTAAGCTCACTTGCATTTAGCTCAATCGGAATGTACTTATGACGAATGCCATGTGCGATGTACTTAGAGTACGTAGCGCTCTCAGGCAGGTGTATAGCGTCGTGGGAACTCCTCAAGCACCCGTCTGCTCCGAGGTACAGGGCGTAGCCATCCGTGGATCTGCTGTCGGGATCGCACTCGTTCTTCTTGCGCAAGATGCACCAGCCAAGGGTCACAACCCTTGACATCTTGAACCGTTGGTATATTACCCGGTATTCGGGCTCTAGCTCGGCTCGTGCAAGAGCCTGCGCCAGTAAAGAGCCGCTGATTGCGTCAGGCAGCTTCGCAGTCGTCCCGTCATCCAGGGCTCCTTGAAGATATTGACTGAGTTGCGCTGCGTCCATGAGGGGCAACGCTGCGACTCGCTCCTGCTCAGCCCGCACGGCAGCGCGCTCTCTTTCCTCAGCTTCGAGCTCCCCTTCAATCCTAGCCGCTTCTTCTCGAAACTCCGTTTCAAGCTCTACCATCCGCTGCGGTTGGCCACATGAAGAACAGAGGAAGAAATCGCGACCGTCGAGCTTGCCAAGCCCTCCGTGAATTTCACATTGCTCGAAACCGCAGCCTTTACACACCCCCGCAGCGTATCTGCCACAAGCGCATAGCCCGCGCTGCTGGGCAGAGCGCGACCCCACTGCGCCGATGCGACTGGCAACCTCACCAACTATCCGCTGCCGCTGTAAATGCATCCATTCACCGACCGACGGCTGCAAGCCATCCCCTGGCATTCTAGGCACTCCCTCACGCCTTTCAAATTGCGCAACTTGGACCGCGTAATGCTCAGCCGCGTGGCAGGAGAATACACGATGGAGAACTTCCCATGCTGGTGTGTCCTGCAAGTCACGCGAAGCGTCAGCGCGACGGTGGACCTAGTGGAGCGTGTAGTTGGTTGATTTACAGTTGTTGGGTTGCAACGATGGGGTATGGCGAATCGACCTGCCCCGGCGCTGGGGTTGCGTGATGGTGACCGTGAGGAGCTGGCTCGCTTGACCCGGTCCTCCTCTGTCCGGGCGGGCCTGGCGCAGCGGGCGCGGATCGTGCTGCTGGCCGCGGAGGGTGAGTCGAACACGGCGATCGCGGCGAAGGTGGGGGTGTCGCGGCCGACGGTGATCGACTGGCGGAACAGGTACGCGGCGGAGGGGATCGCGGGGCTGGACGACGACCCACGGTCGGGCCGGCCGAGGACCATCGACCACCGGGAGATCGTCGCCCAGACCCTCAGGCCGCCGCCGAAGAAGTACGGGGTGACGCACTGGTCCTCCCGGTTGCTGGGCCGGCACCTGGGCATCAGCAACGGGACGGTGGCCAAGGCGTGGCGCGACTACGGGGTCGCGCCGTGGCGGGTGGAGACGTTCAAGTTCTCCACCGACCCCGAGCTGGTCGCCAAGGTCACCGACGTCGTCGGGCTGTACCTGGCGCCGCCGGAGAACGCGATCGTGCTGTGCGTGGACGAGAAGTCCCAGATCCAGGCGCTGGACCGGACCGCGCCGATGCTGCCAATGCAGCCCGGGCTGCCCGAGCGGCGCACCCACCACTACAAGCGGCACGGCACCACGACACTGTTCGCTGCGCTGGAGATCGCCACCGGCAAGGTCACCGGGGCCTGCAAGCCCCGGCACCGCCACCAGGAGTTCCTCGCCTTCCTCAAGCAGGTCGCCCGCGCCTACCCCGACACCGGCGAGGGGACCGAGCTGCACCTGGTGATGGACAACTACGCCGCCCATAAGCAAGCGCGTGGAGGTCCGCGACTGGTTGGCCGCCAACCCGCGCATCCACGTCCACTTCTCCCCGACCTCCGGGTCCTGGCTCAACCTCGTCGAGGTCTGGTTCGGCATCATCGAGCGCCAGGCGATCCACCGCGGCACGTTCAGATCGGTCAAGGACCTCAACGCCAAGATCCGCGCCTTCGTCGACGGCTGGAACGACCGCTGCCACCCCTTCGTCTGGACAAAGACGGCCGACGAGGTCCTCAAGAAGGCCAACCGTCAGACCACTTCAAACACGAACCACTAGGACTCCCATTCAGGTAATTGTCCCCGTGGGAAGTTGGCGGTGCTCACGAGGTAGCAGGCCCCGGCGAGCAGCCCGGCATTGATCAGGGCGAAGCCGGGGAAACCTGCGGGCGCGATAAGTGCCCCGGCAGTCATCGGCAGCACCACCTGGGCTGTTCGGTTGGCCCACAGTCGTAGGCCTAGCGCAGCACCGTGCATCGTGGAGGGGACCAGTCCGATTGTCCACGCCATGGTGATGGGCTGTGGCGCACCGAGAGCGACCCCCAGCAGGGTCAGCGCGATCCAACCGGCCCACGTGGGCGCCACGGCGAGCAGAACGAGTGCGGTGACGCCCAGGGCGAGGGCGCCGGTGAGGACCAACCGCACCCCGATCCGGTGCACGACCCGGGCCAGGCCCAGTCGACTCAGGACGGACACGCCTGCGCGGAGGGCGAGCAGCGCTCCTAGCACTGCGGTCGGCACGTCGCGTTCTGCCGCCCACAGGGGAAGCATGGTGTAGAGCAGGTCGACGGTGACGAGCACGGCCGCGCTGGTGCCGACCGAACGCCAGACGCCCGGCATCCGTAGGACGCGGTGCGCGGGTATGGACAGGCGAACTGAGTCCGTGCGCGTGCCGTGGTCCTCGGGCACCCCCACCGCGACGATTGCTACGACGAGTCCGAGGCACCCTGTCCCGAAGCAAGCGAGAAGACCGGCGTCCATCCCAGCTCCGGCGGCACCGCCGGTCACGAGCAGCGGCGCCAACAGCTGGCCGACCGACGCTGCGGTCGTGACGGTCGAGTAGTGCCCGGTCCGGTGCTCTACCTTCGAGCGAGCGGCCACGATGGCCTGCTGCCCCAGCATGGCCAGCAGACCGCCGGCGCCAGAGACCGCCGAACCGACGAGCAGCTGTCGGAAGTCGGGTGCGGTGGCGACGACTACCGTGCCGGCCAGCAGGACGGCGACGCCGGCCGCCGCGACGGCAGCACCACCGACGCGGTCGCACAGGCGGCCCACCAGGACTGCGCCCACGAGCGCGGGTGCGGCCGTCACCGCAGCGAGCAGCCCCAGCTCCGCGACGCCGGCGCCACGCTCGACGGCGAGGAGCCCGCCGAGCACGCGGACCCCCACCCAGACGACCTGGACGGCCAGGGTCTGGAGAGCGAGCATGACCACCCAGCGCGGCCTCACGAGGGCCGTAGGGGGACTTGGTCCCAGCCACCGGCGAGGCGCGTCAGGTCGTCGATGGACTCGGTCACGGAGAGGTAGTGCTCGGGTTGGAGGTGGTGCACGGCCAGTTGCAGCGCGTACACGATCGCCATCGGGACGAGCAGGGTCCGGAAGCCGCTGTCACGGCCGCGCCCGGCGGCGAGAATGTAGTCAGGCCGCGGCTCCAGACCGTAACCGGGAGTGTCGGTGATCAGCACCACACCCCCACCACGTCCCTGGGCGGCGGCGATGAGCGGCGGCAGTGACTGGGGGATCTTGCCCAGGCCGAACGCCATCAGCAGGCAGTTCTGCTCGAAGGTCACGAACCCCTCGGCCACCTCCCGCGGGGTGGGCCCCACCGGGACGACCACCTTCCCCAGCCGACGCAGGCGCCGGGTGAGCAGGTCGACGGCCTCCGGAGCGCTGGCCCAGTGCAAGAGGTACACGCGTGAGGCCGTGTGGACGGCCCTGGCCACTGCGTCGACGTCCTCCTGCCGCAGATGCCGACCCATCAGGGCCAGAGCCTGCGCCTCGTCGGCGGCCAACGAGGCGACATCGTGCCCGGACTCGTTGCGCATGCCCCGCGGAGCGCGGTGGCCGAGCTCGTCGCGACGCAGGTCGTCCCGCAGTTCGGCGTAACCGCGGTACCCGAGCTTCTGGGCCAGCCGGACGACGGTCGACTCGTGGGCTTGTGCTCGCTCGGCAACCTGGGCGGCTGTGAGCTCGGCCGCGTTGTCCTCGCTCATGAGCACGTCGAGCACCCTGCGGTCGGATGGACTGACGGGCCGCGCGTTGTTGGTCAGTGCCGAACGGAATCCCACTGCTCCTCCTCGTGTCTTCGGTTCTCGAGGTTGACAGGAAAGCCAGCATGATGCAAACCTGTGCAAGTCTGCAAGTGGGCGTGGGCCCACATCACCGATCCGATGAGGTATCGCATGACTTCCTTCACCTACTCTCGCAGCACCGTGGAGTGGGCCCTCGCAGGAGGCGCCGCCACTGCCGGGCTGGCGGCGCTGATCGCTGGCCGCAGCTTCGGCCTGACAGCAACCACGGGCGTGGGATCCGGCCTCGTGCCCGCCGCGGCTGGCGTGCTGCTGCTGCTGGGCAGCGGCGCATGGGCGCTCGAGCTGATGACGGCAAGCAGGACGTCCTCGGAGCCTGACGCGCTGGAGGCGGTCGCCCAGGTCGTGTCCAGCGAGGCCGATCTGGCCGAGGCCGTGCACGAGGAGGAGACCGAACCTGTCCCTGGGCTGGCCGACTGGGCCCGCGTGCTCACGGTGCTGACCGCGATGACCGCCACCGCGGCGCTGCTGCCGGTGCTGGGCTTCACCGTGACCATGGTCAGCCTGCTTCTGGTCCTGCTGATCGGAGTGAGCCGCCGCCGCGCACTGACCGCCGTGACCGTCGCCGTGGTCGCGACCCTGGGCGCACGCCTGGTCTTCGACGTCTGGCTCGGCACCGTGCTTCCCACGAGCAGCCTTCCCGTGCTCTCCGGCTGGGGGTTGTGAGATGTTCGGTGCGCTTTTCGACGGGCTGCTGAGCATCCTCACGTTCCACCACCTGCTGTTCGCACTGCTCGGGTGCGTCCTGGGCATGCTCGTGGGGGTCCTGCCCGGCTTCGGGCCCGCCGCGGCCGTTTCGCTGCTGATCCCGGTCACCTTCGGCCTGGACGCGACCACCGCGATCATCACCCTCGCGGCCATCCTCTACGGAGCCGCCTACGGCGGGACGACCACGGCCGTCCTGCTGCGCATCCCAGGCGAGGCCTCCTCGGTGGCCACGACGCTCGACGGGTACGCCATGGCCAAGCGCGGTCGCGGAGGGCCGGCACTGGTCATCGCCGCACTGGCCTCCTTCGTGGGAGGAATGGTGGGAGTCATCGGCTTCGTGCTCGTCGCGCCGTTCAGCCGGCTGGCGCTGGAGTTCGGCACCCCCGAACTTGCTCTCGTGGCGGTGCTCGGCATGGCCCTGATCACCGCGTTCTCCGGCAACAGCGTCGGCAAGGCCCTGGTCAGCGTTGGCCTTGGGGTCCTGATCGCCAGCGTCGGCATCGACCAGGGACAGGGCCTGCAGCGCTTCACCTTCGGCCTGCCACAGCTCTTCGCCGGCATCGGCCTCGTGCCTGTCGTGATGGGAGCGTTCGGCCTCGCCGAGATCCTGTCGCAGGTGGCTCGCAGCGGTGGGCGTCCGGTCGCTCCCCTCTCGGTGGGCCGGCTCATGCCCACCCGTGCCGACCTGCGCCGCTCGCTGGCACCGTTCGCCCGCGGGTCGGTCATCGGCTTCTTCATGGGCCTGCTGCCCGGATCGCCCGGCGCAGCCACCTCCCTGGCGTCCTACGCGCTGGAGAAGCGGGTGTCCCCACGGAGGTCGGAGTTCGGACGCGGCGCGGTCGAGGGCGTCGCCGGTCCCGAGGCGGCAAACAACTCGCTGGCCATCTCGTCGATGATCCCCCTGTTCACCCTCGGCATCCCCACCAGCGCCACAGTCGCGATCATGGCCGGCGCCTTCACCATGAACGGCCTCATCCCCGGGCCCCTGCTGTTCCGGGACAACCCGGACGTCGCCTGGGGGATCATCGCCAGCCTGGTCGTCGGCAACGTCATCCTCCTGGTGCTCAACGTCCCGTTGGCACGGGTCTGGGTCTCCCTTCTCAGGATCCCCTTCCCCTACCTGTCGGGGCTCATCGTCGTCTTCATGGTCCTGGGCACCTACAGCATCAACGGCACCACATTCGACATCTACGTCATGGTCGCGGCCGGTGCCATCGGGTTCCTCCTGCAGCTGGCCGCCGTGCCACTGACACCCCTGGTGCTCGCACTCATCCTCGTACCGATGATCGAGGACAACTTCCAACGAGCCCTGGCGCTGTCCCGCGGGGACTACGCCATCTTCATGGACGGTCCGATCAACAAGACGCTCCTGGTTCTCATCACCCTCGCCGTGCTCGCCGCGATCGCCCGACCGGTGCTGTCCCACCTCGCCGCCCGCCTCCTGCTCCGCCGCTCGGGCCGGCCCCCCAACGACCCGTCGGGCCCCGCCCAGCCGGGCGCTTCCCCGGACCCCACGGGCCCCGTAGTCGTAGAGAAGCCGACCCCCCAAGACCCAGGGGCAGCACGCGCCAACACCCCAGAAGGGGGTCCCGCCCCATCCGCCCCGGTTGCCTCCGCGCCGCCGAGCGGCACCCCTGACCCCTCCGGCCAGCCGGAGAGCACCACCCCAACCCACTCCACGAAAGATCTGATCCGATGAGCCCCACCCGAGCCGCCCTGGCCGCCCTCGCCCTCACCACCGCCACCGCCACCATCCTGAGCGCCTGCTCCACCGGCTCCTCCCCCGGAGCCACCTCCGGCGCCAGCGGTGAGCAGACCGCCGAATCCTGGCCCGAGCCCAACACCAACATCGAATGGATCGTGCCGTCCGCGGCTGGCGGCGGTAACGACATCATGGCCCGCATCCTGGCCCCCGTGCTCTCAGAAGAACTGGGCGTCAACGTCCAGGTCGTCAACCGCGAGGGTGGGAACCAGGTCATCGGGCTCACCGAACTGGCCCAGGCCAAGCCCGACGGCACCAAGCTGGGCGCCACGAACCTGCCGTCCATCCTGGGTCGCTACCTCGACCCCCCTACGGTAGTAGGAAAGACGTCGACGTGCAGCAGTCCGCTTACGGCCACCTCATGGGGTGTATCGCGTCCCATGCCGCCGCACAGGCGCACTCGCCGCGGCAGGAGCGTGCGCGAGCTTCATGACACGATGGCACGGTGTCCACCAGTCGCACCCGCTTTCGTATCGCAGTGTTGGTGGCGGCCGTCCTCATCGTCGGTGGCTTGCTCGTCAGTGCCGTCATCGGCCCCAACTCCTATGGCTGGTTCGCTTACCAACCCGTGCCCGCCGACGGGCCCGTGCCGGTGATGCTGTTTCCCGAGCAAATGCTAGCGCTCGGCGTCACGCTCACCGGGGCCGTTGTTGCTGAGCCTGCTCATCGGGATTCGGATCGGGAGACGGTATTCGGGTGAGCCAACACGGGGAGGCTGACGCCAGCGCGAGCGACTGGCGGCAAGAGTGCGCGTTTTCGCACCACGCGCGCCCGACCGGGAGCCGAGTCGAATCACGCGGTAGCTGCGCGGACGGCGCGCCGCGACGGCGTCGAGCATGGCCCCAGTAGCGGCCAGGGTTGTGGCTATGAGGGTCAGTTGACGATGGTCCAGTTGATGGGCTCGACGGAGCGGCTCTCGAACCACCGGTTCACCCTGCCAAAGGGGTCTGAGCCGCGGAATGGGCGTTCGGCGCCGGCTGCCCGCTGAACCGACATTGGCGACGGATGGCTGGAGGCGAAGACCTTCACCTCTGGCTCCAAGTGCTTACGCATGCCGTGAGAGGGAACTCCCCAGAGCAACGCAGCAATTGGCCGAGCCCTCGCTTCTCCCCGGATTGCTTTCATCGCGGTCACCGCGAGTGGTGACCACCACCGAATATGCCGCTTGGGCCGCGCATGCTTGTCGCGTGGAAGGGTCAAAGCGCGGTTCAGCAACATGACGCCCTCCTGTGTCCAGGCATTGAGATCCCCCGCTCGTGGCGTCGAGTACTTGGCTCGGGCGAGTTCCTCGTAGATGTTCGCCAAGGAGTCGGGGACGTCGCCTGCTGGGCCAGTCGAGAAGCTCAACCCCATCGCGCGCGCTGCACTTGGGTAGGGATCCTGTCCCAGGATCAGCACGCGCACCTGATTGAGCGGCAACTCGAAAGCGCGCCAGAGGACGGAGTTGGGTTCATCCTCGACCGGCAAGTATGGTCCCGCAGCGGCCACCCTGGCGAGGCAGTTATCGACCTTGGAGTCGATCCCAGGGTCGACCGCGCGAAGCCCAGCCACCCAGTCGGGGGCAATTCTTTCATCCTCGGCAAGTCGATCCAAGATGCGCAGAGGTTCCCGCATGAGCGCAAGCGTATGGCCAAGTGTCGATTTTGAGACTGGGCTAGGGGTTTGCCACGCAATCTCGGCAGGAGTGCTGAATGGTCTCGTGCCTCCAGCACGAGCCAGGCTCGCGGTACGGCTTCGACTGTGACCTACGTGTACCACTACCGCCCGGGTGGCGGCCAGTAGTGGCGAGGCTGGCCACCCGCCCATCGTCGGTGAAAGCTACGCCCTCGCTGACCAGCGCGGCTTTGGCCCACTCAACCCACTGGTGACTGGTCTCGTCCTGATCGGCCAGCATCGTGCCATCGGCCTTCACGACTCGCCACCAGGGAATGTCGTGATCCTCGGCAGGGGTAGTCATCCAGGCGTCGTTGTCGGGCCGGTTCCCGAGCACGTTGCCGACTGCGCGCGCGTGATTACGAGTAAGGCCCACACGCTCGGCCAGGTCTCCGTACGTGATCACCGTGCCCGCCGGGATGGCGCGAACGGCCGCAAAGATGTCTTCGGGGTCGAGTCTGCTCATACGCTGATCCTGTCAGCACCAAGCCGAGCGGCTCGCGGCAGGAGCGGGTACCGCATCCGATCCTGACGTCGTCCTCCGGACGTCCCAACCTCAGCATCTGGGGCACCATGGCGTGGTGCTCGAATCCACCGAACTCCGCTCGTGGACGTGGCCGACGCCGGAGAACCTGACGCCTGTGGTCGTGCTCCACGGCAGCGGACAGGACGAGAACACGCTTCTGAGTTTCGCCCGGGCCGCCTGCGCTGGCCACACCATCATTTCTGTGCGCGGGCGCATCACGTGGGAGAAGGGGTTCGCGTTCTTCCGCCGCAATCCCGACCGCACTCTCGATGGGGCGGACCTCGCGCACGGAGCGGCAGCCATCCAACACCTGCTTGAAGACCTGCAGGGCACGTACTCCGAGTCGCCGATCTTGCTTGGGTTCTCGAACGGGGCCATAGCGGCGGCGGCCGCAGTCGTGGGCGCCTCGCACCTGTCGGCCGGCGCGATCCTCCTGCGGCCGTTGTCTCCGTTCCCCGAAAGAGTCTTTCCACCGCTTGAGGGCTATCCGGTCCTCCTCGTGAGTGGGGAGGGCGACGCACGGCGCAACCGAGCAGATGGGCCCACGCTCGCGCGTCAGTTTGAGTCCGCGGGCGCAGCCACGTCGCTGGTCGCTACCCGTCGGCCACGGGCTGACGAACGCAGATGAGGACGCGGTGACGAAGTGGCTGTCCAATGTTCCGCGCCAACGTGAATGCCGCTAGAGGACCTTCACTCACGCTGGCGTCTGAAGAGGGGCCATCAGCACAAGATGCCGGCCTCTCGGCAGGCGTGGCCAGGCCGACGAGATCCCACAGGCGGCAATGTCGGACGCGCCGCAGGCTAGCGTCCTCCTGGCGGCAGAAGAGTGCGTCAGGTGTCCATGGCCGTGGCAAAGTCCCCACTGGTGGCCACGTGAGGTCCCCGCTGGTGGCCAAGTAAAAGTCCCCACCCTCTGCTCGTGTCGTCCATGAGCTGAGCCCCTGAGCGGTGACGGTGTCGGTGTCTAAGCCAGTCACCGCACCGCCCCAGGGAGCTCCATTGAAGAACATGAGGGAAGAGTTGGTTATGCGGGTGAAAGTCAAGAGGCGGGCTCGTCGAGCCGGTTGAGGAGGCCGTCGAAGATCTGTTGGCGCTTCTTCTGGCCCTTGGCCTCGGCGTCGTCGCGCTGCCGCTGGAGGGTGGGGCGGAACTCGATGGTGGTGACGAAGAAGGTGCACGCCTCACAGATGGATTCGAAGTGACAGTCCAGCTCGACGGGTCGTGCGCAGTAGCCATTGCCGAGCATGCGCCGGTGGGCCTCGCGGCGAAGTTTGGCCATCTCGGAGCCCTCGGCGTCGGCGGGCAGCTGGCGGGGTTGGTCGTACAGCGCTTCGACCTTCTCGCTGACGGCGAAGTACTCCTCGGCGACGGCGCGGTCGGCGATGCGGGCATAGACGAGCGTCATGGACAGCGACTTGTGGCCGAGCAGCGCGGCGATCGCCTCCAAAGACATGCCTCGGTTGATCGCCTGGGTGGCCAGGGTGTGCCGCAGCTGGTGGGGGTGGACGTGTCCGATCCCGGCCTCGTTGGCCACCGACTGCAGCGCGGTGGCGAGCCGGGAGGGGGTGATCCTGCGGCCCTTCTCGATGAAGAGCAGATTTGTGCGCGCGACCTCGCCTCGGTGGGTCAGCCAGTGGTCCAGCAGTTCCTTCAGCTGCGGGTGCAGCGGGACGTAGCGGTCGGTGTGCAGTTTGCCCAGGGGCACGCGCAGCCAGAACGCCGAGCCGATCTGCACCACGGCGTCGGTGGTCAGCCCGAGCAGCTCGCCGCTGCGCATCCCGGTCCGGGCGAGCAGCTCGACCGCGGTGCGGGTGAACGGGTCGGGGTCGGCACGGGTGGCGGTGAGCAACTTCGCGGCTGCGGCGTCGTCGATGAAGCGGGGCAGCGGATGCTCCTTGATCGGTAGGTCGTTGCGGCCGATCGGTGAGCGTGGCGGTGCATCGTCGATGGCCAGCTCGTCGAGCCGGGCGAAGAAGGTGATCAGGGCGCTGAGCCGGCCGCGGACGGTCTGGTTCGCCAGTTGGGAGCCTCGGTTGCCGGGCCGGGCGGCGAGCCATGTCTTGTAACCCTGGACGTGGTCGCGGCGCACGTCGGCGACCCGTCGGACGTCGGGGTGCTCGTGGAGGAGGTAGCCGGCGAAGATGCGCAGCGAGGAGTCGATGGCGGTGACCGAGTTCGGGCGCAGCCGCACCGACATCTGTTCCAGGTAGCTGGTGATCGTCGCCGCCAGCTCGGGCGCGTGCTCGCTGATCCGAGCCCAGTCCGCGGCCCGACGTCCGTCGCGGCCGTTGCCGCGGGCCGGGAGGGAGTCCAGCACGCCGAGGTGGAACAGGACGGCCTGGAGGCCGAACACGTTCGCTGACATGTTGCGAAGGTCGGGCCTGCCCAGCCGCTCACCCGCCGCCCGGAACTGGGCGAGGGCGTCGCCGATGTGCTCGGCGCTCAGGCGGGTCGGCGCTGTCGCGGTCAGTGCGCTGATGTGCAGCAGCGCGCTCCACTGGCGGCGGGCGATGACCGGTGCGAATCCGAGCTGCTCGGCGGTCAGTGCGAACTGTGCCGAGAGCTCGGGATGGACCTCGTCGCCGATGGGTGCCAGGCGTCCTTTGCAGGCGAGCAGGTAGTCAGCGCTCGGGCGCAGCCGTCCGGTGACGATCAGCCAGGTCACGAACCGGCCGCACCGGGACTGGGCGTCCAGCTGTTCGGCCAACGGCGCCCACTGCCAGGCGTCGGTGGTGCCGAAGCGAGCGTAGAACGCCCGTGCAGCACCACGGCTGACACCGGCGCGCGAGGGAGCGCCCAGGGTCGCGAACTCCTCGACGAGGTGTTCTGCGGTGACAGCGGCGCGCTGGGTAATGCTCACGAGGCGCCTCCTTCTGGTGCCGGGATCTCGAGTGCGTGCAACGCGCGCCGGTACTCCTGCTCGAGCCACCCGTTGGCCAGGTGCAGGTAGATCCGTGTCGACTCGATAGACCGGTGCCCGGCCTGGGCCTGCACCGCCTCCAACGCCATGCCCGCCTCACGCAGCCGGGTCAGGCAGGTGTGGCGGAACTCGTGGCAGGTGACCGCGACGCCCGCGCGACGGGCCGCGCCGCGGATGACCTCGTCCAGCCCCGCCGAGGTGAGGGGCTGTCCTCGACGAGGACCCTTCAGGACGAGGAACACCTTCGAGTTCGTCGTCGCCGGACGCTCCTGGCGCAGGTAGTCGGCGAGCGTGGCGAAGAACGTCGAGGACACCGGCACGAGACGCTGGTGCCCGCCCTTGCCGTCGGCGATGAACACCCGTCGCTCACCGACACGGATGTCGTCCAGCCTCAGCCCGAGGACCTCGCTGCGTCGCAGCGCGCCCAGCAGCATCGCCTGGACCATGGCCCGGTCCCGGTCGGTGCGCAGCGCCGCGATGAAGGCGTCGACCTCGGCCGGGTTGAGCACCCGTGGCAGGGTCCGCGGCGTACGGATCAACGGCACGCCCCGACCCCTCAGGGCAGAGTTCCGGGTCGACAGGCCGTGCGGGACCGGGCTCGTGGTGATGCCCGCATCACCACGGGCGATGAGATAGGAGAACAGGCCGGCGACCGAGGACAGTCTCCGCTTGACCGTGCGTGCGGACAGCCCGGCCTCGCCGTCCTCGATCCGGACCACGCCAGGTCCGCGGCGAGGAGCGCGCTGGTCCCTTAGGAAAGCCATCACGTCGCGCGTGGTGACCTCGGCCGGCTCCTTGCCGACCACGCTGAAGAAGACCTTCAGGTCGTACGTCGTCGCCAACAGCGTGTTGGCCCGTGCCCGAGCGGCGACGAACCGCAGGTAGTCGTCGACGTCGGGCTGCCCCAAGGACGGCGCCTCGCCCTGGTTCGCAGCTCCGGTCAGACAGGGCGTCCAGTCCATGGTCGACTCTCTCGCTGGCAGCCCCGGATCCCTCGGAGCAACGCGGTCAAATCACCCACATATTCATGGACATCATCACCGCCTACCAGAAGGTGGGCACCTACCGTGGGGCCGCGGACATCTGCGGCACCACGCACAAGACCGTCAAGCGGGTCGTGGAACGCCACGCCGCCGGGGAGACCCGTGCGGTGCGGGCGCCGCGGCCGGCGAACTACGAGGCCGTGCGCGCCCTGGTGGCCCAGGACGTGAAGGACATGCGGGGCCGGATCAGCGCCAAGCGGCTGCTGCCGACTGCGCGTGCGGCCGGGTACACCGGCTCGGCCCGCAACTTCCGCCGCCTCGTCGCTCAGGAGAAGAAGGCATGGCGGGCCGAGCACGGGCGGACCCACCGCCCGGCGTCCTGGTCCCCGGGTGAGCACCTGGTCATCGACTGGGGCGTGATCGCCGGCGTGCACGTCTTCTGTGCTGTCCTGGCGTGGTCCCGGTTCCGGTTCGTGCGCTTCGCCGCCGACGAGACGGCCGCCACGACGATGACCATGCTCGCCGAGTGCTTCGAGGTCCTCGGCGGGACACCGAAGGTGGTGCTCGCCGACCGGATGGGCTGCCTCAAGGGCGGCGTGGTCGCCAACCGGGTCGTGCCCACAGCGGACTATGTGCGCTTCGCCACCCATTACCGGTTCCGGCCCGACTTCTGCGAGGCCGCGGACCCGGAGTCCAAGGGGGTCGTGGAGGCCCTGGTCCGGTACGGCAAGGACGACCTGGCCCGGCCGCTGCTGCTCGAGCACGTCCAAGGGCTCGAAGGTGACCAGCAGGCTGCGGCTGCGCGGATTCTGGCCGACCTCGGTGGCGCCAACCGACGCGCGGCCGACTGGTGCGCGGAGGTCAACGCCGTCGTGCACTCAGAGATCGCCGCGGTCCCGAACGAGCGGCTGGCCAAGGAGGCCGACCTGCTCACCGAGCTGCCCTCGCTGCGCCCGGTCATCGGTCCGGCGCCGGCGACCCGCAAGGTCGACAAGATGTCCACGATCCGCCTGGGCTCGGCGCGCTACTCCGTGCCGAACCGGCTCATCGGCACCGCCGTCGGTGTCCTCGTCGACGGCACCCGCGTGCTCATCCTCGACCCCGGCACCGGCGAGGTCCACGCCGAGCATCCGCTGGTCGCGCCGGGTGAGGCATCGGTGCTGGACGAGCACTACGGCGGACCAAGACCCGCCACGCCCGTGCGGGCGATCCGCCCGCGCAGCGCGGCGGAGAAGGACTTCTGCTCGCTCGGCCCGGTCGCGGAGGCCTTCATCGCCGGCGCCGCCGGTGCCGGGCACACCCGCCTGGGTCCGGAGCTGGCCGCGCTCAACACGCTGACCGCTGCCCACGGCGCGGCGGCGATGGTCGCCGCGCTGGAGCGGGCAACCGCGTTCGGTCGGTGGAAGGCCAGTGATGTCCGCTCGATCCTGGCCGCCGGCACCGGGGTGCCGACCCCGCGCCCGGCCGGGGACGCGCTCGTCCTCGACCTGCCCACGGCCGCGGGACGGTCGCTGGCCGAGTACGCCCCGGCCACGAAGGCGGTGTCCTCATGAGCGCCCCCACCGCGCCGGTCCTGGACGCGGACCTGACCGCGGGGCTGCGCCGCCTCAAGCTGGCCGCGATGCGCCAGCTCGCCCCCGAGCTGCTCGTCACGGCCAAGACCCAGCGTTGGTCCCCCGAGGAGGTGCTGCGGGCGCTGGTCGAGGCCGAGATCGCCGCCCGCGACGCCTCCAACGAGCGAGCACGCCTCAAGGCCGCGACGTTCCCGGTCCTGAAGACGATCGAAGAGTTCGACCTGGCCGCCTCCTCGATCCCGGCCCCGACCTGGGCCTACCTGACCTCGCTGGAGTGGGTCCGAGCCAAGGAGAACGTGGCCCTCATCGGACCCGCCGGGACAGGAAAGTCACACACCCTCATCGCGCTCGGCCACGCCGCCGTCCTCGCCGGCCACCGGGTCCGGTACCTGACCGCGGCCGAGCTCGTCGAGACGCTCTACCGCGGCCTGGCCGACAACACCGTCGGCAAGACCATCGAGACCCTCCTGCGCAACGACGTCGTGCTGGTCGACGAGATCGGCTTCGCCCCGCTGGACGACACCGGCGCCCAGCTGCTCTTCCGGTTCATCGCCGCCGCCTACGAACGCCGCTCCCTCGGGGTCGCCTCCCACCACTCCTTCGAGGACTGGGGCCGGTTCCTGCCCGAGCACACCACCGCCGTCTCGATGCTCGACCGGCTCCTGCACCACGCCACCACCGTCGTCACCAACGGCCAGTCCTACCGCATGCGCCAAGCCCGCGAACGCCGAGGAGGTGAGCACCTCAACCAGTGATCAACCCCGCAGAGGGTGGGGACTTCCACCTGGCCAAAACTGGAGACTTAGAACTGGCCGTTGACATCAGGCGGCTGCGTGGTCCGGGGCGCGACGGTCCTTGCGTAGCCATCTGAACAGATGGAGCAGCGACTGGTGGATCGCAACTCCGACGGCGGTATTCAAGGCAGCCAGTCCAGCCGCTCCAAGAAACTCATTGGGTGACTCGATGATGCCGTCGAACCACAGAAGCAAGGGCCAGCCCAGGGTTCCGACCAGGAGGCAGGTCTTCCACCAGCGGCCGAGGACCAACCCGAACAAGAGCATCGTGGGAATCATCGGTCCCTCCTCAGATCCTCACCGTACGCCGTGAGCCCCGGTCCCTGGCCAGGATGCGATCAGCGGCAATGTCGGACGCGCCGCAGGCTAGCGTCTTCCTGGCGGCAAAGTCGGACGAGCGTAGCCGTCCTCCACGCGGCAGATGCGCGCCGTGGCTTTGGCCCTCCCGGTCCGGCTTGAATGCTCCCTGTCGGTTGACGGAGGAGAAGCCGGACGCCAGCCCCTCGCCTAGCCAGCGCGGGTCCGTCATCCAGCCAGCAGTTAGCGCAGAAGGCTCACCGCGGCGCATGCGCGATATGCCGGTGTGGGCCGCAGATGACGGTCGGGCCCGGAGGCATCCGCGGGTTCGGGCGGGTCAGGTTCGGATCGGCTGGCGAAGTCCCAGGCGGTGGCCGTCGGGGTCGGTGACGATGGCGTACCGTTCCCCGAACTCCATATCCTCGGGCTTCTTTGCCACCGTGCCGCCGACCGTCGCGAGATGGTGAAGCACCTCATCGACCGTGCGCCCTTTCGGCACGTCGAAGTCGAGTACGGCGGCTCCGGGAGCGAGCCCGGGCGTCGAGGGGTCCCACCACCGGGCGAAGCCGAGGGAGTGCAGAGCGAGCGTGGTCCCTCCGGAGTCCGACAGGTACGCGGCCTCGTCTCGGCCCGGAGGACTGATAGACCGGAAGGTGAGGTCCAGCGCCTCGTAGAAGCGACGGCTCGCTCCGGGGTCTGCGCAGAGAAGGTTGATCTGTGCCACGTTCATCTGCGTAGTGAACCAAGGCGCTGGGCAGTCGTCCAGGGGTCACGCACCGGTGGCCGCGGTGTCGCACCTCGCGGTGGGAGGCCTTGGTAGATCTTGCGCTGGTCCGTGGAGCGAGCAACAGCTCATGGATACGATCGAGGGGAACCAGATGTGCGCGCTCCTGGGAGGCTACGTCCATGGGCGGATTTGACGACGCGGAGGTGCCGGGCGCGGGTTTTGTTCTTCGCGGTCTAGTGGCTGACGATGTCGGTGACCTCGTCCAGACCTGCAACGACCCTGATGTTCGGCGCTGGCTGCCGTTGCCCAGCCCGTACCTGGACGCCCATGCACGCTGGTTCGTCGAGGAGTGGGCGCCTGCGCAGCAGGAGTCGGGAGCCGGGCTCGTCCGTGCCATCACCGTTCGGGGCCGCTTCCATGGAACGATCGACCTCCGCAAGGCCGACTGGAGAGTGCCGTCGGTGGAGATCAGTTACATGGTCGCCCCCTGGGGGCGCGGTCAGGGTCTGGCCGTCCGGGCCACCCAGCTCTTGTCGACGTGGGCGCTGGCCCAGGGCATGAGCCGGATCGAGCTACGGGCCGCCGCTGGCAACGACGCCTCTCTGCGCACCGCACGGGCGGCCGGGTTTACCGAGGAAGGGGTCTTGCGGCAGGCGGGGGTGACGCACGCAGGGCCTGTCGACCTGGTCGTCTTCAGCCGGCTTGCATCCGATGACCCATCAACGTAGATCCCTCGGGCGCGCTGCGCACCTGGGCCAGTGGTGTGGATTGGTGCGATGGCAGGATCAGGGTTCATGAGGACCGATGCCCGTGGGCTGGCCGTTGCCATCGACGCCGTTTGCCGCATCCAGGGAGAATTCACGCTGCGCAGCGGACTCACCTCGTCCGAGTACTTCGACAAGTACCGTTTCGAGTCCGACCCCGTGCTGCTGGGTAGAGTGACCGAAGCCATGGCGACTTTCCTGCCTGGCGACACGGAAGTGCTCGGGGGGCTCGAGCTGGGTGGTATCCCGATCGCTACCCGGCTCAGCGCTCTGACCGGGCTCCCAGTCATCTTCGTTCGCAAGGAAGCCAAGACCTACGGCACCTGCAAGATCGCCGAGGGCGGCGACTTCGCAGGCCGGAGGGTGACCCTGATCGAAGACATCATCACCACCGGCGGAGCAGTCCGCCAAGCTGCTGAGTCGCTGCGCGAGCTCGGCGCAACGGTCAACGATGTGGTCTGCGCGATCGACCGCTCCGAGCCAGGCAAGAACGCCCTCCATGAGATCGGCCTGAGGACCATCTCGGTCCTGACCAAGGCAGATCTCGACGACGCTAGAGCCCGCTAAGTATTCGAGGATTCGGCGGTTCGAAGTGGCTGCGGTCAACATCCGCACATCGGCGAAGTCGGTCTGTCACGCACCTCGGCGGATCCGGTCTGTCACGACCCTCGGCCCAGGGCCGATCACGGACATATCCCTGATGAGTGAGCGCTCATCGGCGGAGTCGGTCTGTCACGCCCTGGTCCTGACGTGCGGCGGACCCGTTCTGTCACAACCCTGGGCGGGGGTGGCCCGTACCGGCAGTCATTCCCTGATGAGTGCGCACCTCGGCGGCGTGGCGTTCAGGCACGGCGGTGGTAGGGGGCTGGACCATCGGCCGTGTTCGTCCCGTTCAGGGTCGTGGCCCCTCGTGCCTCTCCGCGGGAGCGTGCTCGACCCATCGTTCGTCCTCTGGCCGTCGTCCTGCTCGACGGCTGATGGACTCACGGGGGTTGACTGTCCTGGGAGCAGGTCGAGTGGCGACGGCGGTGGCTGGGGAGAGCAGTCGGGGCCGGCCGGCGGCGTGGGCGGTCGCGGCGAGGACCAGGAGCAGGAGGTCGTCGTCGAGGCCGCAGAGGTCGTTGGACAGGTCTACCGGGTGGTCCGGAGAGCCCATGGAGGCGGCGAGGTTGAGGATGCGTCGTTCCCCGCCGGAGAAGACTCCTGCTTCTTGGTGGAGCCGGTCCCAGTCGACGCGGTACAGGGAGGACGTGGGTCCGAGGGGTTCGATCCACGGGCAGGTGTCGCGGGCGAAGCGTCCGGCCTTGGCTCGGATGAGGATCTCGACGGCTGCCTCGGTGGGGTAGTCGCCCTCGGCCCATGCCCTGAGCTCTCGTGCTGGAACGGTCATGACGGTCACACCTTTCTGTCTCGGGTTTTCGTGGTTACCGCGGCACACCGCTGGGGCGGTCGTGAGCCGGGGGGGCGGTGTGGTGGTCCTCGTCCCGTCGGGTTGTCCTGCTGACCACCTGGACGTGCGCGGTGCGTGGGGCCGCAGGGGCGATGACCGCAAGGCGGTAGCGCAGTGCCTGCGCGGGGCGGGAGGACACCAGGGGCTCGTCGGTGACGCTTGACCGGGCCAGGTTCTCGACGTCGTGTCCCTGGTCATGCAGCTTCTGCATGACGTGGGCCAGGGCCGGCCAGTCCTCCTGGCCGGTGAGGCGTGGGTCGAGCCGGTCAGCGGTGGGGGCCCAGCGCTGCTCGGGGGTCTGCCGTGCTGCCGCTTCGAGCCGGGCACGGACGGCTCGGGTGGTGTCCAGCTGCTGGGTGGCCACCGCGTGGGGGTCGTCGTGCCAGGCGTGGACGGCCTGGTGCAGGGCTCGGCGGGTGGTCGCCTCGTCGGT
>NZ_QZMN01000018.1 GCF_003702705.1 Ornithinimicrobium cerasi | reverse complement strand
CCGACGACGCCGAAGGCGACGCTGGTGGTGACGATGGACCTGCAGACCCTGCGGCGAGAGCTCGGCGAGGCCGGGGACGGGCGTCCCGGCTGCGGGTCGACCCTGACCGGTGCCTCGGTCAGCGCGTCGACCATCCGGGTCCTGGCGTGCGAGGCCGACATCATCCCGATGGTCCTCGGCGGACCGAGCGAGGTCGTGGACCAGGGCAGACGACGGCGTCTGGTCACGCCCGGCCAGCGGATCCGGCTGGCGGCCAGGGACAAGGGGTTGCACGATCCCGGGCTGCACGGTGCCCGCGACCTGGTGCGAGGCCCACCACGTCGTCCCCTGGGCCCAGGGCGGACGGTCAGACCTGTCGAACTACGCCCTGCTCTGCCCACGCCACCACACCTGGGTCCACGAGGTCGGCCTGACGGCCCGGGTCACGACCCTCGGGGTGGTCTGGATCTTCCGACCATGACCCCGCCCCGAACCCGGCCCCCGAGGGGCCGGGGCGCCAGCCTGTCACCGAACAGGGCCGCGGTGGTCAGGGGACCCGGGGGGCGACGCCGTCCACCGTCAGAGGGCGCGGGTGGCGCTGCCGTCGCCGTCAGAGGGCGCGGGTCGAGCCACCGTCCACGGTGATGACGGAGCCGCTGACGTATGACGCGATCGGGGAGGTGACGAACGCGGCGACCGCACCGAGCTCCTCCGGCTGGCCGTAGCGTCCCAGCGGGATGGCGGCCAGCGTCGTTGCACGGCGTCGCTCGGCCTCGGGGCCGGTGCCCTCGAGCTCGGCGAGGCGGTCCGTCTCGATACGGCCCGGGAGGACCACGTTGACGCGGTGCCCGTGCGACCCGAACTCGTCGGCCATCGTCTTGGCGACCATCGCCAGACCGGGGCGCAGGCCGTTGGAGATGGCCAGCCCGGGCAGCGGGGCACGGACCGAGGTGGACAGCACGAACGTCACGGCCAGGGGCCGTCGCGCCGTGACCAGGGCGGTGCGGGCCAGGCGCACCGCCCCGAGGAAGACGCTCTCGAACGCCGCGCGCCACTGGTCGTCGGTGGCCCGCGCGACGGTCGCCGGGGGCGGGCCACCCACCGAGACCACGACCCCGTCGAGACGCCCGAAGGCCTCGTCGACAGCGTCGAGCAGGTGGTCGGCGGCGTCCTCGTGCGCGAGATCGGCGACCCGGCCCACGGCGCTGCCGCCGCCCAGCTCGTTCAGCCGGGTGGCGGCCGCCTCGAGCCGGTCCCGCGTCCGGGCGGCCACGAGCACGTCCGCCCCGTCCCGGACGAGGTGCTCGGCGGTGGCGAGGCCGAGGCCGCGCGAGGCCCCGCTCAGCAGATAGGCGCGTCCGGCGAGTCCGAGGTCCATGGTTCGCATCCTCCCAGGCGGGGGGCGTGGACCGTCGAGCTGCTCAGGCGTCCTCCTCGTCCCAGATGCGGACCCTGCGCGACCGGGGCTCGCTCCGGGGGAGCGTGCCTGCCTCCTCCGCCTCGTCCCGTGCCGTCTGCCGGGCCATGACGAGGACCAGCACGAGGCCGACCGGCACGGTCAGCCACCACTGGAGGGCGTAGGCGAAGTGCGAGCCGAGACCGGTGTCCGGCGGCTCCAGGAGCTCGGGCCGGGTGGGCGGCGCCGGCTGCTCGTCGCCGAGGACCACGTATCCCGGGAGCAGCGTGAGACCGGTCTCTCCCGCCAGCCGGTCGAGGTCCATCGACGCGAGCTGCCCCGCCGGCAGGTCGCGCCCGAGGTCCGGCTCGGCCGGGCGCAGCCAGCCGCTGACCGTCACCTCGCCGGCCGGCGGCTCGGGGACGTCGGGGAGGGTGGCCGCGGTGGCGGCGTTGCGGACCCAGCCGCGGTCCACGGCGACCGCCGTGCCGTCCCCGAGGTCGAGCGGCACGAGGACCTCGTAGCCGAAGACCCCCCGGTGGGGGCGGTTGCGGACGAGGTGCTGCTCCCCGGCCCGGTAGGTGCCGTGCGCCTCGACGCGGCGCCACTGCGCCGCCCCCGGGAAGTCGCCGTCGGGGTCCGGCAGCAGGACGTCCACCGGGACCGGGGCCGCGTCGTAGTTGGCCTCGACGAGGTCGCGGCGCTCGACCTTCTCCTCGTGCCGGTACCACTGCCACAGGCCGAGGTTGGCGGTGGCGACCCCGAAGAGGACGGCCAGGAGCAGGTAGGCGATCCACCTGGGCCGCCGCAGGACCGCGAGCACGTCAGCCGTCCGCCGAGGTCAACCGGTCGACCTCGACGACCTCGAGGAGGAACCCCCGGAGCTGGACGAAGCTCGCGAGGTCGTCGCGGTGGTCGGTGCAGGCGAGCCAGACCTTGCGGCGGTCCGCGGCGTGCAGGCGGGGGTTGCGCCAGATCACCGCGTGCGAGGCGACGTGCCGGCACCCCTTCGCGCTGCACACGAGCCGGTCGGTCGAGGGGACCGTCCTCACCCGGCCGCCCGCGGCGGCTCGGTGACCGGCGCGGCGTCGTGGACGGGCAGGGTGACGACCGTCCCCACGATGACGTCCTCCTGTCTCGCCCGGGCGTCCTTCGGAGGGCCGGGTGCCGGGGCCGGGTCGGCGGGGCCCAGCCCCTGGACGGGGGAGAGGGGGGCCGCGCCCTGGCTGGTCCCGCGCCGGTCCACGGCGTTCGCGAGCATCACGGCGATGCTGGGGATGACCACCGCCAGGACCACGAAGACCCAGCCGACCACGAGGTGGTCGTTGACGAAGGCCCAGACCGCGATCGGGAAGGACACGGTGCGCAGGCCCATCGCGACGAGGTAGCTGCGCATCCGGTGCTGCCGGTCGTCCTCCTGGCTGCGGCGCGTGCTCGTCACCGCCTGCGCGGGGCGACGCGCCGGACCGGGGCGGGCGGGGTTGCTGGGCACCGTTCCACGATACGACTACGGTGGAGCGGTGAGCGACACCAGCACCCCTCCCGGGCCGGGCGACGGCGGCACGCACAGCACGGCGGACGAGCAGCCGCCCCACCAGCCGCAGGCCGTCCTCGTCACGGGCGGCAACCGCGGCATCGGTCTGGCCATCGCCCGCAGCTTCGCCGCGGCGGGCGACGACGTCGTCGTGACACACCGCAGCGGGACGGCCCCCGAGGGGTTGCGCGGGGTGGTCTGCGACGTCACGGACACCGAGAGCGTGGACCGGGCCTTCGCGGAGGCGGAGGCCCTCCTCGGTCGCCCCGTCGAGGTCCTCGTCGCCAACGCCGGCATCACCAAGGACGGTCTCCTCATGCGGATGAGCGACGCCGACTTCGACGCGGTGCTCGACACCAACCTCACCGGAGCCTTCCGCTGCGCGCGCCGTGCGGTGAAGGGCATGATCCGGGCCCGGCACGGGCGGATCGTCCTCATCTCCTCGGTCGTCGGCCTTCTCGGCGGTGCCGGTCAGACCAACTACTCCGCCTCCAAGGCCGGGCTCGTGGGCCTCGCCCGCTCGATCACCCGCGAGCTGGGAGGGCGCGGCATCACCGCCAACGTCGTCGCCCCGGGCTTCGTCGAGACCGAGATGACGGAGCAGCTGTCCGAGGAGCTGCGCACCACCTACCTCGCCGGTATCCCGGCGGGGCGCTTCGCGACGGCCGAGGAGGTGGCCCGGGTGGTGCGCTGGGTCGCCGGCCCGGACGCAGGCTACGTCAGCGGGGCCGTCATCCCCGTGGACGGTGGTCTGGGCATGGGACACTGACCCGCCCCCTCCCCTCCACGCACACGTCATACCCGAGGAAAGAGAGTCTGCCCATGCTCATGGACGGCAAGAAGCTGCTCATCACCGGTGTCCTCATGGACAGCTCCATCGCGTTCCACGTGGCGCGGCTGGCGCAGGAGCAGGGCGCCGAGGTGGTGCTGACGTCGTTCGGGCGGACCTTCAGGATCACCCAGACGATCGCCAAGCGGCTGCCCCGGCCCGCGCCGGTGATCGAGCTCGACGTCCAGGACACCGAGCACCTGGCCACCCTGGCGGACCGGGTCGGCGAGCACGTGGACTCCCTCGACGGCGTGCTGCACTCCATCGGCTTCGCGCCCCGGGGCGCCTTCAACTTCCTGGAGGCCGAGTGGGGCGACGTGGCCACCGCCATGCACGTCTCCGCCTACTCCCTGAAGGCCCTGGCCGTCGCGTGCCTGCCCCGGATGAGCCCCGGGGGCAGCGTCGTGGGCCTGACCTTCGACGCGCAGTACGCCTGGCCGATGTACGACTGGATGGGGGTGGCGAAGGCCGCGTTCGAGGCGACCAGCCGCTACCTGGCCCGCGACCTCGGGCCGCAGGGGATCCGCTCCAACCTCGTCTCCGCCGGACCGATCGCGACGACGGCCGCCAAGTCGATCCCCGACTTCGCCCAGTTCGCGAAGTGGGGGGAGCACGCGCCTCTCGGCTGGGACGTCAAGGACCCGGTGCCGGCCGCCCAGGCCTGCGTGGCGCTGCTCTCCGACTGGTTCCCGGCGACGACGGGCGAGATCGTCCACGTCGACGGCGGCTACCACGCCACGGGGTTCTGACCTGCAGGCTCAGGACGAGAGGACCGCACCCTTCGGCACGACGGTGATGCCGGAGTCGGTCACCGTGAACCCGCGGGCCCGGTCGTGCTCGTGGTCGACGCCGATGTGCACGCCGGCCGGCACGAAGACGCCCTTGTCGATGATCGTGCGGTGGATCTGGCAGGAGCGGCCCACCTCGACCTTTTCCATGAGCACCGACCCGGTGACGTGGCTGAAGCTGTGCACCGTCACGCGCGGCGAGAGGATCGAGTCGGACACGGTGGCTCCGGAGATCACCGACCCGGGGGAGACGGCCGAGTTGACCGCGTGCCCGATCCGGTCTCGGGAGCCGTGCACGAACTTGGCGGGCGGGTGCGGGCCGTAGTCGGTGTAGATCGGCCACGCCTCGTTGTAGAGGTTGAAGACCGGGTGCACGGAGATCAGGTCCATGTGGGAGTCGTAGTAGGAGTCGAGGGTCCCCACGTCGCGCCAGTAGCCGTGGTCGCGGTCGGTCGACCCGGGGATCTCGTTGTCCTTGAAGTCGTAGACCCAGGCGTCCTCGCGCTGCACGAACGCCGGGACGATGTCGCCGCCCATGTCGTGCTTGCTGCCCTCCAGGTCGGCGTCGGCCTTGACCGCCTCCTCGAGCGCGTCCGCCGAGAAGACGTAGTTGCCCATCGAGGCCAGCACCTCCTCCGGCGAGTCGGGCAGCCCCCGCGGGTCGGTCGGCTTCTCCAGGAAGTCCCGGATGCGGCGGGGGTCCTCGGGGTCGACGTCGATCACGCCGAACTGGTCCGCCATGCTGCGCGGCTGCCGGATCGCCGCGACGGTGCACCCGGCGCCGGAGGCCACGTGCTGCTCGACCATCTGCGAGAAGTCCATCCGGTAGACGTGGTCGGCACCCACGACCACGACGATGTCCGGCCGCTCGTCGTGGATGAGGTTGAGGCTCTGGTAGATGGCGTCCGCCGACCCGGAGAACCAGTGCTTGCCGACCCGCTGCTGCGCCGGGACGGAGGCGACGTAGTTGCCGAGCAGCGTCGACATCCGCCACGTCTTGGTGATGTGCGCGTCGAGGGAGTGGGACTTGTACTGGGTCAGCACGACGATCTTGAGGTAGCCGCTGTTGACGACGTTGGACAGCGCGAAGTCGATGAGGCGGTAGATGCCCCCGAAGGGGACCGCCGGCTTGGCCCGGTCGGCGGTCAGCGGCATCAGGCGTTTGCCCTCCCCGCCCGCGAGCACGATCGCCAGCACCTTCAGTCGGGAACCCCGCGCAGCAGCCATGGCCTCAACCTATTGCCTCCGGCGCGCTCTGGCGAGGGCACCCCGCCCGCACTAGGTTTGACCCGTGCGTATCGACATCCTCAGCCGCGAGTACCCACCGAACATCTACGGCGGCGCGGGGGTGCACGTCGCCGAGCTGACCCGGGCGCTGCGCGCGGTGGAGGGTGTGGAGGTGCAGGTGCGTGCCTTCGACGACCCGGTCGAGGAGGAGGGCACCACGGGGTATGCCGTGCCCGCCGGACTGGAGGACGCCAACGGGGCGCTGCGCACGCTGGGGGTGGACCTGCTCATGGCCCGGGACGTGGCCGCGGGCGGGGCGGACCTCGTGCACAGCCACACCTGGTACGCCAACATGGGGGGCCACCTCGGGGGGTTGCTCGCCGGGATCCCGCACGTGGTGAGCGCGCACTCGCTGGAGCCGCTGCGGCCGTGGAAGGCCGAGCAGCTCGGTGGCGGCTACGGGATCTCCTCGATGGCGGAGAAGGTCTCCTACGAGGGCGCCGCCGGGATCGTCGCGGTGTCGGCCGGGATGCGCGAGGACATCCTGCGCTCCTACCCCGCCGTGGACCCGGCACGGGTGCACGTCGTGCACAACGGCATCGACTCGAAGCTGTGGCAGCGTGACACGTCGGCGGCTGCCGCGGACTTCGTGCGGTCCCAGGGGCTGGACCCGGGTGCCAGGTCGGCCGTCTTCCTCGGCCGGATCACCCGGCAGAAGGGGCTGCCCTACCTGCTGCGCGCCCTGCGCCAGGTCGAGGACGACGTGCAGGTGGTGCTGCTGGCGGGGGCGCCGGACACGCCGGAGATCGAGCAGGAGGTGGTCGGGCTGGTCGACCAGCTGCGCACCGACCGGGGCGAGGCAGCGGCACCCGTGGTGTGGATCGGCGAGATGCTCCCGCGCGACAAGGTCATCGCCGTGCTCTCGCACGCGACGGTGTTCATGTGCCCCTCGGTCTACGAGCCGCTGGGGATCGTCAACCTCGAGGCGATGGCGTGCGGTGCGCCGGTGGTCGCGACGGCGACCGGCGGCATACCGGAGGTGGTCGTCGACGGCGGGACCGGGTGGCTGGTCCCGATCGAGCAGGTGGGCGACGGCACCGGCACACCGGTCGACGAGGAACGCTTCGTCGCCGACCTCGGCGCGGCCCTCGTGGCCGCTCTCGCCGACCCGGCCGAGGCCGCCCGCCGCGGTGAGGCCGGTCGTCGGCGGGCGGTCGAGGCGTTCAGCTGGACGACGATCGCCGAGCGGACGCTGGAGGTCTACCGGGCCGTGCTCGAGGGGCGCGCCCCCGCCCTCTGACCCTACGCGCGGTAGGCCAGGTGCAGCGCCGAGGCGTTGGTCGCCTCCGCCAGCGTCCGGGCCGCGGTGGACCGGAGCCGGCGCAGGAGCTCGTCGCGGCGGACGACCGTGGTCGAGTCGAGGGAGGACGTGACCGTGTCGAGCCCGGCGTCGGCGAGCGCGAGCACGGTGCCGGCCAGGTCGAGGACCCGCAGGCCGCGCGGGGGCAGGTCCTCGGGCAGACCCCACCGGCGGGCGCCGGAGGCCGCCTCACGGGCACGGGCCGCCCCGCGCTCCGCGACCGCCCCGAAGGGCGGGGCGCCGGAGGACGCGAGCTCCTCGGTGAGGCCGGCCAGCTCGGTCCGCAGCCGCAGCTCCAGCCCGCCGAGGTCCAGCGCCTCCACGCGGTGGGTCGGGAAGGGCTCGGCAGGGTAGGCCGTCCACGTCGCCTGCCACCCCCGGTCGCCCGGCGGCCCGTACTCGGTCAGCTCGGGCACCAGCGCGCCGCCGAGGCCCGGGACCACGACGCACTCCTCGGCGGCCGTCGCCGCCGCGACCAGCTCCGGGGAGGAGCGCGGCATACCGGAGAGGTCGCCGGGCCGGGGGAGGGCCACGAGGAGGGCCCGCTCACCGAGCCCGGCCCACAGGCTCACCTGCTCGACCAGGCCCACGCACTCGTCGACGTCCGGCAGCGCGGCCGCCGGGAGCCGCCGGACCGGCAGCCGTCCGCCCAGGACCGCCGTCCCCCACAGGGCGACGCGGACGCTGGCGGGCAGCTCGTGCTCGGGCATGTCAGGGATGGTAGGCACTGGCGCGTCGCTAGAGTGACCCATCATGAGTGATGTCCTCGAATTCGCCGGCGTCGGCGTGCGCCGCGGCGCCTCCGACCTGCTCTCCGACATCACCTGGTCCGTCGAGGAGGGCGAGCGCTGGGTGGTCATCGGCCCCAACGGTGCCGGCAAGACCACGCTCCTGCAGCTCGCCGCAGCCCGCATGCACCCGACCACCGGCGTGGCCGGGGTGCTGGGGGAGGTGCTCGGCGCGGTCGACGTCTTCGAGCTGAGGCCGCGGATCGGGGTGTCCAGCGCCGCCGTCGCCGACCGCATCCCGGACGAGGAGAGGGTCAGCGACGTGGTCGTCACCGCGGCCTACGGCGTGCTGGGCCGCTGGCGCGAGGAGTACGACGAGTCCGACGAGCGCCGGGCGGCCGAGCTGCTCGAGGCGCTGGGCGTCGCCTCGCTCGCGCAGCGTCGTTTCGGCACCCTCTCCGAGGGCGAGCGCAAGCGCGTGCAGATCGCCCGGGCCCTGATGACCGACCCCGAGCTGATGCTGCTCGACGAGCCGGCCGCCGGCCTCGACCTGCGCGGGCGGGAGGATCTCGTCAGTCGGCTCAGCCTGCTCGCGAACGACCTCGAGGCCCCGGCGATGGTGCTCGTCACCCACCACGTCGAGGAGATCCCGCCGGGCTTCACCGACATCCTCATGCTGCGCGGCGGCAAGGTGGTGGCCGCCGGGCCGATCGAGGTCACCCTGACCGCCGACAACCTCAGCGCCACCTTCGACATCCCCCTCGTGGTCGACCGGCACGGCGAGCGCTGGGCCGCCCGCGCGCACACGCCGGCGTGAGCGGCTGGGAGGTCGGCGCGATCGCGCTGGCCGGCTTCTGGGCGGGCATGATCAACACGATCGTCGGGTCGGGGACGCTGGTCACCTTCCCGACGCTGCTCTTCTTCGGCTACCCGCCGGTCTCGGCGAACATCTCCAACAGCCTCGGCCTCGTGCCCGGTGGGCTCGCCGGCGCCTGGGGCTACCGCCGCGAGCTCCGGACGCTCGGGCCGATGGTGGCCAGGCTGGCCCCGGCCAGCCTCGTCGGGGGCCTGATCGGCGCGCTGCTGCTGCTGTGGCTGCCTCCCGAGGCGTTCGAGGCGATCGTGCCGGTGCTCATCGTCCTCGCCCTGCTGCTCGTCGTCCTGGGGCCGCGGATCCAGCGCTGGGCCGGCCACCACCACACCGACCGGATCACCTCGGGGCGCTGGGTCGTGCTGATCCTCGGGATCCTGGTCGCGGGGATCTACGGCGGCTACTTCGGCGCCGCCCAGGGCGTGCTGCTGCTGGGCCTGATGAGCATCCTGCTGCCGCTGGGCATCCAGCAGATCAACGGCATCAAGAACGTCCTCGGCATGATCGTCAACCTCGTCGCCGCGGTGGTCTTCCTCGTCGTCAACCCCGCCGACCCGGCCTCGCGCGTCGACTGGACGATCGTCCTCGTCATCGGCGCGGGCGCCCTCGTGGGCGGGCTCGTCGGAGCGCGCGTCGGTCGGGCGATGCCGGCCTGGCTGCTGCGGTCCGTGATCGTCGTCATCGGCCTCGTCGCCATCGCCTACCTCCTGCTCACGTGACCACCCAGGGGTATGACGACCCGCCCGCTCTCCCCGCCGGCTGCACCTGGGTGCAGGACCCGCGGGAGGAACGGCTGCGGGACTACTTCTCGCTGACCGACGTGGCGCTACGGAGGGTGGTCGAACCGGAGCGCGGGCTGTACATGGCCGAGTCGGAGAAGGTGATCCGGCGGGCGCTGGCCGCGGGGCACCGGCTCCGGTCCCTGCTGATGACACCGCGGTGGGTGGACGAGTGGCCCGACCTCGTGGCGGCCGCCACGGCGCAGGGGGCCCCGGTCTACGTCGCGGCGGCGCAGGCGGCCGAGCAGCTCACCGGGTTCCACCTCCACCGGGGGGTGCTCGCGGCCGTGCACCGGCCGGAACTGCCGTCCGTGGCCGACGTCGTCGCCGGGGCCCGGCGGGTCGCGGTCCTGGAGGACATCGTCGACCACACCAACGTCGGCGCGATCTTCCGCTCGGCCGCCGCGCTCGGGGTCGACGCGGTGCTGGTCACGCCGCGGTGCGCCGACCCCCTCTACCGGCGCAGCGTCCGGGTGTCGATGGGCACGGTCTTCCAGGTCCCCTGGACCCGGGTCGACCCGTGGCCGGAGGGGGTCGGGAGTCTTCGGGACCTCGGCTTCACGGTGGCGGCGCTGGCGCTGGCGGACGACGCGGTGAGCCTCGCCGACCTCGAGGCGTCCCCGCCGGAGCGGCTGGCGCTGGTGCTGGGTACGGAGGGGGACGGGTTGTCCTCGCGGACCGTGGATGCGGCCGACGTGGTGGTGCGGATCCCGATGGGGGGTGACGTCGACTCGCTCAACGTGGCCGCGGCGTCCGCGGTGGCGTTCTGGGCGGTGCGCCCCCGGGAGCGGGGGTAGGCGCGGGCGACCCCGTGCGGCGACCCCGGCACGCTCAGCGCAGGGACGTCACGTCCTCCAGCGCCGACCGGGCGTGCTCCCACGCCTGCTGCGCGGTCCGCGAACGCCCCTCCTCGGAGGCTGCGCGCCAGTCCTGGTCGGGCACCTCTGCGCGGGCCGACGCGACGCCGGACCTGAGGTCGTGCTCGCTGCGGGGCGGGCGGGGGACGTCGGCGGCCGCACGCACGGAGTCAGCGGTGCCGATCAGGGCCGCGGCCACCGCGGGACGTCCCCTCCGCACGGCCAGCAGCGCGAGCTGCTCGAGCAGCTCGGCGTCCAGCTCGGAGTCCCCCAGGGCCAGCATGTCCGGGCCGTGCCCGATCAGCCCCTCCCACGCCGCGTCGAGGTCACCGGCCACCAGCGACGCCTGCGCCAGGTTGAGCCGGTCGACGGCGATGCCCCACACGTCGCCGAGACGCAGGTCGATCTCGAGCACCCGGGCCAGGCGCTCCCGTGCCGACCCCACCTCGCCCGCCTCCAGCTCCAGCAGGGCGAGGTTGGTGAGCGAGGTCGACATCCGCTCCGCGTCGCCGTCGGCGGCGGCGAGCCGGGAGGCGGTGGTGAACAGCTCCCTCGCCCGGTCGGTGTCACCCCGGTGCAGCTCCACCAGGCCGAGGCTGTTGGACTCACGCCCCTGCGCGCGCGTGTCGCCGCGGGCCACGGCCGCGTCGAGGCAGCGCCGCAGGATGTCCGCCGCGCGGTCGTGCTCGCCCTGCTGGTCCAGCAGGATGCCGAGCCCGTGCCAGGCCGCCAGGGCCGCGGGGTCGTCTGTCTCACCGGCGACCTCGCTGGCCCGGCGCAGCCAGCGGCGGCCATCCTCCTGGTGGACGTTGTGCCAGTACCAGCTGAGCAGCCGACACATCTCCAGGCCCGCGGCCAGCCGGGTCGACCCCGGCCGCAGGCTGCGGTCGAGCGCGGCGACGATGTCGTCGCGCTGCTCCTCGAGCGCGTCCAGGGCGGCGATGTGGTGGGTGCCCCGCAGTCGTGGGCACTCCCGTCCGACGACGGCGGCGACGACCCCCGTGTGCCGGTCGCGCGCGTCCTCCACCTCGGCGGGGTCCTCCTCGAGCCGCTCGCGGGCGTAGCGACCGACGACGCCGAGGACCCGGAAGCGCGGGTCGCCCGACGACCGCTCGTCGGCGTGCACGAGGCTGGCGTCGGCGAGGTCGAGCAGCAGGTCGACGGTGCCGTCCACCGTCTCGTCGAGGACCTCGGCCGCAGCCTCGACGTCGAAGGGTCCGCGGAAGACGCTGAGCCGGGCCACCGCGCGGGCAGCCGCGGGGGACAGCAGGCGCCAGCTCCAGTCCAGGGTGCTGCGCAGGGTGAGCTGGCGGGGCGAGCGGTCCACGGTGCGTCCGGTCACGTCGAGGGCATCGTCGAGACGGGACAGCACTGCGCGTGGGCCGAGCAGACGGCTGCGCGCGGCGACCAGCTCCACGGCCAGGGGCAGGTGGTCCACGCGCTCGCAGATCTCCCGGATCGCCGCGAGGTCGTCCGGGTCGGGCTGGAAGCCGGGCCGCTGACGTTGCGCCTGCAGGACGTAGAGCTGCACCGCCTCGTCCGGCTGCAGGGGAGCCAGCGGGAGCAGCTGCTCCCGGCCCAGCCGCAGCGAGGTGCGCGAGGTGACGATCACCTCGACCCCCGGCGCCTCGTCCAGCACGCTGCGCACCGCGTCGACGCCCTCGTCGAGGTGCTCGAGGTTGTCCAGCGCGAGCAGGAGAGAGCGGGTGGCCAGCCCGGCGAGGACCTGTCCGCGGGACGCGGCACCGTCAGGGACGGCCGCGGCGCCGGCGAGCGATCGCCATACCTCCTCCTCGGTGCGCAGCCGCGCGAGGGGCACGAACCAGACCCCGTCGGGCGGGCCGGTGCGCCGGCGCAGCACCTCCAGGGCGAGGCGGGACTTGCCGACGCCGCCCGGTCCGAGGACGGTGACGACGCGGCCGGGCGAGAGCAGGTCGAGCGCCTGGGAGACCTCCGCCTCCCGGCCCACCAGCGGGCCGTGGGCGGCGGGGAGGTCGGCGGGCGAGCCGAGCGAGCGCACGGGCAGCGGCGGTGAGCCAGGCCCCACGAGCTGGTGCAGGCGGACCGGGGCGGGGATGTCCTTGAGCCGGTGCTGCCCGGCGTCGGCGAGGGCGTTCGCCAGGTCCGGGGGCAGCAGGGCGCGGGTCGCCTCGGTGAGCAGCACCTGACCCCCCACCGCCGTGGCCGCGACCCGCGCGGCGAGGTGGACGTCCATCCCCACGTAGCTGCCCTCGTGCGCCTGGGGGGCCCCGGTGTGCACACCCATGCGGACCCGTACGGCGACCCCCTCCGGCCACCGCGTCGCGGCGAGCTCGCGCTGCACCCGGGCAGCGGCGGTGACGGCGTCCTCCGCGGTGCGGAACACCACGAAGAAGGAGTCGCCCTCGGTACCCATCTCGCGCCCGTGCCCGGCTGCGACGGCGGCCCGGACGATCTCCCGGTGCCGGCTCAGCACGTCCCGGTAGGCCAGCCCGAGCCGGTCCAGCAGGACCGTGGAGCCCTCGATGTCGCTGAAGAGCAGCGTCAGTGTGCCGTCGGGCAGCGGCTCGGGCGCCGGGTCGCGGGTCGGCCCGGTCGGGACGGGGGAGGGTTCAGGCATGGGCGGCTGCAGGCGGCCACGGGAATCCGCGCATGGGAGGAGTCAAGCACCGGCCGCGCAGCCCCACAAGGCCGGGCGACATGGGGTGACAGAGGCGGTGCGGAGGTCTAGGTTGCCCCCATGGCATACACGATCAGCGGGGACGACCCGCTCGAGGACGTCCTCGACGAGGTGCAGAGGGTCTACGGGGTGCAGGTGCGGGTGGTCGGCCGGACGGCCGGGGGCGACCGTGGTGAGGACCCCGACATCGGCAGCCGCACCAAGCAGGACCGGACCTAGAGCGCCAGTCCCTCGACCGACCGGGCGCCCGGGAGCCGGGCGACCAGCACGCCCGGCAGCCGGAGCTTGGAGCGGCGCACCCCGGACCCGATGACGACCGAGGCGCGCCCGAGCACCGCGGCGTCGACCAGCACCGGCCAGTCCTCGGGGAGGCCGACCGGGGTGATCCCGCCGTACTCCATCCCGGTGCGCCCGACGGCGTCGTCCATGGGCATGAACGAGCACTTGCGCACGTCCAGGATGGTCCGCACCGTGCGGTTGACGTCGGCGCGGGTCGTGCCGAGCACCACGGCGGCGCAGACTCGCTCCTGACCGGCGCGCGCGCCGGCGATCACGATGCAGTTCGCCATGTCCTGCATATCGAGACCGGTCGCCTCGACGAGGGCTGCCGTGTCGGCGAGGTCCGGGTCGATCTCGGCCACCTCGAGGGCGGACACGTCCGCCCGGCCGCCGCTCTGCATACCCTCCAGCGCGGAGCGCACGGGCGCGGCGAGCAGGTCCGGACGGGACAGCGCCGGGACCCAGTCCAGCCTCACAGCTGGTAGGTGCCGGTGAGGGAGCCGCGCGCCAGGACGTTGCCGAGCGTCGTGAACTGCGCCTTGGCCACCGAGGCACCCGCGTCCAGACCGGTGCTGTCGGTGTCGAGCGCCCACACGGTGAAGACGTAGCGGTGGGGGTGGTCGCCCTGCGGGGGAGCGGCGCCGCCGTAGTCGTGGGTCCCGTAGTCGTTGGCGAGGGTGAGCGCGCCGGCGCCGGCGCTCGCACCGTGGGTGCCGGCCCCCGCGGCGAGGGAGGTGGTGCTCGGGGGGATGCCGAGCACGGCCCAGTGGGTGAAGCCGCCGATGCAGGGGGCGTCGGAGTCGTGGCACACGAGCAGGAAGGAACGGGTGCCCTCGGGCGCACCGCTCCAGGTCAGCTGCGGCGAGACGTTGCCGAAGCCGAAGCCGGCGCTCTGCGGGAGCTGGCCGCCCTCGACGAAGTCCTCGCTCGTGACGGTCAGCCCGGCCGGCGCGGCGGGCAGGTGCTCGATCGGGTGCGGGGGAGGGGTGCGCTCGAGGTTCATGGCTCCGACCCTAGCCATGCCCGCTGAGCCCGCCGGGTGGGCACCCGGCCGATGTCGGCGGTGCGTGGGAGAGTGGGCGCCATGTCCGACCCGCGACGGTGCGTCGTGCACCTCGACCTGGACGCCTTCTTCGCCGCGGTCGAGCAGCGTGACAAGCCGTCCTTGCGCGGGAGGCCGGTCGTCGTGGGGGGCACCGGAGGCAGGGGCGTCGTCTCGACCGCGTCCTACGAGGCTCGCGTCTACGGGGTGCGCTCGGCCATGCCCACCATCGAGGCGCGCCGCCGCGCACCCGCGGGCACCGCCTTCCTGTCGAGCCGGTTCGAGGCCTACCGCGCCAGCTCCCGGATCGTCATGGAGATCCTGCGGTCGCGCTCCCCCCTGGTGGAGCAGGTCTCGGTCGACGAGGCGTATGTCGACCTGTCGGCCGCCGCCGACGCGCCAGGCTGGGAGGGTGGCCGGCTGGAGGCGTGGTGCGCCGAGCTGCTCGCCGAGATCACCGCGGCCACGGGCGGGCTGACCGCCTCCGTGGGCGTCGCCCCCTCCAAGATGATGGCCAAGCTCGCCAGCGAGATGGACAAGCCGGCGGGGACGACGATCGTCAGGCCCGGCGAGGAGCTGTCCGTGCTGCACCCGTTGCCGGTCAGGGCGGTCGCGGGGGTCGGCCCGGCGACCGCCGGGAGGCTGCGCACGTTCGGCGTCGAGACCGTGGGGGACCTGTCCAGGGTCTCCGAGGCCGACCTCGTGGCCCTCTTCGGCAGCGCGCACGGCGTCGGCCTCCACCGGCTCGCGCACGGGCGGGACGACCGGCCGGTGGTGGCGGAGCGGGAGGCCAAGAGCGTCTCCGTCGAGGAGACCTTCGGGACCGACATCACGGACCGGGCCCTGCTGGAGGGAGAGCTCGCGCGGATGGCAGCGCAACTGGCCGGCCGGCTGGTGCGGTCGGCGACCTTCGCGCGGACCATCACGGTCAAGGCGCGCCACCACGACTTCAGCACGCTCACGCGGTCCTCCTCGCTGCCGTTCGCCACCGGTGACGGTGCGGTGATCCTGCGGGAGGGGCGCCGCCTGCTGTCCGGGCTGGACGTGTCGGGCGGGCTCCGGCTGCTCGGGCTCGGGGTATCGGGGCTCACCAGCCATGCCCAGGACGAGCTGCTGATCGACGTGGCCGCGGCCCCCGGGTCGCTCCTCGAGCTGCCTGACGTCGGGGCGACGCCCGTGGAGGAGGCTGTCGCCCCACCCTCCGGCGAGGAGGGGGAGGAGCTGCTCGGTCGACGGCGCGACGGGTGGAGCACCGGCCAGGACGTGGAGCACCAGGAGCACGGACCGGGCTGGGTGTGGGGGAGCGGGCTGGGGCGCGTGACGGTCCGCTTCGAGGGCCCCTTGACCCCTCCCGGGCCCGTCCGGACGTTCCCTGTCGGCGACCCGCTCCTGACGCCCGCCGGGCCTCCCGACTGGCGAGGAGCACGCACCTGAGCGTGCTAGTGTTTTCCCTCGTTGCCCGCTCCCACGAGCGAGGCGGCGCACCCGTCCGGGTGGCGGAATGGCAGACGCGCTAGCTTGAGGTGCTAGTGCCCTTAACGGGCGTGGGGGTTCAAGTCCCCCTCCGGACACAATACAGGCGTCTGACCTGCGGATATGCAGTCATTTCTTCGATCGGCGACACAAACCCCCACGCGATGGTCACTATTCGCGACGGGTGCAGGCGCTGTGCCTCGGCAACGCAAAAGGCGTCGGGTGCTCCGGCTCAGCTGGGGCGGGGGAGTGCGGCGAGGAGCTGCCCGAGCTCCTCGTCGGTGTTGTAGTAGTGGACGGAGGCGCGGACAAGGTCTGGCAGGCCGCGTTCGGGGAGGTCGAGGCGGGCGTAGTCGACCAGTGAGACGCTGACGTTGACCCCGTGCTGAGACAACCGTCTCTGGACCTGGTGCGCCGGGACGCCGTCGACCGTGAAGGTGACGATGCCGCACCGGCGCCGTCCTTGGTCGTGGACCTGGACGCCGGGCACGCCGGCGAGTTGTTGCCTGAGGTGTTCGGCGAGAGTGGTGACTCGGGCTTCGATCGCGTCTATCCCCCACTCGAGGGCGTAGTCGACGGCGACGCCGAGCCCGATCTTGGCCGCGTAGTTGGTCTCCCAGTTCTCGAACCGCCGCGCGTCCGGACGGATCTGGAAGGTGTCGGCTGCGGTCCAGGTGGCGGCGTGCAGGTCGAGGAACGGCGGCTGCAGGAGGTCGGTCATCGAGCGCCTGACGTAGAGGAAGCCGGTGCCGCGTGGGCCGCGGAGGAACTTGCGGCCGGTGGCGGAGAGCAGGTCGCAGCCGATCTTGTCGACGTCGACGGGGAGGTGCCCGACGGACTGGCAGGCGTCGAGGAGGTAGGTCACCCCGAACTCCTTGGTGGCGAGGCCGACCTCCTCGGCCGGGTTGACCAGGCCGCCCTGGGTGGGCACGTGGGTGATCGCCACGAGTCTGACGGGACTGGCGCCGGCCCGCAGACGGCGGCGCAGGTCGGGCACCGAGAGCTGTCCGGTCTCGTCGTTGTCGACCACCTCGACGACCGCGCCGGTGCGGGCGGCGACCTGAAGGAAGGCGATGACGTTGCTGGCGTACTCCGCCCGCGCGGTCAGGATGCGGTCCCCGGGCCGGAAGTCCATGGAGTAGAAGGCCATGTCCCAGGCGCGGGTCGCGTTCTCCACGACCGCGACCTCGTCCACGTCGCAGCCGATCAGGGCGGCGATGGCGGAGTAGGTCCGCTCCACCCGGCCGGCGGCGGCCTCGGCGGCTTCATACCCGCCGAGCAGCGCCTCGTTCCGGAGGTGGGTGATCATGGCGTCGGTGACCTGCACGGGTGGCAGTGCCGCTCCCGCGTTGTTCAGGTGGGCGACCCTAGCCGTGCCGGGGGTGTCCCGGCGGGCACGATCGACGTCGATCGTTGCTGTCGGCATGTCCTGTCCTCAGCTGGGGACGGTCGCGGGCAGGGGCGTGAGGGAGGGGCGGCGGGCCAGCCCGAGCCGGCCACGCGTCGCGGCGAGCACCACCAGGCCGACGACGGCCAGGAGCGGGATGACCACGCCGCCGTGCCCGGCACCGGGATAGAGGCGGTCGAGCAGCCCGGCGCCGACGATGCTCCCGGCTGCGGTCGCGTTCGCGGAGGCGTGGACCAGACCGGCGAGTGCGATGCTGCCGGTGCGGTTGTAGATCCACCCAAGCAGGGCGCGGAAGGGTATGCAGATCACGATCATCAGGGCGAGCAGGGTCAGCGTGGCCGACACGGAGTCGCCGATCAGCTGCGAGATGTGGCCGAAGGCGAAGACCGGTCCGGTCAGGAGCGCGCCCCGCAGGGGGCCGTGGCGGCCCTGCAGCCGTGCCTGGACGAAGCCCATCCAGGCGGCCTCCTCCGCCCAGTTGACCGTTGCGAAGACGACGACGAGGTGCAGGAGGCCGAGGGCGAAGGCCCAGGCCACGGCCGGCCCGCTCGCGGTGGTCCATCCGGCGCCCGCGGCGACGGCGGCGACGGAGAGCAGCGGCACACCGACGACGACGAGGGCGTACCAGGCAGGGCGGACGTCGAACGCCAGCATCCGGCGGAACAACGCGCGCGCTCCCGCCCGGCCGTCGGTGATCCAGGTGACCCCGACCGCCGGGAGGAGCAGGCCCACGAACGCACCGGCGACGAGGAACGGCGAGCTCGGAAGCATAACGCCATACACGGTGCGGGCGAGGAGGGGGACGAAGACGATGGCCTGTCCGACGGTGAAGAACCAGACGAAGAAGGCGGTGAGCGGGAAGCGCCGGACGATCTGGGCGGGCTGGAAGGTGTGCATGGGTCTTTCCTGTGGTTGTCAGAGGGCTGAGGGGATCGCTGACGCCGAGGCGGCAGCGGCAGTGGAAGTGGCAGTGGCCTTGACGGCGCGGCGGTTCATCAGCACGCGCACCCCGCGGACCATCGCGAGCACGGCGATCACGACCATGACGCACCGGCCAGCAGCGAGAACATCGGCTCGAAGGCGTAGGACGTCGTCGAGTTGGACATGACGACGACGCCGATGCCGCGGTCCGGGTAGAGGCGCATGACGTTCCAGAACCCGACGCCCGTGCCGTAGTGCTCGACCCGGTCCTCCGGGCTGCCGGTGGGCCGGCGGAACCAGCCCAGCCCGTGCTCGAAGACCTTTCCGGGCTGGTCGATGACGCGCATCCGGCGCGCCGTGCCGGGCGCGAGGATGCGCTCCCCGTCGAGCTCGCCGTCGCGCAGATGCATCCGCAGGAAGCGGCCAGCGCCCATCACGTCACCGACCAGGCCGCCGTAGGCCCGGCCGTCCACGTAGAAGGGGTTCAGCGAGAGGTGCCGGCCGTGCCGGTCTCCGACAATGCCCTCCGGCAGGACGCGACGCAGCAGGGGATCCACGATCCTCGCGGCCCTGACGTAGCCGGTGGCGCGCTCGGTGCCGGGGGAGTAGGTGAAGGCCGTCCTCATGCCGAGCGGGCGCAGCACGGCCCGCCTGGCGTAGCGCTCGAACGGCATACCCGCTGCGGCCTCGACGACCTGGCCCAGGGCCAGGTAGCCGACGTTGGAGTACCGCGCCGCCCCGCCCGGGGGCCGGCGGAAGGCGCGCCTGCCGCGGGTCACCCGCCGCAGGAGTGCCGCCGGGTCCGGCGCCGGAGCCTCCGCGCGGTGCGCCCAGCGGACCGGCAGGGGGTTGGCCAGGCCGGCGGTGTGGTTGAGCAGCTGGCCTACCTGCGGCTGGCGGCCTCCCGGTGCCTTCAGGTCAGGGACGTACTCGCCCACCGGCGCGTCAAGGTCCAGACGGCCCTCGTCGGCGAGCCGCAGCGCCGCCGTGGCCGTGACGATCTTGGTCATCGAGAACCACAGGTATGACGTCGAGGCGGTCGCCGGTGCCTGTGTACGCAGATCTGCCAGCCCATAGCCGCGGGCGAGGAGCACCCGCTCCCGGGAGACGACGGCGACCGAGAGCCCGGGCACCGCTCCCTTGTGCATCATCGCCTCGACCGTCTGGTCGAGTGCGGCTGGCGGCTCTCCGACGCCGATGCGCTCGACCGGTGAGCCGGGTGGTGCGGTCCTTGGTTCCATGGCGTTTCCCCGCCTGGGGCCCGGGATGGCGGCCCCTCACCAGATACTACGAAATCGCAGCACTAAGAAAATGATGCGACTTCGTACTAACTCTGTCAAGGGGTGCTGCGGATCTCGTCCAGGACGGTGCGGAGCGTCAGGAGCGCGGCGCGGACGTCCGTCCCCTGCGTGCCGAGCCGCTCGGCGACGCGGTCCCGCAGGGGGACGAACAGCTCGGCCGCCGCCCGATGGGCCCGCCTGCCGGCGGGGGTCAGCTTGATGCGGTAGGAGCGCCGGTCGTCCGGGTTCGGCTCCCGCTCGACGTGGCCGCGCGCCTCGAACCGCTTGACGTAGCTCGAGACCGTCGTCGGTGGTGCCGCCATCCAGCGGGCGAGCTCCGTGGGCGTGATCGACGGGGCGGCGGTCAGCACCGAGTAGATGGCGAACTCGTCCCCGTTCAGCTCGGTGGGCGCCAGCACCCCGTCGATCAGGTCGGTGGTCGCCCTGGACGTCAGCCACACCATGAAGGTCACGTCGACGTCCTCGTCGAGCACCTCGCTGGCAGAGAGACCCTTGACAGAACTACTGCGTCGTCGCACCATCACAGCAGGGTACTACGACAACGTACTACCCGGCGTGTCTCCGCCCGACGGCGCGCCGCCCGTCCACCAGAGGAGCCGACATGAGCGCGTCCGACACCGTGCACCAGACCGTCGTCGCAGGGGGCCCGGACGACCTTCTGACGGTGCGTCACCTCCGAGTCTCGGGCAGCAACCGGCTCGTCGGCCGGGCCGTCGCGGCTGCCGCCCTCGACATCTACGGGGCGGGGGCCGGGCCCCACCCGTCCGTGGACCGCACCGTGCAGCGGGCCCGGCGGCGGTGGTTCGCCGCGCAGCACCCGGTCCTAGCCGAGCGGATCGTGGGCATGGCCGACGTCTTCGGTGTCGCGCCGGACGACGACGCGTGGGACCTCGGTCGGCTGGGGCCGGTCGAGATCCCGGCGGGATGCTCCGCGGTCTTCCATCCGGGCGGCCGCACCGCGAACGGTCACGGGCTGCTGGGTCGCAACTTCGACTTCCCGACAGGGACCTACAGCGAGATCGTCGGTCGTCCGCCGACGCCTGGCGAAGGCCGTCTGGCCGCCGACCCGTGGGTGCTCGAGATCCGCCCGGACCACGGGCACGCGACGGTCGTGGTCGGCATCATGGACATGATGGGCGGGATGGACGGCATCAACGAGGCCGGCCTGGCGGTGACGCTTCTCGCCGACAACGAGTCGGTGGCTGCGGAGCCGTCGGTCGTGCCCCAGGTCGGGCTCTCCGAGCAGCAGGTCGTCCGCTACCTGCTCGAGGCGTGCCGGGACGTCGAGGAGGCCAAGCAGGCGCTGCTCCTGGCCAAGCAGTACTACGTCTTCGTCCCGTGCCACTTCCTCGTGGCGGACCGGGCCGGGCGCTCCTTCGTCTGGGAGTACTCGCCCGGCCACAACCGGGAGTGCATCGTCGAGGGACCGGCCGGCCGGCCGATGGTGTGCACCAACCATCTGCTGCACCGCTGGCCCGACCCCGCGCAGCTGCCGCGTGACCCCGGCTCGGCCGGCACCGCGGCCTACACCTACGACCGTTGGCGAGCCCTCGACTCCCAGGTTTCAAGGACTGCTGTCGTCGACGCCCGCGACCTCCGCGGGCACCTCGACGCCGTCCGGTTCGTGCATCCCGTGCCAGGGGTCCGCACCCTGTGGCAGTCGGTCTACGACCTCGACGAGGCGGCGCTCGAGATCTCGTTCTTCACGAGCGACGACGGAGGGCGGAGCCGCTACACGGAACCGCTGCGGTTCGCGCTGAACGACGCATAGGCCCGCACCGGGAACGTCCCGACCCCGGCCAGCATGGGCGGTGCTGCCGTGAAGCGCGCTCCCGTGGCCGGCACCTGCTCCAGGCCGGTGAGGTTCTCCACCACCGGGATGCCGGCGGCGAGCAGCACGCTGTGCGCCGGTCGTCGCCCTCCGCTGGTCGGCTCGAAGTCGTCGAGGTTGACCGCGTCGATGCCCACCAGGCGCGCCCCGTGCCCGACCAGCCAGCGGGCACCCTCCTCGGTCAGGTACGGAGCGTCCTCCGCGTAGGCGGCCGTTCCCCAGCGCGCGGCGGCGCCGGTATGCAGCAGCACGGCACAGCCATCGACGTCGTGGGCGGCGAGCAGCTCCACGCCCACAGCCCTTGACCGTCGACCGACGAGGTCGACGACGACGGTCGGCAGGTCGACCAAGGCGTCGAGGGGCAGGCCGGAGAGGTCGGTCCCGTCGGCGTACCGGTGGAGGGGGCTGTCCAGGTAGGTGCCGGTGTTGCCCACCATCGTGATGCGGTCGATGGTGAACTCGGTGCCCGCGGCGTAGATCCTGCGCGAGTCGCTCCGGGTGAGGTGCGCCGTGAACTCGGGTGCGGGCAGCCCCGGGTAGGTGGCCATGCCGCCGGTGATCGCGTGGCTCAGCTCGACCCGAGTCACCGTGCTCTCGGAGCGGTCGGGCGGGGGTCGGTGCTCTGCGCTCATCCCAGCAGTCTCCTCCCGGACGCAGACACAGCGCATTTCGCGGAACCCCTTGACACCGGTAGTGCGCCTTGGCGAGATGCGCCGCACGCCCGCGGCGCCCCATCCTGCCGTCGGAGCCGGATGGTTCGCGGGTAAGGGTGCGGGCTGGTGGAGCTACGCATTGCGAGATCTGTGGCGAACAGCACCGTTCGAGACCGGCAGCGCCGGCCGCTTCGCAGGCTGGTTCAACGCGATAGCCCACGTCATTCGCGTTGGGAAGTCATTCGCCTTAGGCGCACTCCTTCCTGCCTCCGGGGGCATTCACGCAGGGGAGAGGATGCTGGCATCCGCCGATCGACTCGTCTGTCGCCGGCGGATCTGCGACCAGCGTGTCGCCCGGTGCCAGGGTGCTCACTTGTCCGCCTGCGCGGGGGTCGGGCGTGCTTGACGGGCGCTCCGCCGGAGGACGAGAGCAGCACCGAGCAGGATGGCCAGCACGCTCAGTGTCCAAGGGTCGCTGGGCCGGCCACCTAGGCTGCGGTCGATGACGTGCGAGATGGCGTGGACCAGTGCACCCGTGGTGGCTCCGAGCAGGGCGACCGACAAGGCGTCGTCGTGCCATACCAGTGCAGCGACCAGCGCCGCGCCGATGCCGATCTGGAACGCGCCGACGTCGTGTAACAGGTGCAGGTTAAATGGGTCGAACATCGCGACGTGCTTGTGGAAGGAGTGTGGCCAGAGGAAGGCCCATGTTCCCGGCAATAGGAACGCTGCGGCTCCGACAACGATCAGAACCCTACCTGCCCTCTTTGTCATCGCGGCTCCCGTTGAGTGTTGGAATGGACGTGGACGGTCCCTGCACCGGCGTTACGTCGGAGGTAGGACAGGCAGTCGCCGGACCTCGCGGGCGCCACTGGTGCATCTGCCGATGGGCAGCAGGTGTGTCGTCTGGTGCATGCACGGGGTGCGGAACGAGGCTCGCGCCGAGAGGACATGCAAACGGTAGTGAAGGTGGGACCAGACGACGTCCAGCTCCTAGCAACGCCGCTGTCAACGCCAGCGCATGCGGCGGCAGCGGGAGTCGCGTGTGAGGTTGACCCCGTTGGGTGGACATCCTGACCGGCCAGGGGAGCCTGGCGGGAGAGGATGCCCTCATGGGTGCCAAGAGGAAGAGCTACACCCCGGCGTACCGTCGTGACGCTTCCCGTCTGGTGATCGACACCGGGCGCACGATCGTGGAGGTCGCACGCGAGATCGGTGTGGGCGAGGCGCTGCTGGGCCGGTGGGTCGCGGCCGAGCGGGCCCGGATGGATGACCCGCCCGGTGCGTTGGACATCGACGAACGGGCAGAGCTGGAGCGGCTGCGGGCCGAGAACGCCCAGCTGCGCATGGACCGGGAGTTCCTGAAAAAGGCAGCGGCCTTCTTCGTCACGGAGAACGCGTCCTCGAGCACGAGCGGGCGTTCGAGCTGATCCAGGCGGAGAAGGCCAACCACGACATCGTCCGCATGTGCGACCTGCTCGGCGTGTCCCGGTCCGGGTACTACAAGTGGGTCGTGCGCCAGGGCGCCGGTCCCTCGCCCCGTGAGCAGCGGCACGAGGACCTGCTGGTCAAGATCCGGCAGTTCCACACCGACTCCGACGGGGTGAACGGTGCCCCACGGATCACCGCCGACCTGCGCGACGACGGCGAGGTCGTCTCGCAGAAGACCGTCGCCAAGCTCATGCGGCGGGGCGAGATCCGTGGGATCAGCCCGCGCCCGTGGCGGCCGGTGACGACGTTGCCGGACCAGGTGCCGCACACCATCCCCGACCGGGTCGAACGCCGTTTCGATCGCGGTGCGCTCAACCTGGTGTGGACGTCCGACATCACCTACCTGGCCACCGGGCAGGGCTGGCTGTACCTGTGCGCCGTCCGCGACGGACACTCCCGCCGTGTGCTCGGCCACGCCTTTTCCGACTCCCTGCACACCGACGTCGTGGAGACCGCGCTGCGCCGGGCGGTCACCTTCCGCGAGGGCGACACCGCAGGAGTCATCTTCCACGCGGACAGGGGCTGTCAGTACACCTCGGCCCAGCTCGCCGGTGCCGCGGAGGAGTTGGGGGTGCTCCTGTCGGTCGGGCGCACCGGCGTGTGCTGGGACAACAGCCAGATCGAGAGCTTCTGGTCGACCCTGAAGACCGAGTTCTACGACCGTCGCCAGTTCGCCACCCACGCCGAGGCTATCCACGCCGTCAGCTCTTGGATCGAGACCGTCTACAACCGCCGGCGACGCCACAGCGCACTCGGCCAGATACCCCCGGTAACCTTCGAGCACCGGACCATCACCGCGGCCTCGGAAGCCGCTTAACCGATGTCCACCAGACGGGGTCAACCCCACGTGCGAACCGCCTGTGCGTAGGCAAGTCGGGTCCATCACGTGAAGTAGGGCGCGAGCGCGCCCCCGGCGCGAACGGTGTGCCCCCACTAGGTGAACTGGTTCGGCATGGTCTTCGCCGCGCCTGTTGGTGTGGAGGCCCAGCGGCTCTTCTGCGGCGCCGAAGATCGTCCGTAAGTTCGGAAAGTGGATGGTGTCCCGGATGCTAGGGGCGTGCACCTCGGCGAAGACGGTGCGAAGGTGTTCGACCGCCCGGTGGGCGCCACCGTAGGAGACGAAGGCGACGGGCTTTGCGCCCCATTCCTCCAGGCCATCTACAACGCGGCCTGCGGTTGTGAGAGTCAGGGGGCGGGCCACAGAGGTTTGTGATGCCGAAGATGCAGGCATCAGGGTCGCCGAAGGATGCAGGTGCAGCCGGCGATGGCGATGACCCGCTGGTCGGCGTCTACGACGCGGGCTGAGGCGATCATGGTGTTCCTGCCCGGATGGATGACTTCCCCGGTGCAGAGCAGCCGTCCGCTCGTGAGCAGCGCCGGGCGCAGGAAGCGGACGTTCATCTCAGAGGTGGCGTAGCCGACCGCGGCTGGTAGCAGCGAGTGGACTGCGCATCCCATGGCGGTGTCCAGCATGGCTGCAAGGACGCC
>NZ_QZMN01000017.1 GCF_003702705.1 Ornithinimicrobium cerasi | reverse complement strand
TCCTCGGTGCTGGCATGGTGCTCATCATCCTTTCCAGGATTCAGAGCCTCCATCAGACCCGGGGCGATTCAACCCGCTGAGCCCGGCGTTGTTGGCCCGCTTCCGAGGGCGGGTGATGCGCGGGTAGCCGGACAGTGGGACCTGGCCTTGTCGGGCCCGGAGGCCGTCGGTGAAGAGGCGGTACAGCTCGCCCGTATCGGGCACGAGGATCACGCAGGTGGAGTAGCTGGCATCCGGTTCCACGCCCGGCATCCCGTAGTAGTGCAGGTCGATCCCGCCCCGGTGCAGCGCGACGTAGGGGTTGGGCCGTAGCTGTCGGTAGGTTACCTCCAGCCCGAGCGTGGTCCAGAACGCCGCCATCTCGTCAATGTCGGCGCACGGCAGCAGGGCGATCATCCGGGCGTGCTGGGCGGGGTCCACAGGTTCACGGTAGTGCGGGTGCGGGTACCCAGGTTCGGAACGCCACCAGGCAGACCGATCGTCCCATCATCGCGACGATGAACGGTCCGGCCCGTCGCCGGTAACCCTTGCTGGCTCGACCCGAGCTTCACCGACGGCTGCTTGGATGGGACCGTGTCGGGAGAGGTTGAGACTGGAGCGGTGGAGCCCGCGGGTCGTCCGTGGTTGCTCGTGATCGCTGGCCGTCCTGGAACGGGGAAGACCACTCTGGCCAAGGGTCTTGCCTCCACTACGCGCGCGTGCTACTTACGCGTCGACGCGGTCGAGACCGCCCTGGGCCGCCTTCGCAACGACGTCGGGGCGGATGGGTACGTCGTCATCCACGAGCTCGCTGCTTCTAATCTCATGCTCGGAACCAATGTGATTGTCGACGCAGTGAACCCGGTACCCGAAGCCCGCGCCGGTTGGAGGTCCACCGCAGACGTGGCCGGGGCGAGACTCATCGTCATCGAGACGTCGTTGACGGATGAGGGTGAACACCGACGGAGGGTGGAGAACCGAACGCCCGACATCCCGGGCCAGCGTGTCCCTACGTGGCAGGACGTCCAGCACGACGGATGGGTGCCCTGGGACGTTCAGCGCGACGGTGCTCGGACCCTGATCGACACCGCAGACGACTCTGCAGCACTCAGCACTGCATTGACGCTGGTCCACGAAGGTATGCACGATCCCGCCGCCCGGAGGTGGGGCGCAGCCCTGTCGCGCCACTGACCGGCCGCCGAGTAGGGATCACATCCGGACGACCCGAACCATTACCGGTATCCGAACCTCTCTGAGTGGGGAGTCCTATGGTGGCTACATGGCGAGAACGTTCGGCTTCACGCCCGGCCAGCCACCGGAGTGGGACATCGACCGCTTCATGCACGGCGATGAGATCGACACGGCCGTGATCACGCTGGAACGGAACCGGCGCACGTTCGGGTGGAAGTGCGCTGACGTGGGTGCCGAAGGCCTGCGCTACGGCTCGGTGCGTCGCCGGTGACGCTGGGGGGCCTGCTCAAACACTTGGCCTGGGTCGAGGAGCTCTACTTCCAGGACCGGCTCGCCGGTCGCCAGTCCATGGCGCCGTTCGACCAGCTGAACCCCGAGAAGGACTGGGAAGACTGGCCCTGGAGCACGGCGGCCGGCGACACGCCCGATGCGCTGCGCACGCTCTGGGCTGACAGCGTGCACCGCTCCCGTGACGCCCTGACCGAGGCGCTGTCCAGCGGTGGACTGGAGCAGACAACCGTCAGCGAAATGAGCTTGCGCCGGTTGCTGGCGGACCTGATCGAGGAGTACGCCCGCCACACGGGTCACGCCGACCTGCTCCGCGAGCACGTCGACGGGGTCATCGGTGAGGGCCCTCCGCAGGACTTCCCCGTGCCCTGAGCCCAGACGGCTCGATGTCGGCGGGCTGCACGTCCCGAACTTCCGGAAGGATGAGGTCTGGCGATCCTCCGTACTTACAGCGTGGGATCGATGCCCACCCGTCCCGGTCTCGCCACAGGAACTGAAGCATCGGGTTCGCCGCGTGCGGTGTCAGCAAGGCCGCCAAACTGAGCGGCCTTCGGCCCCGGTGATCGAGGTAGTCCGGGCGCGGGTCGCGTTGAAGGTGCGGGCACGGCGCGATGGCGTGGAGGATGGCGGGGGTGCACCGCGTGACGTTGCAGGGTGCGCCGGCCGGGTGAGGATCGGAGGTGGCGAAGTGACGCAGGCCGTGCTGTTCGGACTGCTGGGTTCGAGTGCCCTGGTGTTGGGGGCGCTGGTCGGAGGACGCTTCCAGATCCCCAAGAAGGTACTGGCTGCGATGCTGGCGTTCGCCGCGGGGGCGCTGATCACCGCTCTGGCCTTCGAGCTTTTCGAGGATGCTCACGAGCAGGGCGGGCTGTGGCGTGCGGGGCTGGGTCTCATGGTCGGTGCGGTCGTCTTCACGTTCATCAGCGCCTGGCTGGACCGGGCCGCGGCTCCCGGCGGGGGTGACGGAGCAGGGGATGGGAGCGAGAAGCTGGACAAGGAGGCCGCGACCGAGGGAGAGCCGGCTGCAGCGTCGTCGGTGAAGGGTGCGGCCGGTCTGGCGCTGCTGGCCGCCGTGACGCTGGACGGGGTGCCGGAGAACGTCGCGCTCGGGGTGTCCCTTGGAGGGGGGACCGGAGGTGTCGCGCTTCTCGGCGCGATCTTCGTGTCCAACTTTCCCGAGGCCCTGGTGGGCAGCGCCTCGATGCGGGCGCAGGGCCGCTCTCAGGGGTTCGTCCTGTTGACCTGGACGTCGTGCGCGGTACTCCTGACTGTGGCGGTGGTTGTCGGCGCGGGCCCTCTGGCCAGCGCCGAGCCTGAGACCCTCTCGCTGCCGCTAGCGTTCGCGGCCGGTGCGGTGCTCGCCTCCCTGGCGGACACCCTCATGCCCGAGGCGTACGAGGAGGGCGGGCCCACGGTGGCGCTCGCCACCGCAGCGGGCTTCGTCCTGTCCTACCTGCTCGCCACGCTCTGAGACTCGTTGCCTGCCCGGGCCGGTGAGCACGTGGGTGCGGCTGCTGCCTCGCTTGGTGCGTGGCGCGCACCTGGATCCCCGTGGGTGATGGCCCCGGCGCTGCGACGGTCGTGTACTGGTCACTGGTCACGGTCTCGACAAGGTGGGATCGGTCAACCGTGGTCTGGGTGGAGCCGGCAGTGAGCGGCTGATGCGGGGGGACCTTGGCGCTCGCACGGTATTCCAACGCCGGCCGCTGTCGACATCGGCGATCTGTCGAGGCCGAGGGCAACACCCATGCGTGCGACCGCGGTTCGGTTCACTGTCACGGATGGGGTCCCCGTCCTAGCGGGAGCGCGGCGCAGGAAGGGCCCCTCGGACGAAAACCTGACGTCCGGGACGGGCTCACCGGCGCGACATCGAACAGCCGTCGTGGTCGCAGTCCGCATCACTGTGCGTACTCGATTCGGTCACACCCGAAAGGGTGTGGCATCCGGAAATGCACGCCCACTAGGTTCGGCTAGGGTTTAACAAAGACGCAACAAGCCTTGGGCAAACATTTTCCAGCTCGTACCTGACGCACCTCACCAGAAGGACATCCCTATGGACCGCACGACCACTTCCGACGACCGTCCGCGCCTGGGCGCGGGCCTGGAGGACGAAGGGGCCACCGCCGTCGAGTCACGCTCGGCGCACGAGGACCACAGCACGCAGGAGGCCTTCATCGGCACCGAGCGGGGCCGGTCTGTCTCGAACGTCTCCTGGGGCGCGATCTTCGCCGGCGTCGTGACCTTCCTTGCCCTGACCCTCCTGCTGAACATCGCGACGGCTGCCATGGGGCTGCAGGGAGCTTCCGGCTTCGCCGCCGGCATGTGGGGCGTCATCTCGCTGGCCCTCGCGCTGGCCGCGGCCGGTTACGTCGCCGGGGCCCTGGCCACCCGCGCCGGCCTGCTGCACGGCTTCCTCGCCTGGGCGACCTCGATGCTGGCGATCCTCGTGCTCGCCGGGTGGCTGGGCTCCAGCCTGCTCGGCGCCGTGGGCAGCATCGCCGGCACGGCCGCACAGACCGTGGCGCAGAGCGGCACGGTGTCCGGCCAGGACGTCGAGGAGGCAACCGGCGACGCCGAGGACGCCGTCTCGCAGGAAGACCTCGACCAGGCGCAGCAGGAGGTCGAGCAGGCCACCGACGACATCGCCGCGGGTGCTTGGTGGGCCTTCGCCGGTGCGCTTATCGGCGCGCTCATCGCTTCCTTCGCCGGCGCAGCCGGCGCCAGGAGCGTCATGAACCGTGACGGTGACGTCGTGGTCGAGCACCGTAGGCCCGCGCGCGGCTGACGCTGCGACCAAACCGTCCGAGTTTTCACCTCCGGACAACTGCATCGAAAGGACTCCTCATCATGGATTACGACCCGCACGCCCTGGCCGATGCCGAGAACCACCTGATTCAGGTGCTGCACACCTCGTCCCCGCCTCGTGACGCCGGCGAGTTCAACGTCACCGCGGCCGCGAAGGACTACCACGCCACCGCCGGCACCTGGGACATCGACCAGGCGGACCTGGACACGGTGGAGGAGCTGCTTGCCCGCCACGCCCGGTAGCCGCCGTCCGATGGCGCGTCAGCACATCAGCGGTCGGACGTGACGCCGCAGCACCACACCGGCCACCTGGTCGAAGGCCACTCCTGCTTCGCACCGCTACCCGTCTCATCAACCCCATCCAGAGGAGCACCATGAAGATCACCCGCGAGCACATCGACCAGCTCTCCACGGCCCAGGTCCTCGACCAGGACGGCGACACCGTGGGCAAGGTCGCCCAGGTCTACCTTGACGACCAGAGCGGCGTCCCCGCCTGGATCACCGTCAACACCGGCTTCTTCGGCGGCAACGAGACCTTCGTGCCGCTGGAGGGTGCGGACGTGGAGACCGACCGCGTGCGCGTCCCTTTCGACGGCAGCCACATCAAGGGCGCCCCCAATATGCGCGCCGACCACCATCTCAGCGAGTCCGAGCAGGAGGAGCTGTACCGCTACTACGGCCTGCAGGGTTCCGGCCCTGCCTACGTGGGGGCGGACCACGGGGCTGACGGTCGTGACCATGCAGGTTTCGACCGCGACCGCGGTGACGCAGAGGCACGGATGACCCTGCACGAGGAGCGCGTCAACGTCGGCACCGAGCGTGCCCAGACCGGGGGTGTGCGACTCCGCAAGCACGTCGTCACCGAGCAGAGGGACGTCACCGTACCCGTTGAGCGAGAGGAGTACGAGATCGTCCGTGAGCCCGTGACCGGCTCCGGCACGTCCGACCGCTCACAGATGGGCGATGACGAGATCGAGGTCGCCGTGCACGAGGAGCGGCCGGTGGTCAGCAAGCGCGTCGTCGCTACCGAGCAGGTCGGAGTCGACAAGAGGACCGTCACCCAGGAGCGCGCCGTCACCACCGACGTGTCCCACGAGGAGGTCGACGTCGTCGACGACCGCACGCCCGGACGTCGCTGAGCTTGGCCGGCGCAGGATCTGCGCCCGTCCGGACCGTCGGCCCGCTCCCCGCCCCGGGGGCGGGCCGACGGTTCTGCCCAGGCCATTCGAAGGGCACACGCACCAGCTCGGCACCAACCGGTCGCACACTCCTTATGGAGACCGGTCACCGCCTCCACCGCAAGGTGACCTAAGCCGGACTGCGCTGCCTCCGCACCAACCACCACAACCGCTGAGGAACACCATCGAAGACCGACAGGGCACAAATCATCGACCTCCTGGAATACGAAGGGGAGCAGGACAAGGCGGCCCGGGCGCAGTCGGACCTGTCCGACCAGGTCGACACCCAGCAGGACTCGGGCCTGCTAGCCAAGCTCGGCGTCAAACCCACGAACCTGCTGAGCAAGCCGCCCGGTGGTGGCCGAGGAGGCCTCTTAGGTTGAGCCTGGCTATGGCAGACCAGACTGTCGCCACGAACGGCGTGAGGGTCACTGGCCGCTGTGGGCACACTTCTGGCCAGCAGGGGCTCGCCGGGAGTGGATCGACGTGCGGTACGGCAGGACACCCACGAGCGTGTCGTCATCGACCCGGGGCCCATCACCGCTCGGGGAGAGACCCGCGGGCGGGCGTGTTCACAGGACCAACTAAGGAGCTGCGGTGAGTGCTGTACCAGTACCGATCGCCAGACTGTGGGAGTGGCAGCAGCAGGGTCTGTGCCGCACGATGAACCCGGAGGTGTTCTTCCATCCAGAGGGCGAACGAGGTCCATCCCGCCGGTGGAGGGACCAGCGCGCCATCGCCGTTTGCCAGGCGTGCCCCGTCCTCGCAGAGTGCCGCGAGCACGCACTTCGGGTGCGTGAGCCCTACGGGGTCTGGGGCGGTCTCACCGAGGACGACCGCGAGGCCCTCCTGCAGCTCGAGTCCGAGGCAACACATGACTCAGCTGAGGCGCTGGCGCGCGACGACCTGCCCGCCTGACGCCACCCTGACCGGTTCGCCAACGACGCACCGGCTGACAATCGCCCGGTGTGAGAGCGTGGTGATCTGTTGGACTTCCTCGGCCCTACCTCCAGCCCGAGCGAACGGCGACCGATCCTGATTTGCCGCGCTCTGGGCGGGCCGCCTGCCGCCAGTGGCGGGTGCGACGGTTGGTCGCATGTGATCACCCCAGGGATGACGCACCCGAGTCATGTGCTCCGCGGCAGTCAGGTCGTCATCCACCTCGACGGCCGGCAGTCCCATCGAGTCGGCCTCGATCCTCAGCTGTTCGGTGAACAGCTGGTCGCGCTCCAAGATGTTCGCCAACGCTCGTTCCGGGTTGCTGGTCCTGGCTGCGATCTGCAAACAGCGTTCCACGTACGGCGAACGCCTTTCGCCGGAACGCGGGGGAGGGCAGCCAGACGGTCTGGGCTCCCGCTGCACCCGAGCACGCCATTAAGGGTGAACCTCTGGCTGCTGCTGGAGACCGGCAATCCCCAGCAGCGGTGGCTACCCGGCGTTGCTGTTGGGTGCTCAGGACTTGTGGGCGGCGTCCCACTGCTCGATCAGGTTCTGGGGGAGCCTGCCGCGCTTGGGGTACTCGATACCCTGCGCGTCCAGCCACGACTTGATATTCCTGGTCTGGGAGGGGTCACGACGGGTGGTGCTGCCGGGTCCGGACTGGCGACGTCCGCCGACGCGACGGCCGGCGTCGACGTACTTTTGGATGGTGTTTGCGAAGTCGTCGGCCTCCTTCTGGGAGAGGTCGATCTCGAAGACACTGCCGAGGAAGCCGAACGTGACGGTCTGACCGTCCTCGCCGAGTTCTTTCCCGGACAGGTCCGAGACAAGGATGGTCTGCACCTTCTGCGCCACTATGGCTCCTACACGTCTGGATCAATGAGTCGCTGCATTCTACGCGGGATTGACGACCCGAGCAGGATGGTGAGATATCAGCCTGCTTCGAACGCATCCGCAGTGGGCTATCTCGCCCTGGCGACGCAGGACTGATCCGCCGCGTGGGTCAGTCTGTCCCAGCGGTGACACGTCTCGCCAGGTTGTTGATCGTCGCACGACCTCGAAGATCGCCGACCACGTCAGGGTTGAGACGTAATGGCAACTCGTGCAGGTACTGGCTGAGGCGCCTCATCGGCGCCGCGCGCCCGAGCTATGCCGCATCCTCGAGCTGCTTGGGATACCTTTCCGACGTGGACATCGAGTGGTCTCTCGCGACAGGCTGGTGAAGTATCTAGAGCTCGCCAGTGCGTGCAACGATGCCGTCCCAGCAGGCGAGTACTGGAATGAACGGGCCAGCGCGTTTTAACGAAGAGGCCATTGAGCTGCTGCCCACTGTGACCCGGATCCTCGAGGCCCTTGGGGCCCCGCCGAAAGAGCCGCTCCTTCCGCCGGAGTACTCCTCATGTCCGACTGCGCGACTCGTGCGTCAGGGACTGGGCATCCTTCGTGACCGAGAGGAATGGGAGGTTCGACTCGAGACGGACCGGCCCGAGGCACCGGTGCTGATGCTGACAGGCTGCACCCATGGACTTTGGCGCGCAGCGAGCTAGTTCTGGGAGGCCAGACAGCCTGCCGCGGCCGTCGAGTACGGAGCGAAGTCGCTCATCGCCCACATTCAACAGAAGTCCGGTTCGAAGCTCGCGGACCGTGAACTCGCAGCGGATGTCTTTCGTCGAAACCTCACCTGAGCAGGTCGCGGTTGTGGCTTCCAGGCAACCGGGGGGCAGACACCTGGCGATCCAGACAGGATGGGCTGCGCCACCTGGCTATCGGAGCCCTCGCCGGCATCAGGAACGTCGTGGCTCATGCGGTGGACCCGCGGTGGTCCGAGTGGGAGGCCCTGGAGTACCCGGCGATTCTCTCCACGGTCGCCCGCTGGGCTGACGAGTCGGCGCGGGTGCACCCAGACCGTAGCCAGGACGCGGCGGACTGACGCGCGAAAGTCCGCGAGAGCTTTTGGTCTTCAGTTTTGGGATAGTTGCGGGCTTTCGGCCCCTGGGCGATGCGACAGGGTCAGCGAGCTGGCGTGGGAAAATGATGATGGACGTGCGTGCGCCGGTGAGCGCGACATAAAGGTCGTTGACCTCAGCGTGGTTACTTGCGTGGGCAATAATCACGTTGTCGTACTCAAGCCCTTTCACCAGAACGTGTGGGAGATGATGCCGTCGGCGTGCGCGTGCTGCCCCGGCATGACGTAGAGTCGCGTGCCTTGGCCCGCCGTGTGCAGCAGTCCCAATTGTCGCGGTGACGACCTTGGCCGTGCGCTGGTGCGCGCGGCCAGTGGTGCGCATCTTGGCAGTGCGGCGGCCGTGCGACTGGCTAGGACACACCAGATTCCGCGCGGCCAACGACCGCTGGGCGCCGTTGTGGCGCCCAGGGACGCCTTCACCACGTCCGGACATCGGACGTGACAGCGACGTAACGATCGTGCGCCTTGAGTTGGCGGGGCCGAAGTGCCCAGGACGCAGAGCGCTCGGGTACGGGATTGGGTGCCTTCTCAATTTGCGACAACCGACCGTCATCGCGACGACGAACGATCCGGCCCGTCGTCGCAGCCCTCGCGGGGCACCTGTTGACCAGGTCGCGGTGCGGGGGGGTGCGGATGGTGAGGCCCACCCGTCATCCTGCCAGAGGCGTGCCGGATCGGCGCTACGCTGCCGTGGTCCGACCAGAGGGGGACACATGACGACACCCGCACCCCGCGGACCCGAGCACGATGCCCGGGCAAGCGCTGCCCCGCCCGAGCGAGCTGAGTATGACGGCGACGTCGAGGACCTGGCGAGGTCGGTCGGCGAGGCTGGGGGCGACGACCCGGCGACTCCCCGCAGCGAGTACGAGGATGCCGCCGGACCGGTGACCGTGGCCCGTCCGGCCCGGCCGCCGGTCGAGCCCGGCCGCACGCCACCACGGCTGAGGCCACCGGACCCGCCGTGGGCCCTGAGAGCGTCCGCCAGGACCTGGCGGCTGACGGCCGTGGCGCTCGGTCTGGCTGTGGGGCTGTCGTTCTTCGACCTCCCCGCTCGCAAGGCCCGGCTGCATGCGCTCGTCGTCGAACGGGCCGACGGCCTGCCCCCGGACGACGTCAACCTGGCGACGAACATCGTGCTCTTCGGCGGGGTGCTCACGTGGGGGCTCCTGGCGGTGCTGGCCCTGGTCGTCGGTGCCAGGATGCGCCGGCCGTCCCTCGCCCCGAGGATGCTTGGCCTGCTGCTGCTCCTCGTCCTGCTCGTGGTGCTGGGGGTGACCGCGATGGCGCTCACCAGCGGTGACGGGTTGGCACTGGCGGCACGTGTCCTGCTCGGTATTGCCGGGGCCACCGGCACCGCCGCGACCCTGCTGGGCCTATTCCCCGGGACGTTGCGCTGGGTCAGGACCCACCGAGCTGGAGGAGCAACGCATCCAGCGACCGGACTGCAGACAGAGCCAACCCCACCGACTCGCGGTCGCTGAGCGGGTCGGCCGCGACCCACCGCCACCGTTCCGAGGCTGCCATAGCCGCGTCGAGCTGCTTCTCGCGAGACGCCGAGGGGGCCAGGCCGAGTCGCTCGGAGGGAGCCGAGCCGTGCATCCCGAGGAGGCGCTCCGCCTCCGTCCGCAGCACGTCCTCCAGCGCGCCCGCCGCACCACGACGGAGCCGGGCGGCCCACTCGAGCTCGGTGATCGCATGGTCACCTGCGCGCAGAGCGTCGGCGCGCTCGGCCAGGTCTGCTGCCTCGTCCCGGGGGTGCTCGGCAAGGACCTGCTCGAGCCCGGCGAGGGCCGACCGCGTCTTGAGCGCTCCGGCCCGCTGACCCAGCTGGGTCGTCAGGGCGGACGTCAACGGCCCGAGGCCGCTGCGGCGGCTGAGCTCCTTGGCCAGCGCTGTCGCGTCGAGCCCCGGACCCCGGAGCAGGGCCGAGGCCAGCCGCACCCCGTAGAAGCCGAGGCGCGCGAGCAGCTCGGCGCGCAGCGCGGGAGAGGCCACCTCCAGCTCGTCCACGGACTGGGTGCCGAACCGGTCTGCGGAGGCCAGCAGGCTCTCCCGCCTGGCCGGCGGCAGCATCGCGATCTCGCGCAGCGCGTCGAAGTCGACCTGCCGGAGGGCGTGCGCGCCCTCTGCCAGCAGGCCGGCGACCGGCAGCACGTCCAGGGCCATCGCCCGCACCCTCGGGTCGTGCGCGTAGCGCCGGGCGACGTCGGAGGCGGAGACCATCGCGTCGATGCGACCACCGCCGATCTCGTCGGCGCGGGAGAGCACGGCGAGCGTGCCCACCGCACTGGCGTCGCCGACGGTCGCCTCCCGGAACGCCTCGAGGAGCTCGGCGTCGCTGGTGTGCAGGTGACGCATGAGGTACACGACCGCGTCGACCTCGGGCGCTCCCAGCTCCGGCGTCAGCGCCTCGGTGGTGCGTTCACTTACCTCGGTGGACAACGACGCGAGACCCGGGGTGTCGATGACGGTCATGCGGGTCAGCGCCGGGCTGGGCCAGGTCACCTCGATCCGGGCGACCTCCCGCAGGTCGTGGCCGCCGGTGTCGAGCTGGAGCCTGCCACGAACCCGGCGCACCGGCTGGCGCGCGGCAGTGCCGTCCCGGAGGCGGACCGTCACGTCGGGCACCTCCCCGTGGCGGTACCAGGTCACGATCCTGGTGCACTCACCGGTGTCCGTGGGCGCCAGCTCCTCACCAACGATGGCGTTAAGAAGCGTGGACTTGCCGGCCTTGATGCGGCCGGCCAGCGCGACGCGCAGGGGCTCCTGCAGCCGACGGCGCAACCGCTCCACCGCCTCGCTAGCTGCTGGGTCATCCGCATACAGGTGGGCGGCCTCCCGCAGCAGGTCCTCGGCGGTCGTCCCGCGGGTGCCGGCGGTGGTCTCGTCGACCCTCACGGACACCGTTCCGTCCTGCGGGGGGAGGGGCGGTGCGGAGGTGGTGGTCACGAAGCAGCCTGTGCTGCGGCGGTGGGAGCACCGAGTGTGTCCACCTCGCGGCGGAGCCGGATCACGGTGGTGCGGTCGGTGGCGATGGCGGCCAGGCGCGTGATGCGCTGCTTCTCGTCCGCCTTGGCCGCACCCTGCGCGCTGGCGACCGACTCACCGATGCTCCGTAACAGGTCCTCGGCGGTCGCGGCGTAGTGGTCGCGGACCTGGCGTTGCGTGTGCCGGAGCCTGTCCCGCAGCACCTTGGAGCTCTGGAACACCACCTCGTCCAGCTGCTTGCGCACGAGGGTGCGGGCCTCGGCCTGCCTGCGGGCGAGGCGGTTCTCCTTGTCTTCGCGGAATGCCCGTGCGCCGAGCAGGATCCCGGCGCCGATCGAGATGGGGTTGATGAGCGCCAGCCCGGCCAGCGACGTGAGGATGCCGAACATGAGCACGCCGCCGTAGGACCCCTTCATGCCGATGATGACCTTGCCGCCAAGGGTGGTCTCGTTGAGGTCGAGGTCCCCCATGGGGCGTATCCGATCACCCAGGCTGGTCGTGTCGGCTAGCCGGAGCTGGGGGAGCGTCTCGGCGCTCGCCTCCTCGAAGTGCTCGGCCACCCGTGTCAGGAGCCACTCGGCGTTCTGCTCGGCCCAGGTGAAGGTGTCGGCCAGGGCGGACGCGGTGGACTCCTCCAGCCAGGCGACGAACTCCGACCAGGCGTGCCCGGGGTCGCCCTCGTCGATGATCCGCTCGGCCTCCGCCTGCACGACTCGGATGCGCTCGCGCAGGTCGTGGTCCAGGTCGGCGTTGAGATCGGCCACCCCGTCGTTGAGCGTCTGCTGCCACTTGGCGCTGCGCTTCTTCAGCTCCTCTGCACGGGTCCGTGCCAGCGCTAGCTCAGCGACGACGGCAGGCAGGTGCTCGGGGGAGGACAGGACCCGGTGCTCGGAGTCGAGGCTCGAGGACAGCGCGGCAAGAACCGCGTTGAGGTCGTGGCGCACCGAGCGGCGCGCGAGCTCCTCGCGGCGGGTCACGACGGAGCGCCGCAGAAAGCCGACCAGCTCGGGAAAACCCGACTCGGCGTTGAGGTCCGCGTCCTTGCTGCGGGCGGCCAGTAGTCGCAGCTGGGAGGAGACCGCCAGCTGCGAGAGCTTCAGCCCGGCGTCGCGCAGCCGGGCGGCGTTGAGCTGCTGGACGCGACGCCACTGCCCGTGCAGGTCGGTCTTGGTCAGCACCAGCGCGACATGCGGGCAGGCGGCCAGCGCCTGCCTGATGACCTCCACCTCGGGCCCGGTCAGCTCCTGGGATGCGTCGGTGACGACGAGCACGGCGTGCGCCGAGGGCAGCACCGCCCGGGTGGCCGCGCTGTGCGCTGAGCCGGGCCCGCCCAGCCCGGGGGTGTCGACGAGGGTCAACCCGTCGCGGAGCAGCTGGCGCGGCAGGCCGGCCTCGGCGGCGACCAGGCGGGACCCGTCCTTGTCCTCGATGACCCGGTCCTGCCCAGGGAGCGAGATGCGGGCCGCCAGCATCGCGACGTCCACCACCTCGCGGCGAGGCTCCTCCTCGGTGATCGCGCCCGGTGCGGCCCACAGCACGGCAGCCGTCGGCTGCTCGGCGTAGCTGACCGTAAGTGGGACGCTCGTGGCGATGTCGTCGTGCACCGGGCACACCGGAGCACCGACCAGCGCGTTGACGAGCTGGCTCTTGCCCTGCTTGAACTCACCGACCACCAGCACCCGGACGTCGGAGGACTGCCAGCGCCCCGTGGCCGCCTCCAGGCGCATCACGAGGTCGGTCCGCTCGCGTCGGCGGCACAGCTCCGCACACCGCTCGATGACCTCGACCGGGTCGTCCATGAAGCACCTTCCCCGCGACGACTGTTGTCCCCGAGTGTTCCACACGGGCCCGACACGGAACGGCCCCGACGTCCTGAGGACGCCGGGGCCGTTCCGTGCCGTGTTTGCGGAACGGGCTCCGCCGGGCGGATCAGCCGAGGAGCGGGAGCTCTACGGTGAGCTCGTTGTCGTTGAACGACTCCTCGACCTCGAGGTCGATGGAGTTGTCCACCGACGCGTCGGTGTTGAAGGAGTCCTCGACCTCGACGTCCACCTCCACGTCCGTGTTGAACGAGTCCTCGACCGAGTTGTCGGTGTTGAAGGAGTCCTCGACCTCGACGTCGATCGAGTTGTCGGTGTTGAAGGAGTCCTCGACCTCGACGTCGATCGAGTTGTCGGTGTTGAAAGAGTCCTCGACCTCGACCGAGTTGTCCGTGTTGAAGGAGTCCTCGATCTCGACGTCCACGTCCGTGTTGACGGAGTTGTCCGAGTTGTCGTTGAACGAGTCCTCGACCTCGACGTCCAGGTTGGTGGAGTTGTCGGTGTTGAACGAGTCCTCGATCTCGACGTCCACGTCCGTGTTGGTGGAGTTGTCGTTGGTGGAGTTGTCGTTGAACGAGTCGTTGACGGAGTTGTCCGTCCAGGAGTTGTCCGAGTTGTCGTTGAACGCGTCCTCGATCTCGACGTCGATCTCGACGTCGGTGTCGTTGTCCTCGTTGTAGGAGTCCACGATCGTGGTCGAGTTGTCCGAGTTGTCGGAGTTGTCCACCGAGTTGTCGACCGAGTTGTCGACCTCAAGGTCGTCGCCGGCGGCGTGGGCGCCGTCGCCGGAGGCCACCACGGACTCGTTGTCGAACATCTGCGTCACGTCGCCGCCGGCCCAGATGTTCTGGTTCACAGACTGGTCCACGATGGTGTCGCGGTCGTCGATGTTGGTCGTGTACGAGTAGTTGTTGACGATCTTGGTGATCTGCTCGACCACGTTGGACGACTCGTCGTGCACCTCGACCTTGGCCTTCGAGGTGGCCTCTGCAGCTGCCGCCGGTGCAGCAGGAGCGTAGTGGCCGCCGCCGCCGTGGCCGCCGCCGTGGCCGCCGCCGTGACCGCCGCCGCCGTGGCCGCCGCCGCCGTGGCCGCCCCTGTCGTCGTCGCAGTCGCCGTGGCCGCCGCCGTGGCCGCCGCCGCCGTGGCCACCGCCGGCATACCCGCCGTGCGCCCCGGCGCCAGACTCCGCGTAGGCGGTGTCAGCGTCGTCGAGGGTGGCCCCGCCGACAGAGGTGTTGTTGTCGCCGTAGGAAGCCCAGTTGCCACCGGTGTTGTACTCACGGGCGAAGTCACCGCCGGTGAAGCTCACCGAGGAGAAGTCAAGGAGGAGCGGCAGGATGGCGTCGAGGTCCTCGGCGCTGATGTCCTCGAGGCCGGCATCGGTGAGCGCCGCCTCCGGGTCCGCCTCGAAGGCGGCCCTGGCCTCCGGGTCACGCAACAGGTTGAGGATGAAGTCGAGCAGCGAGGTAGCGAGCATCGAAGTGCCTTCCGTCTGACGGTAGTGTGAGAGGCGGGAACGCCTGACGACGACGTTAGACACTCGGCCGGTCCCCCACGACGGGGAGAACTCCCCTACGTTGTCCGGGGGGAGTGGGGGATTGGCCAGGCCGCCCATAGGGGGGGGGCGGGGATCGCAGGGCAAGTCGGTCGTTCACCCTGAGCGAGCTGATGAGCACTGCTACGGTTCTTGGACAGGCATGTCTAGCTGATCGGCTTGGGGTATCACATGGGGATCGTCGTCATTGACATCGGGAACGCGCGCGTCAAGGTGTGCGGAAGGGATGCTGACACCGGGGCAGAGGTCCGGCGCGTCGCGTCCAGCGGTGTCTGGGTCGGGCCCGGGCACGAGAACCTGCGGGGTGGAGCCCAGGCTGAGGTGGCTGCCCTTGAGGCTCCTGAGCACAGGGTCGTGGGGTGGGTCGACCGGCTCGGTGACGAGGTGCCTTTCCACACGGCGGGGGGCAGGTTGACCTTGCCCCAGCTGCTGCGCAGCGTGCTGCTCGCACCGCTGTCGGAGGTCGTCGAGGAGCTCGGCGGCCGCCTCGACCGGCTGGGTGTGCTGACGCCCGACGAATGGCCAGCAGCCAGGGCACGGCGCGTGCGCGCCTCGATCCAGGAGGCCCTGCGCCCGGAGCATGATGAGGTCGCTGTGGATCTCGTGCGGCACGGCGAGGGACTGCAGCGCAGGCTGGGCGCGCCGGGAGCTGCACCGGTCCTGGTGATCGACGTCGGCGTCCGCGCCGTCCGTGCCCAGCTGCTCGGTGTCGCGACGCCTCCGGGCGCCGTGAGCGGAGAGGGTTCGCCGGGGCGGAACGGTGCGGGCGGCAGTCGTGCCGGCCGACGCCCGGCCATCGCTGCCGGGTTCGGTGGGGACCTCCTGGACGATCGCGTGCTCCGGCACGTGCTCACGCAGGTGCCCCCGGCCCTGCGTGCCGCGAGCGGCTCCGACGAGGCGCGGGTGGAGCTGGCCCGTATCCGCGCAGAGTGCAGCCGCGCCCGTCACGCGCTGTCGAGCGAGACCGAGACGACGGTGCCGGTGCACCTGGTTGGTGCGGGCGGTGACATCCGTCTCGTCCGGTCCGAGCTGGAGGCGTTGCTGGACGACGACCTCCGTCGCATTCTCGATGCGGGCCAGCGGGCGGTGGAGTCCGGTGGGGGCTCGGTCGGACGCGTCCTCCTCATCGGTGGGTGCTCCCGCACCCCGCGGCTCGTGCAGCTTGCCTCTGCACGCTGGTCCAGCCCCGTCGACCGGCCGGAGGACCCGGAATGCTACGCACTGCTCGGCGCCCTCGACGTGGTCACGGACGCGTGGGTGCGCGAGGCCGAGTCCGTTGACCGCCAGCCCCACCACGCGGTCGCGGCCGCTGGCAGCACGGCCGTCGGAGTCTCCACCCTGGCGGCGGCCGCCGTCGGTAGCCGCCGGACCGGGCATGGTGCCAGCCCGGCGGCGAACCCCGCCGATGTCGTGATTGACGAGCACGAGCACGCCGGGTCGCCGGCGTGGATGTCGGCCGGCGGCGGGGGCGAGCACTTGGTCGGTTCTGGCCCGCACCGTCGAGCTCATCCGGCTCTGGTCGGCGCGGCCCTTGTGGTTGCGCTCACCGGCGTCTCCGGAGCTGCCATGGCACTCCTCCCCGACATGGACGCCAATGCCGGGCCGTCCCGCATCGTCACGCAGACGACGACCGAGACCGTCACGCTGGGGGGCGCCGGCGCCGGTCAGGCCCTACTGGTGCCTTGGGCACCCGGCGCGGGGACACGTCCTGCAGCCGATAGCGTGCAGTCCGAATCAGGCCCGATGCCTGCGCCTGTACGTGTGCTGCCCGGTGCCCCGGTTGCGCACCCCGGTGTGGCTCCGGACACCCTGGCTGGGGTGTCGGTCGACTCGGGGGTGGCGGGTGGCCAGATCGCCGATCCGTCGCCCGCCCGTGCTCGGTCGGCCGACGGCACGCAGAAGGCGTCCGGTGCCACGGCTGCGGGGGATCCCTCAACGCCCGACACGTCTTCCACCCAGCCGACGTCCTCAGGGCGCCCGCCCTCCACCCCGCCGTCGACCGCCCCGTCGGTGACCCCGCCGCAGCCCGGGCCTTCGACCCCGGCCCCCGGCGACCCTGCGCCGACTAACCCCGTCGTCGAGCCGGTACCCGACCCCACCACCCCCGAACCGGTGCCCGACCCCACCACGCCCGACCCGGTGCCCGACCCCACCACCCCCGACCCGGCACCGACGAACCCCGACAACCAGGACCCGGGGCCGTCCGGTCCCGACCCGGGCGACCCGGCTCCTCCGGACCCCGGGGCCGGCAGCACCGGCGGGGACCAAGAGCCTGGTGAACCTACGCCGACCGACCCCCAAGACGGCGGTGGGGGGACGGACCCGGGAACGGTCCCGTGACGAGGTCGTCGTGAGGACGTCATACGCCCGGTTGCGGGACACCGCAACCAGCGACGTGGTGCCCCTGGAGGTGGTGGCGCGCCTCGTGGAGCACCTCGACCGCCGACACGGCCACGCCGTGCTCAGCGGTGCCCGGGGCTCCGGTCTCAGCACGGCGCTCGGATGTTGCGTCGCACAGCTCCGCGCACGGGGCCACCGGGTGCATGTCCTGCCCGCGCACGTCGCTGACACTGGGGACGAGGCACGGTGGCCGGAGCTGTCGCCGGGTGACGTCCTGGCGGTCGACGTACGCCACCACCACCATGTGGAGTTCGTCGAGCGGGCGGTCGGCGCTGCATCTGCCACCGGCGCTCAGGTGCTGCTCGTCGCCCGGACGGGGCCCGAGTGGGACCCGGTGCAGGATGTCGTCCGCACTCACGGCGGGTACACGTTCGTACTCCGTCCCTGGAGCGTGCACCAGGTGAGCCAAGCTCTCGAGGCAAGAGGTCTGCGCACGCGAGATGCTGCGGAGGTAACGACGCTGACCGGGGGGCTGCCGTGGTTGCTGCAATACGTCGGATCACGCCCCGAGGACGGCTCGCCAGAGGAAAGGGCCGACGCCGACGGGCCCTCATCAGGCGGCATCGGGGTGTCGGTGCTCGGGCTGCTCGACGGCTGCAGCTCCTCGGTGGCCGATGCCGCTCTCGCGCTCGCCGTGGGCTACCCCGCTGGCGGCCGGCCAGCTCTCCCGGGTGCGGCTGCCGACGACGCACCAGCCCAGGACCGACTGATCCGCTCGGTGGAGGCGGCCGGATTCCTGGGCTCTGACGGGACGTTGCCCCCGCTCCTGCGCGACTGTTTGCTGAACCACGCGCCTGCCCACCGGGTGCAGCGCTGGCGCGAGCAGCTGGTCGAGGACCTGATCCGTTCGGACCAGGAACTGGGGGCGTGGGCCAGGGACCTGGTCCGCCAGGGGGTACGCGACCCGAGGGTGGTCGATGCGTTCGTCGACCAGGTGAAGGCACTCACTGCGATCACGCTGGCGGACGGACCTATCAACGACGGGTTGCGGGCGCCCGGCCTTGCGGAGGGCGGTCGCGAGGAGCTTCGGGAGGCTGCCCGGTTGTTGCGCGCCGTGCTCGGTGCTGGCGGTCAGGACGATGCAGTGCGCCTCGAGCTGTGCCGTCTGGCGCTGTGCGACGGTGACCCGACCAGGGCCGCGCGGGAGCTCGACCTCCTGCTCGCCGCGGGCGGTCCGCTGGCCCCGGAGGGCATCCTCGCGCTCGGCCTCGAGGTCATCCAGGCCGTGGACCTGCCGCACCGGGCGGCCGGCCTGATCAGGTGGGTCCAGCATCGCGAGCCGGCGGCGGCGGACCATCCCGGCGTCGCGCTGAGCCGGTATGCCGCAGGCGACCTCCGCGCTGGGGATGCTTCGGTGGAGCGAGCCGCCGAGGTTGCCGACCCCACGGCGTCCGCGACGATGCTCCTGGCGCGGGGTGTGCGCACCAGCTTGCACCACGACCCAGAGGCGGCCCTTCCGGAGTTCATGCTCGCTGTCGCTGCCGCCCGGAGCACAGGGGCCCCGCCTGCACTCGCAGACAGCCCGGCAGCGATGGTCGCGTTGTGGGGCCTGCACGCCGGTGATCTGCACCTGGTCGAGTCGGTCGCCGATGCTGCGCTGCGGGACGGTGGCCTCGGACCGCTGGTCCGGACGAGACTCCGGGTCCTCCAGGCCTTTGCCCTGATGCAAGGCGGTCGGCTGGTCGAGGCGGCCGAGGCGCTCGACGACCTGTCACACCTGGCCCCCCGGGAGGAGCTGTGGGTGAGTGCGCTCCAGGTCGGTATCGCCCGGCGTGCCGACGACCCGGCGCGTCTGCGCCGGGCCTGGACGGCCGCGCGCGAGACGACGCTTGGGCACCCGGTCAGCCTCTGGCAGCTGCTGCCTCTCGCCGAGCTCGGGCTGGCCGCGGCTCGTCTGCGCGAGTTCGACCTTGTTCGGCCACAGTGGCAGCAGGCTGCCCGCCTGCTGGCCGGTCTCCGCGAGCCGGTGCTGTGGTCCACGCCCTTCCACTGGTACGGCGTGCAGATCGCGCTGCAGCGGGACGAGCCGTCCGCCGCGGCACCTCATGCTGCCGCTCTCGTGCGGGCAGCGCAGGAGTGGAAGGTCGCCGCGGTCGTGTCCTCCGCGGGCCGAGCGTGGGTCCAGGTCCGCGCCCGCAACGTGCGCGTGGACGAGATCGAGCAGGCCGCCCGATCACTGTCGCAGATCGGCCAGCCGTGGGAGGCGGCGCGGCTAGCGTCCCACGGGGCGGCTGCTGCCACCGTGCGGCGTGACAGCGCCCGACTGCTCGAATGTGCGCGAGAACTGCGGCCTCAGCTCGCGGCCCCGGCAGACGCCGGCGCGGCACGTGCGCGTGACGGGGTGCGCGGTGGACGCCCGCATGACGAACAGCGCGTGGCGCTGCAGCTGACTGAGAGGGAGCGGCAAGTGGCAGAGCTGCTCGTTGCCGGACGCACGTACAAGCAGGTGGGGGACATCCTTTACCTGTCACCAAAGACGGTCGAGCACCACGTAGCGCGCATCCGAAGACGCAGCGGTGCGTCCTCACGCACCGAGCTCTTCGGCCTCCTCGAGTCCGTGGTGGGGCAGCGCTCCACCGGGGAGCCGGCGGAACCCTCGTGACCGGTCCGGTGCGGCACCGGCCACCTGGGTGCCGCGGCATACCTCCCCCCAGAGCCGCGCCCCGAGGACGTCGAGGGCTTCGCCTCGCTGCACGTGCGCGTCTGGCCCGAGACCTGCCGCGGGCTCACCGTCGAGAAGGTGGTCGACTGGCTCGGTCGAGACCTTCCGCCCGCTGGGGTACTCCCTTGCCCGGCTCGACGCCCAGGGGTCCGTCGCCGACGAGGGCCGTGTGGTCCGGGTCGCTCTGTTGGGAGAAGTCCTCCCGCTGCGCAACGACCTCGTCCTGGGTCGAGGAGGTGGGCTTTGCACTGCGCGCGCCCGCTCCGAGAAGGGCACCACACCTGGGGGGTGTACGAGCGCGCAACGTGGCGCACCCGGTGGATTCAGGCGCCCCATGCGGCTTGCGACCTGCACCCGCGCATCTGATAGGCATGGACCCATGACTCGGGGGATCTCCATCATTCCGGCACTGACCGCCTGCGCCCTCCTGCTGGGCGCATGTGCCGGCGGTCGGGGAGACGTCGTCGAGGCGACCACCGTGAACCAGGCTGCAGTCGACCAGGTCGCCGAATCGTCCGCGGCACCCCTGCCCGCCGACGACGCCGCGGTGACTACTGTCGCCGGCTCCCCGGAGGAGCGCTACCTGGCGAGCGTTCGCCGGATGGCCGCGGCGGAGGGCAAGCCCGACGAGCAGCTGCTCTTCATCGGTAACGACGTCTGCACCAAGCTCGACGAGGGCACCACGATCGGCGAGTTGGCGCTGCGCGCCCAGACGGTTGAGGGGACGGACGAGCAGGAGCTGGCGGCCTCCCAGATCGTGGTGGCGATCTACACGCTCTGCCCGGAGCAGCTCCCCGCGCTGGCCGAGTTCACCGAGGAGCAGGCGGCGGAGCAGACCAACTGACCCCCGGCTGGGCGGTGGACGACGCCCTGTCCCGGAGGCGAGGACGGTGGCCCACGCGCGTGCCGGATCGTCCGGCTGCGCGCGTCGGCGTTGGGACCCTCGGCCGGGCGCCTGTCACGGAAGCCGGGCCGAGGAGCGGTGTGCGCTCTTCGGCGGGTGCGGATATGGGTGCCGTGTCGACCCAGGCGGCCGCTGGGGGCGTGGGGGGTCAGTTAGACCAGCATAATGTTCCGGTGTCGGTATCTCGCCTGGATGAGGCGGAGGCGGCTGCCCTGCGGGCGGTTCCGTTCTCCTACGCTCCGGTCGGTGTCGTGGCTGGTGCGCCACCGCGTGGCTTCCGACGCTTCGAGCGGTCGACCGTCTTGGGTCGCCGGGACTTTGCCGTGACCGCCCAGGCACTGCTGGGCGGCCGGATGCACAGCGCGGCCGGCCTGACGGTGCAACTGTCAGACGACCCGTTGCAGGTCGGGTCAGTGGTCCTGCTGCGGTTGGGTTGGGGTGTCCTGTCCTTGCGGATCCCTTGCCGGGTGGTGGACGTCATCGACGAGCCGCACCGCAAAGGTTTCAGCTACGGCACCCTGCCCGGCCACCCGGAGGCCGGCGAGGAACGGTTCCTCCTCGAGCAGCGCCGTGATGGTCGCCTGATCCTCACGATCACCGCGTGCTCCAGGCCCGCCACGACGACGGCACGGCTGGCCGGACCGCTGGGGCGGGTCGCGCAGTCACTGATTACCCGCCGCTACCTGAGAGCCATGGACTACGGCTGAGCAGCAGCGATGATGATGGGCAGCGTGGGCTGGTCCGTCGGGTCGTAGCGCGGCAGCCGTGCACGGTGCTGGATGGAGGGGCACCCGACCGGGCGAACCTCCAGACTGTGGAGCATGACCCACACCGTCAGGACAGTGCTCGTCACCGGTGCATCCAGCGGCATCGGACGTGCCACGGCCCTGCAGCTCGCCGAGGAGGGTGTCAACGTGGTTCTTCTCTCACGGTCGGGGGACGTCCTGCAGACCGTGCGGAAGGAGTGCGAGGATCGCGGGGCAAGGGCTCTGGTCAGCGTGACGGACGTGCGGGACGAGGAGGCGCTGGATGCTGCGTTCGACGCGGCTCGCCGGGTCTTCGGCGCGCTCGATGGTGTGGTGCACTCTGCTGCGGTCCTGGCGTATGGACGGTTCGAGGACGTGCCGGCCGAGGTTTTCAACAGGTGCGTGGAGACGACACTGACCGGCACCGCGAACGTCGCCCGGCGCACCCTGCGGGAGTTCGCGGCGACGGGCGGTGGGAGCCTGGTCGTCGTCGGTTCGCTGCTGGGCAAGATCAGTACGCCGTACATGAGCTCCTACGTCGCACCGAAGTGGGGAGTCCATGGCCTGGTGCGGACCCTGCAGATCGAGGCCCGCAGCACGGCGGGCGTGAGGGTGAGTCTGGTCTCGCCCGGGAGCGTGAACACCCCCGTCTACCTGCAGGCAGGGACGTACCTGCACCGTCACGGTCGCCCACCACCCCCGGTCGACCCCCCGGAGAAGGTGGCCCGCGCCGTTGTCCGAGCACTCAGGGTGCCGCGTCGAGAGGCGTCCGTCGGACTGGCCAACCACCTCACGGTCGCGGGGTTCCGGCTGGCGCCTGCGGTCTTCGACCTCGTGGTGACACCGCTCATGCGTGTGGGCGGGCTTGGCCGAGGGCAGGTGGAGAACTCACCCGGCAACGTCCTGGGGCCGCTGCCTGGAGGGGAGGCGGTCCATGGGAAGTGGGGTCGACCCCTTACGCGCGGTAACGGGCGCGCCGGGGCCGGGCCGGAGGCCGTCACCGTCGGCACACCACCTGTCCAGGCCATGACGGACAGCAGCGATGGAGTCGTGACTGTGACGCGGGAGGTGCAGGCGCCCAGACAGGCGGTCTGGGACGTGCTGTCCGACGGGTGGTCCTATGCGACCTGGGTGGTGGGCGCGGCCCGCGTACGTGACGTCGACGTGGCCTGGCCCGCGGAGGGCGCATGCATCCATCACTCCTTCGGCCTGTGGCCGGCACTGCTCAACGACACGACGAGGGTGGAGGCCTCCACCGAGCCCTCCAGCCTGGTGATGACGGCGCGTGGCTGGCCCGTCGGCGAGGCTCGGGTCGTCATCTCGATCACCCCCCGCGGAGAGGACGCCTGCACGATCAGGATCGAGGAGGACGCCACCAAGGGTCCGGGGAGGATGATCGCCCGGCCGGTCCGTCAGCTCGGGATCGGCCCGCGCAACGTCGAGGCGCTGAGGCGGCTGGCCCTCCTGGCCGAGGGGCGGTTCCGCAGCGGCGAGACGAGCGCCTGACACATTGGTCCCAGGTCGCCGCACTCCCATCGGGAATGCGCCCGCCCCCTCACCCGCGGGGCAGGAGCCGGTCCCATGCGGTGCGCGTGAGCGCACGCCGCACCCCGCCCGTGAGTCGGCCGTTAGCCCGGAGTGCAGCGCGTGCGGCATTCCATCCCGGCGCGCCGTGGACACCACCACCGGGGTGCGCGGACGCGCTTGCGAGGTAGAGGCCGGGCACGGGCGTCTCCGGACGACCAAGTCCTGGGGTAGGTCGGAAGATGAGTTGCTGGTGAAGACTTGAGGTGCCGGCGTTGACCGCACCTGACACCAGGTTCGCGTCCGCGCGCTCCAGGTCCGCGGGGGACTGCACGTGGCGGGACAAACGGGTGTCCTGGAAGCCTGGTGCGACCCGCTCGACGGATCCCTCGATCCGCGACACGTGCTCAGCGAGCCGAGCACCGGTCCAGTCGATCCCGTGCGGGACGTGCGTGTAGGCCCACGCCGACTCCGTGCCCGCCGGAGAACGTGTCGGGTCGGAGGTCGTCATCTGGCCGAACAGGACGAACGGTCGTTGCGGCGTGCGACCGACCGACAGGTCAGCGGCGAAGTCGACGAAGCCGTCGGAGTCGACCCCCAGGTGCACGGTGCCAGCACCACGAGTGCCTTCATGGCGCCACGGGACCGGCCGGTCCAGCGCCCAGTTCACCTTGATCGTCGGGTTGTCCCATTGGAAACGGTCAAGGTCGCGATGGAGGCGCGAGGGCAGGATGTGGCCGGCCAGCAGGTCGCGGTAGAGCGATGGCGCCGGCACGTCGGCCAGGACGCCGCGTCGGGATCGGATCACCGTCCCGTCCGCGCACCGCACGCCCGACGCCCGCCCGTTGTCCACGATCACCGCGCTCACCACGGTGCCTGTCCGGATCAGGGCTCCCTTGCTCTCAGCCCGTCGCCTCAGGGCGTTCGCAAGTTCCCCCGCACCACCCTGCGGCACCGGGAACCCCACGTCCTGCCCCAGCATGGTGAGCAGCCACCCGAGCATGCCGCTGCCAGCCGAGTCCGGAGGAACGTCGCTGTGCATGGCGTTGCCGGTGAGGAGCAACCCAGGCCCTTGACCGGCAAAATGTTCCTGACCGAGGCGCCGCACCGGCAGCACCGCAAGACGGGCAAAGTCGAGGGTGTCGCCAGCGCCGAGGCGGCGAAGCATGCGGGCGGCGGAGACGACCGGCGGGAAGGGGGTGAACAGTGCATCAAGCAGGGGGTCCCGGACACGGTCCCAACCGGACACCAGCTCCAGCCACGCCTCACCGTCTCCGGCGGCGTCGTTGTCGAACTCAGCGGCCGTGTCCTCGGCGCGGTCGTGAAGGAGGGCTGCGTACCCGTCGTCCAGGGCGTGCGCCAGCACCCGTGGCGCCTTGCGCCAGACCAGACCGTGCTGCTCCAGGTGCAGATCACGCATGATCGGGCTGGCTGCGGCCAACGGGTAGAACGCGCTGAACAGGTCGTTGACGAACCCCGGTGCCGTCACCTGCGCACTGCGGACGGCGCCACCGACCTGGTCGTTGGCCTCGACCAGCACCACGTCCCACCCGGCATCCACCAACGCGTTGGCTGCGACCAGACCATTGGGTCCCGCGCCGACGACCACCGCATCCACCACGTCCACTGAGGTCATCGACGCCAGCCCTCCAGATCTTCTCGCCTTACGCGAACCCCTTAGCGGGATGCGACTGCTCGCTCAGGTCTCATGCTGCCACCCCCGGCCGAGGACCTGTCGGACGCCGCAGAGGGCGACGGGGTCACGATCAAGTTCGGCGCGGACTACCCTCTGGACGCTACCCCGCCGCCGGTGACCGCGGGAGGTGGACCGTGCACAAGTGAGCCAGAGTGCCCATCGGGCCTGTCAACGGACTGGCATACGCCGCAAGGCTCATCGTCGCAGGTCAGGACTGTGAGGGTGTATTCCCCGCCGCCTCGACTCACGCTGTGCATTGTCAGGCCTTATCGCCGAAGTTTTGCAACGGCGCGACTCGCAGGCATGCGATGGGGTCATGATGGCTGCGGACGAAGTAACCGAAGTGCATGGTTCCATCGAACGTTCTGGCCATGGAGGTCACAAGATGGTGCCTCCCGGGGTGGTGGGCAACTCGCGCGGCAGAGAACCCGGATGGGCCAGCGCGGGCGCTGCTCGTGGATTGAGTCCTAGCGAGGGCGCGCGCGCGTACCTACGACACCAGGGGCGGACTGAAGAAGGCGGCGGATCTTGGCGATGGGGGAGTGGCGCCAGCACGAGGGGCGGACGCCGCCCGCTGCATGTAAGACCCGCGGGGCCATAACGAGTCGGACTACCAACCTCCTGGCCGTCTCCCCGGTGGCGATGTCGTGACCGTCGTCACGCCGCCACGGGTCGGATAACCAACGAGTGCCGCCCGGCGGTCGTGACATCACGACCCCGCGATGAGCGCACGGTCATCAGGGATCTGCCTGTGACCCGCGCGCGTGGAGGGTCGGTACATCGCTGACACGCCGAATACAGGACGCTGGCGGAGGCTCGGACGCGATACGCCGTACGGGTCGCCCATCGCAGCGCTAACTTGGAGCCTACTGCCAAGGACAAATGCCGCCATCACGCCGAGCCTAGGTGGAACCGGCCCACATCCACCCGCCTCGCCTCGGCCCAGCGCTGGGGCAGGAGTCGGCCTCGCATCTACGGGAGGAGTCCTCGCCGCGAGCCCAGGCGGGTCTGTCCCCACCGTATGCCATCCTGTAGGCGTGAGGGAGCGACCAGCAGGCGCTGCCTCGAGGCTGCGCAGGAGGAGCCAAGAAGTGAGTGTCACAACTGAGCCAGCGAACTTGACTAATGCCGCCATCGCTGATTACGCGCAGCGCATCGGCGAGCACCATGCCATCTATTCCGGCGGCCGTGCTGACCTCGAGCGCCTAATAGGTGAACTAGGTGGCCAGTGGGATTATGGTGACGGGCCAGAATCAACGATTGTATACGAGCCCGGAAAATTCACCATATTTCTGCCGCACTTCACTTCTCGCAGCCGCGATAGGTTCACGATGGCGCATGAATTGGGGCACTATTTCCTGCACTACCTGTACTCTCAGTCAACGGGCGCCAAGATCTTCAACCGAGGTAGTCGCAACCGAGCCGAGACGGAAGCGAACGTTTTTGCGTCGGCACTACTCATGCCCGCGGACGATTTCAAGCGCGTCTGGCAACGCCTGGAAAGTGACGAATGGGAAGTGGCGAACCATTTCGGCGTAAGTCCGGCTGCCGCTAACGTTCGGGCGCAGGTACTTGGTCTTCAGTGACAACGGAGACAAGCGGGTGCCATAGCAAACTCTTTCTCTCATGCGACCTGACGGGTTCAACTGCGTTCAAGCAACGCCCAAACCCTGGTTCTGAGACGCCGTGGCAGAAGGTCTTCCTTCAGTTCTATCGGGAGTTTCCGCAGCAGCTCTACTTAGAGCAGAAAGCGATGGGGGCTGAGCATATAGAGTTCAAACTGTGGAAGCCGGTCGGAGACGAGCTGATATTTACCTGCGACGTACGAAGCGAGGCGGACATCTATGACGCAGTGACGATCTGGCATGAGACCATGAGCGCGTACAAGAACAACCATCTTGACGACACCCAATTGGGCGTGAAAGGCGGTGCCTTCATAGCCACTTTTCCAGGGCCAGACAGTCAGTCCACCATCCCTCGCGATCCTGCCTCTGAAACCTCGGGCCGTGACGTCGTAGTGTTGAATCAGGAGGCCATCGAGGCTCCCCCCGCGCATCAGCGATATCTCTATGACTACTTCGGACCCAGTATCGATACTGGCTTTCGGGTGATCAGTAAGTGCACAGAGCGGTACATGACCCTGTCTCTTGAAGTCGCATATGCAATATCGCTTCTTCACTTTGACAAGGGCGCCAGAGGCGAGAGCAGAGACGTTTCGAATCTTATGTTGCTCGAAAGTCTAGGGCTAAAGGGAGTATGGGGAGGGCGCACCTACCCATTGTTTGCCCTTGACCTTGAGGCGGACTCCGCGATCGCTGCCGCCTTCCGCCAGTTCTCGCCTTGGCAGTACGACACCGCGGCAATACACGACTTATGCAAAGCGCTATACTCAGACGTCGCCTGGCCGTTCAAGCTGCACCTACCCGACTCTACGACGGGACTGTTTTCACAAGTACAGCCGGATCCCCTCGCGCAATACCTGGCGAACGCCTCTATCGCCAGCGAGGGTGCGGAGACTCTTGCCACCGAGCCACCCGGCGCTCAACAACTTAAGGAAGACCCGCCGTTGGGCTGATGCCATCGGTGCGGCGGCTCCTATGAGGTGCTTACCGGTCGGGCAAACAGCAAGACGTTCAGCAGAGAGACTGAGACATCTACGGGTGCCACTCAACCGCGGCACCTGGCGTGATAGCAGCCGCTAAGCCAGCGTCCGAGTGCCATTCCCGGGACTCAACTTCCCCCATGCCGTCTTAGCGTCAAGGGTCACGGTCCTTGGTGTTGAACGGCGATGGATTGGAGCGTGCAGATCGGTGACCGTGATCTGCACCGTGAGCTGCCGCTCGCTGCACTTCAGAGCTGCCTCAAGGTGTGTCTTGCGCACGAGCACCGCGTGTGGGCCATCCTTTCCAACCGCGGGATCCGTGATGACCAACGTGGCTTCCGCGTCGATGCAGTCCAGGCCCCAGCCGGTCCAGCGCGCACCGAGCCATTCCAGCAGGCTGGCTGTAACGGGCTCGATTCCGCCCGTGAGCGTGTGCGCGATCAGCCTTCCATCTCTCATCTTGTGAGAGAAGCTGTCGGCGAATCGGCTGCGTCGCCCGACTTCCTCACATTGACCACCGATCTCTTTACCGGGCAGCGTGACCAAGGTGGCATCATCAACGGCGACGAATTCCTCTCGCGTACTGCCCGGTTCGGGCCGTCCATCGTCATTCCCGCCACCTATCCAAAGTCCGCGCCCTAGCCGCAGTAAGGGCCCCTCCGCCGTGGGCTCGGGAAGCGGTGAGAGGAACCGGAACCCACCCTGGATCACGACCCATTCCGCACCGTCTGGATCGGTGACCATCAGTGCGCTGCCGGAATCTGTGGCCGGGAGGTGCTGAACGGCCCACCATGTGATGGGCTGAACGGTGTCTGAGCCTCGAAGCATCAGCGCCAAAGGTTGGGTTGGTCCACGTACCAGTCCCAGGCGTTCCCTGGGTCGTCCAAGAAGTTGACCTCCGGGTTCTTCGGGGTTCCTGCCTTTACGGGAACCCATCCCACCGATATGCGGCGGCCTGCGGGATGCTCGGCGTACTGTTTGGCAAGCCAGCGCCCGAAGACCAAGGACCGCCCGTGGCTGTAGTCGCCGGAATGGGGCTTATCGTCCAGCACGACCCCTCGATGCCTTGCTCCGATGCCGAAGGTCCGGAGGATACATGTTTCGAATCGTTCGGCCTGACGCTGGTCGCGTCCGTCGGCGAAGACCGCGCGGTCCTCGTCGCGGATGAGGAGCCTCACGCGGCGCCAGGGGGTAGGTCCAAGGTCAGGAAGTGATTCCCGCAAAAATCGATGCAACGGCACGTCCGGGCTGACAACGTCGCGCATGGCTGAGAGGGAGCGGAACGACAAGGGGCCGGAGCCATGGTCCCGCACATGTCGACAGGCATCTCGTATGATCTGTGCGGCCCCCGATGCGGGCCATCGCGTGATCAGGCCCGAGGCCGCGGTGAAGAGGGCGTCACGAGGGTGGTCATCGTCCACGTCTCGAAGCCGCTCTAAGACCGTCTTGAACTGTTCCGGGTAGCTCAAGAGGATCTCTACCAGACTGCGGATCGCGAAGGCCGGTAGTTCGGTCGCCATGGTGGAGCAACCCATCCAGGCCAGCATCTCGATCGCCGAACCCGCGTCTTCCGCCGTCAGCGACGGAAAAAGGTCGGTGGCGTACCAGCTGAGTAGCTGCTCCATGGCTTGCTGATCGGATTGGGACCCCTCGCAAAGTTGCTCCAACCCCGAAGGCCAGAACTGGGACCGGTCACCGATTGTGGTGGACCGCAACTGTTCATTGAGCCATGCGAAGCCGAGTTTGGTGCGACGTGGCATGCTAAGCACCGACCAGATGACGAGCTGGCTTGCCGTTGTATCCTCGCCCCGGAGTGTCGCCGCTGCCAGTTTCAGCGTCGTCGCTCGAACAGTTTCGTTGGCTCGTGTGCTTAGTGACCGCGCGAAGGCCCTAGCCTGCTGCGTCCCTGTGACAGACGGCAGTCGAAGCTCAGGAAGCTCTCGTGGAGGGATTTCGGTGGGCAGAAGTTCAGCGATCAGGGCGAGGAGTGCGAGTTTGCGGTCTTCGGGGGCGTCCTTGATGAACGCATTGGTCGCACCGGTGCGGATCGCGTGGCGGGCCCGTTGCATGTCGCTGATGGCTTCCCAGCGGAATCGGACTAGGTCGTCGGACGTTGAACTGGTTTCGAGGAATCCTTCATCCGCGAGCCGCTGCACGATGCGGTCGACGACGTCGGACGATAGGTGCGCGGCGGCCGCGATGTCGGCCACGGTGCTGGCGCCCCCGGACTCGGTGATCGTCGTGATCTGCGTGATCACGCGTTGGATCGTGGCAGACGGTTGTCCGAGCCCGGCTGCCGCCTCGTCGATCAGTAGGTCCCTCCACGCATCAAAGAGGCTTGCCCTGGTCAGTAATTGGTCGGCTGTACCGGGGCTTGCTGTGAGCACCCTGACGGCGATGGACGCAAGAAGAGGGTTGGTCACCGCAGCGTGCCACGACGTGCCCGGAGCCGCGTTCAGGGCGCGCGTTACCGAGCGCGCCATCGTCACACGCTCCGGCGCTTCGTGCATGAGCTCGGGCATCGAGTCGTCCGCGACAGGGCCCCGGTCCCGTCGCGTGGACACCACTAACCGAATGTTCGGGAACGGACTGATTGTTTGTTGTAGGCGGTCGAGCGCCGCGGGTACGTCCGTGATTGCCGCCTCGTTCAAGCCGTCGATGATGAGGACCAGCTGCCGGTGCGCCGCACCGCCGTTGGGCGACTTTCGTGTCTGATGCCCGATTGCATCGAGCATTGCCGCGAAGACCTTGGGCTCGGCATTCTCGTTGTCGAAACTCTCTCGCCAAGGCTGCGCAAGAATCGCCGCATCCGCACGGGTAAAGTCGCGCGCGCGAAGGAGTAGCACCGGAGTGCCAAGGTCCAACGCACGACCTGTGTAATGCGCGAGCTGATAACTCTTGCCGGTCCCCCACCGTCCAGTCACAAGAAGCCGTCGGGTGAGGGCAGCATTGGCCTCGGAACTCAACAGATCCACGCTCTCGATGAGCGTCAGAAGCGACTTCGAGTAACCAAGGATCAGCTCCTTCATCCAACGGTTCTGAAAGCCCATTGCTGAGTCGTCCACGGCATGGCCACGATGCGCGCCCAGGACCGTGGTCACTGCCTCGAAGCCGGCCTCGGCTTCGGCACGCAACTCGGTCAAGAGCGTCGCCAACTCGCCGGCCGGGACCTCCGACCGCCCCCTGAGGCGTGCTCCGATCTCCAGGATACGAGGGGCGTTAGCATGCCACTCCCCGCCAATCACCGGATCCGAGGAAGTCTTTCGCGTGCGGCGATCGACCTCGCCCAGCAGCCCCTGGATACCCGCAGTTTGCACAAGGTACGGAGGCCTGGAAGATTTGGCTAACCGATCCAGGAACGCCGAAGTCTCGTGGACCGGGAATTCCAATTGTGGGATATCGTCTCCGCCCAGGCGACGCAGGATGTCGGAGACGCGCTCACGCGAGTAGCGCTCGACATCGTTGTGGCGAATCGGAGCCAGCGACGTCATGACCCGGAAATACTCCGGACGATGCTCCCGGATAACGCGATCGAGATCCCCTGCGAAGTAGATCACTACCTCAATGTCGCGACCCTTCTGCTGGGCAGCTGTTTTCATTTCAGCAAGTATTTCCAGGGCCTTCGTGTCGTTCCCCGTCCGACGATGGGGAGCCGCCCCGGAGCCGGTCGTCCGGTGGGAGGTAGAGCACCACACGTAGGTGGTGACAGCCTGCTGCTCGGGCCGGTCCAGGAACGTCGCGAAGGAGTCCCTCACACTGGCCCCTTCTTTTCTAAAGTCGGAGTAGGCCTTGCACTGAACAGCCAGTTCCCCTGAGCGAGTGGGGACCTTCGCCTCGATACCACCGTCACTTGTCGGCGCCATGACCTGGGTCGGGCCAGTCGGGGTCAACCCACGGTCGAAGGCGATGTCTCCAGCTATGCCGGCACACACCCACTCGAACTGGGACGCATCAAGCGTGTTCACAGACTCTCGGCGCATGACCCTCCCGTCGCCCCTCCTGAAGCACCTGCTGGACCAGGGATGCGGGACAGCCGATCGCATCGAGCCCAATCTAACCCCTACTTGGCCCCGGCACATTCACTTGTTTCCAGTCTTGCTGTCGCTTTGCGACACGACACTTGAACCTCACCGCCGGTGACGGGCAGGCAAGGGGCCGTCCCAGATTCGCATGTACAGATGTCTCGCTCGAGAGCAGCTCACGTATCGACAAGGCCCTTCGCGTCATACTTCGGGACCTTGAGCGCAACGTGGTTCCTGGCACCTAGCCCTCCACGCAGCGACCCCAGCGGGCCACTTACGCTCATGGCTCCCTTCTGTGTCAAGCGGGGGTCATGAGGGGGGTTCTATGTTGGTGGGTGACGGGTCCGGGAAGTGACTGATCCGAAGTGTCTCGGTGTGGGGCTGTGAGCCGGCCGCGCTGGATGACAGTGACGCGCCCCGGTGTCCTCCCTGGCCCGTCCCAGCAGCGGTGATGATGTCGGTTGAGCATGGTCCGGTAGACGATGACGGACAGGCGTCGTTTCCGGCAGCGCATCGCCGCGTTGGGCGTCTTGCCGGCGGCGACCTTCCGGTCGTAGTAGGCCCGTCCTTCGGTGGTCCGGGTGCGCAGCTGCACGGTGGCCATGATGTGCAGCACCTGGTTGATGTGCCGGTTCCCGCCGCGGAAGAGTCGTTGGTGCACGTTGTCGCCGGAGGAGGCGTCCACCGGCGCGGTCCCGGCCCAGGACGCGAAGTGCCCCTTGGTCGGGAACCGGGTGATGTCACCAACCTCGACCAGCAGCCGGGCAGCGCCTGAGGGACCGATGCCATGAAGTCCGAGCAGGCTGGTGCCGGTCGCGGCCACGAGCTCGGTGAGCTCCTTGTTCGCCTCTTCCGGCGGTAGGTCTTCTCCAGATCGGCCCCCATCTCCAGCGCGACGCGTTTGCGGGTCTTGCCCACGACGTCACGCGGTCGGACACCAGCCAGGATCTTGCGTGCCTGCGCCGCGGACAGGTCCTTCTTGGCCCCACCAGGCACGATCTCCAGCAGCAGGGCGTGCAGCTGGCACACCACCCGGGTGTGGTCCTCACCGATCCGGCGGCGCCGGTCGACCAGCAGGCGCAGCACCTCCAGCTGCTCGTCGTGGACGACGCTGCGCAGCCCGGCCATCCGCACACCGACCAGGGCGATGGAGTGGGCGTCGGTGTCATCGGTCTTGCGGCCCTGCCCGGTGGCGAAGATCCGCATCCGCGCGGACAGCTTCGCCGGCACGTCCACCACCTGGCTCGGCCAGCGGCAGCAACCGGGCCACGACGTGCCGCCCGATCCCTTCGCAACCCTCGATCGCCCACGTCCGCTGAGGCCAACGCCGAGCGTACTCCAGCATCGCGGTAACCCCGCCTCATCCGTCGTGAACCGGCCATGGCCGACGACCTGCTCGGTCGGGGTCATCACCTCGATCGTCACCGTGCGCTTGTGCGGGTCCATTCCGATCACGACCGGACCCGGTTCCTGCTCGCCCATGAGCTGTTCCTTCCTGACGACCTCGACATGTTGGGTCGGTCAGGAGGGCACCGCTACTACCAGCAGAGCATTCCCTTCTTGAGGCTCTCCCGACCATGTCGGTGGCCGGGGCAGCGCAAGCAAAAAAAGAGTCACACCACCAGGATGGACAGCCGCGAACGAGCGACCACCCCGACCACCTGGACCGAGCCTGGCCGGCCACCGATCCTGAGGTCAATAGAACTAGTAGCCGCGCTCCGTGAGGCCTAGCGACAATGCATGGTGTGCCGCCCAAGCGGCTCGATCGCGCTCGCCGCTCTCTTCCACGCCCTGAGCCACACGGCGACCTGTGTCCTCGTTCTGTTCTTCCCGCACTGCGTTCACGATCCTGACGGGAGCCATGCTGAGGGCTGTCGTCTCGCTTCTGGGGGAGCGGCACCACGTCGACAGAGAGGTAGCGTCGACCTGACTTTGTGCGCGCTGGGGAAGTCGGGTCGTAGACAGCGTGACTCCCTACGTCGTCACACCCGTCGAGCGCTGAAGAGGGCCGCCGGCATCCACCGCCGAGCTGCGCCGTGCTCCTCAGCGCAGCACCAGTCCCGCCACGTTGACCAGAGCCAGCAGCATCGCCGCTATGAACGGCGTGGAGCCGCGGGTGGCCCAGGCCAGGGCGGCCAGCACCGCGGAGACCGCCAGTGCCGCCCATGCCCATACCGGTATGTCATCACGGGGGGCGAGGACGACCACGACAGCACCGGCGAGGAGCAGCAGCGGGGCGAGCAGGCGTACCCTGCGTTCGCCGAGCCGGTGCGGCAGACCGCGGACGCCGGTGAGCTCGTCGTCGGCCAGGTCGGGCAGGACGTTCAAGAGGTGGGCGCCCACCCCGAGAACCGCGCCCACGAGCATCATCCAGGCAGGCGGCAGGGACAGTGAGGCTGGGTCCGCCGCGAGCCATACCACAGCGGGGAGGGAGCCGAAGGCCATCGCGTACGGCACCCACGACCAGACGGTGCTCTTGAGGCCGAGGTTGTAGGCCCACCCGGACCCGACGACCAGCACCAGGTGGACGCTCGCCGAGGGCCACCCGGTCATGGCTGACAGCGCCACCGCGGCGACGACGGAGAGCAGGAGGGCAACGTTGACACTCGCCCGCGAGACGGAGCCCATCGCCACGGGCTTGTCCGTGCGCCCCGCGGAACGGTCACGATCGGCGTCCACCAGGTCGTTGGACCAGCCGATGGTGGGCTGCCCGGCCAGGACCGCCGTCGTCACCAGCACCCCACGCTCCCAGCCGGTGCCGGCTGCGACGGCCAGCAGTGCGGTCAGCAGGGTGACCGCCACGGTGGGCCCAGGATGGCTGGCCCGGAGCAGGTCTGTCCCACCTGAGGCTCCGCCCATCCCTGCAGCCTAGGGACGCGCGTCCCACCCGACACCGGTGACCCCGGGGGACTGGACCGTGCACAAGTGAGCAAGAGTGCCCATCGGAACTGTCACAGAACTGGCACACGCGGCAGGGCAGGGGTGTCGTCGCAGGTCAGGGCCGTGGCGGTGCGTTTCCCGCCACCTCCACTTTGGTGTCTCACGCTGTGCGAGTTGTCGCACGCCAGCCCTGGTTCCGCAGAACGACGCGGAGTCCGGGGTTTGTCGTGAGGGCCCGCGGGCAGCCGTAGGGTCATCTCAGCAGATCGTGGAGGCCCTCGTGAGCATGCAGGCCGTCGCCAGCCTCTGGACCGCGACCGCCTCGATGTGCAGCGCCTACTCGAGACCTCAGTGGTCCTCCGTCGTGAGGCGTGGTCTGGAGCGCCTGCGGAGCTGACCCCCAGCGGCAGAATCGCAGGACCCCTCGACGGTGCGTCGCCCGCCAGCGACCCGGCAGCCGATCCCGTATAGGGCATTTGCCCGATGTGCACCACGCGCTTGGCCGCCATACTCACTTTCACGAGTAGCGCATCCCCCTGAGACTCCACGCTCGTGCGCCGCTCACCCGTGCGAGGAAGCGCACCATGAACATCGTCCAGGACTCGTGCCGGCCACCCGCGCGACGGGGGCTCCCGATGGCGGCGATGGCCGTCTCCGCAGCCACCGTCACCGCCCTGCTCGGGCTTGCCTCGCCGGCCAGTGCGGAGACGCTGGTGGTGACCAGCCTCGCGGACGCGGGGCCGGGCACGCTGCGCGACGCCATCAGCGCGGCCAACCTGACGCCCGGGCCGGACGTCATCCAGCTGGACCTCAACGGCACCATCACCCTGAGCTCCCAGCTGCCGACGATCACGGACGCCGACGGGCTGACGATCAGCGGACCGGGCGGTGACCTGCTTCAGATCAACGGCAACAGAGCGGTCAGGATCCTCGCGGTCGACGGTGGAACCCTTCACCTCTCCGGTGTCACCCTCAGCGACGGGTCTGTCTCCGGCGGCGGTGGAGGTGGCGGCGGGGGCGGTGGCGCCGGGCTAGGTGGCGCGCTGTTACTCGCGGCAGGATCAGTCACGCTGAAGGACGTGGAACTCGTGAGCAACAACGTCATCGGTGGCGCCGGTGGCGGCGGGGGCACTTCGACTGGTGGGTCGGGCGGGGCCGGCGGAGGGCTGCTGGGGGGTGCCGGTGGCCCGTTGCTCGGCGGAAGCTCAACCGAGGGCCAGCCAGGTGGGTTCGCCAGCGGTGGTGGTGGCGGCGCCCTGGGGATCGGCCGCCCCGGCGGCGCGGGTGGTGCCGGGGGGTTCGGCGGCGGCGGGGGCGGCGGCGCCCCAACCGGGGGAGGCGGCTCGCTCACTGCCGGAGGCGTCGGCGGAGCATTCGGGGGGGCTGGCACTGATGTGCCGCCGAGCACAGGGATCGCTCCGGACGGTGGTGGCGAAGGCGGAGCAGGCCTCGGTGGGGCGATCTTCGTGCAGTCCGGGGCTCTCACGCTCGACACGGTCATCCTCGCGGACAACTCCGCCACCGGTGGGACTGGTGGGGTGAGCAAGGGTCTGGACCTCCGTGCCCAGAGCGGTCAGGGCAAGGGCGGTGCGATCTTCGTCGCGGAGGGCGCGGCGGCGGTGGGCACCTCGGTGACCTTCGACGGCAATGCCGCCTCGGACGACGGCGGGGAGACCGGGGACGACGACGACCTTTACGGCACACTGGTCCTGACGACACCCAGCCCAGTTGTCTGGCCCTTCGCCGACCCCGTCACCAACGAGGACGTCAACCTGATGAAGGCCGGACGCGCCGTGCCGTTCACGTTCTTCGTCAGCCTGGAGGACGAGCCGGTCACCGACCTGGACAGCGTCAGGACAGTGGCAGTCCGCTCCGCCTGTGACGCGGAGGAGCAGACCGCGCCAATCGGGGAGGTGGCTGCTGGCGGATCTGGGCTCCAGAACCTTGGTGGCGGTCTCTACCAGTTCAACTACAAGACCTCCAAGAGCTGGGCCGGTCAGTGCTGGACTCTTGGCGTCGACCTCGGCGCCGGCGTCACCCGGACCGCGACCTTCCAGTTCCATTAGGACGACGTCTCAGGGCCAGACCGACGACAGAACCGAAACAGACTGACGGAAGTGCCGGCCAACCCGACAGGGCTGGCCCGGCTCCTGGCCTCGCGTCCAGCGGTTGCGCAGACGTCCAGGCTCAGATCACTCGCAGTCCCGTCGGGGACACTGGGGGAACACCGACCGTCGCTTCGAGAAGGAGTCAGCCGTGACCGAGGGAACCGTGCGTTGGTTCGATGCCGACCGAGGGTTCGGTTTTATCGCCCTCGGGCAGGAGGGAGAGGACCTGTTCGTGCATGCGTCCGAGGTCGTCGGCGACGACCCGGTGAAGCTGCTCCGGGAGGGGCAGGTGGTCGAGTTCGAGATCGGTCAGGGCGACCGGGGCCCTCAGGCTCGCCACGTGCGGGTCACGGCCGACCAGGCGGCCGGCATACCGCTGGGCCTGCTCGGCACCGTCTCTTGGTACGAGCCTGCCAAGGGGTACGGCTTCGTCACCCCCGACGGCGGTGGTGCCGAGATCTTCCTGCACAGTACGGCCATCGTCGGAGGCGGCGTGGTCCGTGAGGGGCAGCGGGTGGCGTTCCTCGTCGTCGACGGGGAGAAGGGGCCGCAGGCTGACCATCTGCTCCCCCTGGGAGCCCAGGCCGCCCAGGAGGAGGTCGTGGCGTCTGACGGGGCGGACGGCACCGTGTCCTGGTACGACGGGGACAAGGGGTTCGGGTTCATCGCCCCCGAGTCGGCCGGTCCCGATGTCTTCGTCCACGTGCGGGCGCTGGCGGACGGGCTTGCTGAGCTGGGGGAGGGGGACCGGGTGTCGTATGACGTCGCCGTGGGCGAGAAGGGCCCGCAGGCTCGCGACGTGCGCCTGGTGCGCAGCTTGACGCAGCGGGGCGCGCCCGCGACGTCGACCCGGGCTCGGTCGGGTCGACGGGAGGCATCCGACGTCCCGGCGCGCGGCGGCGAGGGAGTTGTCGTGCGCTACGACGCGGAGCGGGGGTTCGGCTTCATCTCCCCAGACACGGGCGGCGCGGACCTGTTCGTGCACGTGTCGGTTCTTCGAGGCGTCGACGCGCTGCATCAGGGCGATCGGGTCCAGTACCAGGTGCGACAGAGCGATCGAGGACCACAGGCCGACCGCGTCGAACGGCTGTGAGCGGGACGGACGGCCGGGTCGAGCTGGTGCTGAAGCAGGTCCCGATCCCTGCCACGCGTATGCCTCGGGTGGGTCAGTTGCGACTGGCTCCCGGTGGTTCTTGGGACCGTGGGTAGTGGGATCTGAGCGCTTCGCCGGGACGCCATCGCGCTGGAGCCAGCGGCAGACCACAACACCTGGAGCTCACAGTCTGGACAGGATGTCCTCGGCCACCTCACCGGCCAGCACTTCCTGGTCGTTGGACAGCACCACCACGACTTCGTCGGACTCCGGCACCACCATGATGATCGAGCTGCAGCCGTGGATCTCGCCATCGTGACCGACCACATCTCGCTCCGCGATCGTGGCCTTGAACAACCGGAGCCCGACACCGTCGCCCTTGGGACGGAACTCATCTCCGCCCAGCTCTGTGCAGCGATGAGCTGACCGGCGGCGAGGCGGAGAGGAAGGTCACCAGGGCCGGTGGTCGGACGGCTTCTGGGTCAGGAGGTGGCTGCGACGATCTCGACCAGGTGTCCCAGCGGCGTGTTGTCGTCGTTGGTCAGCACCACGAGCACCTCTCCGGATGTCGGCTCAAAGGCAGCCAGTGCCTGGTACCCGGGAAAGTCACCGCCGTGCCCGACGAGTGTCTGCTCGCCGACGGTGAACTCGAACACGCCCAGACCCACACGCTCCCGATCCGCGAAGGTCGTGAAGTCGGTCATCTGGTCCCAGCTGCGCACTGACAGGAGGCGGCCCTCCTCCAGGGCGGTGAGGAACGTCACCAGGTTTGGCGCGGTGGACACCACGGCGCCGGCGGCACCGCTGGCCGTCTCCACCGCATGGTAGGAGTAGGCGTCGCTGCTGCCCTGCGGCAAAGGTCTTCGTGATGCTGAAGATGCGCAACACGTCGCCGACGACCAGCGGCCTGCCCGCGGTGTCGGCGGCACCTGCGACGCAGTAGCGCACCGCCCCCGGTGGCCCCTGGGCAATCACCACCCCACCCTCCAGACGGTCCACGGTCAGGTCGAGCTGGCCCTGCAACGATCCGGCCTCGGCGTGCGCGCCCCCTCGGGAGGCTCCGCCCACGGGGTATCGCACGCCGAGGGCTGCGGGGCCGGCGCCGACGTCGTTGTCCCCCCGTCCGCCCCGCCAGTGCCGGCGGCCGTACAGCCCGTCACCAGCAGGGCCAGGACCACCACAGCGCTCTGCAACGCTTTCATCACGACCCCGTCCGCCGCTACCGTCCTCTCTCCCATGGTGCTCCCACTGCCCCCCCTGGCACAACGGCCCTTGCCTCTCGGTACGGTCCAGGGCATGAGCCACCAGCGATTCGTCGTCGCCGCTGAAGGATGGTTCCGGCTCCCGTCGGTCACCATCGTCCTGTTCCTCGTCGGGCGCTGACCCGGTCCTCGGCATCGCAGCGGTGGGATGGACGTATGTCTCAGCGGCCGTACTGGTTGCTCTCGCCCTGGGCGGAACGGTCTGGGTATGGAAGCAGTGGTGGTGGTCCAAGCGCCCCAGCCGATGCGTCCGGCGACACACTGAGGGACGGAACCCGTTGCGGCGGCGTGCATGCCGAGGCCGGCCCCCTCTCGTCCGTCGGACGCTAGGGTCAGGACCAGGAGGGAGGCGCCATGAGCTGGGACGACCTCATCGAGTTGTTCAACCCTGGCCATAAGCACCTGGCCGAAGAACGGGATCGCAAGCGGATCGAGGCCCAGCTCCCCGGTTCGGAGGCTGCGGACGACCCTCGTGGTGCCGCGGTCGATCTCGAGCGCGGGATCATCTTCCTGCCCAGGGCTGAAGAGCCACCGGAGGACGAGCCCTCGTCAGGGGGCAGGATCGGTGACGACGGGCCGGGAGCCGCCGCCACAGACCCCTGAGTAGATCGGGTCGACATGACGTTGGTGTCCACGACGCCGTGCGGCTCCTCGCCTGGAAGCCGGCCCAGACGGGTGCACGCGCGGGATCGGCCGGATAGCTCTGCAACGATCGTGGGCCAGCTCGGCGTCGGACAGGCGGGTCATCGTCACCAGGTCCTCGCTCATCCAGGCCTCGACGAACTGGCGGGCGTAGGCATCCAGGACCGTCTCAGGTCGAGAGTATGGCGCCGCCATCTCCGCTGCGAACGTGTGGTCAACACCCACGACCGCGTCAGGGCCGCCCAACGCCGACCGGCGCACCACCAGGTCGGTCGAACCCACATCCGGGTGCTCACACCCTGCCAGACGCCGTGGCCGTCCAGACGGTCGGGCGCTCCAGGACGGATCCCTGCACGTCGCTGGTCCTCAGGGGACCGTCGGCGGCCAGCGGTGGCGTCGCCAGTCGTCCCAGGTGCCGTGGCCGACGGGTGGCGCACCGATCGGGTCGCTGCCGTCGAGCTCTCCGGGTGTCGGTGTCTCGATCGCGGCGGCCCAGTCGACCAGCTCGCCCTCGGTCATGGGCCAGCTCGTGTGCGGCGACTCTGCCTGGCGTTGGTCGAGCCGCCTGCGCTGCTCGGCCGGGTCGAGCTCGACGTAGTGCATCACCACCACTGCTCCACGGTCGGCGGCCGCCTGCCGGAGGGCAGCGCGCTCGTCCCGGCCCCAGAGGCCGAAGTCGATCACGACGTTGATCCCGAGTTCGAGGCCGCGCAGGCCGACCTCGATCAGCCGTCCTTCGATGACAGCCTGAGCTGCGGGTGGGTTCTCGGTCCCGTACAGGGCTTTCACCCACTCATCCTTCGTCAGGCGGAGAGCGTGCTCCTCCTGCTCGATCCGCCGCGCCGCAGTCGTCTTTCCGGTCCCCGGAAGCCCGACGGTGAGGAAGAGAGTAGGCACGACTCTGATTCTCTCCCATCCATGCTTCATGATCGCCGACGTCAAGCCTCGCTCAGTCCTCGATCTGCGCCCCGCCCTCCCGGTTCAAGGTCTCGAGCCCGTGCCGCATCGCCCGCAACCTCTCGGGTGGGTGACCGACCCAGTTGACAAGCTCGCCCACCACGCGCAGCGGTTCCCGGGTGCGGAAGGACCGGGTCGGGTTGCCGGGGAACCTCTTGTCCGTGACGTTGGGGTCGTCCTCGAACTCGCCCGTCGGCTCGACGACGTAGATGCGGCCACGGCCCTCACCCTGCGACAGCTCGGCCCCCCAGGTAGCGGCGTCGAGGGTCTCGGTGAAGTAGACGTAGTTCATCACCCGGCCGTGCTCGAAGTTCGACTCGCGGCCGGGGACCAGCATCTCCCCGACCGCAAGATCCGCCTTGGTGCCGTGCAGGTAGACACCGGTGTCGTAGACCTCGAAGGGTACGGGCTCCGTCGCCTCGCTCATGCGCACGACAGTAGCTGTCGACGCGTCGGGTGCAGGGGTGTGATCCGCACCGAGGGGCTGGGTCACGGCGGAGGAGCTACGGTGGCCACTGAGCACGTCGCCGTCGGCGACTGCGTCAATCGACGACGAGGAGTGGGCATGGGAATCTTCAGCGGACTGGTCAAGGTCGGCCTGGCCAAGAAAGTGATCGACGAGGCACGTAAGCCCGAGAACCAGCGCAAGATCAAGGACGTCGTCGCCAAGGCCCGGAACCGCAGGTCTCCCGGAACCCCTCAGTAGGCCGTGCATCGCCAGATCCCGGTGTCTCCGCCCCGTAGGGCACGCTCCTGATGCTCGAGCGTGAGCCGGTCGCCGTCCCCGGCGCCTGCGATGAGACGATGCGGCGATGAACAGCTCGGATCTGTTCGTCCAGGATCTGTCGGCCGTGGCGCGGTCCTTGCAGAACGAGACCGGCACCCAGGCGACCCTGGAGATGGCGGTGAG
>NZ_QZMN01000087.1 GCF_003702705.1 Ornithinimicrobium cerasi | reverse complement strand
TGCTAATACCGCATACGATCTACGGATGAAAGCGGGGGATCGCAAGACCTCGCGCGGACGGAGCGGCCGATGGCAGATTAGGTAGTTGGTGGGATAAAAGCTTACCAAGCCGACGATCTGTAGCTGGTCTGAGAGGACGACCAGCCACACTGGGACTGAGACACGGCCCAGACTCCTACGGGAGGCAGCAGTGGGGAATTTTGGACAATGGGCGAAAGCCTGATCCAGCAATGCCGCGTGCAGGATGAAGGCCTTCGGGTTGTAAACTGCTTTTGTACGGAACGAAAAGACTCTGGTTAATACCTGGGGTTCATGACGGTACCGTAAGAATAAGCACCGGCTAACTACGTGCCAGCAGCCGCGGTAATACGTAGGGTGCAAGCGTTAATCGGAATTACTGGGCGTAAAGCGTGCGCAGGCGGTGATGTAAGACAGATGTGAAATCCCCGGGCTCAACCTGGGAACTGCATTTGTGACTGCATCGCTGGAGTGCGGCAGAGGGGGATGGAATTCCGCGTGTA
>NZ_QZMN01000086.1 GCF_003702705.1 Ornithinimicrobium cerasi | reverse complement strand
TGAACGAAGTGAGACCCGTTGCAGGGTCGCGCCCCAGCGCCCCCCTCGCTGACCGAGCAAGGATTGGGGCCCGGCATGCCCGGAAGCGCAGCGAGCGGATGGCCGCTATCGAGGATCCGCTGTTCCAGTCTGGAGATCTACTCTGGCGCTTCCTCGCCAACGACCCGCAGGTTCGCGGTGCGGTGATCAGGCAGCGCGGCAGCGACCCGAAGCCTTTCGATGAGCTCCTTCAGGTCTACGCCCAAGAACGCCCCGGCTGGCCAGTCACGGTGCACGAGAGCCGTCACACTTGGCAGGAGGTCGAGGACGCCCAGGCAGCGCTGGTCGGCTTACCCGACCACCAAAAGGCCGCTTCCGGAATGGGGCTGAACGAGGATCGGTCGGACGTGCGTTTGACCGTCGACCTCATGTACCCCACCGCAGAAATCTTGGCCAGGCTGGACGACCTACCGGAAGGGATCGTCCGGGTGAACTACCTCGTACGGCCGGTGCGCGGGGTGCCTGAGCCCGCCTGACCCAATGC
>NZ_QZMN01000085.1 GCF_003702705.1 Ornithinimicrobium cerasi | reverse complement strand
CTCCAACACCCCGGCCTGCCCACGCCCAGAATAAGCCGTCCCAAGTCGCTTGACTTCCGTTAGGAACTCAGTTGAGTGCGTTCAGCGACGGGCCGCGGGCGCAGCTACTGCCCTTCGATGGAGTGCAGCGGCGCGCGTGGGCGTGCAGCGCTTCGTGCGGCGGGTTTCGCGATGTGGCTAGTCTGGCGGGCACTTCCCGCGAGTGGCGCTGAGGCAAGGGAGGACTGGGCCCAGCGCCCCGTCAGAAAGGAGGTGATGGGGCATGCGCAACCTGAATCCCAACCAGAAGGTGATCCTCTACAGTTCGTTGGCCATCTTGGCAGGGCTCGCGGGGGTATTGATGCGCTATCTGGGCTGACCCCCTCTTCCACCTGACGCGCCTCAGCCTGGGTGCGATGCCAGTGAATGGGCGGTTAGCGCGATCGACGCACAGCGGCATGGTCGGACGCTCCGCGTTCACAGCGGCATGAGAGTGAGACGGGTGCGGCCTTGGGGGTCAGCCGTTGGCCGTCGGTAAGTATGGTGCTAGGCG